>NZ_CP092411.1:0-1167500 GCF_022836895.1 Pseudomonas palleroniana | reverse complement strand
TCGCCGTCAACCACTAATTTCAGCTTTATTCAGCCTTGAGCGTAATACGCGCAAATGCCTTCTTCCCTGCCTGACAGACATGGGTAGCACCGAGCTCGTATATAAAGGTGCGATCAACCACCTCACCATCTATACGCACACCGCCGGAACCCAGCAGATCACGTGCCACCGCCGAGTTCTTCACCAGGCCCGCCTTGTTAAGGACAGCCGCGATCGGCATTGCCTCTGCAGCAGTCAATTCAATCTCAGGCAGATCGTCCGGCAGCTCGCCATCCTTCATACGGTTACCCGCCGCACGGTGAGCACTGGCCGCAGCCTCTTCGCCATGGAAACGCGCAACAATCTCTTCTGCCAACTTGATCTTGACGTCCCGCGGGTTCGCACCCGCCTCTACATCGGCACGTAATGCGTTGATCTCATCCATCGAGCGGAAGCTCAACAACTCGAAGTAACGCCACATCAGCGCATCCGGAATAGACACCAGCTTGCCGTACATCACGCCGGGAGCTTCCTGGATACCCACATAGTTACCCAAGGATTTGGACATCTTCTTGACGCCATCCAACCCCTCCAGCAAAGGCATAGTCAGAATGCATTGAGCTTCTTGCCCATACGCACGCTGCAGCTCACGCCCCATCAGCAGGTTGAACTTCTGATCAGTACCGCCCAGCTCGACGTCCGCACGCAACGCCACCGAGTCATACCCCTGGACCAGCGGATACAGGAACTCGTGAATGGCAATCGGCTGATTGGTGGAGTAGCGCTTATCGAAATCATCGCGCTCAAGCATGCGCGCGACAGTGTACTGAGAGGTCAGACGAATAAAGTCCGCCGGCCCCATCTGATCCATCCAGGTGGAGTTGAACGCCACCTCGGTCTTGGCCGGATCGAGAATCTTGAACACCTGCGTCTTATAGGTCTCGGCATTCTCGAGAACCTGCTCACGAGTCAGCGGTGGACGCGTTGCGCTCTTGCCGCTCGGATCACCGATCATCCCGGTGAAATCACCGATCAGAAAAATGACCTGATGCCCCAGCTCCTGGAACTGACGCAACTTGTTAATAAGCACGGTATGCCCCAAGTGCAGATCCGGTGCTGTCGGATCAAAGCCAGCCTTGATACGCAGGGGCTGGCCACGCTTGAGCTTTTCGATCAGCTCGGCCTCGACCAACAATTCTTCCGCACCACGTTTTATCAGCGCTAGCTGCTCTTCAACCGACTTCATAACAGACCCGCAAGGCTCGAATTCAAAAGGGAACCAACCATACAAGATCAGTGACTAATTACAAGTTTTGCCCTACGTACGGACACCACTCAGCAAGCCCAGCGTTCGCGAGCTTGCGCCACAGATGATTTGGTTATATTTTATACAGTTATTTCATCTTCATCATGTCATTCATCTTTTCCATTTCATCTTCAAAGTCAAAATTACTTATGACCACTGAACCGTCTAAAGCGCCGCCGCTTTACCCGAAGACCCACTTGCTCGCCGCAAGTGGCATCGCCGCTCTTCTCAGCCTGGCACTCCTGGTATTCCCTTCCAGTGACGTAGAAGCCAAACGAACATCCCTGAGCCTTGACCTGGAAAGCCCAGTTGAACAACTGACACAAGATCAAGACGCTTCCGACGCCCAACAAGCCACAAATGCACCAGTTGAATCACCCTTCGCACAGATAGAAAACACGCCTGAAGAGACTCAACAGGCCGAACAGGAGCCGCCTGCAGCCGCCCCTGCCAAGAACCCACTGCATCGCGAAGTGATCGTGGCGAAAGGCGACACGCTATCAACCTTGTTCGAGAAGGTCGGCTTGCCCGCCGCCACCGTTAATGAGGTGTTGGCCAGCGATAAACAAGCCAAGCAATTCACCCAGCTCAAGCACGGCCAGAAGCTTGAGTTCGAAATGGCGCCAAACGGCCAACTGAACAACCTGCACAGCAGCACCAGCGACCTGGAAAGCATTGCCCTGACCCGGGGCGCCAAAGGCTTCACCTTCAACCGCATAACCGCCAAGCCCGTAATGCGCTCAGCCTACGTACACGGCGTAATCAATAGTTCCCTGTCTCAATCAGCCGCGCGCGCCGGCTTGTCCCACAGCATGACCATGGACATGGCCAAGGTGTTCGGCTACGACATCGACTTCGCCCAGGACATCCGCCAGGGTGACGAATTCGACGTGATCTACGAACAAAAAGTCGCCAACGGTAAAGTCGTCGGCACCGGCAACATTCTTTCCGCACGCTTTACCAACCGCGGCAAGACCTATACCGCCGTTCGCTATACCAACAAACAGGGCAATAGCAGCTACTACACTGCCGACGGCAATAGCATGCGCAAGGCCTTCATTCGTACGCCCGTCGACTTCGCTCGTATTAGCTCGCGTTTCTCCATGGGTCGCAAGCATCCAATTCTGAACAAAATCCGCGCCCACAAAGGCGTCGATTACGCAGCCCCTCGCGGCACGCCTATCAAGGCCGCCGGTGACGGTAAAGTCCTGCTGGCCGGCCGTCGTGGCGGTTACGGCAACACCGTGATCATCCAGCACGGCAACACTTACCGTACCCTGTATGGTCATATGCAAGGTTTCGCCAAGGGCGTATCGACAGGCAGTAACGTGAAGCAGGGCCAGGTGATCGGTTATATCGGTACCACCGGCCTGTCGACTGGACCGCACTTGCACTATGAGTTTCAGGTCAACGGCGTTCACGTAGATCCGCTGGGCCAGAAGCTGCCAATGGCCGACCCTATCGCCAAGGCCGAGCGCGCACGCTTCCTGCAACAGAGCCAGCCGCTGATGGCGCGCATGGATCAGGAACGGTCCACCTTGCTGGCTTCGGCGAAGCGTTAAGGTATGTCGCTCTATATAGGCGTGATGTCCGGGACCAGTCTCGATGGCCTGGATATCGCCCTGATCGAACAAGACCCGACGATCAAATTGATCGCCAACCACTATATTCCCATGCCGGACACGCTGCGCACCGAGCTTCTTGACCTGTGCGCCAGCGGCCCGGACGAGATAGCCCGCTCGGCCATTGCCCAGCAACACTGGGTAACACTGGCCGCTCAGGGCATCCACGCCTTGCTGGACCAGCAAAATCTCAAGCCTCAGGATATCCGTGCGATTGGCAGCCATGGCCAGACCATCCGCCATGAACCTGCACGGGGCTTCACCGTTCAGATCGGCAACCCCGCCCTGCTCACCGAGCTGACCGGTATCACCGTGGTCAGCGACTTTCGCAGCCGTGATGTAGCGGCCGGCGGCCAGGGCGCACCCTTGGTACCCGCCTTTCATGAAGCGTTGTTCGGCGAGCAGACCGGTCAGCGCGCCGTATTGAATGTCGGCGGGTTCAGCAATCTCAGCCTGATTGAAACCGGCAAGCCCGTAGCGGGCTTCGACTGCGGCCCGGGCAACGTATTGCTGGACGCCTGGATTCATCACCAACGCGGCGACCACTTTGACCGAGACGGCCAATGGGCGGCCAGTGGCAAGGTCCAGCCGCAGTTACTCAACGCGCTGCTCAGCGACCCCTTCTTCCAGACCAAAGGCCCGAAAAGTACCGGACGCGAAGTGTTCAACCTGAAATGGCTGCAACAGCATCTCGGTCAATTGCCTGCGTTCCAGCCTCAGGATGTGCAAGCCACCCTGCTTGAGCTGACCGCCCTGACCGTCGTCGAATCTCTACAAGCGGCACAATCCGGAACGCAGACCCTGCTGATCTGCGGCGGCGGCGCCCACAACGCCACACTGATGAAGCGACTGGCCGCACTGCTGCCCAACACCCAGGTCGATAGCACCGCCTCTTACGGTGTAAGCCCCGACTGGGTTGAGGCCATGGCCTTCGCCTGGCTGGCCCATTGCTGCCTCGAAGGCATCGCCGCCAACCGCCCGAGTGTCACCGGTGCACGCGGGCTTCGGGTCCTGGGTGCGATCTACCCCGCCTGACGACACTGAGAATCGCAGACAGCAAAACGCCGCTTGGCCAATCAAGGCCAAGCGGCGTTTTTTATGCGCTATCGATCAGATCGAGAACGAAGACCCGCAACCACAGGTAGTCGTGGCATTGGGGTTCTTGATCACAAAACGCGAACCCTCCAGACCTTCCTGATAATCCACCTCGGCACCTGCCAGGTATTGGAAGCTCATCGGGTCAACGACCAGGCTGACGCCCTCGCGCTCGACGATCGTATCGTCGTCGGCCACATCTTCATCGAAGGTAAAACCGTACTGAAACCCTGAACAACCGCCGCCCGTAACGAATACGCGCAGCTTCAAGCGATCATTACCCTCTTCATCGACCAGGCTCTTCACCTTGTGCGCAGCACCGTGGGTGAATTGCAAAGCCGTGGGGGTGAAGGATTCAACGCTCATGCTGATAATCTCCCGGCGTAGCGCCGCCCTATGCGTAATGGACGGCATTATCCGCTTCTCCTAGAAAAGCGGTCAACTATTGTTACGGTATATCAATCTGCTCAAGCGCCATTAAAAACACAAAAGGCCCGATCAACGGGCCTTTTGCACAGCGACAAAGCCGTCTTAAGGCAGCATGCCTGCGTGAGACAAGCCCAGCTTTTCATCCAGGCCAAACAGGATATTCATGTTCTGCACCGCCTGGCCCGACGCGCCCTTGACCAAGTTGTCGATCACCGACAGCACCACCACCAAGTCGCCATCCTGCGGACGGTGCACGGCAATACGGCATACATTGGCACCACGCACGCTGCGGGTTTCCGGGTGGCTGCCGGCGGGCATCACGTCGACGAACGGCTCGTTGGCGTAACGCTTTTCAAACAGCGCCTGCAGATCAACCGAGCGATCGACCACGGTGGCGTAGAGTGTGGAGTGAATACCACGGATCATCGGCGTCAGATGTGGCACAAAAGTCAGGCCCACATCCTTACCGGCCGCACGGCGCAGCCCTTGGCGGATTTCCGGCAGGTGGCGATGCCCTTTGACTGCGTAGGCTTTCATGCTTTCCGACGTCTCGGAGTACAGCGAACCTACTGCCGCGCCACGACCGGCGCCACTCACGCCCGACTTGCAGTCCGCGATCAAACGCGAAGCATCTGCCAGCCCGGCCTCCAGCAATGGCAGGAAACCCAGCTGGGTCGCAGTCGGATAGCAGCCCGGCACGGCAATCAGGCGCGCTTGTTTGATCTGCTCGCGATTGACTTCCGGCAGGCCATACACCGCCTCCTCCAGCAATTGCGGTGCACCGTGCGGCTGGCCGTACCACTTGGCCCACTCATCGGCCTCCTGCAGGCGGAAGTCTGCGGACAGGTCGATCACCTTGGTACCGGCCGCCAGCAGTTCCCCAGCCAACGCATGGGCCACACCGTGGGGCGTGGCGAAAAACACCACATCACAGGCGCCCAGGGTCTTGATATCCGGAACACTGAATGCCAGGCCGTCATAGTGGCCTCGCAGGTTCGGGTACATATCGGCCACGGCCAGCCCGGCCTCTGATCGGGAAGTGATGACGACCACCTCTGCCTGCGGATGCTGGGCCAACAGACGCAGCAATTCGACACCGGTGTAACCCGTGCCGCCGACGATACCGACCTTGACCATAAACCTGCCCTCAACGAACCCACTGGAAAGGCGTCGATAATAGGGGCCGTATCGTCCTGCGACAACCGCCAACGTGACGTACGGGCGCGTCAGCCACTACTATCTTGGCTACCGTGAACCTGGGAATAATCAAAAATGCTTTATCTATGGGTCAAAGCCTTTCATATCGTCAGCATCGTCTGCTGGTTTGCCGGGCTGTTCTACCTCCCCCGCCTCTTCGTCTACCACGCTCAAAGTGAGGACACCGTCAGCAAGGAACGCTTCAGCGTGATGGAACGCAAGCTTTACCGCGGCATCATGGGGCCGGCGATGCTCGCCACATTGATATTCGGTGTCTGGATGCTGGCGCTTAACCCCGGCATCTTTCAATCGGGTGCCTGGATCCACGCCAAGCTCACGCTTGTCGTACTGTTGATCGGCTACCACCACATGTGCGGCGCACAGGTGAAGCGTTTTGCCCGTGGCGAAAACACCCGCAGCCATGTCTTTTATCGCTGGTTCAATGAAGTGCCGGTTCTGATATTGCTGGCTATCGTAATTTTGGTCGTGGTCAAACCGTTCTAACTTCACATCACACGGGGTACCTCCAATGTCGCTGCCCGCTCTGCTTGAACAACGTCTGCGCCTGCCGGTAGTGGCTGCGCCGATGTTCCTGATTTCCAACCCGCAACTGGTCCTGACGTGTTGCCGCAACGGGGTGGTCGGGAGCTTCCCGGCGCTCAACCAGCGCGAAAGCAGTGGCTTCAAGGCCTGGCTGGAGGAAATCGAAGCGGGCCTGGCACAGTTGGACAACCCCGCGCCATATGCCGTCAACCTGATCGTGCACAACAGCAACCCACGTCTGCAGGCCGACCTGGCGATCTGTATCGAACACAAGGTCCCCATCGTCATTACCAGCCTCGGCGCGGTGAAGGAACTGGTCGACGCCGTGCACAGCTATGGCGGACTGGTGTTTCACGACGTCACCACGCGGCGCCATGCCGAGAAAGCCGCAGAAGCGGGTGTTGACGGCCTGATCGCCGTGGCGGCCGGCGCCGGAGGCCATGCAGGCACCTGGAGCCCATTCTCGCTGATCGCTGAAATACGCCAGTTCTTCGATAAAACGCTGCTGCTGGCCGGCTGCCTGAATCATGGGCACGAGATCCTCGCCGCCCAGCTGTTGGGAGCCGACCTTGCGTATTTCGGCACGCGCTTTATCGGCACCACCGAAAGTCATGCGCCGGATGCCTATAAAGAGATGCTGCTCACATCGCGGGCCGCCGACATCGTGCACACTCCAGCAGTCTCCGGCGTACCCGCCAGCTTCATGCGCCAGAGCCTGGAAAACGCCGGCTTCGACCTCGCAGCCCTTCAAGGCAAGGCGGACGTCAATTTCGGCTCCAAGCTCAAGCCGTTGAATGACGAGGCCAAAGCCTGGAAAACCGTATGGTCTGCCGGCCAAGGTGTCGGGGAAATCAATGATTTGCCCACTGTGGACGAACTCGTTGCTCGCCTGGATGCCGAATACCGCAAGGCCCGCGAGCAGGTGACACAGTTACGCTGGCCACGCTGATACAATTGCCGGACCGGCTGGCAGCAGCCGGCCTGCAACCCTCCCACTACAAATGACAAGGATGCCCGCATGAGCGACAACCGTTTCAAGATAGTGTTTGATGGAGCATTGCTCCCGGGTGTCGAAAGCACCACTGCCAAGCTGAACCTCGCCGAGCTGTTCAAGAGTGAAGTCGAGGCCATCGAGAAACTCTTCACCGGCCGCCCCGTTGCGCTGAAACGTGACCTGTCCCGCCCGGACGCAGAAACCTATCTCAACGCACTGAAAAACGCCGGCGTCGACGCACGTATCGAAGCCGAACAGCCGGTAGCCTTCAGCCTTGCAGAAACCCACGAAACATCGTCCCACACCTCAGACTTCTCGCAACCAGCCGCCTCGCCCTATGCCCCACCGCGCGCAGCCGTAGGCGATGAGTTGCCGGAATACGCCCCCCTCAACGTGTTCACCATCCATGGACGTATCGGCCGCCTGCGGTACCTGGCCTGGACACTGGTGTTGACCGTTGCGATGCTCGTCGCCTCCGGCATCATCGCCACTGCCGGCTTTGCCGTGGCAACCGCTTCGCCGACCGCGGGTATCATTCTGGGCTCGCTGCTGGGCTTTGCGTTGTTCGTGGCCATGCTCTGGGTCAGCGTGCAAATCGCCGTGCAGCGGCTGCACGACCTGGGTTGGTCCGGCTGGTTATGGTTCCTCAACCTGGTGCCGCTGGTGAACAGCGTCTTCCCGATCTTGTTGCTGGTATTGCCGGGGAACGCTGGCGCCAACCAATACGGTGCGCCACCACCGCGCAACTCCACTGCGGTAAAAGTCCTGGCCACCCTGTGGCTGGCGTTTATTCCAGTGATGCTGGCTATCGTGGTTACGCTGGGTATGAACGGTTACCTGAATCAACTCGAAGCCAACATGGACAGCGGCTACGAAAACAGCTCGATCACCTCCGATGACGCTGCCGATCAAAGCGTTATCGTTGATGAAGAAGACGCGCAAAGTGCTGATGAAGCAGCCGAACCTGTAGACTCTCCAGAACAGTGAAGAAACGCCCGCCCGCCTGTGATGTCCCTGTCACAGGCTCGGCGGCGTTGCGATGGAGAAAGGCATGACCCGTTACGCTCTGATCACCGGCGCCTCCAGCGGCATCGGCCTGGCTTTGGCCGAAGCCCTGGCCCGGCGCGGCCGCAGCCTGATTCTGGTGGCCCGTCAGCGTGATCAGTTGGAAAGCATTGCAATCGAATTGACTCAACGCTTTGGCGTCGAGGTGCTGTTTCGTGCCTGTGACCTGGGCGAGCCCCTGCGTTTGTCCGGGTTCCTGCTGGAACTGGAAGAAGGCGAACGTCAGATCGACTTGCTGGTGAACTGCGCCGGCATCGGCACCAGCGGGCCATTTCTGGCCCAGGACTGGATGACCGAACAAGACCTGATCGAAGTCAACATCCTGGCCCTGACCCGCATGTGCCATGCCCTTGGCAACGCGATGGCCCTGCACGGGGGCGGGCAGATTCTCAACGTCGCCTCAGTCGCCGCCTTCCAGCCCGGCCCGTGGATGAGCAGCTACTACGCCAGCAAGGCTTATGTACTGCACTTTTCCGAAGGGTTGCGCGAAGAGTTGAAAACCTGCGGCATCAAAGTTTCAGTCTTGTGCCCCGGACCTACACGCACGGCGTTCTTCGGCACCGCGCAAATGGACGCCGCAAAGATCGACCGCAGCGGACAATTGATGAGCCCTGAGGAAGTGGCGCTCTATACCGTGCGAGCACTGGAAAAGAACAAAGCCATCATCATTCCCGGGCGACGCAACCGCTGGCTGGCCTTCAGCCCGCGTTTCAGCCCACGCTGGCTGACCCGCAAGATCGCCGGTGCGATCAACAAGGCCTATTGCCCGCGCTGACGGCCTGGGTACACTCACCCCGCACTTTCATAATGGAGAAACAGCTGTGGATACTCTGTTCACCAAGATCATCAACAGAGAAATACCCGCGAAGATCATCTACGAGGATGACCAGGTCCTCGCCTTCCACGATATCGCGCCTCAGGCACCGGTACATTTCCTGGTAATCCCGAAGAAGCCGATCCGTACGCTCAATGACCTGACCGAAGAAGACAAGAGCCTGGCCGGCCATATCCTGTTCACTGCCCAGCGCCTGGCGGTAGAGCAAGGCTGCGAAAAAGGCTTTCGCGTGGTGATGAACTGCAATGAAGATGGCGGGCAGACCGTCTATCACATCCATATGCATGTACTCGGCCAGCGCCAGATGAACTGGCCACCGGGCTGATCAGCCTCGCGGTACAGGTCGCGGCCCAAGGCTGCGACCCCATGCCCCTGACTCAGCACAAACGCTTTGTCCTCTCTTGCGGTAAACTGGCCGCCGAGATTCCTCCCGGAGGTCAGCATGACTACCCAACGTCACTACTCGCCGATTGACCGTCTGTTGCTGCAAGCCGACATGGCCATGCGCACGCTGCTGCCATTCAGCGGCCAACCTTACCGTCCATCGCCCGCCATTGTGCAACCTGACGCGCAGATGAGCGAGACCGACACCCGCCACGTTGCCGGCCTGATGCGTATCAACCATACCGGTGAAGTGTGTGCCCAGGCGCTGTACCAGGGCCAGGCGCTGACCGCCAAGCTGCCGCAAGTACGCGCAGCGATGGAACATGCGGCCGAAGAAGAAATCGACCACCTGGCCTGGTGCGAACAGCGCATTCGCCAACTGGGCAGCCACCCCAGCGTGCTCAACCCATTGTTCTACGGTTTGTCGTTCGGCATCGGCGCCGCTGCCGGCTTGATCAGCGACAAGGTCAGCCTGGGGTTTGTCGCAGCGACAGAACATCAGGTATGCAAACACCTGGATGAACACCTGGAGCAATTGCCGGCGGAGGACGAAAAGTCCCGGGCCATTCTTGAGCAAATGCGCATCGATGAAGAACACCACGCAGAAAGCGCACTGGATGCCGGCGGTTTCCGCTTCCCGGCGCCGGTGAGGTTCGGCATGAGCCTTTTGGCCAAGGTCATGACCAAAAGCACCTACCGCCTATAAGTACCAAGAGCCTGACCCACAAAAAAGGGCGCTATAGAAGCGCCCTTTTTTCTTTTGCGTGTCCCGTCAGCCCAGCTCGATGATTTCGTAGTCGTGGGTGATCGCCACACCGGCCGCGCCGAGCATGATCGACGCCGAGCAATACTTCTCGGCCGACAACTCGATGGCACGTTTGACCTGAGCCTCTTTCAGCGCTCGCCCCTTCACCACGAAATGCATATGGATCTTGGTAAACACCTTGGGATCTTCAGTGGCACGCTCGGCCTCCAGGAATGCTTCGCAGCTCTCCACGGCCTGGCGGGATTTCTTCAGGATGCTGACCACGTCGAAATTGCTGCAACCGCCTACGCCGAGCAGGAGCATTTCCATCGGGCGTACACCCAGGTTACGGCCACCGGCCTCCGGCGGGCCGTCCATGACCACGACATGGCCACTGCCCGACTCACCGAGGAACATGGCTTCGCCCGCCCATTGGATGCGTGCCTTCATCATCCAGACTCCACTGCTAAAAAAGGGTTATCAGCTTAGCACAGGGCCTCGAAACAGCAGCGCCCCGCATGAAAGCGATCAATGACAGCATTTGCCAGGCAAAATCATCAATCGAATCAGAATGCGTCTGGTAAGCTGGCGCCAATTCAATGGCGCATTGCCATCTTTTGTGCAGCGTGTATCAATGCCGACACCGCTGGATAAAAACAAATCCAATCACACCCTGCAGTTCTTTCGGGATACAACCATGGTTGCTCTTACTCCCACACCCAAGATCAAGAATCTCGACAAGTTGTTGATGCATTGCCAGCGCCGTCGCTATCCGGCCAAACACAACATCATCTGCGCAGGCGAACGCTCGGAAACGTTGTTCTTCATTGTGAAGGGCTCAGTCACCATCTTGATCGAGGATGACGACGGTCGCGAAATGATCATCGCGTACCTCAATACCGGGGATTTCTTTGGGGAACTCGGGCTGTTCGAACAGGCGGGTAAAGAGCAGAAACGCAGCGCGTGGGTGCGGACCAAGGTCGAATGCGAAGTGGCCGAGATCAGTTATACAAAATTCCGCGAACTGGCCCAGCATGACCCCGACATTTTGTACGCCCTGAGTGGTCAGATCGCCCAGCGTCTGCGTGACACCACGCGTAAGGTTGGCGACCTGGCATTCTTTGATGTCACCGGCCGCGTGGCTCGCTGCCTGCTTGAGCTGTGCAAACAGCCTGACGCGATGACCCACCCCGACGGCATGCAGATCAAGGTCACACGCCAGGAAATCGGGCGCATTGTCGGGTGTTCACGGGAAATGGTCGGCCGCGTGCTCAAGGACCTGGAAGAGCGCAACCTGGTGCACGTCAAAGGCAAAACAATGGTGGTGTTCGGTACCCGTTAACCCGGCAGGAAACTGGCCAACATTTGACGGTACAGCGCGTCCAGCCGAGCGATCGCATCCGGCGCGGGAAAAGCTTCGTGCAGGGCAATATGGCTGTCGGCACGCACCCGCTGGTCGAGACCGCAGGCTTGATTGAAGCGATTGACCGCCGCGATCAGTTCCTCACGGTCGTTATCCAGCAGCAATGCACCATGCACCAACCCCACCGGGCGGCCAGCACTCTGTCGCCAGCGCTGGGCGGTGCCGACCATTTTGCGGCCGTTCAGATTGACGTTGTAGCGACCGTCACAAAACGCGCCGTCGATTTCACCGACAGAAGCATCGCCCCCCAACTCGCTGAGTAAATCGCAGATCGGCTGGCACAAACGCAAGTAACCGGTTTCGATACGATTCTGGTCACCTTCGCTGCGCGGCGGTGCATAGACCAGGGCGATATTGACCGTCGCACTCGACTGCGGCACCGGTTCTCCGCCGGTTTCACGCAGCAGTACCGGCCAACCGGCATCCGCTGAAACCTGGCTGGCGGTTGCGAAAGCCGGCAGCCGGCTCAAACGGCGCGGCATGACCAAGGCTTGATCGCTGGGCTGCCAAAACAACAGCCCGAACGCCTGCTCACCCGCACACACGGCCGCCAACAACGCCTGCTCGGCGGCAAGCCCTGCCTCAACGGTCATCCTTGCGGGCAGGGTCATCATCAGTCCAGGGTCGAACCGCTGATCGTCACGCCACGCTCCGGGAAGAACAGGCGTTGCAGCTCCGCCCCCGGGTTCTCGGCGCGCATGAATGTCTCGCCGACCAGGAACGAATACACGCCGCTGATTTCCATCAGTTCAACGTCAGCTCGGTTGACGATGCCGCTCTCGGTAACCACCAGGCGGTCCCGTGGAATGCGCGGCAACAGGTCGAGGGTGTTTTCCAGGCTGACTTCGAAGGTGTGCAGGTTACGGTTGTTGACCCCCACCAGGGGTGTGTCGAGGGTTTTCAGAGCGCGTTCCAGCTCGTCGCCATCGTGGACTTCGACCAACACATCCAGCCCGACGCTTTTGGCCACGGCGGCCAGCTCGGCCATCTTCACGTCATCCAGCGCGGAAACGATCAACAGCACACAGTCGGCGCCGAGGGCACGGGCTTCGACGATCTGGTAAGGGTCAACCATGAAATCCTTGCGGATCACCGGCAGCTTGCACGCGGCGCGAGCCTGCTGCAGATACAAGTCGGAACCTTGGAAGTAGTCGATATCGGTCAGCACGGACAGGCAAGTCGCCCCGCCCTTCTCATAGCTGCCGGCGATTTCCGCCGGCACGAAATGTTCGCGGATCACGCCTTTGCTTGGAGAAGCCTTCTTGATTTCGGCAATCACCGCCGGTTGCTTGAGCTTGGCCTGGGTGATCAAGGCATTGGCAAAACCACGCGGGGCATCGGCGACTTTCGCCTGAGCCTCAAGCTCCGCCAGGCTCACGCGCGCGCGGCGCTCGGCGACTTCTTCGGCTTTGCGCGCGAGGATTTTTTCCAGCACGGTCGGGACACTCATCCTTCATTCTCCATCTTGAACACTGCGGTGAATGCTCCCAGCTCTTCGAGCTTCTCGCGAGCCAGACCGGTGTGCAACGCATCGTGGGCCAAAGCAACACCCTCTTTAAGACTATAGGCATGGTCCGCTGCGTAAAGTGCCGCGCCAGCATTCAGGACAATCATTTCCGCGGCTTTTTGGCCATTTTCAGTCTTGCGACGCCCCAAGGCATCACGAATCAGCTCCAGCGATGCCGCCGGGCTCTCAACCGAAAGGCCGTGCAAACTCTGGCTCTTCATGCCGAGATCTTCGGGCTCGACCCAATATTCGCTGACCTGGTCATTCTTCAGCTCCGCGACAAAGGTCGGTGCCGCCAGGCTGAACTCATCCAGGCCATCCTTGGAATGCACCACCAGCACGTGCTTGCTGCCCAGACGCTGCAGCACTTCGGCCAACGGCCGGCACAGCGCCTGGCTGAATACGCCCACCACCTGATGTTTCACACCGGCCGGATTCGTAAGCGGGCCGAGCATGTTGAACAGGGTACGCAGGCCAAGATCCTTGCGCGGGCCTGCTGCGTGTTTCATCGCACCGTGATGGGACTGGGCGAACATGAAGCCAATGCCCACGCTGTCGATACAGCGCGCCACTTGCACCGGTGTCAGGTTCAGGTAGATCCCGGCCGCTTCCAGCAAATCGGCACTGCCGCTCTTGCCGGAAACCGCACGGTTGCCGTGCTTGGCCACGGTGCAGCCGGCGGCAGCGACGACAAAGGATGAAGCCGTCGACACGTTGAAGATATTGGCGCCGTCACCGCCGGTGCCAACCACGTCGACTACACCGTCGAGGGTATTGAGTTCGACCTTGTCCGCCAGCTCGCGCATGACCGACACGGCGCCCACGATTTCGTCGATGCTCTCGCTCTTCATGCGCATCGCCATCATGAAAGCGCCAATCTGCGCATCGGTGCATTGACCGGTCATGATTTCGCGCATCACATCGCTCATTTCAGCGGTGCTCAGGTCCAGATGGCCGACGATACGGCTCAGGGCAGTCTTGATATCCATGGAAAGTCCTTAGCGCGTGCCGCCGCTCTGCTTGAGAAAGTTGGCGAACAGCTCGTAGCCCTGCTCGGTCAGGATTGATTCGGGGTGAAACTGCACCCCTTCGATATTCAGCGTCTTGTGGCGCAGGCCCATGATCTCGTCGACCGAGCCGTCTTCCAACTGGGTCCAGGCGGTCAACTCCAGGCATTCGGGCAGCGTCTCGCGCTTGACCACCAGCGAGTGGTAACGGGTCACGGTCACCGGCAAGTTAAGGCCGTGAAACACCCCCAGGTTCTTATGGAACACCGGGCTGGTCTTGCCGTGCATCACTTGGCGCGCACGCACTACGTCACCGCCAAACGCCTGGCCGATGGACTGATGGCCCAGGCATACGCCCAAAATCGGCAATTTGCCGGCGAAGTACTTGATCGCTTCCAGGGAGACGCCGGCTTCGGTCGGCGTGCAGGGCCCCGGCGAAACCACAATGCGTTCCGGATTCAAGGCGGCGATTTCGGCCACGGTCAGTTCATCGTTGCGCACCACTTTGACCTCGGCGCCGAGTTCACCCAGGTACTGCACAACGTTGTAGGTAAAGGAGTCGTAGTTATCAATCATCAGCAACATGTGGGTTCAAACCTCTTGAATTCACTGATTTCGAATGACCGCCTTCCAAAAGAGTGTCCCGCTGCCAGACGCACGTTCCGGTTGCCGGGGTGAGCCGGCAAGGGCGTCAAACAGAGGGTGCAGAAGGCAAATCGGTACAGGTCCGGCCAGGCCGGCAGAGAAAAATGTCAGGCGCGCCAACGCCAACGGGCGTGTGCCTTGACTACTCGCATCAAGAGTTTGCTGATGATCAACACGGGGAGGGTCTCATTCATACGTTCAGGCACAGTAACGTAGCCTCGCCAGCGGTGCAATATGGAGCAACGAATACGGGGGCATCACCACCGCCTCCTTATAGGAAAAAACCGTAATCGTCGAAGAAAAGCCGGAAAACATTGCTAGTGTTTCACCTGCGATACAAAAACAACTAAATGGAATTTTGCATGTTCAGACCGACTTTCTTCGCTCCATTGGCCGGCTGCCTCCTGTCACTGGCCTGCACGCAGGCATTTGCAGCCTCCTCTCCCTACTCAACCATGGTGGTTTTTGGCGACAGCCTCGCCGACGCCGGCCAGTTCCCCGACGGCAACGCCGGCGCCACCTTGCGCTTTACCAACCGCACCGGGCCGACGTTCCAGGGCGGCTACGGCCTGGTTTCATCGACCTTATTGGGTACCAAGCTGGGCGTCACGCCTAACGACCTGAATGCCTCCACCTCACCGGTTCGTGCAGCACAAGGTCTGCCTGACGGGAACAACTGGGCGGTCGGCGGCTACCGTACCGACAATATTCTGGATTCCATCACCTCCGTCTCCAACGCGGCGATTCCACCCGGCAACGCCGGTGGCGGTACCGTACTGCGCAGCCGCCAGGGTTATCTACCGGCCAACGGCGGGCGAGCCGACCCCAATGCGCTGTACTTCCTCTCGGGGGGCGGCAATGACTTTTTGCAAGGCCGTGTACTCAGCCCCGGCCAAGCCGTTGCCGCAGGCGGGCGTCTGGCCGACAGCGCACAAGCGCTGCAACAAGCGGGGGCGCGCTACATCATGGTGTGGATGTTGCCCGACCTGGGGCTGACACCGGCGATTAACGGTACGCCGGCACAAGGGGCGAGTACTGCCCTGAGTAACCTTTTCAACCAGGCGCTGGTCCAGCGCCTGTCGCAGATCGACGCCCAGATCATCCCACTGAACATCCCGTTGCTGTTGAAGGAAACCTTCGCCGACCCTGCCCGCTTCGGCCTGGCCACCGGACAAAACCTCACGGGCACCTGCTTCACCGACCCCAGCTGCGCCAACCCGACCTATGGGCTTGGCGGCACCAACCCCGATCCGACCAAGCTGATCTACAACGATTCGGTACACCCCACCATCGCCGGACAACAGCTGATCGCCGACTACGCCTATTCGCTGCTCGCGGCGCCATGGGAATTGAGCCTGCTGCCGGAGATGGCCCAAGGCACCCTGCGTGCGCACCAGGATGAACTGCGCAATCAGTGGCAGGCCGACAACGGCCACTGGCAGGCGGTGGGCCAATGGCGAGCGATTGTGGCGGGGGGAGGCCAGCACTTGGACTTCGATCATCAAGGCAGCTCGGCCAGCGGTGACGGCAATGGCTACAACGTGAATGTCGGTGGCAGCTACCGGCTCAACGAGAGCTGGCGTGTAGGCGTTGCAGCCGGGCTGTATCGACAGACTCTCGAAGCCGGCGCCCGCGATTCGGACTACAAGCTCAACAGCTACATGGGCAGTGCTTTCGCGCAATACCAGCAAAACCACTGGTGGGCCGATGCCGCACTGACCGGCGGCAAGCTGGACTTCGACAGTCTCAAGCGCAAGTTCGCCCTGGGCGTCAGCGAAGGCTCGGAGAAAGGTGACACCGACGGCTGGCTATGGGCCTTGAGCGGCCGCGCAGGCTATGACATTGCCGCTCCAGGCAGCGACTGGCACCTGTCGCCCTTTATCAGCGCCGATTACTCGCGGGTCGAAGTAGAGGGTTACTCGGAAAAAGACAGCCGCTCCACCGCACTGACCTTCGCCGATCAACAACGCGACTCCAAGCGCCTCGGCGTCGGCCTGCAGGGCAGCTACCGCGTGACGCCGCAAACCCAGGTATTTGGCGAGGTAGCCCACGAGCACGAGTTCGAAAACGACACCCAGAAGGTGAAGATTTCACTCAACAGCGTGCCGGGCATCGACTTCAAACTGGATGGCTACACGCCCCGCAGCAACTCAGACCGCCTGAACCTGGGTGTCAGCCACAAGCTGACACAAGAGCTGGCGCTGAGGGCTGCGTATAACGTGAGAAAGGATGACAACCTGACCCAACAAGGGGTGAGTGTAGGAGTGAGCCTGGACTTCTGATCAAGTCTTGAAATGGCGCAAAACCAAAGTGGGAGGGGGCTTGCTCCCGATTGCGGTGGATCAGCCAGCTCATTGGTAACTGACACTCTGCAATCGGGAGCAAGCCCCCTCCCACACTTTGATCTACAGCTGGCTTCACCCCTGCGGGGTTTGCTCAGCCAACGCCACCGCGCGGAACATGGCGCGGCGCTTGTTCAGGGTTTCTTCCCATTCAAGGGCCGGCACCGAGTCCGCCACAATGCCGCCACCGGCCTGCACATGCAGCTCGCCGTCCTTGATCACCGCGGTGCGGATCGCGATGGCGGTGTCCATGTTCCCGTTCCAGGCGAAATAGCCCACCGCGCCGCCGTAGACGCCCCGCTTGACGGGCTCCAGCTCATCGATGATTTCCATCGCACGAATCTTCGGCGCACCCGACAAAGTGCCCGCCGGCAAAATCGCCCGTAGCGCGTCCATCGCGGTCAAGCCGGCCTTCAGCTCGCCGGTCACGTTGGAGACGATGTGCATGACGTTGGAATAACGCTCGATGACCATCTTCTCAGTGAGTTTCACCGAGCCGATTTCCGAGACACGCCCGGTATCGTTGCGGCCCAGATCGATCAGCATCAAGTGTTCGGCGATTTCCTTGTCGTCGCTCAGCAGGTCTTCTTCCAGCGCCAGATCCGCCTCTTCGGTCGCGCCACGCGGGCGAGTCCCGGCGATCGGGCGCACGGTGATCAGGTTGTCCTCGACACGCACCAGCACTTCCGGCGAGCTGCCCACCACGTGGAAGTCGCCAAAGTTGAAGAAGTACATGTAGGGCGTCGGGTTGAAACAACGCAGCGCACGGTACAGATCGATCGGCGCCGCCTTGAAGTCGATGGACATACGTTGCGACGGCACGACTTGCATGCAATCACCGGCGAGGATGTATTCCTTGATGGTGTCGACTGCGCGCTCGTAGTCATCCTGGGTAAAACTGGAGCGGAATACCGGGTCAGCGGCAGGCGGACGGCTGAGGTCCAGCCCGCGCCGCGGAGTGATCGGCTGGCGCAGTTTATCCAGCAGGGCTTCGAGACTGGCCTGGCCTTGTTCGAACGCGTCCGCCTGGGACGGGTCGGCCAAGACGATCGCATGCATCTTGCCGGCGAGGTTGTCGAACACCACCACGGCATCGGAGACCATCAGCAGAATGTCCGGCACACCCAACGGGTCGGGGTTCGGGCATTTGCCCAGACGTTTTTCCACGTAGCGCACGCAGTCGTAGCCGAAGTAACCCACCAGGCCGCCGTTGAAACGCGGCAGGCCGGGAATGGTCGGTACGTTATAGCGCGCCTTGAAGGTCTCGACGAAGGCCAGCGGGTCTTCCACATCATGGCTTTCGATCTCGACGCCATCATGCGTGATACTCACCCGATGGTCGTGTACCCGCAGCACGGTGCGGCACGGCAGGCCGATGATCGAGTAACGGCCCCATTTCTCGCCGCCCTGTACCGATTCCAGCAGATAGGAATTGGGTTGGTCGGCCAGCTTCAGGTAGATCGACAGCGGCGTATCGAAGTCGGCCAGGGTTTCGCAGGCCATGGGAATACGGTTATAGCCGGCAGCGGCCAAACGCAGGAATTCTTCGCGGATCATGAGGTGCCTCGTGGCTTGAGGGTCAAACGGTCAGATAGGCAAACGTGCCGCAGCGCGGCCAGGATCAGTCAGGCGCGCCAACGCCAGCGGGCCAGGGCCTTGATGACTTTCATCCAGAGTTTGCGAGTGACCACCACGATGGGATTTCCAGAAGGGTTTGAATCAACGTCGGGCAACGTTATCTCAGCGCCCGCTCCCAAGCAACCGGGGATTAACTGGCGCAGGTCATCAATCACCAGCGCCGGCGACTCTTCGGCAATCGGCCGGCCATGGTTATAGCCGTAGCTCAGGGCCACGCACTGCACCCCCGCCGCTTTCGCCGCCAGCACATCACTGCGCGAATCGCCGACGAACAACGACTGGGACGCGGGGATGTTGGCCATTTTCATCACGAAGAACAGCGCCGCCGGGTCAGGTTTCTTCTGCGGCAGGGTATCGCCGCCGATGATCCAGCGGAAATAGCGGCCGATCTTCATCTCGTCCAGCAACGGCGCGACGAAACGCTCCGGCTTGTTGGTGATCAGCGCCATTTCCACACCCTGCTTGCTCAGCCACTTGAGGGTGTCGCGCACGCCTGGGTACACCACGGTCAGTTCGTGGCTGCTCTCATAGGCGGCGTTAAACAGCTCCAAGGCGTGTTCGGCCTCGACATCGTCCACACCGTCGGCGTCGAGATGATTGGCCAGGGCCCGGCGCACCAGCATCTGTGCGCCGTTACCCACCCATTCGCGCACCGAATCAATGCCCGCCGGCTTGCGCCCCAACTTGAGCAGCATCTCGTCCACCGCCGCCGCCAGGTCAGGCACCGAGTCGATCAAGGTACCGTCCAGATCGAACATCACCAGCCGTGGCAGTTTGCCGGGGAACAGCCGCTCAAAGCCGCTCATGGACGCGCCAGCGCCAGTTCGGCACGCATCTTGTCGATGACTTCCTGGTAGTCCGGAGCGTTGAAGATCGCCGAGCCGGCCACAAAGGTATCGGCACCTGCAGCAGCGATTTCGCGGATATTGTTGACGTTGACCCCGCCGTCGATTTCCAGGCGGATATCACGGCCGGACGCATCGATCAGCGCACGGGCTTCGCGCAGCTTGTTCAGCGTGCCGGGGATGAACTTCTGCCCGCCAAAGCCTGGGTTGACGCTCATCAGCAAGATCATGTCGACCTTGTCCATCACATACTCAAGCACGCTCAGCGGGGTGGCCGGGTTGAACACCAGGCCGGCCTTGCAGCCGCCTTCGCGGATCAGTTGCAGGGTACGGTCGACGTGCAGCGAGGCTTCCGGATGGAAGGTAATGTAGGTCGCGCCAGCCTCAACGAAGTCGCCGATGATGCGATCCACCGGGCTGACCATCAGGTGCGCATCGATCGGCGCGGTGATGCCGTACTTGCGCAACGCCGCGCAGACCATCGGCCCGATAGTCAGGTTGGGTACGTAGTGGTTATCCATGACATCGAAGTGCACGAAGCCCGCACCGGCGGCCAATACCTTGTCCACTTCCTCACCCAGGCGGGCAAAGTCGGCGGAGAGAATCGATGGAGCAATGACGAAGGGCTGCATGACGCACCTTTTTGAGCTAAATCACGATGGCGCGCATTGTATACCTCATGCTTTGCCGCGCGCACCGTGACCTGGCTCAATGGCTAGTACGCCGCGCGGTAGATTTTCTCGATATCCGCTGTGCTGAGCTGGCGCGGGTTATTGCGCATCAGGCGTTCAATGCCTGCAGCTTCGGCAGCCATGGCCGGAATTGCGTCTTCGGGAATCCCGAAGCTGCGCAGGCCCGTGGGGATTTCCACGGCCGCGCACAGCCGCGTCATCGCCGCGACGGCCTGATCGGCCGCGTCAACCAGACTCAAGCCGGTGACATTCACGCCCATGGCCTCGGCGATGTCGCGCATGCGTTCGACACACGCCAGCTTGTTCCACTGCATCACATAGGGCAGCAACAGAGAGTTGCTCACGCCATGCCCGATATGAAAACGACCGCCCAGCGGATACGCCAACGCATGCACGGCGCCCACCCCGGCGTTACCGAACGCCATGCCCGCCATCAGGCTGGCGGTGGCCATGTCGTCACGGGCCTGCAGATGCCCCGGGTTGGCGTACGCCTTGGGCAATGCGTTGGCTATCAACTTGACCGCGCCTATCGCCAGGGCATCGGTAATCGGCGACGCATTCAGCGACAGGTAGGCTTCAATGGCATGCACCAACGCATCCACACCGCTGGCGGCTGTCACGCTGCGCGGGCACGTGAGGGTCATTTGCGGGCTCATCAGTGCAACATCCGGCAGCAAGTAATCGCTGACGATGCCTTTTTTCAATTGTGCGACCTTGTCGGAAAGGATCGCCACATTGGTCACCTCCGAGCCGGTACCGGCCGTGGTCGGGATCGCGATCAACGGCGGCCCCTTGCGTGGCACCTGGTCGATGCCGAACAGATCGGCCAGCGCACCGTGGTAGCCGGCATACGCGCCGACGCATTTAGCGATATCGATGGAGCTGCCCCCGCCGACACCAATCAAGCCATCATGCCCGCCGTCGCGGTAGGCCTGCATGCAGTCTTCGACGATGGCAATTTCCGGGTCGGGCTGC
This sequence comes from Pseudomonas palleroniana, assembly GCF_022836895.1. Lineage (NCBI taxonomy): Bacteria > Pseudomonadati > Pseudomonadota > Gammaproteobacteria > Pseudomonadales > Pseudomonadaceae > Pseudomonas > Pseudomonas palleroniana. The sequence goes on along the minus strand of NZ_CP092411.1, from coordinate 1,146,232 downwards.
ACCCGGTCGAAGATTTCATAGTCGCGCTCGCCCAAATGCTCGAGCGCCAGCGCCACGGTGCCGGACTTGACCAACGCCGCATCGGTGACGATCAGCGGGTTATCCACATCCAGGCGTGTGAGTTCGGCGGCCAGTTGCTCGATGGCACCTGCGCCGGTGAGCAACTTGTGGGCGATCTTGAATGAGGAAGTACTCATGTGCGCGGCCTCTTATTGAAGGATGGGCTGGCACAAGAGTAGCTCTCTATGCGGGGTTGTCAGCCATTCAGCAGCTGAATGGTCATCATACCTGCGCAGTGCGCAGCTTCTCGCTACGCCCGCGCAACCATTCCAGGGTGAGCAACAGCAGCACCGAGAAGGCAATCAGCAAGGTGGCGGCAGCGGCAATGGTCGGGCTGAGGTTCTCGCGAATGCCGCTGAACATCTGGCGCGGCAGGGTCGCTTGCTCGGGGCCGGCGAGGAAAAGCGTCACCACCACTTCATCGAACGAGGTGGCAAAGGCAAACAGCGCCCCGGAAATCACCCCCGGCGCGATCAACGGCAAGGTCACCCGGCGAAACGCGATCAATGGTGAGGCGCCCAGGCTCGCCGCCGCCCGCACCAAGTTATGGTTGAAACCCTGCAAGGTCGCCGACACGGTAATGATCACAAACGGCACACCCAGCACCGCATGCACAACGATCAGCGAGAAGAAGCTGTTGCCCAGGCCCAGTGGCGCAAAAAACAGGTAACTCGCCACGCCGATAATCACCACCGGCACCACCATCGGCGAAATCACCAAGGCCATCACCAGCGCCTTGCCGGGGAAATTGCCGCGCGTGAGGCCTATCGCGGCCAATGTGCCGAACACCATGGCCAGCACCGTGGCGGCCGGCGCGACGATGATGCTGTTCTTCAACGCACGCATCCATTCGGCCGAGGCGAAGAAATCCTGGTACCAATGCAGCGAAAAACCTTGCAGCGGGTACACCAGGAAACTGCCGCTGTTGAACGACAGCGGGATGATCACCAGCACAGGCAATATCAGGAACAACAGGATCAAGCCGCACAGGATCCGCAGGCTGTAGAACCACAGGCGTTCGACGGGCGACATATAAGGGATCAGCATCGCAAGGTCTCCTCAGCTCAGGCGCAGGCGGCTGGCGCCTACCAGCCGGTTGTAGATCAGGTACAGCAACACCGTCGCCAGCAGCAGCAAGCCGCCCAGCGCCGTGGCCATGCCCCAGTTGATGCTGGTGTTGGTGTAGAACGCCACGAAGTAGCTGACCATCTGGTCGTTCGGGCTGCCGAGCAGCGCCGGGGTGATGTAGTAACCAATCGCCAGGATGAACACCAACAGGCAGCCGGCGCCGACGCCGGCGTAGGTCTGCGGGAAATACACGCGCCAGAAGCTGGCGAACGGGTGGCAGCCCAGGGAAATCGCTGCACGCATATAGGTGGGTGAGATGCCTTTCATCACGCTGTAGATCGGCAGAATCATGAACGGCAACAGGATGTGCACCATGGAGATGTAGACCCCGGTACGGTTGAACACCAGCTCCAGGGGTTTGTCGATCAAACCCATGCCCATCAAGGCGCTGTTGATCAGGCCACCGGACTGCAGCAGCACGATCCACGCGGCGACCCGCACCAGGATCGAGGTCCAGAACGGCAGCAGCACCAGAATCATCAGCAGGTTGCTTTTGCGCGCCGGCAGGTTGGCCAGCAGGTACGCCAAGGGATACGCCAGCAGCAGGCAGATGAAGGTAATCACCAGGCCCATCCAGAAGGTACGCGCGAAAATGTCCAGGTAAATGGCCTGGTCCGGCGTGGTCGGGGCCAGTTCGCCCAGGTCATTGATACGGTGGTCGACAGCCGCCAGCAGGTAGAACGGTGTGAGGCTGCTGGTATTGCGCCGGATCGCCTGCCAGTACGCGGGGTCGCCCCAACGTTCATCGAGGCTTTCCAACGCTTCTTTGTAAGAGCCGGGCGCCTCGGTAAAGGGCAGCGCCCGCGCGGTTTTGGTCAGCAGGCTGCGATAGCCGGCCAACTCCATGTTCAAGCGCTTGGACAAGTCGCCCAGCGTCTGGTTTTTGCGCGCTTCGCCCAAGTCTTCGCTCAGCGCCTGATACACCGGTTCGCCGGGCAGGCCACGGCCATCCCAGGCCTTGACCGCCACCACGGTACGCGGCAAACCGCCCACCACTTCCTCGTTGCCGACGCTTTTGTAGAGCAGCGCAATGATTGGCACCAGGAACACCAGCAGCAAAAACAGCACCAGCGGTGCAATCAATGCCTGGGCCTTCCAGCGGTTGAGCCGTTCGGCACGCGCCAGGCGCTGCTTGAGGGTGGTGCTGGGAATGGCGATAGCCATGGCTGACTCCGGATCTTGAAAGGAAATGCAGAACCCTGGTGGGAGAGAGCAACGCCTCTCCCACCGGAGCAAGCGGTGTTATTTGGCAGCCCAGGAATTAAAGCGCTGCTCCAACTGCTCGCCGTTATCCGCCCAGAAGCTCACATCGATCTGCACCTGGTTGGCGATGTTTTCCGGGGTGGTCGGCATATCCTTGAGGATGTCCTTGGCCAGCAACGGGACCGCTTGGGTGTTGGCCGGGCCGTAGGCGATGTTTTCCGAGTAGGTCTTCTGCTGCTGCGGCTGTACCGAGAAGGCGATGAATTTCTTTGCGGCTTCGGCACGGTCTTTCGCCAGGCCTTTAGGAATGGCCCATGCGTCAAAGTCGTAGATGCCGCCGTTCCACACCACCTTGAGGTTGCTTTCTTTCTGCACGGCGGCGATACGGCCGTTGTAGGCCGAACTCATCACGACATCACCCGAGGCCAGGTACTGTGGCGGTTGGGCGCCCGCTTCCCACCACTGGATCGACGGCTTGAGTTCGTCGAGCTTCTTGAATGCACGGTCCTGGCCATCTTTGCCGGCCAACACTTTGTAAACGTCCTTGGGCGCTACGCCGTCGGCCATCAGGGCGAATTCCAGGGTGTACTTGGCACCTTTACGCAGGCCGCGTTTGCCGGGGAATTTCTTGGTATCCCAGAAATCCGCCCAGCTGGTTGGCGCGGAAGCCAATTTGTCGGCGTTGTAGGCCAACACCGTGGACCACACGAAGAAACCCACGCCGCACGGCTGGATCGCGCCTTTTACGTAGTCCGCAGCATTACCGAACAGCTTGGGGTCCAGAGGTTCGAACATATCTTCGTCACACCCCCGGGACAACTCCGGCGATTCCACTTCCACCAGGTCCCAGGACACACTCTTGGTGTCGACCATGGCCTTGACCTTGGCCATTTCACCGTTGTACTCGCCGGCGACGATCTTGCCGTTGCCCGCGCTTTCCCACGGTGCGTAAAACGCCTTGACCTGAGCGGCCTTGTTCGCGCCACCAAAGGACACGACGGTCAGGTCCGGGCCGGCCATGGCCTGGGTCGCGCCGAACAAGCCGATAACCAGCGCTGAATACTTAAGGGATCTCAACATTGTTGTGCTCTCCACGTGCAGGGTTGGTGAAGCCATGGGGCGATCAATTCGCCTCTAGAAGTGGGTCGAGTGCGCGAACGTGCTCGACTTGCCAGCCAATCGGTACCACGTCGCCGACCGCCAGGGCCGGGTCCAGCTCGGCGATCGGTTGTTTCACAAAAAAATCGGTCTTGCCGCAGACTTCCAGACGCACGCGCACGTGGTCGCCCAGGTAGATGAATTCCGCCACCCGCCCCGAAAAACGATTGATGCAGCTTTCGCTGGAACCATTGAGGCTGACCCGCTCCGGACGCACCGACAGCGTCACCGGCCCGCCGACCTGACCTACGTTCACCGCCAGCGCCTCGACCTTCTCGCCGCGCGCCAGCTCCACGACGCAGCGCTCGCCGGTGTGGCTGTGCAAGCGGCCGTTGAGACGGTTGTTCTCGCCGATGAAGTTGGCGACGAAGGTATTTTTCGGTTCTTCATACAAGGTCCGCGGCGCAGCAATCTGCTGGATCTCGCCCTGATGAAACACCGCCACGCGGTCGGACATGGTCAAGGCCTCGCCCTGATCGTGGGTCACGTACACCACGGTCACGCCGAGACGCTGATGCAGGTGCTTGATCTCCATCTGCATGTGTTCACGCAGTTGCTTGTCGAGAGCACCGAGGGGTTCGTCCATCAACACCAGTTGCGGTTCGAACACCAGCGCACGGGCCAGGGCCACGCGCTGTTGCTGACCACCGGAAAGTTGCGCCGGGTAGCGTTGGGCGAAGGCGTCGAGCTGGACCATGCTCAGCACGCGCTTGACCCGCTCACTGATGTCGGTCTTGCTTAACGAGCGCACCGAGAGCGGGAACGCCAGGTTCTCGGCAACCGTCATGTGCGGGAACAGCGCGTAGTTCTGGAACACCATGCCGATATCGCGCTTGTGCGGCGGCACGTTATTGATGGAACGCCCGGCCAGGAGGATTTCACCGGCGGTCGGTGTCTCAAAGCCGGCGAGCATCATCAGGCTGGTCGTCTTGCCGGAACCCGACGGCCCAAGCAGTGTGAGGAACTCGCCCTTGCGAATCTCCAGGTTGAGGTCTTTGACGATCAGGTTCTCGCCGTCGTAGCTCTTCTGCACGCCACGAAAGCTGACCAGCACATCATTTGTATCCGCCTCGCTCATACCCGCACCTTTGTGTTTTGGACCGCAATGGAACAAGCGTAGTCCAGGCGCAAGCCCCCGGAAATCGGGGGCTGGGAGAGAATTGCATCAGCCGGTTGGAAGGTTGGGGGTAGGGATCGCCCTACAGCGATGGCGGGCACAGGACGGTGCAACTACAAGGGGTGAGCTGCAAGCGGCAAGAATGGGCTCGGTGATGGTTTGCAGGGTGTCGCTAATGGGCATGTCGTCAGAGCAGCCTGTGCTCCATGGCGTACTTCACCAGCTCCGCCAACGAAGTGATATTGAGCTTTTGCATCAACCGCGCCTTATGCGTGCTGATGGTCTTGCTGCTCAGCGCCAGTTGCTGGGCAATATCATTGACGTTGGCCCCCTGGGCCAGGCGTTCGAATACCGAGAACTCGCGCTCCGACAGCAACGAATGCAGCGGCCGCGTATCGGTCAGGCCGACTTCGAAGACCATACGGTCGGCCAGGTCGGGATCGATATATCGCCCACCGGCTGCGACCTTGCGAATAGCGGTCAGCAACAGCGCCGGGTCGCTGTCCTTGGTGGCATAACCCGCCGCGCCGACCTTGAGGGCGCGGGCGGCCATTTGCGCTTCATCATGCATCGACAACACCAGAATCGCCGGCGGATTGCCCAGCGCCCGGATGCGCGCAATGGCCTCCAGGCCGTTCACACCCGGCATCGAGATATCCAGCAGCACCACCTCGCACGTCACATGGCGCAAGGCTTCCAGCAACTGCTCGCCATTACTGGCTTCACCGACCACCTGCAGGTCTTTGGCCAGGCCGATCAATTGCTTGATGCCCTCTCGGACGATGGTGTGGTCTTCGGCTACCAATACGCGAATCACAGGTTTTTCCTCTTGTTGTCAGGCATCCAACGGCACCGTGACGCTCAGGGTGGTGCCTTCCCCCACTTCGCTATGCAGGCTCAGTTGCCCGCCCATCATCAGCACTCGCTCGCGCATACCGACCACGCCGAAAGAAACAGGGCGGCCGGGGGTTTCGACGAAACCGACGCCATCATCGCTGATGGTCAACCGCAGGTCTGCCCCCTCAATCACCAGGGTCAGCTCAACGGTATGCGCCTGGGCATGGCGCATCACATTGGTCAGTGCCTCCTGCAGGACCCTGAACAAACCAATGGCCTTGGCGTCACTCAGGGCCGGCAGGTTATCCGGAACCTGTACCAGGCAGGGAATTTGCGTGCGGGCTTCGAAGCGCCGGGCCTGCCATTCGATGGCCGAGGCGATGCCGGCGTCGAGGATCGGCGGGCGCAGCGCGGTGGCCACATCGCGCACCAGTTGGAACAACTGGGCGATCAGGCGCTTCATGCTGTTAAGCCGCTCATTCAGGCCAGGGTCGAGCTGCGCATAGGCCAATTCGCACATCGAGGTTTCCAGCTTGAGCACCGTGAGCATCTGGCCCAACTCATCGTGTACCTCGCGGGCGATGCGGGCTTTCTCTTCTTCGCGCACGGTTTCCAGGTGGGCGGACAATTCGCGCAACTGCGCTTCGCTTTGCAGCAAGGCGGCCACGTAACGGCGGCGTTCGGTGACATCGTTGAGGTACACCACCAGGTATTCGCCCTGAGCAAAACGCAGGAAACTCAAAGACACATCGGCGGGCAGGATACTGCCGTCGGCGCGCACGCAATCGGTGGCGAAGGTTTGCCCGCCCTCCTCGCTGGCGCGGGCGCGTCGCCACAGGTTGAGCCAGCGATCCATGTTCAAGGTCGGGTCGACCTCGACCAGCGGCCGCTCGATCAGCGCGCCCGGAGCGTAGCCGAGCATGCTTTCTGCCGCACGATTGGCGTAACGCACATGGCTGTCCCAATTGACCCACAGGATGCCGACCGTACTTTGATCGATGGAAAACTGCGTCAACCGCAGGGCTTCGGCACCGGCAGCGCGGGCGGCGCTTTCTTCCCGTGCCGCCAGCAAGTCGTGTTCCAGGCCGCGTTGCTGGCGACGCTGCCAGGCGACCATCGCGAGGCAGGCCAGCAAGCAGATTCCCAGCAACAGGCTGAGGTTCTTCCAGAAACCCGGGAATTCCGACAATCGCGGGTACTGGGGTTGCAGCCAGCGATTGTGCAACTGGTCCAAGTCTCGCGCGGGTATCGCCCGCAAGGCGCTCTGCATGAGGGTTGCCAGTTCCGGCCAATCGCGACGCGTGCCCACCCGCAGCAACTGTGGCAAGCCGATATCACCGACCACCGCCAGCCCCGCAAATTCTGCTTCGCCGGACAAGCGGCTCAGTTGCGCCTCATCCACCACGGCATACCGCGCTTGTTGGCTTACCAGCAACTGCAGGGCCTGGCGCTCCATGGGCACCCCTTGCAAGTTGAGGTTGGGATAGGTGCTGCGCAGGTAATCGGCCACGGCGCTGGGCATGCGCACGGCAATGCGCGATCGTTCGTCGAGTTTCTCCAGCTCCACTGCGCCGCCGCCTTCGCGGACGCCGACAATATGCTGAGGCACACGCATGTAAGGGTCGGTGAATAACCACAGGCGCAAACCCGCCGGGGTTTGCTGCAGGCCGGGCGCAATATCCACTTCGCCGTCGCGCACGGCGGCCTCCAACTGCTCCTGATCGGGAAAATTGCGCCACAACAGTTCGATATTCAGCGCCTTGGCCAGCCACTGCATCAACTCCACATTGGCCCCGGACAAGCGTTGCAGGCGCCGGTCGTATTGCGCGTAAGGTGCCTGCAACACCAGCCCCACGCGCAACTCCGGATGCTGGCTCAGCCACTCACGCTGCTGCGCATTGAGCTGTGCTTTCGGCGCAACGGGCGCAGGCGCGGCCGTTGCCATCAAGGCACAGCACAAACCGCCGATAATCAGCAGACAGCGAAAACCCATGATCCACGTCTCACATCACTGACAAATACTGACCAACCCATTAGGCTGCTGGAATCATTTCTGGCCGGGAATTAACGATGCCCTTTCACCACCGTTCGGCACTGCCAGCATTGTGCCTGTCGCTGCTATTTACCAGCGCCTTTTCTGTTCAGGCCGCTGACGCCCCCGCGCCCGCCGCCGAAAAACCTGCGGAGCGCCAAGCGCTGCCCGAGCGCAGCCAGGAAGAGGCCAGCGCGCTGGAGCGCAATATCCCACAACACGAGCAACAACAATTGCAGGCCGGCACCGATTCGTTCCTGGCCTTATGGAAACCCGCCAACAGTGCAGAACCGGAGGGGGTGGTGATTATCGTCCCCGGCGCCGGCGAAAATGCTGACTGGCCGCAAGCAATCGGCCCGTTGCGCCGCAAATTGCCGGATGCCAACTGGGGCAGCCTCAGCCTGTCGCTGCCGGACGTGAGCATGGACACCCTGCCGCCACGGGTGATCGAAGCGCCCAAGGCAACCGTCGACACCAGCAGCAAAGACGGCAGCACGGCCGCCAAGCCCATCGAACAAGCCGCCAGCGCCGAAGCCGAAGGCACAGACCCAGCGGTAGTGCCGGGTGCCGATGAACAGGACAAGACCGACGCCAAGCGTATTTTCGACCGGATTGACGCAGCCGTGGCCTTTGCCCAGACACAGAGCGCGCGCAGTGTGGTGCTGCTGGGCCACGGCACTGGCGCCTGGTGGGCCGCACGTTACCTGAGCGAAAAGCAACCGGCGCAGGTTCAGAAGCTGGTGCTGGTGGCCGGCAAAACCCCGGTGGGCCGCCAACCGGATCTGCAACAAGTGGCCCCGGCCTTGAAAGTGCCGACGGCGGATATCTTCTATCAGGACAATGCCCTGGACCGTAAAAACGCCCTGGCGCGGCTTCAGGCGGCCAAGCGTGGGAAGAATGAAGGCTATAAGCAGGTGTCACTCAAGACCCTGCCCGGCAACAGCTCGGCCGAGCAGGAGCAGTTGTATCGGCGGGTTCGAGGCTGGTTGAGCCCGCAAACCGTCGACTGAGGCTTACCGGAAATCGCGCCGTTCGCGAATCAACGCATAGGCGTTGTGCAACTCGCGGGTTCGCTCGGTTGCCTCGCGCACTTGCGCGGGGCTGGCGCCGGTGCCGGCAATCTTGTCCGGATGGTGACGGCTGAGCAGGCGGCGATAGGCACGCTTGATCACGGACGGCTCCGTAGTTGCGGTGACCCCCAGGATTCGCAACGCCTCCTGATAGGCCCCCCCTCGGTTCACCAGCGGCTTGCGCTCGGGGGTGTAATCGGACGCCAGTGCGTGCAGTTGTTGCGGTGTCCAACCCAGCCACTTGCCCCACTGGTCAATCAGGTCGCGCTCGGCGTCATCCGCTCTGCCATCGGCCCAGGCCATGCGCCAGCAGGCGCGCAGCACGCCCTCTGCCGCATGGGGCTGCGCCTTGAGCACGCGCAGATAGCTACGCACCCGATCGCTACCGGACTTGCCCCGGTTGAACGCCGTGATAGCGCGGCGCTGGGCGGGTTCGTTCATATCCAGTGCACGCATTTCCAGGCGCGCCTGCTGGATATGCCCATCCACCACCCGGCCATTGCTTTTGGCCAGTCGGCCCAGCAGCACAAACAGCAATTCGTCATTGCGCAGCGCCGGCCGGCCACCCAGGCGTTCGCGCAATTGCGCCCAACTCTGCAGTTGCAAGCGGCGATCCAGCGCCTGCCCCAACAATGCCCCCAACAAAGCCCCCGGAATGCTGGCAATGGCAAAGCCAGCCCCGGCGCCGATCAGCGTCCCTGGCCACAACATCTTATCGCTCCGCAGTCAGCAGGGTTTCGACCTGCGCCAGGCGCTCCAATGTCCCCACATCGATCCAGCGTCCCGCCATGTGCTCCCCCGTTACCAGACCTTTGCTCATGGCCGCCCGCAGCAGCGGCGCCAATTTGAAGGCACCGGCACTGCAACCCGCGAACAGTTGGGGGTCGAGTACCGAAATGCCACTGAAGGTCAGGTTATCGGCACCGGGCGCGGCATCATGAAGCAAACCCTGGTCCAGGTAGAAATCACCACCCGAAGGGTGGTGCGCCGGGTTATCCACCATCACCAGGTGGGCCAGGCCCTGAAGCGGCTGACGTAGCCGGGTGAAGTCGTAATCGGTCCAGATATCACCATTGACCACCAGGAACGGCTTATCCCCCAGCAACGGCAAGGCCTGGAAAATCCCGCCTCCGGTTTCCAGCGGTTCTCCTTCGGCCGAATACTGGATGCGCAGGCCAAACTGCGCGCCGTCACCCAGATAACTTTCGATCTGCTGACCGAGCCACGCATGGTTGATCACAATCTCGGTGAAACCGGCCTTCGCCAGTGCCTCCAGGTGATACTCGATCAGGCGCTTGCCGCCCGCTTGCACCAGCGGCTTGGGCGTATGCAGCGTCAGCGGGCGCATGCGCTCGCCTTTGCCGGCGGCCAGGATCATCGCCTTCATAGGCTCGCCTCGACCGGCTCGCGCAGGCTGGCAAGCAACTCACCCAGTTCGCGCAGTTCGGGCCGGTCTGCAAGCACCGCTTCTATATAAGCAAAGAAGCGCGGCACATCCGCCAGATAGCGCGGCTTGCCGTCGCGGTGGCAAATGCGCGCAAAGATGCCGATGACCTTGAGGTGGCGCTGCACGCCCATCAGGTCGCTGGCACGCAGGAAAGCCTCGAAGTCGGCGTGCACGGGAATGCCCAACTGCACGGCACGCTCCCAGTAGCCACGCTGCCATTCGCGCACACGCGCCTGGGGCCAACTGAGGAATGCATCCTTGAACAGACAGGTAATGTCGTAGGTCACCGGGCCGTAGACTGCATCCTGGAAATCCAGCACGCCAGGGTTGGGCTCGCTGATCATCAGGTTGCGCGGCATGTAGTCGCGGTGTACCAGCACCTTCGGCTGGGCCAGGGCGCTGTCGATCAGTTGCTCGCTGACGCGTTGCCAGAGATCGCGCTGGCGAGTATCGAACTCGATACCCAGGTGCCGGCGAACGTACCACTCAGGAAACAATTCCAGCTCGCGACGCAGCAAGGCAACGTCATAGCTGGGCAGTGGCGCATCCATCGGCAACTGCTGAAAAGCCAGCAGCGCATCGATGGCATCGGCAAACAATTGATCGGCGTTGTCGGCGTCAATCACGTCCAGATAGGTTTTTCTGCCCAGGTCATTGAGCAAAAGGAAGCCGCGTGGCAAATCTTCTGCATAAATTTTGGGTACGTTTATCCCCGATTTCGCCAGTAGATGCGCAATTTCGACGAAAGGTTTGCAGTTTTCCTGGGGCGGTGGCGCGTCCATGACCACGAACGTATGTGCCCCTCCCTCCCAGCGGAAATAACGCCTGAAACTCGCGTCGCTACTGGCCGCGGTCAATGTGGCCGGGGGTACGGCACCCCAACCCTGGGCGTTGAAAAGGATTGGCAATTGCTCATCCAGCCAGACTTCCAGCTGTTGTAAACGTAGATCTTGCTCGGGCATTACAAGGGTCTCCGACGGCGCTAGCCGTCAAGCGGGGCATGCTTTATTATCACGCATCTTTTTCAGACCATCGAGAGGCGTGCGGCCCAAACCGCGGGCAGATGGCACGCAGGAAGCCCGGACTAATAAGATGGCATTGAAATCCCCCGCGTTTCGTAGAAAATTTCCGTTGCTGGTAACCGGCAGTCTGCTGGCCATGCAACCTTTCGCCACCTCATTCGTGGTCGCCGCGGAACAGTATGACTGCTCAGTCTCTGCTTCGGGTGCCTGGGATTGCGCGCCGAAAACCGCCGCAGCCCCATTGCCGCCACGCCCGGTGCATGATGGCTCTGCCGTCAGCTCGGCAAACGGTACGCCACAAGGCGAAACCGGCAGCAGCGCCGACGCCGAACCCAAGACCATGCTGGTCACCGAAGCCAAGGGCCGTGGCCTGCGTTCGCGCAGCGCCGACTACAGCCACCTGGACTGGGTGCCTCGCGAGAAGCTGACCGCCGCCCAGCTGGCCGAAACCGGCCCGTATTGCGGCGGTGCGTACATCGAGCCGATGCGTCCTGGCATGAACGACAAGACAGCCAAGAGCGACGCACCGACGTTCATCGGCGCCAAGGCTTCTCGTTACGAGCAGGAACAACAGATCGCGACCTTGGCCGGTGACGTCGTCATGCGCCAGGGCAGCATGCAGATGGAAGCCCAGGAAGCCAGCCTGTATCAGGCCGAGAACCGTGGCGAGCTGAACGGCAACGTTCGCCTGCGCGACAACGGCGCCCTGATCGTGGGTGACCATGCCCAGGTACAGCTCGATACCGGTGCGGCGCAGATCGACAACGCCGAATACGTGATGCACAAGTCGCGCATCCGCGGTAACGCCCTGTACGCCAAGCGTGCCGAAAACGCGATCATCCGTCTCAAGGACGGTACGTACACCACCTGCGAGCCAGACAGCAACGCCTGGCAGCTCAAGGGCAACAACATCACGTTGAACCCTGCCACCGGTTTCGGTACGGCAACCAACGCGACGTTGCGGGTCAAGAACATCCCGATCCTCTACACCCCTTACATTTATTTCCCGATCGACAACCGTCGTCAATCCGGCTTCCTGCCGCCGAGCTTCAGCACGGGTGGCGAGACTGGCTTTACCCTGGTTACGCCGTACTACTTCAACCTGGCACCGAACTACGACGCCACGTTGTACCCGCAATACATGACCAAGCGCGGCCTGTTGATGGAAGGCGAATTCCGCTACCTCACCAAGTCCAGTGAAGGTCAGTTCGGCGGCGCGTACCTGAACGATGACAGCGACGAGCGGAAAAATCAGACCGACTACGAAAAAACTCGCTATATGCTCAATTGGCAGCATAAAGGTGGGTTGGATTCACGCCTGACGTCCCAGGTCGACTACACGAAGATCAGCGACCCTTACTACTTCCAGGATCTCAAGACCTATGAAGAAGGGGTTCAGAACCGTGACTTCCTTAACCAGCAAGGCTCCCTGACGTACCGGGGCGACTCGTACCAGGCCCGCCTGAACGTTCAAGCCTACCAATTGGCGACGATTTCCCAGATCACGCCGTATGATCGACTACCGCAAATCACCTTCAACGGTATGTTGCCGTATCATCCGGGCGGATTGAATTTCACCTATGAGACGGAAGCTGCCCGGTTTGAGCGGAGCCTTGAAAATGGCACGTTCACCGATGAAAACGGCGTCGTATCACCGCGACTGGATACTTATGTTACAGGCCTGACCCGTGCTAACGGCACACGCCTGAACGTTGCGCCAGCCGTAGAGTACCCAATGAACTGGACCTACGGTTTCATTACGCCGAAGCTCAAGTACGTTTATACCAAGTACGATCTTGATCTGGATGGCACGGGTAAAAACCAGATCATCGCTGCGCAAGCTGCCGCAGCGGCTACTGGCACCCAATATGCCGGTGGCGAATACAAGAGCTCCCAGGACCGTGCAATTCCGGTCGCAAGTATCGACAGTGGCCTGTACTTCGATCGCAATACCAATTGGTTCGGCAAAGATTATCGCCAGACCCTGGAACCGCGTGCGTACTACCTTTATGTTCCCAACAAGGACCAGAGCGATATCCCAGTATTCGATACCAGCGAATACTCGTTCAGCTATGCCTCGCTGTTCCGCGACAACCGCTTCAGCGGCAATGATCGGGTCGGCGATGAGAACAAGCTCTCCCTGGGTGTGACCAGCCGCTGGATCGAAGAAAACGGCTTCGAACGTCAACGTGTGTCCGTGGGCCAAGCGTTGTATTTCAAGGACCGTGAAGTCCAACTGCCCGGCGTCTTGGCTGCCGACCGTGCCGACGCACAGTCGAACGTATCGCCTATCGCTCTGGACTATGAGTTCCGCTTCAATCGCGATTGGCGTGCGACCGCCGACTACAACTGGGACCCTGACAGCCACAGCCCTCGCTCCGGCAGCGCCATGTTCCACTACCAACCGGAAGACAACCCGAACAAGGTCGTCAACCTGGGTTATCGCTATCGCAACGACCAGGTGGTGTACAACCAGCTGACCGGCAAATGGCAGTTCGGTGGTGACTACGGGCAGCCAGGCGACCCGAATTTCGTGAAGGATTACTACAAAATCCAGCAACACGACTTCTCGATGATGTGGCCGATCGTTCCGCAGTGGAACCTGATCACCCGCTGGCAGTATGACTACGCCCGCAACCGTACCCTGGAAGCCTTCGGTGGTTTCGAGTACGACAACTGCTGCTGGAAACTGCGCGTTATCAATCGTTACTGGGTTTCCAACGACGAATATACCCAGATCGCCCCCCTTAACGAAAAGGGTGACCACGGGCTCTTCTTCCAGATCGTCCTTAAAGGACTCGGCGGCCTGACCGGCTCCAAGGTAGAGAGCTTCCTCGACAAAGGCATTCAAGGTTATCGTGAACGTGAAGATCAAGCTTTCTGATTGTCTGCGCCCGCTCGTGCTGGGCGCGCTGTTCCTGGGTACCGTATCGGCACACGCGGCCGTTCAACAGCTGGACAAAGTTGCGGCCATTGTCGATAACGACGTGATCATGCAGAGCCAGCTGGACCAACGGGTCAAGGAAGTGCAGCAAACCATCGCCAAGCGTGGCGGCGGTGTGCCACCGACCAGCGTTCTGGAGCCTCAGGTGCTGGAGCGCCTGATCGTCGAAAACCTGCAACTGCAGATCGGCGAACGTTCCGGCATCCGTATTTCGGATGAAGAGTTGAACCAGGCCGTCGGCACCATCGCTCAGCGCAACAACATGAGCATCGATCAGTTTCGCGCCGCCCTGGCTCACGATGGCCTGTCCTATGAGGACGCTCGTGACCAGATCAAGCGTGAAATGATCATCAGCCGTGTGCGTCAGCGTCGTGTGGCGGAGCGGGTCCAGGTTTCCGAACAGGAAGTGAAGAACTTCCTGGCTTCGGACCTGGGCAAGATGCAGCTCTCCGAGGAACTGCACCTGGCCAATATCCTGATCCCGACGCCGGACAGCGCCAACGCTGAGCAACTCAATGCCGCCGCGGCAAAAACCCAGGCCGTTTACGACCGCCTGAAGGCTGGCGCTGACTTTTCCCAGACCGCCATCGCCGTATCCGGCAGCGATAACGCCCTGGACGGTGGTGACATGGGCTGGCGTAAAGCCGCTCAGTTGCCGCCGCCGTTCGACCGCGAACTCAGCGCAATGCAAGTGGGTGATATCACCCAGCCTGCCCGTACGCCAGGCGGCTTCATCATCCTCAAGCTGTTGGGCAAGCGTGGCGGCGAGACCTCGCTGAAAGACGAAGTCCATGTTCGTCACATCCTGGTCAAGCCAAGTGAAATCCGCACCGAGGCACAAACCAAGGAGCTGGCGCAGAAGATCTATGACCGCATCGAAGGCGGTGAAGACTTCGCCACCCTGGCCAAGAGCTTCTCGGAAGACCCGGGTTCGGCGCTCAACGGCGGCGACCTGAACTGGATCGACCCGAAAGCCCTGGTGCCGGAGTTCCAGGACGTGATGGCCAAGACCCCGCAAGGCGTGCTGTCCAAGCCGTTCAAGACCCAATATGGCTGGCATGTACTGGAAGTCCTGGGCCGTCGCGCCACCGACAACACCACCCAGGCTCGCGAGCAACAAGCCCTGACCGTGCTGCGTAACCGCAAATACGACGAAGAGCTGCAAACCTGGTTGCGCCAGATCCGTGACGAAGCCTACGTTGAGAACAAGCTGCCAGGCGCCGAGCAAACAGGCACCAACCAGGCAAGCCAGTGAAACCCCAACGTTTTGCAGTCACACCCGGCGAGCCGGCCGGCATTGGTCCAGACCTCTGCCTGCTGCTCGCCTCGCAGCCCCAGCCACACCCCCTGATTGCCATTACCAACCGCGACCTGCTCCTTGAGCGGGCTGCGCAGTTGGGTGTGGCCGTCAACCTGCTGGACGTGGCGCCGGGCAACTGGCCTGATGTGCCGGCCCCCAAAGACAGCCTGTATGTATGGGATACCCCGTTGCCGGCCAAGGTGGTTGCCGGGCAACTGAACAAGGCCAACGCGGCCTTTGTACTGGAAACACTGACCCGCGCCGGGCAAGGCTGCATGAACGGTGACTTCGCCGGCATGATCACCGCCCCTGTACACAAGGGTGTGATCAACGAGTCCGGCATCGCCTTCTCCGGCCATACCGAATTCCTCGCCGAACTGACCCATACCGCTCAAGTTGTGATGATGCTGGCGACTCGCGGCCTACGCGTTGCCTTGGTGACGACGCATCTGCCGCTGCGTGAGATTGCAGACGCCATCACCGCCGAACGGGTGGAGCGTGTCACACGCATCCTGCACGCCGACCTGCAACAGAAATTCGGCATCGCCCAACCGCGCATCCTGGTCTGCGGGCTCAACCCCCACGCCGGTGAAGGCGGCCACTTGGGCCATGAAGAAATCGACATCATTGAACCGACATTAGAGCGCCTGCGCCAAGAAGGCATGGATCTGCGTGGTCCACTGCCTGCGGACACTCTGTTTACCCCCAAATATCTGGAGCACTGCGATGCAGTGCTGGCGATGTACCATGACCAGGGGCTGCCCGTGCTGAAATACAAAGGCTTCGGCGCCGCAGTCAACGTGACATTGGGCCTGCCGATAATCCGTACCTCCGTCGACCATGGCACTGCCCTGGACCTGGCGGGCAGCGGCAAGATCGATACCGGCAGCCTGCACGTGGCCCTGGAAACCGCCTACCAGATGGCCGAGACCCGTATATGACTGAGCACTACCAACACCGGGCGCGCAAGCGCTTCGGGCAAAACTTCCTGCACGATGCGGGTGTAATCGACCGCATCCTGCGCTCCATCCATGCCAAGCCCGAAGACCGCCTGCTGGAAATCGGCCCGGGCCAGGGCGCACTGACCCAGGGCCTGTTGGCCAGCGGCGCTCAACTGGACGTGGTTGAGCTGGACAAGGACCTGATCCCGATCCTCAACCAGCAGTTTGCCGGCAAGTCCAACTTCAACTTGCACCAGGGCGACGCACTCAAGTTCGACTTCAACAGCCTCAACGCCGCGCCTAACAGCCTGCGTGTGGTCGGTAACCTGCCGTACAACATTTCCACACCGCTGATTTTCCATCTGCTGAACAACGCAGGGATCATCCGCGACATGCACTTCATGCTGCAAAAGGAAGTGGTTGAACGTCTGGCAGCAGGTCCGGGTGGGGGTGATTGGGGTCGCCTGTCGATCATGGTCCAGTATCACTGCCGCGTGGAGCACTTGTTCAACGTCGGCCCTGGGGCGTTCAATCCGCCACCGAAGGTTGACTCGGCCATTGTGCGGCTGGTGCCTCACGCCGTACTGCCGCATCCCGCCAAGGACCATCGGTTGCTGGAGCGCGTGGTGCGTGAAGCATTCAACCAACGTCGCAAGACCTTGCGTAACACGCTCAAGGCGCTGCTGAGCAACGCCGAGATCGAAGCCGCCGGCGTCGATGGCGGCCTGCGCCCGGAGCAACTGGACCTGGCTGCGTTCGTGCGCCTGGCCGACCAGCTTGCCATCCAACCGCCGCCCGCCGCAGACTGAAGCCTGCCTCTGTGGGAGTCGGCTTGCCCGCTCCCGCAGACAGCGAGTCTGGCCTAGTGCCCGCCTCATGGCCTAGACTGATCCGCATCTGCTGTCCTCCGCTTTTGCTTTTAAGGTAAGGCCTCTCGCATGTCCGATCCTCGCTACCAGATCGACGTCAGCGTCGTCACCCGCTTCCTCGCGGACCAATCGCAACCTGAACACAACCGTTTCGCCTTCGCCTATACCGTCACGGTGAAGAACAACGGGCTGGTGCCGGCCAAGCTGCTGTCGCGCCACTGGGTCATCACCGACGGTGACGGCCAGGTAGAGGAAGTACGCGGCGCGGGCGTTGTCGGCCAACAGCCATTGATCGACAGCGGCGCCAGCCACACTTATAGCAGCGGCACGGTCATGACCTCCAAGGTCGGCACCATGCAAGGCTCGTATCAAATGAAGGCCACCGATGGGAAGTTGTTCGACGCCATCATTGCGCCCTTTCGCCTCGCGGTGCCGGGAGCCCTGCACTGATGGCGACCTACGCGGTCGGCGACCTGCAAGGCTGCCTGGAGCCTCTCAAGTGCCTGCTTGAACAAGTGGGCTTCGACCCGGTGAATGATCGCCTGTGGTTGGTGGGTGATCTGGTCAACCGTGGCCCACAGTCACTGGAAACCCTGCGCTACCTCTATCGTTTGCGCGACTCACTGGTGTGCGTACTGGGCAACCACGACCTGCACCTGCTGGCGGCGGGCAATAACATCGAGCGCCTGAAAAAGAGCGACACCCTGCGGGAAATTCTCGAAGCGCCCGATCGTGTCGAACTGCTCGATTGGCTCCGCCGACAAAAGCTCATGCATTATGACGAAGCCCGCAACACGGCCTTGGTCCACGCTGGCATCGCGCCGCAGTGGTCACTGAAGAAAGCCCTCAAGTGTGCCGCCGAAGTAGAAGCGGCGCTGGCCGATGACAACCTCTACACCGCCTATCTCGATGGCATGTACGGCAACGAGCCGGTGAAGTGGGACAACGACCTCAGCGGCGTCACCCGCCTGCGAGTGATCACCAACTACTTCACGCGCATGCGCTTCTGCACTGCCGAGGGCAAGCTGGACCTCAAAAGCAAGGAAGGCGTCGATACCGCGCTGCCTGGGTACAAGCCCTGGTTTGCCCATAAGGAGCGCAAGACCCGCGACACGAAGATCGTCTTCGGTCACTGGGCAGCCTTGGAAGGCAAGTGCGAAGAACCTGGCGTGTATGCCCTCGACACCGGTTGCGTGTGGGGCGGCGCCATGACCCTGATGAACATCGACACCGGCGAGCGCCTGAGCTGCCAGTGCCCACCCCCCGTGCCCGTCACACAGCCGACCGCCGCCAAGCCATAGGAGCCCGCCATGAGCGAATTCAAACGTATCCCCCCCGAACAAGCCCAGGCGTTGCGCGAGCAGGCCGCAGTGGTCGTGGATATCCGTGATCCCCAGGCGTACGCCGCGGGTCATATCAAGGGCGCCCAACACCTGGACAACCACAACATCGCCGATTTCATCCGTGCGGCCGACCTCGACGCGCCGGTGATCGTGGCCTGCTACCACGGCAATTCCAGCCAGAGTGCCGCCGCCTACCTGATCAGCCAGGGCTTCTCCGACGTCTATAGCCTGGACGGTGGCTTCGAGCTATGGCGTACGACCTATCCTGCGGAAATTTCCTCAGGCGATTCGCAATAATTTTTTTCACACCCCGCTACCCCGCGTGACGCTTGGGCTCGCGCCGTTTCTGACGAACGGCGCAGCCAAACTAATTGCGCATCTCACCTTGACCTCCCGGATTCCGAACTATCCTTAAGCGCAGGCCATCCAAATCAGGGGAGAGCCGGTACACCGGCGTGCGGGTCATCGGTAGCGTTTCAGGGTGTTCTGGGGGGAAACGGTCATTGGCGTCCGCCAATGTCTGCCAGCATCGACTGATTGATCCGGCGTCGGCTCCACGTATCGAGCGAGGTGACGACGTCATGAGTATTTTCAGCCACTTCCAACAACGCTTCGCATCCACACAGCAGGAAGAACTCACGCTGCAAGAGTATCTTGAGCTGTGCAAACAGGACCGCAGCACCTATGCATCTGCCGCCGAGCGCCTGCTATTGGCGATCGGCGAGCCGGAACTGATAGACACCTCGAACAATTCGCGCCTGTCGCGAATATTCTCCAACAAGGTGATCAGGCGCTACCCGGCCTTTGAAGACTTCCATGGCATGGAAGAATGCATCGACCAGATCGTCTCTTACTTCCGCCATGCCGCCCAAGGCCTGGAAGAGAAGAAACAGATCCTCTATCTGCTGGGTCCCGTCGGCGGCGGCAAGTCTTCCCTGGCGGAAAAACTCAAACAACTGATCGAGAAGGTGCCCTTCTACGCCATCAAGGGTTCGCCGGTCTTCGAGTCGCCTTTGGGCCTGTTCAACGCCACGGAAGATGGCGCGATCCTCGAAGAGGACTTTGGCATCCCACGTCGCTATCTCAACACCATCATGTCGCCTTGGGCCACCAAGCGCCTGTCCGAGTTTGGCGGGGACATCAGCCAGTTCCGCGTGGTGAAACTCTACCCGTCGATCCTCAACCAGATCGGCGTAGCGAAAACCGAGCCAGGGGATGAGAACAACCAGGACATTTCCGCGCTGGTGGGTAAAGTCGATATCCGTAAACTCGAAGAATTCCCGCAGAACGACGCCGACGCCTACAGCTACTCGGGCGCCCTGTGCCGGGCCAACCAGGGCCTGATGGAGTTCGTGGAGATGTTCAAGGCACCGATCAAGGTGCTGCACCCACTGCTGACCGCCACCCAGGAAGGCAACTACAACAGCACCGAAGGCCTGGGCGCGATTCCGTTCAACGGTATCCTGCTGGCCCACTCCAACGAATCGGAATGGCACACCTTCCGCAACAACAAGAACAACGAAGCCTTCATCGACCGTATCTATATCGTCAAGGTGCCTTACTGCCTGCGGGTCAGCGATGAAATCAAGATTTACGACAAGCTGCTGTTCAACAGTTCGCTGGCCAAGGCCCACTGCGCGCCCGACACCTTGAAGATGCTGGCGCAGTTCACCGTACTGTCACGCCTCAAGGAGCCGGAAAACTCGAATATCTATTCGAAGATGCGCGTGTACGACGGCGAAAACCTCAAGGACACCGACCCCAAGGCCAAGTCGATCCAGGAGTACCGCGATACTGCAGGCGTGGACGAAGGCATGAACGGCCTGTCGACACGCTTTGCGTTCAAGATCCTCTCCAAGGTCTTCAACTTCGACCCTCACGAGATCGCCGCCAACCCGGTGCACCTGCTCTACGTTCTCGAACAGCAGATCGAACAGGAACAATTCCAGGCGGAAACCCGCGAACGCTACCTGCGCTTCCTCAAGGAATACCTGGCGCCGCGCTACATCGAGTTCATCGGCAAGGAAATCCAGACCGCCTATCTGGAGTCCTACAGCGAATACGGCCAGAACATCTTCGACCGCTACGTGCTGTACGCCGACTTCTGGATCCAGGACCAGGAATACCGCGACCCGGAAACCGGCGAGATCCTCAACCGCGTGGCTCTCAACGAAGAACTGGAGAAGATCGAAAAACCGGCCGGCATCAGCAATCCGAAGGATTTCCGCAACGAAATCGTCAACTTCGTGCTGCGCGCCCGCGCCAACAACAATGGCAAGAACCCAACCTGGCTCAGCTACGAGAAGCTGCGGGTGGTCATCGAGAAGAAAATGTTCTCCAACACCGAGGATCTGCTGCCGGTCATCAGCTTCAATGCCAAGGCCAGCAAGGAGGATCAGCAAAAACACAACGATTTCGTCACACGAATGGTCGAGCGTGGCTACACCGACAAACAGGTACGCCTGCTCTCCGAGTGGTACCTGCGGGTTCGCAAATCGCAGTAAGGCAGCGACGGGCGCACACTGCCAGGCCTTTGGCCTGGCAGCTGACCGCTTGTCTCTAAGCTTCCAGCTCGCGGCTTGAAGCTTGTAACGTGAAGCTGCCCGGAGGGCTCCCCATGAGCTATGTGATCGACCGACGCCTCAATGGCAAGAACAAAAGCACGGTAAACCGCCAACGTTTCCTGCGGCGTTACCGTGACCACATCAAAAAGGCCGTTGAAGAGGCCGTCAGCCGTCGCTCCATCACCGACATGGAGCATGGTGAACAAATCAGCATTCCCGGACGGGACATCGACGAACCGGTGCTGCACCATGGTCGTGGCGGCAAGCAGACCGTGGTTCACCCCGGCAACAAGGAATTCACCACCGGCGAACATATCCAGCGCCCCCAGGGCGGAGGCGGCGGCAAGGGGCCGGGCAAAGCCGGTAACTCCGGCGAAGGCATGGATGAGTTCGTGTTCCAGATCACCCAGGAAGAATTCCTCGAATTCATGTTCGAAGACCTGGAACTGCCTAACCTGGTCAAACGCAACCTGACCGGCACCGACACCTTCAAGACCGTGCGTGCCGGCGTCAGTAACGAAGGTAACCCGTCCCGCATCAATATCATTCGCACCCTGCGCTCGGCGCATGCCCGGCGTATTGCCCTGTCGGGCAGCAGTCGCGCAAAACTGAAGGAAGCCAAGGAAGAACTGGCCCGTCTTAAACGTGAAGAGCCAGACAACTTCGGCGATATTCAGGAAATCGAGGCGGAAATCGAGAAACTCAGCGCGCGTATTCACCGTGTGCCGTTTCTCGATACCTTCGACCTCAAATACAACCTGCTGGTGAAGCAGCCCAACCCCAGTTCCAAGGCCGTGATGTTCTGCCTGATGGACGTGTCCGGCTCCATGACCCAGGCCACCAAGGACATCGCCAAACGTTTCTTCATCCTGCTGTACCTGTTTCTCAAGCGGAACTACGACAAGATCGACGTAGTGTTCATTCGACATCACACCAGCGCGCGGGAAGTGGACGAAGAAGAGTTTTTCTACTCACGGGAAACCGGCGGCACCATCGTGTCCAGCGCCTTGAAACTGATGCAGGAGATCATGGCCGAGCGCTATCCAGCCAATGAGTGGAACATCTACGCCGCCCAAGCCTCCGACGGTGACAACTGGAATGACGACTCGCCAATCTGCCGCGACATCCTGATCAACCAGATCATGCCGTTCGTGCAGTACTACACTTATGTTGAAATCACTCCCCGTGAGCATCAGGCCCTGTGGTTCGAATACGAACGCATCGGCGAAGCCTTTGCCGACACTTTCGCCCAGCAGCAACTGGTCTCGGCCGGCGATATCTACCCGGTCTTCCGTGAACTCTTCCAGCGCAGGTTAGTGACATGACCGCCAAAAAAGAGCAAAAACGCCAACCCATATCCACGGGCTCCGAGTGGACCTTTGAACTGATCCAGGCCTATGACCGGGAAATCAGCCGTATCGCGGCGGGCTATGCCCTGGACACCTACCCCAACCAGATCGAAGTGATCACCGCCGAACAGATGATGGATGCCTATGCCTCGGTGGGCATGCCCTTGGGCTATCACCATTGGTCCTACGGCAAGCACTTCCTTAGCACCGAGAAATCCTACACCCGTGGCCAGATGGGGCTGGCCTACGAGATCGTCATCAACTCCGACCCGTGCATCGCCTACCTGATGGAGGAAAACACCATCTGCATGCAGGCGCTGGTGGTGGCTCACGCCTGCTACGGGCACAACAGCTTCTTCAAGGGCAACTACCTGTTCCGCACCTGGACCGATGCCAGCTCGATCATCGATTACCTGGTGTTCGCCAAGCAGTACATCATGCAGTGCGAGGAACGCCATGGCATCGATGCGGTAGAGGATTTGCTCGACTCCTGCCATGCCCTGATGAACTACGGCGTTGATCGCTACAAACGACCGTATCCGATCTCCGCCGAAGAAGAACGCCTGCGCCAGAAGGAGCGCGAGGAGCACCTGCAGAAGCAAATCAACGACCTGTGGCGCACCATTCCCAAACGTGCCGGTAAAAACAGCGACAAAGACAATGCGCGCTTCCCCGCCGAACCTCAGGAAAACATCCTGTATTTCCTGGAAAAACATGCGCCGCTACTGGAGCCGTGGCAGCGGGAAATCGTGCGCATCGTACGCAAGATCGCCCAGTATTTTTATCCACAGCGCCAGACCCAGGTGATGAACGAGGGCTGGGCAACGTTCTGGCACTACACCTTGATGAACGACCTGTACGACGAGGGGCTGGTCACTGACGGCTTCATGATGGAGTTCCTCACCTCGCATACCAGCGTGGTGTTCCAGCCGGGCTTCGACAGCCCGTATTACAACGGCATCAACCCCTATGCGCTGGGTTTTGCCATGTACCGCGACATCCGCCGCATGTGCGAGCACCCCACCGAGGAGGACCGCCGCTGGTTCCCGGAAATCGCCGGCAGCGACTGGCTGTCGACCATCAAGTTCGCCATGAGCAGCTTCAAGGATGAGAGCTTCATCCTGCAGTACCTGTCACCCAAGGTGATTCGTGACCTCAAATTGTTCAGCATTCTCGATGACGACCTCAAGGATGACCTGGTAGTCCCGGCCATCCATGATGAACCGGGTTACCGCACCATCCGCGAAACCCTGGCGGCGCAGTACAACCTGGGCAATCGCGAACCTAACGTGCAGATCTACAGCATCGACGTGCGCGGTGACCGCTCGCTGACGCTGCGTCACCAGCAGCACGATCGCAAACCCTTGGGCGAGTCCACCGAAGAAGTGCTCAAGCATCTGCATCGGCTGTGGGGCTTCGACATTCACCTGGAAACCTTGCAGGGCGATCAAGTGATGAAGACTCACCACGTGCCACCGCGCACCGATCACAACGACAACGACTACGGCCGCCTGGACCTGGCCGTCGTTCACCTCTGAAACGGCAAAGCCTCCATTGGTCCGGCACAGGCGGTATCCTGTGCGGCTAATGGAGGCTTTTTCATGAAAATCTACAAAGTCGGCGGTGCGGTACGTGACCGCTTGCTGGGCATACCGGTCACCGACATCGACCGCGTTGTGGTGGGCGCAACCGCCGAAGAAATGCTCGCCAAGGGTTATAAGCCTGTGGGCGCTGACTTTCCGGTGTTCCTGGACCCGAAAAACGGTGACGAATATGCCCTCGCCCGCACCGAGCGCAAAAGCGGCCGCGGCTACGGCGGCTTTGTGTTTCACGCCAGCCCCGAGGTCACGCTGGAAGAAGACCTGATTCGGCGCGACCTGACCATCAATGCCATGGCAGAGGACGATGAAGGCAACCTGACCGACCCCTACGGCGGCCAAAGCGATCTTGCTGCGCGCATCCTGCGTCATGTTTCCCCAGCTTTTGCTGAAGATCCCCTCCGTGTGCTGCGTGTTGCACGCTTTGCCTCGCGTTACGCTCATTTGGGTTTTACCGTGGCGCCGCACACACTGGAACTGATGCGTCAGCTCAGCGAGTCCGGCGAACTGCAAGCGCTGACCCCGGAGCGTAGCTGGAAGGAAATATCGAGGGCGCTGATGGAGGATCAGCCAGAGGTGTTTATCCAGGTACTGCGCGACTGTGATGCGCTGAAAACCTTGATGCCGGAAGTGAACGCGTTGTTCGGCGTACCACAGCCTGAAGCCCATCACCCCGAAATTGACACCGGCGTACACACCTTGAGCGTGCTGGCACAGGCCGCCCGGCATCAACAACCCCTGACGGTGCGCTGGGCCTGCCTGCTGCATGACCTGGGCAAGGGCCTGACGCCTGTGGATAAGTTGCCACAGCATATCGCTCACGAGCACAAGGGCCTGAAGTTGATCAAGGCGGTCAACGAGCGTTTCAAAGTGCCGAAGGATTGCCAGGATTTGGCGCTGCTGGTTGGCCAGTACCACACTCACGGACATCGTGCACTTGAGCTGAAAGCCTCGACGTTATTGGAGTTGCTGCAAAGTTTCGATGTGTACCGTCGACCCCAGCGCTTCGAGGAGTTTGTGGTGGCATGTGAAATGGATGCGCGCGGCCGCAAGGGTTTCGAGCAGCGTAGTTATCCACAGGCCGACTACTTACGCGGCGCGGCAAAGGCAGCGCGCGAAGTGGCGGTAGCGCCCCTGCTGGAGAAAGGTTTCAAGGGCCCGGAGCTGGGCGAAGCCCTCAAGCGCGAGCGGCTCAAGGCGTTGAAGCACTACAAAGAGCAATATTCAGTGTAGAAGCGAGCTTGCCCGTGAGGATCGTCACACGGACTGCCTGGATTAACTCGCCTCTTGCGCGAGCAAGCTCGGCGCTTACAGAAGAACGTCCGAAGTGAGTTGCTGGCCCTGCCATTCAAACCCGACAGGCGCCAGTACCTGGTCGATCCGCGCATCACGCCACAGCTCAGCCAACGGCTTGCCCGCCTCCGGATGCACACGATCGGGGGCCATCAACGACAACGGCCACAATACAAAGGCGTTCTTCAGTATTTCTGCCCGCGGCAGGATCAAACCATCGAAATTGCCCACCAACTCGCCATACAGCAGCACGTCAATATCCAACGGCAAGCCCTTGCGATCAGGCGCATAGCGGCCATTGTCGGCCTCGATGAATTTCAAACGACGGTCCAGCTCCATCAATGGCAGATCGGTGTAGCCCGACACCACCAGATTGAAGAACGGCCCGCTCTTGATACCCACCGGCTGGCTTTCGAACACCGCCGAACAACGCATATCGACCAGCAAACCCGCCAGCGCGTCCAGGCCGGCGCATAGGTGGGTTTCGCGCTCGATATTGCTGCCAAGGCCAAGGTAAACCTGAGTTAGCGACATCCGCGCTCGATCTCCACACCCACGCCCTTGGCGGCCGGCACGGCACCCGGCTTGGTCAGTTTGAGGTGCAGCCAGGGAATCTGGAACTCGCTCATCAGCACTTCGGCCAAGCGCTCGGCAAAGGTTTCCACCAGCTGGAATTGAGCCTGCTCGGCAAACGCCTGGATACGTGCGGATACGCTGGCGTAATCCAGCGCCAGGGTCAGGTCGTCGCCGGCCGCAGCCGGGCGGTTATTCCACGCGAAGCTCAGGTCCAGGCGCAGGCATTGCTTGATGCCGCGCTCCCAGTCGTAGGCCCCGATCACGGTGTCGACTTCCAGGCCTTCGATAAACACTCTGTCCAAGCACTCTTCTCCGCAGCACGACAAGGGCGCGATGCCCCGTTAGAATCAGGGCGTCCTCGCCCGGAATAGTTAGCATGTTTTGGTCACTGGCGATTCTCGCCTACCTGCTCGGCTCGCTGTCCTTTGCCATTTTGCTCAGCCGCCTGACGGGAAATCCCGACCCGCGAATGAGTGGCTCAGGCAATGCCGGTGCCACCAATATGTTGCGCCTGGCCGGCAAGAAACTCGCCGTGCTGACGTTGCTCGGCGATCTCTGCAAGGGCCTGTTGCCCGTGCTGATCGCCAGCCTTGTCGGTCTTTCCCTGCAACAGCAAGCCTGGGTGGGCGTGTGTGCCGTGCTGGGCCATCTGTTTCCACTGTACTTTCGTTTTCGCGGCGGTAAAGGTGTTGCCACGGCGGCCGGCATGCTGCTGGGGATCTACCCACCGGCTGCGTTGCTGGCCGTACTGGCCTGGCTGCTGACCTTCTACCTGACCCGCACCAGCTCGCTGGCGGCGCTGATCGCCACACCGCTCACTCTGCCGTTGCTGGCATGGCAGGAGCCTGCGGCGTTGTTGCCGATGAGCGTGCTGACGCTGCTGATTGTCTGGCGTCACCGCGGCAATTTACGCGACCTGTTTGCCGGGCGCGAACGGCATTTTTAAATGCCGTCGATGAACCCGGCTCGCACCGCCCCCTTACAACGGTGAAAGCTGCTCCATCGGCCAACGCGCCTGCACGCTGATGGCCAGGCTCTCATGCTGCCCGGCCTGCAGACGCTGGCAACCGGCATAGGCGATCATCGCGCCGTTGTCGGTGCAGAACTCTGGCCGCGCATAGAACACGTCGCCCTGCATGTCGCCGAGCATTTTTTCCAGCGAGATACGCAATGCCTTGTTGGCGCTGACGCCGCCTGCAATCACCAGGCGCTTCATCCCTGCCTGTTTCAGGGCGCGCTTGCACTTGATGGTCAAAGTCTCCACCACGGCCTGCTGGAACGCCAGCGCAATGTCGCAACGGGCTTGTTCACTGTCGTCCCCGGCGCTGACGCTTTGCTGCCAAGTATTGAGCGCAGAGGTTTTCAAGCCGCTGAAGCTGAACATCAAGCCAGGGCGATCGCACATCGGGCGCGGGAACGTATGACGACCCGGTACGCCCTTTTCGGCCAGACGCGCAATTTCAGGGCCACCGGGATAGTTGAGGCCCATCATCTTCGCGGTCTTGTCGAAAGCCTCACCAGCAGCATCATCCAGCGATTCGCCCAAAAGCGTGTATTGGCCGATGCCATCGACCTGAACCAGCTGCGTATGGCCACCGGAAACCAACAAAGCGACGAACGGAAACTCTGGCGGTGTTTTTTCCAGCATGGGGGCCAATAAATGGCCCTCCATGTGGTGCACACCGAGGGCAGGAATGCCCCAGGCAAAGGCCAGCGCCTGAGCGCAAGACGCCCCAACCAGCAGGGCTCCAACCAATCCGGGGCCTGCGGTGTAAGCAATTGCGTCGATCTCGGTCGGCACACAGCCGGCCTCATCCAACACCTGGCGAATCAACGGCAGCATGCGTTTGACGTGATCGCGGCTGGCCAGCTCCGGCACCACGCCGCCATAGGCACGATGCAGGTCGATCTGACTGAACAGTGCATCGGCCAAAAGCCCGCGTTCACTGTCGTAAAGTGCGACGCCGGTTTCGTCGCAGGAGGTTTCAAGTCCCAGTACTAGCATGGGTTTGCGCCTTGTAGAGGCTGAATTCGAAGGCGCGCATAATAGTCGCCACTCCCCCTCCCGACTAGCGGTTTTCGATCAGAGGCTTTGCATTCCGGGCAATGAGGGGTTAACATCCGCAACCCTTAAAAACCGACGACCTCAGCCGCGAATGTTTTGCGACGAGAACGTTGATCCCGGTAATGAAAGAAGGTAGCTCTGGATGCCAGCCGTCAAAGTTAAAGAGAACGAACCCTTCGACGTAGCTCTGCGTCGTTTCAAGCGCTCCTGCGAAAAAGCCGGTGTACTGGCTGAAGTTCGTAGCCGCGAATTTTACGAGAAGCCAACTTCTGAGCGTAAGCGCAAAGCAGCAGCCGCTGTTAAGCGTCACGCCAAGAAAGTTCAGCGCGAACAGCGCCGCGCCGTTCGTCTGTACTAATACACAGACGATCGTAGCAAGCTTCTGCCAAAGCCCGGCCTTCAGCCGGGCTGCTGGCATTTGCGGATATCGCTTGATGCTTCACTGTTGACGCCGCACACGCGACCGATACATAGCTTCACACGTCAGGACTGGCTCTTTTGCCAGCGGTGCACGTCTCTTCTGACGAGCCTAACAAGGCTACTGACGAGCACACTTATTTTTCAACAGACGATCAATCGTATCGGCTGCGCCCCTTTTCCGAGGCCCATCATTGGCCAAGACCGGAAACCCGGGCAACATTTCCAAGCCGAAGACTGATAGAAATTAACGTCAGTGAATGCTCGGCAGATACACTCCCTGACAGCCCAAGCAGACAATTGTTGATCAAGCCGTGAATCCCTGTGCTTGAGTGCTTGATGGGCCCTCATATACACGCAGTGATGACGAGAACGCCATGGCCGGGCTAATTCCCCAGAGCTTTATTGACGACCTTCTGAACCGCACCGACATCGTCGATGTTGTCAGCTCGCGCCTGCAAATGAAGAAGGCCGGTAAAAACTACACCGCCTGCTGCCCGTTCCACAAAGAAAAGACTCCGTCGTTCAGCGTCAGCCCCGACAAACAGTTCTACTACTGTTTCGGCTGCGGCGCAGGCGGCAACGCCCTCGGTTTCATCATGGACCACGACAACCTGGACTTCCCCCAGGCCGTCGAGGAACTGGCGAAAGCCGCCGGCATGGAAATCCCCCGTGAAGAAAGTGGCCGCGCGCACAAACCCCGACAGCCCACCGACTCACCGCTCTACCCGCTGCTGACCGCCGCTGCCGACTTCTATCGCCAGGCACTTAAAAGCCACCCGCAGCGCAAGGCCGCCGTCGATTACCTCAAGGGGCGCGGCCTTACCGGCGAGATCGCCCGCGATTTCGGCCTGGGCTTTGCCCCTCCCGGCTGGGACAATCTGTACAAGCACCTGAGCAGCGATACGCTGCAGCAAAAGGCCATGATTGATGCTGGCCTGCTGGTGGAAAACGCCGAGACCGGCAAGCGTTACGACCGTTTCCGCGACCGCGTGATGTTTCCGATCCGCGACAGCCGTGGCCGGATCATCGCTTTCGGTGGCCGGGTACTGGGGGACGACAAACCCAAGTACCTGAACTCGCCGGAAACGCCGGTATTCCACAAAGGCCAGGAGCTGTACGGCCTGTTCGAAGCACGCAAGAACAACCGCAACCTTGATGAAATCATCGTGGTTGAAGGCTACATGGACGTCATCGCCCTGGCCCAGCAAGGCCTGCGCAATGCCGTGGCGACGCTGGGCACCGCCACCAGCGAAGAACATATGAAACGCCTGTTTCGCGTCGTGCCCAGCGTGCTGTTCTGCTTCGACGGCGACCAAGCCGGGCGCAATGCCGCCTGGCGCGCACTCGAAGCCACGCTGTCGAGCTTGCAGGATGGGCGTAGGGCGCGCTTTCTGTTCCTGCCCGAAGGCGAAGACCCGGACACACTGGTTCGCTCCGAAGGCACCGACGCGTTTCGCGCACGCATCAATCAGCACGCCCAGCCACTGGCGGATTATTTCTTCCAGCAACTGACCGAAGAAGCCGACCCGCGCTCCCTCGAAGGCAAGGCGCACATGGCCACCCTCGCGGCACCGCTGATCGACAAAGTCCCAGGCGCCAACCTGAAATCACTGATGCGCATGCGCCTGCTGGAAATCACCGGATTGAGCGGGGATGCCGTCAGCCAGCTGGTGCACAGCGCGCCACCGGACGCACCGCCGGCCTATGACCCAGGCATGGATTACGACGCCATGCCGGATTATTCCGACTTCCACCAACCCCAGGAGGCCTACACGCCCCAGCAGGAGTGGACAGCGAAGAAACCCGGCGCCGGCGGCAAGAAATGGGACAACAAGAAACCCTGGAGCAAGAACGGCAAGCGCGGCGACCGCGATGAAGCCTATGCGCCACGTACGCCCGTAGCGGTTGAAGCGCCCATGCTTATCGCGTTGCGCACGCTTATTCATCACCCGCAACTGGCGGGAAAGGTTGAAAGCGCCGACCACTTTGCCAATGAAAGCAACAGCTATGCTCAGGTACTGATCGCCTTGATCGAGGCGGTGCAGAAAAATCCCAAGCTAAACTCAATTCAATTGATGGCTCGTTGGCATGGCACCGAACAGGGGCGCCTCTTGAGAGCACTCGCGGAAAAGGAGTGGCTAATTGACGGCGATAACCTTGAACAACAATTTTTAGACACCATTACTAGGTTATCTGCGGGTCAGCACACGCAGACCCTCGATGACCTCATCAAAAGAGCAAGGCAGCCGGGATTGTCGGCTGAAGAGCAAATTCAGATAGCAAAACAGATGCGCGACCTCTTAAAACAGAACGTTTGCGCATCAAACCCGACCTCAGCTGGCGTGTGAGGTCATAGCTCGGGTATAATCCTCGGCTTGTTTTTTGCCCGCCAAGACCTTCAGTGGATAGGGTGTTATGTCCGGAAAAGCGCAACAGCAGTCTCGTATTATTGAGTTGATCAAACTGGGTCGTGAGCAGAAGTATCTGACTTACGCCGAGGTCAACGACCACCTGCCCGAGGATATTTCAGATCCTGAGCAGGTGGAAGACATCATCCGCATGATTAACGACATGGGGATCCCCGTACACGAGAGTGCTCCGGATGCGGACGCCCTTATGTTGGCCGACGCCGATACCGACGAGGCTGCCGCTGAAGAAGCGGCTGCCGCGCTGGCTGCTGTGGAGACCGATATCGGTCGTACCACCGACCCTGTGCGCATGTATATGCGTGAAATGGGTACCGTCGAGCTGCTGACACGCGAAGGCGAAATCGAAATCGCCAAGCGTATCGAAGAGGGTATCCGTGAAGTGATGGGCGCAATCGCGCACTTCCCTGGCACGGTTGACCACATTCTCTCCGAGTACAACCGCGTTACCAGCGAAGGTGGCCGCCTGTCGGACGTCCTGAGCGGTTATATCGACCCGGACGACGGCATTGCGCCGCCGGCTGCCGAAGTACCGCCGCCTGTCGATGCCAAGGTTGCCAAAGCGGACGACGACTCCGACGACGACGAAGCTGAATCCAGCGACGACGAAGAAGAAGCCGAAAGCGGTCCAGACCCGATCATCGCTGCCCAGCGTTTCGGTGCGGTTTCCGATCAAATGGAAATCACCCGCAAGGCCCTGAAGAAGCATGGTCGCACCAACAAGCAGGCAATTGCCGAGCTGCTGGCGCTGGCTGAGCTGTTCATGCCGATCAAGCTGGTACCGAAGCAATTCGAAGGCCTGGTTGAACGTGTTCGCAGTGCACTTGAGCGTCTGCGTGCTCAAGAACGCGCAATCATGCAACTGTGTGTACGTGATGCACGCATGCCGCGCGCCGACTTCCTGCGCCAGTTCCCAGGCAACGAAGTTGACGAAAGCTGGTCCGACGCACTGGCCAAAGGCAAGGCGAAATACGCTGAAGCCATTGGTCGCGTGCAACCGGACATCATTCGCTGCCAGCAGAAGCTGACCGCGCTTGAGACCGAAACCGGCCTGACCATTGCTGAAATCAAGGACATCAACCGTCGCATGTCGATCGGCGAGGCCAAGGCCCGCCGCGCGAAGAAAGAGATGGTTGAAGCGAACTTGCGTCTGGTGATCTCGATCGCCAAGAAGTACACCAACCGCGGCCTGCAATTCCTCGACTTGATCCAGGAAGGCAACATCGGCCTGATGAAGGCTGTGGACAAGTTCGAATACCGTCGCGGCTACAAGTTCTCGACTTATGCCACCTGGTGGATCCGTCAGGCGATCACTCGCTCGATCGCCGACCAGGCCCGCACCATCCGTATTCCGGTGCACATGATCGAGACCATCAACAAGCTCAACCGCATTTCCCGGCAGATGTTGCAGGAAATGGGTCGCGAACCGACCCCGGAAGAGCTGGGCGAACGCATGGAAATGCCTGAGGATAAAATCCGCAAGGTATTGAAGATCGCTAAAGAGCCGATCTCCATGGAAACGCCGATTGGTGATGACGAAGACTCCCATCTGGGTGACTTCATCGAAGACTCGACCATGCAGTCGCCAATCGATGTCGCCACCGTTGAGAGCCTCAAAGAAGCGACTCGCGACGTACTGTCCGGCCTTACTGCACGTGAAGCCAAGGTACTGCGCATGCGTTTCGGCATCGACATGAATACCGACCACACCCTTGAGGAAGTCGGTAAGCAATTTGACGTGACCCGTGAGCGGATCCGTCAGATCGAAGCCAAGGCGCTGCGCAAGCTGCGCCACCCGACGCGAAGCGAGCATCTGCGCTCCTTCCTCGACGAGTGATACCAGAACCCCCGGCCCAGGCCGGGGGTTTTGCTTTCTACAGATAAAACGCTCTGTCTCCTCCCTCCCCCGCAATGCCCGTCTACACTCGAAACATTCCCCGTGCCATAACGAGACCGTTATGCCCAGACTGCCGACTGTGTTACTGCTGTCGCTGCTGACCTGGACCGCAACGGCTGGCGCGTTGACTCTTTCTGATGATGAGCGTAGCTGGCTGGCGGACCATCAGGAGCTGCGCCTTGGGGTGGATGCCTCTTGGCCCCCCTTCGAATATCGCGACGAAAACGGTCGCTACCAGGGACTGGCTGCCGACTATGTGCGCCTGATCCAGGACCGCCTGGGCGTGCGGATCAATCTGATTGAGCCGGCGAACTGGACCGCCGTGCTTGAACAAGCCAAACACAACCAGCTCGACCTGCTGCCCGGCATCATGTCCACCCCGGAGCGGCAAAGCTACATGGCTTTTACGCGCCCCTATCTGGATTTCCCCATCGTCATCCTCGCCCATGTAGGGGGTGCCAAACCACGCGACCTCAAGGGTCTGTACGGGCTGAAGATTGCCGTGGTGGAAAACTATGCGCCCCACGAACTGCTGCGGACCCACCACCCCGACCTCAACCTGGTGGCGATGCCCAACGTCAGCTCGACACTGCAGGCCCTGGCCACCGACGAAGTGGATGCCGTGGTCGGCGATCTGGCGTCCAGCGTCTGGAGCCTGCGCCAGCTCAAGCTTGATGGCTTGTATGTCAGCGGCGAAACGCCCTACCGCTATCAACTGGCGATGGGCGTACCACGGGATGAAAAAATACTGGTGGGCATACTCGACAAGGTGCTCGCCGACTTGAGCCCCGATGAAACCGACGCGATCCAGCAACATTGGGTAGGCAGCGTCGCTGATCACCGGACTTTCTGGGTCGACTTGCTGACGTACGGCCTACCCGCCGTGCTGCTGCTGAGCACAGTCCTGGCCATCGTGATTCGGATCAATCGTCGGCTCAGTTCGGAAATTTCCCGGCGAGTCGCCCTTGAACAGGAACTGCGCAGCAGCGAATACCACTATCGCGGCCTGGTGGAGAGCCTGTCCGCCATTGCCTGGGAAGCCAGCATCACCGACTTCACCTACAGCTACGTATCGCCCCATGCCGAAGACCTGCTGGGTTACCCCCGCGCCCACTGGCTGATCCCCGGCTTCTGGCGCAACATCATCCACCCCGCCGACCTGACACGCGCCGAAGCCTATTGCTACCGCGAAACCCGTGCCAACCGCGACCATAGCGTGGATTATCGCGTGATCACCGCCGACGGCCGCTGCCTGTGGGTGCGTGACATTGTCAGCCTGATCGAACACGGCCATGAGCCGGTACTGCGCGGCCTGATGATCGACATCAGCGAAGCCAAGCGCACCGAAGAAGCGCTGCAGCTGTCTGAGCAGAAGTTTGCCTCTGTGTTCCAGCAATGCCCGGACATCCTGGTGATCGCGCGGATGTCCGATGGCTGCCTGCTGGAAGTCAACAAGGCGTTCGAGGACCAAATTGGCCTGACGGCCGAAGAGGTCGTGGGCAAAACCGCCACCGAACTGAATATCTGGGGCGTCCAAGGCGTCGGTCCCGACCTGCTGCAAAGGGCGCAGAACACCAGCATCCGCAACTTGGAGATGACCTTCCTGCGCAGCAATGGCCAGGCGTTTACCGGGCTGATCTCGGCCGAACCCTTCCAACTCGACACCACCGCAGCCCTGGTGGTAGTGGTGCGTGACATCAGCCAGCTCAAAGAAACTCAACAACAACTGCAAACCTCTGAAGAGAAATTCGCCAAGGCATTCCATGCCTCTCCAGATGGCTTGCTGTTGAGCCGCCAGCGCGATGGTGTGTTGATTGAAGTGAACGAGGGCTTCAGCCGGCTGACCGGCTTCACCAGTGCGACGCTTGACCAGTCATCCCTGGACCTGGGCATTTGGGTCGACCTCAACGAACGCAAGCACATGCTGGAGCTCATGCAGCGTGACGGGTTTGTGCGCGACTTTATCTGCCACATCCGCCGCGCCGACGGTTTGATTCGCCTATGTGAATTATCCAGCCGGCCCCTGCCCATCGGCGGTGAAGACTGCATGCTGACTATCGCCCGCGACATCACTGAGCGCCAGTTGATGCAGGAAAAACTGCAACAGGCTGCCACCGTGTTCGAAAGCACCGCCGAAGGGGTATTGATCACCGACACCCGACAGAACATCAGCGCCGTGAACCGTGCTTTCAGCGAAATCACCGGCTACAGCGAAGCCGAAGCCCTGGGCCAGACTCCGCGCCTGCTCGCCTCCGGCCTGCACGACAGCGCGTTCTACGCGGCGATGTGGCATCAGTTGACCGCGCATGGGCATTGGCAGGGCGAGATTTCCAACCGCCGTAAGAATGGCGAGCTGTACCCCAGTTGGCTGACCATCAGTGCCGTGCGCAACCGCGAGCAACTGATCACGCATTTCGTCGCGGTGTTTGCTGACATTTCCAGCCTCAAACACGCCCAGGCCCGCCTCGACTACCAGGCGCACCACGACCCGCTGACCGGCCTGCCCAACCGCACATTGTTTGAAAACCGCCTGCAGGCGGCGCTCAACACCCAACAGGAAATCGGCAACCAGGGCGCGGTACTTTTCCTCGACCTGGACCGTTTCAAGCACATCAATGACAGCCTCGGTCACCCCATCGGCGACCTGCTGCTCAAGGACATCGCCGTACGCCTCAAGGAACAACTGCGCGATATCGACACCGTCGCCCGGCTTGGCGGTGACGAATTCATCATCCTGCTGCCCGGCCTGCAACAAGCCAGCGATGCCGAGCATCTGGCCAATAAGCTGCTGGCCTGCTTTACCCCACCGTTCCAGGCCGGTGAGCACGAGTTCTTTATTACCGCCAGCATCGGCACCAGCCTGTACCCCCAGGACGGCACCGATGTCGCCACCCTGGTCAAGAACGCCGACGCTGCGATGTACCGCTCCAAAGCCAAGGGCCGCAACCGGGTCGAAAGCTATACCCGCGACCTGACTGCCCAAGCCAACGAACGTGTGGCGCTGGAACACGAATTGCGCCGCGCCATGGAGCGCGACGAACTGAGCCTGTACTACCAACCAAAACTCAGCCTTTCGACGCAAGAAGTGATCGGCGCCGAAGCCCTGATTCGCTGGCACCACCCGACCTTCGGCGATGTCCCGCCTGAACACTTCATCGCCCTGGCCGAAGAGAACGGCATGATCCTGCAGATCGGCGATTGGGTCCTGGAACAAGCCTGCCGCCAGATGCATCTGTGGAAAGAAGCCTTCGAAGACTTCGGCCCACTCTCGGTCAACCTTGCCGGCGCACAGTTGCGCCATCCCAACCTGCTGGGACGCATTGAACAGCTGCTACGCGACTACCGCCTGGAGCCAGGTCGCCTGCAATTGGAGATCACCGAGAACTTCATCATGAGCCAGGCCGAAGAAGCGCTGGAGGTGCTGCATCAACTCAAGCGCCTGGGCGTACAGTTGGCCATTGATGACTTCGGCACCGGCTACTCGTCCCTCAGCTACCTCAAGCGCCTGCCGCTGGACTTCCTGAAGATCGACCAGTCCTTCGTGCGCGGCCTGCCCGATGACCCTCACGATGCCGCCATCGTACGCGCGATCATTGCCCTGGGCCACAGCATGCAATTCACCATCATCGCCGAAGGCGTGGAGAACCCCGCGCAGCAAGCCTTCCTGGCCGCCGAGGGCTGTGAGCAAATGCAAGGCTACATCGTCAGCCTACCCCTGCCGCCCGAGCTTTTTGCCGCAAGCCACCTTCACCTGCGTGTTTCAGAGTTTTCGGATGGCACAGCGGAGAATCCGTCGTTATAATCCGCGACCTGTTAAGGGCCTATAGCTCAGTTGGTCAGAGCAGAGGACTCATAATCCTTTGGTCCACGGTTCAAGTCCGTGTGGGCCCACCAACTCCAAAAGCCGCGCATTGCGCGGCTTTTTGCTGTCTGCGACAAAAACAGCTGGACCAGTCCTATGGTCCACAGGTACAAAATCAGTACAGTGCCAAAACAACGGTACGTTTTTGGAGCAGAAATAGCATGGCCACCATCGTCAAAACAGACGCGGGCACTTGGAAAGCCCTGGTGCGGAAAACCGGCTGGCCCGCCAACGCCAAGACCTTTCGTACAAAGCGTGATGCCGAAGACTGGGCCCGTCGCACAGAAGATGAAATGGTCAGAGGCGTGTATATCCAGCGGAGTGGGTCCGAACGTATGACTCTGGCCATGGCATTGAAACGCTATCTGGCCGAAATCAGCCCAACGAAGAAACCGACAACTCAGCGCGCCGAGACAACCAAGGCTCAGCAGCTAATCAGCCATCTAGGCAAGTACTCGATGGCTGCACTCTCCGCAGAAATCATCGCCAATTACCGGGATACGCGCCTAGCCTCGATCACCAGTCGCGGCAAGCCAACAAGTAACAACACTGTGCGCCTGGAGCTTGCCCTTCTGAGCCACCTGTACACCGTGGCAATCCAGGAGTGGGGGTTGGGGCTAAGTTTCAACCCGGTGCTGAACATCCGCAAGCCAAGCCCCGACGAAGGCAGAGATCGGCGCCTATCTGCCGAGGAGGAACGCCGGTTGCTGGCTGCAGTAAACGCGCACAGCAACCCGATGCTTGGCTGGATTGTTCGAATCGCTCTGGAGACAGGCATGCGCTCGTCGGAGATAACATCTTTGCGTAGGCATCAGGTTGACTTAAAAAAACGTGTGGTGCGTCTCTCTGATACTAAAAACGATAGCGCACGCACCGTGCCGCTGACCCGGCTGGCCACTGACACTTTCCAACTGGCGATGACCAACCCTGTCCGCCCAATCAACTGCGATCTGGTGTTTTTTGGGGAGCCTGGCAAAGAGGGCAAGCGCAGCGCATATGCCTTCACCAAAACGTGGGGCAAGCTGAAGACTAAGCTAGGAATGCCCGACCTGCGCTTCCATGACCTTCGTCATGAAGCGGTCAGTCGGCTGGTCGAAGGTGGCCTTTCTGATCAGGAGGTGTCCGCCATTAGCGGGCATAAGTCGATGCAGATGCTGAAGCGCTACACGCACCTGCGAGCTGAGGATCTGGTAGCGAAATTGGATAAGCTGGAGATAAGAAATTTCTGATTGAGTAACTGCAAGGGCTGCGTACGTGCTTGCGTCCGAATCGACCAGTCATTTCCATCAGATTTTAGCACTCGCTTTGAGGCCATGGCAGCAAAGTACGACCCAACGTTGGCTTTCATGAACGGAGCTAACTTACGTGAATAAGCACTTCGGGGCGGCCTGACGATGCCCACGTCAGCTTCGACCCGAAGTGTACGCGGAGCGACATCAGACCTTACGTTTCACCTCTTGCATGTACTCTATCCAGACAGCATATGGGTGGACATATAAGTGATAGCTGTCCAAACCAGACGCCGGCGGCCAGGTTACGTGCTTACTGATCACAAAAATTTCGCGGTCAGGATCGACGTAGTAGCCAGTTACCACGTTCCGCCCATAAATGCCTGGAGTCGGCGCTCCTGTCTTAGTTTCGGGGTGATCGTGCTTTTTCGTCCAGATAACCTCATCTTCGATCCAGCGTTTTACTTCCATGAAGTCGCTCCTCATTTCCTCTGGCTTGGAGAACCAGCTATGGAACAGCTCGGAGGAGTTCTCACGTACGCTTTCCTCCAGAGGAATGCCACCTAGCGTAAGGCTGCTAAGGTACTGGCTCACGGCCTTGGTTATAATGGAGTTGCGCGGTTCGCCCGTGCGCAAAGCCCAGAGATCTAGCTGGTCACGGACATTGTCATTCAATCGTACTGATAGCATTTCGACACTCATACATATAGGGTTAGCCATCGCATACTGTGTATGCGACCAACTGCATACTATGTATTATTCGACCTTCTATCAATAC
Organism: Pseudomonas palleroniana; assembly: GCF_022836895.1. Taxonomy (NCBI): domain Bacteria; kingdom Pseudomonadati; phylum Pseudomonadota; class Gammaproteobacteria; order Pseudomonadales; family Pseudomonadaceae; genus Pseudomonas; species Pseudomonas palleroniana. The sequence goes on along the minus strand of NZ_CP092411.1, from coordinate 1,107,704 downwards.
CTTTCTGATAATTATCGGCTACATCCCCATGCACATGTGTTGGAATTGCTTGATTCGGCTGGCTGCGATCGCGCCCTACTTTTTCCCAAACAGGGACGCTGCCCTTATGCGGAATAACCCGCGGTTTGTGGCTGATTGAATCGCCCCGGGTTTCGTAGACACCTCTTTGCCTTAAACTGAGGCCAATTAGGAGGTGCCATGAGCAACCCCGCGTTACCCCGAAGAATTCAAAATCCAAGCGGTCAATCAAGTGACCGAAAAGAAGCTGCCTGTCGCTGATGTAGCGGCCCGTCTCGGCGTGTCGACGCATAGCCTCTATGCCTGGATAAAGCGCTACAGCAAACCTCAAGAAGAACGGCAGCAGGACGATGATCAGCACGCTGAACTGCGTCGTCTGCGAGCGGAACTCAAGCGCGTCACTGAAGAGCGAGACATATTAAAAAAGGCCGCCGCGTACTTTGCCAAGGAGTGCGGCTGAAGTACGCCTTTATCAAGCAGCGCGCGGGCGACTATTCGATTCGACGGCTTTGCCTGACGCTGAAAGTCCATCCCAGCGGTTATTACGCCTGGCTGTCTGAGCCGCAATCTCTACGCGCCAAAGACGACCAACGACTGCTGGGTTTGATCAAGCATTCATGGCTGGAGAGCGGCGGCGTTTATGGCTATCGCAAAATCCATGACGATCTGCGCGAGATCGGTGAAGATTGTGGTCGGCATCGTGTGGCGAGGCTGATGCGTCTTGAAGGTCTGCGCTCTCAGACAGGGTATCGACGCCGCCCTGGAAAGTACGGCGGTAAGCCAGCGGTCGCTTCACCCAATTTGCTGAAGCGCCAGTTCGATGTCGTGGAACCCAACAAGGTCTGGGTCACCGACATCACTTACATTCGTACGTATGAAGGCTGGCTGTATTTGGCTGTGGTGCTGGATCTGTTTTCTCGTCAGGTCGTTGGCTGGTCAATGAAGTCGCAAATGACCAGTGATTTGGCCATTGATGCGTTATTGATGGCGGTTTGGAGGCGTAAACCGAAGCAAGAGGTGATGGTTCATTCCGACCAAGGCAGCCAGTACAGCAGCTCCGATTGGCGCAGTTTTTTGAAGGCGAACAATTTGGTTGCCAGCATGAGTCGCCGAGGCAACTGTCATGACAACGCCGTGGCCGAGAGCTTTTTCCAGCTTCTGAAACGGGAACGGATCAAGCGGAAAATCTACACCACACGGGAAGATGCTCGTAGTGATGTGTTCGATTACATCGAGATGTTCTACAACGCAAAACGCCGCCATGGTTTCAACAATCAGCTGTCACCGGTAGAGTTTGAAAAGCGTTACGCAATGAGCTTGCAAGGTGTCTAGAGAATCCGGGGCGATTCACTTCCCACGACGGTGAGCGTTACGAAGTACATCTCTGTGAGGGATGCTTTTTTCAAGCACTGGCTTATCTTCGTCAAGAGCGGCGAACTCAGAATATGTTCGGTGCAGAGGACGGCGCTGATTTTTCGGAGGACTTAGGTCTCGTAGCAAAAAAATGATTACTTCGGTTAGTCGGGCGGATGAGGTCGAAATGAAAGGGCGTCGAAAGGTCAGAACGGATAAGTGGCAGATTAAGGAGCTGGTCATTAAGGAGGCAAGGGCTATTCTTACCACACGGGCAATCACAAACGGACGCTTTTTAAATATCGCAGCCCAGAGCAAGCTTGAGGAACCAGTTGGATTGTTGGCAGGGAGCCGATGGTGAACCAGGTGACTACCGCCTTGGATGGCACCGGCCAGCAAACCCATCGGAGCGGTAGCCAAATTTCCTGTAATTTGGATTACCCTGCGTAGCGCTCCCATTTTTGGATTGCTGCTCTTGCTTCTATCTCGCCGATGCCGCTTACCAATGAATCAGCAAATGCCAAGTGGGCATCCATGTAGCGGTCAAAATCTTTCTCTGGAACCCCATTCGAAAGTGCGCGGCTCCACCAGGAGAACGCTACAACAAGCTTGCCAAGCTCAGGGTCGTAATGATCCTTCATTCGGTCAAGACCGCCATCATTGAAAGCGACAGCCCAGCCGAATGCTTTTGAAAAGTCCCGCACTTTTTGAGGCTGAGAGCCCCGCGCATATTTTTTATGAATGGCTGCGTGCGTTTGGCGGTCTTCTTCCAATGATGGGACGTAGAGGAGTCCACAAATGCGGCAGGTAGAAACGGTCAAGTTGTTGCTCCTTTCTTGATGGACGCGAAATTTCGCATCGCTCTAGGAACTCGGCCCCACAGATGCAGGGCTTGGGCATTATTGGGACTTTTTTCTTGCTGGTCGCGCTTCACTATGAGAGCCGACGCGATCCCGTAAGATATTGTGCCTAGAAAAAGCGAAATTCCATAATTCGCTAGCACATTTGGCAAGGGATCACCTCGGTAGAAATCCCAAAGGTGAAGCGCGGCCATACCAATTGCGTACCCCCTCATAAATGGCCAAAAACTAAGGTTCATGGTCTTTTCCGTTGTTCGTAGAAATGGTGGTGCACGTGGTGACGTGTCGCCGCGGCGTGCAGTAGCCGATTTATCTCTACTTCGCAGGCTTGACCGAAACGACCTCAATGAACCGGTACTTCTTCCTTGCCATCTTCGTCGCGTCCAGTTCAGCTTGAAGCGTGCTCAATGTATCGGCCTCGTAGGTGAACAACTCGGTTTTTCTTTCGAACTCGCTTCCTACACGCAATAAGACCTGCAGCTTTGGTGCGAATGGTTTGGCCTCCTTCCGCTTGCTCGCTAGTGTCGATGGCGCGACGACGACATGCGGTTGGATCTGTGGAACCGTTAACTGCTCAGCAGGCGCAGCCGATCCAAACAATGCATGGCGCATCTCTTCTTCGGTCATCATGATTTTCCTAGAATGGGTTGTCCCACTCGATTTCGGGTGCGCAGTAGTCAAAGCTGTAATTGCCCAACGTTCCGGCCCGCTCACCTTTCGCAGCTTTAGAGAGGACCTGCTCATATCCGTTATCGTCCGTGCTCTCCACCTTAAGTTCGAATAACGCTTGATCCAAAAGCTTCTCTAGGGCTTTTGGGGAACTGGCTTCTACTGTGATGGTTATTTTTCCTGGCGCTATCACTTTCATGCATAATTTTCCTATTATTGATAACCAAACTTTGAATACCTCTTCACATCGTCGATTGTAGTGAGGACTTGAAGATTGCCTTCTATATTCAGCCCGCAAACGCGCTACCTTAATGACCAGACACCTAAATCGCTAAAGGAAAGGTCGACGCAGCCCCGTCACTTATGCCCCTCGCTATTCAGCGCAAGACATCCTTCAGAAGAGATCCGGCTTTGGCTGAGGCACTTCCTCTGACTCTGACGTGACGGGGACAATGATTGGCAATACGCTGGAGAGTTGGGCCACATTTTGGCCGTTGTTGGCGACCACTATTGGGGAAGCGTCAGTCTCAACCGTTGCCTGCTCCTCAATGGCGACCTGTACTTCCGCTTCTTCCTCCGCAATATTCAGATCCACGTACGCATCGCCCATCATCATCTTGTAGTGAGCCAAGTGTCCTGAATGGTCGAAGATTTTGAAGAAGACTCTGCGGTAGTTTTCCACCATCGAGTTTTCTATCGCTAGGTACAGATCGTCATGAGCGAAGTGGGAGCCGTCATTTACCCAGGACAGCAACGACCGGCAGTGGATCTTGTCTGCACCGTCGAAGTGCTTATAGAGGGTGTGTAGGTCGGTGGAACCCAGAATTTTGAAATAGTTCTCGAGGATCCTGCGCAGGGTGTTCTGAATCGTCGTGTTGTTGATGTCTGGTCGCTTCAACTCCGACCAGAGCAGGTCGTAGGAGGTCTTGATGGGATTGCCTGCATGGGATTCGACCTTCGATTTCTGATCGGATTTGCGTATCACCCAAAACGTCTCATACGGTAAGGCATTCTTCTTGCGCTCATGGTTGAACGTGATCTCTTTATGGAAGTAGATGTTGTGGGTCAGGATGAATACCTGCTTGATGTATCCGGTGTTGGCCTTCACCTCTTCGAAGATTTGCTTGATCAGACTACTGACGATGAAGAGCACGTCGCTGTCCAAACTGGATACCGGATCGTCAATGACCACAACGCGGTCATTGGTCGTTCCAGTCGTGGACGCGCTTCCCTTTAGCAGATGGTAGAAGTAAAGGAAGGTCACGAAAGTCTTTTCACCTTCGCTCAGCGTGTTTTTAGCGTCGGTACCGTTGCTGCGAACTAGTTTGTACGAGCTTTCAGTCGAAGCGACGGCAAGCTTAAAACCATGAAACCCGAACTCCTTGAGGAGCTTGTTGATCGCCCTAGCGGTGGGTTCGATGGTGGTTGAGGAGCGTTCTAGTTTGCCCAACTCTTCCTGCTTTACCTCTATGGCCGCATCGCCAGCATGAATCTTGATTGCCAGGCCGGTGATGGCACCGTCCAGGGCTGCTTTTTGCTTGCGGTAGTGCTTGATCTCCTCCTTGAGCTCCACCTCCAGCATGTATTTCCATATCTCCCCAGTGAGCTCGTTATATTTCCGGTCAAAGTTGGCGACGACGTCGTTGTGCCGGTGGATCTGCTGATTGGCCTCTGAGATCAAACCCAGGATTTTTTCGCATGTGCTGGCGGTGGATTTCAGCTCAATTACGAGGCTTGGCGTGACCTTCTTAGATTGGATCTTTTCTAGGTTGGTGCGTGTCTCTGTCGTCAGAAGGTCGATCAGTGTTACCAATTTGTCGCGGTCGAGAAACTTGCTTTCATGCGCCAGAATCGCGTGAAGCTGCTGCGCGATCATCGTGCTCGTGTCTTGGTAGTTTCCTCGGAGCACATCGATGGCTAGTGTATTTTTCTCGAAGCTGTCATCGAAGTATTCGATAAGACTACGCTCGAAATCCTTCGTGGTTTGCTGTTGGCAAAAAGGACACTCGCCATCATTTTCGTTGAAATACCTTATGCCTTGGCGCACCCAATCGCTGTTGTTGAGTCTTTCGATCATCGCGGCAATGTCGACATCACTCTTCCCGATGACCTTTGTCCCCAGAATGGGTGCTTTTTCGTATTCCGTCAGAGCGTTGAAGTTGATGGAGTGGATCAACGCCTCAGACTTGGGCTTCTCACCATAGAGCAGCTCTGCTTTTTGCGTCAGATCCGGGAGTTGCAGGAGTTGTGACGTGTTGCCCCGAGCTTCTTGTAGCACCCTATCCTTGAATTTTTCAGCATTGTTTCGTAGGCCCTGAAAGGCGCCATGGAAGACTTCATCATGCTTGCGTTTCTGGGCCCAGCACTTGTCCTTGAACTGTTCTTCTAGGACGAGGAGCTCCTGGCGTTTGCCACCCGTTTCATCGAGACCAGTGAGTGCTATTTTCAGGCTCTGCCGGCCCGCCTCCAGGTTTTCGATGTCTTTCTTGAGGTCCTTTATCTCGTCAAGCTTGGCTTGTTGGGTTTCCCCGAGTGTGAAGACGCCTTTGAGGTTGGCAACTTGGTTGAAATTCCTTTCCATGAAATCCTGGTTGTACACCATCGTCTCAACGCGCCGGCCGTTTCTCCACTGTACATCAGAGGGAAGATAGTGCTCAGGGTCTTCGATGACCCTGCCAATGCTCGTCTTGCCTGCGCCATTGGCCCCATAGAAGAAGTTAATTTTCTTGAGGCCGTTGATCGTGACGGGATCGATATAAGTGGCGATGGCAAGGCGTATGGACTCGATCATCTCTGTCATCCCTAATGAGAACAGTCACTGTGAACCTGGTTACCGAAAACGGTATCGATGTACAGACTTTGCTTGGCTGATCACACCGTACGATTTTATCGAAATAGATTCAGCCAGTTTCTCGGCGCTAGCATAAAAACGCTGTGGCTAGTTCGTACGAAAGCGATGATCGATCAAGAACACCGGTGGTGTAGTCGTCGCCACCTTCGGCCCTGAAGACCAGTCAGGCCTTGTCCACCGCTTAGGCAGCTGGGCGTTCGCTCACCGCTGGATGGACGATCCTGCGCAAATATGGATCCAATAATCATCACTGATGTCACTATGCCAGCGAAACCGCAAAGCCGCCACCGAGCAAAAAACGAAGCAAAGCAACGCAGAAGTTGAGCAAATGGCGAATGAGCTTGGGTTTGTTGCGCGCCAAGCTAACCCTTTACCTACTCCAGTTGAGTGGTCGAGGCGACGTTTCAAGACCGGGCGCGATATCCAGGTCAACATCAAAGGGGAGGAGGAAACCAGAGACGAGCTGTACCGTATTGCCGACGATATAGATCAGCCCCTGGAAGAAACATTAAAGCGAGCCCTGGCAGCATTGCCGAGTAGGGGAAGGGCTTTGCCCAAAGCCTGGCTTTGGGGTAAAGCTGGACGTTTTTGGAACTCGTTAGCAACCACACATAAAAAAAGGCAAAAAAAATCCCTTCCCGGTGTTTACTTTTTTCGGGAAAGGATGATATTCTGTGTGGATGTGTCAAAAACGTACAAAAGTCACATCTTACACTGTGTGTGTTTTTGTAGATTAGAGAGAATTAGCGGACCGGTCAATGGCCATTTATCGGTTTTCCGCAAATAATTCCGACTGGTGCTACGTTGGCGACCCATACCTAACCTTAATCTTTGTATGGGAGTACTTAACCTTGCTAAAAATCCAAGATACACCGCAATTCATCGCTGACTTCAAAGCGCAGCTCGCTGCCGGAGAAGATCCAGCTCCATTCATCGGAGTTATCGAATGTCTCGAAAAGCAGCTACCACTGCCTATTCGACACTGTGACAACCCTTTGGTTGGGACGGGGCGTTGGTGCTGCCTCATCAGCTTCGACTGGTGGATGATCTACAAAGCAGATCCCGTGGCAGGGACAATCACCTTGGAACAGACCGGAAGCTATCAGTACCTGTTTGAGTAAGCTTGTGAAATAGAACGGCGCCCCAAGCGCCGTTCTCTTGATTGTCAGATTCCCAATTTCCCGAAAAGGGCAGCAGAATTTTCGTGCTGGGTAACAACCGGGTTCCGATCTTGCTCCTCCATGACCGCTCTTGCTCGGGCGTTCAACGAGGGTGCTTTGACTTGAAAAGGCAGCTCTTTGGTTTGAACAACCTGGACAAGCATCATGCGAATTGCTTGAGAAACGGTGACGCCCATTTCTTCAAGAATCGCTGTGGCATTGGCTTTAAGATCGCTTTCAATTCGAGTACGAACGACTTCAGTGCTAGCCATAAATCCTCCAGAACACACTGTAGCTACAATGTGCTCAGTATACTCTTTCTATACCCTTAGTCCAGATTTTTGTACAAAAAATACTCAAGTCTCACGTTAGGCCCAAGCGCCTGGGCCTGGGCCCCCTCTCAACAATGCGCGAGCGTATCGCCATTCAGACAAGGGCCGAGCCGGAATTTCCAATATCAGACGTTGGTAGATCCCTGATAGCGACCATCAGGCCGGGGAATCGCTAGGGGCTATTCTCCTACCTTGATGGGGCCGTACATGCCGGTAAAGATCAGTGCATTCCAAATTTTCTTCATTGTTTGCCCTGTCTCTTGATTCACAAACAGGGATGATCTACTGCCATGAGGAGTGCCGAGTAAATAGAAGCGCATGCTCTCCCAGGTCTCCGCGACTTCAGCCCGCCGCCACATCGGCAGCTCTTGTTCCAGCATCAAAGGCACAGCAATTGATGCCGGGATCGTTCCATCCGACGACAATCGTTTTTTCCAATTACATTTCACCAAGATAGGCTGGGCCTCGGTGTTGTACAGCTTCACATCCAGCCGCTCCGCTGTAATTTCAGCTGCTGGGTGGTAGGGGAGCTTGGCGACTGAATCCAGTACGTTCTGGCCATCACCATAGGGGCAGGTGATGAATCCATCGACAAAAAATCTGGTGTGATCCAGTCCCTGGTAGCCAGATTGATTCCCTGGCGTAGTCGCAGGATGGCGGTCGTTGTGATTGCTAACGAGCGGGTGCCAGGAAGGGTAGCTATCGACTACAGGGCCAAGCTCTTCGGAAATTTCTTGAAGCGCCTCTTTGCTGCGTGTTCTCTGATATTCGTCCGCATCGCGCGCTCTTGGGATCAAATAGGACTCCATCTGCTCATAACCAAGTCTTGCCGCTTCGTCAGCTCTAAAGGCCATAACCCACCCCGTACAATTGAATTCCTATGCACGGTATCAATTGGTCGCGCATGAAACAATCATTTCATGCGCGACTATGCCAAGTAATGCTAAGACCAGTGAGTTCATGAAAGGGGGGGGGGGGGGGGTATTTAAAATATGGTGATAAAATACGTTATCACCACTTTTAAGCTAGGAGCTACCGGTGGATATTTCAGAAATGTACGAGAACATCTATCCCGTCCGCGTTGACTGCTTGGTGGATACCTACGCAGGCATCGCCGAGCAAGCGTTCGGAAATTTCCTAGATCAGAATTTCGACCCGGACACAGCAGGTGGGTTTGATCGCGATGATAGAAAACGCGTCAGCGGTATCAAGACCATCGTGTTTGCCGCGATGGCCATTGAGGCGGCGGCATTCGAATTCTCAGCTTCGATACTGGGTGACACGATTGCTGAAAAGTACCTGGACAGGATGGACATCGTGGGTAAGTGGATGATCGGGCCTCGACTGGTCTGCGGCCAGTCGCTTGATGCCGAAGGTCCTGCCATCACCAGTCTTAAAGGCTTGGTGAGCGCGCGCAATGCCTTGGTGCATCACAAGTCAAAACCGGGAGACAAAGCGGGAAAGGCCATGAAGGCAATGATGGACAAATGGGCCAAGTTTGAAAAAGACCAAGTGCCCAATGCCTTCAAGACCCTTGTGCTGCTCTCACTTGAACTGAAGGCGTTGCCAAGCGGTTTTGTTGGCGTCGTTCCTTACCGCGATAGAAGCCTTCTCATACCACCAGGTTTCCGTAACGACTACTCGCCTCATCCTCGCGTAAAGAAAGTCATTGACCGTTGCCACGAGATCCATAAAAAACATCTGAAGGGAGTTTGAGGTGTCAGATCTGATCCTTTCCAGCGAACGCCGACTGACAGCCGTCGAGTTCCAGCAGTTGGCCAGCGTGCCGGCCCCAGTCGAGTGGTTCGCCAATATCGATAACCCACGGACACGCCGCGCGTACCAGGGCGACCTGGAGGACTTCTGCGGGTTTGTCGGACTGACTACAGCGGATGAGTTCCGGGCCGTCACCCGCGCACACGTTTTAGCCTGGCGCGCACAGCTCGAACAGCGCGGACTGGCCGGCGCCACCATCCGGCGCAAACTGGCGGCGTTGGCCAGCCTGTTCGATCACCTGCTCGAGAACAATGCCGTCGCCGGCGGAAATCCCGTGCACGGCGTCAAACGGCCCCGGGTTGAGACCAACGAGGGCAAGACGCCGGCACTGGGTGACCGCCAGGCCAAGGCGCTGCTGGATGCTCCGGATGTAAACACATTGAAGGGGCTCCGCGATCGAGCACTACTGGCCGTGCTGCTGTATCACGGCCTACGCCGCGAGGAAGCCGCACAGTTGAGAGTCAGCGATATCCAGGAGCGTAGGGGTATCAAACATCTGCAGATCCACGGCAAGGGCGGCAAGCTGCGCTATCTGCCGCTGCACCCGACTGCAGCCGAGCGTATCTACGCGTACCTGGAGCGTTCCGGGCGCCACCAGGACGACGTTCAGGAACCGCTGTTTGTGCCGCTGCGCGGGCGTTCTACTGGCACAGGCATAACCGCCAACGGAATCTACGCAATGGTCGGAAGCTACGCCAAGGCGGCAGGTATCAATGTCGCTGGGTTGGGAGTGCATGGCCTGCGTGCCACTGCTGCGACCAATGCGTTGGAGCACGAAGCCGATATCGCCAAGGTCCAGGCTTGGTTGGGTCACGCCAATATCAGCACAACCCGGATCTATGATCGCCGACAGCTGAGGCCTGAGGATTCGCCAACCTTCAAAGTCAACTATTGAGATCAGCCCCAACACAGACTTTTCTGAAAATTTCAGGGGGGGTTAGCGAATCTCAGGCCCCTCTTCCCACACCCTACACCCATCAGCACACCGAGCACATACAGCACGCTGAGTACATTCAGCACACCGAGCACCGCAGGCTCACCATAACATTTTGAAATTAATGAATTTTTTCAGCTTTATTTGCGCGATATCACGCAATACGAATTAATGAATTAGGCTATTTCATGCAATTGAGCCATCTGTATCGTCAATTCACGTGCATAGTAATGCGCGATATACGCGTGTAATGACGGTTTGCCATCGTCAACGAATGCCGGGAAACTGGACCCAACAGAAAACGAATAAGGGCTACACAATGGCCAACGCAAAACAGTCAGCAAAACGCCGCTTAACGATGGCGGAACGTGCTCAGCAACTGATGCTAGTCCACTTCCCTGAGATTTCCGAGGCGTTGAAATGGACGCGCAAAACCCACGACGGCTTCAGCACGATCCCTCGGACCCTGCCCATTGCCATGCAGATTATTGACGCTGATTCGAAGGGACAACCTGCTGGGCACGTGCTGTTTTGTCTATGGGCGCGTATGCCCGATCATCCGGTCATAACGATCGAGAATCCCAGCACGTTTGCTGCCGAAGCGGGGTTTCTCGGGGAGCGTGCCGTGGACACCTGGCGTCGTCGGATGAAGAAGCTCCGGGAGCTGAACTTCATCATGACCAAGCCCGGTGCATCCGGCGAATTTCACTATGTGATGCTCACCAATCCTAACGCTGCGGTCGAGTGGATGCGTAAGCACAGCAAGGTTCAGGATGGCCTGTATAGCCGCTTCATCGAGCGACTCCCGGAGATCGGTGCCTATGGAGATATCGAGGCATTCCAGGCCCATTGGGCAGAACTCCAAAAAGCAGAGAAGGCAGTCGCAGCCAAGGCCGCAAAAGGTAGCAAAAAAGCATCGCCACCTCCGCCGGCACCGGCTCCATCCAGCAAGCCCAAACGGACAGCGAAGGCTAAGGCAAATGCTTAAGAGAGCTACGGGCATCGAGTGCCAATCCGCCCACCTCGATGCCCTCAAAAATAAAGCTCTGGACCAGCTGAGGGTCGAGTCTTGACTGGGCAGGGCTGTGGTGGTGCAACGTTTAGCTGACAGCCGATACGACCTAGAGGAGGCCGAAAATGCAATTACTGAGGAGAAGAGCCGCGGGCATCGAGTGCCAATCCACCCACCTCGATGCCCACAAAAACAAAGCCCTGGACCAGCTGAGGGTCGAGTCTTGACTGGTCAGGGCTGTGGTGGTGCAACGTTTAGCTGACAACCGATACGACCTAGAGGAGGCCGAAAATGCAGTTACTGAGGAGAAGAGCTACGGGCATCGAGTGCCAATCCACCCACTTCGATGCCCTCAAAAACAAAGCCCTGGACCAGCTGAGGGTCGAGTCTTGACTGGTCAGGGCTGTGGTGGTGCAACGCTAGGGATGCTAGACATCGGCAAGAAGTCTAGCATCCCCCTATCTAAGCGAAAAGCAGCGGCAGGCAATCAGGAGCCCCACTACGTTGCGCGCTTTTTTGAGATACGAAAACGTGATCGCGTCGGCTCGATGAAGGAATACCTGGCTTTTCCATAGGCGCGGCCAAGCGAAACGTTTCGTCATTCCCCCTCCTTGAGTTTGAATTTACTTGTTTGGATCGAATTGCTGCCAAGACTCGGGCATGCCTGTGCCGAAGCCACAATTCAGGCAATCCAGCCCTTTCTCATCAACTGATCGATTGAAAGCAAATGTCTTGCCTTTAAGATCAGTCAAAAGCAGTTTTTCGCCTTTGCTTTTTGCCTCCCAGGTTTGTTCACTCAGAACCTTTTTCTGAAAAGGATCGACCTTCACGACTGTGGCCTTACTGCCCTTAATATCGATGGCTACCAGTGGTCCTATTACGCCTTGCATGGCTCGATAGCTACCCTCAAACGGATTGCCACAACCACTCAGGCCGACACACAGCTCGATGAGGCAACTGTAGTGGTCTAATGAAACCGGACACCCATTTAGGCGAGAATACTCGCCAGATCGAGGTGTCAGATGACCAAACAACGCCGCTCCTTTACGCCTGAATTCAAACGCGAGGCTGCCGACCTCGTACTCAAACAAAACTACAGCTACGTCGAAGCCAGCCGCTCACTCGGCATTGGCGAATCGGCATTACGCCGCTGGGTTGATCAGATTCAGAAAGAACATAAAGGCATCACCCCGCAGAGCAAGGCGCTGACGCCAGAACAGCAAAAAATCCAGGAGCTTGAAGCCCGGATCGCTCGGCTTGAGCGAGAGAAATCAATACTAAAAAAGGCTACCGCGCTCTTGATGTCGGAAGATCACGAGCGTTCGCGCTGATTGACCAGTTGAGCGCCCATGAGCCGGTAGACTGGCTGTGCAAGGTGTTTGCCGTCACCCGCTCGTGTTACTACGCTCAGCGCCTGCGACGCCGCACGCCTGATGTAAAACGGCCTCGATTGCGTAGCCGCGTCAGTGAACTGTTCTCGCAAAGCCGAAGCGCTGCGGGCAGTCGCAGCATCTTGTCGTTGATGCGTGAAGACGGTGAGCAACTTGGTCGATTCAAAGTGCGCAGCTTGATGCGCGAGCTTGATTTAGTTAGTAAACAACCCGGCTCTCACGCCTACAAACGAGCAACAGTAGAAAGACTCGACATCCCGAATACGTTGAGCCGTGAATTCGATGTACCTGTCCCCAATCAAGTCTGGTGCGGCGACATCACCTACATTTGGGCGCAAGGAAAGTGGCATTACTTGGCCGTCGTCCTGGATCTCTGCACGCGTAGGATCGTGGGTTGGGCGCTATCGGAAAAGCCAGACGCTGAACTGGTGATCAAGGCACTGGATATGGCCTACGAGCAGCGTGGCAGGCCTTCGGATCTGTTGTTCCACTCGGATCAAGGGTCGCAATATGCAAGTCGATTGTTTCGCCAGCGGTTGTGGCGATACCGCATTCGCCAGAGCATGAGCCGGCGAGGAAACTGCTGGGATAACGCACCGATGGAGCGCGTATTCCGCAGCTTGAAAACAGAATGGATACCGACCTTGGGCTATCGAACTGCGCAGGAAGCACAGCGCGATATCAGCCATTTTTTGATGCATCGTTACAACTGGATTCGGCCTAACCAGTTCAACGGTGGGTTGGCACCAGCTCGGGCCGAGGAAAAACTTAACGTCGTGTCCGGGATTAGTTGACCACTACAGTGGGCATCAGGGCATGGATGAGTGCTTTTTTGGACAGCTGTCCTAGGGTGCGCAATGGGGTACTGGATGGGTGTGTTCGGGGCATTCAAGGGAATCCATAAGGCATTAGCGGTGCTTTGGTGGTACTAAGCGGGAATTAGAAGGGGCCTCGTCACCCCCGCTTTGGTCCAAAACAGCGAAAAAGCGCTTTAAGCGCTAAGGTCCGCACAAAAAAAGGCTCCATTACCCTTCGGGTCCGTCGTTTGATACAGGCGCCTAGTTTAATCAGCAGAGGAACCAGCACCTGGGCACCAGGCTTAGGCATCCGCAGCAGCGGAGGCGTCCTATAAGTACATTGGCGGTACAGTCCCCAGTCGTAACCACTTTTACAAAACTGGCAAAAACTCAGCGTTAACAGAAGGTTAGCCCTATTGTACCTTTGCCTACCCTCGCCTAGACTTACATGGCCTCGGAGTGTCATTCGGTGACTCATAATCCTTTGGTCCACGGTTCAAGTCCGTGTGGGCCCACCAACTCCAAAGCCGCGCATTGCGCGGCTTTTGTGTGTCTGGAAGTCTGTAACATGTAGCCCACTGCCGTCAGCACTGGAGTGCCCACTTTGCCCGTCCTCGATGAAATCGACCGCCAACTGATCGCCGCCCTGCAGATCAACGCTCGTGAAAGCGTGGCGATGCTTGCGCGGCAGCTGGGTATCGCGCGCACCACGGTGACGTCGCGCCTGGCACGCCTAGAGAAGACCCAGGTGATTACCGGATATGGCGTGCGCCTGGGCCAGCGGGTAGTGGACGGCGGTTTGCAGGCTTATGTGGGGATTACCGTGCAAGCGCGCTCGGGCAAGGATGTGTTGCGCAGGCTGAGTGCCATGGCGCAGGTCCAGCAGTTGTGTGCAGTCAGCGGTGAATTCGATTACGTGGCGTGGCTGCGTACCGATTCGCCGGAACAACTGGATCAATTGCTGGACCAGATCGGCAGCGTCGACGGGGTCGAGAAAACCACCACCTCCATCATCCTCAGCAGTAAATTGGACCGCGGCCAGCCAATCTGACCACTTGCTTCGTCACTTTGACTAAAAACAATTCAATCCGACGACACTTTGCGTCTTATTAACGAACACTGAGCTCCCTAAACTGGCTGCCATCTTTTCCTATACTCCACGGGACGTGCCCCGCCGAGTCGCCAGCCAGGTGTGCCATGAACGAAGCCAACCAAAAGACTTTCCAAAAGCCCAATCGCCACCCTGCAGACGGCAAAAAGCCCATCACCATCTTCGGCCCGGACTTCCCGTTTGCCTTTGACGACTGGATCGAACACCCCGCCGGGCTGGGCAGTATTCCCGTCGCCCAGCATGGGGCTGAAGTCGCCATTGTCGGCGCCGGGATTGCCGGGCTGGTGGCCGCTTACGAGCTGATGAAGCTGGGCCTGAAACCCGTGGTATACGAAGCCTCGAAGATGGGCGGCCGCCTGCGCTCCCAAGCATTTGAAGGCGCCGAGGGCATCATCGCCGAACTGGGCGGCATGCGTTTCCCGGTGTCCTCCACCGCGTTCTACCACTATGTGGACAAGCTGGGCCTGGAAACCAAACCCTTCCCCAACCCGCTGACTCCGGCCTCCGGCAGCACCGTGATCGACCTCGAAGGCCAGACCCACTACGCGCAAAAACTCTCCGACCTGCCGGTGCTGTTCCAGGAAGTTGCCGACGCCTGGGCCGATGCCCTGGAAGCCGGCTCGCAGTTCGGTGATATCCAACAAGCTATCCGTGATCGCGACGTACCGCGTCTAAAGGAGCTGTGGAATAAGCTCGTGCCGCTGTGGGACGACCGCACTTTCTACGACTTCGTCGCCACCTCCAAGGCCTTCGCCAAGCTGTCGTTCCTGCATCGCGAAGTCTTCGGCCAGGTGGGCTTCGGCACCGGCGGCTGGGACTCGGACTTTCCCAACTCCATGCTGGAAATCTTCCGTGTGGTCATGACCAACTGCGACGATCACCAACACTTGGTGGTCGGGGGTGTGGCGCAGGTGCCCATGGGCATCTGGCGTCATGTACCGGAGCGCTGCGCCCACTGGCCGGCGGGTACCAGCCTCAGCTCGCTGCATCGGGGCGCGCCACGGGCCGGGGTGAAGCGTATTGCCCACGCTGCCGATGGCCGTTTCGCCGTCACGGATAACTACGGCGACACCCGCGAATACGCGGCGGTGCTGACCACCTGCCAGAGCTGGCTGTTGACCACCCAGATCGAGTGTGATGAAAGCCTGTTCTCGCAAAAAATGTGGATGGCCCTGGACCGCACCCGCTACATGCAATCGTCGAAAACCTTTGTCATGGTCGACCGCCCGTTCTGGAAAGACAAAGACCCGGAAACCGGCCGCGACCTGATGAGCATGACCCTGACCGACCGCCTGACCCGCGGCACTTACCTGTTCGATAATGGCGACGATAAACCGGGGGTCATCTGCCTGTCGTACTCCTGGATGAGCGACGCGCTGAAAATGCTCCCGCAGCCCATCGATAAGCGCGTAAAACTGGCCCTCGACGCCCTGAAGAAGATTTACCCGAAAGTCGACATCAAGGCGCGCATCATCGGCGACCCGATTACCGTGTCCTGGGAAGCCGACCCGCATTTCCTCGGGGCCTTCAAAGGCGCGTTGCCCGGCCACTATCGCTAC
Organism: Pseudomonas palleroniana; assembly: GCF_022836895.1. Classification (NCBI taxonomy): domain Bacteria; kingdom Pseudomonadati; phylum Pseudomonadota; class Gammaproteobacteria; order Pseudomonadales; family Pseudomonadaceae; genus Pseudomonas; species Pseudomonas palleroniana. The sequence continues at coordinate 1,091,881 of NZ_CP092411.1, read as the reverse complement.
AACCAGCGGATGTATGCGCACTTCATGCAGAAGGACATGCCCGCCGAACAACGTGGGATTTTTATCGCCGGCGACGATGTATCCTGGACCCCGGCCTGGGTGGAAGGCGCGGTTCAGACCTCACTGAACGCGGTGTGGGGCATCATGACTCACTTCGGCGGCCGCACTCATCCGGAAAACCCAGGCCCGGGCGATGTGTTCGATGAAATCGGGCCGATTGCTTTAGCGGATTAAGGAGTCAAGCATGCGTGTCGCCCTGTACCAATGCCCACCACGACCGCTGGATGTGGCCGCCAATCTCAAGCGGCTGCATCAAGTGGCGCACGAGGCCTCGGGCGCCGATGTGCTGGTGTTGCCGGAGATGTTTCTCAGCGGCTATAACATCGGCGCCGAAGCCGTTGGCGCACTGGCTGAAGCCCAGGACGGCGCGTCGGCACAGGCAATCGCCGCACTGGCCAAAAGCGCCGGGCTGGCGATTCTGTATGGCTACCCGGAACGGGCCGATGACGGGCAGATCTACAATGCCGTGCAGTTGATCGACGCCCACGGCCAGCGCCTGTGCAACTACCGCAAGACTCACCTGTTCGGTGATCTGGACCACTCGATGTTCAGTGCCGGGGAGGATGATTTCCCGGTAGTTGAGTTGAATGGCTGGAAGCTGGGGTTCCTGATCTGCTACGACCTGGAGTTTCCGGAAAACACTCGGCGCCTGGCCCTCGCCGGCGCCGAGCTGATCCTGGTGCCCACCGCCAATATGGTGCCATTCGACTTTGTCGCCGACGTCACCGTGCGGGCGCGGGCCTTCGAAAATCAATGCTATGTGGCTTACGCCAACTATTGCGGGCATGAAGACGAGATTCAATATTGCGGGCAAAGCAGCATTGCGGCGCCGAACGGTCAGCGAATCGCCCAGGCCGGGCTGGATGAAGCCTTGATTGTGGGCGAGCTGGATCGCCGCTCAATCCTGGAGGCCCGCGCCGCCAATCACTACTTGCAAGACCGTCGCCCGGAGCTCTACGGCGTGCTGAACAAACCCTGAGCCAGCCGGTTTGCCGGCGGTTTGTTAACATGGCCACACCCTACGTTTCGGAAGTGTCCATGCCTGCCCCGGCCCACCCTCATCATCGTCATCTGACCCTGGCCAATGGCCTGCAGGTTTCTCTACGCCATGCACCGCGCTTGAAGCGTTGCGCCGCAGCCTTGCGGGTGGCCGTCGGCAGCCATGATGTGCCTTTGGCGTGGCCGGGATTGGCGCATTTTCTGGAGCATTTGTTGTTTCTGGGCACCGAGCGTTTCCCCGCGAACGACGCCTTGATGGCGTACGTGCAGCGTCACGGCGGCCAGGTCAACGCCAGTACCCGGGAGCGCACCACCGACTTCTTTTTCGAGTTGCCGGTGTCGACCTTCGCCGAGGGGCTTGAGCGACTGGCCGAGATGCTCGCTCATCCACGCCTGGCAATTGAAGATCAACTGCGTGAACGCGAAGTGCTGCACGCGGAGTTCGTCGCCTGGTCGCAGGATGCCCAGGCGCAACGGCAGGTCGCACTGCTCGAAGGTCTGGCCGATGATCATCCGCTGCGGGGTTTTCATGCAGGTAATCGCGACAGCCTGCCCGTGGAAAGTGAGCTGTTTCAGCAAGCGCTGAGGGCATTCCACACCGACTTCTATCAGAGTGGGCAGATGACCCTGAGCCTTGCCGGCCCCCAGCCGTGGGACGAACTCGAAGCGCTGGCGCGGCGGTTCAGCGAACAGCTGGCCGCCGGGGCTGGCCACCCACAGGCCGCTCCGCCGGCGCTGATGCGCGACCAGGCCACGGGTTATCAGCACACTGCCAATGGTCACCTGCACCACGTCATTGCCTACGATGTACCACGCGAAGCCCTGGAGTTTCTCTGCACCTGGCTCAACAGCGCAGCGCCCGGCGGGTTGCTGGCTGAACTGAAAAATCGAAAGCTGGCCAGCACATTGCGTGCCTCGGTGCTTTATCAGTTTGCCGGGCAAGCACTGCTGGATATCGACTTTGCCCTCGACACCCACGCTGATTCGGCGGCGCTGATCGAGATGTTGTTGCACGACTGGCTGAGTTTTTTCGCCCACAGTGACTGGACGTCACTGCGCGAAGAATTCGCCCTGCTGGCGGCGCGTCAACTTCAGGTCCAAGGCGCCCTGGCGTTGGCGCGGTACGAAAGCCAAGCGCTGTCGGAGCACAGCGTCAGTGCCTTGAAGGCCCTGCTTGATTCACTGCAGCTGAAGCCCGCCCAGCACACTTGGCAGTTGCCACCCGGCAACCCCTTCCTGCGCCCGCCCGTCAAAGAAGAACGCGCCGGCCTGATTCGCGGCCAAACCAGCGCCCATCGCGGCCTGCGCACCTTTGCCCAGGATCGTTCCCGAGGCCGACGCGAAGCCTCCGCGCTGACGTTCAGCAAAGCCTTGGCTGATGACACCGAGGAAGGTGCGCTCTATCTGCATTGGCAGTTTGATTCAAGCCTCCCTGCCGGGCTGGAAAGCGCATTGCAGCCGTTGCGGGACAACGCCCATCAGGCGGGCGTCGAATTATCGTTCGAAACCCTAGCCAATGACTGGTGGGTGAAAATGACCGGCCTCCACGAGCCGATGCCGGCCGTGCTCGAAGCCTTGGCGCATAACCTTAACCTGCCCGTGGCCCATGAGACGCCCTCCAACGCAGCGCCGCTGATCGCGATCCGAGCACTGCTCAAGGCGCTCCCGGCTTGCTGTGCCGGTGCTCGCAGCGAACCTCGCGTGACGCCGGCAGCGTGGAACACCGCACGCTGGCAAGGGTTGGGCCTGGGGTTGCCTGCCGCATGCGAAGCCGCGATCAAAACCGCTGCCGCTCGTTTGCCTGGGCAGCCCGCGAGCATCGAGTACCAACACCCGCCCATCGGTGGTCAACGTCTCTGGCACGCGATGGCAACGGCGTCCGACGAAGCGGCATTACTGCTGTTTTGCCCGGCACCCACACAATCCCTGGAGGACGAGGCCGCGTGGCGCCTGCTCGGGCATCTGTTGCAGGGGCCTTTCTACCAACGCTTGCGCGTCGAGCTGCAAGTCGGCTACGCCGTATTTAGCGGCGTGCGACAGATCAACGGGCAAACCGGGCTGCTGTTTGGCGTGCAGTCCCCCAGCGTTTCCCTCGCCGGTATCGTCGAACACCTGCAAACCTTTCTGACACAACTGCCGTCGTTGATCGAGGGCAGCGCCGACCTGGGGGGCCAGGACCTGGCCCGGCAGCTCACGGCACTTTCTGTCGCCCAAGCCGCCGAGCAGCTTTGGCACGCGCAGTTGGCCGGCCATTCGTCGGGATATCTGGAGCGGCTTGAACAACTCATCCGATCTCGCACGCGTGAAGATTTACTGCAGGCCGCCCGGCAACTCAACAATGCCTCGGGCGGCTGGCGCTGTGTCGCCAACGGCCCACGTATCAGCGATCACTGGCAAGCCGCAGGCTGATCATTGCCAGGCCTGCAAAAGGCTTTTTCTTTCGAGACAGCGCTAACTTGAGAAGAATTGCGTAATATTCATACGCAGTATCTGAACATCTCCGACAGGAGGTGGACTATATGTAGTAGTTGGTAGTGAACGTCCCATCCTTTGGTAGGAGTATGAATATGACCTGGTCCAAACCTGCTTACACTGATCTGCGCATCGGTTTCGAAGTCACCATGTACTTCGCCAGCCGTTAATCCGCTGGGTAATACAACGCCTCGGTTCGCCCGGGGCGTTTTTGTTTGAGCTTTGCTTGATGGAGCGACCATGTTTGTCCAGATTCTAGGTTCCGCCGCCGGCGGTGGTTTCCCACAGTGGAACTGCAACTGCGTGAACTGCGCAGGTTTTCGTGATGGCAGCTTAAAGGCCCAGGCCCGCACCCAGTCGTCCATCGCGATCTCCGACGATGGCGTGAACTGGGTACTGTGCAATGCCTCGCCGGATATCCGGGCGCAACTGCAAGGCTTTGTCCCGATGCAACCCGGCCGTGCCCTGCGTGACACCGGCATCAGCGCGATCATCCTGATGGACAGCCAGATCGACCACACCACCGGCCTGCTGAGCCTGCGTGAAGGCTGCCCGCACCAAGTGTGGTGCACCGACATGGTCTTTGAGGACCTGAGCACCGGTTTCCCGTTGTTCACCATGCTCACCCATTGGAACGGCGGCCTGGTCAGGAACCGCATCGAGCTGGACACCGGCTTCACCATCCCGGCCTGCCCAAACCTGCGTTTTACCCCGTTGCCACTGCGCAGCGCTGCGCCGCCCTACTCGCCACACCGCTTCGACCCGCACCCAGGCGACAACATCGGCCTGATCGTCGAAGACCTGCGCACCGGCGGCAAACTGTTCTACGCCCCGGGACTGGGCAAGGTCGACGCGCCGTTGCTGGAGATCATGGCCGGTAGCGATTGCCTGTTGGTGGATGGCACGATGTGGGATGACGATGAAATGCAACGCCGTGGCGTCGGCACTCGCACCGGCCGCGAGATGGGCCACCTGGCGCAGAACGGCCCCGGCGGCATGCTCGAAGTGCTTGCGCAGTTGCCTGAACAGCGCAAGGTACTTATCCACATCAACAACACCAACCCGATTCTCGATGAAGACTCCCCCGAGCGGGCCGAGTTGGTGCGGCGCAATGTCGAAGTGGCTTACGACGGCATGAGCATCGAACTGTAGGAGCTGGCTGCCCGCGAAAAATCCAAGGGCACCGCGCTCATTCAGAATGCCCCGTCATCGTTAACCACCTTCGCGAGCAAGCTCGCTCCTGCAGGAGACTTCTTATGACTGAAAGACCGATGAACACCGCAGAATTTGAAAAGGCCCTGCGGGCCAAGGGCGCCTTCTACCATATCCATCACCCGTACCATGTGGCGATGTATGAAGGCCGCGCCACCCGCGAGCAGATCCAGGGTTGGGTCGCCAACCGCTTTTACTATCAGGTAAATATCCCGCTGAAAGACGCGGCGATCCTGGCCAACTGCCCGGACCGTGAAATCCGCCGCGAGTGGATTCAACGCCTGCTTGACCACGACGGCGCACCCGGCGAAGACGGTGGGATCGAAGCCTGGTTGCGCCTGGGCCAGGCGGTCGGTCTCGACCCCGATCAACTACGCTCCCAGGAATTGGTGCTGCCCGGTGTGCGTTTTGCGGTGGATGCCTACGTCAACTTCGCCCGTCGCGCCAGCTGGCAAGAAGCCGCCAGCAGTTCGCTGACCGAGCTGTTCGCCCCGCAGATCCACCAGTCGCGCCTCGACAGTTGGCCGCAGCATTACCCGTGGATTGATCCAGCCGGCTACGAATATTTCCGCACGCGCCTGGGCCAGGCCCGTCGCGACGTGGAGCACGGGCTGGCGATCACCCTGCAGCACTACACGACTCGCGAAGGCCAGGAGCGCATGCTGGAAATACTTCAGTTCAAACTGGATATTTTGTGGAGCATGCTGGACGCCATGAGCATGGCCTATGAACTCAACCGCCCGCCCTATCACAGCGTGACCGAGCAACGGGTGTGGCATAAAGGGATCACCCTATGAGCTTTGATCGCAGCAAAAAACCGACCTGGCGCCAAGGCTATCGCTACCAGTACGAGCCTGCGCAAAAAGGCCATGTGTTGCTCTATCCCGAAGGCATGATCAAGCTCAACGACAGCGCCGCCTTGATCGGGGGGTTGATCGACGGTGAGCGCGACGTCGCGGCCATCATCGCCGAGCTGGAAAAACAATTTCCCGGTGTGCCTGAACTCGGTGAAGACATCGAGCAATTCATGGAGGTCGCCCGTGCTGAGCACTGGATCAACCTTGCCTGAAAAACCCGCTGTCGGCCTGCCGCTATGGTTGCTCGCCGAGCTGACTTACCGCTGCCCGTTGCAATGCCCGTATTGCTCCAACCCGCTGGATTTTGCCGAGCAGGGCAAGGAGCTGAGCACCGAGCAGTGGATCAAGGTGTTTCGCGAAGCGCGGGAAATGGGTGCGGCACAACTGGGGTTTTCCGGCGGTGAACCGCTGGTGCGCCAGGACCTCGCAGAGCTGATCGCCGAGGCACGCCAGTTGGGGTTCTACACCAACCTGATCACCTCCGGCATCGGCCTCACCGAACAGAAAATCAGCGACTTCAAAAAAGCCGGCCTGGACCATATCCAGATCAGCTTCCAGGCCAGCGATGAACAGGTGAACAACCTGCTGGCCGGCTCCAAAAAAGCCTTCGCGCAAAAACTGGAAATGGCCCGTGCGGTCAAGGCCCACGGCTATCCGATGGTGCTGAACTTTGTCACCCATCGGCACAATATCGACAAGATCGACCGTATCATCGAGCTGTGCATCGCGCTGGAAGCCGACTTCGTCGAACTCGCCACCTGCCAGTTCTATGGCTGGGCACAGCTCAATCGCGTGGGGTTGCTGCCGACTAAAGAGCAGTTGGTGCGCGCCGAACGCATCACCAACGAGTACCGTGCCAAGCTTGAAGCCCAAGGGCACCCCTGCAAGCTGATCTTCGTGACCCCGGACTACTACGAGGAGCGCCCAAAAGCCTGCATGAACGGCTGGGGCAGTATCTTTCTGACGGTGACACCCGACGGCACCGCCCTGCCCTGCCACGGCGCCCGACAGATGCCGGTGCAATTTCCTAATGTGCGCGATCACAGCATGCAGCACATCTGGTACGACTCGTTCGGCTTCAACCGCTTTCGCGGCTACGACTGGATGCCCGAACCGTGCCGTTCGTGTGACGAAAAGGAAAAGGACTTCGGCGGCTGCCGCTGCCAGGCCTTTATGCTGACGGGGGATGCAAGCAATGCCGACCCGGTGTGCAGCAAGTCCGAGCAGCACGGCATCATCCTGCAGGCGCGGGAGGAGGCCGAGCACGCTACTCAGACCATTGAGCAACTGGCCTTTCGCAACGAGCGCAACTCACGACTCATCGCCAAAGGCTGAAGGCCTCAGCGCTTGGCGATGATGTACACCGCATGCACGATGCCCGGGATGTAGCCGCACAGGGTCAGCAGGATATTCAGCCAGAACGCGCCGCCGAACCCCACTTGCAGGAACACGCCCAGTGGCGGCAACAGGATGGCAATGATGATACGAATGAAATCCATAGGGTCAGCTCCAGAAAATCGGCTCGTGTGAGCCGTGTAGCTAATCGACCGTAGGGGTTTGCGAGGGTTCATTGGGTTCTGGCATTGGGCCATCTTCAAGCAAGAATTTCCAACCCGTGCTTCTTTACGATGCTCAGCAACTTGAGCGCCATGCCGCTGGGCTGTTTCTCACCAGATTCCCATTTTTTGACCGTGGAGGCACTGGTGTTCAAGTAACGCGCGAAAACAGGTTGGCTCACATGGCTGCTTTCACGCAGCTGCTTGATCTGTTCGGCTGGAATTTGCGCCGGGACCGTTGCAAGGCACATCTCGTCGAACTCACGTAGAGTGGTTTTGCTGATTGCCCCTATCGAGTGCAGCGCCTGGGCCGATTTATGAACAGATTCCAGCGCTTCACTTTCATACTTTTTGATCATGATGTATCTCCACAAACTCCTTGAGGTCCAGTAGTTGCTGGACTTGTGCCGCGCTTAAAGCTTCCCACAAACATACCACTCAGTGGTATAGACTAGAAACGCGGGCACGCAAAATCTCTCTGCCCCCTCGTCGGCAGTCCTTGCCGACGCTTGCCAAAAAGCCATTGTTTTTACTGATGCTCAATCAACAATTTCAGTCCAAAAATTTCGCTGACAAAAAAACGCCCCCAGCCAAAAGAATCAGGCTGGAGGCGCCGCGTAGGCCGCGAGACGGTTCAGGAATAAGGGATTAAACGGCGATGCCCTTGCGGCATTGCAGTTGTGCGGTACGCACGCGAGAAAAGGCGCGGGCCAGGCGCAGGAGCATTTCGTCGATGTTGCTTTTGCTCACGGTCAGCGCCGGAGTGAAGCGCAGGCAATTGGGCTGCGGGGCATTGAGGATCAGACCTTCGTGCAGGGCGGCCTTTACGACGGCATCCGCAGAATCATCCGACAACGTCAGGCCCCACATCAGACCCTGGCCGCGTAATTGGCCGTGGTCGTAACGGTAGGCCAGGCGAGCGAGACCTTCGCCGAGGTAACAGCCAGACTCACGCACCTGCTCCAGGAAACCGTGCTCCAGCACCGTATCGAGAACCGCCAGACCGGCCGATGCCATCAACGCATTACCATGATGGGTGCCCTCCAGCTCGCCGACTTCGAAGCAGCAGGCTTTGCCGCGCGCCAACAAGGCCGCCAGCGGCACGCCACCGCCCAAGCCCTTGCCGAGGGTGATGATGTCGGCGCGTATACCATACTGCTGTTCTGCAAGTAAGGCGCCACAGCGACCGATGCCCGTTTGCACTTCATCAAGAATCAGCAGGATGCCCAGCTCACGGCATAACCGCTCAACCCCCTTGAGGTAGTGCTCGGTGGCGGGGATCACGCCGGCTTCGGCCTGGATAGGTTCCAGCATTATCGCGACGGTCCCTGCATCCACCGCGGCGTGCAGCGCGGGTAGATCGTTGAACGGCACATGGCTGAACCCAGGCAACTGCGGTTCGAAACGGTTGTCACAGCCGCCCGACGACGCCGACATGGCCGCGAAGCTGCGGCCATGGCAGCCGTTGCCGGCGGTGATGATGCGATAAGCACTACCCCGATGCAGTTGGCCCCATTTGCGCGCCAGCTTGATCGCCGCTTCGCAGGCTTGCGCGCCGCTGTTGAGCAGGTAGCCCTGGTCGCTGCCGGTGTGCTCGCACAAGCGGTCGACGAGGTTGAGTTGCAGGCGGTTGTAAAGGCCATTACCCGGGTTGATCAGTGCTTGAGCCTGATCCGAGAGCGCCTTGATCAATACCTGCGGGCTGTGGCCGAGGCTGTTGGCGGCACCGCCCTGGCTGAAATCGAGATAGGCGCGGTCATCACTGTCCCAGAGCCAGGAGCCCTGGCCGCGCACGAACACCTGCGGCGGGCGCGCAACGGTGGGCATCAGGCGCGCGCTGGAAAGGTCAGTGCCGGTAGTGTCAAGAATCAAATCGTCCAGGCTCGGCGCGGGGCGACGGAACAGATTCACAGCTCACCTCCAATAGCAACCCGACCTTGATCGGTGCAGGGTGCCGACACTGCCTTGCGGTTTTTTGTCTTGCCTATGTAAACGCTATCAACATAAACGCTGTTCATTGCCCGATCCGGCCCTGTACGCCCTGTGAATAGGCGCTAGACTAGGCGCCTGCAGGGCCGACGGCCATTTCGATTTTCCAGCTTTTTCGATAAGTAAGTCTTATGGATTTCAAGCAACTGCGTTATTTCGTCGCGGTGTATGAGGAAGGCCACGTAGGCCGTGCCGCTGAACGCCTTTCGATCTCTCAACCGGCGTTGTCGCAACAGATCCGCCAGTTGGAACAGAACCTGGATGTGGGCCTGTTCGAGCGCAGCAGCAAGCGCCTATTACCTACCCTGGCCGCTCATACGTTGTACAACCATGCCTTGCCGCTGATCGATGGCATGCAGCAAGCCGTTGAAGCCTTGGGCAACTTCAAGGGCCAGGCGATGCGTACCTTGGCCATCGGCGTGCTGCAGACGGTGCACACCAGCCTGGTTCCGCAAATGCTGGAGCGTGTGCGCAAGGCGCAGCCTCATTTGGTCGTGCAAATCTACGAACTGACGGGGCTTGAAATTGAACGGCGCCTGCTCAACGGTTCGCTGGACATTGGCATCAGCTACCTGCCGCCACGCCAGCCGGGGCTGCACGGCACGCTGCTGTATGAGGATGAATTGAAGGTGGTGATCCCCGAAGACCACCCGCTGCGCGAGTTCAAGAAAGTCTCGCTGAAACAGGCGGCCGAATTACCGATGTTGCTGTTGGGCGAAGAGTTTCAAGTGCGCCAGATCTGGCAAGGCCAACTGTCCAACCTTGGGCGGCGCCCGCAAGTGCAGGCAGAGCTAAACACCATGGTGGGCATTCTCGACAGCCTGCCCCACAGTAAATTGGCCACGGTGCTGCCAGGGCGCTCCCAGGACGAGCACAACAGCAAGGCCTTGTTGTGGAAACCCTTGAGTGAACCCAGGGTGGCGCTGAAAGTGGGATTGGTGTGCCGTGATCTACAACGACAGCAGGCGACCGTGGCCTTGCTGCGCACGCTGCTGGAAGGCGTGATGAATGCCCCGCAGGCAAGCGCCTGACTTTTTCGCGGACAAAAGAAAACCCCGCCGAAGCGGGGCTTTGCAGACTGTTTCCCTGACATCCATTTCACTCCGCCGTCCTGGCAGAATCCTACGTGTCCGTGTTGTTGCTTTGCGCTTCCTGCGCGACGTCCATGTGAAGTAGATTATCGGTGGATCCAATTTGGCGATAGAGGACGAATAGCAGCACGTCATGTAAGAGATTGCTTACACGCCCTCCACGCCGTTAGAACAGTGCCTCATCCAGCAAATACAGCGATTCGCTGCCCGCTTTTATCGACGCGCTCAATGAGTGGATACGCGGCAACAGGCGTGCAAAGTAAAAGCGCGCCGTGCCCAATTTGCTGGCGTAGAAATCTTCTTCAGCCTCTTTGCCCAGCGCTGCCTTGGCCATGCGTGCCCACATGTAGGCGTAGGCCATGTACCCAAACGCGTGCAGATATTCCACCGACGCCGCGCCGATCTCATTCGGGTTGGTCTTGGCGCGGTCCAGCACCCAGGCGGTCAATTCATCCAGGTTATCCACCGCTGCGCTGAGTGGGCGGGTGAACTCGGCCAGTTCGGCATTCGCCGTGGCGATGAACTGACGGACTTCGTCGGCGAACAGGCTGTAGAACTTGCCACCGCTGCCCACGATCTTGCGCCCCATCAGGTCCAGAGCCTGAATGCCATTGGTCCCTTCGTAGATCTGGGTGATGCGTACGTCGCGCACCAATTGTTCCTGGCCCCACTCGCGGATGTAGCCATGGCCGCCGAACACTTGCTGGCCGAGTACGGTAGTTTCCAGGCCCAGGTCGGTGAGAAACGCCTTGGCGACCGGGGTCAACAACGCCACCAGGTTATCGGCGCGTTCGCGAGCGGCGGCATCTTCGCTGAATTTGGCGATATCCAACTGCGTCGCCACATAGGTGGAGAACGCACGGCCGCCTTCGTTCGCGGCCTTCATGGTCAGCAGCATGCGCCGCACGTCCGGGTGCACGATGATCGGGTCGGCGGCCTTGTCTTTGGCTTGGGCTCCAGTCGGTGCACGGCTTTGCAGGCGATCGCGGGCGTATTCAATCGCGTTCTGGTAGGAGCGCTCGCCGGACGCCAGGCCCTGGATACCCACGCCCAGACGCTCGTAGTTCATCATGGTGAACATCGCCGCCAAGCCACGGTTTGGCTCGCCGACCAGGTAGCCCACGGCTTCGTCGAAGTTCATCACGCAGGTCGCAGACGCCTGGATGCCCATCTTGTGTTCGATCGAGCCGCAAGTCACCGGGTTACGCGCGCCCAGGCTGCCGTCGGCATTGACCATGAACTTCGGCACCAGGAACAGCGAAATCCCCTTGGGCCCCGCCGGTGCATCCGGCAGCTTGGCCAGCACCAGGTGGATGATGTTTTCGGTGAGATCGTGCTCGCCACCGGTGATGAAGATCTTGGTGCCGCTGACCTTATAGGAACCGTCCACCTGAGGCTCGGCCTTGGTGCGGATCATCCCCAGGTCCGTACCGGCATGGGCTTCGGTCAGGCACATGGAGCCGGCCCACTCACCGGAATACATCTTCGGCAGGTAAGCGGCTTTCAGCTCTTCACTGGCATGGGTATTGATCGACACGCAGGCACCGGAAGTCAGCATCGGATACAGGCCGAACGCCAGGCTCGACGAGTTGATCATTTCTTCGACTTGCGCCGACACGGCTTTGGGCATGCCCATGCCGCCGAAGACAGGGTCACCCCCGACACCCACCCAGCCACCTTCGGCGTAGGTTTTGTAGGCCTGTGGGAATCCATCCGGCGTGCTGACCGCACTGTCCGCCCAGCGGCAGCCTTGCTCGTCGCCACCCCGGCTGAGCGGCGCGATGGACTTGGCGGTCACCTTGCCGGCCTCTTCGAGAATGGCCTCAACGGTTTCGGCATCCACGGTGTCCGCCAATGCCGGCAATTGGGCCCAAGTATTGGCGACCTCAAACACTTCGTTGAGGACGAAGCGCATATCACGCAGCGGCGCTTTGTAATCAGCCATGGCAAACCTCGTGAGAACGTGAAAAGTGATTCGATAGGGATCGGTTTTATGAGCCCCGAGTGTACCCGAACAACTTTTAAGACACATAGGGTCCACTTGTGACTGATTGGTATTTTTAAGTCACTCCAATGCAAATGCTTGCGCAGACAGACTCATCAGGCACTCGCTGCCGGCTTCCACGGCGGCGCGGTGGCCCGTTGTACGGGGCAGCAGGCGCTTGAAGTAGAAGTCGCAGGTGCCCAGCTTGGCCTTGGCGAACTCGATGTCGTCTTGCGCTTGCGCGGCAATGGCCATACGCAGCCACAGGTACGCCAGGATGATGTAGCCGCTGTACATCAGGTAATCCACGGCCGCAGCGCCCACTTCATCCGGGTTTTTCATCGCCGCCATACCAACCTTCATCGTCAACTCGCCCCACTGTTGGTTCAACTGGTCGAGTTGCTCCACATGGGCCTTGAGCTGCGGATGTTCGGCATGCGCCGCGCAGAACTGATGCACGATCCGGGTAAAGCCACGCAATAACTTGCCCTGGCTGCCGAGCACCTTGCGCCCCAGCAAATCCAGAGCCTGGATGCCGTTGGTGCCTTCATAGATCGGTGCAATCCGCGCATCCCGCGCCAATTGCTCCATGCCCCACTCGCGGATGTAGCCATGGCCGCCGAACACCTGCATACCGTGGTTGGTCACCTCCAGCCCGGTCTCGGTCATGAAGGCTTTGCAGATCGGGGTAAGGAAGGCCAACAGGTCTTCAGCGGCCTGGCGCTGCTCGGCGTCGTGACTCAGATGCGCGGTGTCGAGCAATTGCGCAGTGAAGTAGGTCAATGCGCGGTTGCCCTCGTTGAAGGCTTTCATGGTCAGCAGCATGCGCCGCACGTCGGGATGCACGATGATCGGGTCGGCGGCCTTGTCCGGGGCCTTGGCGCCGGTCAGCGAACGCATTTGCAGGCGGTCGTTGGCGTATTTGATCGCGCCCTGAAAACTCGCTTCACCGTTGCACAAGCCCTGCATGCCGGTGCCCAGCCGTGCGTGGTTCATCATGGTGAACATGCAGTTGAGGCCTTTGTTGGCCTCGCCAATCAAAAAGCCCCTGGCACCGTCGAAGTTCAACACACACGTGGCCGAGCCCTTGATCCCCATCTTGTGTTCGATGGAGCCGCAGTGCACCGCGTTACGCTCACCCGATTCCGCATGGAACTTGGGCACGATAAACAAGGAAATACCCTTAGTGCCCGCTGGCGCATCCGGCAGCTTGGCCAGTACCAGATGGATGATATTGGCGCTCATGTCGTGCTCGCCGGCCGAGATGAAGATCTTGCTGCCGGTGACCGCATAGCTGCCGTCCGCCTGCGGCACGGCGCGGGTCTTGATCAGGCCCAGGTCGGTGCCGCAGTGGGCTTCGGTGAGGCACATCGTGCCGGTCCACTCGCCGGCGGTGAGTTTGTTCAGGTAAGTGGCTTTCTGCTCGTCGGTGCCATGGGCGTGGATCGCCGTCATGGCACCATGGGTCAGGCCGGGGTACATGCCCCAGGACGTGTTGCTGGAGCCGATCATTTCGCTCAGCACCAGGCCCAAGGATGGCGGCAGGCCCTGGCCGCCGTAGGCCGGATCGGCCGCCACGCCGTGCCAGCCGCCGTCCACATACTGGGCGAAAGCTTCCTTGAAGCCCTTGGGGGTGGTGACCACGCCATTGTCGAAATGGCATCCCTCTTCATCACCGCTGCGGTTGAGCGGTGCGAGCACGTTTTCGCAGAATTTGGCGCCTTCTTCGAGGATCGCACTGACCATGTCCGGCGTGGCATCCGTAGCCCCCAGCGCCGCATAGTGGCCATGGAAATCAAACACGTTGTCGATCAGAAAGCGCATGTCGCGCAGGGGAGCTTTGTAGTCAGGCATGGCGATGTCTCCGGCAGCAGATACTTTCAACCTACTGCTGGCCAAGACTGCAAACAATCACTGTAGAACCGCTGAATACAGCGCCATCACTCAACCGGCAGCGCGCTCCATACGCACCGCGCCACGCCGGGTCTGCCCGGCCGCGACCACGCAATTACGCCCGGCCCCCTTGGCGGAGTACAGGGCTTCGTCGGCGGATTTGAGCACCTCTTCCGGCGTGCGCTGCTCGGCCTGGCGCTCGGCCACGCCGATGCTGACGGTCACCGACACACTGGACGCCCCGCTGCCTGTGCGACGCTGACGGCCCTGATGATCGTCATGGGGACGGTCCGGGTTGCGCAACTTGATGTCGTAGTTGGCAATGATCTCGCGGATCTCTTCCAGGTGCGGCATGCACTCATCCAGGGTCTTGCCGGCAAACACCACGGCAAATTCTTCACCGCCATAACGGTAGGCACGCCCGCCGCCATTGACCTTGGACAGCTTGCTGGCGACCAGCCGCAGGACCTGGTCACCCACGTCGTGGCCATGGGTGTCGTTGAAGCGCTTGAAGTGGTCGACGTCGCTCATCGCCAACACATAGTTGCGCCCCAGTCGCTGCATGCGTTCGTTGAGCGCGCGCCGCCCGGGCAAGCCGGTCAGCTCATCGCGAAACGCCATTTGATAGGCCTCATGGGCCACACCGGCGGCAATCATCAACATCACCTGGCTGCACATGATGTTCAGGGTGAACGGCAGGATGAAGGTTTGCGGCAACATCCAGAACATTCCCAACAACCCGACCAACTGCGCGGCGTGCAGCGGACGCGGCTGGTACCAGTACTGGGCGGCCAGGGTCAGGAAGCCGACCAGGAACATCGGGTAAGAGAGTTGGATCAGGCTCATCCAGCTGCCATGCAGCGCCGGCCAACGAATTTCCGCCAGCCAGTTCAGCAAGGCCTGCGGGAAACTCTGCTCCAGGGCCAGCGCAACGCTGCCCACGGCGATCAGCACCGCACACCGGGCAATGAAGTCGCGAAACAGGTGGGTCTTTTCCTGCCACAACGCGTAGATGCTGAACAACAGCGGCAACAGCAGGCAACACAGATGAAACACCACGGCGGCATCTTCACGCACGCGGCCATTATCACGGTAAAAGTCCGTCTGGGTGTCCAGCAAGAAGTAGGTGATATACACCGTGATCATCAGGAACAGTTCACGCTGGCGCCGATACACCGCGCAATACGAACCACCGAGCAACAGCACCAAGGTCGGCAGCACGTTGAACAGCGAAGTGAAGAAGACATTGAGGTCTTTGACATACGCAGCCGAGAGCCCGGCCAGCAATAGCAGCAACGAGGGGAGAAAATGGCTGAAACGTACAGCGGACACGCGTGACAAGGGTAAAGCTCCGACCCGCCGATAAAGATGGCACAGTGCCTTCACTGCGCACAGTTAAGCACATTCAATATGACCTGTATCACATTGCCATCACTGTAACGGCAGCCAACCCCAATCCCTGAGTGCTGCGCTGTGTTTTTTATCGCACCCAATAAAAAACCGCCACTCCCGAGGGAGCGGCGGTTTTCAGCAGAACCCGGTAAGGCTTAGTAAGCCAGGCCGAAGTTCTCTTCTTTCATGTCCATCAGGTTGTTGGCGCCCGACAGCATGGTTGCAACGTGAGTGCGGGTACGCGGCAGGATGCGCTGGAAGTAGAAGCGCGCAGTCTGCAGCTTGGCGGTGTAGAACGCCTCTTCGGTGGTGCCGGCAGCCAGTTTTTCGGCGGCCAGGCGCGCCATGTCGGCCCAGAAGTAAGCCAGGCACGCGTAACCGGAGTACATCAGGTAGTCCACCGAGGCGGCACCGACTTCTTCACGGTCTTTCATCGCGGCCATGCCGACCTTCATGGTCAACTCGCCCCACTCTTTGTTCAGTGCAGCCAGCGGTGCGACGAACTCTTTGACGGCTTCGTTGCCTTCGTTGGCCTGGCAGAACTTGTGCACGATCTTGGTGAAACCCTTGAGCGCTTCGCCTTGGGTCATCAGCACTTTACGGCCGAGCAGGTCCAGGGCCTGGATGCCGGTGGTGCCTTCGTACAGCATCGAGATGCGGCTGTCGCGAACGTTCTGCTCCATGCCCCACTCGGCGATGAAGCCGTGGCCACCGTAGATCTGCACGCCGTGGTTGGCCGCTTCAAAACCGACTTCGGTCATGAACGCCTTGGCGATTGGGGTCATGAACGCCAGCAGGCCATCGGCCTGTTTCTTGGCTTCGTCGTCGGTGCCGTACTTGACGATATCCACTTGCTTGGCGGTGAAGTACACCATCGCACGGTTGCCCTCGGCGAAGGCTTTCATGGTCAGCAGCATGCGGCGCACGTCAGGGTGCACGATGATCGGGTCGGCCGCTTTGTCCGGCGCTTTCGGGCCGGTCAGGGAGCGCATTTGCAGACGGTCACGCGCATATTTCAGGCCGCCCTGGAAGCCGATTTCAGCATGGGCCAGGCCCTGCAGTGCGGTTCCCAGGCGAGCGGTGTTCATGAAGGTGAACATGCAGTTCAGGCCTTTGTTCGCCGGGCCGATCAGGAAACCGGTGGCCGCGTCGAAGTTCATCACGCAGGTAGCGTTGCCATGGATGCCCATCTTGTGTTCCAGGGAACCACAGGTCACGGCGTTGCGCTCACCGATCGAGCCGTCTGCATTCGGCAGGAACTTGGGCACGATAAACAGCGAAATACCTTTGGTCCCGGCCGGTGCATCCGGCAGGCGCGCCAGGACGATGTGGACGATGTTATCGGCCATATCGTGCTCACCGGCCGAGATGAAGATTTTGGTGCCGGAAACTTTGTAGGAACCATCAGCCTGAGGTTCGGCCTTGGTGCGCAGCATGCCCAGGTCGGTGCCGCAGTGCGGTTCGGTCAGGCACATGGTGCCGGTCCACTCGCCCGATACCAGCTTCGTCAGGTAAGCCTCTTGCTGCTCAGGCGTGCCGTGTTCGGAGATGGTGTTCATCGCACCGTGGGACAGGCCAGGGTACATGCCCCACGACCAGTTGGCCTCACCGACCATTTCGCTCACGGCCAGGCCCAGGGACTCCGGCAGGCCTTGGCCACCGTGCTCCACATCGTGGGCCAGGCTTGGCCAGCCGCCTTCGACGAACTGTTTGTAGGCTTCCTTGAAACCAGTAGGGGTTTTAACGCCTGACTCGCTCCAGGTACACCCTTCGATGTCACCCACGCGGTTCAACGGTGCCAGCACTTGCTCACAGAACTTGGCGCCTTCTTCAAGAATGGCGTCAACCATGTCCGGGGTAGCGTCCTGGCAAGCCGGCAGGCTCTGATAGTGCGCTTCATAACCGAGCAGTTCGTCACGAACGAAGCGAATATCACGCAAGGGGGCCTTGTAGTCAGGCATAGCGATAAACCTCTGCTGATGTATCTGGGATGAACAACCGCGTGGATTTGTTGTGGCGGTCAAACAGGTGTTTGAAACATACGTTTACGACCTGGGGTTGTCAAGCATCGTCCAGGCGCCATTTGTCATGACACGCATCAACGATACGCACGGCAGGGCCTGCGGCGTGTTGCCACTGTCAAAGGAGTTTAGAAGTTCGTCAGGATGACGCAGGACAAATGTGGGAGCGGGCTTGCTCGCGAAAGCGGTGGATCAGTCTTTGATGGATTGACTGACACACCGCTTTCGCGAGCAAGCCCGCTCCCACAGGTAAAGCTGATAGTCGCAAGGATTAAGCGTAGGTATCGATCAAGGTGCCAAGCATTTCGTCCGAAGCCTTGGCGACTTTCACGCCAAGTTCCACTTGAAATTTGCCTTGGGCCATCTCGACCATATCGCTCGCCGAGTTGGTGGGTTGGGCACGACCATTGGCTTGCAAACGGTCGCGTTGGGCGTCCGAGGGCTGGGTCGTCGCGGCGCTGGCAATGTTGCCGGCGGCCTGGTCGACACGGTTCTGCCCGGTCTGGATGGTGCTCAGTCCCGAATAAAACGCGCTGCTTCCAGAGATTTCCATGGCGTAAGCCTGCCTTTAGAGAATCGTGAAGGTAAATTGAAGCAGAGATTCCGGCAAAAGGCCCGTCAAAAACACTAATGGCCTATTGCCCTGTTATAGCCAAAATCAGTCAAGCAGATCCAGTTCCAGGTGCGCGGCAACCGCTTCGGCCCCGGCCTGCTTGAGTCTCGGCACCCGCCCCAGGCACGGCGCCGGCAAGCGTTCAGCCAGGGTGGCAAGGTTCTCTTCCAGACGAGAGGTCTTGGGATCGATGATATTTGCCACCCACCCGGCCAGCGGCAACCCATCGCGGGCAATCGCCTCGGCGGTGAGCAAGGCGTGGCTGATGCAGCCCAGACGCACACCCACCACCAGGATCACCGGCAACTTCAGGGCCATGGCCAAGTCCGACAGGTTGGCCTGATCGGCCAAGGGCACCCGCCAGCCACCCGCGCCCTCGATCAAGGTGAAATCCGCCCGCTGCGCCAGTATGTGCTGCATCGGTTGCAACAGCGACTGCACCGTCAGTGATACGCCCGCCTCCCGCGCCGCCAGATGGGGCGCGATGGCCGGTTCGAATGCCACCGGGTTGACCTCGGTATAGGTCAACGGCAACGAGCATTCAGCCAACAACGCCAGGGCGTCGCTATTGCGCAGCCCTTTGGGCGTGATCTGGCAACCCGAGGCGACCGGCTTTGCCGCAGCGGTGCTTTTGCCCGCGAGGCGGGCGGCATGCAAAAGGCCCGCGGCAATGGTGGTCTTGCCCACATCCGTGTCGGTACCGGCGATGAAGTAAGCGGCGCTCATAGAGGTTTCTCCAGTACGGCGTACACCACTTGATACGTGGCAGGCAGGCCCTGGGCCTGACGGAACTGCTCGTAAGCGTTCACCAGTGCAGCAATCCGCGCGCGGCCCGTCAACCCTCCCGGGCGGCCCGGGTTGAGGTTGTGCGCGCCCAACGCCTTGAGTTCGTGGGTCAGGCTGCGTACGTCCGGGTAGTGCAGCACATGGGGTTGGCGCTCCAGGCTGACGACGCGCAGGCCGCTGGCGGCGCAGAGCTGTTGATACGTCTCGAAGGCACGGAAACGGTTGACGTGCACCAGGCCATCCGCCGCTCGCCAGCTTTCGCGCAACTCATGCAAAGTGCCCACACACAGACTCGCGAACGCCAGCACGCCGCCGGGTTGCAGCACGCGATGGGCCTCGCTGAGCACCGCGTCGAAATTCGCACACCACTGCACCGCCAGGCTGGAATAGATCAGCCCCAGGCTCTGAGCTTTAAGCGGCAAGCGCTCGGCATCCCCGGCAATGAAATACCCCGCGCCGCCCAAGGGCCTGGCGTGATTGAGCATACCTTCGGCGATATCCAGCGCCACGCCCTGGCTGTCGGGCAACCGCTCAGCCAACACACGGCTGAAAAAACCGGTGCCACAACCCATGTCCAGCCAGCGCTGTGGCGTCGGGGCCAGCGGAAGGCGAGCCAACAACGCGGTGCCCACCGCACGCTGCAACTCGGCCACGCTGTCGTAACTGGCGGCTGCGCGGGAAAACGACGCGGCCACCTGGCGCTTGTCCGGCAAGCCACCCGGCAGAGGGGGCAGGGATAAATCAGTCATCAACGCACTCATGCAAAAAAGCCTGGATGGCCCCCGCAACACCGTGAGGGTCTTCCAGAAGAAAAGCGTGGCCGGCCTGTTCAATCAGGCCGATTTCAACATCGGGCAGCAAGGCCAATAGATCGCCGGCCGCTTCGGCCGGTACCAGCCCATCCAGGCCGGCAAACAGGTGTAACTGCGGACCGCGAAAAGCCTGCAAAGCGGCGCGGGTATCAAGCCGGGCGAGCAGTTCAAGACCGGGCATCAACACGCTGGAAGGCGTATGCGGCGCGCCACTGACCAACAAACGCGACAACCCGCGCGGGTCTTCGGCGCCCTTGGCGCACAACAGGCCGAAGCGTTTGAGGGTGACTTGGGAGTCGGCATGGCAACCGGCGAGGAACGCATCGAAGGTTTCGCCGGGCATCGCGCTCGGCCAGCCGGCATGGGCGACAAAACACGGGTTGCTCGCCAACGTCAGCAAACCACAGCAGCGCTCACCGCGCCGCGCCGCCAATTCGGACGCCAGCATGCCGCCCAGGGACCAACCGCCCAGCCAGGCGTTGTCCGCCAGCGTGGCGTCGAGCTCGTCGAGCCAGTCATCCAGCTCGCTGGAGTCCAGTACCGGCAACGGTTCGATCTGCACCTGCAGGTGTTCGTCGAGGCCCTGCAAAGCGGCGGCCAGAGGCTCCAGCGGTGACACGCCGAGGCCCCAACCGGGCAGCAATATCAGTCGATCACGCATGGTCGGGCTCCGTGGCGCCTAACAAGCGGAAACACTCTTCCAACGCCGTTAACAATAGCTGCACCTGGGCCTCGCTGTGGGCCGCCGTCAACGTGACGCGTAAACGCGCACTGCCGACCGGCACGGTGGGTGGGCGGATCGCGGTGACCATCAAGCCGCGCTCGCGCAACATCTGCGACAGGCGCATGGCTTTGGCGCTGTCGCCGATCAGGATCGGTTGGATCGGCGTGAAACTGTCCATCAACGCCAGGCCGATCTGCTCGGCGCCCTGACGGAACTGGCGGATCAAGCCGTTGAGGTGCTCACGCCGCCAATGTTCGGTACGCAGCAGCTCCAGGCTTTTCAAGGTGGCGCAAGCCAGGGCCGGCGGTTGGCTGGTGGTGTAGATGTACGGGCGGGCGAATTGGATCAGGCTTTCGATCAGGTCGTCACTACCGGCCACAAAAGCCCCGGCGGTGCCGAACGCCTTGCCCAGGGTGCCCACCAACACCGGCACGTCTGCCTGGCTCAAGCCAAAATGCTCGACGATCCCACCGCCGTGGGCACCCAACGGGCCAAAGCCATGGGCGTCATCCACCATCAGCCAGGCGCCCTTGGCCTGGGTTGCACGGGCCAATGCGGGCAGGTCCGCCAGATCGCCGTCCATGCTGAACACCCCGTCGGTGACCACCAGGGTATTGCCGGTCGCCTTCTCCAAGCGCTTGGCAAGGCTATCGGCATCGTTGTGCAGGTAACGATTGAAACGCGCACCCGAGAGCAAGCCGGCATCCAGCAGCGAGGCGTGGTTGAGGCGGTCTTCCAGCACCGTATCGCCTTGCCCCACCAGCGCCGTGACCGCGCCGAGGTTGGCCATGTAGCCGGTGGTAAACAGCAAGGCCCGCGGGCGACCGGTGAGGTCGGCCAAGGCTTCTTCCAATGCATGGTGAGGTGTGGCGTGGCCAACCACCAAGTGCGAAGCGCCGCCGCCCACGCCCCAACGGGACGCTCCGGCGCGCCAGGCTTCGATCACTTGAGGGTGGTTGGCCAGGCCCAGGTAATCGTTATTGCAGAACGCCAGGAGCGGCTGGCCGTCGACCACCACTTGCGGGCCTTGGGGGCTGTCCAGCAGCGGGCGTTGGCGATAGAGGTGTTCGGCACGGCGGGCAGCGAGGCGCGCGGCGAGATCGAAAGACATGCAGGCCTCGGTATTCAAAGACTGGAGACTGAGCGCGATCAAATGTGGGAGGGGGCTTGCTCCCTCCCACATTTGGATCGCATTTCAATCAGACGGCAGCGTTATAGAACTGTTCGCTGCTCTTTTGCTCGACCAGCGCCTGCTCGATCGCCGCCTGATGCACTTCATCGGCGTGCTCTTCGCGGGCTTCCGGCAGGATGCCCAGGCGCGAGAACAGTTGCATGTCCTTGTCGGCCTGCGGGTTGGCGGTGGTCAGCAGTTTGTCGCCGTAGAAGATCGAGTTGGCGCCAGCGAAAAACGCCAGGGCCTGCATCTGCTCGTTCATCGCCTCACGCCCGGCCGACAGCCGCACATGGGACTGCGGCATCAGGATGCGTGCCACGGCGAGCATGCGGATGAAGTCGAACGGGTCGACGTCGTCAGCGTTTTCCAACGGCGTACCGGCCACCTTCACCAGCATGTTGATCGGCACCGACTCCGGGTGCTCCGGCAGGTTGGCCAGTTGGATCAACAGGTTGGCACGATCATCGAGGGACTCGCCCATGCCGAGGATGCCGCCCGAGCAGATCTTCATCCCCGAATCACGTACATAGGCCAGGGTTTGCAGGCGCTCGCTGTAGGTGCGGGTGGTGATGATCGAGCCGTAGAACTCCGGCGAGGTATCGAGGTTGTGGTTGTAGTAGTCAAGGCCGGCCTGGGCCAGGGCTTGGGTCTGGTCCTGGTCGAGACGACCGAGGGTCATGCAGGTTTCCAGGCCCATGGCCTTCACGCCTTTGACCATCTGCAGCACGTAGGGCATGTCTTTGGCCGACGGGTGCTTCCACGCGGCGCCCATGCAGAAGCGCGTGGAACCGATGGCCTTGGCGCGGGCGGCCTCTTCAAGGACCTTCTGCACCTCCATCAGTTTTTCTTTTTCCAGGCCGGTGTTGTAGTGGCCCGACTGCGGACAATATTTGCAATCTTCCGGGCAGGCGCCGGTCTTGATCGACAGCAGGGTCGACACCTGCACGCGGTTGGCATCGAAATGCGCGCGGTGCACGGTCTGCGCCTGGAACAACAGGTCATTGAATGGTTGCACGAACAGTGCTTTGACTTCGGCTAAAGACCAGTCGTGACGCAGGGTGGCAGAGGTGCTGGCGCTCATGGGCGATTCCTTGATTATGCTTTGGCAAGCGCTGCGGGAAGGGCAATACCCACAGGCGCGACACGGATGCTCGGCATATTTAAGGAAGAATCATGCACTGTCAACCAGACCACAAACACCAAGTTTACATCTGGTCAAAAAACATACACACCTGTTTAATCTGCGATGAGGCGACCGAATCAGCCGATTGTGTGTGCAACGCCTGCGAAACCGAGCTGCCGTGGCTGATGGAACAGTGCAACGTGTGCGCCCTGCCGCTGTCGATGGAGGGGCTGACCTGCGGCCAATGCCAGACACATCCGCCCGCCTTTAAACAGGTGATTGCGCCCTGGACCTACGGCTTGATCAGCCGCTTCAAGCACCAGTCGCGATGGCCACTGGGCCATATGCTTGCGCGCTTGCTGGGGCACCACGTGCAACATCGTCTCGACAACGCTGAAATCATCCGGCCCGACTGCCTGCTGCCCGTGCCGATGGCACGTCATCGCTTGCGCGAGCGCGGTTTCAATCAGGCGTTGATGCTGGCCCGCTGGCTCGGTAACGCCCTCAACCTCAGCTGCGACGAACACCTGTTGTTGCGCCCCCATGAAACCGTGGCGCAACAGGCGCTCGACGCCAAGGCGCGCAAGCGCAACCTGTTTCGCGCCTTCGCCTTGGCCGCCGACGCCCAGGTGCAAGGCCGGCATTTCGCCCTGGTGGACGACGTACTGACGACCGGCGCTACCGCGCACAGCCTCGCACAATTGTTGAGGGACGCCGGTGCGCGCCAGGTCGACGTGTACTGCCTGGCCCGCACCCCCAAACCGGGCGCGTAACTTGACTCCCTGGCACCGGGGCGGCAACGTCCACTCATTCCATCGAAGTGTGTTCCCATGTCGCTACCCACCCTGCTCAGCCAACACATTGTCCGCCGTCCACAGCGCATTGCCTTGCTGGCGCATATTGCCGAGCAAGGCTCAATCACCCGCGCCGCCAAGAGCGCCGGCCTGAGTTACAAGGGCGCCTGGGACGCCATCGATGAGCTGAACAACCTGGCGCAAAAGCCGCTGGTGGAACGCAGCGTCGGCGGTAAAGGCGGCGGCGGAGCCAAGTTGACCGCTGAAGGTGAGCGCGTATTGCGCCTCTACCAGCGCTTGCAAGCACTGCAGGCCCAAGTGCTCGGCTCCGACGAGGATGCCAGTGACTTCAATCTGCTGGGACGCTTGATGCTGCGCACCAGCGCACGTAACCAATTGCATGGCCAGGTGATCGCCATTGAACAGCATGGCCGCAACGACACCATTCGCCTGCAACTGGCCGCTGGCTTGAATATCGACGCGCAAATCACTCACGACAGTACCCGGCGGCTGGAACTGGCGGTGGGTGTGGAAGTGGTCGCGTTGATCAAGGCCGGCTGGTTGGAAGTGCTCGCTATCGGGCAAGCTGCAACACCTGGACACAATTGCATGAGCGGCATTATCGACACGATTCTCGCCGCCGATGACGGCCCCAGCGAAGTGCGCATCACCTTGCCTAACGGCCTGGTGTTATGCGCTCTGGCGCAGCCTGCCGCGCTCGAAGCGCTGGGCGCTTCCGAGAACCAGCCTATCCAGGTGCAGTTCGCCCCGAACAATGTATTGCTGGGCACGCCGGTATAACGCGGCCGCGCCTTCAAACTGCAACAAATTCGTCACGAGGGCTCCTTAAGGTGTCTGCAAAAACCGCAGAGGGAGCCTGAAATGAGCCTGTTACAAGAAAACCAAGCCACCGACCTGGAACAGATGGTCGGCCTCACCCGCCGCCGCTTCATCGGTGCCGGTGCCCTCTGCGGTGCCGCGATGTTCCTGGGCGGCAACCTGCTCAGCCGCAGTGCCCTGGCCATTAACGCGACCACCGCCAGCCCGTTGCTGGGGTTTACCGGCATCGCCGCCGCCAGCAGCGACACCATCACCTTGCCGCCGGGCTACAGCGCGTCGGTGCTGATCAGTTGGGGCCAGCCGTTGCACAAGGGCGCGCCGGCTTTCGACCCGTCCGGCAACGGGACCGCCAAAGCCCAGGAGCAACAGTTCGGTGACAACAACGATGGCATGAGCCTATTCGCCTTCCCCGGCGACAACAACCGTGCGCTCATGGCGATCAACAACGAATACACCAACTATCGCTACCTCTACGCCCATGGCGGCGCGCCGCAATCGGCTGAAGAGGTGCGCAAGGCCCAGGCCAGCGAAGGCGTTTCGGTCATCGAAGTGCGGCGCAAAGGTGACACCTGGCAGTTCGTCCAGGACTCGCGCTATAACCGCCGCATCCACGGCAACTCGCCAATCCGCCTGAGCGGCCCGGCCGCGGGTCATGCCTGGTTGCAAACCAGTGCCGACAAGTCGGGTAAAAAAGTCCTCGGTACCTTTCAGAACTGCGCCAATGGCAAGACACCGTGGGGCACTTATCTGACGTGCGAAGAGAACTTCACCGACTGCTTCGGCAGCAGCAACCCACAACAAAGCTTCGACGCCGGGCAAAAACGCTATGGCGTGGCAGCGGCCAGCAAAGACATCAACTGGCATCAGCATGACCCGCGCTTCGACATGGCCAAGAACCCCAACGAATTCAACCGTCACGGCTGGGTGGTGGAAATCGACCCGTTCGACCCGCAATCCACCCCAGTCAAGCGCACCGCCCTGGGCCGTTTCAAACACGAGAACGCGGCGCTGGCTGAAACCCGCGACGGCCGCGCCGTGGTGTACATGGGCGACGATGAGCGCGGTGAATTCATCTACAAGTTCGTCAGCCGTGACCCGATCAACCACAACAACCCCAAGGCCAACAAAAACCTGCTCGACCACGGCACCTTATATGTGGCGATCTTCGACGCGGGCGATGGCAACGCCGACCACCCCAAGGGCAAGGGCCAATGGGTGGAGCTGACCCATGGCAAAAACGGTATTGATGCGGGCAGCGGTTTCGCCAGCCAGGCCGAGGTGCTGATCCATGCGCGCCTGGCCGCCAGCGTGGTGAAAGCCACCCGCATGGACCGCCCGGAGTGGATCGTGGTCAGCCCCACTGATGGCCAGGTCTATTGCACACTCACCAACAATGCCAAACGCGGGGAAGACGGCCAACCGGTGGGCGGGCCCAACCCACGGGAGAAAAACGTCTACGGTCAGATCCTGCGCTGGAAAGCTGATCAGGATAACCACGGCGCCCACGAATTCACCTGGGACCTGTTTGTGGTCGCCGGTAACCCAGGCGTGCACGCCGGTACGCCCAAGGGCGGTTCCTCCAACATCAACCCGCAAAACATGTTCAACAGCCCCGACGGCCTGGGGTTCGACCAGGCCGGGCGCTTGTGGATCCTGACCGACGGCGACTACAGCAATGCCGGTGACTTCGCGGGCATGGGCAATAACCAGATGCTGTGTGCCGACCCGGCCACCGGAGAAATCCGCCGGTTCATGGTCGGGCCGGTGGCGTGTGAAGTCACCGGGATCAGCTTTTCGCCGGACCAGAAGACGCTGTTTGTGGGGATCCAGCATCCCGGCGAAACCGGCGGTTCGACCTGGCCGGAGCATCTGCCCAATGGCAAGCCGAGGTCTTCGGTGATGGCGATTCGGCGGGATGATGGCGGCATTATCGGCGCCTGATAGGGCCTCATCGGGGGCAAGCCCCCTCCCACAGTTGACCGCGTGTACGCCGGCAATTGTGGGCGGGGCTTGCTCCCAATAGCGATGGCACAGGCGCGCTATCTCAAGCCTGGTGCGTTACCATACCCGGCCGGACGCGGCGCCCTGCTGCGCGCAGGAGTTCGCATGGCCCACCCGTTTGAAACACTCACCCCTGACCTGGTCCTCGACGCGGTCGAGAGCATCGGTTTCCTCAGCGACGCCCGTGTGCTGGCGCTCAACAGCTACGAAAACCGCGTGTATCAGGTGGGCATCGAAGGCTCTGAGCCGCTGATCGCCAAGTTTTATCGCCCCCTGCGCTGGAGCAACGAGGCCATCCTCGAAGAGCATCGCTTCACCTTCGAACTGGCCGAGTGCGAGGTGCCGGTGGTCGCCCCATTGATCCACAACGGTGAAAGCCTGTTCGAACATGCAGGCTTCCGTTTCACCCTGTTTCCCCGGCGGGGTGGCCGCGCGCCGGAGCCGGGCAATCTCGACCAACTCTATCGCCTCGGGCAACTGCTCGGCCGTTTGCATGCCGTAGGCTCCACCCGCCCGTTCGAACACCGCGAAGCCCTGGGCGTGAAGAACTTCGGCCACGACTCCCTCACCACGCTGCTCGAAGGCAATTTCATTCCCAAAAGCCTGCTGCCGGCCTATGAGTCCGTCGCCCGCGACCTGCTCAAGCGCGTGGAAGAGGTATACAAAGCCACCCCGCACACGAACATCCGCATGCACGGGGATTGCCACCCCGGCAACATGATGTGCCGCGATGAGATGTTCCATATCGTCGACCTCGACGACTGCCGCATGGGCCCGGCGGTGCAGGACCTGTGGATGATGCTCGCCGGTGACCGGCAAGAATGCCTTGGCCAACTGTCGGAACTGATGGACGGCTACCAGGAGTTCCACGACTTCGACCCACGGGAACTGGCCCTGATCGAACCCCTGCGTGCCCTGCGCCTGATGCATTACAGCGCCTGGCTCGCACGGCGCTGGGATGACCCGGCGTTCCCCCACAGCTTCCCCTGGTTTGGCAGCGAACGGTATTGGGGCGATCAGGTGCTGGCGTTGCGCGAGCAACTGGCCGCCCTCAACGAAGAACCTCTGAAGCTGTTCTGACCGCCTTATGTGGGAGGGGGCTTGCCCCTCCCACATAAGCAAAGCCAATCCCATTGGCAGACAAATGTCCTTACAATCACGCCTTTGTTAGCTGCCTAAGCAAGGATTCTGCAATGCAAGCCGCCAACCCCCGCAAGGGGTACATCCTGGGCCTGAGCGCCTATGTCATCTGGGGTCTGTTCCCGCTCTACTTCAAAGCCATCGCCAGCGTCCCCGCCGCCGAAATCATCGTGCACCGTGTGTTGTGGTCGGCGCTGTTCGGTGGCTTGCTGTTGATGGTGTGGAAACACCCGGGGTGGCTGCGCGAACTGCGCGACAACCCCAAGCGCCTGGCTATCCTGGCACTCAGCGGCTCATTGATTGCGGCCAACTGGCTGACTTACGTATGGTCGGTGAACAGCGGGCGCATGCTGGAAGCGAGCCTGGGCTACTACATCAACCCGCTGGTCAATGTACTGCTGGGCATGTTGATCCTGGGCGAGCGCTTGCGCCGCCTGCAGTGGGTCGCCGTCGGGCTGGCGGCGGTGGGTGTGGCGCAACAGGTGTGGCAGGTGGGCAGTTTGCCGTGGGTGTCCTTGGCGCTGGCGCTGACCTTCGGCTTCTACGGGCTGATCCGCAAACAGGCGCCCGTCAAAGCGCTGCCTGGGCTGGTCGTAGAGACTTGGATGCTGGTCCCGATCGCCATCGCATGGCTGCTGTTCAACCCCTCGGCCCACAGCGCACAACTGGAGTTCTGGGGCACCTCCGAAGCCTGGTGGCTGGTGGCGGCCGGCCCGGTGACGCTGATCCCGCTGGTATGTTTCAACGCTGCCGCTCGGCATTTGCCCTACACCGCACTGGGCTTTTTACAGTACGTGGCACCGACTCTCGTGCTGCTGGAAGCCGTGCTGCTGTTTGGCGAACACCTGGCGTCGAGCACCCTGCTTGCCTTCGCCTTTATCTGGGCGGGGCTGGTGGTGTACAGCCTGGATGCCTGGATGAGCGTGCGCAAGCGCTGATCAAATAACGTACAAACCTCTGCAAGCCACGCAGCACGTGGCTTGCAGCCATCAACCCCAAGGTTATCCACAACCTGATCCCCGCCATTTGTGCACAAGCCCTTGAAACTGCTCGTTTTTTGCGCAGAAGGCGGAGAGCCAACGCCGGCGCGGCCTGGCGTCGAGTCTCTACAGGTTATCCACAAGCCCATGCAAGTTTTCCATGCATAACCCTGTGGGTTGATCATTCCTCGTTGTGCAATTCCACCATCAAGTCATCCGCCAAAGTTTCCAGCGACGCCTGCAAGGTATCCAGGGATAGCGTCGATGGCACCTGCAACAGCGCCTCGGCCGTGAACAACGGGTCACCGCTCATGGGGGCCGGGCGTACGTCCGTGCTCAGGCTCTCCAGGTTCACGCCCTGCCGGCTCAACAACGCTGTGATCTCGCGCACGATGCCCGAGCGGTCATTGCCCACCAGGGTCATCACGATCGACTTGGACGTCGCTGCCTGCCCGCTACTGCCCTCACCCACCAGCACGCGAATGCCGTGTGTGGATAAGTCCTCCAGCGCATTGATCAGGTTCTGACGGTTTTCAGCAGGCACACTGACCCGCAGGATACCGGCGAATTGCCCGGCCATATGCGCCATTCGGCTTTCCTGCCAGCTACCGCCGTGGGTGGCGATGGTATGCGCGATGCGTTCCACGACGCCGGGTTTGTCGGCGGCGATAATTGTGAGTACAAGATGGTCCATGGCGAAGCCCTCAGGAATTCAATCTACAAGGTGGACGCAGGCGCCCTCGAAAACAAATCGTGTACCATTTTTATATTTATCTGGAACAATCCAATCGTTTTTTGAGAACATCACGTTCTCCGCTGTGACCGTACGACCAAAGTGGGTCGCTAAACGACGTATTTAGTCTAATTTTCACAACCGCAAGTCATCATGTAGTATGCAAACCCGTGCACTACATAATGAAAATCTGAAAAAGCGCATAAGCTCCGCAGAGTGAGGCAAGCAATGACTGAACACGTTCAAGTCGGTGGCCTGCAGGTCGCCAAAGTCCTGTTCGACTTCGTGAACAACGAAGCCATTCCCGGTACCGGCATCACTGCCGACCAGTTCTGGGCCGGTGCCGACAAGGTTATCCACGACCTGGCACCGAAGAACAAAGCCCTACTCGCCAAACGCGATGATTTCCAAGCGCGGATCGACACCTGGCACCAGACCCACGCCGGCCAGGCCCACGACCCGGTGGCTTACAAAGCCTTCCTGCAAGACATCGGATACCTGCTGCCAGAAGCCGCAGACTTCCAGGCCACGACCCAAAACGTCGATGACGAAATCGCCCGCATGGCCGGCCCGCAGTTGGTCGTGCCGGTGATGAACGCCCGCTTCGCCCTCAACGCCTCCAATGCGCGTTGGGGCTCGCTGTATGACGCGCTGTACGGCACCGACGCCATCAGCGAAGCCAATGGCGCCGAGAAGGGCCAGGGCTACAACAAAGTGCGGGGCGACAAGGTGATTGCCTTTGCCCGCGCGTTCCTCGACGAAGCCGCGCCGCTCTCGGCGGGCAGCCATGTCGACTCCACCGGCTACAAGATCGTCGATGGCAAGCTGATCGTCAGCCTCAAGGGCGGTAGCAACAGCGGCCTGCGCGACGACTCGCAACTCATCGGCTTCCAGGGCGACAGCGCCCAGCCGATTGCCGTACTGCTCAAACACCACGGCCTGCACTTCGAGATCCAGATCGACGCCGGCACGCCGGTCGGCCAGACCGACGCCGCCGGCGTCAAAGACGTGCTGATGGAAGCGGCGCTGACCACCATCATGGACTGCGAAGACTCCGTCGCCGCCGTCGATGCCGATGACAAAGTGGTGATCTATCGCAATTGGCTCGGCCTGATGAAGGGCGACCTGGCCGAAGAAGTGGCCAAGGGCGGCAAGACCTTCACCCGTACCATGAACCCTGACCGCGTTTATACCGGCGTGAATGGCCAGGACGTGACCCTGCATGGCCGCTCGCTGCTGTTCGTGCGCAACGTCGGCCATCTGATGACCATCGACGCGATTCTCGACAAAGCCGGCAATGAAGTACCCGAAGGCATCCTCGACGGGCTGATCACCAGCCTGGCGGCGATCCACAGCCTCAACGGCAACAGCACCCGCAAGAACAGCCGCACCGGTTCGGTCTATATCGTGAAGCCGAAGATGCACGGCCCGGAAGAAGCCGCGTTCACCAATGAGCTGTTCGGCCGCATCGAAGACGTGCTGAACCTGCCGCGCAAAACCCTCAAAGTCGGGATCATGGACGAGGAGCGCCGCACCACGGTCAACCTCAAGGCCTGCATCAAGGCGGCCAGCGAGCGCGTGGTATTCATCAACACCGGCTTCCTCGACCGCACCGGAGACGAGATCCACACCTCCATGGAAGCCGGCGCGATGGTGCGCAAGGCGGCCATGAAGGCGGAAAAATGGATCGGCGCCTATGAGAACTGGAACGTCGATATCGGCCTGAGCACCGGCCTTCAAGGGCGTGCGCAGATCGGTAAAGGCATGTGGGCGATGCCCGACCTGATGGCGGCGATGCTCGAACAGAAAATCGCCCACCCACTGGCCGGTGCCAACACCGCCTGGGTGCCGTCGCCGACGGCGGCGGCGCTGCACGCGCTGCACTATCACAAGGTTGATGTGTTCGCACGCCAGGCCGAACTGGCCAAGCGCGAGCGCGCTTCAGTGGACGATATCCTGACCATTCCTCTGGCGACCAACACCGATTGGTCCGACGAAGAAATCCGCAACGAGCTGGACAACAACGCCCAGGGCATCCTGGGTTATGTGGTCCGCTGGATCGACCAGGGCGTCGGTTGTTCGAAAGTGCCGGACATCAACGATGTGGGCCTGATGGAAGACCGCGCCACCCTGCGTATCTCCAGCCAGCACATCGCCAACTGGTTGCGCCATGGCATCGTCAATGAAGCCCAGGTGCTGGAAAGCCTCAAGCGCATGGCGCCGGTGGTGGACCGCCAGAACGCCGGGGATGCGCTGTACCGCCCACTGGCACCGGACTTCGACAGCAACATCGCGTTCCAGGCGGCGGTGGAGTTGGTGATTGAAGGGACCAAACAACCGAATGGCTATACCGAGCCGGTGTTGCACCGCAGGCGTCGGGAGTTCAAGGCTAAAAACGCTCTTTAAACGCAGAAAAAAACCCTGGTCGAAATACCAGGGTTTTTTATCACCTGTGGAAAGTTCAGAAGTCATGGAGCAAGTAAGTACAGTTAACGACCGCATTGCCGTTACTTCCGCTACACGCCGCATTCATCAGCATTCCTTGGTGAAGGAAGCTGCCATCTGCCTGGTTTTCAACATTGACGACCAAAGTACCCGAACCAGAGGAAAAATAACTAAATCCGTCTGAGTCTACATACTCAAATTGTGGTAAAGCAGCTACATCAAATTGATGCAGCCCATCAAGTAACTCTTGGCCATAGGACCAATGAAGACGCTCCCGACTGGGCAAAAATCCCCTGTAGATTGAAGTATTACTCTTCGAGCCACTGACAATTTTTGCTCTAAAGAAATCCGCCTTATGGTCTTTAAGAACCAACACATGGGCATCACTTTCAACGAGCTTGGTTTTAGTGGTTTGCCATTCTGCTTTGTCGAAACCAACTTTCGGAAAAGTCATGGGTAGCTCCTGTTTACCAGATAACGGGGCATTGTGATCAACCCCTACCAAACCAGTACACACGTCTTGAGCACACCCATCTACTGTCAAAATTGACAGTGGCAAAGCTATTCAGACCAACGGCCTCTACTGCACCATCCCCAACTCCCGCTTCACCATCTTCGCCAACTTCACGCTATCAATCGGCTTGAGCAAAAAGTCCACCACGCTCAAATGCATGGCGTCGATCACATCGGGAGCTTCCGCGTCCCCTGACATGATGATGATGGGCAATGCCGCCCGGGAGGATTCGCGCACCTGGCGGATCAGCTCCAGGCCATTGCTCGGCGCCATGCGCAAGTCAGTGATCAGCAAGCCGATAGAGGTGTTGGAGTTCAGCAGATCCCACGCCGCCTCACCATTCTCGGCGGTCATGCAGCGAATACCGTCCAGCCCCAGGATTTGCGCCAGCAGCTCACGCGCGTCCTTGTCGTCGTCAACAATCAGCACACGTTGCGGCGGTAAATCAGGTTCCAGCATCACGGCGCTCAGCGCCTCGCGCTCCGCATCGCTCAAAATATCGTTGTCGGTCATACATTTCTCAGCAGTTCTCATCACTCTTTCAGCACACTCGTCAGACATCTGCCGAAAGGTGAACAATGTGCACTTCGTCGGAAAGTTTGCCTAGTGGGTGTTCTACGGGTTTTGCACCATAGCCTTGTAAGGTTTTTCCCTAGTCATGCATCGTTCAACCGCTACCTAGACTTACGTCCAATGGGCACCCACGGCACGGGAGTTGACCATGAAGGACGATAACGACAAAAAACTGCGGTCACTGTTATGAGTAAAGCTGATGCTTTCACGCAGGCGGGAAAAACCGCCGTGTTGCAGAACATCCACGGCACCCTGCAATTCCTGCAACGCTTTCCCCCGTTCAACCAGATGGAAAATGCCCACTTGGCGTTTCTGGTTGAACAATGCCAAATGCGCTTCTATGCCCCCGGCGACAGCATCCTCAAACCGTCGGGCGGCCCGGTTGAGCACTTCTATATCGTCAAGCAGGGCCGCGTCGTGGGTGAGCGGCCGGACAGCACCGAAACCACCTTCGAAATCACCACGGGCGAATGCTTCCCCCTCGCCGCCTTGCTCGGCGAACGGGCCACCCGCACCGAACACAAGGCCGCCGAAGACACCTTCTGCCTGCAATTGAACAAGCCGGCCTTTATCAAGCTGTTCGCGCTTTCCAGCCCGTTCCGCGACTTTTCCCTGCGTGGGGTCAGTAGCCTGCTGGACCAGGTCAACCAACAAGTCCAGCAAAAAGCCGTGGAGACCCTCGGCACTCAATATTCGCTGAACACCCGTCTTGGCGAGTTGGCCATGCGCCACCCGGTCACCTGTCAACCCGGCACGCCGCTACGCGAGGCGGTGACGCTGATGCACGAGCAGCAGGTGGGCAGCATTGTGATCGTGGATGAGCATAAAGCGCCCCTGGGGATTTTTACCCTGCGCGACCTGCGCCAGGTGGTGGCCGACGGCACCAGCGACTTCAACCAGGCCATCGAAGGGCATATGACCCAGGCGCCGTTCTTTTTGACCCCGGACCACAGCGCCTTTGACGCCGCCATCGCCATGACCGAGCGGCATATTGCCCATGTGTGCCTGGTC
Source organism: Pseudomonas palleroniana (assembly GCF_022836895.1). Taxonomy (NCBI): domain Bacteria; kingdom Pseudomonadati; phylum Pseudomonadota; class Gammaproteobacteria; order Pseudomonadales; family Pseudomonadaceae; genus Pseudomonas; species Pseudomonas palleroniana. Next base: position 1,058,092 of record NZ_CP092411.1, on the reverse strand, counting down.
AAAGACCAGCGCCTGTGTGGCGTGGTGTCCGAGCGCGACCTGTTTTCCTTGCAACGGGTCGACCTGGTGCACCTGGCCCGCACCATCCGCAATGCGCCCCGCGTGGAAAACCTGGTGGCGATTCGCGGCGAAATCGGCCAGTTGGTCGAACGCATGCTGGCCCACGGCGCCTCGTCTACGCAGATCACCCACATCATTACCCTGCTTAACGATCACACCGTGTGCCGGGTGATCGAGCTGACGCTTGCCGAAAAAGGCGACCCCGGCGTGCCGTTCAGCTGGTTGTGTTTCGGCAGCGAAGGTCGCCGTGAACAAACCCTGTTCACCGACCAGGACAACGGTATTTTGTTCGAAGCCAAGGACGCCGCCGAAGCCGCGTCGATCCGGGCGCGGTTACTGCCCCTGGCGCAGCAGATCAACCAGAGCCTGGCGTTGTGCGGCTTCAGCCTGTGCAAGGGCAATATCATGGCGGGCAACCCCGAGCTGTGCCTGTCACGGGCCGAATGGGCGCGACGCTTTGCAGCGTTCATACGCGAGGCGACGCCGGAGAATCTGCTGGGGTCGAGCATCTATTTCGATCTGCGGGTAGTCTGGGGCGATGAGCGCGGTTGCGAACAATTGCGCCAGGGGGTCCTGGATCAGGTTGCGGATAACCGGCTGTTCCAACGCATGCTGGCTGAGAACGCTCTGCGCCAGCGCCCGCCAGTCGGGCGTTTCCGAGAGTTTGTGCTGACGCGCAAAGGCGGCGAAAAGGCCACGCTCGATCTCAAGGTGCAAGGCCTGACCCCCTTTGTCGATGGTGCGCGCCTGCTGGCCCTGGCCAATGGCATCCACGCCAACAACACCCTGGAGCGCCTGCGCCAGTTGGTGCTCAAGGAAGTCATCGACGCGCTGGACGGTGCCGCCTATGAAGAGGCCTATCACTTTATCCAGCAAACCCGCATGCAGCAGCACCAACTGCAAACCCGCGAGAACCAGCCCTATTCCAACCGCGTCGACCCCGACAGCCTCAACCACCTGGACCGGCGCATCCTGCGTGAGTCCCTGCGTCAGGCGCAACGCCTGCAAAGCAGCCTGACCTTGCGGTATCAGCTGTGAGCTGGCTCGGTTGGCTACGCCCGAAAAAGCCCGGGCTCGACGCGGCACAACAACAGCGCCTGGACCAACTGCCCAAAGCCGTGGAGCTGGGCGACGGCCCCTGGCGCAGCCAGCGTTGGGTGGTGGTGGACCTGGAAACCAGCGGCCTGAACCTCAACCGTGACCAAGTCCTGTCCATCGGCGCCGTGGTGATCGAGGACGGCGCGATAGACTTCTCACAACTGTTCGAGCGTACCCTGCAACGCAGCGCAACCAAACTCAGCCCCAGCGTGCTGATCCATGGCCTGGGGCCCAGTGCGATCGCCGCCGGCAGCGACCCGGTCGACGCCCTGCTGGATTTTATGGATTTCGTCGGCGACAGCCCCCTGCTGGCGTTCCACGCCCCCTTCGATCAACACATGCTGTGCCGGGCGCTCAAGGACAGCCTGGGGTATCGCCTGGCTCACCCGTTTCTCGACGTCGCCGACATCGCCCCGCTGCTGTGCCCCGAGGCGAATATTCGCGAAGCCGGGCTCGACGATTGGATCAACCACTTTCACCTTCAGGTCGGCGAGCGCCATCACGCCAGCGCCGATGCCTTGGCCACGGCGGAACTGATGCTCATCCTGTTCAGCCGCGCACGCCAGCAACACCTCGACTCCCCCCAGCAATTGCAAGAACGTTTGAGCCAATGGAAACGGCGTAAACAAGCGCCATCGTTTTAATAGCACCGCCCGACAGACGCCAATTGCGCCCATCCGACGCCTCTGACACAATCGCGAATAATTCTCGTTAGTTTAAACCTCTTGTTTATTCGGTGATGCCTTGTCGTCGGTCCCAAACCCACACAGTGAGCTGGTTGGCGCGTTGTATCGCGACCATCGCGGCTGGCTGTTGGCATGGCTGCGCCGCAACGTGGCCTGCCCGAGCCGCGCCGAGGACCTCAGCCAGGACACCTTCATGCGCCTGCTGGGCCGTGACGAGCTGCGCGAACCTCGCGAGCCGCGGGCGTTTCTGGTGGCCATCGCCAAAGGTTTGCTGTTCGACTACTTCCGGCGCGCCGCGTTGGAACAGGCCTACCTCACCGAACTGATGCTGCTTCCGGAAAGCGAACACCCGTCGCCGCAAGCCCAGCAAATGATCCTCGAAGACCTCAAGGCCATCGACCGCCTGCTCGGCAAGCTGTCGAGCAAGGCCCGCGCCGCCTTCCTCTATAACCGCCTGGATGGCCTGGGCCACGCCGAAATCGCCCGGCGCCTCGGTGTGTCGGTGCCCCGTGTGCGCCAGTACCTGGCCCAGGGCATTCGCCAATGCTACATCGCCCTGTATGGCGAACCGCTGTGACCGGTTCCAGACCGGTTTCCGCCCGCGTGCTGGATGCGGCGATCGCCTGGCAACTGTCCCTCGACTCCGGCGACGGCAGCGCGGTGGAGCAGGAAGAGTTCGCCAAGTGGCTGGCCAGCGATGAAGAACATGCGCGGGCCTGGCGCCAGTTGGGCATGCTCGACCAGCGCTTCAGCGTAGCCTCTGGCCCGGCGCGGGCGGCGCTGTTGCAGTCACGCGAAGGGATTCGCCAGCGCGTGCGCAAGTTGGGCAGTGGCCTCGCCGGCATCGCACTGATGTGCGGCCTGGCGCTGTTGGCCGGTGAGCGTTACGTGCCCATCCACTATTGGCTGGCCGACCAACGCACCGCCACCGGCGAGCAGCGCACGCTGAAATTGGCCGACGGCACGCTGATCAACCTCAACACCCACAGCGCCATCGACGTGCGTTTCGATGAAAAACGCCGGCTGATCGTGCTGCAGGCAGGTGAGATTCTGATCGAGACCGGGCACAACGATGGCCGCCCGTTCTACGTGCAAACCCGCGACGGCAGCCTGCGCGCACTGGGCACGCGGTTTATCGTCAAGCGCGAAGACGGCGCTACGCGCCTGAGCGTGCTGCAGTCTGCGGTGGCGGCCCAACCCGAGGCGCTGCACCAGGAACAGATCTTCAAAGAGGGCCAGCAAGTGCTCATGCGCAGCGATGGCCTCGGCCCGCTGCTGGCCGTCGCCCCCGCCACCGACGCCTGGACCCGCGGCATGCTGGTGGTGGACAACGCCCGCCTGGGCGATGTAGTCGAGGAACTGAGCCGTTACCGCACCGGGCACCTGGGTGTGGATAAAGACGTGGCCGACCTGCGCATCACCGGCAGTTTCCCGCTGCACGACACCACCCTGGCGCTCAATGCGCTGTTGCCGACGCTGCCGGTGCAGATCGAGCAGCACACGCCGTGGTGGGTGACGGTGAAAAGCAAGCCTTAGGTTCTGCTGTGGCCGGGCGACTGCTATCGGGAGCAAGCCCCCTCCCACACTGACTGCATTCACACACCTTGATTTGCAAACGCAGCCAGTGTGGGAGGGGGCTTGCTCCCGATAAGGCCCTGAAGAACACCTCGAAAACCTCAGCGCAAAAATATTTTCATCCTGCCCTATCACTTTTCGATTCTCGTTCGGCACCTAGGCAATTGAGAAATATTTCCATTCAGGAGCCACCTATGTCCCGCACGCTAGACACCTTGTTGCGCCCCAGCCTGTTAGCCATCGCCATTGCGCTCAGCGCCCCGCTGGCCAGCACCCCGCTGATCGCTGCCGAGCAAGCGTCCAGCGTTCGCGCCTACAACCTGCCGGCCGCGCCGTTGGCCACGACCCTGAACCAGATCGCCAGCCAGGCGGGCCTGGCACTGACCCTCGATCCGACGCTGGCGTCGGGCAAGACCTCGGCGCCGGTCAAAGGCCAGTTCGATGCCCAGGGCGCGTTGCGGGAAGCGTTACGTGGCACCGGCTTGCAGCTGGAGCAGAGCAGCGCAGGCACCTTTACCCTGGTGGCCATTGCCGAAGGCGTCGTGGCGTTGCCGCAGACCAGCATCATCGCCCAAGGCAACACTGAAAGCGCTTGGGGCCCCGTGACCGGCTACCTGGCGACACGTACCGCCGCCGGCACCAAGACCGACACCGCACTGGTCGAAGCCCCGCGCTCGATCTCCGTGGCCACCCGCGAGCAGATGCAGGATCGTAACGTCCAGAACCTGGATGACGCCGTCAAGTACATGCCCGGCATCGTGTCCGCCAGCTACGGCAGCGACACCCGTTATGACTGGATGCGTGTACGCGGTTTCGAACCTACCCAATTCCTCGACGGCCTGCCATTGCCGCGTGGCGTCTACGCCAACCCCAAGGCCGAAACCTGGAACCTCGACCGCCTCGCGCTGCTGCGTGGCCCGGCGTCCTCGGTGTATGGCCAGACGCCGCCGGGCGGCCTGCTGGACATGGTCAGCCGTCGCCCGAGTGCGGAGTCGAGCAACGCCATCCAAGTGCAATACGGCAGCGACAACTACCGCCAACTCAACTTCGCCAGCACCGGCAAGCTCGATGATGAAGGCCGGTTCCTCTATGGCCTCAGCGGCGTGGTGCGCGATGCCGGCACCCAGGTCGACCACATCGACAACCAGCGCTACAACATTGCGCCGAGCCTGACCTGGAACATCGACACCGACACCAAGCTGACTTTCCTGTCGCAGTTCACCCGCGACGATACCGGCGCCACCAGCCAGTTCCTGCCGATCGTAGGCACCAAGATCAAATCGCCGCTGGGGGACGTGTCACATCACAAGAACCTGGGCGACCCGGACTACGAATTCTACGACCGCACTTATTACGCACTGGGCTATGCGTTCGAACATCGCTTCAACGATACCTGGCAGTTCAAGCAGAACCTGCGTTACACCAAATCGGAATTGGCGTTCCAGCAGTTGACCGTGGGCGCCTATAGCTATTTCCCGGTTGATGCCGCCGGCAATATCGGCCGTACCTCAACCAACGTTGACGAGAACATCGGCCAATTCGCGCTCGACAACAACTTCCAGGCCGACTTCGCCACAGGCGACGTCACCCACACCTTGCTGCTCGGCCTGGACCATCAGCGTACCGATACGTCTTATCTGTCGATTTATGGTTCCGCCGGGACCGTCAACATCTTCAACCCGGTCAATACCCGCCCCGTGGAACGCCCGGCGCGCTCCACGGCGTACTACGACTACAACCAGAAAACCATCCAGACCGGCCTCTACGTGCAGGACCAGATGGCGTTGGACAACTGGCGCCTGACCCTCGGCGGGCGTGAAGATTGGGTGCACCAAGGCACCACCTACTTCAACAAGAACGATGCGACCAACACCGACCGCAGCAAGAACTTCAGCGGTAACGCGGCGCTGAGCTATGTGTTCGACTCAGGCTTTGTGCCTTACCTGTCATACGCCGAGTCCTTCCAGCCGGCGAGCAACGCCAGCGTCGACCCACTGCAGTCGTACAAACCCACAGAGGGCAAGCAATGGGAGCTGGGGATCAAGTATCAGCCGCCGGGCTCCAACACCTTATTGAGCGCCGCGGTCTACGATCTGACCCAGAAAAACGTGCTGGTTGCCAGCACCGGTGCCGGTGGCCAGTCGGTCACGGACCAGACCGGCGAGGTGAAAGTCAAAGGCCTGGAGCTGGAAGCCGTGTCTGACGTCACCGAGAACCTCAAAGTGATTGCCGCGTACACCCTGGCCAAATCCGAAGTACAGAAGGGCAACTTCAAAGGCAACCGCCTGCAACTGATGCCAAACCAGCAAGCCTCCCTGTGGACCGACTACACCTGGCACACCGGCGTACTCGACGGTTTCGGCATCGGCTTCGGTGCCCGCTATACCGGCAACACCTACGGCGACCAGGCCAACACCTGGCTGGGCAAGGCCAACGCCTACACCGTGTTCGACGGCGCCGTGCATTACGACCTGGGCCGCCTGGACAACAGCCTCAAAGGCGCATCGCTGAAGTTGAACGCCACCAACCTGTTCAACAAGGACTACATCTCCACCTGTGACGCTTCCTACTGCTACTTCGGCGACCAACGCAGCGTCGTCGCCAGTGCCACCTACCAGTGGTGATCGGCTGAGTTAACCACCAGGCCGTCCTTCGGGGCGGCTTTGGCGTGTCTGAAGGCTAGAACATGAAAAGCACAACCATCCGCCGCTGGTCCTTCATCCACACCTGGACCAGCCTGATCTGCACGGTATTTCTGCTGATGCTCGCCCTCACCGGATTGCCGCTGGTGTTTCACCATGAGATCGATCATCTGCTGGGCAACGAGCCGCAATTGGCGCAAATGCCTGCCGACACGCCGCAGCTCAACCTGGAGCAACTGGTCAGCGCAGCGCAAGCCCATCGCCCCGGCGACGCCATGCAATACCTGGCCTGGGACGAAGACGATAAAAATGGCGTGATTGCGATCATGGCCGCCACGGCCGGCACCGAGCCCAATGCGTCCCACACCTTCATGCTCGACGCCCGCACCGGCGAAGCCGTGGAAACCCCGGCGGCCAATGGGGGGTTCACCCTGTTCCTGCTGCGCCTGCACGTAGACATGTTCGCCGGCCTGCCGGGCAAGCTGCTGTTGGCGTTCATGGGCGTGCTGTTTGTGTTGGCGATTATCTCGGGCACGGTGTTGTACCTGCCGTTCATGCGCCGCTTGAAATTCGCCACCGTGCGCAACGACAAATCCACGCGCCTGCGCTGGCTGGACCTGCACAACCTGATCGGCGTGGTCACCCTGACCTGGGCGCTGGTGGTGGGCGTCACAGGTGTGATCAGCGCCTGCGCCGACCTGATCATCGCCGCCTGGCGTCAGGACAGTCTCAGCGCCATGATCGAGCCCTACCAAAACGCGCCGCCGCTGAGCCAACGAGCACCCGCCAGCGACCTGCTGAGCATTGCCGCCAAGGCCGCGCCCGGCATGACGCCGGACTTCATTGCCTTCCCCGGCACGCGTTTTTCCAGCGAGCACCATTACGCGGTGTTCATGAAAGGCAGCACCCATCTGACCTCGCACCTGCTCACGCCGGTACTGATCGATGCCAGCACCCTGGCCGTCACCGCCATCGCCGAACGGCCGTGGTACATGGACGCCATGGGCATGTCCCAACCGTTGCACTTCGGCGACTACGGCGGTATGCCGATGAAAGTCCTCTGGGCCGTGTTGGATGTGCTGACCATCATCGTGCTGGGCAGTGGGGTTTACCTGTGGATCGTGCGGCGCAAGGCGGCTCGGCCATGAAGCCGCGTCAATCGAATTTCTGGAAGGTATTTGCCATGCCGCTGGGGATTGGCCTGCTCAGTGCCGCCGGGTTGTTTGCCGCATTGCTGGGGGACGGGTGGTGGGATTCGTTGAGCTGGGCAGGGCTGGGGGTTCCTGCTGCAATCGGTGCTTGGGCTTTGATCAAACGCTGAGCTAGATTAGCGCTGCCCTTTTTCGAGGAATGCCCAATGTCCGCGCCCAGCCTGACCTTGTTCCACAACCCTGCCTCACCGTTTGTTCGCAAAGTCCGCGTGTTACTGAGCGAGACCGGTCAACAAGACCGCGTCACCCTGCAAGGCTGCCTGCCGACACCGGTCAACCCCGATGCGCAACTGGTGCAAGACAACCCCGTGGGCAAGATCCCGGCCCTGCGCCTGGCCGACGGCTCGGTGCTGCACGACAGCCGAGTGATCCTCGACTACTTCGACCATCAGCACGCTGGCACCCCGCTGATCCCCCGCGAGGGCGCCGCTCGCTGGCGTCGCCTGACCCTGGCCTCGATGGCCGACGGCGTCATGGACGCCGCCGTGCTGGTGCGCTACGAAACCGCCATGCGGCCGGTCGAGAAGCATTGGGACCAATGGCTCGATGAGCAACGCAACAAAATCCGCCGCACCCTCGCCGAATGGGAGGCGAATGCGCTTGGCGAACTCGCCGCCCACTTCGACATCGCCGCCATCAGCGTGGCCTGCGCCTTGGGTTATCTGGACTTCCGCCACCCAGACCTGCAATGGCGCCTGGACAACCCGAAACTTGCCCAATGGTACGCCGAGGTCAGCCAGCGCCCTTCGATGCAGCAAACCCAACCGCCGGTTTGACCCGGTGAATCGGTGGCGAGGGAAGAAAGGCCATGATCCTCGCCACCAACTGCGCCTTGATTTGTTGATCCTCGCGTAACCCGATCATTGCACCGCCTCCAGGTCAAACTGCAAGGGTTCGGCGACCTTGCGCTTGCCCACACCATACCAATCCAGCTTGCGTGTCAGCACCATCACCGTCCCCAACAACCCGAACAGCAGCAGCGAGCCCATCAGCAACGCGTAATCCTCGGCGCTCAACAGCCCGTACAACAAGCCGTACAAGGCTGCGAGCCCCGCCGAAAAACCCAGGCCGTGACTGATGCTGCGCAGCACATGACACACGTAGAAGCCGATCAGCAACACGCAGGCGCCGGCAGAGCACAGATAGGCCATGGCGAAGCCTATGTGCTCGGACAATGACAACAGCAGCAGGTAAAAGAACGCCAGCGCAAAGCCCACCAAGGCGTATTGAACCGGGTGCACCGCCAGGCTCTTGAGCACTTCGAACAGGAAGAACCCGGCAAACGTCAGCGCGATAAACAGCAGCGCATATTTGATCGCACGATCGCTCTTGAGGTACTGGTCCACCGGGTCGATGAAGTTCACGCCAAAGCTGCGATTGTTGAAGTCGTTACAACCCCGCTCGTCCAGGCAGGTTTGCAGGGCTTGTTCCAGGTTGGTGGAGAAAAACGAGGTCTGCCAGTTGGCGGTGAACCCCGTGTCGGTGACCTCGCGCTGGGCCGGCAGGAAATTGCCGATAAAGCTCGGATGCGGCCAGTTGGAAGCCAGGGATACTTGGCTGGTCTTGCCCACCGGAACCACTTGCAGTTGCTCGGTGCCTTGCAGGCGCAGGTCAAAAGCGAAATCCACCACGCTGGTTTTTTTGCTGTCCAGCTCAGGCAGTGTCACGTGCACGCCCTCCCCCAACCAGTCCACTTGGGAGCCAGGCTCGAAGTCCAGGCGCTGGCCACCCAGCTCAAGCTTCAGCGCGTTTTCGATGCCGCGAATATCGCTGATACCGACCGCCAGAAACGCCGCTTCAAAGCGGTAATCGGCAAAGTCCTCGGTGATGCCCAGTTGTGCAGGCAGCTCGAAACGCCCATTGATACGACTGTCGGCATGGAACAGCCGCGCCTGATAGATGCCCCGTGCGCGCAGTTCGGTCTGTACCTTGCCGTCGAGTTCAAAACGGTCCGGCAGGAAATACAGACGACCGCGCTCTTCACGGACTTCCTCGTAGCGCTTGTTGAGCTTTTCATTGAGTTTCCACTCGCGCACGGTCTTGCGATAGGGCACCACCATCACTGGGCCCGTGAGGCGCTGGCTGTAGCTGGAGCTACGGGCAATGTCCATCAAGACGCCGTCGCGCAGCTGCTGGCGGTCGCTGATGATGCCGTTGATCATCAGCAACGGAATCAGCAACAACACGATCAGCAGGGCAATCGCGCCCAGTTTGAAAAGCAGACTGCGGTTCATGGGTCTCTCCCTGTTTTTGATAGGCAGAGACTGCGCGGCGCGTGTGGGAGATTTATGTGGGCAATGTGGAGACTGTGTGGAGATGCAGCACCACTTGCACCCCGCCCGGCACATTGCCGATCTGCAATGCGCCGCCATGCAGCTTCATCACTTCTTCAACAAAGTTCAGACCCAGGCCGGTGCTTTTGCGCCCGCTGCCCGGGCGTGGCAGCGAGTAGAAGCGCTCGCTCAAACGTGGCAGCGCATAGTCGGGAATCGGCGCCGCCTGGTTGAACAGGCTCACCTGCACGTCGTTGTGTCGCGTTTGAGCGCTGAACCGTAGAGCGCCACCGGGTGGCGTGAAGTCCAAGGCATTATCCAGCAGATTGCCCAGGGCCTGGCGCAACAGGAAGGGCTCACCGAACACCTTCACATCCGTGGCAATCCCTTGTTCGACATGCAAGCCCGCGCCCTCGATGCGCGCGCATTGTGCCTTGAGCACTTCGTCGACCATCGCCGCCAGCGCGATGCTTGCCTGCTCTTCCAGGCCCTGGCGTTGCTCGACTTGCGCAAGGTTCAGCAGGCGTTCGATCAGTTGCTGCAGGCGCGCACTTTCACTGTCGATATTGCCAACGAAGCGCTGCTGCTGCTCGCGGGTCATATCGCCCTGCAGCAACTCCGCCGCGCCACGAATCGCCGCCAAGGGGCTTTTCAATTCATGGGTCAGGGTGTGTACGTAATGTTCGACATAGGCCTTGCCTTCCAACTGCGTGCGCATGTGTTCCACCGCCGTGGACAACTGCTTGAGCTCGCCACCGCGGTAATGCGGCAGTTCGGCACGCCGCCCTTCGCTGACCGCCTCGGCGTAAGCGGTCAGTCGTCTTAACGCCGCGCTCACCCACCACGACAGCAATGCGCCCAGTAGTAGGCCGAGGACCACCAGCCCGGCGCCGTACCACAGCAGGCGGCGTTCGGTGCGGTCGACATAGGGCTGCAGCGAGCTGTTAGGTTTGGCCACCGTGACCACGCCGATGATCTGGCCGTTGTCGCGGATCGGCGCGCCGACGTGCATCACCGAAGAGGCCGGATCGCCCGCATCGCTGCGGGTGGAACGGGCGCCATACTCACCGCGCAGGGTCAGGTACACGTCGTTCCATTGCGAATAATCCTGGCCCACCGCTTCGCCGCTGGAGTCGAGCAGCACGACGCCCTTGGCATCGGTCACGTAGATACGGTGGTTGACCTGATTCTTCGGCAGCCCCCAGATGGTCGCGCCTGGCTGGCGATTGCCGTAAGCCTTGAGCAGTTGCGGCCAATGGCTGTCGCCGAGCGTGCCGTTCTTCACGTCATCGCGCAGGATCTCGGCCAGCAGGTTGGCGGTGTCCACCAGGGTTTCTTCGGTGGACTGGCGCACGCCGGGGCGGATTTCCTTCATCACCGTGTTGAGCACGAAGTAGCCGGTCAGGCCGATGAACAACGCGTACACCAGGAAGATCCGCAGCCCCAGGCGCATCAGCTATGGCTCGGGCTATAGCTGTAGCCCAGGCCGCGATGGGTCTGGATCGGTTCGGCATCCGCCGCAATATTGCGCAACTTGCTGCGCAGGCTTTTGATATGGCTGTCGATATTGCGCTCGTAGCCGGCATCGGCGGGGACGCCCACCGCATCGAGCAACTGCTCGCGGCTGAAGACGCGTTCGGGTTGCTCCAGCAGGCTTTGCAAGAGGCGAAATTCGTGGCGCGTCAGGCTCAACGGCTGGCCGCGATACTGAATCTGCATACGCTCCAGGTCGATCTGGAATGACGTCGGCGCCACGCTGGGGCCGACCCGTTTGAGAATCGCCTTGACCCGCGCGGCCACTTCCCGGGGGCTGAACGGCTTGACCACATAATCGTCGGCGCCGATCTCCAGCCCCACTACCCGGTCGATTTCAGCATCCCGGGCACTGAGAAACATCACCGGCACTTCCGTGAAGCGGCGCAGTTGCTTGCAGGTTTCAAAGCCGCTGATGTCCGGCAGCCCGATGTCGAGGATGATCAAGTCCGCCGGGGTCTGGCGTTGATGAGCCAACGCCTCCTGGCCGAGGCTCAGCCAGGTAGTGCCAAACCCCTCGCCTTGCAAGGCGAATATCAGCGTATCGGCAATCGCCGCTTCGTCTTCGACAATCAGGATGTGGGGCATGAGCTCGATCAGCAGTCGGGTTTGTCGGCAGTGTAACGGCGCGCCGGGTTTACCGCTGCGCCGAATTCACGCAGCGCCTTGGCGCCGATCAACAGCGGGTAGTTGAAGCTGCTGCGGTCGGTCAGGTTGACCTCGACCGTGCGCTTGACGTTGCCCAGGCACATTTCCAGATCGATAACCGGGCGCTTGGCGACGGTGGCTTCGTCCTTGTCCTCGTCCTCATCGGCGCGGCTCTTGATCTTGCTGATGCGCGACACCTTGTGTTCATAGACCTTGTCGCTCGCATCCTTGCCACCGAGGCGGAAACGCACCCAGTCGTCGCCGTCGCGCTGGAAGGTCTCGATGTTGCGCGCCGACAGCGACGCGGTCAGTGCACCGGTGTCCATCTTGGCCTTGAAGGTTTGGCCGATCTCCGGCAACTGGATGTATTCGTAACGACCGTAGAGGGTCGGTTCGGCGGCCATGACAGGCAAGGCGACCAGGGCAAGCGAGGCAAGGAGCAATTTCACGGAGTGATTTCCTCGAAAGAAGTAGGCGGATTCTAGACCGCAAAAGCGCTGCTTAGTTAGCTCGCTCAACCATACCCGGCACATTGTGAAACATTCGTCCGGCGATTTGCGATTTGGCCTCTAGACTCAGCTTGCTTATCATGGCCCGCCAAACCCTCCCAAGAGTTGCTTATGCGCCGCCTGCTCACCGGCTGTTTTGTCACACTGCTGCTACTGCTCAACACCCTGGTGCTGTTCGGGCCATTGATGGTGTTTGCCCTGCTCAAACTGGTGGCCCCCGGTCGCTTTCGCGACTACGCCTCATGGGCGGTGATGTGGATTGCCGAAACCTGGGCCGAGATCGACAAACTGATCTTTTCGCTGTGCATCCCGACCCAATGGGATATTCGCGGCGGCGCCGACCTGCGCGGTGACACTTCCTACCTGGTCATCAGCAACCACCAATCCTGGGTCGATATTCCGGCGTTGATCCAGACGTTGAACCGGCGCACGCCGTTCTTCAAATTCTTCCTTAAAAAAGAACTGATCTGGGTGCCCTTCCTGGGCCTGGCGTGGTGGGCGCTGGACTACCCGTTCATGAAACGCTACACCAAGGCGTTCCTGGCCAAGCATCCGGAACTGGCGGGGCAGGACTTGAAGATCACCCGGCAGGCTTGCGAACTGTTCAAGCGCCAGCCGGTGACGGTGGTCAACTATCTGGAAGGTACGCGCTTCAGCGAGGCCAAACGCAAGCAGCAGGATTCACCCTTCACCCGGTTGCTCAAGCCCAAGGCGGGCGGCGTGGCGTTTGTTTTGGCCGCCATGGGCGAACAGCTGGACGCGATCCTCGACGTGACCGTGGTCTATCCGCAGCAGAAGATTCCGGGCTTTTGGGATTTGATCAGCGGCGCAGTACCAAAGGTGATCATCGATATCCGCACGCGCGAACTGGACCCGGCGTTGTGGCAGGGCGATTACGAGAACGATCCGGCCTTTCGCCAGACCGTCCAGAACTGGGTGAACCAGCTCTGGAAGGAGAAGGACCAGCGCATACAACAGCTGTTATCGGATCAAGCAGCGCCTTAGCGCAGAAGCGACCTGATCTCCAGCATCGCCTGGCCAAGGGATGCAGGCTTTTCAGTCAGCTTGCCGGGATGAATAAACGCCGGTTTCAACCAAGCCATCGCCTCTTCGTCCGACATAGGCTTGTAAATGTCCAATGGATTCACGGTGGGCCGCATGGCCGGTCCCACCTCCTCCGCTGAAGGGGTGTCGCTCGGGCACCCGCCCAAGGGCTGGCGGTACTCGCGAACCATAGTGTCTTGCTTGGCAACAGCATCCGCCTGTGCCTGTGTTCCCTGATAAATGGCGTTGCCTGGCGCGGATGCAACCGCAGTGTCCCTGGCCATCAGTTGAAAGGCGTTATTGAGGCTCGATGCATGGGCAATGTTCATATGAGATGTTCACCTGAATGAATTGAAGAATCCGCTCCGGGCCTTGCGGCGCCCCGGAACGGTCTCTCTGGGTGGTAAAACATCCCATACGGTTCAAAGAAAAATGTTGCACCACATTCTCAAAACACCTCGGATCTGATCGCGTCAGCCGCCCCAGACACTGCCCAGGCTTTGCAGCAAGGAGCCGCCCACGCCTTGGTCGCCCAGGTATTTGAGAATCACCGGCGCAAACTGGCCGACCATCCCACTGTCCATGCCCAAGGCGCTGAACGCGGTGTTCAGGTCGTTGGTGTCTTTCACGTTACCCAGCAGTCCGTCCAGGCCGCTGGTCTTGCTGCCGCCGCTCTGACCGAGCATACCGCTCAACGCGCCCAGGCTGCCCAGGGAGTTGGTGCCCGCCAGCTTATCCAGGCCTGGAACGCTCTTGCCCAGTTGCGAATAGTCAGTGCCGCTCAATTGGTTCTTGGCCAGGCCCAGCATCGCGCCGGTGCCACCAATCGCTTGTTCCGGGGTGACGTTCAGTTGCGAGGTCAGCGCCTGCAGCAGGCCGGCGGTCTGGGAACTTGGCGCTGCGGCAGCCGCCTTGTTGTTGCCCTGGGCGCCGGAAACGGCATTGGCCACATCGCCCAAGCTGAAGCCTGCGGCAAACACCGGGCTGGCGGCCACGGTCAACAGGCAGGACAGGGCAAAACCGCGTGAAATCTTCATCAAGACAACCTCAGAATGTAAGAGCTAAAAAGCAGGCGTTTGACTGACACTCCTGAAGGAATGTTCCCACCCTCAGATTAGTTCAGAAAATATTGCATCCGCAGTTGTGGAAAATTCCGACGAGGTGCGCCGCCCATATCGTTGGGTTCAGGAACCCATCGCCCTTGGCAAGGTCCATCAACTGACTACAAATTTTGTCAGGAACAGACTTATGACTGCGAACCAACCCCAAGTCATTGAGCACAAACCCTCATTCTGGAGCGGCCCTCGCCTGTTCATCGGCGCCTGCGCAGTGGTGGTTGCCGGTATCGGCGGCGCCCTCTATACCCAGGACAGCGTCAAATCCGCTGCCACCCTGGTCACCACCGAACAACAACCGGCCGCGCAGATCATGGCGCACAAGGATTACCTGGAAGTGCAGCCGATCGCTGCCACCGCCCCTGCGCCGGACCACAGCCTGGAGCTGTGGGCGATCCCCGAGGGCGGCACACCGGTGTCACTGGGCCTGTTGCCGGAAGACGGCAAAGGCATTATCGGACTCAACCCTCGCCAACAGGAATCCATCAGCAAGCCGGTGGAATTGATGGTGAGCGCAGAAACCAAAGGTGGCTCGCTCAGCAAGCAGCCGACGGGGCCGACGGTGTACCAGGGGGCGCTGGCGGCTCGATAACGCCATAGTTCAAGCAAACGCATAAGGGCGGTCTTCGGACCGCCCTTATGCGTTTCAGGTAACCTCCAGTAGCAGCTTGCGAAGGAACGAAAGCCCAGAGACTCCCACTCAGGTTGGCCTCCCGCGTACCGACAACCCGCGAGGTTTACCCGTTAACAAGGAGTTAGAACTATGGTAATCGGCCTTCTGCTTTATGCGGCGCGCACCCAGCTGCTGCCACCCCCGCCTCCCGGCATCGACCAATGCCCTGCCACAAAAACTATCCACTCAACGGCCTACACGGATCCTGACCTGCCACCGCGTTACGGCGAGGGTTATCAATACACGGCCACTGCCAACGGCAGGACATGGACAGGGCAAACGGCGGGAACCGACGACGATTACCTGGCCGCTGAATACGCGCTGCGGCCCGAAGCCATCCATCAACGCAACGGCACGCTGCTGTGTGATTACGGTGGCAATCGCGTGGTCAAAAACGGGGAAGTGGCCGACCCCTACCTGAGGCTGTCGACACTTAAATGATCAAAAAAATGGCGACCTCTGAGGGTCGCCATTTTTTCACTGCGCGTTATGCCGCACTGAACAGTTTGTGCGGGTCAATCACAAATTTCTTTGGCACGCCCGCATCGAACTCGCCATACCCACGCGGCGCGTCATCCAGGCTGATCACCTGCACGCCGACGATTTCGGCAATGTTGATACGGTCCCACATGATCGCCTGCATCAGTTGGCGGTTGTACTTCATCACGGGCGTTTGCCCAGTGTGGAAGCTGTGGGATTTGGCCCAGCCCAGGCCGAAGCGAATGCTCAGGCTGCCCATTTTCGCAGCGGCATCCACCGCACCTGGATCTTCGGTGACGTACAGGCCCGGAATCCCGATCTTGCCCGCCACCCGTACGACACCCATCAACGAGTTGAGCACGGTGGCCGGAGCTTCGGCTTTCACGCCTTCGTGGCCGTGACCGCGGGCTTCGAAACCTACGGCATCGACGGCGCAGTCCACTTCAGGCTCGCCCAACAGTGCGGCGATTTGCTCGTGCAGTGGCGTGTCTTTGGACAGGTCGGCAATTTCAAAACCCTGGGCCTTGGCGTGAGCCAGGCGGATCGGGTTGACGTCACCGATGATCACCACCGCCGCGCCCAGCAGGCGGGCGGAGGCGGCAGCGGCCAGACCGACTGGGCCGGCACCCGCGATGTATACGGTGCTGCCCGGTCCAACGCCCGCCGTGACGGCACCGTGGTAGCCGGTCGGCAGAATGTCGGAGAGGCAAGTCAGGTCGCGGATTTTCTCCATGGCCTTGTCACGGTCCGGCAGTTTCAGCAGGTTGAAATCGGCATACGGTACCAGCACGTATTCGGCCTGGCCGCCGGTCCAGTCGCCCATGTCGACATAACCGTAGGCGCCACCGGCACGCGCCGGGTTGACGGTCAGGCACACGCCGGTGTGCTGCTCTTTGCAGGAACGGCAGCGGCCGCAGGCAACGTTGAAGGGGACGGAAACCAGGTCGCCGATTTTCAGGTTTTCGACGTCGTTGCCCTTCTCGATCACTTCGCCGGTGATCTCGTGACCGAGCACCAGGCCGGTCTGGGCAGTGGTACGGCCACGCACCATGTGTTGGTCGGAGCCGCAGATATTGGTGGAAACCACGCGCAGGATGACGCCGTGCTCAATCTTCCTGCCACGGGGGTCCTGCATTTTGGGATAGTCGATTTTCTGTACTTCGACCTTGCCGTTGCCGAGATACACGACACCACGATTACCAGACATGCTTTCACCTCGCTGTTGTTTTTATGGAACCACGTTGCCCAGGCAGGCAGCGCGTTAAGTGCTCGGGTACAGATGCTGTTTTTGCGTTGTTAGTGAGGGCCTCATCGGGGGCAAGCCCCCTCCCACATTTGAAGGTATTCACAATTCCAGGGTGGGAGGGGGCTTGCTCCCGATAGCGTCAGTCAGAGCACCACCGTTCTATTGGCGTTCAGAAATACCCGCCGCTCAATGTGATACCCCACCGCACGCGCCAGGGTCAGCCCTTCGATATCCCGCCCTTTGGCAATCAAGTCCTCGGGATAATGGCTGTGATCCACCACCTCCACGCCCTGCGCGATGATCGGCCCTTCATCCAGATCGTTGTTGATGTAATGCGCCGTAGCCCCCACCAACTTCACCCCTTTGTTGTACGCCTGGTGATACGGCTTGGCGCCCTTGAACCCGGGTAGCAACGAGTGATGGATATTGATGGCCTTGCCGTCCAGCTTGCGGCACAGCTCCGGCGACAGCACTTGCATGTAGCGCGCGAGGATCACCAGTTCAGCGCCGGTGTCTTCCACCACTTGCCACACCTGACGCTCCTGGGACGGCTTGTCGTTGGGGTCGAGGGGGAAATGGTAGTAGGGAATCTGGTGCCAGTCGGCCAGGGGTTTCAAATCGGGATGGTTGGACACCACCGCCACCACGTCCATCGACAACTGGCCGATGCGCTGGCGATACAACAGGTCGTTGAGGCAGTGATCGGCCTTGGACACCATGATCACCACTTTGGGCCGATAATTCGGCGCCGTCAGCTCGAAGATCATGCCGAAGGCTTCACCGCGTGTGGCCAAGCCATCGCGGAAGGCCTGTTCGTCAAAACCGTCTGGCTGGCGAAACTCCACACGGATGAAGAACCGGCCCGAAAGCCGGTCATCGAACGAGTGGTGCTCGGTAACATAGCAGCCCTGTTCGAACAGGTAGCGGGTGACCGCGTCCACCGTGCCGAGCACGCTGGGGCAGTCGGCGGTCAAAATCCATGTATCGGGTGCGCGGCTCATATCGGGTAACTCCTTGATCGTTCCCACGCTCTGCGTGGGAATGCCGCCATGGACGCTCGGCGTCCGCTCTTGGGGACGCAGAGCATCCCGGGATGCATTCCCACGCGGAGCGTGGGAACGATCATCATGCAACTACGCTGAGGCCGAATTCGGCCGAGGCATCCTGCAACCACAACCACCAGTAATCCGAGAAGCTGCGACGAATCACCAGTTCCCAGGTGTCTTCAGCGGTGTGGCGGATCACCAATTGCGACTTGGCAAACACCGTGCCCACGGCCTTGCCCACCGGGAAGTTGTTGGGGTGCACGTCATAGCTGGTGGACTTCATCAACACATCACGCACATTCGGGCCGCTGAGCTCGAGGATCTGCTGGCCGCCACTGACGTTGACGACCTGGATATGCAGGTCACCCAGGGCGGCGCGCAGGTTCTGCTCGGCGGCGAACTCTTCACCGCTGGGCACCACCAGCAACCACTCATCCGGGCCGAGCCATTGCAGGCTGGTTTCGCCCTTGACGATGACTTGCAGGGCACCGGGCAACTCGATGCCAAGCGCCTTGTGCACGCCGGCGGCAAAGGCGGCGTCATGCCCATCGCCACGAAGGGTCAGGTGGCCCAGGAGTTTTTTCTCGCGGACGGTAACGCCTGCGTTTTTACGGCCCTTGCCGACCAGGCTGGCGAGGTCGGCATGGTGCAGCGACGACTCGGCCTTGGCGCCGTTAGTGGGGCGTTGTTGGTAAACATTGGCTGCTGTCATATAGCACCTGTTCTGAATTGATCGTTCCCACGCTCTGCGTGGGAATGCCGCGATGGACGCTCGGCGTCCGCTCTTGGGACGCCGCGCGTCCCGGGATGCATCCCCACGCAGCGCGTGGGAACGATCAGGTGTCAAATGTTCTGGCGATCGCCTTTCGGGTCAAAGAACACCGAAGACACAATCTCCGCTTCGATCACGCTGCCATCGGCCTGCGGTGAGAACACCCGCTCGCCGATACGCTTCAAGCCGCCCTTGACCACCGCCATCGCGAACGAATAACCGAGGGAGTTGTGGGCATAGCTGGAGGTCACGTGACCGACCATCTTCATCGGGATCGACTGTTTCGGATCGAACACCAACTGCGCGCCTTCCGGCAGCCACACTTTTGGATCGACCGGCTTCAAGCCCACCAGTTGCTTGCGTTCTTCACGCACGCAGTCTTCACGGTTCATGCCGCGCCAGCCGATCCACGAGAACGGCTTGGTACGCCCGACACACCAGCCCATGTTCAGGTCGTCAGGGGTCATCGAGCCATCGGTGTCCTGGCCGACGATGATGAAGCCCTTCTCGGCCCGCAGTACGTGCATGGTCTCGGTGCCGTACGGGGTCAGGTTGTACTTCTTGCCGGCCTCGACGATTTTTTCCAGCACGCCCATCGCGTAGTCGGCCTGTACGTTGACTTCGTACGACAGCTCGCCGGTAAACGAGATGCGGAACACCCGCGCCGGCACCCCACCCACCAGACCTTCTTTCCAGGTCATGAACGGGAAGCCGTCCTTGTCCAGGTCGATGTCGGTGACTTCGGCCAGCAGCTTGCGGCTGTTGGGGCCGGACAGGGTCATGGTCGCCCAGTGGTCGGTGACCGAGGTGAAGTACACCTTGAGGTCCGGCCATTCGGTCTGTTGGTAGATTTCCAGCCACTGGAGAACGCGCGCGGCGCCGCCGGTGGTGGTGGTCATCAGGAAGTGGTTGTCGGCCAGACAGGCGGTGACGCCGTCGTCGAAGACCATACCGTCTTCCTTGCACATCAGGCCGTAGCGCGCCTTACCCACGTCGAGCTTGGTCCAGGCGTTGCTGTAGATGCGGTTGAGGAACTCGCGGGCATCCGGGCCTTGAATGTCGATCTTGCCGAGGGTGGAGGCATCCAGCAGGCCGACGCTGTCGCGCACGGCCAGGCATTCGCGTTTCACCGCAGCGTGCAGGTCTTCGCCATTGCGTGGGAAGTACCACGGGCGTTTCCATTGGCCGACGTCTTCAAACTCGGCGCCGTTCTTGACGTGCCAGGCGTGCAGCGCGGTGTAGCGAACCGGTTCGAAGATGTGCCCACAGTGACGGCCCGCCACTGCGCCGAATGTCACCGGCGTGTAGTTGGGACGGAACATGGTGGTGCCCATCTGCGGGATGGTCACGTTCAGGGAGCGCGCCGCAATCGCCAGGCCGTTGACGTTACCCAGCTTGCCCTGGTCGGTGCCGAAGCCCAGCGCGGTGTAGCGTTTGACGTGCTCGACCGACTCGAAACCTTCGCGGGTCGCCAGTTCGATGGCGGCGGCGGTCACGTCGTTCTGCAGGTCGACAAATTGCTTGGGCGCCCGTGCGGTGGCTTTTTCGTGAGGCACCTGGAACAGCGCCAGGGTCGGCTCTTCCAGACGGCTCAAAGCCTTGGGCAGCGTGCCTTCCACGGGTGCAAACCCGGCTTCGCTGGCGGCGCGCACGCCCCCTTCAAAACCATCGGCCAGGGAATCGCCAAGGCTGTAGACGCCGTTGATGCCGCCGACACACACCCGTTTCTGCGGGGCTTCGCCCGGTACAAAACCGAGGATGTCTTCACGCCAGGTCGGCTTGCCGCCCAGGTGCGAGGCCAAGTGAACCACGGGGCTGTAGCCACCGGAGCTGGCGACCAGGTCGCAGTCCAGCCACTCGCCGGGGCTGGTGACTTTATGCGCCTTGACGTCGATGGCCGCCACACGTGCGCCGGTCACATGCTTGCTGCCACGCGCTTCAATCACGGCGCTGCCGGTGAGAATGCGGATGCCTTTGGCACGGGCCTCTTCAACCAGGGCGCCGCGTGGGTTGTGGCGTGCATCGGCCACGGCCACCACTTGCAGGCCTGCGTCGAACCAGTCCAGCGCCACGCGGTAGGCGTGGTCGTTGTTGGTCGACAGCACCAGTTTTTTGCCCGGTGCCACGCCGTAGCGGCGCACATAGGTGGAGACCGCACCGGCGAGCATGTTGCCCGGCACGTCGTTGTTGCCGTACACCAGCGGGCGCTCGCAGGCACCGGTCGCGAGGACGACACGCTTGGCCCGTACGCGATGGATACGCTGACGCACTACACCCACCGGCGCACGGTCACCGAGGTGGTCGGTGAGGCGTTCGTGAATGGTCAGGAAGTTATGGTCGTGGTAGCCGTTGACGGTAGCGCGAGGCAGCAGCACCACGTCCGGCAAGGCTTTCAATTCGGCGATCACGCTGGCGACCCATTCCATGGCCGGCTTGCCGTCGAGGCTTTCACGGGAGTCGAGCAGCGAACCGCCGAACTCTTCCTGCTCATCGGCAATGATCACCCGCGCCCCGCTGCGTGCGGCAGCCAGTGCAGCGGCCAGGCCGGCAGGGCCTGCGCCCACTACCAGCACGTCGCAGTGACGGTTCATGTTGTCGTAGGTGTCCGGGTCGTTCTCGGTCGGCGAGCGACCCAGGCCGGCAGCCTTGCGGATGTACTTCTCGTAAGTCATCCAGAACGATTGGGGGTACATGAAGGTTTTGTAGTAGAAACCCGGCGGCATCAGCTTGCCGCCGACCTTGCCGAGAATGCCCATCATGTCGTTGTTCACGCTCGGCCAACCGTTGGTGCTGGTGGCGACGAGGCCCTGGTACAGCGCCTGTTGCGTGGCGCGCACGTTGGGAATCTGGGTGGCTTCGGTGGCACCGATCTGCAGCACCGCGTTCGGCTCTTCGGCGCCGGCGGCGAAGATGCCGCGTGGACGCGAATATTTGAAACTGCGGCCGATGATGTCGACACCATTGGCCAGCAGTGCAGCGGCCAGGGTGTCGCCTTCGAAGCCCTTGTAGCTCTGGCCATTGAAGGTAAACGTCAGGACTTTATTACGGTCGATGCGGCCACCGTTGGACAGGCGATTGGTCTGGCTCATACCTTCTCTCCAGAGGCCTTGGCGGTGAATTGTGGCTTCTCACCGATCTTGTAGGTTTCAAGAATTTCGTAAGTCACGGTATCGCGGGTGGCGTTGAAATACTGGCGGCAACCGGCGGCGTGAATCCACAGCTCATGGTGCAGGCCGCGCGGGTTGTCGCGGAAGAACATGTAGTCGCCCCACTCTTCATCGGTGCAGGCATTCGGGTCCAGCGGGCGCGGGATGTGCGCTTGGCCGGACGCATGGAATTCCTCTTCGGAGCGCAGTTCGCCACAGTGAGGACAGAAGATATGCAACATAGGGAGTTTCTCCTGTTAGTGGGCGACGGCCGCAGCGCCGTGTTCGTCGATCAACGCACCGTTGTGGAAACGGTCGATGGAGAATGGCGCGGCCAGCGGGTGCATTTCACCCTTGGCCAGGCTTGCGGCGAACACGTTGCCTGAGCCTGGGGTGGCCTTGAAGCCGCCGGTGCCCCAGCCGCAGTTGAAGAACATGTTCGGTACCGGGGTTTTCGAAATGATCGGGCACGCGTCCGGCGTGGTGTCGACGATGCCGCCCCACTGACGGTTCATGCGCACGCGCGACAGCACCGGGAACATCTCGACGATGGCCTGGATAGTGTGTTCGATCACCGGGTACGAACCGCGCTGGCCGTAGCCGTTGTAGCCGTCGATGCCGGCGCCGATCACCAGGTCGCCCTTGTCGGACTGGCTGATGTAACCGTGTACGGCGTTGGACATGATCACGCTGTCGATAATCGGCTTGATCGGCTCCGACACCAGTGCCTGCAGCGGGTGGGATTCGATCGGCAGGCGGAAACCGGCGAGCGACGCCATGTGCCCGGAGTTACCGGCGGTGACCACACCGACGCGCTTGGCGCCGATGAAGCCCTTGTTGGTTTCCACGCCGATGCACACACCGTTTTCCTT
This sequence comes from Pseudomonas palleroniana, assembly GCF_022836895.1. NCBI lineage: Bacteria > Pseudomonadati > Pseudomonadota > Gammaproteobacteria > Pseudomonadales > Pseudomonadaceae > Pseudomonas > Pseudomonas palleroniana. The sequence continues at coordinate 1,035,463 of NZ_CP092411.1, read as the reverse complement.
GCGGAAACCGATGACTTCGGTCTGCTGGATCAAGTCCACGCCGAGTGCGTCAGCCGCACGGGCAAAGCCCCAGGCCACGGCATCGTGACGGGCCACGCCGCCACGCCGTTGCACGGTGGCACCGAGTACCGGGTAACGGGTGTTTTTCGAGCAGTCGAGGTACGGGATCTCGTCGGCCACTTGCTTGGCGTTGAGCAGTTCGCCGTCCACGCCGTTAAGGCGGTTGGCGCTCACACGACGTTCGGAATCACGGATGTCCTGCAGGGTGTGGCACAGGTTGTACACGCCGCGCTGGGAGAACATCACGTTGTAGTTCAGGTCCTGGGACAAACCTTCCCACAGCTTCATCGCGTGTTCGTACAGGTGCGCCGACTCGTCCCACAGGTAGTTGGAACGCACGATGGTGGTGTTGCGCGCGGTGTTGCCGCCGCCCAACCAACCTTTCTCGACCACCGCCACATTGGTGATGCCGTGTTCCTTGGCCAGGTAGTAGGCGGTCGCCAGACCATGCCCGCCACCGCCGACGATGACCACGTCGTAGACCTTTTTCGGGGTCGGCGTGCGCCACATCTTCTGCCAGTTTTCGTGGTGGCTGAGGGAGTGCTTGAAGAGGCCGAAGCCCGAGTAGCGTTGCATAGTCATTACTCCAAAACCGCGCTCAGCGATAAACCGGGAAATCAGCGCACAGGGCAGACACGTGCTTGGCCACGTTGGCCTCGACATCGGCATCGCCGAGGTTGTCGAGGATGTCGCAGATCCAGCCGGCCAGCTCGATGCACTGCGGCACTTTGAAACCACGCGTGGTCACCGCCGGGGTGCCGATGCGCAGGCCCGAGGTCACGAAGGGCGACTGCGGGTCGTTCGGCACGGCGTTCTTGTTGACGGTGATGTGGGCGCGGCCCAGGGCGGCGTCCGCCTCTTTGCCGGTAAGGCCCTGACGGATCAGGCTGACCAGGAACAGGTGGTTATCGGTACCGCCGGACACTACATCGTAGCCGCGTTTGATAAACACGCTGGCCATGGCCTGTGCGTTGTCGATCACTTGTTGCTGATAAGCCTTGAAACCAGGTTCCAGCGCTTCCTTGAAGCACACTGCCTTGCCGGCGATGACGTGCATCAGCGGGCCGCCCTGGGCGCCGGGGAATACGGCAGCGTTGAGTTTCTTTTCGATTTCTTCGTTGGACTTGGCCAGGATCAGACCGCCCCGTGGACCGCGCAGGGTCTTGTGGGTGGTGGTGGTCACCACGTCAGCGTACGGCAGCGGGTTGGGGTACAGGCCAGCGGCAACCAGGCCGGCAACGTGAGCCATGTCGACGAACAGCAGCGCGCCGACTTTGTCGGCGATCTGACGAAAACGTGGGAAATCCAGAGTCTTGGAGTAGGCGGAAAAGCCTGCAACGATCATCTTCGGTTTGTGCTCAACCGCCAGACGCTCGACTTCGTCGTAGTCGATCAGGCCGGTGTCGGTGTTGATGCCGTATTGCACCGCGTTGTACAGCTTGCCCGAGGACGACACCTTGGCACCGTGGGTCAGGTGGCCGCCGTGGGCCAGGCTCATGCCCAGAATGGTATCGCCCGCTTGCAGCAGGGCCAGGTACACCGCGCTGTTGGCGGACGAACCGGAGTGCGGCTGTACGTTGGCGTAATCGGCACCGAACAGTTGCTTGGCGCGCTCGATGGCCAGGGCTTCCACCTTGTCCACGTGCTCGCAGCCGCCGTAGTAGCGCTTGCCCGGGTAGCCTTCGGCGTATTTGTTGGTCAAGCCACTGCCCTGGGCTTGCATCACGCGTTTGCTGGTGTAGTTCTCTGACGCGATCAGCTCGATATGATCTTCCTGGCGCTGCTCCTCGGCATTCATGGCCGCCAGCAGTGCGTCGTCATATCCCTGGATCTGGTCTTGTTTGCTGAACATCGCGTCTCTCCCAGCCTTTCGTATTGGTGAGGCCCATACAGGCCCTTTGATGCGATGGTAGGGCTGGCGCAGACAGGTCAAATGCCTACGCACGCCACGCAAAGGTGCGTTTACGACATGGCCCGAACAACACAGAAAAAATGTGGGAGGGGGCTTGCTCCCGATAGCGGTGGGCCAGCTTGCAAATGCAGTGGCTGACACACCGCTATCGGGAGCAAGCCCCCTCCCACAAGGGGTTAGGCGATAGTTTGACGAACGAGTAGCAGCAGCAGGAAATGCACGGGATAGAGGGTATAGGCCCAGCGGCGCATGGCGGGCGGCGAGGCGTTTTTGGCGTGTCGCAATAAGACCAGGCCCGCCAGTGGCGCAATCAGGCAGGCAACCAATCCCATCAGCGCAACCGGCGTGCCGTTATCGAGCAATATCTGCCATTGGTTGGCGGCCACGCAGACCAAGCCCGGCAATACACTGAAATACCATCGGCGACGGAACACCAGCAGCATCACCAATGGCAGCAATACACCAAAGAAACCGAACATTAAGTGGCTTGAAAACAGGGCGGCTATCGTGACGGCGATCAGCGCCATGCCTCGATCAACCCGGCCCTTTTGCTGCCATCCTCGAGCAACCAGCAAACCCAGCGCCAAGGTTGGCAGCACATTCAACGTATCGGCATCCTCGATAAACAACCGATACGGCACTTCGCTGATCACGCTGAACAGCAACAACCAGCCCAGGTAGCGCCAGCGGCCTCTTGCCGGCAGGTCGCGGCCCCGATGCAGATTCGCCGCAATCGCCAGGCAAAACCACGGGAACGCCAGGCGCCCCGGCACATACAAGCCATCCAGGCTTAAGCCGACATAGCGCAGGTGATCCAGCACCATGCTCAGCAGCGCCAGCCACTTGAGCAGGTCCAGAGCGCCATCGCGGACACGTCCGACAGCCATCGTTTCAGTACCGTGCATAATTCCCCAGTGACTCTGCATTTACAGCGCGTGCGTATGCCCGACAATCTTGGTTACAGTGCGCACCAACATCGACCACAGGAATGGGCCATGACCGACAAGAGCCAACAATTCGCCAGCGACAACTACTCCGGCATCTGCCCGGAAGCCTGGGCCGCCATGGAACAAGCCAACCAGGGGCATCAACGCGCCTACGGCGATGATGAATGGACCCACCGCGCCGCCGACGGTTTCCGCAATCTGTTCGAAACCGACTGCGAAGTGTTCTTCGCCTTCAACGGCACCGCAGCCAACTCACTGGCACTATCTTCACTGTGCCAGAGCTACCATAGCGTGATTTGCTCGGAAACCGCCCACGTCGAAACCGACGAGTGCGGTGCGCCGGAGTTTTTCTCCAACGGCTCGAAGCTGCTCATCGCCCGCACCGAAAATGGCAAGCTGACCCCGGAATCCATCCGCGAGATCGCCCTCAAGCGCCAGGACATCCACTACCCCAAACCCCGCGTGGTAACCCTGACCCAGGCCACCGAAGTCGGCAGCGTGTACACTCCGGATGAAATCCGCGCCATCAGCGCCACCTGCAAGGAATTGGGCCTGAACCTGCACATGGACGGCGCGCGCTTCTCCAACGCCTGCGCCTTCCTCGGTTGCTCCCCCGCCGACCTGACCTGGAAAGCCGGTGTGGACGTATTGTGCTTTGGCGGCACCAAGAACGGCATGGCCGTAGGCGAGGCGATCCTGTTCTTCAATCACAAACTGGCTGAAGACTTCGACTACCGCTGCAAGCAGGCCGGCCAACTGGCCTCGAAAATGCGCTTTCTCTCCGCCCCCTGGGTGGGCCTGCTGGAAAATGACGCCTGGCTCAAGCATGCCCGGCACGCCAACCACTGCGCACAATTGCTGAGCAGCCTGGTGGCGGATATTCCGGGGGTTGAACTGATGTTCCCGGTGCAGGCCAACGGCGTCTTCCTGCAACTCTCGGAACCAGCCATTGCCGCACTGACGGCCAAGGGCTGGCGCTTCTACACCTTCATCGGCAAAGGCGGCGCACGCTTCATGTGTGCGTGGGATACCGAGGAGGAGCGTGTAAGAGAATTAGCCGCGGATATTCGGACAGTGATGGGTGCCTGATACTGGCGTAACGCCGAGTCTGTTATTTGATATTTCTGACAGCCCCACACTGGAATTTCATTGACTAACCTCTTGGAACCCGAAAGGAAACGGCCGCTGTACAGCCCGCCTTTCGGGCCAACCGCCTGCCGCATACCCGGCTGGAAACGGAAATCCAGAAGAGAGACAAACCATGGAATACCAAAGCAACGGCGACACTCTGCAAAGCGACGGCACTATCAGCACCACCGTCATCGATTGGGATGAATTCAGGAAGTACGCAAAAGTCGGTGACACCATCCGAGAGCCATCGCGCACACTGCGGATTTACGACAAAGTCTATGAATTGACAGCATCAGGCCAGCACTTCGTCGTCCACATCTACGCCCAATAACCCTCCTTGATCGATCGTTCCCACGCTCCGCGTGGGAATGCATGCCCCGGGCGCTCTGCGCCCAAGCCGCCCCCGATGCAAGGACGCCCCCATGGGCAGAAGCCGCTACGTCATCACCGAACCCGAGAAACCACACTTCCTGACCTGTACCGTCATGGAATGGCTACCGTTGTTCACCCGTGATTACATCGTCGACCATCTTCTGGATTGCTGGCGATACCAACAAAGCCATGAAGCCTTGAACCTTTACGGCTACGTCGTTCTCGAGAACCATCTGCATTTCGTCGCCCAGGCGCCTGACCTTGGCAAATGCGTCAGCCGATTCAAGTCCTTCACTGCCCGAACCATCATTGATGACCTGCAGAGCAAAGGCGCAGAACGTGTTTTGCAACGCCTGCGCTTCAGCAAACGCGCACACAAGGCGGATCGGGCTTATCAGCTTTGGCAGGAGGGCTCACACGCGGAGTTGGTGTACAGCGAGGCTGTGATGCACCAGAAGCTCGATTACATCCACCATAACCCGGTCAAACGGGGTTACGTGGATCTGGCTGAACACTGGAGGTATTCGAGTGCCCGCAACTATGCCGGAATGCCGGGGCTGATCGACATCCAACGCTGGTACTGACAGCTCGCTTCGCACTAGGAGGGAACGAGCTGGGCCGGTGAGTGATCGTCCCCACGCTCCGCGTGGGTATGCAGCCCGTGACGCTCTGCGTCACACCGCAAGCCTTGCGTGAAAGCGGAACGCAGAGCGTCCCTGGAGGCGTTCCCACGCGGAGCGTGGGAACGAGCTGAACGGGTGATCGTCCCCATGCTCCGCGTGGGCATGCAGCCCGTGACGCTCTGCGTCACACCGCAAGTCTTGCGTAAAAGCGGAACGCAGAGCGTCCCTGGCGGCGTTACCACACGGAGCGTGGGAACGAGCTGGGCCGGTGATCGTGCCCACGCTCCGCGTGGGCATGCAGCCCGTGACGCTCCGCGTCACACCGCAAGCCTTGCGTGAAAGCGGAACGCAGAGCGTCCCTGGCGGCGTTACCACGCGGAGCGTGGGAACGAGCTGCGCCGGTGATCGTGCCCACGCTCCGCGTGGGCATGCAGCCCGTGACGCTCTGCGTCACACCGCAAGCCTTGCGTGAAAGCGGAACGCAGAGCGTCCCTGGCGGCGTTACCACGCGGAGCGTGGGAACGAGCTGCGCCGGTGATCGTGCCCACGCTCCGCGTGGGCATGCAGCCCGTGACGCTCTGCGTCACACCGCAAGCCTTGCGTGAAAGCGGAACGCAGAGCGTCCCTGGCAGCGTTACCACGCGGAGCGTGGGAACGAGCTGCGCTGGTGATCGTGCCCATGCTCCGCGTGGGCATGCAGCCCGTGACGCTCCGCGTCACACCGTGAGCCTTGCGTGAGTTGGGCCGGTGAGCGTGGGAACGAGCTGAGTGGATCAGAACTCGATTCGCACATCACCTTTAGGCACGCTGCAGCACGACAGGATGTAACCCTCGGCTTCGTCTTCCTCAGTAATCCCGCCGTTGTGGTCCATCTCGACCTCTCCACCCAGCTTCATCACCTTGCACGTTCCGCAGATGCCCATGCCACACGCCTTTGGAATCAGCAGCCCAAGCTTGGCCGCTGCGGCATGCACCGTTTCACCCGGTGCCACGCGAATGCTCTTGCCTGAAGCAATGAACTCCACTTGATGCAAATCCGCCAGATCGATTTCCGGCGCCTCGGCGGCTTGTTCGGCCTGCTCCACCGCGTCGGCGCGGGCTTCCGGCGGCGTAGCCCCGAAGGATTCTTCGTGATAGCGCGCCATGTCGAAGCCTGCAGCCTCCAACAGGCGTTTCACGGCGTTCATATAGGGCGTTGGGCCACAGCAGAACACTTCGCGCTCCAGGAAGTCCGGCACCATCAATTCGAGCATCTTGTGATTCAGGTAACCGCGATACCCCGCCCAAGGCTCACCCAAGCCGTGCTTCTCACAAATCAGGTGCAGGCTGAAGTTATCGATGCGCGACGCCATGTGTTCCAGCTCGCGGTGATAGATGATGTCCTTGGGCGAGCGGGCGCTGTGGATAAAGGTCATGTCGACGTTGGCGTTGGTGTCGTAGAACCAACGGGCCATGGACATCACCGGCGTGATCCCGACACCGCCGCTGAGGTACAACACTTTCGGGCTCGGAAAGTCGATGGCATTGAACAGCCCGACCGGCCCGTGCACCGCCAACTCCTGGCCTTCATGCAGGGTGTCGTGCAACCAGTTGGAAACCCGGCCGCCCGGGACGCGCTTGATCGTCACCGAGAAGCTGTACGGCACCGATGGCGAACTGGAAATGGTGTACGAGCGCATGATTGGCTGGCCGTCGATTTCCAACTCCAGGGTGACGAATTGCCCCGGCTTGAAAAAGAACAGGATCGGCTGGTCGGCCATGAAGCAAAAGGTGCGCACGTCCCAGGTTTCCTGGATGACTTTGACGCAACGGACGATATGCCGACCATTGGCCCAGGTCTGGGTAGTTACCGGGTTCAGGAAGTTATTGGACATGCTGTTCTCCGTAGCCGTAGGTCGGCCTGATGATGGCGATTTTGCGTAACGCCGAATGCGCCCATTTACCTATCTGCGACATTCACATACTTATCGCGACCAGCCCCCATACCACGGGGGTTGCGCGTCGGGATCAGAGTGGGCCATGTCGCTAATGGACAAGGTTCTGGCAGTCGGCGGCCCCACACTCACCCCCAACAACGACGCTTTCTTTACGCCTTGCGTAGTACAACCGTAGCCACTATTCGCCGGCCACACTGAATGGCCATGAGGACACATACGATGGACGTCACCGCAACCTTAAGCTTGGGCGATCCGCTGGAACCCGCACGCAAGGCCACCGCGCAAATGTTGCAAGAACGCGAGCGCACCTTTTCGCTGCCACAACCGTTCTATTCGGATGACCGGCTGTTCGATATCGACATGCAGGAGATCTTCCAGAAAGAGTGGCTGATCGCCGGCATGACCTGCGAGATCCCCACCAAGGGCAACTACCTGACCCTGCAAGTGGGCAAGAACCCGATCATCGTGATCCGTGGCGCCGAAGGCGTGGTGCATGCGTTCCACAACGTATGTCGCCACCGTGGCTCACGCCTGTGCACCAGCGACAAGGGCAAGGTCGCCAAGCTGGTCTGCCACTACCACCAGTGGACCTACGAACTGGACGGTCGCCTGCTGTTCGCCGGCACCGAGATGGGCGCCGACTTCGACATGAAGCAGTACGGCCTGAAACCGGTGAATGTGAAGACCGCCGGCGGCTACATCTTCATCAGCCTGGCCGAAAACCCGCCGGCCATCGACGACTTCCTGTCGACCTTGAATCACTACATGGAACCCTACGACATGGAGAACACCAAGGTGGCGGTGCAAACCACCTTGATGGAAAAAGCCAACTGGAAGCTGGTGCTGGAGAACAACCGCGAGTGCTACCACTGCAACGCCTCGCACCCCGAACTGCTGAAAACCCTGCTGGAATGGGACGACGTCACCGACCCCCGCGCCGACCAGGCGTTCAAGGACCATGTAGCCGCCTCCGCCGCAGCCTGGGATGCCGAGAAAATCCCTTACGCCCATGCCAGCTTTGGCTTGCGTAACCGTATCGTGCGCATGCCGCTGCTCAAGGGCACCGTGTCGATGACCATGGACGGCAAGCAGGGTTGCGCCAAACTCATGGGGCGCATCAAGAACCCGGACCTTGGCTCGATGCGCATCCTGCACCTGCCCCACTCATGGAACCACTGCATGGGCGACCACATCATCGTGTTCACCGTGTGGCCGATCAGCGCCCAGGAAACCATGGTCACCACCAAGTGGATCGTGCACAAGGACGCCGTAGAGGGTGTGGACTACGACGTGGAACGTATGCGCCAGGTGTGGGACGCCACCAACGACCAGGACCGTCGCCTGGCCGAAGAAAACCAGCGCGGTATCAACTCCACCGCTTACCAGCCAGGCCCGTACTCCAAGACCTATGAGTTCGGCGTGGTCAACTTCGTGGATTGGTACAGCGAGCGCATGTTGAGCAACCTGGGGGCCGCTCCGGCGCCGTACCTCAAGGGTGTTGCGGTTCACGAATAACGCGTTGATCCTCCAGGGGCTGGATTGTACAAAAAACATCCAGCCCCCGGATGCCTCTTGATTCCCCTGCCCTCCAGCCTTTGCCCAACAACTTATCCACAGAGCCACCCACAGCAATTGTGGGCAACTGCGCTCCCCCTCAGAAATTAATTGAAGAAAATCCATGACTTATTCAAGTGGACAATATCAAGCAGGCGCTGATCATTTTTTAACCATAACTCTACAGGCTACGTAAAACGTGGCCTGTAGTAGTACGCGAACACCTTATCCACAGAACCACCAACAGACTTTGGGGGCAACTTCAGCTGCGCTGTGGAAAACCACTCCAAACCTTCACAAAACACGGCACTCAGGATTTTCAGAGCACAAAAAGCCGAAATAGATCAAATTTCGACCAACTCCTTGAAAGCCTTTATTCATAAGGGTTCCAGCCAATAGCGAACATCTTATCCACAGAAGCGCCAACAGACTTTGGGGGAAAGTCTGCACAATGAAATGCATGAAGTCAGGAAAAAACCTATAAAAAACCGCCAGTTAGACTGGTTGTTTTTCGTACAGAGGGCTACAGGGCTTGATCTGTATGGGTTGTGGACAAGCGCGAACAGGTTATCCACAGACGGTTCAACAGGGATTGTGGGTAATGTAGCAGCGAGCTTACTCGCGAAGAACCTGAGAGCGCCGCGTCAAACCGGGCACGCTGCATTATCGTTAACGTTCTTCGCGAGCAAGCTCGCTCCTACAAGGATCAGCGAACCACGCCTTCCTCAACCAGCAGCTTGAGAATGGCTTCGGCGCCCGCTTGCGGGCTGAGGCCCTTGAGCACCTGGCCACCGCCGCCACTGGCTTTGGCGGTAGCCGCCTTCATCCGGTCGGCGCCGCTCTTGGCCTTGATCACTTTGAGGCGTTTGGGCCGAGGCTTGGCCGGCTGCAGCACGGCGCCTGTGAATAACTCATCCTCCAGCACTTCGACCTCATGCGCTTCCAGCTCGCCGCGCTGCGCGGGGCCATAGGCACTCTGCCGAGGCTTGGGCGCCGCGTTATCCACCGTGGCGAGAAACGGCAGGCGGACCTTCAGGCGCCGCCTTTGGCCACGCGGCAAGGCTTGCAGTACATGGGCTACGCCGCCGTCGATAGACTCCACCTGGGCGAGCCCCACGATCAGCGGCCAGCCCAATTGTTCGGCCAGCAGGAACGGCAACATGCCCGAGCCTTCACCGGTTTCCGCCTGGCTGCCGGCGAGCACCACCTGGGCCCCCGCATCGCGTAGATACTCACCGAGCACCGGCAAGGCATCGCTGCCGGCCGGTTGTTCCAGTACATGCAGTTGCGGCAAGCCCATGCCGAGATAACTGCGCAACGTCGGTTCGGCAACGTTGCCGGCGTGCAACACCTGCAACTTATCCCCAGCCATTTGCAGGCCCAGCTCGACCGCGCGCGCATCCTGCTCCGCACGACGCGGGCGCCCGGAAGTGGGATGGGCGCCAATGGAAACCAGGCTGATTACATTCGTCGTCATGGTCATAGTCCTAAGCTGCATCGCGCTTGGCGCCGTTGCGGTAGGCCGCCACCGCCTCGATCAAGGCTTGCAATATCGCGGCGCTCTCGCCGATCACCGACAGGTCGGCACGCTTGATCATGTCGCAACCGGGGTCGAGGTTGATCGCCACCACTTTGTCGCAGGCACCGATGCCTTGCAGGTGCTGGATCGCCCCGGAAATCCCCACGGCCACATACACACGGGCAGTGACCCAGGTGCCGCTGGCGCCGACCTGGCGATCGCGCGCCATGAAGCCGTCGTCCACCGCCACCCGCGACGCGCCTTCGGTGGCGCCCAGGGCGGCAGCGGTCTGGTGGAACAGCGCCCAATCCTTCACGCCGTTGCCGCCAGAGAAGATGAATTCGGCTTCGGCCATGGGAATCGCCGCCGGGTCCACCGCCACCGCACCAAGGTCTTCGATTCGCGGCAAGCTGCGAGCCAGAGTTGTGGATAACTCCACGGGCAACACTTCGTGACGGGTCTCGCTGACCGGGTCGGCACATTCGGCGGCCGCCAGAATCAAGCGTGGCAGCGGCCGGGCCAAGTCTTCCTGGCCGGCGCCGGCACGGCCGATGCACTCCTGGCCCTTGATCTGCCAGACCCGCGTGGCCGGGCGCTCCTTGAGGCTGGCGGCAAACCGCCGGCCCAACTCACCGCCGCCACTGCGGCTATCGGGCAGCAGCCAGTGACGCGGGTTGAACTGGTTATCCACAGCGCGCAAACCTTGCACGCGTTGCTCCGGTGAATAACCATCGAACTCATGCCCTTCCAGCACCAGCAGGCGATCGACACCGGCCGTGGCAAAGGTACTTTCCTTGTGCTCGCCAAACACCACGGCCAGCACGGCGCCGTCGCTGCCGGCGAGCTGTCGCGCCAGGCCGAGCAAGTCGCGGTCGTGGCTGCTCAAGCGGCCGCCGACCATGTCCGGCACCACGTTGATATAGAACGCAGGCGCTGCCACCTGATGCAATGGCAACTGCACTTCGGCGGCAGCCGTACGTTTGCTCGCGCCGCCCTGCTGGGCGCCGCTGCGGTCGATGCGCTTGATGCCATTGGGGCCGATGAAACCGACGCCATGCACGTTCTTGCGCAGGATGCCGTTAGGCCCCATCCAGCTGTGTTGCACCGGCTGCATAGCCGCATGCAGCGGGTGCAGGCGGTTACGTGCAATCCATTCGGCCCGTGGGTCGCGGCGGATAATGTCGCTCATCAGTGCACCTCCGCAGGTTCACGTTTCAAGGGGGCTTTGGCCGGTGCGGCGTCTTCGAGCAACGCGTCGGCGACCAGTTCAGCGATGTCCTTGATCAGTGGCCGAGGCTCGACCACCCCTTCAAGCATCGCCGTGCACTGTGGGCACCCTACGGCCACCAGCTCGGCACCGGTTTCACGGATATCTTCCATGCGCATATCCGGGATACGTTGCTTGCCGGGGATGTCGGTGATCGGCGCGCCGCCACCGCCGCCGCAGCAGCGCGAACGGAAACCGGAGCGTTGCATCTCCTTGACCTCGATCCCCAGCGCACGCAGCACCTGGCGCGGGGCTTCGTATTCGCCGTTGTAGCGGCCCAGGTAACAAGGGTCGTGGTAGGTCACGCTGTTGCCCTTGTGCTGGCCCAGGTTCAGCGCGCCCTCGCCGATCAGCTCGGCCATGAAGGTGCTGTGGTGCTGCACGAGGTAGTTGCCGTTGAAGGCGCCATATTCGTTTTTCAGCACATGGAAACTGTGCGGGTCGCAGGTGACGATGCGCTTGAAGGTGTATTTGGCCAGGGTCTGAATGTTGCGCGTGGCCAGCAGCTGGAAGGTGGCTTCATCGCCCAGGCGGCGTGCCACATCACCGCTGTCACGTTCTTCCAGGCCGAGTACGGCGAAGTCGACCTTGGCGGCCTTGAGGACTTTGACGAAGGCGCGCAGGGTGCGTTGGTTGCGCATGTCGAAAGCGCCATCACCGACCCAGAACAGCACTTCGCAGCTGCCCTTGTCACTGAGCAACGGCAGGTTCAGGTCCGCCGCCCAGTTCAACCGGCCACCCGGTGCGAAACCGCCGGGGTTGTCGGTGGCGATCAGGTTTTCCAGGACTTCGGCACCTTTGTTCGGCGTGGCGCCTTTTTCCAGCGTCAGGTGGCGGCGCATGTCGACGATGGCATCCACGTGCTCGATCATCATCGGGCACTCTTCCACGCACGCGCGACAAGTGGTGCACGACCACAAGGTCTCGGCGTCCACCAGGCCGTTGACGATCGGTTGATGCGGGTTGCCGCCATGCTCGCCGATGGCTTTGCCGGGATACGGGCTGCCGGCAAACTTGGCATCGGTGCCGCCGGCCAGGCCGACCACCATGTCTTGAATGAGTTTTTTCGGGTTCAGCGGCTGGCCGGCGGCAAAGGCCGGGCAGGCGGCCTCGCACTTGCCGCACTGCACGCAGGCGTCGAAGCCGAGCAGTTGGTTCCAGGTGAAATCCTTGGGTTTTTCCACACCCAGGGGCGCGGTTTTATCGCGCAGGTCCAGCGGTTTCAAACCGGTCGAACGCCCGCCGCCGAAGCGCTCGGCGCGACGGTGCCAGGCCAGGTGCAGGGCACCGGCAAAGGCGTGCTTCATCGGGCCGCCCCAGGTCATGCCGAAGAACATCTCCGAGACGCCCCACAGCACCCCCACGCTCAAGATCGCCGCGAGCAACCAGCCGCCGAAGTCGGCGGGCAGAATCCCGGCCACCGGCAAGGTCACCAGGAAGAAGCTCACCGAGAACGCCATCAGGCTTTTCGGCAGGCGCATCCAAGGGCCTTTCGACAGGCGCGACGGCGGGTTGCGCCGACGCAGGTAGACGAAGGTGGCGCCAACAAACATCAGCACCGAGGCCAGCAGCAAGGCGTAGCCCAGGATCCGGCTCTGCAGGCCGAAACCATGCACCAGGATGGCGAGCAACGCCGACAGCACGAAGCCCAGCGCCGTGGCGACGTGGGTGTTGGCAATGTATTTGTCGCGGGCGACCACATGGTGCAGGTCGACCATGTAGCGCTTGGGCATGGCCAGCAGGCCGCCCAGCAGGTCGACTTTCGAGGCACGACCACGGCGCCACATGTTCACCCGGCGCAGGGCGCCGAGGACCGCGAGGCCCAGAGCGGCAAATAACAGGATAGGCAGCAAGGTGTTCAACATGGTGAAGCTCCCACAGACCACACAGGTCTAATGTGGGAGGGGGCTTGCTCCCGAAGGCGGACTGTCAGTCGATACATCTATAGCTGACCCACCGCTATCGGGAGCAAGCCCCCTCCCACATTCAGACCGAGTCCACATTGGTTCGGTGTCGGGTCAGAAATCCTTGCACAAGCGCAGGGCGTCATAGATCGCAGCGTGGGTATTACGCTGGGCCACACAGTCACCAATGCGGAACAGCAAGTACCCCTCACCCGACTCGCTCAAGCACGGCTGCGGCTTGATCGCGAACAAGGCTTCGACATCGATCTGGCCCTTGTTGCGCGAGCCTTCCTTGAGCGCGTAGTAGATGGCTTCGTCCGGACGCACGCCATTCTCCACCACCACCTGGTCGACCACCCGCTCCTCTTTGGCGCCGGTGTATTCGTTCTCCAGCACCGCCACCAGCTTGTCGCCCTCGCGGTAGACCTTTTCCAGCATCATGTCGCCGGTCATGATCACTTCCTTGGGGTACATGCTGCGGTAGTAGGTCGGGAACGACGTACCGCCGATGGCTACGCCCGGCTTGATGTCGTCGGTGACGATCTCGACCTGGCTGCCTTTGTCCGCAAGGAAATCCGCCACTGACATACCGGTGAACTCGCAGATGGTGTCGTAGACCAACACGTTCTTGCCCGGTGCGACTTTGCCGTCGAGTACATCCCAGCTGCTCACGACCAAACCTTCGGCGGCGCCCCAGTGTTCGTTCTGCTCTACATTCGGCTGCCCGCCCACCGCCAGCACCACCACATCGGGGCGCAGGTCGAGAATGGTATCGGCATCGGCCGCCACACCCAGGCGCAGGTCGACTTTCAAGCGCGCCAGTTCCAGTTGGTACCAGCGGGTGATACCGGCAATCTGGTCACGCTGCGGTGCCTTGGAGGCCGTGGTGATTTGCCCGCCGATGAATTCTTTTTTCTCGAACAGGGTCACGTCGTGGCCACGTTCGGCGGCCACCCGCGCCGCTTCCATCCCGGCAGGGCCGGCACCGACCACCACGACTTTGCGCTTGGGCCCGGTGGACTTCTCGATGATGTGCGGCACGCCCATGTATTCACGGGAAGTCGCGGCGTTCTGGATGCACAGCACGTCCAGACCCTGGTACTGACGATCGATGCAATAGTTGGCGCCCACGCACTGCTTGATCTGGTCGATCTGGCCCATCTTGATCTTGGCGATCAGGTGCGGGTCGGCGATGTGCGCACGGGTCATGCCGACCATGTCCACATAGCCGCCTTCCAGAATGCGCGTGGCCTGGTTCGGGTCCTTGATGTTCTGCGCGTGCAGCACCGGAACCTTGACCACTTCCTTGATACCGGCGGCCAGGTGCAAAAACGGCTCCGGCGGGTAGCTCATGTTGGGGATCACGTTGGCCAGGGTGTTATGGGTGTCGCAGCCTGAACCCACCACGCCGATGAAATCGAGCATGCCGGTGTCGTCGTAATACTTGGCGATCTGTTTCATGTCTTCGTGGGACAAGCCATCCGGGTGGAACTCGTCGCCGCACAGGCGCATGCCCACGCAGAAGTCGTCACCCACTTCGGCACGCACGGCCTTCAACACTTCCAGGCCGAACTTCATACGGCCTTCGAAGGTGCCGCCCCATTCGTCGGTACGCTTGTTGACCCGTGGGCTCCAGAACTGGTCGATCATGTGCTGGTGCACGGCGGACAGTTCTACCCCGTCCAGGCCACCGGCCTTGGCCCGACGCGCAGCCTGGGCGTAGTTGCCGATCACGCGCCAGATTTCTTCCGGCTCGATGGTCTTGCAGGTGGCGCGGTGCACCGGCTCACGCACGCCGGACGGCGACATCAGGGTCGGCCAGTTGAAGCCGTCCCAGCGCGAGCGACGACCCATGTGGGTAATCTGGATCATGATCTTGGCGCCATGCTTGTGCATGGCGTCGGCCAGGTTCTGGAAGTGCGGGATGATGCGGTCGGTGGACAGGTTCACCGAGCTCCACCATTCCTGCGGGCTGTCGATGGCCACCACCGAGGAGCCGCCGCAGATCGCCAGGCCGATACCGCCCTTGGCTTTCTCTTCGTAGTACTTCACATAGCGGTCAGTGGTCATCCCACCATCGGTGGCATACACCTCGGCGTGGGCGGTACTGAGCACGCGGTTGCGGATAGTCAGTTTGCCGATCTGGATCGGCTGGAACATTGCTTCGAAAGCCATGGCACGGTCCTCGGCTTACAACGGCTTGACGGTGAACAAGCCGTCATCGTGGCCCTCTTCGGAGCCTCCGTAGACTTGCTCGGCCACAGTGCGAATCTGGCTGCCACGCGCCTGCAGGATCTGGTCCATGGCGCCGGCAAACCAGCCGGTGAACATGTAGTCGACCTTGCGTCCGACCTTGCCATACACGTAGACGAAAGCGGAGTGTTCGAGCTTGACGCTGGCGGTGCCTTTGTCGAGGTCGATGTCCTGGATCTTGAACAGGCCCCAGCCACGTTGCGACAGGCGCTTCATGTAATGCTCGAACACCGCGACGCCTTCCAGGCCGTGGCATTCGGCTTCTTTTTCACACCAGTGCCAAGCGGATTTGTAGCCGGCCTTGTAGAGGATCTCGGCATAGGCCTCGGCGCCCAGCACTTCTTCGATACCCATGTGGTTGTTGACGAAGAAATGGCGCGGCACATACAGCATCGGCAGGGCGTCGGAGGTCCAGACACCGGTCTCGCTGTCGACTTCGATTGGCAATTGCGGGGCGATCTTGGCCATGGAAACTCAACTCCAGAAAATTCGTTTGGATGCCCCCGACACGGATGGCCGAGGGAAAAATGCGTGGGCGGTGACTTATTCGCCCCAGACGTCCTTGAGAACGTTGACCCAGTTTTCGCCCATGATCTTGCGCACCACACGCTCAGGGTGACCGCGCTTGAGCAGGGTCTCGGTGAGGTTAGGGAACTCGCCCACGGTGCGGATGCCCAGCGGGTTGATGATCTTGCCGAAGTTGGTCAGGCGGCGGGCGTAGCCCTTGTCATGGGTCAGCATTTCGAAGAAATCCTGGCCATGGCCCTGGGTGAAGTCGGTGCCGATGCCGATGGCGTCTTCACCAACGATATTCATGGTGTACTCGATGGCTTCGGCGTAGTCGTCGATGGTCGAATCGATGCCCTTGGCCAGGAACGGCGCGAACATGGTTACACCGACAAAACCGCCGTGGTCGGCGATGAACTTCAGCTCTTCATCGGACTTATTGCGCGGGTGCTCTTTGAGACCCGATGGCAGGCAGTGGGAGTAGCACACCGGCTTTTTCGATTCGAGAATGACTTCTTCGGAGGTCTTGGAGCCCACGTGGGACAGGTCGCACATGATGCCGACGCGGTTCATCTCGCCGACAATCTCACGGCCAAAGCCCGACAGGCCGCCGTCACGCTCGTAGCAGCCGGTGCCGACCAGGTTCTGGGTGTTGTAGCACATCTGCACGACGCCCACGCCGAGCTGCTTGAAGATCTCGACATAGCCAAGCTGGTCTTCGAACGCATGGGCGTTCTGGAAGCCGAAGATGATGCCGGTCTTGCCCAGCTCTTTGGCGCGACGGATATCGGCAGTGGTTTTCACCGGGATCACCAGGTCACTGTTCTCACGGATCAGGGTCTGGCTGGCCACGATGTTATTGATAGTGGCCTGGAAGCCTTCCCACACCGACACGGTGCAGTTGGCGGCGGTGAGGCCGCCTTTGCGCATGTCCTCGAACAGGTCGCGATTCCACTTGGCAATAATCAGCCCGTCGATAACGATGCTGTCGGCGTGCAATTCGGCTGGGCTCATCAGGCGTCCCCTTATTGGCGATTCATGCGCCGAATCGTCTGCCGGCGCTTTGGGCCAGCATATGCCCAGGGGCCGACGGAACCCGGTGCAAAAACGACAGGGGAATTGCCGAAAGCGTCAATCCGCGACAAAGGCTGTTAAGACAGGCCTGACTGGTGGCTGTTCTTTGTCTTACGCTTGAGCCAGAATTCGGCCATTACCTGATATGAGACGGCGCAATGAAATCGATTTTCCTGGCTTTGGCACTCATCGCAACCACCGCCCACGCGGCTGAAGACACCGACAACACGCCGTGCGATGGCATCGAAAACGACAAACAAACCCTGGAATGCGCCACTTTCAACAAAACCACCGCCGAGCAATTGCTCAAGGATAACTACCAGGGCCTGCTCGAACGCATGGGTTCGACCTATGGCAGCAACAAGACGCAGCTCGCCGACATTACCGCTCGTCTGAAGGACGCCCAGCAGAAATGGGAAAAGCTGCGTGACGCCGATTGCGCGGTGGACACTTTCCCGGCAGTGGCGGGCACCAAGGACTACGCCATCCAACACAATGATTGCCTGGCGCGAATGAGTGATGAGCGGTCGGAGTTTTTGGAGTCGATCGGCCAGGAATAAAAGCCACTCCTGCGACCAGGGCGCAGGAGTGTTGCCACTTTCAAGCTTCGAAGGGTGACTTGAACGGACTTTTGCTTACGTTACTCTGAGGCGCGTACTCATAGCCCAGCACCTTGATATCCATGACATCTTGGATGCGTCGGGTCCAGGGTTTGATCACATCATCGTAATTGTGCCCCGGTGGGCCGTCCTGCATCGGTGCGTAATGCGGCGCCAAGCTCGGTTTATCCAACAGCATCTGGGCCTGCCAATCCGCCCAGACCTTGTCGATAAAACAATGGTGCAGAAAGAACACCGGGTCTTCAGGTGAGGTCATCGCCAACATGTTACCGCCGATCCACAGGTGAACCCGGTTATGCAATTGAGAGCCAGGCGTTGTCACTTGCGGATCGCCCTTCTGGGTAATCCAACCTTCAAGCCGGTTGCGGAAACCTCGGTTGAAGGGACTCGCATTGTAGTTTGGCTCGTCATAAAGACCTTCTCGCATGGCCATCTGTAAATCCGCTGGCGTCGGCAGGGAATCGACTAGCTGTGAAAACTGACGCTTCAAGCCCGGCCCCGGCAAGCCATCTTCCGGATAGGGCGGCACCGGCCAACTCTGATATTTGTGTGCAAAGGGCCCGTCTTGCACCCTGAACTCATCTGCCGGGTCACCGTCACCGCCCATCAGGCTCTGGCTCCATACCGGCGAGTTCTTGGGGTCTGCCGCATCCTGAGTCCAGTCCCAGTAAGGCAGTGTTATTCCGGACGTGATCGCTCGCAGGTCGCCTTCCAACTGCATCAGCATTTCACGATGCCAGGGCAAGAACGCTGGCCCCAAGTGAGCGCCATTACGATAGTCCGGGTCTTGGGGCTCATAGGGATGCACCGTTGGCACCATGACAGCGTGGTGCCAATGAACGTACTTGTCATAACCGCCGTTACGCTTGAGTGCCAACAGCGTGTTGATGAACTCCAGCCGTTGCGGACCGGTTAGTGATCGGATTTCCTTGCGGATATTCATGGCGCAACTCCTTGTCGGAAGACGCTGTTTCAGCCCTCAAACCGAAGAAGGACCGTTGCCACGAATCTAAGCGAGACTCTCCCTGGCATCTACTGTCAGAACTAACAGGTTCACTCCATTCCCTGACGAATGGTCGGGGAAGGTTGATACCATCCATACTTCCCGTTCCCTCCTGAAAGGCCAGCCCATGACTATCTGCGGTATCGAAATCAAAGGCAGCGAAGCCATCATCGCCGTCGCCTCCCTGGACAACCAGGCGCTGAGCCACATCCCCTTGGCGACCAAGAAAATCGCGCTTGAAGACGATGAGGAGGCAGCCAACGTCAAGGCGTTCGCCGCCCAGGTGCAGGCCTTTGTGCGGGAAAACGCCATCACGCGCATCGCCATCAAGAAACGCAGCAAGAAAGGTGAATTTGCCGGCGGCCCGACCACGTTCAAGATCGAAGGGGTGTTTCAGTTGCTGGACGGGGTGGAGGTGACACTGCTGTCGCCACAGACCCTCAATGCGCAGAACAAGAAGCACACTTTCGATCTGCCGGCGACGCTGAACAAATACCAGCATGAAGCCTACAAGGCGGCGTGCGCGGCACTGCTCAAGAAATAAACCCCATGTGGGAGGGGCTTGCTCCCGATGGCGGACTGTCAGTCGATACATCTGTAGCTGACCCACCGCTATCGGGAGCAAGCCCCCTCCCACATCTACCCTGCGTTGTCTCTAGTTGGCTGTACGACTCCTGTGCTGCAGCCAATCTCCAAACGTTTTGTCTTCCAGCGCATAGCCGCCCCGGCTCGACTTCCACACCAGTTCCTTGTCGCGCAGGGCATCGATGCAGGCCTGAATCGTCTGGGTGCCCGGCACCACATCGCTGCCCATCGCCTCCAACGTCTTGCTGACCGCGGTAATCGTGGTGTCGGTAAAGGGTGCAAAGGGTTCATTGCTTTGCAAACGCTCCACCATCACCTGCAGCACCGCGCGCTGCGGGAGGGTCAGGGCGTTCCAGGCGCTTTCAAATTCGCTCCACACACCGGCGCGCAGCAATTCGGCGCGACTGTGCAGCAGTTGGCCCAGATTGCTCGCCGCGCCCAACTCCAGTGCCACTTCACCGATAATCGTGCGCAGCATCTCGGGGCGCCGGCCTACCAGCTCGAAGGCTTCATCAATATCGGCAGCATTAAATTGGTTGGTCTGAGCCAGGTGCGCGTTGAGGTGTGCGGTGTACGCCTGGGTGAACTCTTTACCCAGCAGCGGAAACGGCGTGATGCTCGACCCGAAAAACGGTTGGCTCTTGCCCAACACCAAATGGGCCAGCTTGTCGCGGTTGGAACCGGTGAACACCAGGAGCAAACCGCTGCCCTCCTCGTCACGGCCCTGGTTGAGCTGATCCCGGGCAGCTTTCAACGCGAACATCGCGTTGAGGCCCGATTCACTGGTCAGCGCGTGCTGCGCCTCGTCGATCACCAGCACAACGGGTTTTTCTGCGGCGCTGTGGAGCAATTCCAGGGCCTGGGTCAGCGTCGCACCGGCAGGCAGTTGTGGCTGGGTAAAGTCCCAGGACAGGGTACGCAGAAAGCTCAGTTTCTCGATGCCAATGTTCTTGGCCAGTTTACGGATGCCTTTTTCGTAGGGCGCCAGGGCCGCCGCAATAGCGCTGGCGATCAACTGCGCTGGGTCTTTCTCCTTGTCGGCCCACAGATCGACGTAGACGGCCAGCCAACCCCGCAACTGACATTCCGGGATCAGGTCTTCGCGCAAGAACGTACTTTTTCCGGTGCGCCGAGGGGCCGCGAGAAACAGCCCCGACGTGAAGTCCTGAATCCCCACCCCCACCAGACCGTCGGCGATGCTGCTTGCCAGGGCGGGACGGCGAAACACAAAGCCGCTGTTCTTGGACATGCTTTTATACCCAATTATGGATTCAACTATAAATTATGGCCTTGAGTATAATTAACTATAATTGCCCGTCAAACCGCCTCCCGTCGCCGATCCTCCCGCGGACATTTCGCAAACCGCGCACGGTAGCTGCGGGTGAAATACGACGGCGACTCAAACCCGCAGGCAATGCTTACCTCCAGCACACTCATACCGCTCTGGCGCAACAGTTGCCGGGCCTTTTCCAGGCGCAGGCCGAGGTAGAAATTGCTCGGCGTATCATTCAAGTGCAGGCGAAACAGCCGCTCCAACTGCCGCCGGGTCACCTTGATCGCGTCGGCCAAGGCCAGGGTGCTCAGCGGCGGCTCCGTGTGTTGTTCCATCTCGCCGATCACGTGCACCAACTTCTTGTTGTTGATGCCGTAACGCGTGGCGATCTGCATGCGCTGGTGGTCTTTGCGTGGGCGGATACGGCCGAGCACGAACTGTTCGGACACCTGGATCGCCAGGTCAGGGCCGTGGGCCTGGGCGATCAGGTCGAGCATCAGGTCGATGGAGGCCGTGCCTCCGGCGCAGGTAATGCGGCGCCGGTCGATCTCGAACAGTTCCTGGGTCACGCTCAAGTGTGGATACGATTCCTTGAAGGCGTCGATGGCCTCCCAGTGCAGGGTCAGGCGGTAGCCGTCGAGCAGGCCTGCTTCAGCGAGCACGCAGGCACCGGTATCGATGGCCCCGAGAGTCACGCCGTCGTGGTCGAGACGGCGCAGCCAGTGCTCCAGTGCCGGCGTGGCGAACTGCAACGGTTCAAAGCCGGCGACCACCAGCAACGTCGCGCCTTTTTTCAGGGGTTCCAGCGCGGCGTCGGCATTCACCGACATGCCATTGCTGGCCAGCACCGCGCCGCCATCGGCACTCAATACGTGCCAGCGGTACAGCTCGCCCCGAAAACGGTTGGCCACCCGCAGCGGTTCCAGCGCGGAGATAAAGCCAATGGCCGAGAAACCCGGCATCAGCAAAAAGTAGAAATCCTGGGACATGGTGGCGCACTCGTCATACGGGCAGCGTGGCACTGTGATACTCCCGTTCATGCACGGATTCAAGGGGGCAGGTCGCTGCAGTGCAAGAGCTGGTCGCCGCCGTGCGCTTTGCCGCCCCCTGGCTTGCGTAACTTGGCCTCACGGCGCACGAAGACGCCGGAACCCCACAATAACGACCTGCCGAGGGATCCACCATGAACCGACTGATCAGCCGCTGTGTGCTTGCACTCAGCGCCAGCGCCATCTTGAGCACGAACGTACTGGCTGCCGACGCGGCGTCTTGCCAGAACGTGCGCATGGGCGTGGTGAACTGGACCGACGTAATCGCCACCAGCGCCATGACCCAAGTGCTGCTCGACGGCCTCGGCTACAAGACCAAACAAACCAGCGCCTCCCAGCAAATCATCTTCGCCGGTATCCGCGACCAGCGCCTGGACCTGTTCCTGGGGTACTGGAACCCGCTGATGACCCAGACCATCACCCCATTCGTCGACGCCAAGCAAGTCAAGGTGCTCGAAAAGCCCAGCCTGGAAGATGCCCGCGCCACCCTCGCCGTACCGACTTACCTGGCGGACAAGGGCCTGAAAACCTTCGCCGACATCGCCAAGTTCGAGAAAGAGCTGGGCGGCAAGATCTACGGCATCGAGCCAGGCTCGGGGGCCAATACCCAGATCAAAGCCATGATTGCCAAGAACCAGTTCGGCCTGGGTAAATTCCAGCTGGTGGAATCCAGCGAGGCCGGCATGCTCGCCGCCGTCGACCGGGCGGTACGCCGCAAGGAGGCTGTGGTGTTCTTCGGTTGGGCGCCGCACCCGATGAACGTCAACGTCGCCATGACCTACCTCACCGGCAGCGACGACGCCCTCGGCCCGAACGAAGGCATGGCCACGGTGTGGAGCGTGACTTCACCCAACTACGCCCAACAGTGCCCCAACGTTCACAAGCTGCTGACCAACCTGACCTTCACCGCCGCCGATGAGAGCCGAATGATGCAGCCGTTGCTGGACCATAAGGACCCCATCGAGTCCGCCAAGCAGTGGCTCAAGGACCACCCGCAAGACCAGGCGCGCTGGCTGGAGGGTGTCACCACCTTCGACGGCAAGCCGGCGGCGGCGAACCTGCAATTGACCAGTAAGTAAACCTGTTTCGAACACCGTTTCGCGGTCACTTCCGACCGCGAGCGGCATCGCCACGCCTTTGAAATCACGCCTGTAAGGAACCGCCTCATGAACCACGACGTCATCATCACCTGCGCACTCACCGGTGCTGGCGACACGACCGCCAAAAGCCCGCACGTGCCGGTCACCCCCAAACAAATCGCCGCCGCAGCCGTTGAAGCCGCCAAGGCCGGCGCGACCGTGGTGCACTGCCACGTGCGTGACCCGCAAACCGGCAAGTTCAGCCGCGACGTCGCCCTGTATCGTGAAGTGATGGAGCGGATCCGTGAGGCCGACATCGACATTATCGTCAACCTCACCGCCGGCATGGGCGGCGACCTGGAAATCGGCGGCGGCGAAAGCCCGATGGACTTCGGCCCCAACACTGACCTGGTCGGCCCGCTGACCCGCCTGGCCCACGTGGAAGAGCTGCTGCCGGAAATCTGCACCCTGGACTGCGGCACCCTGAACTTTGGCGATGGCGACACTATTTACGTGTCCACTCCGGCGCAACTGCGTGCAGGCGCCAAACGCATCCAGGAGCTGGGCGTCAAGGCCGAACTGGAAATCTTCGACACCGGCCACCTGTGGTTCGCCAAGCAGATGATTAAAGAGGGCCTGCTCGACAACCCGCTGTTTCAACTGTGCCTGGGCATCCCATGGGGCGCACCGGCCGATACCACCACCATGAAAGCCATGGTCGACAACCTGCCGGCCGATGCGGTGTGGGCCGGCTTCGGCATCGGCCGCATGCAAATGCCCATGGCGGCGCAAGCGGTGCTGCTGGGCGGCAACGTACGGGTCGGCCTGGAAGACAACCTGTGGCTGGACAAAGGCGTGCTCGCCACCAACGGCCAACTGGTGGAACGCGCCGGTGAAATCCTCAGCCGCCTGGGCGCACGGGTTCTGACCCCGGCTGAAGGTCGGGCAAAAATGGGCCTTGCCAAACGCCACTAATCAAACCGGCCCTCCCACATGAATCACCGAACTCTTTAGGAATTTGCCATGAGTTTTATCACTGAAATCAAAACCTTCGCCGCCCTGGGCAGTGGCGTCATCGGCAGCGGCTGGGTGTCCCGCGCCCTTGCCCACGGCCTGGATGTGGTCGCCTGGGACCCGGCGCCCGGGGCCGAAGCCGCCCTGCGCAAGCGCGTCGCCAATGCCTGGGGCGCCCTGGAGAAACAGGGCCTGGCACCGGGTGCGTCGCAGGACCGCCTGCGCTTTGTTGCCACCATTGAAGAGTGCGTTAAAGACGCCGACTTCATCCAGGAAAGCGCACCGGAACGGCTGGAATTGAAGCTGGAGTTGCACAGCAAGATCAGCGCGGCGGCCAAGCCGAATGCGTTGATTGGTTCGAGCACGTCCGGCCTGTTGCCAAGCGAGTTCTACGAGGGCTCGACCCACCCTGAGCGGTGCGTGGTCGGTCACCCGTTCAACCCGGTTTACCTGTTGCCGCTGGTGGAAGTCGTTGGCGGCAAGAACACCGCGCCGCAAGCGATTCAAGCGGCCATCAAGGTGTATGAATCCCTCGGCATGCGCCCCTTGCACGTGCGCAAGGAAGTCCCCGGGTTTATCGCCGACCGCCTGCTCGAAGCGCTGTGGCGTGAGGCGCTGCACCTGGTCAATGACGGCGTGGCCACCACCGGCGAGATCGACGACGCCATCCGCTTTGGCGCGGGCCTGCGCTGGTCGTTCATGGGCACCTTCCTCACCTACACCCTGGCGGGCGGCGATGCCGGGATGCGGCATTTCATGGCGCAGTTCGGCCCGGCGCTGCAATTGCCGTGGACCTACCTGCCGGCGCCGGAACTGACCGACAAGCTGATCGACGACGTGGTCGATGGCACCAGCGATCAACTGGGCAAACACAGCATTTCGGCGCTGGAGCGCTATCGTGATGACTGCCTGCTGGCGGTGCTGGAAGCGGTGAAAACCACCAAGGCCAAGCACGGCATGACCTTCGCCGAATAACGGGAAACCCTGACATGCCCGCACTGACCACCTACACCACCCAGGTCCACCCTGACTGGGTGGACTACAACGGCCACCTGCGCGACGCGTTCTACCTGCTGATCTTCAGCTACGCCACCGACGCGCTGATGGACACCCTGGGCTTGACCTGCGAAAACCGCGAAGCCAGCGGCCATTCGCTGTTCACCCTGGAGCTGCACCTGAACTACCTGCACGAAGTGAAACTCGGTGCGCAGGTGCAAGTGCACACCCAACTGATCGCGCATGACGCCAAGCGCCTGCATCTCTATCACAGCCTGCATGAGGTGGGCGATGCGAAGGAGCTGGCGGGCAACGAACAGATGCTGTTGCACGTCGATCTGGCGGGGCCGAGTGCGACGCCGTTCACCGAGGCCACGCTGGAAAAACTCGCCGCCATCCTGGCCGAACAGGCCGACCTGCCGCGCCCTGCCCTGCTCGGCCGAGTGATTGGATTGCCACCCAAGAAACCATAAGGAGCCGCCATGCAAACCGCCGCCGCTGTTGCCGATTTCCGTACCTACCCGAAGATCTGCGACCTCGCGCAGGTTCAGGTGCAGGCCGATAAGCTCCTTGTGCATTGGGCCGATGGGCGGGTCAGCCCGTTTCATCATCAGTGGCTGCGGGACAACTGCCCGTGCCCGGAATGCGTGTACAGCGTGACCCGCGAGCAGGTTCTTGAGATCGTCGATGTGGATGCCGACCTCAGTGCGGCCTCTGCGCGCATTGATCAAGGCAACCTGAGCGTGGAATGGAGCGGCGGCCACCGCAGCCGGTACGATCCCGGCTGGCTGCGGGCTCACGCCTATGACGATGAATCCCGTGCTGAACGGCGTGCGGCAAAACCCAAGCCCCGGCTATGGGACAGTCAGTTGCAGTTACCGGTTTTCGACTATTCGGCAGTCATGGAAGACGCCAACGCGCTGCTGCAATGGCTGCTGGCCCTGCGCGATGGCGGCCTCACTCAAATCCGTGGCGTCCCCACCGAGCCCGGTTCCCTGGCGCTGGTCGCCAGGCGTATTGCGTTTATCCGCGAGAGTAACTTTGGCGTGCTGTTCAACGTGCAATCCAAAGCCGATGCCGACAGCAATGCCTACACGGCTTTCAACCTGCCGCTGCACAGCGATTTGCCTACGCGGGAGCTGCAACCGGGGCTGCAATTGCTGCATTGCCTGGTGAACGATGCCAACGGTGGCGAGAGCATTTTTGTCGATGGGTTCGCCATCGCCAGCGCCTTGCGTCAGGAGGATCCCGAAGCGTTCCAGGCACTGTGTGAAATCCCGGTGGAGTTTCGCAACAAGGACCGTCACAGCGACTATCGCCGCCTGGCGCCGATCATTGCACTGGATGCCATGGGTGATGTGGCGGAGATCCGCATGGCCAACTTTTTGCGCGGCCCGTTCGAGACCAGCGCTGCCCGGATGCCGTTGCTGTATCGCGCGTATCGACGCTTTATCGGCATGACGCGCGAGGCGCGTTTTCGCCTGGTAAAGCGCCTGAATCCGGGGGAGCTGTGGTGCTTCGACAACCGCCGCACCCTGCATGCGCGCAATGCTTTTGACCCTGGGTCCGGAGCGCGGCATTTCCAGGGGTGCTACATCGACCGGGATGAGTTGCTCTCCAGGATTCTGGTGTTGCAGCGGTAGACCGCAGCGTGGCCTTCGCGAGCAAGCCCGCTCCCACACTTGATTGCATTTCAAGGGCGGAACTCGGTCAAATGTGGGAGCGGGCTTACTCGCGAAGAGGCCAGTGCGGTCACTACAGATTCCAGACAAAAAAAGCCCCGGTCCAGCCGTGACTGGATCGGGGCAGAGCGCTTGGTGTGAGCGTGACATCCCGAGGGTGACCAAACCTTCAAGGTGTGTGCCTGGTGCCCAGTGTGCCTATTCCTTCAATCGGCAAATGGCCCGAAAACGACCTGTCCATAGCCATCTGAGCCATTCGTGGATTCTGCCCTTGCCGACCGGTCGTTGGCCTACCAGAATCCCAATCGACCCCCGCTCTCTACACCAGGATGAATGTCATGATGCACGCGGATTTGATTGACCAGGATGACCTGCTGGGCCAACTGCGCTCGCTGGGTTTTGAAGTGTCCAGCGGTGCCACCGCCGAGCAGGCCTGCGAGTGCGCAGTACGCGGCTTGAGCCCGGCGCGGGCCAAGGCACTCAAGGGCATGGTGGAGCAGATGTACACCGGCAGCGCGACGATTCTGCCGGCCGTTCGCCAGGCGATCGACAAGCAGCTGTTACCGGCTCTGGTGCAGTTCAAGCAGAACTCCGGCGCCTGAGGCGCCGCTGATCAGGAGCAGCCCCCCTCCCACACTGACTGTGCTTACACATTCAGATGTGTGAATGCGGTCAAATGTGGGAGGGGGCTTGCTCCCGATAGCAGCACCTCGGACTAGAGCCTTACACTGGCAAAAGTCGACTCATTCCGAGCCTGGCTCAACGCCGACATCGGCCCCGACAACGGTGACAACACCAGCGCCTGCGGAATCGGCATCATCGCCACCTGCTGGGTGGTGTTGGAGCCCACACGCTCATCCCGTGGCGGAATGCCGAAGTATTCGCGATAGCACTTGGAGAAGTGCGGCGTGGAGACGAACCCGCACACCGACGCCACTTCAATGATCGACATCGGCGTTTGCTTGAGCAGCTGTCGCGCGCGAATCAGGCGCAGCTTGAGGTAGTAGCGCGACGGCGAGCAGTGCAGGTATTTCTGGAACAGGCGCTCCAGCTGGCGACGCGATACGGCCACGTACACCGCCAGTTCATCCAGGTCGATCGGCTCTTCGAGGTTGGCCTCCATCAGCGCGACGATTTCCTGCAGCTTCGGCTGGTTGGTGCCGAGCATGTGCTTGAGCGGCACACGCTGGTGGTCCTGTTCGTTGCGGATGCGTTCATACACAAACATTTCGGAGATCGCGGCCGACAGCTCACGGCCGTGATCGCGGCTGATCAGGTGCAGCATCATGTCCAGCGGTGCGGTGCCGCCGGAGCTGGTGAAGCGGTTACGGTCGAGGGTGAACAACCGGGTGCTCATCGACACGCGAGGGAAGGCTTCCTGCATCGACGCCAGGCATTCCCAGTGCACGCTGCAATCGAAACCGTCGAGCAGACCGGCGCAGGCCAGTGCCCAACTGCCGGTGCACACCGCGCCGAGGCGACGGGACTGGCGCGCCTGGCTCTGCAGCCACGACACGTGCTCACGGGTCACGGTACGCTGGATACCCACGCCGCCGCACACGATCACCGTGTCCAGGGCCGGGGCTTTGTGCATGGCGGCGTCAGGGGTGATTTGCAGACCGTCGCTGGCCCACACCTGGTTTCCGTCGACACTCAGGGTCGTCCAGCGATACAGCTCGCGGCCGGACAGCTGGTTGGCCATACGCAGTGGTTCCACTGCTGAAGCCAGGGAAATCAGCGTGAAATTGTCCAGCAGCAAAAAGCCGATGGATTGAGGCGCGCGGTTCTGGGGTTGAGCCCCGGAGTTGAACGACGTCATCGCAGTATCTCCTCACACAAAGCGGGTGATGGCCTCAGGCGAGGCTCTTGTTATTGCGCTCTTCATCCGGCAAGGCGAGAGGCTTTGAATGGGTAGAGCAAATGCCGTGCCTAAAATTGAATGGCCATTCAATAACTCCTGAAAACGACCTGATGACGCGTCTATATAAGCCCGCGCGGTATGCGCGGGATATGACCTGAAATAGACGTAGGAACGGCCCTACTCAAGGGCTGTGAGCAGAACGGTAGCACTTGTGGGAAGGCGCTTTGGGGGCGTAGGGAAAGTCTGTCACCGCAAGCACGGATGACCAGTGGTCAAGCGGCAAATCGTTCGCAAGCTACTTATCTATTTGCGACGCTCTAAAAGGTGGCGCTTTTGGTCCGGGTGTTCACTTTATGAGCAGTGGCGCCTGGGTGATTGCTATCGGGGGCAAGCCCCCGATACAGGCGACACGGTCTCAGCACTCAACCGCGCTGACCGCCAACCCACCCCGCGATGTTTCTTTGTACTTGTCATGCATATCTGCGCCGGTGTCGCGCATGGTGCGGATCACCCGATCCAGGGAGATAAAGTGCTGGCCATCCCCGCGCAGCGCCATTTGTGCCGCATTGATCGCCTTCACCGCCGCAATCGCATTGCGCTCGATGCACGGCACCTGCACCAGCCCGCCCACCGGATCGCAGGTCAGGCCGAGGTTATGTTCCAGGCCAATTTCGGCCGCGTTGCACAATTGTTCCGGCGTGGCGCCCAGGATCTCGGCCAACCCGGCGGCGGCCATCGCACAGGCCGAGCCGACTTCGCCCTGGCAGCCGACTTCGGCACCGGAGATCGACGCGTTCTTTTTACACAGAATCCCCACCGCCGCTGCGCCGAGCAAATAGTCGACCACGTTGGCTTCGGTGACGTCTTCGCTGAACTTCATAAAGTAATGCAGCACCGCCGGGATGATCCCTGCCGCGCCGTTGGTGGGTGCGGTGACCATGCGCCCACCGGCGGCGTTTTCTTCGTTGACCGCCAGGGCGAACAGGTTGACCCACTCCATGGCGCTCAAGGTCGAGCCGATCACATTGGGCTTGTTCAGCTCCTGCAAACTGCGGTGCAACTTGGCAGCGCGGCGGCGCACGTTGAGGCCGCCGGGCAAGATACCTTCGTGCTTGAGGCCCTGCTCCACGCAGTCTTGCATGGCACGCCAAAGCTTCATCAGGCCACTGCGGATTTCCTCTTCGGAGCGCCAGACCCTTTCATTGGCCATCATCAACTCGGCCACACGCAAGTTGTGGCTCTTGCACAACTGCAACAGCTCCACCGCGCTGGAAAAATCATACGGCAGTTCGGTGCGGTCCATGTCGGCTACACCGCTTTGCGCCTGGGCTTCGTCCACCACAAAACCGCCACCGACCGAATAGTAGGTGTCGCGGTACAGCTCACCGTCATCACCGAACACCACCAACGTCATGGCGTTGGGATGGAACGGCAGGTTTTCGTCGAGCAGGCGCATATCGCGAGCCCAGATGAAAGGCACCGGCAGGCGTCCGTCGAGCAACAGGGTGTCGGTTTCGCGCAGGGTATGGATGCGCACACCGATTTGCGACGGGTCGATTGCGTCAGGCCATTCGCCCATCAACCCCATGATGGTGGCGGTGTCGCTGCCGTGGCCGATACCGGTGGCCGACAATGAACCGTATAGTTGAACCTCGACGCGCCGCACCTGCTCCAGCAGGTCGCGCTCACGCAGTGCTTGAACAAACAACGCCGCGGCGCGCATGGGGCCGACGGTGTGCGAACTCGAAGGCCCGATACCGATCTTGAACAAGTCGAAAACGCTGATAGCCATTGCCGTGGAACCTCTTGATGAGCACAGGCCGGGCGACCAGGAGCTGCTACGCTCAAGTCGCCTGAATGGCGGCATCATCAAGCTTTTTTTGCCGCCCACGGCGTCTCACACCGACGTACCCATGCTCACCAGCGTCGCCCCCGGGCAACGGGCCATTTTGGCCGTTTTTTGCGGTGCAGATCGCTGGAAACCCTGGATTTGAGGCTTAAAAAATCTGTAAGCGACGTCACCGACACTGGATACGACCCTCCCTGTACTGGATACGACGCGCCCTGTAGGCGTCAGATTTTCACTGGTACATGATCAGTCTCGACTCGTTTGCAAGGCCCCGTGGCGCCGCCTCAAAGCACGCTCCAACCGCAACCCTTATAAAGCGCGGCGAATGCCGTCAGAAAAAACACAGGAGTCTAGCCCCATGAAAGCTTCACCCTCGTTGTTGTTGGCCGCCATGCTGAGTCTGCCAGTCCTGGCGCACGCTGCAGAACCGGCACAATGTCAGACCGTCAACTTCTCCGATGTCGGCTGGACCGACATCACCGTCACGACCGCGACCACCAGCGAAATCCTCAAGGGCCTGGGCTACAAGCCGCGCACCACGATGATTTCGGTACCAGTGACCTACAAGTCCCTGGCTGACGGCAAGAACATGGACGTCTTCCTCGGCAACTGGATGCCGACCATGGAAAACGACATCAAGCCGTACCGTGATGCCGGCACCGTGGAAACCGTGCGCGCCAACCTGGAAAACGCCAAGTACACCCTGGCGGTGCCCGAAGCCCTGTACAACAAGGGTCTCAAAGACTTCGCCGATATCGTCAAATTCAAGGATGAGTTGGGTGGCAAGATCTACGGTATAGAGCCGGGTAACGACGGCAACCGCACGATTCAAACCCTCATCGACAAAGACGCCTTCGGCCTGAAAACCGCAGGTTTCAAAGTGGTGGAGTCCAGCGAAGCCGGGATGCTCTCGCAAGTGGAACGCGCCACCAAGCGCGACCAGGCCATTGTGTTCCTCGGTTGGGAACCGCACCCGATGAACACCCGCTTCAAGATGAAGTACCTGACCGGGGGTGACGACTCGTTCGGCCCCAACTACGGCCAGGCCACCATCTACACCAACGTCCGCAAGGGCTACACCCAGGAATGCAGCAACGTGGGTCAGTTGCTGAAGAACCTGGTGTTCACCTTGAACATGGAAAGCTCGCTGATGGGCAACGTCCTGGACGACAAAATGAAGCCCGACGCCGCGGCGAAAGCCTGGCTGCAGAAGAACCCGCAAGTGCTTGAAACCTGGCTTGCCGGCGTAACCACCGTGGACGGCAAACCAGGCCTGGAGGCCGTAAAAGCTTATCTCGCCAAGTAGTCACCGCTGACCCCGGGCCGGTGCGCTGGCCCGGGATGTTTTCCCCTTCGCATGTGGACATTCACTACCATGCTGACTGAACAGAAAATCCCACTAGGCCAGTACATCGCTGCCTTCGTCGAATGGTTGACCAAACATGGCGCCAACTATTTCGACGCAATCGCATCGACACTGGAAACGATGATCCACGGCGTGACGTTTGCGCTGACCTGGTTCAATCCGCTGGCATTGATCGGTCTGATTGCGCTACTCGCTCACTTTATTCAACGCAAATGGGGCCTGACCGTTTTTGTCATCGCCTCCTTCCTGCTGATCCTGAACCTGGGGTACTGGCAGGAAACCATGGAAACCCTCGCGCAGGTGTTGTTCGCCACCCTGGTCTGCGTGGTCATCGGCGTGCCGCTGGGCATTGTTGCCGCGCACAAGCCGCTGTTCTACACCATGATGCGGCCGGTACTCGATCTGATGCAGACCGTGCCGACCTTCGTCTACCTCATCCCGACCCTGACCCTCTTCGGGCTGGGTGTGGTGCCCGGTTTGATCTCCACGGTGGTGTTCGCGATTGCCGCGCCTATCCGCCTGACTTACCTGGGTATCCGCGATGTACCGCAAGAGTTGATGGACGCAGGCAAGGCCTTTGGCTGCTCGCGCCGTCAGTTGCTCTCGCGCATTGAACTGCCCCACGCCATGCCGAGCATTGCCGCCGGCATTACCCAATGCATCATGCTGTCGCTGTCGATGGTGGTGATCGCGGCCCTGGTAGGCGCCGACGGCCTCGGCAAGCCGGTGGTCAACGCGCTGAATACCGCCGACATCGCCCTGGGCTTTGAAGCGGGCCTGGCGATCGTATTGCTGGCCATCATGCTCGACCGCATCTGCAAACAACCCGACGCTAAAGTAGGGGGTGATGCATGAGCATTATCCGATTCGACAATGTCGACGTGATCTTCTCCAAAGACCCACGCGAAGCGCTCAAGCTGCTGGACCAGGGCATGAGCCGTAACGAGATCCTGAAAAAGACCGGGCAGATTGTCGGCGTTGAAAAAGCCAGCCTGGACATCGAGAAAGGCGAGATCTGCGTACTGATGGGCCTGTCGGGCTCCGGTAAGTCGAGCTTGCTGCGCTGCATCAATGGCCTCAATACCGTCAGCCGTGGCCAATTGTTTGTGGAACATGAAGGGCGCCAGATCGATATCGCGTCCTGCACGCCTGCCGAGCTGAAAATGATGCGCACCAAGCGCATCGCCATGGTGTTCCAGAAGTTCGCGTTGATGCCCTGGCTGACGGTGCGCGAGAACATCAGCTTCGGCCTTGAGATGCAGGGTCGCCCGGAAAAAGACCGCCGCAAGCTGGTCGACGACAAGCTCGAACTGGTGGGCCTGAGCCAATGGCGCAACAAGAAGCCTGACGAGCTGTCCGGTGGCATGCAGCAACGCGTCGGCCTGGCCCGCGCACTGGCCATGGACGCCGACATCCTGCTGATGGACGAACCGTTCTCCGCCCTCGACCCGTTGATTCGCCAGGGGCTGCAGGATGAACTGCTGGAACTGCAACGCAAGCTGAGCAAGACCATCGTGTTCGTCAGCCACGACCTGGACGAGGCGCTCAAGCTGGGCAGCCGTATCGCAATAATGAAAGACGGCAAAATCATCCAGTACAGCGTGCCGGAAGAGATCGTGCTGAACCCGGCGGATGACTATGTGCGCACATTCGTCGCCCATACCAACCCGCTGAACGTACTGTGCGGCCGCAGCCTGATGCGCACCCTGGACAACTGCAAGCGTATCAACGGTTCAGTGTGCCTGGACCCGGGCGGTGATTCCTGGCTGGACCTGGCCGAAGGCAACACCATCAAGGGCGCACGCCAGAATGGCGTGGCCATGAACCTGCAGAACTGGGCGCCGGGGCAAGCAGTGGAAGGTCTGGCGCGGGTGCCGACACTGGTGGATTCGAACATCGGCATGCGTGATGCGCTGCAGATTCGTTATCAGACCGGCAACAAACTGGTGTTGCATGACAACAACCAGGTGGTAGGGATTCTGGGCGACAGTGAGCTCTACCACGCCCTCCTAGGCAAAAACCTGGGCTAGCAGCATGATCGTTCCCACGCTCTGCGTGGGAATGCATCCTGTTACGCTCCGCGTCACGCCTTCAAGAGCAGACGCGGAGCGTCCATGGCTACATTCCCACACGGAGCGTGGGAACGAGCATTCAGCGGCTAGCTGTAGACACGGCCAAGGAGTTGCCGATGGCTTTCAAACTGGTCGAGCACATCCCGGGTGATCTGCTCCTGGGTGAAGCCCATCAGGTCGTATTCCTGAGGCCCGTTGTGCAGGTAGACCTCAGCCCGGTAGTAACGCGTGCGCTCTTCCTCGGGCAGGTCGCTCGGTGCCGCCCTCCACCATCTGCTCGTTCCCACGCTCTGCGTGGGAATGTAGCCATGGACGCTCCGCGTCTGCTCTTAAAAGCCGTGACGCGGAGCGTCAAAGGATGCATTCCCACGCGGAGCGTGGGAACGAGCATTCAGCGGCTAGCTGTAGACACGGCCAAGGAGTTGCCGATGGCTTTCAAACTGGTCGAGCACATCCCGGGTGATCTGCTCCTGGGTGAACCCCATCAGGTCGTATCTGATCGTTCCCACGCTCTGCGTGGGAATGTAGCCATGGGCGCTCCGCGTCTGCTCTTAAAAGCCGTGACGCGGAGCATCACAGGATGCATTCCCACGCGGAGCGTGGGAACGAGCATCCAGCGGCTAGCTGTAGACACGGCCAAGGAGTTGCCGATGGCTTTCAAACTGGTCGAGCACATCCCGGGTGATCTGCTCCTGGGTGAACCCCATCAGGTCGTACTCCTGAGGCCCGTTGTGCAGGTACACCTCAGCCCGGTAGTAACGGGTGCGCTCTTCCTCGGGCAGGTCGCTCGGTGCCGACGAGTAAGCATCCAGGCTCACTTCATAGACAAACGGATTGCCCTCCGCCATCTCGATACGCACACCGATGCAGCGCTTGGACTTGCCCAACAAGGTCTGCACTTCCAGCCCCTGATCACGCAGCGCCGTCGCCGCTTCTTCCAGCGCAGGCGTCACATGCTTGTCCATGAAGCGTTGCACGGTGCCCTGGCTCGGTTGCAGGTCCAGTGCCGTCAAACGCTCGCTGAAACCACGACGGCCACGTTCGGCCAATTGCGCCTGCTCCTGTTCGATGGCCACATCCTGGCGCATGGCCTTGTGCAAACCGAACATGAAGAACACCAGCACCACCGAGAACGGCAGCCCCGCCAGCACCACCATGGTTTGCATGGCTTCGAAGTTACCGGCAAACAGCAAGCCGATGGTCACCAGGGTAATCACCGCCGACCAGAAGATACGCAGCCAGTGCGGCGCATCTTCGTCCACGTTGCCGCCTTTGCAGGAAAGGTTGGCCATCATCACCGCGCCGGAATCCGCCGGGGTCAGGAACAGCACAAAGCCCACAAAGATCGACACACCGATGACGACTTTCGACGCTGGGTAATGCTCAAGCAGTTGGTAGATGGCCATGGACGGCTGTTCCAGCGCCGTCTTGCCCAACTCCACCGCGCCGTGGTTGAGCACCAGGTCCAGGGCCGAGTTACCGAAGATCGACAACCACGCCAGGGTGAAGCCCAGCGGAATCAGCAGCACGCCGGCCACCAGCTCACGCACGGTGCGACCACGGGAAATACGCGCGATGAACATACCCACGAATGGCGCCCAGGAAATCCACCAGGCCCAGTAGAACAGGGTCCACAGGCCCATCCAGCGCTCGGTCTTGTCGGCGTCACCCTCATACACGTACAGGTCGAAGGTTTTCAGCACCAGGCCGTTCATGTAGTCGCCGATGTTCTGCACGAAACCGTTGAGCAGGTGCAGGGTCGGGCCGAACAACAACACGAAGATCAGCAGGCCGCTGAACAGCACAATGTTGAGGTTGGACAGCCGGCGAATGCCGTTTTCCACACCCGACACCGCCGCAATGGTCGCCACCGTGCTCATCACGATGATCACGATCAACAGGTTGGTGTTGTTGTGTTCCATGCCAAACAGGTTTTCCAGCCCGGACGACACCTGCATCGCACCAATCCCCAGGTTCGTCACCAGGCCCAGCAGGGTCACGAACATGCCGAAACCGTCCACCGCGTGGCCGGCCGCACCTTTCACCCAACGCTCGCCCACCAGCGGATACAAGGCCGAACGCAAGGCCAGCGGCTGGTTATGACGGTACGCAAAGTACGCCACGGCCAAGCCGACCAGCGCGTAGATCGCCCAGCCATGCAGGCCCCAGTGCAGGAAGGTCAGTTGCAGTGCCTGGCGCGCCGCACTGTTACTGGCAGCGGCGCCTTCGGGCGGGTTGAAGTAGTGGTCCAACGGTTCCGAGGCGCCGAAGTACAACAGCGAGATACCGATGCCCGACGAGAACAACATGCCGGCCCAGGCGCCGTAGCTGAAGTCCGGGGTGTCGTCCTTGCTGCCCAGTTTCAACTTGCCGTAGGACGAAAACGCCAGCCCCACCACAAATACCAGGTAGGCGGCGATGACGACCATGTAGTACCAGCCGAAGCTTTTGGAAAGCCACGCCTGGGCTACGCCGAGCATGCGCCCGGCCTCCTGCGGGGCGATGATCAGAATGGCAGTCAGCAAAAGAATCAGCACGGTAGAGGTGTAGAACACCCAACCGTTGACCCGCACCTTTTCCGGTGGGGTCTTTATAAGAGAGGCAGAACTCATGGCGCAGATGCTCCGGGCAGTGCGAAAGAGAAACACAAGGCAACGGTTATCCCGGGACATCGATTTTTCGGCAGTCGACGGACGGGTGTTATAAAGACACCCCGAAAATTCTTGTACCCCGCCGAAGCAGTGGCCAAGCCCTGTCACGGCCTGTTTCAAGGGTTTTTGCAGGTGTCAGATGTCGCGGCTCGCAGGTAGGAAATATCTGTAGGCAGCGACCATTTGTCGCAGATCTTATTCTTTGTTGATTGAACGTTCAATCAAAACAAAATAGACTGGCCTTCAAGCCGACGGACGTCTGACGTCCGCCGCAGGCCTAACGAGAGGTGCTACATGCCCAAGGTCGGTATGCAACCCATACGCCGCCAGCAGTTGATCGAAGCCACGTTGACGGCCATCGATCAGGTCGGAATGGGGGATGCCAGCATTGCGTTGATCGCCCGTTTGGCCGGCGTTTCGAACGGCATCATCAGTCACTACTTTCAGGACAAGAACGGCCTGATCGCCGCGACGATGCGGTACTTGATGAATGCGCTGATCGAGAACGTCCACGAACGCAGACGTGCCCTGAAGGATGACAGCCCACGGGCGCACCTTCAGGTGATCATCGAAGGCAACTTCGACGCCAGCCAGGTCAACGGCCCGGCAATGAAAACCTGGTTGGCCTTCTGGGCAGCCAGCATGCACCACCCGTCATTGCACAGGTTGCAGCGGATCAACGATCAACGTCTGTATTCCAACCTGTGCTGCCAGTTTCGCCGAGTGCTGCCGCTGCCGCGTGCACGCAAAGCAGCCCGAGGCCTGGCGGCCCTGATCGACGGTTTGTGGTTGCGCGGCGCCCTGTCGGGAGACGCTTTCGACACGGAGCAGGCGCAACGGATCGCGTACGAATACATGGATTTCCAATTGGCCAAGCAGGTGAGTTAGAGCACACATAACCGCTCAACCCCTGAACCGCTTCCGGTCAGTGCCGCCAGCACCTTGT
Organism: Pseudomonas palleroniana; assembly: GCF_022836895.1. NCBI lineage: Bacteria > Pseudomonadati > Pseudomonadota > Gammaproteobacteria > Pseudomonadales > Pseudomonadaceae > Pseudomonas > Pseudomonas palleroniana. The sequence continues at coordinate 998,357 of NZ_CP092411.1, read as the reverse complement.
GGCTCACTGTTTGGAGGTTAACGCCAACCACTTATGCACTTGCGAGGACTTTATGGCCCGTTTCGAACTGCAAAAACTCTACATTGACGGCGGCTACACCGACGCTGGCAGCGATGCCACCTTCGAAGCCATCAACCCGGCTAACGGTGAAGTTCTCGCCAAAGTGCAACGTGCGACGAAAGAAGACGTTGAACGCGCCGTGGTCAGCGCCGAAAAAGGCCAGAAGATCTGGGCTGCCATGACCGCCATGGAGCGCTCGCGCATCCTGCGTCGTGCCGTCGACATCCTGCGCGAGCGCAACGACGAGTTGGCCGAGCTGGAAACCCTGGACACCGGTAAAGCCTTGTCCGAAACCAAATACGTCGACATCGTCACCGGCGCCGATGTGCTGGAATACTACGCGGGCCTGGTGCCGGCCATCGAAGGCGAGCAAATCCCGCTGCGCGACACGGCGTTCGTCTACACCCGCCGCGAGCCGCTGGGCGTAGTGGCCGGTATCGGCGCGTGGAACTACCCGATCCAGATCGCCCTGTGGAAATCCGCACCGGCCCTGGCTGCGGGTAACGCGATGATCTTCAAGCCAAGCGAAGTCACTTCGCTGACCACCCTGAAACTGGCCGAGATCTACACCGAAGCCGGCGTTCCGGCGGGCGTGTTCAACGTGCTGACCGGCAGCGGCCGTGAAGTCGGCACCTGGCTGACCGAGCACCCGCGCATCGAGAAAGTCTCGTTCACCGGCGGCACCGACACCGGCAAGAAAGTCATGGCCAGCGCTTCGAGCTCTTCGCTCAAAGACGTGACCATGGAACTGGGCGGCAAGTCGCCGCTGATCATCTTCGACGACGCCGACCTCGACCGCGCCGCCGACACTGCGATGATGGCCAACTTCTACAGCTCCGGCCAGGTCTGCACCAACGGCACTCGCGTGTTCGTGCCCAAGCACCTGCAAGCGGCGTTCGAAGCCAAGATCGTCGAGCGTGTTGCGCGCATTCGCGTGGGCAACCCGCAAGATGACAACACCAACTTCGGCCCGCTGGTCAGCTTTGCGCACATGGAAAGCGTGCTGGGCTACATCGCCAAAGGCAAAGAAGAAGGTGCCCGCCTGCTGTGCGGCGGCGACCGCCTGACTGACGGCGAATTCGCCAAAGGCGCCTTCGTGGCCCCGACCGTGTTCACCGACTGCACCGACGACATGACTATCGTGCGCGAAGAAATCTTCGGCCCGGTGATGAGCATCCTCACCTACGAAACCGAAGAAGAAGTGATCCGCCGCGCCAACGACACCGACTTCGGCCTGGCTGCCGGCCTGGTCACCAAAGACCTGAACCGCGCCCACCGTGTGATTCATCAGTTGGAAGCGGGCATCTGCTGGATCAACGCCTGGGGCGAATCCGACGCGAAGATGCCGGTCGGCGGCTACAAGCAATCCGGTGTGGGCCGTGAGAACGGCATCAGTTCGCTGAACAACTTCACCCGCATCAAATCGGTACAGGTTGAGCTGGGCGACTACGTCTCGGTGTTCTGACAGCCCGAGACTTGTGTTGCCTTTGAGGCCGCCATCGGGAGCAAGCCCCCTCCCACACTGACTGTGTTCACACGTTCAGATGTGTGAATGCCGTCAAATGTGGGAGGGGGCTTGCCCCCGATGAGGCCCCCGCTGACCCAACTCCAAAAGAGGGTGCATTCATGTCCCAAGAATACGATTACATCATTGTGGGTGCCGGTTCCGCCGGCAACACCCTGGCGACCCGTCTGACCGAAGACGAAGGCGTCACCGTTCTGCTGCTGGAAGCCGGCGGCCCTGACTACCGCTTCGACTTCCGCACGCAAATGCCTGCGGCGCTGGCGTTCCCGCTGCAAGGCCGCCGCTACAACTGGGCCTACGAAACCGACCCGGAACCACACATGGACGGCCGGCGCATGGAATGTGGTCGCGGCAAGGGCCTGGGTGGCTCTTCCCTGATTAACGGCATGTGCTACATCCGTGGTAACGCGATGGACTACGACGGCTGGGCGAAACTGCCGGGCCTGGAAGACTGGACCTACCTCGACTGCCTGCCGTATTTCCGCAAAGCAGAAACCCGCGACATCGGCCCCAACGATTGGCACGGCGGCGATGGCCCAGTCAGCGTGACCACGCCCAAGCCCGGCAACAACCCGCTGTTCCACGCCATGGTTGAAGCCGGCGTGCAGGCCGGTTACCCGCGCACCGAAGACTTGAACGGCTACCAGCAAGAAGGTTTCGGCCCGATGGACCGTACCGTCACGCCCAAGGGCCGTCGCGCCAGCACCGCACGCGGTTACCTGGACACCGCCAAGAAGCGCTCGACGCTGACCATCGTCACCCACGCCCTCACCGACAAAGTGCTGTTCGAAGGCAAGCGTGCCGTCGGCGTGCGTTACTTGATCGGCGCGGCTGAAGAGCGCGTCGAAGCCCGTGCGCGCAAAGAAGTCATCGTGTGCAGCGGCGCAATCGCTTCGCCGCAACTGCTGCAACGCTCCGGTGTTGGCCCGGCCAAGCTGCTGGAAAGCCTCGATATCCCGGTGGTCCACGACCTGCCAGGCGTCGGCGAAAACCTGCAGGACCACCTGGAGCTGTACCTGCAATATGCGTGCACCCAGCCCGTGTCGCTGTACCCGTCGCTGCTCTGGTACAACCAGCCGGCCATCGGTGCCGAGTGGCTGTTCAACGGCACCGGCATCGGCGCCAGCAACCAGTTCGAAGCGGGCGGTTTCATCCGTACCCGTGAAGAATTCGAATGGCCGAACATCCAGTACCACTTCCTGCCGGTGGCGATTAACTACAACGGCAGTAACGGTGTGAAAGAGCACGGTTTCCAGGCACACATGGGCTCCATGCGTTCGCCAAGCCGGGGTCGCATCCAGTTGAAGTCGAAGAACCCACGGGACTACCCGAGCATTCTCTTCAACTACATGGCCACCGAACAGGACTGGCAGGAGTTCCGCGACGGCATCCGCCTGACCCGTGAAATCATGGCGCAACCGGCCCTGGACCCCTACCGTGGCCGCGAAATCAGCCCGGGCATCGAAGTGCAAACCGATGAACAGCTGGACAAGTTCATCCGTGAGCATGCCGAAACCGCGTTCCACCCGTCCTGCTCGTGCAAGATGGGCACCGACGACATGGCGGTAGTGGATGGCCAGGGCCGCGTGCATGGCATGCAAGGCCTGCGTGTGGTCGATGCGTCGATCATGCCGATCATCACCACCGGCAACCTGAACGCGCCGACGATCATGATCGCCGAGAAAATCGCCGACAAGATCCGTGGCCGCCAGCCACTGCCGCGCAGCACCGCCGACTACTATGTCGCCGGCGACGCGCCAGTGCGTGGCAAGCCGTTGCGTGAAGTGGGCCAGACGGCGCAGTAACTGATAAACCGCAGCGCTCCCATCGGGAGCAAGCCCCCTCCCACACTACGGTGTTCACACGTTCAGATGTGTGAATGCAGTCAAATGTGGGAGGGGGCTTGCTCCCGATGAGGCCCGCCCAGACAAGACACGCCCCCCGCCCTACACTTTCCTTGATCAGCTCCCAGCCCAGGCCTACTCTGTTCGCCTGCCCGCGCCGAGCCGCCCACAAGGAAGGCCCCATGTTCGACCACCACGCCACACTCAAAAAACATTTCAGTGCCCTGCGCACCACCGCCGAATTCTTTTCGCTGCGCTACGTGCGCGAATCCGGCCAATACTTGTCAGTGCGCAAAAACGTCGCCGAACCGCCCCACCTGAGCCACGACGAAGGCGCCATGCTGACCGTGCGTCTCAATGGCGTGGAAGCCTATGCCGCGACCAACGATATTTCCCTGGCCGGCCTGCAAGCGGCCCTCCAACGTGCCGAACAGCAAGCCCGCCTGATCAAGCCCCACGCCCTGCTCGACCTGCGCGACCAAGCCGTCTCCAGCGCCGTCGCCGACTACCTGTCCCCCGACCTTGACCAGCCCTTCCCGTCCTTGAGCGACTGCTACCAACTGCTGGGCAACGAGTCGGCCGCCGTGCCCAAGGACGAGCGCCTGGTCAGTTGGGACGTGAGCCTGGGCCTGACCCGCGTCGAGCAGATCTACCTCAACAGCGCGGGCGCCGAATTGCGCCAGGCGCAGCGCTTTGTATTCCCCGGTGTCAATGTCACCGCCTACGACGGCAACGATAGCCAGACCCGCACCTTCGGCGGCAGCAACTTCGGCCAGCAAGGCGGGTTCGAGGTGATCAGCCGCTTCGGCCTGGTCGGCGCCGCGCCGCGCATCGCCGATGAAGCCCTGCAACTGCTGGCCGCGCCAAACACGCCCAGCGGCGCGCGTGACCTGCTGTTGATGCCCGACCAGATGATCCTGCAAATCCACGAATCCATCGGCCACCCGCTGGAGCTGGACCGCATCCTGGGCGATGAACGCAATTACGCCGGCACCAGTTTCGTCAAAGCCAGCGACTTCGGCCAGCTGCAGTACGGCTCACCGCTGCTCAACGTGACCTTCGACCCCGACATTCCCGAACAACTCGCCAGCTACGGCCATGACGACGAGGGCACGCCGGCCCGCAAACAATTCCTGATCCGCGAAGGGCTGTTGCTCAAGCCGCTGGGCGGAGCGTTGTCGCAATTCCGCTCGGGCCTGGGCGGCGTGGCCAACAGTCGTGCCAGTAGTTGGAACCGTCCGCCGATCGATCGCATGGCCAACTTGAATATCGAAGCGGGCGACAAGAGCCTCGCGCAACTGGTCGGCGGCATCGAAAACGGCATTCTCATGTCGACCAACCGCTCCTGGTCCATCGACGATGCGCGCAATAAATTCCAGTTCGGCTGCGAATGGGGCCAGTTGATCGAAAACGGCGAGCTCAAGGGCGTGGTGAAAAACCCCAACTACCGAGCGATTTCCGCACAGTTCTGGCGCAACCTCAGCGCCGTCGGCGACGCCAGCACCTTCAAGGTCCTGGGCACGCCAAACTGCGGCAAGGGCGAACCCAACCAGGTGATCCGCGTGGGCCATGCCTCGCCCGCCTGTGTGTTCAGTCATATCGATGTATTTGGGGGAGATGCCTGATGAACAACTTCAAGGCACTGGTGCAATGGCTCAAGCAGGCCATCACCGACAAGGAACAATTTCACCTGGGCTATGCGGATGAAGCGTCCGAGTTCGTACGCTTCAACCACGCGCAGGTGCGCCAGGCCGGGCAGGTGCAACAAGCCAGCCTCAACCTGAAACTGATCAACGATGGCCGCCACGCCGACCTGGGCATCACCCTGTCCGGTGAGCCTGCGCTGGACCGCCAACGCCTGGCCGACGGCCTGCAGCAACTGCGTGAAACCTTGCCGTTGCTGCCGCGGGACCCGTACCTGTTGCTGAACCACAATGCCTGGCAGAGCCACAATGAACAGGCGCGACCACTGCCGGAACTGGCCCAGGTATTGGAAGCGATCGGCCAGGCCGCTGACGGTGTCGACCTGGTCGGCTTCTACGCCGCCGGCCCCATCAGCCGGGGCTTCGCCAGTTCGGACGGGGCCTTTGGCTGGCACCGCGCCAACAGCTTCAACTTCGATTTCAGCCTGTTCCATGCCAATGGTGAAGCGGTGAAAGCCAGCTACGCCGGGCACACATGGAACAGCGAAGAGTTCGCCGCACGGTTGCAGCAGGCACGCCAGCAATTGGAATTTCTCGGCCGTCCGCTGCACACACTGGCCCCTGGGCAATACCGTGCCTACCTCGCGCCGGCGGCGCTGGAAGAGATCATCAGCATCATCACTTGGGGCGGGTTCTCCGCCCAGGCCATCGCCAGCAAAGGCAGTTCGCTGCAAAAGCTGTATGCCGGTGAACAGTCGCTGAGCCCGTTGATCAAGCTCGATGAACAGGTCAGCGGCTCCCTCAGCCAGGCGTTCTCCACCGAAGGCTACCCCCGTGGCGATGTCACGCTGATCAACCAAGGCAAGGCAGAAGGCCAACTGATCAACTCGCGCAGTGCCGCCGAATATGGCCTGAGCACCAACGGCGCGAGCAGTGACGAATCCCCGAGCGCCTTGCAAATGGCGGCGGGCGACCTGGCCCAGGCCGATATTCTCAAGCAGCTGGGCACAGGGCTGTATATCAGCAACCTGTGGTACCTGAACTACTCCGACCTGCCGGCCGCACGCCTGACCGGCATGACCCGCTTCGCCACGTTCTGGGTCGAAGACGGCGAAATCAAGGCGCCGGTCAGCACCATGCGCTTTGATGACAGTGTGTACAACCTGCTCGGTTCACAGCTGGAAGCGCTGACCGCCGAGCGGGAATTGCTGCTGTCGCCGAGCACCTACGACCGACGCAACACGGCCTCCAACTTGTTGCCGGGGGCCTTGGTCAAACGCCTGACCCTGACCCTCTGAACACAGCAATGTGAGGGGGGCTTGCTCCCTCCCACACTGCTTGGTGCAGATTTCAAATACTCCAGCTCGCCCCCTTCCTACCGTAAATTCTCATCTTCCGCTTGTTCCTGCGTGCTCTGTTGTCGCCTGCAAAAAACCTCGTTATAAGGGTTAGTGGCATCCCGCCACTCTCCCCCAACGAGAGCACGACCTTGCCCGGGATAGGGCAAGCTGGAGCGTTGACATGGACCATGGAAGTTTTGTCATACAAAAGCTGTTCAAGCACTACAACGTTCACGTTGAACGGCTTGGAAATCATCCGCAAAAAAACACCGTGCTCATGGTCAATGGAGCACTGTCCACCACGCGGTCCTTTGCGCGAACCAGTAAATGCCTGGCCGAGCATTTCAACGTACTGCTGTTTGACTTGCCCTTTTCGGGTTACTCCCGCGAGCACAATACCGACCTCGACCTGGTGACCAAGGACGATGAAGTGCAAATACTGCGCGCGCTGGTGGAGCGCTTTGAGGTCAACCATCTGGTCTCGGCCTCCTGGGGCGGCATCTCCACGCTGTTGACCCTGGCGCACAATCCGCCGTCGATCAAAAGCTCGGTGGTGATGGCCCTGGCGCCCCACCTCAATCAGGCCATGCTCGACTATGTGGAACGCGTACGCGTGCTGATCGAGGCCGATGACAAATCCGCCGTCGGCCATCTGCTCAACGAGACTGTCGGCCAATACCTGTCGCCGCGCCTCAAGCGCAATAACCATCGACACCTGTCGAGCATGGCCACCACCGAGTATCGCCAGGCGCGCTTTCACATTCATCAGGTGCTGGCCCTGGGCGACGGCAACTACCTGCCGGCGCTCAGGCAGATTGAAACACCGGTGCACTTCCTCAACGGCGCCCTGGACGAATACACCCCCGCCGCCGAGGCACAGCTGTTCAAGCACTATGTGGGGCGCAGCAGCTTTGCCGTGGCCGAACACACGGGCCACTTGCTGGATCTGGAGTCCAACGAAGCGGCTGCGGCGGTGCACCGTGAACTGCTGGATTTCCTGGTGGGAAAAGGCGCGACGAATGGCGCATAATTGCCGACACGTAGCCAGCTAACAAAAGGGTTCACATGCCGAATCGCGCCCCTCTCGATGCCAAGACCGCCCGCTGGCTACCCTGGGTGGTAGCGATTGCCTTCTTCATGCAGTCGCTGGATGGGACGATTCTCAACACGGCACTGCCGGCCATGGCCCGCGACCTCGCGGAAAACCCGCTGCGTATGCAAGGCGTGGTGATTGCCTACATGCTCACCGTCGCCTTGCTGATCCCGGCATCGGGCTGGATCGCCGATCGTTTCGGCACCAAGAAAATCTTCTTCGGCGCGATCATGTTGTTCAGTATCGGCTCGCTGCTGTGCGCCCTGTCGAGCAGCTTGACCATGCTCGTCGGCGCGCGCGTGATTCAGGGGCTGGGCGGCGCCTTGATGCTGCCGGTCGGACGGTTGGTGGTGCTACGTGCCTACCCTCGTTCGGAGCTGGTGCGCATCATGGGCTTCATTACCATCCCCGGCCTGCTCGGCCCGCTGCTTGGCCCGACCATGGGCGGCTGGATGGTGCAATACCTGACCTGGCACTGGATCTTCCTGATCAACCTGCCGGTGGGCATGATCGGCTGCTACGCCGTCTGGAAACTCATCCCCGACCTGCGCGGCAGCGAGCGCACGCGCTTCGACGGCATCGGCTTTCTTCTGTTTGGCGCGGCAATGGTGCTGATCACCATCGCCATGGAGGGCCTGGGCGAACTGCACTTGCCGCATCTGCGGGTAATGTTGCTGCTGTTTGGCGGGCTGGCGTGCCTGGCGGCGTATTGGCTGCGCGCCGGGCATCTGGATAACCCGCTGTTTTCGCCGATGCTGTTCAAGACTCGCACCTTCGCCGTGGGCATCCTCGGCAACCTGTTCGCCCGCCTGGGCAGCGGCGCCCTGCCGTTCCTGGTGCCGTTGCTGCTGCAGGTGGCGCTGGGGTATTCGCCGTCGGAAGCCGGCATGAGCATGCTGCCGCTGGCGGCGGCGGCGATGTTCGCAAAATCCATCGCCCGCGTACTGATCGAACGCCTCGGCTACCGCGTGGTGCTGACCGGCAACACCTTGTTCCTCGGCATCATGCTGGCGAGCATGGGCCTGGTCAGCGAGCACACGCCCTACCCATTGCTGCTGTGCATGCTCGCGGTACTGGGGGCGATCAATTCCCTGCAATTCACCGCGATGAACACCGTCACCCTGATCGACCTCGACGACGCCCAGGCCAGCAGCGGCAACAGCTTGCTGTCGGTGGTTGCGCAATTGTCCCTCAGCCTCGGCGTGGCCTGTGCCGGTGCGTTGCTCGGCGGCTTTACCGCCCAAACCGGCAATGACGGCGTGGAAAGCGTGCTCGGCGCGTTCCAACTGACCTTTCTCACCGTGGGCATCATGGCGATGCTGGCGGCGGCGATCTTCCTGCAATTGTCGCCAACGGACGGCAAACGCGTGGTCAGCCGCGAACACGACATCGAGCATTAACCGGCTTCTCGTCTAGAACTTGCGGGGAAATTCCTTTGAGGCTGGTACACTGCGCGACATTTTGTTTTGCAGAGCCAGTCCCGTGACTACCATCGCCACCGCTTTTAATACTTTGCCCCTGTCCGCCGCCATGCTGGCTAACCTCGACTCGCTGGGTTATGTCGAGATGACGCAGATCCAGGCGCAGAGCTTGCCGGTGATCCTCAAAGGGCTGGACCTGATTGCCCAGGCCAAGACCGGCAGCGGCAAGACCGCCGCGTTCGGCATCGGCCTGTTGAACCCGATCAACCCGCGCTACTTCGGCTGCCAGGCCCTGGTGATGTGCCCGACCCGTGAGCTGGCTGACCAGGTCGCCAAGGAAATCCGCCGCCTGGCCCGCGCTGAAGACAACATCAAGGTGCTGACCTTGTGCGGCGGCGTGTCCCTGGGCCCGCAGATCGCCTCCCTGGAACATGGCGCCCACGTCATCGTCGGCACCCCGGGCCGCATCCAGCAGCACCTGCGCAAAGGTTCGTTGGTACTGGACGGTTTGAACACGCTGATCCTCGACGAAGCCGACCGTATGCTCGACATGGGCTTCTACGACGCCATCGAAGACATCATCAGCAAAACCCCACCGCGTCGCCAGACCTTGCTGTTCTCGGCCACCTACCCGGTGAGCATCAAGCAGCTGGCGTCCAAGTTCATGCGGGCGCCGCAACAGGTGAAAGCCGAGGCGTTCCACTCCGACGACCAGATCGAACAGCGTTTCTATGAGATCTCGCCAGAAGAGCGCATGGGCGCGGTGACCAAGGTGCTGGCGCATTTCCGCCCGGCCTCGTGCGTGGCGTTCTGCTTTACCAAGCAGCAGGTGCAGGAAACCGTGGACCACCTGACCGCCAAGGGCATTTCCGCCGTCGGCCTGCATGGCGACCTGGAACAGCGCGATCGTGACCAGGTGCTGGCGATGTTCGCCAACCGCAGCACGTCGGTACTGGTTGCCACCGACGTCGCCGCCCGTGGCCTGGACATCGACTCGCTGGACATGGTGATCAACGTCGAACTGGCCCGCGACTCGGAAATCCACATCCACCGTGTAGGCCGTACCGGCCGCGCCGGTGAGACCGGCATCGCGATCAGCCTGGTGGCGCCCTCCGAAGCACACCGCGCCCAAGCCATCGAACAGTTGCAGAAAACCCCGCTGAACTGGGACCAACTGGACAACCTCAAGCCACAAAGCGGTGGCCCGCTGCTGCCGCAGATGAGCACCCTGTGCATCGCCGCCGGCCGCAAAGACAAAGTGCGTCCAGGCGACATCCTCGGTGCATTGACCGGTGAAGCCGGCATCCCGGGTGCCCAGGTCGGCAAGATCGCGATCTTCGACTTCCAGGCATTCGTGGCGGTGGAGCGCGGGATCGCCAAGCAGGCGCTGCAGCGTTTGAATAACGGCAAGATCAAGGGCCGTTCGTTGCGCGTGCGCATCCTCTGACAGGATCGTTCCCATGCTCTGCGTGGGAATGCATCCCGTGACGCTCTGCGTCACCCTGCGGACGCAGAGCGTCCATTGCGGCATTCCCACGCAGCGCGTGGGAACGATCTGATAAACATGAGGACACCGTTTTGCGCTCGACCGAAGTTGTGATCATTGGCGCCGGCGCCGCAGGCTTGATGTGCGCGCTGACTGCCGCCGGGCGTGGGCGCAAGGTGATGTTGATCGACCATGCGAACAAGGCCGGCAAGAAGATCCTGATGTCGGGCGGTGGCCGCTGCAATTTCACCAACATGTACACCGAGCCGGCCAACTTCCTCTCGCACAACGCGCACTTCTGCAAGTCCGCCCTGGCCCGCTATACCCAGTGGGACTTTATCGGGCTGGTGGCCAAGCACGGCGTGCCGTACCACGAAAAGAAACTCGGCCAGCTGTTCTGCGACAACAAGTCCAGCGACATCCTCGGCATGCTGCTCGATGAATGCCTCCAGAACGGTGTGAACCTGCACCTGGACACCTCCATCCAGGAGATCGCCAAGGTCGACGGTGGCTATCAATTGCAGACCACCCTGGGCGAACTGCGCTGCGAATCCCTGGTGATCGCCACCGGGGGCCTGTCGATCCCGACCCTGGGCGCTACCGGTTTTGGTTATCAGGTCGCCAGGCAATTTGGCCACGAACTGCTGCCGACCCGCGCAGGTCTTGTGCCCTTCACCATCACCGACCAGCTCAAGGAACTGTGCGGCGAGTTGTCCGGCACCTCCGTGGACTGCCTGGTCAGCTGCAACGGCCAGAGCTTTCGCGAAAACATCCTGTTCACTCACCGCGGCCTGAGCGGCCCGGCGATTTTGCAGATTTCTTCGTACTGGGAGTCCGGCGACACCGTCGAGATCAACCTGCTGCCCGATCATGACGCCCACAGCTGGCTGCAACAGCAACAGGTCGAGCATCCCAACAGCGAGTTGAAAACCCTGCTCGGCGACATCTTCACCAAGAAGATGGCCAACCTGCTGGCGCAAAGCTGGTTCGTGTCCAAGCCGATGAAGCAGTACACCCACGCCGAAATCGCCGAAATCGCGCAAAAGCTGTCGAGCTGGCAGTTGGTGCCGGCCGGCACCGAGGGCTATCGCACCGCTGAGGTGACGCTGGGCGGAGTGGATACGCGGGAAGTGTCGTCCAAGACCATGGAATCGCTGAAAAGCCCAGGGCTGTACTTCATCGGGGAAGTGCTGGATGTGACCGGTCACCTGGGCGGGTTCAACTTCCAGTGGGCCTGGGCGTCAGGTTATGCGGCGGCGCAGTACGTCTGAAGGATGTACTCGGTCAAATGTGGGAGGGGGCTTGCTCCCGATAGCGGTGGATCAGCCAGCTTATCTGCCGCTGCCCCACCGCTATCGGGAGCAAGCCCCCTCCCACTTGGATTGCATTGCATATTGAAAATGGCGGGCGGGAATATATTTTGCTGTCGGATGTGATCGCCACGCTTGCCGTGGCGTCATTACTGGCTCAATTTAGCGGCATCGTCCCGGAAGACTCCAGACTTCATGTCATCGACCTCGTTCAAGCAGTCCATGCGGCGCCTGTGGGCGCTGGATAAATTCAGTTACAGCGTACGGGTATTCATCGCCCTCACCGGCAGCATGGCGCTGTGCTGGTATCAGGATGAAATGACGCTGCTGATCCCGTTGTTCCTGGGGATTATCGCCAGCGCCCTGGCCGAGACCGATGACAGTTGGCAAGGCCGCCTCAATGCCCTGGCGGTGACGCTGGTGTGTTTCAGCATCGCGGCACTGTCGGTGGAGCTGCTGTTTCCTTACCCCTGGATCTTCGCGATAGCCCTGGCCCTGGCCAGTTTCGGCCTGACCATGCTCGGGGCGCTGGGCGAACGTTATGGGGCGATTGCCTCGGCGACGCTGATTCTGTCGGTGTACACCATGATCGGCGTGGACCAGCGCGGTGGCGCGGTCACGGATTTCTGGCATGAGCCCCTGCTGCTGGTAGCGGGTGCAGCCTGGTATGGCGTGCTGTCGGTAGTGTGGCAGGCACTGTTTTCCAACCAGCCGGTACAGCAGAGCCTGGCGCGGTTGTTCCGCGAGCTGGGACGCTACCTTAAACTGAAGTCGTCGCTGTTCGAGCCCATCCGCCAGTTGGACGTGGAAGCGCGCCGCCTGGAACTGGCCCAGCAAAATGGCCGGGTGGTCGCGGCGCTGAATGCGGCGAAGGAAATCATCCTGCACCGCGTGGGCAATGGTCGGCCAGGCTCGAAAGTCAGCCGCTACTTGAAGCTGTACTTCCTCGCCCAGGACATTCACGAACGCGCCAGTTCATCCCATTATCCCTACAACGCCCTGGCCGAAGCCTTCTTCCACAGCGACGTGCTGTTCCGTTGCCAGCGCCTGCTGCGTCAGCAAGGCAAAGCCTGCCAGACCCTGGCCGAGTCGATTCAGCTACGCCAGCCGTTCATCTATGACGACAGCTTCGCCGAAGCCCTGGGCGACTTGAACGCGTCCCTGGAGCATCTGCGCATCCAGAGCAACCCGGCTTGGCGCGGCCTGCTGCGTTCGCTACGGGCCTTGGCGGCCAACCTGTCCACGCTCGACCGCCTGCTGAGCGACGCCAGCAACCCCGACGCCCTGGCCGACGCCACCGACAGCAGCCTGCTTGACCGCTCGCCGCGCAACCTCAAGGAAATGTGGACGCGCCTGCGCACCCAGCTGACGCCGACGTCGTTGTTGTTTCGCCACGCGTTGCGCCTGCCGCTGGCACTGAGCATCGGCTACGGCATGGTGCATTTGATTCACCCGTCCCAGGGTTACTGGATCATCCTCACTACCTTGTTCGTCTGCCAGCCCAACTACGGCGCGACGCGGCGCAAACTCGGCCAGCGGATCATCGGCACCGCCATCGGCCTCACCGTGGCCTGGGCCTTGTTCGACCTGTTCCCAAGCCCGCTGGTGCAGTCGATGTTCGCCATCGCCGCCGGCCTGGTGTTCTTTATCAACCGCACCACCCGCTACACCCTGGCCACGGCGGCGATCACCCTGATGGTGCTGTTCTGCTTCAACCAGGTCGGCGATGGCTACGGGCTGTTCCTGCCGCGTCTGTTCGACACCTTGCTCGGCAGCGTGATCGCGGGCCTGGCGGTGTTCCTGTTCCTGCCGGACTGGCAAGGCCGGCGCCTGAACAAAGTGCTGGCCAACACCCTGACCTGCAACAGCATCTACCTGCGCCAGATCATGCAGCAATACGCCGCCGGCAAGAGCGACGACCTGGCCTACCGCCTGGCCCGGCGCAATGCACACAACGCCGACGCAGCGCTGTCCACGACCCTGGCGAACATGCTGATGGAGCCGGGGCACTTCCGTAAGGAGGCAGACGTGGGCTTTCGCTTCCTGGTGTTGTCCCACACCCTGCTCAGCTACTTATCGGGGCTGGGCGCGCACCGCGAAACCCAACTGCCGGCCGAAGCGCGTGAACATTTGATCGAGGGCGCCGGCAACACCCTGGCGGCAAGTATCGATGAAATCGCCACGGGGCTGGCCAACAAGCAGCCCATTGCGATTCAAAGCGATGCCGAGGAAGCGATGGCCGCGGAGCTGGAGCAGATGCCGGATGAGATCGATGAAGGGCAGCGCCTGGTGCAGACGCAGTTGGCGTTGATCTGTCGGCAGTTGGGGCCGTTGCGCACATTGGCTGCACACTTGATCAAAGACACCGGCGCGGCTTAGGCCGCTATCGGGGGCAAGCCCCCTCCCACAGGGGACTGCATTCCGAAGGCAGGACGATAAGGCCAGAAAGAACGCTACATCCCATGCTCTTTCATTAATCGTTCATAACTGCCATCGGCCTTCATCTTGGCAATCTCCCGGTCGAAGCCGGCAACGATCTGCGCATGCTCCGGGTTCTTCAGGCTGACGAGAATATGCAGGCTGTTCTCACTCAGCGGCTTGGGCAGGAACTCCACCGAATTGCGCACCCGCGGCGACTCCCGCGCCAGGTAGTAGCGGGCCACATACTCATCTTCCAGCGTCAGCCTCACCCGCTGTGCAGCGAGCATGCGCACGGCCATGGCGAAGTTATGCACCGGTATTTTCTGTAACTGTGCATCCTGATCGAACGCTGGCGAATAGGCATACCCGCGCACGACAGCAATAGGTTCGCCGTGCAACTGCTCCAGGTTCTGATAGTCGATCGGGTCATCGCCACGTTTAATGAAACGCACCCGGTTGAGCAGGTACTCGGCGGAGAACTGCCCAAACTGCGTGCGGGCATCGTCGTACCAGGCATTGATCAGCACGTCGTAGCGCCCCTCACTGACCCCCATCAGCGCGCGCGCCCAGGGCACCTGCTCGAAATCGCTGGCGTAGCCGGCGCGGGCCAACGCAGTGCTGACAATATCGGTGGCCAACCCACCGTTGACCAGCGTGATATCGGTAAACGGTGGCCAGGCGTCCGCGACCAGACGCAGGCGTTGCGCGAGCGCCGGTTGGGCCAGCAACAGCACTGCAATCAAAGCAACGGCACGATAACTTCGCAGCATGCTCAAAGTCCTTGGCGGGCACGTGATGGCTTTATAACAGTAGCTCATCAATGAGCTTGTATTGCAGATTACACAAAGAAGTCAGCGGCGAGCGCAGAGAATGATGGCAAATTGACGCCATTCACAAAAATGCACGACTTAGACAGCAACCGCCGTCGCGCTTACTATCCTCTCCAGGCATTTCCAAGAGCACATATGATGACGATTGAATGGGTCTGCAAGCATCACGACGATTTGGGCAAAGAGCAGCTCTACGCCATCCTGCGCCTGCGCTGCGAGGTGTTTGTCGTGGAGCAGCGGTGCGCTTACCAGGACATCGACGGGCAGGACCTGTCCGGCGATACCCACCACTTGATGGCCTGGAAAGAGAATGAACTGGTGGCCTATCTACGCCTGCTGGACCCGGAGTCCCAGGGCGGCGACGTGGTGATTGGCCGGGTCATCGTGGCACCCTCGGCGCGCGGCAGCGGCCTGGGGCACCGGATGATGGAGGAGACGCTCAAGCACATCGCAGAAATCTGGCCCGAGATGCCGATCTTTCTCTCTGCCCAGGCGCATTTGCAGGAATATTACGGGCGGTATGGGTTTGTGGTGGCGGGTGAGGAATACCTGGAGGACGATATTCCACATATTGGTATGCGGCGCGCTTGAGGGCCCCATCGGGGGGCAAGCCCCCTCCCACACTGGGTTGGGTTCACACTGTCAAAATGTGGGAGGGGGGCTTGCCCCCGATTGCGTCAGCCCTATCACCGCATCCCTCAGGGGTAACCCAACACCTGCTTGATCGACACCAGATTCCCTTCGATCCATTGGCGATCAATCGCGCCCCAGCTGCGAATCCGATAGCGCCCGGCATGGTTGCGCGCACCGTCTTGCTGCTCGAACTCACACACGATATCCAGGTCGGCCAGCGCCGCAATCGTGTCCTGCGCGGTGCGCCTGGGCATGCCGGTGACGTCAGTCAGTGCCGGGACAGTGCTGGCCAGCTGGCTGTCGATCAAATACGCCACGTACAGGCGGCGGTAAAAACTGCTTTTGGTCTTGCTCACATCCATGGTCAATCGCCTTGTGCGGTCAGGGCTTGCCCTGCAGGTCGCGATACGTGAGGTACACCCGCAGGTCGAATTCCACCTGATGGTAGCCCGGCATCATGTAGTCGCAGAGTTTGTAGAACGCCTTGTTGTGGTCCGATTCCTTGAAGTGCGCCAGTTCATGCACCACGATCATGCGCAGAAATTCCGGTGCCGCCTCCTTGAACAACGCGGCAATACGGATCTCTTTCTTGGCTTTGAGATTGCCGCCCTGCACGCGCGAAATCGTGGTGTGCAAACCCAAGGCGCGATGGGTCAGGTCCAGGCGGTTATCGAACAGCACCTTGTCGATGGCCGGGGCGTTGCGCAGGTGTTCCTGCTTGAGCGCCAGCGCATACGCGTACAGCGCCTTATCGCTCTGCACCGCGTGGCGCTCGGGATAACGCTGCTCCAGGTAGGCGCCCAACTGGTCCTTGGCGATCAATTGGCGCACCTGCTCCTGGAGCGCAGCGGGATAGGCCTGGAGGTATTTCAACGCGGTCATGGGATCTGCAACGGGGCTCGAAAGGCCACCAGTGTAGCGAATTCACAGCTGACGGGGGTGAGACCAGGCGCCAACTTCCTCGGCGAGCAATGGTTGCGCCGCCAATGGGCCCTGGATAAACAGGCAACCATGGGTTTTAAGCCACAGGGCCTGCTCCGATGTCTCCACGCCCTCGGCGATGACCAACACATCGAAATGCTCGCACAGCTGGATAATGCTGCGCGCCATCGCCGCGTCCCGTGTCGAGCCCGGCAGGCGAGCCACCAGTTGCGGGTCCAGCTTGAGCGTATCGAACTCCAGGTCACGCAGATGGGCCAAGGAACAGCGACCCGAGCCGAAATCATCCAGGGCAATGCGCACACCGATCTGGCGCAGTAACTTGAGTTGCTTGGTGGAGTCTTGAAGGTTGTTCATCAGGCAGTCTTCACTGATCTCGACCTCCAACTGCCGCGCCTTCAAGCCATGCTGCTCCAGTACCTGCTGCAGTTGGTTCGCGAGGTTAGGCATATTGAACTGGCTGCTGCTGAGGCTGACACTCAACACCAGCTCGCTATCGAAAATGCCTTGCCAGGCTTCGCGCTGAACCGCGACCTCCTGGTAGATCCAGGCACTCAGTTGGCTGATCAGGCGAGCCTCTTCCAGCAACGGTAGAAACAGCCCCGGCGGCACGTCGCCGACGCTCGGGTGCTGCCAGCGCAACAGGGCCTCGAAGCCACGCAAACGCCCATCCTCCAACGACACCTGCGGCTGGAACACCAAGGTGAACTCTTTGTTCTGGATAGCCGTGCGCACACTGTCTTCGAGCATCAGCCGTGAGCGCGCGCGGCCGTTCATGTCTTTATCGTAGTAACGATACTGCTGGCGGCCGGCGCGCTTGGCTTCGTACATGGCGATATCCGCCGCTCGTAGCAGGCCGCTCAGGTCGGCACCGCAATCCGGGTACGTCGCAATCCCGATGCAGGCCCCGAGCATCACATCCAAACCGTCGACGTGTTGGCTGACAGACACGCGCTCGATCAGTTTTTCCGAGATTTTCGCCGCTTGTTCCGGAAATTCCAATTCCAACAACGCGGTGAACTCATCCCCGCCCATGCGCCCGAGAATGTCATAGGAGCGCAGACACGCCTGCATCTGTTCCGAGACCCAACGCAGTACACGGTCACCGGCGTCATGCCCCAAGGTATCGTTGACCCGCTTGAACCCGTCGAGGTCCAGGTACAGCAATACCAGTGATTGATCACTGCGCTCGCTGCGCGCCAGGGTGCTTTCCACCGCCTGCTGGAAACCGCGCCGGTTCAACAGTCCGGTCAACGGATCGGTGACGGCCTGGAACTCCAACTGTTGATGCAGATGGCGCACCTCCGACATGTCGAGCACCGTCACCACCATGGCCTTCTGCTCAGCGGGCAGAGGCGCGCAAGACAAGGCCACCGGCACTTGCTGGCCGCGACGGGTGCGCAAGATCGCGTCGTGCTGGCGCCACGTTTCGCCTTTGCGATACGCCTCGTACATCGGGAAACCCAACCAGGCAGGCACGTGAGGCTTTTGCAGGAAACTCAGGAAACTTTCGCCCTGCAACTCAGCCATCGTAGCGTTGAGCAAGCGTGAAATCGCCGGGTTGGCATACTGGATGACACTGCCCTCACCCACCACCAAAATACCCTCGGCAGCGTTGTCCAGCACCGAGGCATTGAAGGCACGGGCAGCCTCCAGTTCCAGGCTAAGGCGCTGCAAGGAGCGCCGGTTACGCTGGTGCTCCAACAGTGCCTGCACTTTGGGCTTGAGGATATTCGGGTCAAAGGGTTTGAACAGGTAATCGATGGCACCACTGGCATAGCCTTCCTGCACTGCGTCGGGCGATTGGGCATGGGCGGTGAGGAAGATGATCGGGGTCATTCGTGTACGCTGGCTGCCGCGCATCAGGCGCGCCACCTCAAAGCCATCCATGCCGGGCATGCGCACGTCCAGCAATACCAGATCGATTTCGTGGGCCAGCAATAATTCGAGGGCTTCCAGGCCGGAAGCGGCGGTAATCACCCGCCAGTCTTCGCGCTGCAACAATGCACGCATGCTGATGAGATTTTCCGGGTAGTCATCGACCACCAAAAGAACCGAACTGCCATCGCCGTGGTGTGGAGCACAATCCATGCTACTTCTCTTCCTTGAAGGGCTGCACCGGTCACTTCTAAGACTAAAACCGGACAAACACTGAGGTCTCACTCTAGACCCGGTTCTAAAAAAGCAGAAGCGACGTCGATACCATCATTGCGCCAATAGCCAGGAAGCCGACTAACGGTACAGCCCTGCAGGCCACGCGGTATGGGACACATGGCTTTTTGGCATTCCATTGGCGCCAAAAAATTGCCAACAAGTGTTTAACAATCGGTTTGAACCGACCTATAAAGAACCCGTGCAGCCCTCGGGCTAAAGCCTTCAACCCCTGTAATAAGGCCAACACCATGATCGACCTTTCCACCTGGAACCTGAGCATTCCTGTCGGCTCCCCGCCAGCGACTATCGACACGCCGAAGCTGGTCAGCGGCTTCAAGGACCAGTACTTCCAGGCCGAAGGCAGCAACGTGCAATTCTGGACACCGGTGACCGGCACCCGCACCGAAAACGCCATCTACCCCCGCAGCGAATTACGTGAAACCTATGCCGACGGGAGGCTGCGCAACTGGACCTACCCAGAAGCGAACAACTTCCTGCGCGCGACCCTGGAGGTCAATCAGGTGCCGTCGTCCGGTAAAGTCGTGATCGGGCAGATTCATGCCTATGACAGCCAGAAGCCGCTGATCAAACTCGAATACCAGTTCAAGGAAAAGACCCAGACCGGCAACATCGTCGCCAAGGTGCGCATGCGCCCGGACGACGGCGAAGGCCGCGTGGTAACCATCGCGTCGAATGTGCCGCTGGAGAAGAGTTTTACCTACGTGATCAACCTCAACAAAGCCGGCCTGCTCAGCGTGTACGCCGCGGACGGAGAGTGGAACGAGCGAATCGGCGCGGCGTGGGGGAACAAGCCGTTGTACTTCAAGGCGGGGGTGTATGTGCAGGACAATAGTGGGGATAGCAAGGAAGGCGCGCGGGTGACGTTTGCCAAGTTGGATATTGATCACGAATAAACCACTACGGTCGTCAAACTCCAACCGAAAAAAAAGCCCGCATCACTGCGGGCTTCTTTTCAAACACCTAAGGCTCAATTCACCTTGGCGTTCAACTCACCTTTCAAATACCGCTGGTACATCGCTTCCAACGAGATCGGCTTGATCTTCGAAGCATTACCGGCCGTGCCGAACGCTTCGTAGCGAGCGATGCACACGTCGCGCATTGCCGTTACGGTAGCGCCGAAGAACTTACGTGGGTCGAACTCGCTCGGGTTGGTCGCCATCAGGCGACGCATCGCACCGGTGGAGGCCAGGCGCAGGTCAGTGTCGATGTTGACCTTGCGCACGCCGTACTTGATGCCTTCGACGATTTCTTCAACCGGTACGCCGTAGGTTTCCTTGATGTCGCCGCCGTACTGGTTGATGATCGCCAGCCACTCTTGCGGTACCGAGGAAGAACCGTGCATCACCAGGTGGGTGTTGGGGATGCGCTTGTGGATTTCCTTGATGCGGTCGATGGCCAGCACGTCGCCGGTCGGTGGCTTGGTGAACTTGTAGGCGCCGTGGCTGGTGCCGATGGCGATGGCCAGGGCATCCACCTGGGTCTTTTTCACGAAGTCGGCAGCTTCTTCCGGGTCGGTCAGCATCTGGCTGTGATCCAGCACGCCTTCGGCGCCGATGCCGTCTTCTTCGCCGGCCATGCCGGTTTCCAGGGAGCCCAGGCAGCCCAGTTCACCTTCAACCGAGACGCCGCAGGCGTGAGCCATGGCCACGGTTTGTTGGGTCACGCGTACGTTGTACTCGTAGTCGGTCGGGGTCTTGCCGTCTTCGCCGAGGGAGCCGTCCATCATCACCGAGCTGAAGCCCAGTTGGATGGAGCGCTGGCACACATCAGGGCTGGTGCCGTGGTCCTGGTGCATGCACACCGGGATGTGCGGGAATTCTTCGATCGCGGCAAGGATCAGGTGACGCAGGAACGGCGCGCCAGCGTATTTGCGGGCACCGGCCGAAGCCTGGACGATCACGGGGGAGTCGGTCTTGTCAGCGGCTTCCATGATGGCGCGCATCTGCTCAAGGTTGTTGACGTTAAAGGCTGGGACGCCGTAGCCGAACTCGGCTGCGTGGTCCAGCATTTGACGCATGCTGATAAGTGCCATTGTGTTGTCTCTCCCGATCGAGGGTCGTTAATCGTGCAAGCCTGCCGTAGCGCAGGCCGCTATTCAAGTTATTGCCGGTCAGGTTTTGCACGCCTGGCCTGCTGAATCGTTATTTCTGATGGGCGCGACTCAAGTTCCAGTTTTGAACCGAATCTCATGTGGGAGGGGGCTTGCTCCCGATGGCAGCCTCCCAGTGATGAATCTCTTGACTGACCCACCGCTATCGGGGGCAAGCCCCCTCCCACATTTGGATCTCATGACCTTCGAGACCGCGCTCCAGTTACTGGGCCTTGCAGCCGCGCCCGATCAAATCGTCAGTCGCAACCCAGTAGACCAGGCCTTCCTCACCTTTTGTGTGAAACGCCAATTGACCGTCGCTGTACAGCACGCCCGAGGCGGCAACCTCTTGTTTGAGGCGGTAAACCTGCTCCGAACCCCCGAGGCGCACATCCACCTCCGAACGCGCCTGGTTCGCGAAGCGCCAGTTGACCTCAGCCTTGCTGTCGCAGGTCCAGGTGGTCCACTTATCGGCAGGCTCTGCCTTGTTGAACATGTTCATGCTGCTGCAACCGGCCAACAGGGCCAGTGCCGCGAGGGCGAAAACGCCTTTCATTGCCAATCCTCGAACGCAGGCCCAAGGGCCGCTGCTGCTGTCGGTTAGTTGATCAGACCCGTCAAGGGCAACCCTGTTCCTGACCGTTGGGCGCGGCGTCGTATTTCTCCAGCCGCTCGTTGCCGATGCGCTTGTTGATCACCGGCATGGTTTCGGCTTGCCAGTCAGCCTGGTAGCAACTGTGTTTGCGAGGCGCATCGGCTTTGTCCGCCTCGGGCGCCACACGTGGTGTGCTACCGCAGGCGGCCAACAGGCCTGCGGTCATCACCAATGCCAGCGACTTGATCATGGGAATGCTCCTTTTCCGGATCACGCGCCTTAACCTTTGGCTCGGGTTTCCAGCACTTCCA
This sequence comes from Pseudomonas palleroniana, assembly GCF_022836895.1. Taxonomy (NCBI): domain Bacteria; kingdom Pseudomonadati; phylum Pseudomonadota; class Gammaproteobacteria; order Pseudomonadales; family Pseudomonadaceae; genus Pseudomonas; species Pseudomonas palleroniana. Next base: position 976,642 of record NZ_CP092411.1, on the reverse strand, counting down.
CGGCAGGCAGCACTTTGCCCTCGACGAACTCGAGGAACGCGCCACCACCGGTAGAAATGTAGGAGATTTGATCAGCAACGCCATATTTATCGATGGCCGCCAGGGTGTCGCCGCCACCGGCGATGGAGAACGCCGCGCTTTCAGCAATCGCCTTGGCCAGCACTTTGGTACCGTTGCCGAACTGGTCGAATTCGAACACGCCGACCGGACCGTTCCACAGGATGGTCTGGGAAGCTTTCAGCAGTTCGGCGAAATTAGCTGCGGTTTGCGGGCCGATATCCAGGATCATGTCGTCGGCGGCCACGTCAGCGATCAGCTTCACGGTGGCTGCGGCGCTCTCGGCGAACTCCTTGGCAACCACTACGTCGACCGGCAACGGCACGCTGACCTTGGCGGCGATGGCACGGGCGGTGTCCAGCAGGTCCGGCTCATACAGCGACTTGCCTACCGGGTGGCCGGCTGCGGCCAGGAACGTGTTGGCGATACCGCCGCCGACGATCAGCTGGTTGCAGATCTGGCTCAGGCTGTTGAGCACGTCGAGCTTGGTGGAGACTTTGGAGCCGGCCACGATGGCGGCCATCGGTTGCGCCGGCGCGCCCAGGGCCTTGCCCAGTGCATCCAGTTCAGCCGCCAGCAGTGGGCCGGCCGCCGCGACCTTGGCGAACTTGGCCACGCCGTGGGTCGAACCTTCGGCACGGTGAGCGGTGCCGAAGGCGTCCATCACAAACACGTCGCACAGGGCCGCGTATTGCTGGGCCAGTTCGTCGCTGTTCTTTTTCTCGCCCTTGTTGAAGCGCACGTTTTCGAACAGCACGATATCGCCCGCTTTAACCTCAACGCCACCCAGGTAGTCAGCTACCAGCGGCACGTCGCGGCCCAGGGCCTTGCTCAGGTAGTCGGCCACCGGCTTGAGGCTGTTTTCGGCGGAGAACTCACCTTCGGTCGGACGACCCAGGTGGGAGCACACCATTACGGCCGCACCTTTTTCCAGGGCCAGCTTGATGGTCGGCAGCGAGGCCAGGATTCGCGCATCGCTGGTGACAACTCCGTCCTTGACTGGGACGTTGAGGTCTTCGCGGATCAGTACGCGCTTACCTTGCAGATCGAGGTCGGTCATCTTCAACACGGTCATGGGTCGCAGTTCCTGAATTACTGTTGAGGTTGTTTAGAAGCGATGTGCAGATAGTGTTCGGCAACATCCAGCATGCGGTTGGCAAAGCCCCATTCGTTGTCGAACCAAGCCAGGATGTTCACCAGCCTGGGGCCGGAAACGCGGGTCTGGCTGGCATCGACAATCGCCGAATGCGGGTCATGGTTGAAATCACAACTGGCGTGGGGCAACTCGGTGTAGGCCAGCAAGCCTTTGAGCGGGCCGCTGGTGGCGGCATCACGCAAGATCCGGTTGACCTCCGTCGCATCGGTGTCGCTGACGGTCTGCATGGTGATATCCAGGCAGGACACGTTCACCGTCGGCACCCGTACGGCTTTGGCCTGGATTCGCCCGGCAAGTTCCGGCAAAAGGCGCTCGATACCACGGGCCAGGCCGGTGGACACCGGAATCACCGACTGGAACGCCGATCGTGTGCGGCGCAGGTCTTCGTGATGGTAGGCGTCAATCACCGGCTGGTCGTTCATCGCCGAGTGAATCGTGGTGATCGACACATAATCCAGGCCAATCGCCTGATCCAGCAGGCGCAACAGCGGCACGCTGCAGTTGGTGGTGCAGGAGGCGTTGGACACCAGCAACTCATCACCGGTCAGGCAATCCTGGTTGATGCCGTAGACGATGGTGGCGTCGACATCCGCCTCGCTGGCCATCGGCTGGGAAAACAGCACGCGTGGCGCGCCGGCGTCGAGGAACCGCTGGCCATCGGCACGGGTGTGGTAAGCACCGGAGCATTCCAACACCAGGTCGACGCCCAGCGCCGCCCAGTCGATGCCCTCGGGGGTGGCACTGCGCAGCACTTTCACGCAGTTGCCATTAATGTGCAGACAATCGCCGTCAACCCGCACTTCGCCAGGGAAGCGGCCGTGGGTGGAGTCAAAGCGTGTCAGGTATTCAATACTGGCCATGTCGGCCAGATCGTTGATCGCGACAATTTCAAAGCCAGCCGCCGCCCCTCGCTCGAACAGAGCACGCAAGACGCAACGACCAATGCGGCCGTAGCCGTTGAGTGCAACTTTGTAGGGACGCGGTTGAGGCATGGGGTTCTCGATTACCTTGGATACTGAGGTGAATGTGCCGCCGCCTTCGCGAGCAAGCCCGCTCCCACACTTGAAATGCATTCCAAATGTGGGAGCGGGCTTGCTCGCGAAGAGGCCGGCACAGCCACTTCGATCTACAGCCTTAGTCTTCCAGCAGCTCTTCAGCCTGGCCCAGGATGTTCTCCAGGGTGAAGCCGAACTCTTCGAACAGTGCTGGCGCCGGCGCCGACTCACCGTAGGTGGTCATGCCGATCACGCGGCCTTCCAGGCCCACGTATTTGTACCAGTAGTCGGCGTGAGCCGCTTCGATGGCAATGCGCGCGCCGACTTGCAGCGGCAATACCGATTGCTTGTAGCTCGCGTCCTGGGCTTCGAACACGCTGGTGCAAGGCATCGAAACAACACGAACCTTGCGGCCTTGCTCGGTCAGCTTGTCATAAGCCTGAACCGTGAGGCCCACTTCGGAACCGGTGGAGATCAGGATCAGTTCCGGCTCGCCGGCGCAGTCCTTGAGCACGTAGCCGCCGCGGCTGATGTCGGCGATCTGCGCGTCGGTACGCACCTGGTGCTGCAGGTTCTGACGCGAGAAGATCAGCGCCGATGGGCCGTCCTTGCGCTCGATCGCATGCTTCCAGGCCACCGCGGATTCCACCGCGTCGGCAGGGCGCCAGGTGTCCAGGTTCGGCGTGGTGCGCAGGCTGGTCAGTTGCTCGACCGGCTGGTGCGTCGGGCCGTCTTCGCCCAGGCCGATGGAGTCGTGGGTGTACACATGGATCACACGCTTCTTCATCAGCGCGGCCATGCGCACGGCATTGCGTGCGTATTCCATGAACATCAGGAAGGTCGCGCCGTAAGGCACCAGGCCGCCGTGCAGCGACACGCCATTCATGATGGCGCTCATGCCGAATTCGCGCACGCCGTAGTACATGTAGTTGCCGCTGGCATCTTCAGCCGAGACACCTTTGCAACCTTTCCACAGGGTCAGGTTGGAACCGGCCAGGTCAGCCGAACCGCCGAGGATCTCAGGCAGCAGCGGGCCGAAGGCATTCAGGGTGTTCTGGCTGGCTTTACGGCTGGCGATGGTCTCGCCCTTGGCCGCGACTTCGGCGATGTAGGCCGAGGCTTTTTCCGCGAAATCGGCAGGCAGGTCACCGGCAAGGCGGCGTACCAGTTCGTTGGCCAACTCAGGGAACTGGGCGGAGTAGGCAGCGAAACGCTGATCCCATTCGGCTTCAGTGGCCAGGCCTTTTTCCTTGGCGTCCCACTCGGCATAGATGTCGGCAGGAATTTCAAAGGGGCCGTGGTTCCACTTCAGCGCTTCGCGGGTCAAGGCGATTTCCGCGTCACCCAGCGGGGCGCCGTGGCAGTCTTCCTTGCCTTGCTTGTTCGGCGAGCCGAAACCGATGGTGGTCTTGCAGCAGATCAGGGTTGGCTGCGCGCTCTTGCGAGCGGTGTCGATAGCGGTCTTGATTTCTTCCGGGTCGTGGCCGTCGACGTTGCGGATCACCTGCCAGTTGTAGGCTTCGAAACGCTTCGGGGTGTCATCGGTGAACCAGCCTTCGACTTCGCCGTCGATGGAAATGCCGTTGTCATCGTAGAAGGCAATCAGCTTGCCCAGGCCCAGGGTACCGGCCAGGGAAGCGACTTCGTGGGAAATGCCTTCCATCATGCAGCCATCACCCAGGAACACATAGGTGTGGTGGTCGACGATGTCGTGGCCAGGGCGGTTGAACTGTGCGCCCAGTACTTTTTCAGCCAGCGCAAAGCCGACGGCGTTCGCCAGGCCCTGGCCCAGGGGGCCGGTGGTGGTCTCCACGCCTGGGGTGTAGCCGAATTCCGGGTGGCCCGGAGTGCGGCTGTGCAGCTGGCGGAAGCTCTTGAGGTCATCGATGGTGACGTCGTAGCCGGTCAGGTGCAGCAGCGAGTAGATCAGCATCGAGCCATGGCCGTTGGACAGCACGAAGCGGTCACGGTCGGCGAACGACGGGTTGCTCGGGTTGTGCTTCAGGTAGTCACGCCAAAGTACCTCGGCGATATCCGCCATGCCCATCGGGGCACCGGGATGGCCGCTGTTGGCTTTTTGCACGGCATCCATGCTGAGGGCACGAATGGCGTTGGCACGCTCACGACGGCTGGGCATCGCTGATCTCCTGGGGATTTTGAATAGACAATGAATAAAAGAAACGGAAAAAAGGACCGGCATTTTCCCTCAGCCACCGCCTGCGGGCAATGACAGATAGTCACTTGGCGGTGTTTTTCCTGTGCTTTAAGCGGCAATCGCCTGCAGAAACCTTTCACCGGTTCGTCCCAAGACTATACCGACTGCTTATAACCGCCACTTATCGTTCAATATCAAAACTTTTTGATATTGACCTTGCGGGGACCTCCCCCCACCACTAGACTGCTGGCCTTATGAACCTACCCGTGCCCTCCCTGCGCCCCGACGACGGCGATGAACTGGCAGCCTTGTGCAAGGCCGCTGGCGATCCGTTGCGCCTGAACGTATTGCGTGCACTGGCCAACGACTCCTTCGGCGTACTGGAACTGGCGCAGATCTTCGCCATCGGCCAGTCGGGCATGAGCCACCACTTGAAGGTGCTGGCCCAGGCCGAACTGGTGGCCACCCGCCGTGAAGGCAATGCGATCTTCTACCGCCGCGCCCTGCCCCACACCGAGCTGCTCGGCGGCAAGTTGCACGCGGCCTTGCTGGAGGAAGTGGACAACCTCGGGTTGCCGTCGGATGTACAGTCGCGTATCGCTCAAGTGCACGGGCAACGCGCCGCTGCCAGCCAGGACTTTTTCTCAAGGGTAGCCGAGAAGTTTCGCGCCCAGCAGGACCTGATCGCCGGTTTGCCCCAGTACCGCGAGAGCGTACTGGCGTTGTTGGACAAGCTGAGCTTCAGTGAAGAGGCGAGCGCACTGGAAGTCGGCCCTGGCGATGGCGGTTTCCTGCCGGAGCTGGCGCGCCGCTTCAAGCAGGTCACCGCGCTGGACAACAGCCCGGCCATGCTCGAGCTGGCGCGCCAGTTATGCGAGCGCGAGGCACTGGGCAATGTCAGCCTGCAGTTGGCTGACGCCCTGAATCACACCAGCCTGCGGGCCGACTGCGTGGTACTGAATATGGTCTTGCACCATTTCGCCGCCCCCGCCGACGCCCTCAAGCAAATGGCCGGGTTGCTGCACCCCGGCGGTAGCCTGCTGGTTACGGATCTATGCAGCCACAACCAGAATTGGGCCAGGGAGGCCTGCGGTGATCTCTGGTTGGGTTTTGAACAGGACGATCTGGCCCGTTGGGCCACCGCTGCGGGACTCGTTCCCGGGGAAAGCCTCTATGTAGGTTTACGTAATGGTTTCCAGATCCAGGTTCGCCACTTTCAGCGACCGGCTGGCGACACTCACCATCGGTAAATATCAGGAAAACATCGAGATGAGCGAATACTCCCTTTTCACCTCCGAGTCCGTGTCTGAAGGGCATCCGGACAAAATCGCCGACCAGATTTCTGATGCGGTGCTGGACGCCATCATTGCTCAAGACAAGTTCGCCCGCGTGGCGTGCGAGACCCTGGTGAAAACCGGTGTAGCGATCATCGCTGGCGAAGTGACCACTTCGGCCTGGGTCGACCTGGAGCAGATCGTCCGTGATGTGATCACCGACATCGGCTACAACAGCTCCGACGTCGGCTTCGACGGCGCCACCTGCGGCGTGATGAACATCATCGGCAAGCAGTCCCCCGACATCAACCAGGGCGTGGACCGTGCCAAGCCGGAAGATCAAGGCGCGGGCGACCAGGGCCTAATGTTCGGCTACGCCAGCAACGAGACCGACGTGCTGATGCCGGCACCGATCACCTTCTCGCACCAGTTGGTACAGCGCCAGGCCGAAGCCCGTAAATCCGGCCTGCTGCCATGGCTGCGCCCGGACGCCAAGTCCCAGGTGACCTGCCGCTACGACGGCGGCAAGGTGGTCGGTATCGACGCTGTTGTATTGTCGACCCAACACAACCCGGACGTGTCCTACGCCGACCTGCGTGAAGGCGTGATGGAACTGATCGTCAAGCACGTGCTGCCTGCCGAACTGCTGAGCAAAGACACCCAGTTCCACATCAACCCGACCGGCCAGTTCATCATCGGTGGCCCGGTGGGCGACTGCGGCCTCACCGGTCGCAAGATCATCGTCGACAGCTACGGCGGCATGGCCCGTCACGGCGGTGGCGCGTTCTCGGGCAAAGACCCATCCAAGGTTGACCGCTCGGCGGCCTACGCCGGTCGTTACGTGGCCAAGAACATCGTCGCCGCCGGCCTGGCCGAGCGTTGCGAGATTCAAGTGTCCTACGCCATCGGTGTAGCGCAGCCTACGTCGATCTCGCTGAATACTTTCGGCACCGGCAAGATCAGCGACGACAAGATCATCAAGCTGGTACGCGAAATCTTCGACCTGCGCCCTTACGCGATCACCACCATGCTCGACCTGCTGCATCCGATGTACCAGGAAACCGCAGCCTATGGCCACTTCGGCCGTACACCTGCACAGAAGACCGTCGGCGACGACACCTTCACCACCTTCACCTGGGAAAAAACCGACCGCGCCAACGACCTGCGCACCGCTGCCGGTTTGTAATCGCTCGCAGTACCCAAGGCCCCGCCGGTTAGCCCGGCGGGGCTTTTTATTGCCCGCAGGTTTACGCACAACGGTCAAATATTTTGGATCCAAACCTTGCAGGCCAAATAATGGCCCTCTAGAATCCGCGCCCTCTCGGGCCCTTCACCTCCATCTGGATATTGCACTGCGCCCGCCCGGGACGGATAAGCGCGCAGGCAATCGAACATTGAGGTTTTTCATGCGCATTTCCACGCTCGCCCCTGCCGCCCTTTTGCTCAGCCTGTTCACCCTGCCGGCTCACGCCGCAGACCTGAGCGCACTGAGCGGTGCCCTGAGCTCCCAACTGGGCGGCGGTAATTCCGGCGATTGCCAGCAACACGCCAAAGACCTGCAAGCCAAGATCGATGCCGCCAACGCCCAGAACGACGTTTTGAAAGTGAAGGCCTTTGAGGCTGCGCTGGAACAAGTCAACAAAGGTTGCAACAAACTCGCCGAATCCCAGGCCAAAGTCGACGCCAGCCAGCAAAAGCAGCAGGCCAAGGCACAGAACAACGACGCGGTGAAAGCCTTGGGCGGGCTGTTCAAGTAAGCCGAAACACCCAGTAAAAAGCCCCGCTCGTTCGGGGCTTTTTTGTGGCTGCGTGGATCACTTAGGCTGGGCACCCTTTTCGAGCAAGGATGCTCATGATGCGCTTGCTGATGGTTTTACTGCTGAGTGCTCTACCTTTTTGGGCCACGGCCGAAGACTGCACCAACCGGACCCGCTCACAGTTCGACGCCCTGGCCAGGCAAATACACCTGTGGGATGACCGTTACCACCGCCTCGGCCAATCCCCCGTCAGTGACGAGCTCTACGACCAGGCCCGCCAGCGCCTGAGCCGGTGGCGCGAATGTTTTCCCCAACCCACATCGGACATCGACTCACCCCTGGCCAGTTCACGGGGCACGCAGCCTCATCCGGTGGTACACACCGGCCTCGAAAAGTTGCTGGATGAATCGGCCGTCGGCGACTGGCTTGGGCACCGCCAAGACGTCTGGATTCAACCCAAGGTCGACGGCGTGGCGGTTACATTGGTGTATCGCAACGGGCGCTTGAGCCAAGTCATCAGTCGCGGCGATGGCGTGCTCGGCCAGGACTGGTCCGCCTCCGCCAGCAAGATCGCCGCGATCGTCCAGCAACTGCCGGAGCCCATCGATGTCGTGTTGCAAGGCGAGCTTTACTGGCGCCTGGATGCACACGTGCAGTCGGCACAGGGCGGGCTCAATGCCCGCAGCAAAGTAGCCGGCCTGATGAACCGCCACCAGTTGAGTGACGTCGAAGCCGCCGGAATCGGCCTTTTCGTCTGGGCCTGGCCAGAAGGCCCGGCCAGCTTCTCCGAGCGCCTGGCGACCCTGGCACGCTGGGGTTTCAGCGACAGCGAACGTTACAGCCACCCTATCAAACACATCAGCGAAGCCGCGCATTGGCGCACTTATTGGTACAACCAACCTCTGCCCTTCGCCAGCGATGGCGTGGTGTTGCACCAGGCCGCGCGCGCACCCGCCGAACGCTGGCAAGTCGCCGCACCTTACTGGGCAGTCGCCTGGAAGTACCCGGCCGCCAAGGCCCTGGCACTGGTCCGCAAGGTGCAATTCAAGATCGGTCGCACGGGGCGCATCACTCCCATTCTGGAACTAGAACCCGTGCGCCTGGATGATCGGCAGATCAGCCGGGTCAGCGTCGGCTCCCTCATGCGCTGGCAAACCCTGGATATCCGCCCCGGAGACCAGGTGTCCATCAGCCTGGCCGGCCAGGTGATCCCACGATTGGACGAAGTCATCCTGCGCAACAAGACCCGGGTGCAAGTGCAAGTGCCCGACGCCCACGCGTTCCATGCCTTGAGCTGCTGGCAACTGGACCCCGGCTGCGAGGAGCAGTTGCTCGCGCGCCTGACCTGGCTCAGCAGCAACCAGGGCCTGGCTTTACCGCATATGGGCCGCGAGACCTGGAACATATTGATCCAGGCCGGTCTAATCGCAGGCTTTCTCGATTGGTTAACCCTGGATGCGACAGAGCTTGCTAACATTGACGGCTTCGGCGACCGCAGCCGTGCGCGGGTGCTCGACAACATCCTCAGCGCCCGGCAACGCCCTTTTGCACAATGGCTCAAAGCCCTGGGCGTACCGCCCTCGGCACGCAACAACCTGGAAGGCGGCTGGCATACCCTGGCTGCCCGGGACACACAAGCCTGGCTCGCCACCGACGGCATAGGCCCGGGTCGCGCCGCGCAACTCAGCGCTTTTTTTCACGACCCGCAAGTGCAGGCGCTGGCTCAAACATTACGTACGGCCGGAATAGACGGGTTTTGAACCCAGGCCAACTACCTTTAACCCCGGCAGAATTCATCCTGCCATCGGATCGCGACTTTGGAGTTCCACATGAATTTTTTCGCCCCCCTCGCCCTATTGACCGCCGCAAGCTTCATGACCACACCGTTGCTGGCAGCCGAAGAAGACTCACCACTCACCGGCTGCGCCGCCAAGCGCCAGGCCATCAGCACGCAGATCGAACAAGCCAAGGTGCACGGTAACAGCGAGCAGCAGGCCGGCCTGGAAAAAGCCCTGAGCGAAGTCACCACCCACTGCACTGACGCCTCCTTGCGCAAAGAACGTGAAAACAAAGTGCTCGACGCCAAGCACGAAGTCAGCCGCCGTCAGGCCGACCTCGACAAGGCGATGAAAAAGGGTGACGCCGACAAGATCAACAAGCGCAAGGACAAGCTCGCCGACTCGCGCAAAGAGCTGCAGGACGCCGTGGAAGAACTCGACAAATAAAACCGGTCAATGGTCTCGGAACTGCTTATGGCAGGCGGAGCAGGCATCTTCGACTTTCTGCACGGCAGGCCCCAGGTTGCTGGCTTTGTAAGGCTGGACTTGGCTGGCGATCACCAGTTCACCGGTGGCCGCCTCAAGGTTACGCGCCAGCTCCTGGAAACGGGCCTGTTGTTGCCACACGTTATCCTTGGCGCTGGTATGGTCTTCTTCACGCACGCTTGGGAAATGTTTCCACGGTTCGTGGGACAACGCGTCCAGCTTGACCGCACCTTCGGCAAACTTTGCACCGTCGAACGGAATGCGTCCGCGCAACATGCCACCCAGGTCTTCGCCAGTCTTGAGCATCTGCTTGAAGATCGCCTTGCGCTGACCCAGCGGCGAGTTCGGATCAACACCGCCACAGGCGGACAACGTCAGGCAGGCCAGCAATACCACGGTCAGTTTTTTAAAAGTCATGATGGCTTCAAGGTCACGGGAACGGCGGCCAGTATCCTCGCCCCGCCCGCAAAGACCAATAGCCCTATTAATAATAAGGGTTGCCCGCTGGCGTGAATGCACGGGTGACCGCTTCAGGAATTGCTTGTATGAATCTCACCTTCAAACCTTGGAGCCGCCTGGCGTGGGCTCTGCCGATCATCGCGCTGCTGGCGGGCTGTGACGGCGGCAAAGACGCCAATCAACCGCAAGCCCCCAAACCCCATGCTATCGCCACTTATGTGAGCGCGCCGTGGGAAGCCTTGCCAAGCGTGTCCGACAGCGACCTGCTGGCCGGTTTTGAATCCTGGCGCAGTGCCTGCCAACGCCTCAAGGCCGACCCGGTGTGGGGTGCGACCTGTGCGGCCGCAGTGAGCGTGCCGGGCAATGCCGAGGCGGTTCGCGATTTTCTCAAGGAACGCCTGGATGTATTTGGCCTGCGCTCGGCCGACAACACTCCGAACGGCCTGATCACCGGCTACTACGAGCCGGTCTACCCCGGCAGCCTGACCGAAACCGCCACGGCCCATGTGCCGGTGTATGGCGTACCGGACGACCTGATCATCGTCAACCTGGAAAGTATCTACCCCGAACTCAAGGGCAAGCGCCTGCGTGGTCGCCTGGAAGGTCGCGTACTCAAGCCCTATGACGACGCCGGCACCCTCAACAGCCAAGGCTCGACCGCCAAGCCGATTGCCTGGCTGACGAACCCGATGGACCTGCAGTTCCTGCAAATCCAGGGCTCGGGGCGTATTCAACTGGCAGGCGGGCGCCAACTACGCGTGGGCTACGGCGACCAGAACGGTTACCCCTATCGCCCGATCGGACGCTGGCTGGTGGAGCAAGGCGAACTGAAAAAAGACGATGTGACCATGGGCGCCATCAGCGCCTGGGCCAAGGCCCATCCACAGCGCATTCCGGAACTGCTGGCGAGCAACCCCAGCTACGTGTTCTTCAGCGCCCGCCCCGACAGTAACGAAGGGCCACGGGGTTCTTTGAATGTGCCGTTGACGGCCGGTTATAGCGTGGCCGTTGATCGCAAGGTCATTCCGCTCGGCAGCCTGTTGTGGCTGTCGACGACCAAACCCGATGGTTCACCGATCTCAAGGCCTGTCGCCGCGCAAGACACGGGCGGCGCGATCACGGGTGAAGTGCGTGCGGACTTGTTCTGGGGCACGGGGGATGCGGCGGGTGAATTGGCCGGGAACATGAAGCAACAGGGGCAGATCTGGATGTTGTGGCCTAAAGGTGCTGCATTGCCACAGGTGCCGGACGCACCAGCCGGCACCTGATGCTGACCTATGGCGAGGCCGCCCCAAACCAGGCACCTGAGCTCTGCCTGGAAGAATGCGGTGCCTGGATTAGGGCGGCTTCGCCACCCATCGCGAGGCAAGCCCGCTCACTACATCAGGGGTTTGCGTCGGGCGTCAGATCGAGACAAAGAAGAAACTCGCAATCAACGCCATGCCCACGAACCACACCAGCGAACGCAACATCGCCCAGTCCGCCAGGTAGCAAATGATGTACAGCAGGCGACTGGTGATAAACAACACGGCCAGCACGTTGATCGTCACCAGCGACGCCGTACCGGCCAGGTGCGCAATAATCACCGCCGCGGCGAATGCCGGCGTCACCTCGAAGCTGTTCAGTTGTGCGTTGTGGGCGCGTCTTGCTAACCCTTCCAAGGTGTCCAGGAAAGCACGTGGGTCGTGGTTCTGCCGCGGTCCGAATTTGCCGCCGCTGAACTTGGCCACTCCCGTGCACAGGTAAGGTAGGAAAATCGCGATCAATACACACCAGAATGCCACCGTCATCACAGATTCCTTTTGTTGTTTTAACCAGCGGTTAGAGTTTTAGCACCAAACATTCGCGACCGCACTCACCCGCTATGAGCCCTGTCGAACCGAAAAGGTTCTATCCAGCGCTTGCAACATCCCACCGCTGCTGCGGTCCATCCACCCACTGACGAACGATCCAAACCACTTCCAAGGACCCCGGATGCTTGAACTTGTCGCCGCTTTCATTTGCCTCACCACACTGCTCACCTATGTGAACTTCCGTTTTATCGGCCTGCCGCCCACTATTGGCGTGATGGTCACGGCCCTGCTCTTCTCACTGATCCTGCAAGGGCTCAGCGTGCTCGGCTACCCTGGCCTGGAAGACCGCATCCAGCAACTGATCGGCCAGATCGACTTCGGCGACTTGCTGATGAACTGGATGCTGTCGTTCCTGTTGTTTGCCGGCGCCTTGCACGTCAATTTGAACGACCTGCGCAGTTACCGCTGGCCCATCGGCCTGCTGGCAACCTTCGGCGTGTTGATTGCTACCGTGGTGATCGGCAGCCTGGCGTATTACATCTTTGCCCTGTTTGGCTGGCACGTGAGCTTCCTCTACTGCCTGTTGTTCGGCGCGCTGATTTCCCCCACCGACCCGATTGCGGTGCTCGGCGTACTGCGTACCGCCAACGCCTCGAAACCCTTGAAAACCACCATCGTCGGCGAATCGCTGTTCAACGACGGCACAGCGGTCGTGGTGTTTACCGTATTGCTGGGCATCGCGCAGTTGGGCGAAACCCCGACCGTGGGTGCCACAGCCATGCTGTTCGCACACGAGGCATTGGGTGGCGTGGTGTTCGGCGGCTTGATTGGTTACCTGGTGTACCTGATGATCAAAAGCATTGAACAGCATCAGGTCGAAGTGATGCTGACCCTTGCCCTGGTCATCGGCGGCTCGGCGATGGCCACCGAACTGCACGTCTCTGCACCGATTGCGATGGTGGTCGCGGGGCTGATCATCGGCAACCTGGGCCGCAAGCTGGCAATGAACGACATGACCCGGCGCTACCTGGACGGTTTCTGGGAACTGCTCGATGACATGCTCAACGCCCTGCTGTTTGCGCTGATCGGCATGGAGCTGTTGCTGCTGCCGTTCAACTGGCTGCATGTATTGGCGGCAAGCTTGCTGGCCGTGGCGATCCTGCTGTCGCGCCTGCTGACGGTGGCTCCCGCGATCCTGCTGCTGCGTCGCTGGCGCAGCGTGCCGCGTGGCACCATCCGCATTCTCACTTGGGGCGGCTTGCGCGGCGGCGTTTCGGTGGCATTGGCCCTGGCCTTGCCGCTGGGCCCGGAACGCGACCTGTTGCTGAGCATCACCTACATCGTGGTGCTGTCATCGATCCTGCTGCAGGGCTTGAGCATCGGCAAGCTGGTCAAGCATGTGACCCAGGGCGAACCCGAGGCCACACCCGAACCTCACTGATCCTTGTTGATGGGCTGCGGATGCCTTGGGTCCGCAGCTTGTTTGCCGGGCAGGCTGCCTTCGCTGCGGATCTGCGCATGGCTGATCAACGCAAAGATGAAGCTGCCACCGATGATGTTGCCGGCCAGGGTCGGGCCGGCAAATACCAGCCAGAAGTCATGCCACGACAGTTCACCGGCAAACACGAGGTAGGACACTTCCGCCGACCCCACCACGATATGGGTGAAGTCGCCCAGCGCCATCAGGTAGGTGATCAGAACGATGATCCAGATCTTGGCGCTTTCCATCGACGGGATCATCCACACCATGGTGGCGATCATCCAGCCGGAAACGATGCCCTTGGCGAACATCTGGCCGGCGTCGTTCTCCATGATCTTGCGCCCGATCTCGAGGAAGGCAAGGTCGGTCTTGCTGTCGAAGATCGGCAAGTGCAGCATCACGTAGGCAACCAGCAAGGTGCCGCACAAGTTACCCACCAGCACCACGGACCACAGCCGCAGCAGCCGACCCGCATTGTTCAGCGTAGGTTTGCTCATCACCGGCAGCACGGCGGTCAGGGTGTTCTCGGTGAACAGTTGCTGGCGTGCCAGGATCACCGCGAGGAACCCCGCGCAGTAGCCGAAACTGGCGATGACCTTGAAGGCTTCGCCCTCCGGCAGGCGCGAGTTGAGCAGCCCCATGGCCATCAATGACAACCCCATGGTCAACCCGGCTGCCAGCGCCGACCACCACAACGCCGCAACGTTGCGCTCCAGTTCCTGGTCGCCCTGGGTACGGATGATTTCATGCAGCACAGCCGCACGGGGCGGCTGGTTTTTGTCTACGTCCTGCTGCTCTTCCTGCGACAGGTTGGGGGTCTTGCCGTCTTCGGGGGTGGCCATGATCTACAGTGTCCTTAGGGGGTTCCTGTAGCTACGACACGCCGCAACGATGGCTGTTCAGTGGCACCGTATTTAAACCGGAATGCGCCAGGCCTTGGCCATTTCAACGGTGGTCGACCTGACCGGCTTGCTCCAGGGTTTATTGCGCGCACCGTATTGCTCAATGATGCCGTCGAGTACGCGGTTGAACTCGGCGGGCGTGGTCGCATCGGCCAAGTCACGCGCCGAGCGCTGCAATAACTCAAGATTGGCCTTCGATTGGCCCGGGCGGTGCATTGAGGGGTAAATCACTTCACGCGTGAAATTCTCGACTTTCACCGCGATATCGCGTCTTTTCATCTCAGCGACGGCACTGCTCATCACTTTGGACAGGGGCGAAGCCTGTTTGGCAGCCACTTGCAGCAACTGCTGGAAGTTGCGCTGGCCCGGCGCATTCAAGCGCTGCGCCAGCCACTCGATGTGCTCAGGTTTACGGGCCAGCGCGTCCAGGTTACGCAAGGCTGCCGCCACTTTGGGCGTGACCTTGAGGGCGCCACCGGCTTGATTGGCCTCGCTGATGGCGCTGTCCAATGCCTGCAAGGCTTGTTGTGCATGCCTGCGAAACATCAGCACCTGTGCGGCAGCCGGGTCTTTCTGGAGTTCCGTTTGCACGCCGGCAAGCAGTTCATCGTCCATCGCCAGCACCGCACTTTCCAATGAGGGAAACTCGTGCGTTTCACGCGCCTGCGCACGCTGATCCAGATGCCCTGCGACCGCTTGCCGGCTGCGTGCCTGCAGCTCCTTTTTCTGTTCGGGGGTCATGGTGAAGTTGACCGTACCGTTGAGCAGGCCGCGAAAGTCACCTTTGTTGGTTTTCAGCGGCAAGGTCACCGTCTGATCGCGATACGCCTTGAGTCGCTGCTCCTGATAAGCGCCCGCTGCGGCGTGGGGCGTACCGGTAAAGCGGTCGACCAAATGACTGAAGAATCCCCCACTTTTTTTCGGCCCTGCTGCTGCGGACTCAAACTCGACGACCAGCGACTCGGGCCGATTCAACGGGCCCTGCGCAACGGCGCCGCCGATCACCCCCGGCGCGGGCGTATTGGCCAGCAGGCCACCGTCCTGAAACGCCGTGATCTGAGCCTGTGCCTGGAATGCATGGCCTTGCTCCTCAGGGCTTTTGAACAGCCCCGGCAAGGCACCCGAGATACGCGCTGCCCGGGCAATGTCCATATCCGGAGTGAGACTGGCGTTGAACACAACCAACTGCGGCCGCCCATCGAACATGCCCGTGCCGGTGATATTGAGTGACTTGATCGCCGGGATATGCCGGCTCAACACCTCCAGATCGCGGAACGTCGGCGCACCACCGGCTCTGAGCCTGGCGGCGATCTTCATCACCTCGGCGGGCGGCTTGGCCCCGGGCATTGCGGCGATATGGGCGAGGATCGACTTACGCGACTCGTTGCGTATCATCTCCTCCAGCGGCGAGGCCTCGGTTTGCAGGCGCGGCAACAGGGTCAGCAGCAGTTGGGAAATGTTTCCGGCGGCGCCAGGCAGACGCCCGGCGAGCTTGCCAAGTTCGGAACTGATGGTTTGCAGCCAGGCCGTCACCGGGTCCTGGCTATTGAGCAGGCTGGGCAGGTCGATACTGTTCGACAACTCACCGAACGCCTGCGCGCCCATGCCGCTGGCGATCAGCGTCGCGGAAATCGCTCCGGCCGATGAGCCGGAAATCACTTTGACGCCAGGGAGCTTATTGGCCTGCTCGAGCGCCTGTAGCACTCCGGGGAAAGCGATACCCTTCGCACCGCCACCACTGAGCACAAGATGGCTCACCGCCGGCGGCGACAGAACCACTTTTACGCGGCCATCGCTGTAACGATGAAGGCTTAACTTGCGCGGGCCCACCTCTTTGAGCAGAGGCGTCTTCACCGCCTGTTCGAGCGCTTGAGGAAACGAAGATTGGACAGGCGAGGTTGACACTTTCATACACGGGGCTCTCTCTACAGGGTGTAGGCCTGAGTGATAAGAGAGCCACGCAAAGATCCTTACGGAATAACCCGGTAAAGATTCAACACCTACCCCGCGACGGCGTCGTCCTGGAACTGGTCCTTCACGTATTTGATCTCGGTACGCCCATGGGGCGCAGGCAAGCCATCTTCGCCGAGGTTGACGAACACCATTTTTTCCACGGTGAGGATACTTTTGCGGGTGATCTTGTTGCGCACTTCACAGGTCAGGGTGATGGAGGTGCGGCCGAACTCGGTAGCCGTGATGCCCAGTTCGATGATGTCGCCCTGGCGCGAAGCGCTGACGAAGTTGATTTCGGAAATGTACTTGGTCACCACGCGCTGGTTGCCCAGTTGGACAATCGCGTAGATGGCCGCTTCTTCATCGATCCAGCGCAGCAGGCTGCCGCCGAACAGGGTGCCGTTGGGGTTGAGGTCTTCAGGTTTTACCCACTTGCGGGTGTGGAAGTTCATGGTCACTCCAAAGCGTCTTGCCGAATGATGGGTGACATCATGGCAGAGCCTGGGCTCTGGCTCTATGAGCCATTGCCTATCAACCCCATGAGCGATCTTCATATGACCGACGGAAAGGCTTGGGAAGTCAGGCGCACACGGCTATAATCGCCACCGTTTCAAAACGGTCATCTACGATTGATACCGTTCTCCCGCCACCTGTCCGAGGGGCGCTGCAGCAGGTTCAACCTGTCAGGCTCGGATGGGGCGTTGTCCGGCCTGGTTGCCCTGGCCTGATACTAAACGCACAACGGCGCCCATTCGCACACTACGAATGGAGGCTCTTCATGAGCGCTGTCAACACGCCTGCAGATTTCAACGACTACAAAGTCGCCGACATGTCCCTCGCTGCCTGGGGCCGTCGCGAAACCTTTATCGCCGAATCCGAAATGCCTGCCCTGATGGGCCTGCGTCGCAAGTACGCCGCTGAGCAGCCGCTCAAGGGCGCGAAGATTCTCGGCTGCATCCACATGACCATCCAGACTGCCGTGCTGATCGAAACCCTGGTTGCCCTGGGTGCCGAAGTACGCTGGTCGTCCTGCAACATTTTCTCGACTCAAGACCAGGCCGCTGCCGCGATCGCTGCCGCCGGTATCCCGGTATTCGCCTGGAAAGGCGAGACCGAAGAAGAGTACGAGTGGTGCCTGGAGCAAACCATCCTCAAAGATGGCAAGCCTTGGGATGCCAACATGATCCTCGACGACGGCGGCGACCTGACCGAGCTGCTGCACAAGAAATACCCGGCCATCCTGGACCGCGTCCACGGCGTGACCGAAGAAACCACCACTGGCGTACACCGCCTGCTGGACATGCTGGCCAAGGGCGAGCTGAAAATCCCGGCCATCAACGTCAACGACTCGGTGACCAAGAGCAAGAACGACAACAAGTACGGCTGCCGTCACAGCCTGAACGACGCCATCAAGCGCGGCACCGACCACCTGCTGTCGGGCAAGCAAGCCCTGGTGATCGGCTACGGTGACGTGGGCAAGGGTTCGTCCCAGTCGCTGCGTCAGGAAGGCATGATCGTCAAAGTCTCCGAAGTCGACCCGATCTGCGCCATGCAAGCCTGCATGGACGGCTTCGAAGTGGTTTCGCCGTTTATCGATGGCGTCAATGACGGCACCGAAGCGAGCATCGACAAGGCCCTGCTGGGCAAGATCGATCTGATCGTCACCACGACCGGCAACGTGAATGTTTGCGACGCGAACATGCTCAAAGCCCTGAAGAAGCGTGCTGTTGTCTGCAACATCGGTCACTTCGACAACGAGATCGACACCGCTTTCATGCGCAAGAACTGGGCATGGGAAGAAGTGAAGCCGCAGGTACACAAGGTTCACCGTACCGGTGCCGGCGATTTCGACCCGCAGAACGACGACTACCTGATCCTGCTGGCTGAAGGCCGCCTGGTTAACCTGGGCAACGCCACCGGCCACCCAAGCCGCATCATGGACGGCTCGTTCGCCAACCAGGTACTGGCGCAGATCTTCCTGTTCGGCCAGAAGTACGCCGACCTGTCGCCGGCCCAGAAAGCCGAGCGCCTGACGGTAGAAGTACTGCCGAAGAAACTCGACGAAGAAGTGGCCCTGGAAATGGTCCGCGGCTTCGGCGGCGTTGTGACTCAACTGACCAAGACCCAGGCCGACTACATCGGCGTGACCGTTGAAGGTCCGTTCAAGCCGCACGCTTACCGCTACTGATTTGCCTGCTGCCCGCTCTCTACTCACGGGAGAGCGGGCTTTATGTGGGAGGGGGCTTGCCCCCGATGGCGGTAGCACATTCAACAGCTCTGTTGACTGAACGACTGCTATCGGGAGCAAGCCCCCTCCCACATTGACGGTGTACACCTCCCGGCATTTTGAGTTTCCAAGGATCCGACCATGTCCCAAGACCGTCGCTACAGCTTCGAGTTCTTCCCGACCAAGACCGATGCTGGGCATGAAAAACTGATGGCCACTGCTGAGCAACTGGCCCGCTACAACCCTGACTTCTTCTCCTGCACCTACGGTGCCGGCGGTTCCACCCGCGACCGTACGATCAACACCGTGCTGCAGCTGGAAAGCCAAGTCAAAGTTCCCGCCGCTCCGCACTTGTCGTGCGTGGGCGACAGCAAGGCCGACCTGCGCAGCCTGCTGACCCAATACAAGCAAGCCGGCATCAAGCGTATCGTCGCCCTGCGTGGTGACCTGCCGTCCGGTATGGGGATGGCCAGCGGTGAACTGCGCCACGCCAATGACCTGGTGAGCTTCATCCGCGAAGAAAGCGGCGATCACTTCCATATCGAAGTGGCGGCTTACCCGGAGATGCACCCTCAGGCACGTAACTTCGAAGACGATCTGCGCAACTTCGTACGCAAGGCCAATGCCGGCGCCGACAGCGCGATCACCCAGTACTTCTTCAACGCCGACAGCTACTTCTACTTCGTCGAGCGTGTACGGGCCATGGGCGTGAACATCCCAATCGTGCCGGGCATCATGCCGATTACCAACTACAGCAAGCTGGCGCGTTTCTCCGACGCTTGCGGCGCTGAAATCCCACGCTGGGTGCGCAAGCAACTGGAAGCCTATGGTGATGACGTCAAGAGCATCCAGGCGTTCGGTGAACAGGTCATCACGCAAATGTGCGAACAATTGTTACAAGGCGGTGCGCCAGGACTGCATTTCTATACCCTGAACCAGGCTGAACCCAGCCTCGCCATCTGGAACAACCTCAAGCTGCCACGCTAACGCTTGCCCGGTTGTGCCAAGGCCCTCGTCCAGACGAGGGCCTTTGTCGTTTTACGTAGCCACGGAACTGCGAAATCCGCCCCACCTCCGATCAAGGCCCATGCCCACTTGATGGACGCTGCGGCGAAATAGCTCGCGCCGCCAATGCGCGTGCCAGAGCTTCTCTTTAGGGCTGGAGCGTCGTAATCTCCCGGCATGCCTGTCATTTTAAAGCTGTTGACTGCTGCGCTTTTCGCTTGCCTGAGCCTGGCCGCTTACGGCGAGAAGCTGCGCATTGTCACTGAGCCTTGGACGCCCTACGTCTACGACGACAACGGCACCATGCGCGGGCTCGACTATGAAACCACGGTGACCGTGTTCCAGCGCCTGGGGGTGGATGTGCAATGGCAGTTCCTGCCCTGGAAGCGCTGCCTGGCAATGCTCGACCAAGGCCACGCCGATGGTGCGCTGGATATTTTCCACAGCCACGACCGCGATGCCCTGCTGCTTTACCCCAGCGAGCCGTTATCGGAGGTCGAGTTCGTGCTGTTCTACGCCAACGAACGCCCTCACCCCGCCAAGACCCTGGACGAGTTGCGCGGCCTGACGGTCGGCATCTCGCCAGGCTACCTGTATGGCAGCGCCTTCAGTGACTCCACAGCCTTCAACCGCGAACCCGCTCCCAGCCACGAAGCCAATTTCGGCAAACTCATGCTGGGGCGCATCGACCTGCTGATCACTGACCGACGCGTGGGAATGCATGTGATCAAGGACCTGGGCCTGGAAGGCAAGGTCAGCCAGGCACCGCTGGTGGTCAGTCGCCAGCAGCAATTTCTGGCCGTACGCCGTGGCGCGGGCATGGACCTGCTGGTGCAACGTTTCGCCGCCGAGCTCAAGCGCTTCAAACAAGAGCCGGCCTATGCCGTATTGAGCGCAAAATACGGCGATGCCCACCTGCACACCACCCCGATTACCACGCCCGCAGGAACCGTTGAGCAGCAGGAAAGCAGCGCGCAGTGATTGCTCTGTTATACTCCGGCCTTTCCGCCAGGCTTACGCCCGGCCGCTGAGGTCTTGAAAAAGGCACCTAACCCAGCTACTGCGCAGCTTTCAGCCCGCGCGAGCCGGTGGAGTGCCCGCCAGACGCAGCAGGACCGGACGGGGTTGCGCTCCCCTAAGCGCCATTCACGCCCGGCAAGATTATCCCTTTGGGCCAAGCCCTAACTAAAACAGGATTACTCATGTCCTTTGCTTCCCTCGGTCTCTCCGAGGCTTTAGTCCGCGCCATCGAGGCTGCGGGCTATACCGAGCCTACTCCGGTGCAACAGCGGGCCATTCCCGCCGTGTTGCAAGGTCGCGACCTGATGGTTGCGGCACAGACAGGTACTGGTAAAACCGGTGGTTTCGCCCTCCCGATTCTGGAGCGGTTGTTCCCCAACGGTCACCCGGACAAATCCCAGCGTCACGGCCCGCGCCAACCGCGCGTACTGGTCCTGACCCCAACCCGCGAACTCGCAGCCCAGGTGCATGACAGCTTCAAGCTGTATGCCCGCGACTTGAAGTTCGTCAGTGCCTGCATCTTCGGCGGCGTCGGCATGAACCCGCAGGTTCAGGCCATGTCCCGGGGTGTTGACGTGCTGGTGGCATGCCCGGGTCGCTTGCTCGACCTGTGCGGTCAAGGCAGCGTCGACTTGTCCCACGTCGAAATCCTCGTACTGGACGAAGCCGACCGCATGCTCGACATGGGCTTTGTCCATGACGTGAAAAAAGTCCTCGCCCGTCTGCCGGCCAAGCGCCAGAACCTGCTGTTCTCGGCGACGTTCTCCCAGGACATCACCGCCCTGGCCGGCAAGCTGCTGCACAACCCGGAGCGCATCGAAGTCACGCCACCGAACACCACGGTCGAGCGTATCGAGCAACGTGTGTTCCGCCTGGCCGCCAGCCACAAGCGTGCATTGCTGGCCCACCTGATCACCGCCGGCGCCTGGGAACAGGTGCTGGTGTTCACCCGTACCAAGCACGGCGCCAACCGCCTGGCCGAGTACCTGGACAAACACGGCCTCACCGCCGTCGCCATCCACGGCAACAAGAGCCAGAACGCGCGCACCAAGGCCCTGGCCGACTTCAAGGCCGGCACCGTACGCATCCTGGTTGCCACCGACATCGCCGCCCGAGGCCTGGATATCGACCAGTTGCCGCACGTGGTCAACTTCGAACTGCCTAACGTCGACGAAGACTATGTGCACCGTATCGGCCGTACCGGCCGCGCCGGTCGTTCGGGTGAAGCCATTTCCCTGGTTGCACCGGACGAAGAAAAACTGCTGAAAAGCATTGAGCGCATGACCAAGCAGAAGATCGCCGACGGCGACCTGATGGGCTTCGATGCCAGCGCCGTAGAGGCTGAAAAGCCTGAAGCGCGCGAGCGTCCGGACGTGCGCAACCCACGCAACCCACGCGGTCCTAAGGGCGATGGCCCGAACGGCGGCGGTGGTGGCGGCGGGCGTCGCGACAAGGGCAAAGACAAGGGCAAGGAAAAGTCCGCGAGCAACGGCCGTGGCGAACGCCCAGCCCGCGAGCAGAAGCCCCGCGAAGGCACCCCGGCCCGCGAACAGCGCCAGCCGAGCCAGCCGCCCCGCGCCGCAGCCGACCGTGCTCCGGACGAGTTCCTGGACGACGATATCGATAACTTCGGTAACCGCGTCGACTACGTGCCCCAGGCCAAACCGGCCCAGGGCCGTGGCCGCCGCCCAGGTGCTCCGGCACAGGGCGCGGGCGCTCCGCGCAGCGGCCAGCCTCAAGGCGGCCGCCAGAACGGCCCACGCAACAGCAGCGGCGGCACCGCCGGCACCCCACCAGCCAAGCGCAATGGCGGACGTAATGGCGCATCACGTGACGGCCAGGCCCGTCGCGAAGATTCGCGTAACCGCCGCCCGGCCCGTGACGACCAGCCTCGTTCGTCTGAACCTGCCGTGCAGAACCCGCGTGGTGGCCCGGCGCCGAAGATCATCCACAAGGAGTCCAAAGCCGACCGCTTCCCGACACCCGAGCAGTTGGATCAACTGCCAGGCCGTCCTCGTGGTGAAAAACCAGCGCTGCTGACCCGCAACCGCTGAGTTTTCAAGCCCCATAAAAAATGCCCCGCATCGAAAGATGCGGGGCATTTTTGTATGCGAGGCGAAAATTACTTCGCTTTCACACCTTCAAAGGTGATGTACAGATTAACCACGTCGGACTGTGGACCTACGTCCATGCCACCTGGATTGAACTCCTTGCGGCTGATCGAGGTGGTCCCTTCAAAGCCGGCACGGTAGCCGCCCCATGGATCCTTGCCTTCGCCCAGGAACGTAGCCTTGACCACGATAGGCTTGGTCACGCCGTGGAAGGTCAGGTCGCCCGCCACATCGGCAGTCTGCTTGCCATCAGCATTCTTGCCGGTTGGCTTGACGCTGGTGGAAACGAACTTGGCGTCCGGGAATTTGCCCGACTCCAGG
Source organism: Pseudomonas palleroniana (assembly GCF_022836895.1). Lineage (NCBI taxonomy): Bacteria > Pseudomonadati > Pseudomonadota > Gammaproteobacteria > Pseudomonadales > Pseudomonadaceae > Pseudomonas > Pseudomonas palleroniana. Next base: position 953,713 of record NZ_CP092411.1, on the reverse strand, counting down.
AAGTCCTTGCTGTTGACGTGCTTGTCACGTTCAGCATGGTTGGTGAACACACTGGCAGTGCGCACATTGACTTCGATCTTGGCGTCTTCAGGCTTGGCCGCGTCAAAACTGAACTTGCCGTCCAGGTCCTTGAAGGTACCGGTGATGTAGCTGTAGCCCAGGTGGCTGATCTTGAAGTCGACGAAGGCGTGCTGGCCTTCTTTGTCGATCACATAGTCGGCAGCCATTGCCGAACCTGCGGACAGCAGGACCGAACCGATTGCCAGAGCGGCGAGAGTCTTTTTCAACATGCTTTCTATTCCTTGTGAGTCGAGGTTGAACATCAGGCTTTGCGCCCCAGCATTCGCGTCAGGGTCACATCACGATCGATAAAGTGGTGTTTCAATGCAGCCACGCCATGCAAACCGGCGAAAACCACCAGCACCCAGGCCAGGTACAAATGCACCACACCCGCGGTATCTGCCTGGTCCGGTAGACCGGAAACCAAGGCAGGAATTTCAAACAGGCCAAACACCGGGATACCGACACCATCGGCGGTGGAAATCAGGTAACCGGCAATCATCACGGCAAACAGCCCGACATAGAGAAACGCGTGGCCAAATGCGGCCCCCATACGGGTCAGGCGGCTATAGCTGGCCAGCGGTGGTGGCGGCGGGCTGATCAAGCGCCAGACGATCCGCACCAGCATGATGGCAAACAGCGTGATGCCGATGCTCTTGTGCAAATCCGGAGCTTCTTTGCGCCAGGCGCTGTAATAGTCGAGACCGACCATCCACAAGCCCAGGGCGAACAAACCAAACACCACCAGGGCAACGCCCCAGTGCAAGACCATACTGACCCAACCATAGCGGGCCTCTGAATTGCGTAGCTGCATGTACTTAATCCCGTAAGAGCTGTGCCAAGCCTAGCGATTTACCTATCGAATTAAAGCGGAAAATTTTGCTTTGAAATATCAAGAAATACGATATTGAGAGTAGGCAGATTAAATTAACAAGGGATTAAGGACTATCCAGAAGAAACGTGACAGACCGTCCTGTGTTTACTGCCTATTCGCACGTAATGGGTTGTGACACGGCCGCCCATTGCATAGGCTTGCGCGATTGTTTCGCCTGCGTGGTGCGCAGGACCGCTTCGAGGAGAAAACCGATGGGCTTGAACAACCAGTGGATGCAACGCGACCTCGCGGTGCTGTGGCATCCCTGCACCCAGATGAAAGACCACCAGCAATTGCCGCTGATCCCCATCAAGCGCGGTGAAGGCGTGTGGCTGGAAGACTTCGAAGGCAAGCGCTACCTCGACGCCGTCAGTTCCTGGTGGGTCAATGTGTTTGGTCACGCCAACCCACGCATCAACCAGCGCATCAAGGATCAGGTCGACCAGCTTGAACACGTGATCCTCGCCGGTTTCAGCCACCAGCCGGTGATTGAGCTGTCCGAGCGCCTGGTGCAAATGACGCCTGAGGGCCTGACCCGGTGCTTCTACGCCGATAATGGATCGTCCTGCATCGAAGTCGCGCTGAAAATGAGCTTTCACTATTGGCTCAACCGGGGCCTGCCGAACAAGAAGCGCTTCGTCACCCTGACCAACAGCTACCACGGTGAGACCATCGCCGCGATGTCGGTAGGCGACGTGCCACTGTTTACCGAAACCTATAAGGCGCTGCTGCTCGACACCCTTAAAGTGCCCAGCCCGGACTGCTACCTGCGCCCTGAGGGCATGAGTTGGGAAGAACACTCGCGCACTATGTTCCAGGCCATGGAACAGACCCTGGCGCAGCACCATGAAACGGTCGCCGCCGTCATCGTCGAGCCGCTGATCCAGGGCGCCGGCGGCATGCGCATGTACCACCCGGTCTACCTCAAGCTGCTGCGCGAAGCCTGCGACCGCTACGGCGTACACCTGATCCACGACGAAATCGCCGTGGGCTTCGGCCGCACCGGCAGTATGTTCGCCTGTGAACAGGCCGGCATCCGCCCGGACTTCCTGTGCCTGTCCAAGGCCCTCACCGGCGGCTACCTGCCGCTGGCCGCCGTGGTCACCACCGAAGACGTGTACAGCGCGTTCTACGACGACTACCCCACCCTGCGCGCCTTCCTGCACTCCCACAGCTACACCGGCAACCCGTTGGCGTGCGCGGCGGCCCTGGCCACCCTGGATATTTTCGAAGAAGACAACGTCATCGAAAACAACCACGCCCTGGCCCAGCGCATGGCCAGCGCGACTGCGCATCTGGTTGACCACCCCCACGTCGCGGAAGTCCGCCAGACCGGCATGGTGCTGGCCATCGAGATGGTCCAGGACAAAGCCACCAAGACCGCCTACCCCTGGCAGGAACGCCGTGGCCTGAAGGTATTCGAACATGCCCTGGAACGTGGCGCGCTGTTGCGGCCACTGGGCAGCGTGGTGTATTTCCTGCCGCCCTATGTGATTACGCCACAGCAGATCGACTTCCTCGCCGAGGTGGCCAGCGAAGGCATCGATATTGCGACCAACAGCCGCGTCAGCGTGGCGGTGCCCAACAACTTCCACCCCGACTTCCGCGACCCCGGCTGACTGATCGTTCCCGCGCTCTGCGTGGGAACGCATCCCCAGACGCTGCGCGTCCGCTCTGCCGACCCTTTTCCAGAGAACACAAATGAGATTGTCCCGTTTCTTCACCGACACCCCGCTGAGTCTCGGCGATCACGAATTGCCCGAAGCCCAGGCGCATTACATCAGCCGCGTGCTACGCATGACGGAAGGCGACGCCGTGCAATTGTTCGACGGTTCCGGCCAGGAATTCCTGGGCAGCTTGCTGGAAGTCGGCAAAAAGCGCGTCACCGTGCAGCTGACGGAACGTTTCGCAGGCCAGGCCGAATCACCGCTGCACATCCACCTCGGCCAGGGCCTGTCCCGGGGCGAGCGCATGGACTGGGCGATCCAGAAAGCCACCGAACTGGGCGTCAACGCCATTACCCCGATTTTCAGCGAGCGTTGCGAGGTGCGCCTCAAAGACGAACGCGCCGACAAACGCCTGCTGCACTGGCGCCAGGTGGCGATCAGCGCTTGCGAGCAATGCGGACGTTCAACGGTGCCGGTAATCCATCCGCCGCTGCTGTTGGCGGACTGGTTGAAGCAGACCGAGGCCGACCTGAAGCTGGTGCTGCATCCGGTCGCGGCGCCGCTGGTCAGCCATGCCAAGCCCTCGAGCCTGGCCTTCCTGATTGGCCCCGAGGGTGGGCTGACGGACGCCGAAGTCGAAACCGCCCAAGGCGCCGGCTACCATGCCGCCCGCCTTGGCCCACGGGTGTTGCGTACCGAGACGGCACCGGTGGTGGCGCTGGCGGTGGCCCAACAACTGTGGGGCGATTTCTAAGCCTGGTTTGTAAGCCCAATCCCAAAATGGGATTGGGTTATCACGCCGTCAAATCAGTCCACCGGGTCACTGACCGGCTTGGCGATAATGGCCTTCAGCTCAGCGGTCATCGGGAATTCCAGGTTCAGGCCCTTGGGTGGAATCGGCTGTTCAAACCAGCGCTGGTAAATCCCGTTGATCTCCCCGCTGCGATACAGGTCGCCAAGCGTCTCGTTGACCACGGCCAGAAATTGCGGGTCGTCCTTGCGCACCATGCAGCTGTAGATTTCCCTCGATTGCTCCTTGCCGACCACCACCCAGTGGTGCGGGTCCCTGGCCTTGGCGCGCTCGCCGTACAGCAGCGCGTCATCCATGTAGAACGCCGCCGCACGGCCGGTCTCCAGCATCTTGAACGCTTCGCCATGGTCCTTGGCGCTGATCACGAACATGTTGGTTTTGTGCTCGGCGTCATAGCTCTTGAGAAAGCGCTCGTTGGTGGTGCCCGCAGTGGTCACCACGTTCTTGCCCTTGAGGTCGTCGAACCCCTGGATGCCACTGTCCTTGGCGGTGAGCAACTGGCCCTTCACGTAGATAAAGCCATAGGAGAAGGCCACCTGCTTCTGTCGCTCGGCCGTCACCCCGGTGGACCCACACTCCAGGTCGACGGTGCCGTTCTGCACCAGGGGAATGCGGGTCTGGGAGGTCACCAGGTTGTATTTGACCTTGAGGTCCGCCACCCCGGTTTTCTGCTGGATGCGCTCGACGATCTTGTTCGCCAACTCCACCGAATACCCCATGGGCTTGCCGCTCTGGTCCCCTACGTAGGAAAACGGCACCGATGCGTCGCGGTAGCCCAGGGTGATGGACCGGCTGCTGGCGATCTTGCTCAGCGTGCCCTCCAGCGGTGCTTCGTTCGCATAAGCCTGTGCCCCGAGTAAAAGCCCCAGGGTGCAGCCGCTCAACAGGATTTTTTTCATTGTTATGCTCCGTTGGTTGTTCGGATTATTGACGTACAGCGATCACGCTGATTTCCACCTGTACACTGGGCCGCGCCAGCTCCGCTTGCAGCGTGGTGCGCGTTGGCGCCATGCCCGGGGATAGCCATGCGGACCACACTTCATTCATCGGGGCAAAACCCGCGCCGATATCTTTCAGATAAATAGTCGCATTGAGCAGATGGTCCTTATCGCTACCGGCCTGGGCCAGCAGCGCATCGATCTTTGCCAGGACCTCGCGGGTTTGTGTCGCCACGTCCTGGCCTTCGCCCGGCACCTGACCCGAAAGAAATACAAGACCCTTGAAGGTGACGGCGTCAGAGAGGCGCTCGTTGCTGTCGATTCGGCTGATGGTCATGGGACATCCTCATGTAGCGCGGGGCGCCAGGCCCTGCATATCAATGGAAGGAACCTGCTGGCCAATCAACTCGGCCAGCAGTTGGCCGCTACCGCTGGCCAGCGTAAACCCGAGCGCGCCATGGCCCAGGTTCAACCACAGGTTGCTATAAACACTGGCGCCGATCAGCGGCACGCCGGTCGGAGTGGCCGGACGCATGCCTGCCCATTCGACCGCGTGGGCATAGTCGCCGGCCAGAGGGAAAGTCTCCAACGCCTGACGCTTCATCAGCGCCAGGCGCTTGGGTTCAAGGCGGGCGTCAAAACCGACGATGTCCACCATGGCCGCCACCCGCAGTTGCTCACCGATGCGCGCGTAGACGATCTTGCGGTCGTAGTCGGTGATGCTCACACTCGGCGCCCGGTGCTGTGGGCCGATGGGCACGCTCAGGCTGTAGCCCTTGAGCGGATACAGTGGCAGCGCCAACCCCGGCAGGCCCAACTCAGCACTGCGATGGCCGGCCGCGAGTACCAGTTGTTCCACGGGCAGCACTTCATCGCCCAACTCGACAGCCCGCACCACGCCGTTGGCGTGGCGAATCGCAGTCACCCGCCGCCCCAGTAAAAACCTGCACCGGCCCGACGCCTCAAGCCGCTCGGCGAGCCGCCGGCAGAAGGCATGACAATCAGCCACCTCCTCGTTCGGCGTGTAAATGCCGCCGACAAAACCACCGTCTGCCAGTGCGGGTTCAAGGCGCGCGCAATCCAGCGCCGACAGCACTTGCTGCTGGAGGATATCCGTGACTTTGCTGCGTGCCTGTTCAAACGTGGCCGCGTGGCGGAAGGTCACCAACTTGCCGTTACGCCGCCAGTCGAAACCGTCCAGATGATCATCCTCGCGCCAGCGCTGCAACGTGTCCTGGCTCAGGGACGCCAGGCGCAGCAGGTGCGCGGCATTGCTCTTGTTGACCGAGCCACGGCAGGCGCCAAGAAACGCGGCCATCCAGCGCCATTGCTGAAGGTCCAGGCGCGGGCGCAGCCTGAGCGGCGAGTCACCGCGCAGCAACCAGCCAATGGCTTGCAGGGGGACACCGGCGTCGGCCAACGGCGCGACGTAGCGATAAGACAACTGCCCACCGTTGGCGAAACTGGTTTCACTGCCCACACTGTCGCGAGCCTCGATCAGTGTCACTTCATGGCCCGCCCGCACCAACGCGTAAGCACTGGCCAAACCGATGACGCCACCGCCGATGATGCAAACTCGCTTGGCCATCCCCGCCACCCGTGGTTGAAGTAAGAGGTTCCAAGGGTAGAGGCAGGTGACAGGTCACCGACAATGAATAAAGATGGTCCACCTATAAACAAAGGTTATGGACTTGCCATGCGCTTGCGGCATATCGAAATTTTCCAGGCCATCCGCCAGACCGGCTCCGTCAGCGCCGCCGCGCAGTTGTTGCACGTCTCGCAACCGGCGGTGACCAAGGTGTTGCAACACGCCGAATTGCAGCTGGGCTTCCCGCTGTTCCTGCGGGTGCGCGGCAAATTGCAGCCCACCCCGGAAGCCCTGGCGCTGGAAAGTGAAGTGGAGAAAGTCACCCAGAGCCTGCAAGGGGTGCGGCGCCTGGCCAAGAGCCTGCGCCACGAGCCTGGGCAAAGCGTGCGCATCGGTGCGATTCCGGCGCTGGCATTGTCACTGTTGCCACCGGCGGTGCTGGAGTGGAAGCGCGATTACCCGGACATCGCCTGCGAGCTGTCCAGCGACCACAGCCGCGAGCTGGTCCACAAGCTGTTGATGCGCGAGATCGACCTGGCGCTGACGCTCAACTTCTCCGGCCATCCGGGGCTGACCACCCAGGTGCTGGCCAACGGTGTGCTGGTGGCGTTGGCGTCCAAAGGCTATTGGCCCGAAACCGCGTCGGCTCAACCTTTACCTTTATCGGATCTGGCCGGCGCACCGCTGATTGGCTTGTCCAGCGCTGACCCACTGGCGGCAAAACTCGAGAGTTACCTGGAAAGCGTCGACCCGACGCCTCGGGTGACCCTCTCCGTACAGACCTATTCCCTGGCCCGGGCCATGGTGGAGTCCGGCGCGGGCTTGACGGTGATCGATCCCTTCACTGCATCAGGTGCCTCGACGGCCACCACCTGCATCCGCACGCTCACACCGCCGCTGCCCATCACCCTGTATGCCTTGACCCGCGCCGACGAGCCGCCGCCGCATATGCTGGCCAAGCTGGTGGAGATCTTCGGCCTGCGCGCCAGGGAGCTACTGGAGCGCTTATAAGACGTAATGCATGATCGCCACGAAGTGCAGCAGGCTGCCGCCGATCACGAACAGATGCCAGATCCCGTGGGAATGCCGCAGCCGGTCCTCCAAGGCAAAGAAGATGATGCCGACGGTGTACAGCACCCCACCCGCCGCCAGCCAGGTAAACCCCGCCGTGCCCAGCGCGGCGATCAGTGGCTTGACGGCCACCAGCACAATCCAGCCCATCACCGCGTAGATCACGATCGACAGGATGCGCGCCTCGGAGCGCGGCTTGATCTCCTGCAGGATGCCGATCACCGCCAGCCCCCACACGATGCCGAACAGCGTCCAACCCCACGGGCCACGCAAGGTCACCAGGCAGAACGGCGTGTAACTGCCGGCAATCAGCAGGTAGATAGAGAAATGATCGACCTTCTGCATGATCTCTTTTCGCCGCCCGCGCACGCTGTGGTACACGGTCGACGCGCTGTACAGCACCAGCAACGTAAAGCCATAAATTGCCACGCTGACAATCTTCCACGGGCTGCCATCCAGGCTCGCCACCACCAACATCCACACTGCACCAATACACGCCGCCACTGTGCCGAGCAAATGGCTCCAGGCGTTGAATCGTTCACCGTGGTACATCTGTCACCGACCTCCCTAACCGTTAACCATTGGCGAGCTAGCGTCCAACCTTGCGCATAAGAGTGCAAGCGTCTTGTGACGTTCCGAGGACGCCACGCGGTTTTGCGGGCACAATCGAACGCATTCGAACAAGAGCCACGGCCATGCTGATCGACGAAGAGTTCACCCTCAAGAAGCTGGAAATCTTCCTGGCGTTCATGCGCACCGGTAACCTGGCCCGCGCCGCCGCCGAGCTGCAAACCAGTAACGTCAGCGTGCACCGCGCCATCCACTCCCTGGAAAATGCCCTGCGTTGCCCACTGTTCAAACACGAAGGGCGCAACCTCACCCCGCTGGAAAGTGCCTACGTGCTGGAAGAGCGCGCGCAAAAACTGGTCGCCGATGTGGTCGACAGCGTGCGCCTGACCCGTGAAGCCGCGGGTTTCTCCGCCGAACGCTTCAAGCTCGGCGCGTTGTATTCGCTGACGGTCAAGACCGTGCCGCAACTGATCATGGGCCTGAAAATCCGGCGCAGCGAACTCAACATCGACCTGATCCTGGGCTCCAACTTCGACCTGCTCTACAAGCTCAAGAATATGGAAGTGGACGCGATCCTGATCTCCCTCGATGAGCACGCCAACGACCCTGACTGCGAACAGATCGCGCTGTTCTCGGACGACATCTTCCTCGCCACCCCGGCCGACTCGCCGTTCGATCGCGAGCAGCAGATCGACCTCGCCGATGTTCGCGACGCCACCTTCATCACCCTCACGCAAGGCTTCGCCACCCACCAGGATGGCAATCGCGTCTTCAAGCAAGCGGGGTTCGAACCGAAGGTCGCGATGCAGGTGAATGACATTTTCACGTTACTGAGCATGGTCAGTTCGGGAGTGGGCTATGCCCTGCTGCCGGGAAGGATTGCGGCGGTGTATGAGAACCGGGTGAAACTGATACCGCTGCAACCGCGGTATCGGTTGCAGCAGCATATTGGCGTGGTGTTCTTGAAGGCCAAGGAACGCGACCCGAATTTGCTCGCGTTGCTGGCGGAGTGTCGGATGTATGCCAACCGTCAGACCGCTATCGGGAGCAAGCCCCCTCCTACATTTTGATATGTGAACCCAATCAAGTGTGGGAGGGGGCTTGCTCCCGATGACGCCAGACCAGACAACACAAACTCCAGAGTCAGCCAACCAGCCCACGCACAATGAAGTACAGCACCGAAGGCCCGAGCAAACACCCAAGCCCGGTATGAAACGTCGCCGTCAGCGCACCATAAGGCACCAACCGCCGATCCGTCGCCGCCAGCCCCGCCGTCACCCCGCTCACCGTGCCGGCCAAACCGCCAAACACCATCGCCGAGCGCGGGTTATCCAAGCCCATCCAGCGCGCCGCCACCGGGGTGCCGACCATCACCAGAATCGCCTTGATCAAGCCGGTGGCAATCGACAGCGCCATCACATCCGACGTCGCGCCAATCGCCGCGCCGGTCACCGGGCCGACAATGTACGTCACCGCACCGGCGCCGATGGTGGTCATGCTGACCGCATCGCGATAACCAAAGGCCCAGGCCATGCTGGCGCCGACAATAAACGGCAGCACCGTGCCCAGCAGCAACGCGATCACGCCGATCAACCCAGCCTTGCGCGCTTCGGTGGCTTGCACTTCAAACGCGGTGGCAACGATGGCGAAATCCCGCAGCATCGCACCGCCCATCAGGCCAATGCCGGAGAACAACGCCACATCGGCCAAACCCTTTTGCCCGCCGGTGAGTGTGCCGCCGACCCAGGCCAGTACCAGCCCGATAACGATGGCAATCGCCGAACCATGAATGCGCCCGAACGTCAGGCGCTTGGACAGCACCACGGAAATCCACATCACCACACCCACGAAGGCGAATGCGGTAACCAGGCCGTTATGTTCCAAACCTTTCTCGATGAGGTCCCACATATCAGCGACCTCCCGCCGGCGCGATCAGCGGCTCTTCAGCGGGTAACGGTTCGCCTTTGTGGGTGCGGCTGATCAGGGCAATCGTGCAACCGCACACCAGTATCGAACCGATGGCCGCCAGTACCGCCACCGGCCCACCGTGCAGGGCCGTCACCACGTTTTGTTGCGCCGCCATCGCCACCACTACGGGGATGTACATCGCGCCCCAGAAGCCCACGCCCATCTCGCAATCCTTGGTCATGCCACCGCGTTTTTGCATCCACAGGCGGGCGCAGATCAGCAGGATCATCGCAATGCCCACTCCGCCCACGTTGGATTTGACGCCCAGCAACACGCCGAGCATGTCGCCCATGATCACGCCCGCTAGCGTGCAGATCGCCAGCAATGCCACACCGTAGATAATCATTGTTGTTGTCCTCAAAGTGCTCGATCGAAATTGTTGTTTTTGTACTTCGAATGCCTTGGGTGGGGCTTTATCGGTGGCGGCGTTCCTCCTCTTGCAGCAGGGCCTGCAAGGTGTCCAGGCGCGCGCCTTCATAGGCGATCACCGTGCCTTGCTCGAACACCCGGCGTGACAGGCCGGTCAGCACGGAGCCCGGCGGCAATTCGATTTGCAGGCGCACGCCGCGCTCGTAGGCGCTTTGCACGGTGCCGCGCCAGTCGACGATGCGGCACATGTTGAACGCCAGGTCATCGCGCAGTTGCTCGGGGTTGTGGATAGGTCGGGCACGCGTACTGCTCAGGTAGGTGATGCGCGGCGCCTTGAGTGCAACGAAGGCTTGTGCCAACACCTGGGCCGGTTGCTCCAGCAGCGCGCAGTGGGACGGCACGCTCACCGCCAGGCGCTTGGCAATGCCGTTGCCTTTGATGCGCTCGGCGACAAGCGCCATCGCCGCGTTGCTGCCGGAAATGACGACCTGGTTGTCGGCGTTGATATTGGCCAGGTACACCGGGGTTTGCGGGCTGTGGATAGCGGCCAGCAAGGCTTCGACGGTGGCTAGCTGAGCACCGATGATCGCCGTCATGCCATAACCTTGTGGATAAGCCTGCTGCATCAGTTCGCCGCGCAGGCTGACCAGTCTGATCGCGTCGGCAAAATCCAGGGCGCCGGCGATAATCGCGGCCGGATAAGCACCGATGGAGAGGCCCGCTACGTAATCGGGTGTGTATTGCAGCTGGCGGGCGTGGGCCACGCCGCTGATCAACAGGCACAATTGCACGGCGCGCGTCGACTCAAGGGCTTGGGCGCAGTCGAGTTGGCGAACGTCCTCGCCCAACGCATCGCTGGCTTCATCCAGCACAGCGGCAGGCAATGGCTGGAGCATGCCCGGCCGTTGCGCGCCCTGCCCCGGAAACACCAGCAGGCTGCTCATGCCACGGCCTGCCAGGGGTTGAATACGAGGTGCGCGCCGCTGACGGTTTTCAACAACACTCGGCGTGACGGGCCAGCCCATTCGCGTAAAGCGACCGCGCCGAAGGGCGTCTGCAGTTGCAGGTCCACCGCGCACACTGCTGTGTCCAACAACGCCAGCAGGTCCCGCGCGGCATGCCGATCAAGCGGTTCAGGCGTACACAGAATCAAATCCAGATCGCTTTGGGCATGCAGCGCTTCGATGCCGCTGGCCAACTCAAAGCCGGCGCTGCCGCTGACGCCCCAGTCCAAAGACGCCAGCAACGGGCGCAGTTGATCAAGCGCGCGCAATGCCGGCACCTCTCGCGACGAGCGCCGCTCACGCAGGGCTTGCGGCGTGACGCTGCGCTGCACCGAGTGCAGGGGCATGGTCGTGGCAAAACGTTGCTCGCGCAAACGCCCACGCACACCGACCGCCACAGAGCCAGGCTCGGTGATGGCGCGACGCACCACTACCGGGTGGCCGGCGCTGATCGCGTCCAGCGCCCAGGCCGGTGCATCGGCAGGCAGTTGCGCCGGGGTCATGCCCCAGAGCAAATCGTGCGCGTTCACCATTGCTCCCGCAGCAGTTGGCGTACGTGGCTGGAGGCGGCGCGATTGGAGGCGCCCAGGCGCCCGCTCAAGTCGGTGCTGGCGATATCCTTGATCGCGTGCACCAGGCAGTCGCTGACCCGCGCCACGTCATCCGCAGTAGGCTGTTCGATCCGGCTGACCGACAGCGTCTCCCAGAGCAGACCGAGGCTGGCATAACTGTCGATGTCGTAGGCCATGGGCGGCACGCTGGCCGCCAGGGCTTCCAACTCTTCGACGCTGCGCAGGGTCACCCGCGCAGCAGAAGCTTTGCCCATGGCATGCACCATCACACCCGGGTCGCGCAGGGCGATCAAACGATTGGCCTGGTAGCCGTGGGCGAGAAACGCACCCGACATGGCCTTGCCCACCAAGAGCGCAATCACCGGGTGCCCGGCCAAGCGAGCGCGGGCGTAACTGTCGGCGGCGGCGGCCAGGGACTGATGAATACCGAGGGCTTCTTCGCGACGCCCGTAGGCTTGGCTGGGCACATCGACGATGGCAATGATCGGACGCCGGTCGCCACGGGCGATGGCGTCATCCACCGCCTTGGCCAGGCCCCAGCCTTCGAGCAAGCCGACTTCCCCATTGCGGGCACGGGCAAAGCGGTTTTGTGGGTCGGTGACCACGGCGATAAAGCGCACGGCTTGCCCGCCCAAGGCAGCGTCGGCGACCCTCAATGAAGCCGGCAAGCCCTCAACAGGCGTCGCCCCGGCGCTCAATGCGTTGAACCACTGCAAGCCTCTCATGGGCGTTCTCCTTGATACAGCTTGCGCACCGTCGCCGGATCGATCTGCGGCGTGGCGTCCAGTTCGGCCAGGCGCGCCAAGTAGTACTCGGCCTGACGGCTGCGCTGTTGAGCGGGTAAGCCTTGTTGCAGCAGCGCGGTGACGGTCTGCTGGATCTGCACGGCATCGTCCGCGACATAGCGGTCGGCCAGGCCACTGTTAAAGCGTTGCTCCCCTCCGGTGAGGCTCCAGATGAAAGGCCGGTCACGGGAGTCATACTCATCCAGGCCCGCTTCCTGCTCGATCACTTGCGGGCCGTTCAGGCCCAGGCGGGCTTCACGGGTGACAACGAGGTAGCTGCACAGCCCGGCCGCGATGGACATGCCGCCAAAGCAACCGACACTGCCGGCCACCACGCCGACCACGGGCTGGTATTGGCGCAGGTCGACAATCGCCGCGTGGATATCGGCAATCGCGGCCAGGCCCAGGTTGGCTTCCTGCAGGCGCACGCCACCGGTTTCCAGCAACAGCACGGCACGCGTGGGCACACCGTTGCGGTTGTCTTCGGCCGCCAGCTCCAAGGCGCCAGCGATTTTTGCGCCACCGACTTCACCAAGGCTGCCTCCCTGGAAATTCCCTTCGATGGCCGCGATCACTACCGGCAACCCGGCCATGCTGCCCTTGGCGATCACCACGCCATCGTCGGCCTGGGGTACCACGCCCTGGCGACTGAGCCAGGGCGACATCACACGCTGGAACGGATCGATCAGTTCGCGCAGGGAGCCGGCGTCCAGCAATGCCTTGGCCCGCTGACGAGCGCCCAATTCAACGAAGCTGTGTTTAGCCAGCAAGTCAGTCATGCCCGACCTCCTCGAAACCCTGCTCCAGGCGCAGCCGCACCACGCCGGGCGTCGCGCCGAAATCGTGAATATCAATGTGCAACGCCGGTGGCGTCTGCTCCTGGAAAATCCGCTCAAACAGGTGACGCCAACGTTGTTCAGCGCCATTCACCGAGGTTTGCACCTGGATCGTCAGCGTGCCCGCCGTACCTGGCTCCAGCAGCACTTCCAGGTCTCCCGAACCGACACATCCCACCAATGCACGGCCTTTGGGCGGCACCCCGGCGGGGAATTCAAAGGATAAGGTTTCCATCACAACGCTCCGTCGAGGCGGTCGATAAACAGGCAGGCGGCCAACAGGTCGGCAGCGCCGCCGGGGGAGGCATTCAGGGCCAGCAGTTGCAGGTCCAACTCGTGCAGTCGGCGACGTCCGGCGAGGGTTGCGCTGCCGCCGGCCTCCAACACGGCTTGGGCACCCTGCTGCATGGCGCTGATCCCTTCAGGGCCGGCACGGTAGAGCACGCAGGTGTCGGCCAGCTCGGTCATGATCGCCAACAGCGCGTCCAGCCGAGCGTTCTGCTCACCGACGTTTTGCAGGCGGCTTGTACGCAGTTGCGGCAAGCCGCGTTGCATCACCGAAGGGAAACCGAGCTGGGCTTCCTCGCGAGCACCACGCGCGCCGTAGCGTTGCGCAACTTGTACGCCGTGGCTCAAGGGCTGCGGCGCATAGCGGTCATTGAGCAGGGCTAGCCTGGCGGCAGTCAGCGTGACAGCGCGAGGTTGCAACGCGGCGGCGGCGGTGAGCAGACCGAGCGCCCAGATCGCACCCCGATGAGTGTTCACGCCGTGGGTGGTGATCAACATCGCTTGCTCACCTTCGCGACCCAGCCGCCCAAGGGCTTCGCGCAGGGGCAGGCCGATTTCACCGAATTCGATCGCCGCCTCGGCCATGGCCTTGAACATCGGCCACAACGACAACGCCGAGGCGTGCATCAGGCCCAGGTGCAGATCGCTGTGGGCGCCGTTGCCGCGACGGTCCACCAAGGCGGGTTTGGGCGACAGGTCGGCCTCATCGATCAGCGCATCGACGGCCAGGTCGGCCAGCCGATCGGCAAGGCTGAGTTCATGCAGTTTGAGGGCGCGCATTTACCAGCTCCTGAACTTGGCGGGCGGGTTGTACAAACCACCGGACCACTCCACCAGATCGGCCACGCTCTTGGCGGCCAACAGCTCGCGGGTGGCGTCGGTACGGCGGATGCCGAGGTCTTCGGGCAAGGCGATCAAACCTTCACGACGCATGCGTGCGGTGTCCTTGGGGTTATGGCGCATGCCGATGGCCGTTACGCCTGCAACGGCGGCGATCATCGCTTGGCGCTCTTCCAGCGAGCGCGCCTTGTACAGGTAGGCAATGCCTTCTTCGGTGAGCAGGTGGGTGACGTCATCGCCGTAGATCATGATCGGCGCCAGCGGCATGCCGCTTTTACGGGCGACTTCCATCGCATCCAGCGTGTCGACGAAGGTGGGTTTGCCGCCTTCCTGGAAGGTCTCGACCATTTGCACCACGAGTTTTTTGCCGCGCTCAAGCAAGGCTTCCGGCGCGTCGTCGTGGCGCATATCCAGCCAGGCCGGTGTGCCATGCCGGCGGCCGCGTGGGTCGTGGCCCATGTTCGGCGCGCCACCGAAACCGGCGAGGCGGCCACGGGTGACGGTGGAAGAATGCCCATCACCGTCCACTTGCAGGGTGGCGCCGATAAACAGGTCCACTGCGTATTGGCCGGCGAGTTGGCAGAACATCCGGTTGGAGCGCATCGAACCATCACGGCCGGTGAAAAACACATCGGGCCGTGCGGCGATATAGTTTTCCATGCCCAACTCGGTACCGAAACAATGCACGCTCTGCACCCAGCCGCTTTCGATGGCCGGGATCAGGGTTGGGTGTGGGTTCAGGGTCCAGTTACGGCAGATCTTGCCTTTGAGACCGAGGGATTCGCCGTAGGTGGGCAAAATCAATTCAATCGCGGCGGTGTTGAAACCGATGCCGTGGTTGAGCGACTGCACGTTGTGTTTTTCGTAGATGCCACGGATCGCCATCATCGCCATCAGCACATGCACCGGCTTGATGTGGCGCGGGTCGCGGGTAAACAGCGGTTCGATGTAGAACGGCTTGTCGGCCACCACCACAAAATCCACCCAGCTCGCCGGGATATCGACGCGGGGCAAGTCAGTAACGTCGTCCACCAACTGATTGACCTGCACGATGACGATGCCATCGCTGAACGCAGCGGGCTCGATCAAAGCCGGGGTGTCTTCGGTACTCGCGCCGGTGTAGATGTTGCCGGCGCGGTCAGCCATGAAACCGGCGGAGAGCACCACGTTGGGGATCAGGTCCACCACCAGTCGCGCATAGAGTTCGATGTAGGTGTGAATCGCGCCGATTTCCAGCAGGCCATCTTCCAGCAACTGGCTGATGCGCAGGGATTGGGTGCCGGCGAAAGAGAAATCCAGCTTACGGGCGATGCCTTTTTCAAACAGGTCCAGGTGCTCGGAACGGCCGACACTGGGCATGATCATGTGCAAATCGTGGAGCTTGGCCGGGTCGGCCTTGGCCAGGGAGCGCGAGAGAAAATCGGCCTGCTTCTGGTTGTTGCCTTCCAGCACGACACGGTCGCCGGGGAGGATCAGGGCTTCAAGGGCCTCGACGATTTTGTCACTGGCCAGCACGGCCCCGTCTGCGTATTGCCGGACCAACCCGAGGCGCCGCTGCTTCTCGTCGCGCCGCCGCGTCCAGCGCGAGTCGGGGGTGATTGTTGTTGTCATGGTCGCTCCACGAGGATTGCTGTCGTGGGCTGTACCTTAGGAGTGAAACTGGGGGGTATCAATCAAGCTGGTCGTTGGACTGTTACGCTTGGGTTAACGATAACCCGAATGAATACAGGCATTCACGTTCTATGGGAGGGTTGGCGGTTTTCAAGTACTCCCACATTTGATCAAGTCATTCCCACTGATAGCTCGCCAACAGATACTCCACGCTACTCAGCAATGTCCTCGCGTTGTCGATCACAGCCTTTAGGCCACCACTACGTTGCAGGTTCTCCAGGTTTGCCTTGTTGTCCATCCGTGGGTTCCAGGGGGTTGTCCCCAATCAGGTTGATCTTGTCCTGCTGCATGACCCGCCGTACAAAACTGTTCCCCGCATGCCATTTGCCTATCCAGTCTTCAGGGGTGTAAAGCGTCGGGTTGATGGTGCGGCCCAGCTGTTCTTCCAGCGGCATCAACTGCTCCATGACTTCACTGTAGTTGAGGCTTTCGCCAACCAACATGAGATCTATGTCACTGGATGAGTGCGCCTCGCCCTTGGCGATGGAACCGTAGATAAAGGCCCAGGTTATCTGTTCGGCAAACGGTGTCAGTGCGTTGCGCAATGGCTCGTCCAGGCTCAAGGTTTTGCGCACGATGGCCAACAACTCCGAGTAAATCGGACATTGGGGGTTGGCTTGGTAGTGGGTCTGATTGCCCTGGCGCGTCATGCTCAAGATACCTGCCAACTGCAAACGCTCAAGCTCACGGGTAAGACTGCCCTTGCCCACTTGGGCCCAGCGTGCGATTTCATTGGTAAAGAAACTTTGATCGGGCTTGCCGTAAAGCAGGCCAAGCACTTTTTGCTGAGTGACGGTAAAGAGCACAGTGCTGAGCGGCAAGGTATGCATGACGGCGGCCAGAGAGTCCCAAAAAGGGAACGATAGGTCCCTTTTTGGGAACGATCAGGTTTTAAGGCACAAGGGAAGGAGAAACTTGTTCCGGAGCCCGATCCACCAGCAGTTGTCCGAACTCTGCCATCCCCCTCCCACACTCGCTCAGTGGTGTTTGTCAGGAAGCAGTCCCGAAAGGGACCGCTTCACACTTCCGGCGACGGGCTGACTTGCTCCAGCGCACGATCCACCAACAACTGCCCCAACTCCACCATTTGCTGGATCCCGAGCATAACGGCGCGCTGGGACGTGTCCAGGTCAAAAGCCAGATTGCAGGTGAGAGCGTTGAGGGAGGACAGGGTTTCGCTGGCGTTGACCAGTAGAGTTTCGGGGGTGTGGTGAGGATTTACAGTAAAGAGGGGCGGATTAGGGGTAGGTTTGACCATGATGAAGCTCCTAGACAGTGAGTAAGGAGCGCCACCGTTCGCTTGCACGCGAGTGAGGGTGGCGACCGTGCGCAGGTGTGCAAGACCGGGCCTGTTTAGGACACCCAGCAGGTCCGAAGACCTCCTGCGCGCAGCCGCCATAAAGCAGCGAGCACAAAAAACGCCCGTTGGATGGCTGGGCGTATGTACGCCTAAACAGTTTCGTCGGACTTGCACGTCCGTGTCACCGTTTTTTGCGATGACGGGACGAAGACTAGGCGCGCCGACTGCACGCGACAAGTTCATGCATGGCCCAAAATCTTGCAGGAAAAATCCTGAGCAACCGCCTACCTTCGTTACTCCTACAGGCAGCAAAGAATGCTCCGACAGTTTTTTCAGGTTGTTGCTCGGTCAATCGACCCGCGACGTGGCCTCCCCCCACACGTTGATTCGTACAAGGCCTGAAAACAGAGCAATTCAGGCCAGGCCGGACTCGACCAGCAGCGCTTCCAGCCCCATCAAGTCCGGCACCTTCGCCACATGCTCCCCCACCTGCACCGCCGCCAACTCCAGGGGGCACAGGGGGACGTCCACATAGCTCAACTGGCTGTCGAGCTTGTACGAGCGGGGAATCCCCTGGATCACCATCGCAATGAACTTCAATGTCGGCCGCCCACCCAGCGTATTCAGCACCACGATCCGCGAGCGTTCGCTTGTGACGATGGCTTCACCGCACACCGCTTCAAAACTGATCAGCGGCAACTGCCGATCGCGCCAGGTGACTTGCCGCAAATACCAAGGGGGTGCATCGCTGGCCGGTTCGCCGCGTTGGAAGTCGATGAGTTCGGCCACGGCGACGTTGGGCAACACCAGGTGGCGGTCAGCCAGAGGTAGCAGCAGGCCGGTGACTTGGCTGGCACGGTGGTCAAGCATGGGACTTGCTCCAATAGGCGATGCTTTCCAGCAGCACCGACTCTTGATACGGCTTGCCGAGGTAGTCGTTGACACCAATGGCCATGGCGCGATCGCGGTGTTTCTGGCCGGTACGCGAGGTGATCATGATGATCGGCAGGCGCATCAGGCGCGGGTCGTTGCGCACCTGCATCGCCACTTCGAAACCATCCATGCGCGGCATTTCAATGTCGAGCAGCATCAGGTCCGGCGTGTGTTCTTCAAGCACGGCAATGGCATCGATGCCGTCCTTGGCGGTGAGGACGTTCATGCCGTTGCGCTCCAGCAGGCGGCTGGTGACTTTGCGCACAGTGACCGAGTCGTCCACCACCAGCACCAGCAGCGGGCGCTTTTTCAGCGGGTCGTTGAGCACCAGCGGTGCATCGACCACCTGGGCCGGCAAGGCCGGTTGCCGGGCACGGATATGGGCGAGCAAGTCGATAATCAGCACCACGCGTCCGTCACCCAGGATCGTCGCGCCGGACAAACCCTGCACGCCGGCAAACTGTGGCCCCAGGGCTTTCACCACGATCTCTCGCGTACCGGCCATGGCGTCCACGTGTACCGCCACGTGACGTTCATTGCATTGCACCAGCAGCACCGGCACCGGCTGGTACTGGCCGAGCAATTTCGGGCGAGCGCCGGTATGCAACAGATCGCCAAGGTAAAACAATTCGTAGCGCTGGCCGGCGTATTCATAACTCGGTGGGTCTTGCTGATAGTGCCCCGCCAGTTCATGGGGCAGCACGCGCACCAACCCTTCGATAGTGTTGAGCGGGATCGCGTATTGATCGTCGGCGCATTGCACCATCAGCGCACGGTTGACCGAGACGGTAAACGGCAGGCGAATACGGAAGTGCACGCCCATGCCCGGTGTCGAGTCGATCACCATCGAGCCGCCCAGTTGGCGCACTTCTTCATGCACCACGTCCATGCCGACGCCACGCCCGGAAATCTGCGTGATTTTTTCCGCAGTGGAAAAGCCTGGCTGCAAAATGAACTGCAACACATCGCGATCGCTCATCTCCTGCTGAGGAGCCAGCAGGCCGCGCTTGATCGCCTTGCGCCGCACCGCGTCCAAGGGCACACCGGCGCCGTCGTCGCGCATGTCGAAGACAATATCACCGCCTTCATGGGTCAGGTCCAAGGTGATGCGGCCCTTCTCCGGCTTGCCGGCCAACAGCCGTACCTCGCGCGACTCCAGGCCATGGTCGACGGCGTTGCGCAACATGTGTTCCAGCGGCGCCACCATGCGTTCCAGCACGTTGCGGTCCATTTCGCCCTCGGCATTGCCGACCACGAACTCCACGTCTTTGCCCAACTCCTCCGCCACCTGCCGCACGATACGCTTGAGGCGCGGCAGCATCCGTTCAAACGGCACCATGCGCGTTCGCATCAAGCCTTCCTGCAACTCGGTGTTGATGCGGGCTTGTTGCTGCAACAGGTTGTGGGCGTCCTGATTGCGGCGGTCGAGGGTTTCCTTGAGGTCCAACAGGTCGAACGCCGATTCCGACAGCGCTCGCGACAATTGTTGCAGCTGCGAATGGCGGTCCATTTCCAGCGGGTCGAACTCCTCATAGCCCAGGCGCTCGGCCTCGGCCTGCTGATGGCTGAGGATGCGGCCCTGGGTTTCAGTCTCGAGGCGACGCAACTGGTCGCGCATGCGCTCGATCGTGGTCTCCACCTCATTGAGGGCAACGCGTGCGTCGTTGACTTGCTGCTCGATGCGCCCCTGCAGGATCGAAGTTTCGCCGGCCAGGTTAACCAGGTCGTCCAGCAGGTCGGCGGAGATTTTCACCATGTCCGCCGCAGGGTCGACCGCAGCTTCGGTCTTGCCGCCGGGCAAGGCGACCGGTACCGGCGGCTCGTCGCCGGCCTGCACCAGGCTTTTGATGCGCCCGATGAGCTTGTCCACCGAGCCTACCGGCAACCCCTGTGCCACGGCGTCGATCATCTGCGCCAGGCGGTCATGACAGCCTTGCAGTAACGCGAACAGTTCGGCGGAAGGCGCCAGCTGGCCTGCGGATAACCCTTCGCAGAGAAATTCCAGTTCATGCGCCAAGTCGCCAATCGGCGCGATTTCGACCATGCGTGCACCGCCCTTGAGGGTGTGCAGGTCACGCAGTAGGGTTTCCACCTCCTGACGATTACTCGGCTCAGCCTGCCAACGCGCCAGCGCACTGCCGGAGCTGTCGAGAATATCGGCGGCTTCTTCGAGGAAGATATCCAGCAGCTCAGGGTCGGCGCCCTGGGTGGGCGCTGCCGTGGCGGCAGCGGGCGCAGTGCTGCCCTGGCGCAATGCGCGCACCCTGGCGACCAGCTCGCCGCTGTCGCTCAAGGGCTGGTGGTGTTGCAGTTCTTCGAGTTGCAAGGCCAGCCGCTCGTGGCAGGCCATCAGCACCTGGGACAGCTCGGTGGAATAACTGTAGCGGCGGTCCACCAGGCCCTCATAAAGGCCCTCCAGCTCATGGGCCAGGTCGCCGATCGGCCCTATTTCGGCCATGCGCGCACCGCCCTTGAGGGTGTGCAGATCGCGTTGCAATGACGACAACGGCGCGGCACTGTCGGGCTCCAGCAACCAACGCTTGAGCGATTGCCCGGCGCTGTCGAGGATGTCGACCGCTTCTTCCAGGAAGATCTCGACCAGTTCATCGTCCATGGCCGTGTCGTGGTCGAGCCTTGCAGTCGCGGCGCCCAGTTCGGTAATGCTCGGAGCGCGGCTGCCGTCACGTTTGATCAGGCCGGTGGCGGAGGGGTCGAGGGCTTCATCCAGCAGCTCGCGCAAGGCTTCGACCCGCGCCGGTGCCGGGCTGATTTCCTGGCCGGCGGCCAGTTGGTCGAGCATGTTGATCAGCGCTTCATGGGCCTGTTCGGCCTCCTGGAAAAACCGTTCGCTGACCGCCAGGCTGCTCTCTTCCACGGCGCCATACAGGTCGAGCAAGGCTTCGCAGAGTGCGTCGATGCTGTGCAGGTCGGCGTCGTGTGCGCCCTCGCCCAGGGTGGTCAATTCGTCCAGCAGCGCCGTCAGTTCCTGGCGCTCGCCAGGGTGCTGCTGCCAGCGCCGTAACAGGCTTTCGGCGTCGAGCAGGATATCCATGCCCTGGGCCAGGAAGTTGGTGATCAATTGCGGGTCGCGCTTGGTACGCAGGCCAGTATTGGGTGCGTCGAGCAACGCTTGCAGTTGTTGATCGAGCAGGCCTTGGGTACGGCTGATCAGGTCTTGCGCGCCTTTTATCGGCGCCAGGGGGTCGCTGTCCAAATCACGCAGCCCACGCTGGAACAAGCCTTCGGCCTCCAGCAGCAACTCCACTTCGTCCAGGTCCAGCGGCAGGCGGTGGGCTTTGTATTCGCGGGTCAGGTGGTCAAGGGGGCGCGCCAGTTCGGCGATGGGTAGCACACCGGCCATATAGGCACTGCCCTTGAGCGTATGCAGGGCGCGTTGCAGCTCATCGCTGACTTGCAGCGGCACGTGTTCGGCGGCCTGTTGCAGGAACTGGTTGAGGCTCTCGAGATGGCTCTGGGCTTCGTTGCGGAAGATCTCCAGCAACAGCGGGTCATGCGGTTCGGCGCCGCTGGCCAAGGCATGGGCGCGGGCCGCCAGGGCATCGACTTCATCGCGCTGGCGCTGCTCGTCGTTGGCGAAGTCGGCGACCAGTGTCGGCAACAGGGCCACCGCTTCATCCAGCACCTGTTGCACTTCAAGGCCAAGGGTCACGCTGCGCTCCAGGACCCGATTGAGCAGGTTTTCCACCGCCCAGGCCAGCTCGGCCAGGACCAGCGCGCGCACCATGCGACCGCTGCCCTTGAGGGTGTGGAACGCCCGGCGCATTTCGCCCTGGGCGGTTTTGTCGGCGCTGTCCGGCAGGTAGCGGTGCAACACCTCGAGCACTTCGTCGACTTCTTCGAGGAAGACCTCGCGCAGCTCATCGTCAATCGGTTCTTCGTCGGCCGGTGGCGGCAGCAAGCTGCCGGGGCGGTGCAGGGCCGGCGGGTTCAAGCGCGAGGCCGGGCTGGCCAACGCATCGAACTGGGACTGGCTGGGGATGATCTCGGCCGACAGCGCCCCATCGGGCGCGACCAGCGCCTGGCGCCAGGGCTTTTCGGCAGGCAGGTAGCCCAGCGCGGCCAGCCCCTGGGTCGCCAGCTCAAGCACCCGCTCACCCGAAGCGTCAGGGTCCTGGAGCATGCGCTCCAGGTAGTATTCCAGGCTGCTGACCACCTCGGCAAAATGCCCCAATTGCACCTCGGCAGGAGGGCTGTCGCTGAGCATCAACTGTTCGTCGACGTAATCCGAGCAACCCCGCATCAGGCTGGCCGCCCGTGGCAGGGGAATCATCGCCAGCGCACCGCGCACCTGGCTCAACAGCTGCGGCAGCGACTCCAGGCGCTGGCGGTCCCAGTCCGCTTCGATGCAGTCGATGACCAGCTCCTGCGCTTGCCGCAGGCATTGGCAGGATTCGCGGATCACCAGTTGGTGAATCTGGGTCAGGTCGGTCGTGGGCAGACGGCTTTCTTCACGGCTTTGCGGCTCCACGGTGCCGACCATGCCCGCCAGGGTGGCCTCGACGTACAGCAAGGCACCGGCGACGTCCATCAGCACCGCATCGTTGGGCTCGCGCTGCCCCTGGACAAGGCTGAGGACCACGGCCAATTGATCGATGATCACCTTTCGCGGCTGGCCGAACCCCAGTACCGCCAGGGTATCGGCTATCTGGCGCAGCGGTGCCAGCAACGCATCAAGGTCGCTGGTGTGTTGCCGGTCGCTGCGCACGAACAGATCCAGGCGCTCCTTGACCCGCACCAGCTCTTCACACAAAGCGCCGAGTACCGAACCCATGCCGTCGCGATCCGGCCCGGCCAGGCGCGCACGCTCGGCATCAACCACGGCACTGTCGGGCAAGGCTTCGTCCAGGCCGTAGCGCTCCTTGAGGCTTTGCATGCGCGGCGTCGGCCGAGTGACCTTGGCCACGTAGAACAGCAGGCTCCTGAGCAATTCATCCGGTGCCGGCTGGTTGATCCCGCCGATCCCCTGGGCCAGCAGGCGCTTGAGTTGTTTGTCGCTGGCCTTGAGCAGGCTGCGCAAAGCCGGGCTGTTGGCGATTACCCCGGTGAGCATGCCTTCGACCAGCGCCGAGGTGACCTGCCACAACGGCAACAACGGCGCGCCTTGGCACAACGCTTCGAGGCGCGCAAAGACCCGCGCCATGTCCACCAGGTTACTGGGGCCGTGATCTTCACGCAGCAGGCCGGCCAAGGCTTGTTGCAGCAGTTGGTGCCACTGGCGCAGTTGCTCATGCAGTTCAGGCGGCGCACGTTGCGCCAGGACCTCATCGCTCAACGGTGCAATCGTCAGCAGTTGCGGACTGAACAGGCTGGTTTCCGACAGCAGGCTTTCACCGCGCGCGCTGCGCAGGTCGTTGAGCAGCGGCAGTACCACCAGCGGCAGGTCACGCCGGGCACTGTGGACGCGGTCCAGATACAGCGGCAATTGGCCGAGGGCCTGTTGCAGCAGGCGGATGCTTTCATCGCGCTGGCCGACACGCCCGGCCTGGAACGCCAGGGCCAGCTCCTCGAGTTCTTCGGCGAGCAAGGCGGCACCGTAGAATTCGACCATTTGCAGCGCACCCTGCACTTGGTGGATGCCGGCCAGGCACTCGTCGATGGCTTCGCTGTCGCCGGTTTCGACAAATGTGTCCAGCGCCGAACGAGCCTGTTTCAGGGTTTCGGCAATGTCGCCCTTGACCCATTCGAGGGCCACGTAGTCGTGCCGATCAACCATAACTGCTCCGCTTAGAATTCATGAGTGGCTGGTGTTCTTGAAACCTGTGGGCCTGCGGCGGCCAACTGTGGGAGGGGGCTTGCTCCCGATGACGGTGGTTCAGCCAATGGCTCAGGTGACTGATGCACCGCCATCGGGAGCAAGCCCCCTCCCACAGTTGCATCGCGTTTCAATCATCGGTTTGCTTGGCCGCCGGCAAGGTGAACCCGGATACCGACCTGCGCAACTGGCTGGCCATTTTTGCCAGGTTGCCAATGCTTTCAGCGGTGGCGGTGGAACCCGACGACGTCTGGGTGGTGATCTGCTGGATCACGTTCATGGTCAGGGAAATCTGCCCCGCCGAAGACGTCTGCTGTTGCGCCGCGTTGGAGATGCTCTGGATCAGCGCCGCCAGGGTTTTCGATACGCCCTCGATCTCTTCCAGCGCGACGCCGGCGTCCTGGGCCAGTCGCGCGCCACGTACCACTTCGGTGGTGGTCTGTTCCATGGAGATCACGGCTTCGTTGGTGTCGGCCTGGATCGCGCGCACCAGGGTCTCGATTTGCCGCGTCGCGGCCGACGAACGCTCGGCCAGCCGTTGCACTTCATCGGCCACCACCGCAAACCCGCGCCCGGCATCCCCGGCCATGCTCGCCTGGATCGCGGCGTTGAGGGCGAGGATGTTGGTCTGGTCGGCGATGTCGTCGATCAGGCTGACAATATCGCCAATTTCCTGGGACGACTCACCCAGGCGCTTGATGCGCTTGGCGGTGTCCTGGATCTGTTCGCGGATGTTGTCCATGCCGTGGATGGTGTTGTGCACCACCTCGTTGCCCTTGTTGGCAATCTCCACCGAGCGCTCGGCCACCGCCGAGGATTCGGCGGCGTTGGCCGACACCTGATCGATGGACTGGGCCATTTGCTTGATTGCGGTGGAGGCCTCGGCGATCTGCTGGGCCTGGTGTTCCGAAGCCTGGGCCAGGTGCATGGCGGTGGCCTGGGTGTCCTGCACCGCACCGGCCACTTGCCCGGCCGTGAGGTTGATGGTGGCGACCAGGTCGCGCAATTGGTCCACGGAATAGTTGATGGAGTCGGCAATGGTGCCGGTGAAATCTTCAGTCACCGAGGCCGTGACGGTCAGGTCGCCGTCGGCCAAATCTTCGATCTCATCGAGCAGACGCATGATCGCGTTCTGGTTGCGCTCGTTCTTTTCGGCGGTTTCATGCAACTGCCGGTTGGTTTCGCGCACCATCACCAAGCCGATCAGGATGATCGAAGTCAGCGCCAGCAGGCCCAGCACGTAGCCGCCAATGGTGTCGAGGCTGCGCCCGCCGGCGAGATTTTCAAAGCCGGTGGCCAGGTGCGAGGCTTCATCGAGCAGGGTTTGCGAAAGGTTGAAGATATTGCTCGCCGAGGCCCGTACCTGGAACAGTTGCGGCGAGGTTTCAAGGATCTCATCCACGGAACCGGAGACGAACTCGAACAGCTCGGCAATTTCCGCCAACCGCGCCCGGGCGTCGTGGTCCTCGACCTGGCTGATGCGCAACCCTGGGTTGCCCTGGAGCATGCCATTGAGCACTTCGCCGAAACGGTTGGCATCGCGGCCAAAGGCATCGGCGGCCTGTACCGAGGTGTCGTCGCCAGCCAGCACGGTATTCACCGCCCCGAGGATACGTTCGGCCAACAGCGACTGGCGCTGGGCCAACACCACCTGGCTGGCCGGGGCGCCGCGCTGCAGCAGGATGTCGACGACTTTTTCCGACTCCATCTGCAACTGCGGCACCGTCTCGGCCAGGGTCGCAGCCACTTGGTGCAGGGACAGCACGGTCTGTTCGCTGGCAAGGATCGCGTCAGTATTTTTCAGCAGCGCTTCCCAGTCGGTCTGCACCGCACGCATTTCGGCACGCACGGCGTGGGGCGCCGCCGGCAGGCCGGTTTGCGGGTCGCCTTTTTTCAGGTAACCCCAACGCTGGGCAAAGTCATTGCGTGCATCGCCCAGCAACTTGAACGCCGCGGCCTTGCCGGCGGCGGCTTCGGTGGCGTTCTTGGCAATACGCTGCGACAGCACGCGCAATTCACCGGCGTGGCCGATGTACTGCTTGTCGTAGGTGGACTGGGTGTTGAGGTACGCAAAGTTGGCAAACAGCAGCATGATGAACACGATCAACGCGATAAACAGCACGATGATCTGCGAACGGCTGCGCGACCCAGCCTCGG
Source organism: Pseudomonas palleroniana (assembly GCF_022836895.1). Classification (NCBI taxonomy): domain Bacteria; kingdom Pseudomonadati; phylum Pseudomonadota; class Gammaproteobacteria; order Pseudomonadales; family Pseudomonadaceae; genus Pseudomonas; species Pseudomonas palleroniana. The sequence continues at coordinate 927,638 of NZ_CP092411.1, read as the reverse complement.
GTTTGGACGTGGTAGCGGTGGTCATGCGGCAACATCCATGAAACCTGGGGCCTGGGCCAAAGCGAAGGGGCTGAAGACCTGCCACGGCGGGTCGCCGTCGAACTGGCCTTGAATATACGGCGCGCCGGGGTTGGCGCTCGCCATCAATGCGTCTTGCGCGAAATGCTGCATGCCCACCACCTCATCCACCAGCAGACCGACGAACAGGTCGTTGAACTCCACCACCAGCACCCGCCGCTGCTTGGGCGCCGGTGACCGCTCAAGGCCGAGGAACCCACCCAGATCCATCACCGGCAGCAGGCGCCCGCGCAGGTTGGCCACGCCCTTGACCCAGGGTTTGACCCCGGGCATCAAGGTGCAACGCGGTTCATGCAGCACCTCGGCGACTTCGCCCATGGGCGCCACATAACCGTTCGGCCCCACGCGAAAGGCGATCCCGCTCCAGCGCTGCTGGCGGGTTTCCTGGGACGGCAGGTCGGCGGCCAGCAGGCGGCAGCGGCGGTCGATGTCCAGCAGCAACTCGAAGGCGGTTTGCGACTCGGTCATGATGGTGAACCGTCAGCCGGCCAACACCTTGTTCAGGGTGGCGATCAGGGTGTCTTCATCCACCGGCTTGGTCAGGTAATCCTTGGCGCCCTGGCGTGCGCCCCAGATCTTGTCGGTTTCCTGGTCTTTGGTGGTGATGATGATGATCGGGATGCCGTTGGTTTCCGGCTCCTTGGACAACTGACGGGTGGCCTGGAAGCCATTGAGACCCGGCATCACGATGTCCATCAGCACGGCGTCGGGTTTTTCCTGGCGGGCCAGGGCCACGCCGTCCGCGCCGTTTTCGGCTTTCAGTACCTGGTGGCCATGCTTTTCCAGCATGCCGGTCAGTTTGTACATTTCGGTCGGCGAATCGTCGACGATCAGAACACGTGCCATGGTTTTCCCCATTACTTTGATGGATGCCGGCCCTTGTGAGGCGGTATCAGTGTGCTTGTTCTACTGCGGCGAAGGCAGGCACGTAGGCCTTGATCGCGCTCAGCAGCTCTTCCTTGCTGAAAGGCTTGGTCAAAAACTGATCGACACCCACGATACGCCCCTTGGCCTTGTCGAACAGGCCATCCTTGGAGGACAGCATGATCACCGGGATCGACTTGAACGCCGGGTTGTTCTTCACCAGTGCGCAGGTCTGATAGCCATCCAGGCGCGGCATCATGATGTCGACGAAGATAATGTGCGGGTGATGATCCACGATCCGCGCCAAGGCATCAAAACCATCGATGGCCGTGATGACCTCGCACCCCATGTTCTTCAACAGGGTCTCGGCGGTGCGGCGGATCGTTTTCGAATCGTCGATCACCATCACTCTCAAGGCGTGGGAATGCTGTTCCATATCTGCTCTACCATCGCCACAGCGAATCGGTTTTCGGTGTGTACTGCCTGATGTTGCACAGGATGAACGCCAGAAGCCTTGGAATTGGAGGGCTGCTGCGCCGTGGCAGTCTTTTTAGCACAGTCTCAGGGCGCAATCTATCGAGCGGCCCGCCCAGTGGTTTTTCCTTGACCCACAACAGCCGCAGCGCCACTCTGACGCCACTTTTATGCGCCCTTATTTGCTAGAGGAAATCCCCCATGAGCGTTCGCGTCGGCATTGTCATGGACCCTATCGCCAGCATTTCCTATAAAAAGGACAGCTCGCTGGCCATGCTCCTGGCCGCCCAGGCCCGCGGTTGGACGTTGTTCTATATGGAGCAGCGCGACCTGTACCAGGGCGACGGCGAGGCCCGCGCACGCATGCGCCCGCTGCAGGTGTTTGCCAACCCTGAGAAGTGGTTCGAACTTGCGGACGAAATCGACAGCCCGCTGAGCGATCTGGATGTGATCCTGATGCGCAAGGACCCGCCGTTCGACATGGAATTCGTCTACTCCACCTACCTGCTGGAGCAGGCCGAGCGCGCCGGGGTACTGATCGTCAACAAGCCGCAGAGCCTGCGTGACTGCAATGAAAAGCTGTTTGCCACGCTGTTCCCACAGTGCACGCCGCCGACCGTGGTCAGCCGTCGCGCCGATGTATTGCGTGAATTTGCCGCCAAGCACGGTGACGTGATCCTCAAGCCGCTGGACGGCATGGGCGGTACGTCGATCTTCCGCCACCGCGCCGGTGACCCGAACCTGTCGGTGATCCTGGAGACCCTGACCGCCCTGGGCGCCCAGCAGATCATGGGCCAGGCCTATCTGCCGGCGATCAAGGACGGCGACAAACGCATCCTGATGATCGACGGCGAACCGGTGGACTATTGCCTGGCACGCATCCCGGCGGCGGGCGAGACGCGCGGCAACCTGGCGGCCGGTGGTCGCGGTGAAGCGCGCCCTCTGTCGGACAAGGATCGCTGGATTGCAGCCCAGGTCGGCCCCACCCTGCGTGAAAAGGGCCTGCTGTTCGTCGGGTTGGACGTCATCGGCGAAAACCTCACCGAAATCAACGTCACCAGCCCGACCTGCATTCGCGAGATCGACAATGCTTTCGGCACGAATATCGGCGAAATGCTGATGGCGGCGATTGAGCGCAAGCTACAAGCCAAGTGACATAGAACAGCCGGACACAAACCAACATTGCGTTATCATGCGCCACCTGTGAAACGCGCGATGTTGGTTTTCTTGCCATGACCCTCCCGTCCAATCTGCCCCCCGAACTCTCCCACAGCGGCGTGCGCCCGGCTGATCGGCTCGGATTTACCCTGTTCCTCGCGGCACTGGTCCACCTCGCATTGCTCCTCGGCCTGGGTTTCACTTTCGCCGAACCCAAGCAGATCACCAAGACCCTGGAGATCACCCTCGCCACGTTCAAGAGCGAGAAAAAGCCCGAGAAAGCAGACTTTCTGGCACAGGAAAACCAGCAAGGCAGCGGCACCCTGGACAAGAAAGCGGTGCCCAAGACCACCGAAGTGGCGCCATTCCAGGACAACAAGGTCAATAAAGTCACCCCACCGCCGACGCCCAAGCCCGAGGTCAAGCAAGCCACGCCCAAACCTGCCGTGACCACCGTCGCACCCAAACCGCAAAAAGCCCCGGCCCAGCGCGAGAAAACCAAGACCGAGCCGCAACCCGAGCCGGTGAAACCGGCGCCGACTTTCGACAGCTCCCAGCTTTCCGACCAGATTTCCAGCCTGGAGGCGGAGCTGGCCAACGAACAACAACTTTATGCCAAGCGCCCACGCATCTATCGCTTGAACGCTGCCTCGACCATGCGCGACAAGGGTGCCTGGTATAAGGACGAGTGGCGCAAGAAGGTCGAACGCATCGGCAACCTCAATTACCCGGATGAGGCACGGCGCCAGCAGATCTACGGCAATCTGCGCTTGCTGGTGTCGATCAACCGCGACGGCACGCTCTATGAAGTGCAAGTGCTGGAGTCGTCCGGCCAGCCCCTGCTCGACCAGGCCGCCCAGCGCATCGTGCGCCTGGCAGCGCCCTTTGCGCCGTTCAGCGGTGACTTGAACGACGTGGACCGCCTGGAAATCATCCGCACCTGGAAGTTCGCCCGGGGTGATCGGTTGTCCAGCAATTGATGACAATTGCCATTTGCCGCACATCCCCAGCTTGTCAGTTAGCCCCTCCAACGCCACACTAGTGGACATGAAAAACGTCAACCCGACCTACCTCAAGCACCAATTCCTGATCGCCATGCCCCATATGGCCGACCCGAACTTTGCGCAGACCCTGACCTATATCGTCGAGCACACCGCCAAGGGTGCCATGGGGTTGGTGGTGAACCGCCCGCAAGAGCTGAACCTGGCCGACATCCTCGAGCAACTGCGACCGGAGGTTGACCCACCGGCCCGCTGCCAGGGCGTACCGATCTATATCGGCGGGCCGGTGCAAACCGATCGCGGTTTTGTGCTGCACCCCACCGGGCCGAAGTTCCAGGCCACGGTCGACCTGGAAGGTGTGTCGTTGTCCACGTCCCAGGATGTGCTGTTCGCCATTGCCGACGGCGTTGGCCCTGAGCAAAGCGTGATCACCCTCGGTTACGCCGGCTGGGAGGCCGGGCAACTGGAGGCGGAACTGGCCAGTAACGCCTGGCTGACCTGCCCCTTCGATGCCGACATTCTGTTCAACACCGCCAGTGAACTGCGCCTGGAAGCGGCCGCCGCCAAGCTGCGCGTCAACCTCAACCTGCTGACCAGCCAGGCGGGGCACGCCTGATGGCTTTGCGTCTGATCCTCGGTTTTGACTACGGCACCAAACAGATCGGCGTAGCGGTCGGCCAGGTGATTACCGGCCAGGCCCGTGAGCTGTGTACCTTGAAAGCCCAGAACGGCGTGCCGGACTGGAACCAGGTCGAAGCCCTGATCAAGGAGTGGAAACCCGACGCCGTCGTGGTCGGCCTGCCCTTGAACATGGACGGTACCCCCAGCGACATGTGCCTGCGCGCCGAAAAGTTCGCCCGCCGCCTCAATGGGCGCTACAACCTGCCCTTCTATACCCACGATGAACGCCTCACCACCTTTGAAGCCAAGGGCGAGCGCCGCGACCGTGGCGGCCAGAAAGGCAGCTACCGCGACAACCCCGTGGACGCTATTGCCGCCGCCCTGTTGCTGCAGGGTTGGCTGGACGAAAACACCGCTTTATTTGAATCCTGACTGACGCGGCTTGCCGCGTCTTTTTACGTTTGAGCCCGGATCTTGCCAGCGCGAGACCTAGAAGGAGCACCCATGAGCCTGCCCAATCCCGCCGACCTGATCAGCCAGATGGCGACGCGCCTTACGGCCCATCTGCAACACCGCGGCATCAGCGAACCACGCTTCATCGGCATCCGCACCGGCGGTGTCTGGGTGGCCCAAGCCTTGCTGGAAGCGCTGGGCAGCGAGTCGCCGCTCGGCACTCTGGACGTGTCCTTCTACCGCGACGACTTCAGCCAGAACGGCCTGCACCCGCAAGTGCGCCCTTCGGCCCTGCCGTTCGAGATTGAAGGCCAGCACCTGGTGTTGATCGACGACGTACTGATGAGCGGACGCACCATCCGTGCCGCCATGAACGAATTGTTCGACTACGGTCGCCCAGCCAGCGTGACGCTGGTGTGCCTGCTGGACCTGGATGCTGGTGAATTGCCGATCAGCCCGGATGTGGTCGGTGCCACACTGTCGCTGCAGGCCCACCAGCGGGTAAAATTGTCCGGTCCCACGCCGCTCGAACTCGAACTGCAAGACCTCGCCCTTTAAACCGCCTTGTAAAGAGTCCCCGCGATGACGCCTCTAGATGCCAAGCGCCCGCTGCAGCTCAATGCTCAGGGTCAGTTGCAACACTTCTTGTCCCTCGACGGTTTGCCCCGCGAACTGCTCACCGAAATCCTCGACACGGCCGACTCGTTCCTCGAAGTCGGTGGCCGGGCGGTGAAGAAGGTCCCGCTGCTGCGCGGCAAGACGATCTGCAATGTGTTCTTCGAGAACTCCACCCGCACCCGCACCACCTTTGAACTGGCCGCCCAACGGCTGTCGGCCGACGTGATCACGCTGAACGTGTCCACCTCGTCGGCGAGCAAGGGCGAAACCCTGCTCGACACCCTGCGTAACCTGGAAGCCATGGCCGCCGACATGTTCGTGGTCCGCCACGGCGACTCCGGCGCCGCGCACTTCATCGCCGAGCACGTATGCCCGCAGGTGGCGATCATCAATGGCGGCGACGGCCGTCATGCCCACCCGACACAGGGCATGCTCGACATGCTGACCATTCGTCGGCACAAGGGCAGCTTTGAAAACCTCTCGGTGGCCATCGTCGGCGACATCCTGCACTCGCGGGTGGCGCGCTCGAACATGCTCGCCCTGAAAGCCCTGGGCTGCCCGGACATCCGTGTGATCGCCCCGAAGACCCTGCTACCCATCGGCATCGAGCAGTACGGCGTGAAGGTCTATACCGACATGACCCAAGGGCTCAAGGATGTGGATGTGGTGATCATGCTGCGCCTGCAACGCGAGCGCATGGCTGGTGGCCTGCTGCCCAGCGAAGGCGAGTTCTATCGCCTGTTCGGCCTGACCACTGCGCGCCTGGCCGGCGCCAAGCCGGATGCCATCGTGATGCACCCAGGCCCGATCAACCGTGGCGTGGAGATTGAGTCGGCGGTGGCCGACGGTGCGCAGTCGGTGATCTTGAACCAGGTGACCTACGGCATCGCGGTCCGCATGGCGGTACTGTCCATGGCCATGAGCGGACAAACCGCGCAACGTCAATTCGAGCAGGAGAACGCCCAGTGAAGCTCAGCATTCTCGGCGCCCGTGTCATCGATCCGGCCAGTGGCCTGGATCAAGTTGTCGATCTTCACCTGGAAGCCGGCAAGATCATCGCCATCGGTGCCGCGCCCAGCGGTTTCAGCGCCCACGAGACCATCGACGCCAAGGGCCTGGTGGCCGCTCCGGGCCTTGTGGACCTGAACGTCGCCCTGCGTGAACCGGGCTACAGCCGCAAAGGCAACATCACCAGTGAAACCCGCGCCGCCGCCGCCGGTGGCGTGACCAGCCTGTGCTGCCCGCCGAATACCAAGCCGGTGCTGGATACCTCGGCCGTGACCGAGTTGATCCTCGACCGCGCCCGCGAAGCCGGCAATTGCAAAGTGTTCCCTGTCGGCGCCTTGAGCAAGGGCCTGGACGGTGAGCAACTCGCCGAGCTGATCGCCCTGCGCGACGCCGGTTGCGTGGCCTTCGGCAATGGCCTGGAAAGCTTTCGCAGCACCCGCACGCTGTTACGCGCCCTGGAATACGCGGCCACATTCGACCTGACGGTGGTCTTCCACTCCCAGGACCACGACCTGGCCGAAGGCGGCCTGGCCCATGAAGGCGCCGTCGCCAGCTTCCTCGGTTTGCCGGGCATCCCGGAGACCGCCGAAACCGTCGCCCTGGCCCGCGACCTGCTGCTGGTGGAACAAAGCGGCGTACGCGCACACTTCAGCCAACTGACCAGCGCCCGGGGCGTCGCCCTGATCGCGCAGGCCCAGGCCCGTGGCTTGCCGGTGACGGCGGATGTGGCGCTGTATCAACTGATCCTGACGGATGAGGCGTTGATCGACTTCTCCAGCCTGTATCACGTACAGCCGCCACTGCGCACCCGTGCCGACCGTGAAGGTTTGCGGGCGGCGGTGAAGTCCGGCGTGGTGTCGGCGATCTCCAGCCATCACCAACCCCATGAGCGCGATGCCAAACTGGCACCCTTCGGCGCGACAGAGCCGGGCATCAGCAGCGTCGAGTTGCTGCTGCCACTGGCCATGACGTTAGTCGATGAAGGTTTGCTCGATTTGCCGACATTGCTGGCACGCCTGAGCACAGGCCCGGCTCAGGCGCTGCGCTTGCCGGTGGGCAAGTTGGCGGTGGGGGCTGCGGCGGATCTGGTGCTGTTTGACACGGGCAGTTCCACGGTGGCCGGGGAACACTGGCTGTCCAAGGGCGAAAACTGCCCGTTCATCGGCCATAGCCTGCCGGCGACGGTGCGTTACACCCTGGTGGATGGGCGGATTACCTACCCGATTTAATCGTTCACACCTCAAGTGTGGGAGGGGGCTTGCTCCCGATTGCAGTGGGTCAGCTACAGAAAAACTGGCTGATCCACCGCTATCGGGAGCAAGCCCCCTCCCACATTTAATCCCACTGTGGCTCGGAAGATTCAACGGCCGCTAATGCGCTCGGCATTGCGGATGGAAATCTGGGTATTCAACGTCCAGAAGTCATACAACACCCCCACCAGGAACAAACCGCCGGTCAGCAGGTAGATCAGGCCGGTGATCCATTTGCCCTGGTACATGCGGTGCAAACCAAACACCCCCAGGAACGCCAGCAGTACCCAGGCCACGTTGTATTCGATGGGCCCAGCGGTAAAACGCAGGTCAGCTTCACGGTCCATGGCCGGGATCAGGAACAAGTCGATCAGCCAGCCGATACCCAGCAGGCCGAAGGTGAAAAACCAGATCGTACCGGTGACCGGTTTGCCGTAATAGAAGCGATGGGCACCGGTAAAACCGAAAATCCAGAGCAGGTAACCAATCACCTTACTGTGGGTGTCTTGCTGCGAAACATCCTGTCGATAGGTGTTCATGAAGTACCTCTTTTGCCTCGATAGATAAATTTTTTCACTTTCTTTGTGACTTTTTTACGGGCGCCCGACGTACGGCAAATGGTATCTTCCCTCCCCTCAAAGCCTTGTACCGCCTGACTTGTGTAGGACAATTGCGATAAAACGTCGCGCTTTTCCTGTATTTGACCCCAAGGTTCAGTCGACAAACGGCCTGAGAACGGCACAAAAAGCTGTTATAAAGTTGCGCGCAAACCTATATGAGCCACGCCTAATGCGACCATTTTTCAAGACATGGCTAACCATTTGCCTATTAATGCCACTGGCCGCCCACGCCACCAATCGTGAGCAACGACTTCCGAACGTCAACGGTTTCACCCCTAAAGTCCACAGCACACCCAGCACTGCCAAGTCGGTAAAGCTGACCGTCAACCGCCCGACTCAAGTGAGCAAGGCCCACGGTAAAACGCTTCATACCCAACTGGCCACGAACGGCAAGCAAAGCAGTACCGTGCTCAGCCGCGCCGTCAACGTGCTGGGTACTCCTTATCGTTGGGGCGGAAGCAGCCCAAGTAAAGGGTTCGACTGCAGTGGTTTGGTGAAATATGCATTTAATGACGTCAAAGCGGTGGATTTACCACGCACCTCCAACGCCATGGCTGCCGGCCACGGGCTGAAGGTAGATCGCAAGGACCTGAAACCGGGCGACCTGTTGTTCTTCAAACTCAAGAGCCGCCAGGTCAACCACGTCGCCATCTACCTGGGCAACGACCGCTTCATCCACGCACCGCGTCGTGGCAAGTCGGTCAGCATCGACACGCTGAAAAAACCGTTCTGGGACAAGAACTACGTGATCGCCAAGCGGGTCCTGCCTAAAGAGCAGAACAACCTGCGCGTGGTACAACGCTGATCTCAGGCGAAAATGCAGTAAATGTAGGAGGGGGCTTGCTCCCGAAAGCGGTAGATCTGTCAAACATGTGTTGACTGACACTCTGCTATCGGGAGCAAGCCCCCTCTCACATTTTGGCTTTCACTGGCCCCCAGAAGCTATATGTCTGTGGGAACCCTCGCCAGCTCCCGCGCAGCCTCCCGGCTGACCAGCCCCTCGCTCACCAGCGCCTTCAAGCTCATATCCAACGTCTTCATCCCTAATGCCCCACCGGTCTGGATCGCTGAAACCATCTGCGCACCCTTGTCCTCGCGGATCAGGTTACGAATGGCCGGCGTGCCCAGCATGATCTCGTGAGCCGCTACCCGCCCGCCGCCGATCTTCTTGACCAGCGCCTGGGACACGACGGCCTGCAAAGACTCCGACAGCATCGAACGCACCATGGCCTTTTCCCCCGCCGGGAATACATCCACCAGCCTGTCCACGGTTTTCGCCGCGGACGCGGTGTGCAGGGTGCCCAGGACCAGGTGCCCGGTCTCGGCCGCCGTCAGCGCGAGGCGGATGGTTTCCAGGTCGCGCAGCTCTCCCACCAGAATCACATCCGGGTCTTCGCGCAACGCCGAACGCAGGGCCGCCGAGAAGCTGTGGGTATCACGGTGCACCTGCCGCTGGTTGATCAACGCCGATTTGGGTTTGTGGATAAATTCGATGGGGTCTTCGAGGGTGAGGATGTGCTGGCGCCGATGCTGGTTGAGGTGGTCGATCATCGCCGCCAGTGTCGTGGACTTGCCCGACCCGGTCGGCCCGGTCACCAGTACCAGCCCACGAGGCAATTGGGCGATACGCTGGAACACCTCCCCGAGGCCCAGGCTTTCCAGGCTTCGCACCTGAGCAATGGTACGAAACACCGCCCCCATGCCGCGATCGTGTCGGAACACATTGGCCCGAAAGCGCGCCACGCCAGGCAATTCAAATGCAAAATCCGTTTCAAGAGATGTTTCGAAATCCTTTTGTTGGTGTTGATTGAGCAAAGGGCTCAATAAGTCCGCAACTTGCGGTGGCGAAAGTATCGACCCCTCCAGGGGCCAGACTTCGCCATCGATGCGCAGCATCGGCGCCAGACCGGCGGACAAATGCAGGTCTGAGGCGCCACGGCGCACGCTGGCCGTGAGCAATTGCGTGATATCCATAGGGCTTTCCATTTCCAGTAGAATGCCGCGGACTCCATATCCACGGGTGCATCTTGAATGTCGACGATAGCAGACAACATTGGCTTGGTTAGCGAGCGGATCCGTGCCGCGGCCCATGCCGTGCAACGTGATGAACACAGCATCCATCTGCTGGCCGTGAGCAAGACCAAACCCGCGCAAGCCGTGCGCGAAGCCTTTGCCGCCGGAATGCGCGACTTTGGCGAAAACTACCTGCAGGAAGCCTTGGGCAAACAGGCCGAATTAACCGACCTGCCCTTGAGTTGGCACTTCATCGGCCCCATTCAATCGAACAAGACTCGCTCGATCGCCGAGAACTTCGCCTGGGTGCATTCCGTGGACCGCTTGAAAATCGCACAACGCCTGTCCGAACAACGCCCGGCCGACCTGCCGCCGCTGAACATTTGCATCCAGGTCAACGTCAGTGGCGAAGCCAGCAAGTCCGGCTGCACACCCGTCGACCTGCCGGCCCTGGCCAATGCCATCAGCGCCCTGCCGCGCCTGAAGCTGCGCGGGTTGATGGCGATCCCCGAGCCGACTGAAGAGCGCGCGGCGCAAGATGCGGCGTTCGCAACGGTCAGAGACCTGCAAGCGAGCTTGAACCTGCCGCTCGACACACTTTCGATGGGCATGAGCCATGACCTTGAGTCGGCGATCGCCCAAGGCGCCACCTGGGTGCGGATCGGTACCGCCCTGTTTGGCGCCCGCGACTACGGCCAGCCGTGAAATGGCTGACTTCTCTCTGAATAAGGACCTGTCATGAGCAACACGCGTATTGCCTTTATCGGCGCCGGCAACATGGCGGCCAGCCTGATCGGCGGCCTGCGGGCCAAGGGCCTGCAAGCCCAGCAGATCCGTGCCAGCGACCCCGGTGCCGAAACCCGTGCCCGCGTCAGCGCCGAGCACGGTATCGAAACGTTCGCCGACAACGCCGAAGCCATCCAGGGCGTCGACGTGATCGTGCTGGCGGTCAAGCCGCAAGCCATGAAGGCCGTGTGCGAAAGCCTGCGCCCGAGCCTGCAACCGCAGCAACTGGTGGTCTCGATAGCCGCCGGCATCACATGCGCCAGCATGAGCCAATGGCTCGGCGCCCAGCCGATTGTGCGCTGCATGCCCAACACCCCGGCGCTGCTGCGCCAGGGCGTGAGCGGCCTGTATGCAACTTCCAGCGTCAGCGCCGAACAACGCGACCAGGCCCAGGAGCTGCTGTCCGCCGTGGGTAGCGCCCTGTGGCTGGAACAGGAGCAGCAGCTGGATGCCGTCACCGCCGTCTCCGGCAGCGGCCCGGCCTACTTCTTCCTGCTGATCGAGGCCATGACCGCCGCCGGCGTCAAGCTGGGCCTGTCCCACGAAGTGGCTGAACAACTGGCCGAGCAAACCGCGCTGGGGGCCGCGCACATGGCCGTCGGCAGCGAGGTGGATGCCGCCGAGCTGCGCCGTCGCGTAACCTCCCCAGGCGGCACCACGCAGGCCGCCATCGAATCCTTCCAGGCCGGGGGCTTTGAAGCTCTGGTGGAAAAAGCACTGGGTGCCGCGGCGCATCGTTCGGCTGAAATGGCCGAACAGCTGGGCAAATAGTCGTCCCCTTCATTAGGAAACCAACATGCTCGGAATCAATGACGCTGCCATTTTCATCATCCAGACCCTGGGCAGCCTGTACCTGCTGATCGTGCTGATGCGTTTTATCCTGCAACTGGTGCGGGCGAACTTCTACAACCCGCTGTGCCAGTTCGTGGTGAAGGCCACCCAACCGCTGCTCAAGCCACTGCGCCGGGTGATCCCGAGCATGTTCGGCCTGGACATGTCTTCGTTGGTGCTGGCGCTGCTGCTGCAGATCCTGCTGTTCGCCGTGATCCTGCTGCTCAACGGCTACCAGGCCAACACGGTGTTGTTGTTGCCGTGGGGCCTGATCGGCATTTTCTCGCTGTTTTTGAAGATCCTCTTCTGGTCGATGATCATCAGCGTGATCCTGTCGTGGGTCGCACCTGGCAGCCGCAGCCCGGGCGCCGAATTGGTCTACCAGATCACCGAGCCGGTGCTGGCGCCGTTCCGCCGCCTGATCCCTAACCTGGGCGGCCTGGATATCTCGCCGATCTTCGCGTTTATCGCGATCCAGCTCCTGCAAAGCTGGGTGATTCCGCGCCTGGCTTACTACGCGTTCATGCCCAAGGAACTGTTCGGCCTGATCTGACACGCAACGATCGTTCCCACGCTCAGCGTGGGAACGCAGCACTGGACGCTCCGCGTCCCGAAGCGTGACGCAGAGCATCACAAAAGGCATTCCCACGCAAAGCGTGGGAACGATCCGCCGGGAAGGGTTTGCTTGCCGCTGGGTGCAGCGCTCTTTAGACTTACGCCTCATTTAAACGAGAGCAGGGTCGATGCCAGCTGCCTTTCCCCCCGATTCCGTTGGACTGGTCGTACCCCAAGTGGCGCACTTCAGCGAGCCGCTGGCCCTGGCCTGTGGCCGCTCGCTGCCCGCCTACGACCTGATCTACGAAACCTACGGCCAACTGAACGCCACGGCGAGCAATGCCGTGCTGATCTGTCACGCCCTGTCCGGCCATCACCACGCGGCGGGCTTCCACGCTGCCGATGATCGCAAGCCCGGCTGGTGGGACAGTTGCATCGGCCCCGGCAAGCCCATCGACACCAACAAGTTTTACGTGGTCAGCCTGAACAACCTCGGCGGCTGCAACGGTTCTACCGGCCCGAGCAGTATCAACCCGGAAACCGGAAAACCCTTCGGTGCCGACTTCCCGGTATTGACCGTGGAAGACTGGGTACACAGCCAGGCTCGTCTTGCCGACCTGCTGGGCATCGGCCAATGGGCAGCGGTGATCGGCGGCAGCCTTGGCGGGATGCAGGCCCTGCAATGGACCATCACCTACCCGGATCGCGTGCGCCATTGCCTGGCCATTGCCTCGGCACCGAAACTCTCGGCACAGAACATCGCCTTCAACGAAGTCGCGCGCCAGGCCATCCTCACCGACCCCGAGTTCCACGGCGGTTCATTCCAGGAAGCCGGTGTGATCCCCAAGCGCGGCCTGATGCTGGCGCGGATGGTGGGGCATATCACCTACCTGTCCGATGACTCCATGGGCGAGAAATTCGGTCGTGGCCTCAAGAGCGAGAAGCTCAACTACGACTTCCACAGCGTCGAGTTCCAGGTGGAAAGCTACCTGCGTTATCAGGGCGAGGAGTTCTCGGGGCGTTTCGACGCCAACACCTACTTGCTGATGACCAAGGCCCTGGACTACTTCGACCCGGCGGCCAACCACGACGACGACCTGGCGAAAACCTTCGAAAATGCCACGGCCAAGTTCTGCGTGATGTCATTCACCACCGACTGGCGCTTCTCGCCGGCCCGCTCCCGCGAGCTGGTGGACGCGCTGATGGCTGCACGCAAGGACGTCTGCTACCTGGAGATTGATGCTCCGCAAGGCCACGACGCCTTCCTGATCCCGATCCCGCGTTACTTGCAGGCGTTCGGCAACTACATGAACCGTATTACTGTATGAGAACGCCATGAGAGCTGACCTGGAAATCATCCAAGACTGGATACCCGCCGGCAGCCGCGTGCTCGACCTGGGCTGCGGCGACGGCGAACTGCTGAGCTGGCTGCGTGACAACAAGCAAGTCACCGGCTATGGCCTGGAAAACGACCCGGACAACATCGCCCAGTGCGTGGCCAAGGGCATCAACGTGATCGAGCAGGACCTGGACAAGGGCCTGGGCAACTTTGCCAGCAACAGCTTCGATATCGTGGTGATGACTCAAGCCCTGCAAGCGGTGCACTACCCGGACCGCATCCTCGACGAAATGCTGCGCGTCGGCCGCCAGTGCATCATCACTTTCCCCAACTTCGGCCACTGGCGCTGCCGCTGGTACCTGGCGACCAAGGGCCGCATGCCGGTCTCGGACTTCCTGCCGTACACGTGGTACAACACGCCCAACATCCACTTCTGCACCTTCGAAGACTTCGAAGCCCTGTGCGGCGAGCGTGAAGCCAAGGTGATCAACCGCCTTGCCGTCGATCAACAGCACCGCCACGGTTGGGCGAGTAAGCTGTGGCCGAACCTGTTGGGAGAAATCGGGATTTACCGGGTCAGCAGTCCTGGCCTGGCCGACCACAAGATTGCCGTCTAATCATTTTCCAGAGGGACGCACATGAGCCGTTTGGCTGTTGTTCTATTGACCGCACTGCTTGGCGTCAACGCCATGGCCGCCGACGTTATCGACCCTAATCGCACGAAGGAATTCGGCGATATCACCGTGCGCTACAACACCTTCACCTCCAGCTTCCTGCAGCCGGAAACCGCCCAGGCAGTGGGCGTAGTGCGCAGCAAGAACAAGGGCTTGATCAACGTGTCGGTGTTCAAGGGCGTGACGCCCGTGGCAGCGCAAGTGACCGGCACCATCAAGGACTCGCTCGGCAAGAGCGAAGTACTGACCTTCAAGCAGATCACCGAAAAAGGCGTGACCAACTACCTCGCGCCATACTCGGTGCCGCAGCAGGAATTCAAGACCTTCACCATCAATGTTGAAACCGGCGGCAAGGCCCACGGTTTCAGTTTTGTCCAAGAACTCTTCCCGGCCGAATGATGAACCTCACCCAACTCGTACTGGCCAGCCATAACGCCGGCAAGCTCAAAGAACTGCAAGCCATGCTCGGTGGCTCCGTGCAGCTGCGCTCGATCGGCGAATTCAGCCAGGTCGAGCCGGAAGAAACCGGCCTGTCGTTCGTCGAAAATGCCATCCTCAAGGCGCGCAATGCCGCACGCCTCTCCGGTCTGCCGGCGCTGGCCGATGACTCGGGCCTGGCGGTGGACTTCCTGGGCGGCGCCCCAGGCATCTACTCGGCGCGGTATGCCGATGGCAAGGGCGACGCAGCCAATAATGCCAAGCTGCTGGACGCGCTCAAGGATGTGCCGGACGCAATGCGTGGCGCGCAGTTTGTGTGCGTACTGGCCCTGGTGCGACACGCCGACGACCCGCTGCCGATCCTCTGCGAAGGGTTGTGGCACGGGCGTATCCTGCACGCGCCCAGCGGTGAACACGGTTTTGGCTATGACCCGCTGTTCTGGGTACCGGAGCGCAATGTCTCCAGCGCCGAACTGAGCCCGGCCGACAAGAACCAGATCAGCCACCGCGCCCGCGCAATGGATTTGCTGCGCCAACGCCTGGGCCTGAAATGACTCAAAACACCTCCGCGCAGCCGCTGATTCACGGCGGCGCGCGAACACCACGGGCGGCCCTGCCCCACTTGCCGCCCCTGGCGCTGTACATCCACATTCCGTGGTGCGTGCGCAAATGCCCTTATTGTGACTTCAACTCCCACACCGCCAGTAGCGTGCTGCCGGAAGAGGAGTATGTGGATGCCTTGCTGGCCGACCTCGATCAGGACCTGCATGCGGTGTATGGCCGCGAGCTGAGTTCGATCTTCTTTGGTGGCGGCACGCCCAGCCTGTTCAGCGCCGCCGCGTTGGGGCGCTTGCTCGAAGGCGTGCAAGCGCGCATTCGGTTTGCCGACGACATCGAGATCACTCTGGAGGCCAACCCCGGGACTTTCGAGCAAGAAAAATTTGTCGCGTACCGCAAGCTGGGGATCAACCGGCTGTCCATCGGCATCCAGAGCTTCCAGCAGGCGAAGCTCGAAGCCCTGGGGCGTATCCACAATGGCGATGAAGCCGTACGGGCTGCCGATATGGCGCGTCAGGCGGGGTTTGATAACTTCAACCTGGACTTGATGCACGGCCTGCCCGATCAGTCCCTGGACGACGCCCTGGGCGACCTGCGCCAGGCCATTGCGCTCAAGCCTACGCACCTGTCCTGGTACCAACTGACCCTGGAGCCCAACACCGTATTCTGGAACCAGCCACCTGCGCTGCCGGAAGACGACACGCTGTGGGACATCCAGGAAGCCGGCCAGGCGCTGCTTGCCGAACATGGCTACCGGCAATATGAAGTGTCGGCCTACGCCCAGGCGGGCCGCCCGGCCCGGCATAACCTGAACTACTGGAGCTTCGGTGACTTTATCGGCATCGGCGCCGGCGCCCACGGCAAGCTCAGCCACCCGGACGGGCGTATTGTGCGCACCTGGAAGACGCGAGCGCCGAAGGACTACCTCAACCCGGCCAAAAGCTTCCAGGCTGGAGCCAAAGAGCTGACGAACGAGGAACTGCCGTTCGAGTTCCTGATGAACGCCTTGCGCCTCACCGAAGGTGTCGAAGCCAGACTCTATGCCGAACGCACCGGCCTCGACCTGGCCAGCCTCGACGAAGGCCGCCGCGAGGCAGAACAAAGTGGCTTAATGCAGGTCGAACCGTCACGCCTGGCGGCGACCGACCGCGGGCAACTTTTTCTCAATGACCTGTTGCAGAAGTTTTTGAGCTGATCGCTCTTAAGGAAATCACATGGATTTGGTACTCGACCTGCTCGCCACTTTGTCCCGCTGGAGCCGTAGCAACCTGTCGGAAATCTCCCTGGCCCTCGTGGGCTGTTTGCTGGTGCTGTTCGGCGCCGACATCAAGGGTTGGGTCGAAGCGCGCCTGGGCAGCATTGCTGGCGCTTTGCGCGTACCGCTGATGGCGCTGGTGTGCATGATCGGCAGCGGCGCGGCGCTGATCTATGCCACGCCGTGGATTGTGCGGGGGTTGAGCCAGTTCAATAACTACAGCCTGGCACCGGTGCTGGTGGTCGTGCTGGTGTTGATTGGCGTTGTCGCAGACCGGCGCTAATTCCAAGCACACTGCAAAAACAAATGTGGGAGCAAGCTCCCACATTTTTTACCGCATTTCAAAACTGCGGCCGGGTCAGGCCAGTTTCTCGAACTTCAAATCCCACACCCCATGCCCCAATCGCTCGCCGCGGCGTTCGAACTTGGTGATCGGACGCTCGGCCGGGCGTGGCACGCACTTGCCGTCTTCGGCCAGGTTGCGGTAGCCGGGCGCGACGTTCATCACTTCCAGCATGTATTCGGCATACGGCTCCCAGTCGGTCGCCATGTGCAGGATACCGCCCACTTTCAGCTTGCTGCGTACCAGTTCCGCGAAGGAAGCCTGGACGATGCGACGCTTGTGGTGACGAGCCTTGTGCCACGGGTCAGGGAAGAACAGCATCAGGCGATCGAGGCTGTTGTCGGCGATGCAGCGGTTGAGCACTTCAATCGCGTCGCAGTCATAGACTCGCAGGTTGGTCAGGCCCTGGGTCAACACGCCATTAAGCAGCGCGCCGACACCCGGACGGTGTACTTCCACACCGATGAAATCCTGTTCCGGCGAAGCGGCGGCCATTTCCAGCAGGGAGTGACCCATGCCGAAGCCGATTTCCAGGGAACGCGGGGCCGAACGGCCGAACACCTGGTCGTAATCCACCGGCGCGTCAGCCAGTGGCAATACGAACAGCGGCGTGCCCTGCTCCAGGCCCTTTTGCTGGCCTTCGGTCATGCGACCGGCGCGCATCACAAAACTCTTGATACGGCGGTGCTTGGACTCGTCACCTTCTTCCACGGTGTTTGGCGTTTCGTTTGATTCAGTCATCAATAGCTCTTACTTGATCAGACCATCCAGCGGCGAGGAGGCGCTGGCGTAGAGTTTTTTCGGCATGCGGCCGGCGAGATACGCCAGGCGGCCTGCAAGGATGGCGTGTTGCATGGCTTGGGCCATCATGACCGGTTGCTGGGCATGGGCGATGGCCGAGTTCATCAGCACCGCATCGCAGCCCAGCTCCATGGCGATGGTGGCGTCGGAGGCAGTCCCCACGCCCGCATCCACCAGGACCGGGATCTTGGCTTCTTCAAGGATGATCTGCAGGTTGTACGGATTGCAGATACCCAGGCCGGAACCGATCAGACCGGCCAGCGGCATCACGGCGATGCAGCCGATGTCTGCCAGTTGGCGCGCGATGATCGGGTCATCGCTGGTGTAGACCATCACGTCGAAACCTTCCTTGACCAGGGTTTCAGCGGCCTTGAGGGTTTCGATCACGTTGGGGAACAGGGTTTTCTGGTCGGCCAGTACTTCCAGTTTCACCAGGTTATGGCCGTCGAGCAGCTCACGGGCCAGGCGGCAAGTACGCACGGCTTCGATGGCGTCGTAGCAACCGGCGGTGTTCGGCAGAAAGGTGTAGCGATCCGGCGACAACACGTCGAGCAGGTTCGGCTCGCCTTCGATCTGGCCCAGGTTGGTGCGGCGCACGGCAAACGTGACGATCTCGGCGCCCGAGGCTTCGATGGCCAGACGGGTTTCTTCCATGTCGCGGTACTTGCCGGTACCGACCAGCAGACGGGACTGGTAAGTACGACCGGCCAGAACGAAGGGCTTGTCGCTACGAACGATGCTCATGGGAAATCCTCGAAATGGGGTGAGGTTCTGCAGAATGCGGGTTGGCGCGATTGAGCGCCTGACGGCTAGCCGCCGCCGATGGCGTGGACCACTTCGACCTGGTCACCTTCGGTGAGCGCGGTCTCGGCGTGCTGGCTACGCGGGACGATATCCAGGTTGAGCTCCACTGCGACGCGACGCCCGGTCAGGTCCAGGCGGGTCAGCAGGGCCGCAACGGTTTCACCGTCGGGCAGTTCAAAGGATTCGCCGTTCAACAGAATGCGCATGCCACGGGCCGTCATCGTTTTTAGGGGCCAGCATTCTAGCGCGATTGAGACCTCAAGGTCAGCTCCAAGCGTCAAGCGGTCAGTTGCAAGCGCCACGCGGCCAAGCCAAGGAAGAACCACCCGAGCAGAAACGCCAGCCCGCCAAATGGCGTGATGATCCCCAGTTTGCTGATCCCGGTCAGGGTCAGTACATACAGGCTGCCGGAGAACAGCAGGATGCCGACGGTAAACGAGAGACCCGCCCAATTCACCAATCGGCCCGGGATATGCGCAGCCAGCAACGCCACGCCGAACAGCGCCAGGGCATGCACCAACTGATAGGTCACGCCGGTATGGAAGATCGCCAGGTACTCGGCGCTCAGGCGGTTTTTCAGGCCGTGGGCGGCGAAAGCCCCCAGGGCGACACCGGTAAAGCCGAAAAAGGCAGCCAGCATCAGAAAGCTACGCAGCATGAGGAACTCCAGTCAGACTCAAAGGGCCGGGTCTGTATAATGGCCCGCTCAACGGGTTCGGCCAAGCCATCTCTATGCTGCGTTTCCTCTTCAAGCGTTTCCTCAGAGTCGTGAAATGGTTTGCCATCGGCAGTGTATTGCTGGTGCTGCTGTTGCGTGTCGTGCCGCCACCGTTCACGGCGCTGATGGTGGAGCGCAAGGTCGAATCCTGGATTGATGGCGAGCCGATTGACCTGCAGCGCACCTGGGTGCCGTGGGATGAGATATCCGATGAACTGAAAGTGGCGGTGATGGCCGGTGAAGACCAGCGCTTCCCGCAACACTGGGGCTTTGATTTCGGCGCGATCCAGGCGGCGATTCTGCATAACGAGCGCGGCGGCTCCATTCGCGGTGCCAGTACCCTGAGCCAGCAGGTCTCCAAGAACCTGTTCCTGTGGGCCGGCCGCAGCTATTTCCGCAAGGGCCTGGAAGCCTGGTTCACTGGGCTGATCGAGGTGTTGTGGCCCAAGCAGCGGATTCTTGAGGTGTACCTCAACAGCGTGGAATGGGATGAAGGGGTATTTGGTGCGCAAGCGGCAGCAGAGCATCACTTTGGAGTGAGTGCCAAGACGCTTTCTCGCCAGCAGGCCAGTTATCTGGCTGCAGTGCTGCCTAACCCACGAGTGTGGAGTGCCAGTCATCCAACGGCGTATGTGGCAAGACGGGCAGCCTGGATTCGCCAGCAGATGAGCCAGCTGGGTGGGGATGGTTACCTGGCTGAGCTGAACAACTCCAGAAAAGCCCCCTGGTCCGACTGATACCACTCAGAAACAACTGTGGGAGGGGGCTTGCTCCCGATTGCTGTGCGTCAGTCACAGATGAACTGGCAGAAACACAGCTATCGGGAGCAAGCCCCCTCCCACATTTTGACCAGGCCGCGCTTTAAGCAGCGATGGACAACTTCAGCTTGTTCATCGCACTTTTCTCAAGCTGGCGAATCCGCTCGGCCGACACGTTGTACTTCTGCGCCAGGTCGTGCAGCGTGGCTTTTTCTTCCGCCAGCCAACGCTGGTAGAGGATGTCACGGCTGCGGTCGTCCAACACTTCCAGCGCTTCGTGCAGGTTGTGGTTGGAGTTGTCGCTCCAGTCGGCGTCTTCCAGTTGACGGGCCGGGTCATACCGGTGGTCTTCCAGATAGTTGGCCGGCGATTGGAAGGCGCTGTCGTCGTCCGCTTCGGCGGCCGGGTCGAAGGCCATGTCATGGCCGGTCAGGCGGCTTTCCATCTCGCGCACTTCACGTGGCTCCACGCCGAGGCTTTCGGCCACGCGGTGGACTTCTTCATTGTTCAACCATGCCAGGCGTTTCTTCTGGCTGCGCAGGTTGAAGAACAGCTTGCGCTGGGCCTTGGTGGTCGCGACTTTCACGATGCGCCAGTTGCGCAGGATGAACTCGTGGATTTCCGCCTTGATCCAGTGCACGGCAAACGACACCAGGCGCACACCCATTTCCGGGTTGAAGCGCTTTACAGCCTTCATCAGGCCAACGTTGCCTTCCTGGATCAGGTCAGCCTGGGCCAGACCGTAGCCGCTGTAGCTACGGGCGATATGTACGACAAAACGCAGGTGGGCGAGCACCATCTGCCGAGCCGCCTCCAGATCCTGCTCATAGTAGAGACTCTCGGCCAGTTCACGCTCCTGCTCGGGCGTCAGCAATGGAATGCTGTTCACCGTGTGCACATAGGCCTCCAGGTTCGCACCCGGGACCAAGGCATAAGCAGGTTGCAAAGAAGTGGTCATACGAAAAAACCTCCGACTCACATAACTCGTGCAGTTAAGCACTGCGAAAATTGACCGGGAACCGTAGGACAAGTTCCCTAAACCACCTATACGGTCAATACAAACGAAACCACATTAATCTGACATTAACTACTTCGGTGCCAGCTCGCGTAAATGACGAGCGACCGCAATCCACGCACCGATATACCCCAACAAGACAGCGCCGAGCAAGAGACTCAGACCATCGGCCACCGGCACGCCGGCCAAGGCAAAATCGCTGCCGTACAACCCGGCAAGCCCGACGACCGCGTCGTTCAGCCAGTCAAGGCCAAACGCCAGCACGCCCCAGGACAAAATCCCCGCACCAAAGCCATAAAGCGCGCCCATGTACAGAAAAGGACGACGCACATAGCTGTCTGTGCCGCCGACCAGTTTAATGACTTCTATCTCGGTGCGACGGTTTTCAATATGAAGACGAATGGTATTACCTATCACCAAAAGTAATGCAGACACCAACAGCACCGTCAGGCCGAATACAAAGCGGTCACCCAGCTTGAGGATCGCGGCCAGGCGCTCCACCCAGACTAGATCAAGTTGAGCCTGTTGCACCTTGGGCATCTCTGCGAGTTTTTGTCGCAGGGCTTCCAGGGCCGGCTTGTCGACTTCATTCGGCGTCACCAGCACCACACCCGGCAGCGGGTTCTGTGGCAACTCCTTGAGCGCCTCGCCCAGCCCGGATTGTTGCTGGAATTCCTCAAGGGCCTGGTCACGGCTGATGTATTCAGCATCGGCGACACCCGGCAGTTGCTTGATGTCATCGCGCAGGCCCTCGCCATCTTTGGCACTGGCGTCGATGTTCAGGTACAGGGAAATCTGTGCCGCACGCTGCCAGGAGCCACCCAGGCGCTCCACATTATTGAGCAGCAGCGACAACCCCATCGGCAGGCTCAATGCCACTGCCATCACCAGGCAGGTGAAGAAACTGCCGATCGGCTGCTTGCCCAGGCGGCGCAGACTGTCGAGCAAGCTGGCACGATGGCTTTCGATCCAGGCGTGCAGCAGGGTGCCGAAGTCCGGGCCCTCATCATCGTCGCGTTTTTTCTTCTTCTGCGGTTGTGGGTCAGCCGCTTTCGGCGCCACGCGCTCGGAAACTTTAGGGCTACGTGTTGCACTCATACACCCGCCTCCCCGTCACCGATCAGGCGGCCACGCTGCAGGGTCAGCATGCGGTGACGCATGCGGGCGATCAGTGCCAGGTCGTGGCTGGCAATCAGCACGCTGGTGCCCAGACGATTGATGTCTTCGAACACGCCCATGATCTCGGCCGCAAGGCGCGGGTCGAGGTTACCGGTAGGTTCGTCCGCCAGCAGCAAGGCCGGGCGGTGGACGATGGCGCGGGCAATGCCGACGCGTTGTTGCTGGCCGGTGGACAGGTCGCCAGGATAAAGATCGGTCTTGTCCGACAACGCGACACGCTCCAGGGCCGAGTCCACGCGCTTGATGATCTCGGCCTTGGACAGCCCGAGGATCTGCAACGGCAGCGCGACGTTATTGAATACCGTGCGATCGAACAACAATTGGTGGTTCTGGAACACCACGCCGATCTGGCGGCGCAGGAACGGAATCTGCGCATTGCTGATGGTTGCCAGGTCTTGCCCGGCCAACAGCAGTTTGCCGGTGGTAGGGCGCTCCATGGCCAATAGCAGGCGCAACAAGGTGCTCTTGCCGGCGCCGGAATGGCCGGTGACAAACAAAAACTCGCCGCGACGCACTCGAAAGCTCAGCTCATGCAAGCCCACATGCCCGTTGGCATAGCGTTTACCGACCTGTTCGAATCGAATCATGAACGCTCCCGTTCGGCAAACAGTGCCTGTACAAAGGGTTCGGCTTCAAAGGTGCGCAGGTCGTCGATGCCTTCACCGACGCCGATGTAGCGAATCGGCAACCCGAACTGTTTTGCCAAGGCGAAGATCACGCCACCTTTGGCCGTGCCGTCGAGCTTAGTCAATGCCAGGCCGGTCAGTTGCACCGTCTGGTTGAATTGCTTGGCCTGGCTGATGGCGTTCTGGCCAGTACCCGCGTCGAGCACCAGCAATACTTCGTGTGGCGCATCGGCGTCGAGCTTGCCGATCACGCGGCGCACTTTCTTCAGCTCTTCCATCAGATTGTCTTTGGTGTGCAGGCGACCGGCGGTATCGGCGATCAACACATCGATGTTGCGCGCCTTGGCGGCCTGCACGGCGTCGAAGATCACCGAAGCAGAGTCGGCACCGGTATGCTGGGCGATCACCGGGATCTTGTTGCGCTCACCCCACACCTGCAGCTGTTCAACAGCAGCGGCGCGGAAGGTGTCACCGGCCGCCAGCATGACTTTCTTGCCTTCTGACTGCAGTTTTTTCGCCAGTTTGCCGATGGTGGTGGTCTTGCCCGCGCCGTTCACACCCACAACCAGGATCACAAATGGCTTGTTCGGCGTGATCACCAGCGGCGCTTCCACGGGCTTGAGCATCGCAGCCAGTTCAGCCTGCAGGGATTTGTAGAGGGCGTCGGCGTCGGTCAACTGCTTGCGCGCCACCTTCTGGGTCAGGCTCTGGATGATCACCGCAGTGGCTTCGACGCCCACATCGGCGGTCAGCAAACGGGTTTCGATGTCTTCCAGCAGTTCGTCATCGATGACCTTCTTGCCCAGGAACAGGCTGGCCATACCTTCGCCGATGCTTGCGCTTGTCTTGCTCAGGCCCTGCTTGAGGCGAGCGAAGAAGCCGGTTTTGCTGGCTTCGGTGACGGCGGCGACAACCGGCTCTGGCTCCGGCTCGATCACGGCCGTAGCAACCGGCTCCAATGCCGGCGGCGCTTCGACCACTACCGTTACGGGCTCAATGACGGCAGGAATGGGCGGCGTGACATGTTCAGCCTGCACATCCTCAACCAGCGCCACGGGCTCTTCGGCCACCGGCAACTGTGGCCACGGCGTATGTATCGGGCTGGGCTCAGGCTCAGGCGCGGCCTCGACCACCGGCTGCAACACCGGTTCAGCCATCGGCAATACCACCGGCGCCGGAGTTTCGGCAACCGGTTCGGCCGCAACTACCGGGGGCTCTGGAATCGGCTCAGGTTGAACCTGCGGCTGTTCGACGACGGGTTCCTGCGGCTTTTTGCGCAGCCATCCGAACAGGCCTTTTTTCTCGCCAGCCGCAGCTGGGCTCTTCTTGTCGTCGTTGGAACCAAACATGGAGGACGGCTATCTCAAAGTAGCGATGCGCCAGGGCGCTTCGGTAAATAAATTCAATGCAGAACAGACTGCTTTAAAGCTCGCTTGTTCATGCGCAACATTTTCAGGGCATAAATAAAGACCCTGACAAATCGATTCAATATAGGACTGAAGCGATAACATCGGCGAAAAGTGGAAGATCGTCGGGAAAACCCACGCTCTATTCCAAGATTCCGACGACTGAACCCGGGACAGGATGACCGCCGCAGTGGCCGTGTCCAAATCGGATCAGTATCCTAGCACCTCCTCGCCCGCCGACGCTAAGACCAAGCGGGCAGCCCAACAGGTTTAAAAACGAATGAATGCTCTAGCCCGCCGCGCCGCAGGCCTGCTGCTCAGCACAGTTTGTCTGCCCCTTTACGCTTTCGCAGCCGACCCACAACCTACCCATGAATTCACCCTGGATAACGGCCTCAAAGTGGTCGTGCGCGAAGATCATCGTGCACCAGTTGTAGTTTCCCAGGTTTGGTACAAGGTGGGTTCAAGCTACGAGACCCCGGGCCAGACCGGTTTGTCCCACGCGCTGGAACACATGATGTTCAAAGGCAGCGCCAAGGTCGGCCCCGGCGAAGCCTCGCTGATCCTGCGCGACCTGGGCGCCGAGGAAAACGCCTTCACCAGTGACGACTACACCGCCTACTACCAGGTGCTGGCCCGTGATCGCCTGGGCGTAGCCTTCGAACTGGAAGCCGACCGCATGGCCAGCCTGCGCCTGCCGGCCGATGAGTTCAGCCGCGAAATCGAAGTGATCAAGGAAGAACGCCGCCTGCGCACCGACGACAACCCAATGTCCAAGGCCTACGAGCGCTTCAAGGCCATGGCCTACCCGGCCAGCGGCTACCACACGCCGACTATCGGCTGGATGGCCGACCTTGAGCGCATGAAGGTCGAGGAGCTGCGTCACTGGTACCAGTCCTGGTACGTGCCGAACAATGCCACCCTGGTGGTCGTCGGCGACGTCACGCCGGACGAGGTGAAAAACCTGGCCCAACGTTATTTCGGCCCGATTCCCAAGCGCGACGTGCCACCGGCCAAGATCCCACTGGAGCTGGCCACGCCTGGCGAACGCCTGCTGACCATGCGCGTACAGACCCAGTTGCCGAGCGTTATCCTCGGCTTCAACGTCCCAAGCCTGGCAACGGCCGAAGACAAGCGCTCGGTACAAGCCCTGCGCCTGATCTCCGCCTTGCTGGATGGCGGCTACAGCGCACGTATTTCCGAGCAACTGGAACGTGGTGAAGAACTGGTTTCAGCCGCCTCCACCAGCTACGACGCCTACACCCGTGGCGACAGCCTGTTCACCCTGACGGCCACGCCGAACCAACAGAAGAAAAAGACCATTGCCCAAGCCGAAGCCGGCCTGTGGCGCCTGCTGGAAGAGCTGAAAGCCAAACCGCCGACCGCCGAGGAACTGGAGCGCATCCGCGCCCAGGTCATTGCCGGCGTGGTCTATCAGCGCGACTCCATCACCAGCCAGGCCACGGCCATCGGTTCGCTGGAAACCGTCGGCCTGTCCTGGAAGTTGATGGACACTGAACTGGCCGAGCTGCAAAGCGTGACCCCGGAAGATATCCAGAAAGCCGCGCGCACCTATTTCACCCGCGATCGTCTGAGCGTCGCCCATGTTCTGCCTGAGGAGACCGCTCATGAGTAATCGAAGCAGCCGCCTGATCTTTCCCGGCCTGGTCGTCGTCACCCTGGTCGCCGCAAGCGCCGTGTACTTCCTGCGCCCAAGCGAATCCGTCGCCAGCCAGGCGCTGGACAAGGCGCAATCGAGCAACACCCTGCAATCGCTCGCGGAGTTGGACGGCAAGGCGCCGACCAACCGCAAACTCGACGTGCAAACCTGGAACACCGCTGAAGGCGCCAAGGTACTGTTCGTCGAAGCCCATGAACTGCCGATGTTCGACATGCGTATCCTGTTCGCCGCTGGCAGCAGCCAGGACGGTGACGTCCCGGGCCTGGCCCTGATGACCAACGCCATGCTCAACGAGGGTGTGCCGGGCAAGGATGTGAGCCAGATCGCCAGCGGTTTTGAAAGCCTGGGCGCCGATTTCGGCAATGGCGCTTACCGCGACATGGCGCTGGTGTCCTTGCGCAGCCTGAGCGACAGCGATAAACGCGATGCCGCGTTGAACCTGTTTGATGAGGTGATCGGCAAGCCGACCTTCCCGGCCGACTCCCTGGCGCGCATCAAGAACCAGATCCTTGCCGGTTTCGAATACCAGAAGCAGAACCCCGGCAAACTGGCGAGCCTGGAGCTGTTCAAACGCCTCTACGGTGACCACCCGTACGCGCACCCGAGCGAAGGCACCGTCGAAAGCGTTCCAAAAATCACCCTCGCCCAGCTGCAGGCGTTCCACGCCAAAGCTTACGCCGCGGGTAATGCAGTCATTGCAGTGGTCGGCGACCTGACCCGCGCCGAAGCCGAAGCGATGACCGCCAAGGTTTCCGCATCGCTGCCCAAAGGTCCGGCGCTGGCCAAGATCGCTCAGCCAAGCGAGCCCAAGGCCGGCCTGAGCCACATCGAGTTTCCGTCCAAGCAGACTCACCTGCTGTTCGCCCAACTGGGTATCGACCGCGCCGATCCGGATTACGCAGCCCTCTCCCTGGGCAACCAGATCCTCGGCGGCGGTGGCTTCGGCACTCGCTTGATGAGTGAAGTGCGCGAAAAACGCGGCCTGACCTACGGCGTGTACTCCGGCTTTTCGCCGATGCAGGTACGCGGCCCGTTCATGATCAACCTGCAGACTCGCGCCGAAATGAGCGGCGGCACCCTGCGCCTGGTCGAGGACGTGCTGTCCGACTACCTCAAGACCGGCCCGACGCAAAAGGAACTGGATGACGCCAAGCGCGAGTTGGCCGGCAGCTTCCCACTGTCGACGGCAAGCAACGCCGATATCGTCGGGCAACTGGGCGCGATGGGTTTCTACAACCTGCCGCTGAGCTATCTGGAAGATTTCATGAAACAATCCCAGGCCCTGACCACAGAGCAGGTCAAGGCTGCCTTGAACAAACACTTGAGCGCCGACAAGATGGTCATCGTGACCGCCGGCCCGACGATTGCGCAAAAGCCACTACCGCCCCCCACTGACAAACCCGCCGAGCAACCGCTCGGGGTTCCGGAGCATTAATGGCCAGTTCATCTCGCCCGAAAAAACCTGTCCACAACGTCCATAACGGTGTGGGCCAACTGCGCATCATTGGTGGTGAATGGGGCAGCCGCAAGCTGAGCTTCCCCGATGTCGTGGGCCTGCGCCCGACGCCGGATCGCGTGCGTGAAACCCTGTTCAACTGGCTCGCGCCGCACATCGGCGGGGCCAAGGTACTGGACCCGTTTGCCGGCAGCGGCGCGCTGTTCCTGGAGGCGCTGTCCCGTGGTGCGGCCCAAGGCCAGGCGCTGGATGCCAGCAATGTGGCGGTTTCCAGCCTCAAGGAACACCTGGGCACCTTGCGCTGCACCACCGGCCAGGTCCAGACCGCCGACGCCTTGCGCTACCTGGACACCCAGCCGGCCAGCGAATACGACGTCGTGTTCCTCGACCCACCGTTCAACCAGAACCTGTTGCCGACCGTGTGTGCGTTGCTCGAAGAACGCCAATGGCTGGCGCCCGATGCCTGGATCTACACTGAAAGCGAAACCGCGCCATCCACGCTTGGCCTGCCGGGCAGTTGGCGCCTGCACCGGGAACAGAAGTCCGGCCGCGTGTATTACGCCCTGTGGCACCGCAACACCATGTAGTGAGCGGGCTTGCCCCGCGCTGGGTGGCGCAGCCGCCCTAAACCAGGCGCCTAATTTCTGCCTGGATACATGCCTTAAAACCAGACGCCTGAGCTCTACCCGGACGCATGCGTTGGACGGATTGGGACGGCTGCGCCGCCCAGCGCGGGGCAAGCCCGCTCACTACAGAGACCTTCATGAAGATGTCGTCTGGAAATTTTACGCCCGCCTTCGGCCTCGGCAACCCACACCTGCAAACGCTGTGGGGGCCGTTGTGGCGCCCGACCACCCACCTCGAGCGCCAGCGCGAACGCTTATGGCTGGACGACGGCGACTTCCTTGACCTCGACTGGCATGGCCCCCACGACGTGCAAGCACCGTTGGTGCTGGTGCTGCATGGGCTGACCGGCTCATCCAACTCACCCTACGTGGCCGGCCTGCAAAAAGCCCTCGCCGAGCAGGGCTGGGCCAGTGCAGCGTTGAACTGGCGCGGCTGTTCGGGTGAGCCAAACCTGTTGGCGCGCAGCTATCACTCGGGCGCCAGTGAAGACCTGGCGGCGGCGATTGCACACCTGCGAGCCAAACGGCCGTTGGCACCACTGTATGCAGTCGGCTATTCGCTGGGCGGCAACGTGCTGCTCAAGCATTTGGGTGAAACCGGTGAAAGGTCGGGCTTGCAAGGCGCGGCGGCGGTATCGGTGCCGTTTCGTCTGGATCAGTGCGCGGACCGTATCGGGCTGGGGTTTTCCCGGGTTTACCAAAAGCATTTCATGCGCGAAATGCTGACGTACATCCGCGTCAAACAGAGCCGTTTTCTGCAGGATGGTCGTGCTGAAGGGCTGAAAACCCTGGAAGCACTCGGTTCGTTGGAAAAAATGCGTACGTTTTGGGATTTCGACGGACGAGTGACCGCACCGCTGCACGGTTTTCTGAGTGCCGAAGACTATTACCGTCGCGCATCTAGCCGGTACTACCTGAGTGGGATCCGCACCCCCACCCTGATCATCCAGGCCGCCGACGACCCCTTCGTGTTCAGCCATAGCCTGCCCGAAGCCAGCGAACTGTCGGATTGCACCGAGTTCGAGCTGCTGGCCAAGGGTGGGCATGTGGGGTTTGTGGACGGTTCGCTGAGGCGCCCCGGTTACTACCTCGAACGACGAATCCCACAATGGCTACAGACAAAACGCAGTTAAACATGTGGGAGGGGGCTTGCTCCCGATGGCGGTGTATCAGTATCAGATGTCCTGACCGACCTACTGCTATCGGGAGCAAGCCCCCTCTCACATTTTGATTGGATTCACACCGGCATTACGTCAATCGCCAGTAGCGACCTTCCGCGCAGGATCGGTAATCCACTCGCTCCACGACCCCGCATACAAGGTGCCCAAGGGGTAACCCGCCAGGCTCAGGGCGAACAGGTTGTGGCACGCCGTCACGCCTGAGCCGCAATAGGCAACCAGCTTGTCCGGCGAGCGGCCCTGCAACTGCGCGGCAAACCGCTGCTTGAGCTGTTCGGCCGGCAGGAAGCGGCCGTCACTGCCCAGGTTTTCACTGAATGCCGCACATTGCGCGCCAGGAATATGCCCGGCGACCGGGTCGATAGGCTCCACTTCGCCGCGAAAACGCGGTTGAGCGCGGGCATCGATCAACGTCATGCCGGGTTCGCCCAGGCGTTTTTGCAGCTGTTCGGCATCTACCAGCAGATGATTGTCCGGCGTGCCGGTAAAGGCTCCCGGCTCGATCACCGGTGCATCCAGGCTCAACGGGAAACCGGCCGCGTGCCAAGCCTTGAGGCCGCCGTCCAGGATAAACACGCCATCGCGCTTGCCCAGCCAGGCCAGCAGCCACCAGGCGCGGGCGGCATAGGCGCCAGGCCCGTCGTCATACAGCACAATGTCGGTGTCGGCGTTGATGCCCCACGCCCGCAGTTGCTGTACCAGAGTGTCCGCCGCCGGCAGCGGGTGACGACCGGTCACGCCCTTCGTCACCGGGCCGCTGAGGTGACGCTCCAGGTCGGCGTATTGCGCGCCTTCGATATGCCCTTCGGCATAGCTGCAAAGCCCATAGTCAGGGTCTTCCAAGGCAAAACGGCAATCAAGGATCACCAGCCCTCCACGCTGTTGGCGCTCGGCCAGTTGCTGGGGGCTGATCAGTTGCGCAAGCGGCATGACGGACTCCTGTGAACAGATTAGGGAAAGGTCCTACTTCACTTCTTCCAATGCCTGATTCAACGGCACGTAAAACTCTTTGAACAGTGCATCTACTGCTTCCTTAGCCTGAGGCGTGACAAACCCCGCCTCCAGCACCAGCACCTGATACACCCCGCGTTTGATCGCTTCAGCGCTCAAGTGCGCGGAGTTCTCATTGGTGGTGCACAGGAAACGCACCCAGGAGGTGAGGATGATCCAGGCATTGAGGGTCAGGGCTTCGGTTTGCACCTTATCCATATTGAGGATGCCGGCATCGACGAACCCTTGGTAGATGGCACCGCCCTGGGTCAGGCAACGTTGGGAGAAACGCCGGTAGCCGGTGGCCAGTTCCGGGTCGCTTTCCAGCAAATGTTCAAGGTCACGGTGCAGGAAACGATAGCGCCACATGCCGGCCAGCACGGCCTGCAGATAGAAGCGTTTGTCTTCGACGGTGACGGCGCGGCCTTGGGGCGGGCGCAGGAAACTGTCCACCAGGGCTTCATATTCACGAAACAGTACGGCGATGATCGCCTGCTTGTTGGGGAAGTGGTAGTACAGGTTGCCCGGGGAAATTTCCATATGGGCGGCAATGTGGTTGGTGCTGACGCTACGCTCGCCCTGCTGGTTAAAAAGCTCCAGGCTGGTTTGCACAATGCGCTCGCTGGTCTTTACTCGTGGTGCCATAGGGGATCAGCTTCTGTACACGTGATGAGGCATCTTACGGCCTATCCTTGCCAGGATAAATCCGCATGTTGCTGCAATGTCATTTGACAATTTAGAGTAATGACTCTAATAAATGGTGCATTCCAATAATAGTCGGGAACTGCGCCATGTCTGCCAACGTTGCCTATCTGCAAGATTCCCAGGGGCCGGATCAACTCCAGCCCCTGTTCGACGCACAACGTCGTGCCTACGCGGCCAACCCGATGCCGCCGGCCGAGCAGCGCCAGCAATGGCTCAAGGCATTGCGCGACCTGCTCAGTGACGAACGCCAGGCGTTGATCAACGCGATCAGCCAGGACTTCAGCAACCGCAGCGCCGACGAAACCCTCTTCGCCGAATTGATGCCCAGCCTGCATGGCATTCACTATGCCAGCAAACACCTCAAGGGCTGGATGAAACCCTCCCGCCGCGCCGTAGGTATCGCCTTCCAACCGGCTTCAGCCAAAGTCATCTACCAACCGCTGGGTGTGGTCGGGGTGATCGTGCCCTGGAATTACCCGCTGTATCTGGCTATAGGCCCGCTGGTCGGAGCTTTGGCGGCGGGTAACCGGGTGATGCTCAAGCTCAGCGAGTCCACCCCTGCCACTGGCGAACTGCTCAAAGCCCTCTTGGCGAAAATCTTCCCCGAGGACCTGGTGTGCGTGGTGTTGGGCGAGGCCGAAGTGGGCATGGCGTTTTCCAGGCTGCCCTTCGATCACCTGCTGTTTACCGGCGCCACCAGCATCGGCAAGCATGTAATGCGTGCTGCCGCCGAACACCTCACGCCGGTCACTCTGGAACTGGGCGGCAAATCGCCTGCCATCGTTTCCGCCGATGTGCCGCTCAAGGATGCCGCCGAACGTATCGCCTTCGGTAAAGCCTTGAACGCCGGGCAGACCTGCGTGGCACCGGACTACGTGTTGGTGCCGGAAGATCGCATCGAGGGTTTCGTCGAGGCCTACACCCAGGCCGTTCGCGGGTTTTATCCGACCCTGGCCGACAACCCGGACTACACCGCCGTCATCAACGAACGGCAATTGGCCCGGCTCAATAGCTACGTCAAGGACGCGACCGACAAAGGCGCCACCCTGATTGCGCTGTATGACCAGGGCCAGGCACGACGCATGGCCCACAGCCTGCTGCTTGACGTCAGTGATGACATGATCGTGATGCAGGATGAAATCTTCGGGCCCTTGCTGCCTATCGTGCCTTATCGCGGCCTCGACCAAGCCTTTGCCTACATCAACCAACGCCCTCGCCCACTGGCCCTTTACTACTTTGGCTACAACAAGGGCGAACAGAACCGTGTGCTTCACGAAACCCATTCCGGTGGCGTATGCCTGAACGACACTCTGCTGCATGTGGCTCAGGACGACATGCCGTTTGGTGGCATCGGCCCCTCAGGCATGGGCCACTACCATGGGCATGAAGGCTTCCTGACGTTCAGCAAGGCCAAAGGCGTATTGGTGAAGCAGCGCCTGAACGCCGCAAAGCTGATCTACCCGCCCTACGGAAAATCGATCCAGAAGTTAATCCAGAAGCTGTTTATCCGCTGATATCTCCACCTTCGGCACTCTCCACCTTCGGGACTCTCCACCTTCGGGACTATAAAAACAATGAACCCCAGCCTGACTGAATCACCCGCGCTGTCACGGCGCGGCGTCTTGAAAATCGGCCTGTGCGCCAGCGCCTTCCTGGCTACCGCCGGGTTGGGCGCCAGCCTCAGTGGCTGCTCCAGCAGCACCCCGGCCAGCGGCTTTGCCATGCTGCGCAGCAGTGACCTGCCCTTCCTGCGTGCAGTGATTCCGGTGCTGCTCGAAGGCGCCGCCAGCGTCCAGGCGGTGGTCGACGGGGTTGAAGACACCCTGAAAAAACTCGACTACAGCCTGCAATACCTGTCGCCAGAAATGTTCAAGCTCACCCAGCAACTGTTCGATGTATTGGCCATGGGCATCACTCGTGGTCCGTTGACCGGGATCTGGGGCAGTTGGGAAAACGCCAGCGCGGAGCAAATCCGCAATTTCCTGCACCGCTGGGAAAACAGCTACCTGAACCTGCTGCGCATGGGCCAGGGTTCGCTGCTCAAACTGGTGATCATGGCCTGGTACTTCCGACCAGAGTCCTGGGCCCACTGCGGCTACCCCGGCCCGCCGAAGATCTGATGCGTATCTTCCCTCATAAAAACAAGAGACGACCCTGATGCCCGTACCCGATCTGTTCCGCGACGGCCTGGCCCGCGGCTGGAAAACCCACAATGGCGCCGCCCTCGATAACGACCTGACCCTGGAAGCCGACGTGGCGATCATCGGCAGCGGTGCCGGCGGCGGCACCACGGCTGAAATCCTCAGCGCGGCGGGCTACAAGGTGTTGCTGATCGAAGAAGGCCCGCTCAAGACCAGCAGCGACTTCAAGCTGTTGGAGGACGAGGCTTACGCCAGCCTGTACCAGGAAGGTATCGGCCGCATGAGCAAGGACGGCGCGATCACGATCCTGCAGGGGCGGGCCGTGGGCGGTACCACGCTGATCAACTGGACCTCCAGCTTCCGCACACCCGACCCCACGCTGACCCACTGGGCCAGTGAATACGCGGTCAAAGGCCACAGCAGCGCCGAGATGGCGCCGTGGTTCGAGAAAATGGAACAACGCCTGGGCATCGCACCCTGGGCCATTCCACCCAACGCCAACAACGATGTGATCCGCAAGGGCTGCGAACAGCTCGGCTACAGCTGGCACGTGATCCCACGCAACGTGCGCGGCTGCTTCAACCTGGGTTATTGCGGCATGGGTTGCCCGGTCAACGCCAAGCAGTCAATGCTGGTGACCACCATTCCGGCCACCCTGGAAAAAGGCGGTGAGCTGCTCTACCTGGCCCGTGCCGAACGCCTCAAATACAGCGGCGACACCATCAGCAGCCTGGAGTGCGTGGCCATGGACGAGCGCTGCGTGGCACCCACCGGCCGCAAGATCACGGTCAAGGCCAAGCATTACGTGCTGTCCGGCGGCGGCATCAACAGCCCGGCACTGCTGATGCGCTCGGACGCGCCGGATCCGCACTCGCGCCTGGGCAAGCGCACGTTCCTGCATCTGGTGAATTTTTCCGCCGGGCTGTTCGACGAGGTGATCAACCCATTCTACGGTGCGCCACAGTCGATCTATTCCGACCACTTCCAATGGCAGGACGGCACCACTGGCAAAATGTCCTACAAGCTCGAGGCGCCGCCCTTGCACCCGGGCCTAGCCAGTACCTTGTTCGGTGGCTACGGCACGCAAAACGCGCTGGAGATGGGCCAGCTGCCCCACACCCACGCCATGCTGGCGTTGATGCGCGACGGTTTTCACCCCGACAGCCAAGGCGGCACCGTGGACTTGCGCGGGGACGGGACGCCGGTGCTCGACTATCAAGTCTCACCTTATGCCTGGGACGGCCTGCGCCGGGCCTTTCACAGCATGGCCGAGATCCAGTTCGCCGCCGGCGCAAAGTCGGTCAAACCACTGCATCACGATGCGCGTCATGTGAACACCCTGGCCCAAGCACGCGAACTGATTGACGGCCTGAACCTGGAACTGCACCGAACCACGCTGGGCAGCGCCCATGTGATGGGCGGTTGCGCCATGGGTGAAGATCCGAAAATCGCAGTGGCCGATAGCCTCGGTCGCCATCACCAACTGCGTAACCTGTCGATCCACGACGGCTCGCTATTTCCCACCAGCATTGGTGCCAACCCGCAATTGTCGGTGTATGGCTTGACGGCGCAACTGGCGACGGCATTGGTCGAACGTCTGAAAACAGCATGAAAAAACCGGGTATTCACGGTATCTATCTACATAAGTCGACTTGGCCGACCGGGATGGCTGCGATACCATCCGGTTCCCCAACGGACTCCGCCAGGACGACGCGATGAACCGAGTGTTGTACCCAGGTACCTTCGACCCGATTACCAAAGGCCATGGCGATCTGGTCGAACGCGCCTCTCGCCTGTTCGACCATGTGATCATCGCAGTCGCGGCCAGCCCCAAGAAAAACCCGCTGTTTCCCCTGGAACAGCGCGTGGAACTGGCGCGTGAGGTCACCAAGCACCTGCCCAACGTGGAAGTAGTGGGTTTCTCCACACTGCTGGCCCATTTCGCCAAAGAGCAGAACGCCAATGTATTCCTGCGTGGCCTGCGTGCGGTGTCGGACTTCGAATACGAATTCCAGCTGGCCAACATGAACCGCCAATTGGCGCCAGACGTGGAAAGCCTGTTCCTCACGCCGTCGGAACGTTATTCGTTCATTTCCTCGACGCTGGTCCGTGAGATCGCGGCGTTGGGCGGCGATATCACCAAGTTCGTGCACCCGGCCGTCGCCGATGCGCTGACGTTACGCTT
Source organism: Pseudomonas palleroniana (assembly GCF_022836895.1). Taxonomy (NCBI): domain Bacteria; kingdom Pseudomonadati; phylum Pseudomonadota; class Gammaproteobacteria; order Pseudomonadales; family Pseudomonadaceae; genus Pseudomonas; species Pseudomonas palleroniana. Next base: position 892,432 of record NZ_CP092411.1, on the reverse strand, counting down.
CAAGAAGTAAGAATGACTGTGGCGAGGGAGCTTGCTCCCTTGCCACAGGCTCGCACTGCGGGCGCCAATGCGGCACAATTGCGCGCATTAGTTTTCAGATGCCTTGGCTGACCGCCCTGGCAGGAGTTTCCATGTCCCTGATCATCACCGACGATTGCATCAATTGCGACGTCTGCGAACCTGAGTGCCCGAACGCTGCCATTTCCCAGGGCGAAGAGATCTACGTGATCGACCCGAACCTGTGCACCCAGTGCGTCGGCCACTACGACGAGCCTCAATGCCAGCAAGTGTGCCCGGTAGACTGCATTCCACTGGACGAAGCGCATCCCGAGACCGAAGAGCAGTTGATGGAGAAGTACCGGAAGATTACCGGTAAGGCCTGAAGTTTATCGGTGCCCATTCGGGCCTCATCGGGAGCAAGCCCCCTCCCACACTCGACCGCATTCTCATGGTGGAACCTGGTCAACTGTGGGAGGGGGCTTGCTCCCGATGGCGATATCCGCCATCACACCGCAATCAGCGCTGGCACTTGGGGCAAAACACACTCGCCCGCTGCCCCAGCACCACATTGCGCAACTCGCTCCCGCAGACCTTGCACGCCTCGCCTCCCCGGCCGTAGACGAACAGTTCCTGCTGGAAATACCCCGGCTGTCCGTCACCACCGATAAAGTCCCGCAGCGTGGTACCGCCCCGCTCGATGGCGGCCGCCAGCACGCGCTTGATCTCGATCGCCAGCTTCAAGTACCGCGCTCGTGAAATGCCGCCGGCCTCTCGACGCGGGTCGATGCCCGCCGCAAACAGCGCTTCCGTCGCGTAGATATTGCCCACGCCCACCACCACCGCGTTGTCCATGATGAATGGCTTCACCGCCATCGAACGGCCACGGGACAGTTGGAACAGGCGCTCGCCATCGAACAGCTCGGTCAAAGGCTCCGGGCCGAGGCGGATCAGCAGTTCGTGATTGTGCGGGTCCTGGCTCCACAGCATCGCGCCGAAGCGCCGCGGGTCGGTGTAGCGCAGCGCCAGGCCGGATTCGAGTTCAATGTCCACATGCTCATGCTTGGCCGCCGGCAGGCCGGCTTCTACCAGGCGCAAGTTACCCGACATGCCCAGGTGGCTGATCAGGGTGCCCACTTCAGCGTTGATCAGCAGGTATTTGGCCCGCCGCTCCACCAGCACGATGCGTTGCCCGGACAGGCGCACGTCCAAGTCCTCCGGGATCGGCCAGCGCAGGCGTCGCTCACGCACCACCACACGGCTGACGCGTTGGCCTTCCAGGTGCGGGGCAATTCCGCGTCTCGTGGTTTCGACCTCTGGTAACTCGGGCATGTGTACCTCTTGAAGACAGGTTTAGTGGGCGCCCAGTTCGCGGATCGACAATTTCATGCTTTCGAAGTCGTAGTCCGACAGGCCCACGTAGTCCAGCACCAGATGGCCGATGGCTTCCCACTCATGGTCCACCGCCTGGTTGCCCAGCACGCGGTGCGACGAGCAAATGTGCTCGGCCATTTTCAGGATCGCCAGCAGGTTTTTCAGCTGCGAATTGCGCGATGACTCATCGCTGAAAATCGCCAGGGCGTTGTGATGGTTGGCAATCGCGTCGGTCACGTGTTCCGGCAGGCGCCAGGATTTGGCGGTGTAATAGCCGACCACGGCATGGTTGGTGTTGAACGCGTTGTTTTCGGTGTCGACCACACGACAGTCGGGGTTGGCGTTGGCGTAGGCTTCCTCGAGCACCGTCATGTAATTGGGAAAACGCTTGAGCATCAACGGCACGCCACAATCGTGGAACAGGCCCAGGGCATAAGCCTCGTCGACCGCTTGCGAGCCGGTGCGCTTGGCCAGGGTCAGGCAGGTCATGGCCACATCCTGGGCGGTGTCCCAGAAGCGGTTGAGGGTGACGATGGTGTCGTCGCTCATCTCACCCCTGATCGACTGCGCGTTGATCAGGTTGATGATCGAGCGGCTGCCCAGCAGGTTCACGGCGCGCTGGATCGAGGCGATCTTGTTGCTCAGGCCGTAATATGGCGAGTTGACGATCTTCAACAACGCGCCGGACAGGCCCGGGTCCTGGGAGATCAGCCGGGCAATCACCTCCAGGTCTGGGTCGGGCATGTACTGCTCCATCTGCAAATCCACCATGATTTGCGGTTGAGGCGGCACACTGATGCCTTGCAGGGCCTGTTGGATCTGTTCGGCGGAAAGCTCTTGGGACATAAGTACACACTCTGGGCTAGGCGGGGATTCTAACCTCTATAGGAACCTGACTGACACCTCAAAAACCTGAACACAAACCCGGTCAAACGCGCGAGAGGGCTGGTTGCCGATTGCATCAGCGCCGTACGTCAGATACACCGCGCCGCCTGCATCGCGGGCAAACCCACTGCCACATGAACCACGCCGCAACAGGTATACTCCCGCTCTTTTTTCCGGAGCGACGTCATGTCCCTGCCAAGCCTGCGTCTCAAAGCCAACGCCGATCGTCGTTTGCGCAACGGCCACCTGTGGGTCTACAGCAACGAAATCGACGTGGCCGCCACCCCACTTCACGGCTTCCAGGCAGGCGACCAGGCCATCCTGGAAGCGGCCGGCGGCAAGACCCTCGGCATCGTGGCCATGAGCCCGAACAACCTGATCTGCGCCCGCCTGCTGTCGCGCGACATCAAGTTGCCGCTGGACAAGTCGCTGCTGGTACACCGCCTGAACGTCGCCCTGTCCCTGCGTGAGCGCCTGTTCGACAAGCCGTTCTACCGCCTGGTCTACGGTGACTCCGACCTGCTGCCGGGCCTGGTGGTCGATCGTTTCGGCGACATCCTGGTGGTGCAGATCGCTTCGGCGACCATGGAAGCCCACAAAGACGACGTGATCGCTGCGCTGACCCAAGTGCTCAAGCCAAGCGGCATCCTGTTCAAGAACGACTCCGCCGCACGTGACGCCGAGGGCCTCAACCGCTACGTCGAAACCGTGTTCGGCCTGGTGCCGGAGTGGGTGGCGCTGGAAGAAAACGGCGTGAAATTCGAAGCCCCGGTGATCCAGGGCCAGAAGACCGGCTGGTTCTACGACCACCGCATGAACCGCGCGCGCCTGGCCCCGTATGCCAAAGGCAAGCGCGTACTCGACCTGTACAGCTACATCGGCGGCTGGGGCGTGCAAGCTGCCGCCTTCGGCGCCAGTGAAGTGTTCTGCGTCGACGCCTCCGCCTTCGCCCTTGATGGCGTAGAACGCAACGCCGCGCTGAACGGCTTCGCCGAGAAAATGACCTGCATCGAAGGCGACGTCTTTGAAGCCCTGAAAGAACTGAAAGCCAGCGAAGAACGCTTCGACGTGATCGTCGCCGACCCACCGGCCTTCATCAAGCGCAAAAAAGACATGAAAAACGGCGAAGGCGCCTACCGTCGCCTCAACGAGCAAGCCATGCGCCTGCTCAGCAAGGACGGCATCCTGGTCAGCGCCTCGTGCTCCATGCACCTGCCGGAAGACGACCTGCAAAACATCCTGCTGACCAGCGCCCGCCATCTGGACCGCAATATCCAGATGCTCGAACGCGGCGGCCAGGGCCCAGACCACCCGGTGCACCCGGCGATTGCCGAGACGCGGTATATCAAGAGCATTACTTGCCGGTTGTTGCCGAATAGCTAAGTAACACCAGGCCACCTGTAGGAGCGAGCTTGCTCCTACAGGAATAGGCCACATTCTTAAAGGAGCAGTCTGATTCGATTTTGATTGAGTTCCACTTTTCCCAGACTAGTATCGGTTTCTGGTTTCACTCCGGAAAACAAAAACAATGCCTGGACCTACCCTCTCCCGCTTTATCCTGATCACCTGCATTTCACTGATCAGCTTCTTTCCCATCAATATCCTGCTGCCCTCATTTCCCGCCCTGTCTGCCCGGTTCGATACGCCCAGCGCAGATATCGCACTGTCCATCAGCCTGTTCACCCTGGTCTTTTCCATCTCCCAATTGGTCGCCGGCCCGCTTTCGGACAAATGGGGACGCAAGGAAGTCCTGCTCGGCTGCATTACGCTGTCAATCCTGGGTGCGATAGGTTGCGCACTGGCACCGGATTATCTGGCCTTTCTGCTGTTTCGAAGTGTCCAGGCAGTGGGTTGCGGTTTCTTTGTACTGGGCCATGCACTGGTGGAAGACCTGTTCGAGGAGCAGGATCGCGCCCGCATACGCCTCTACTACATGACCCTGAGCGGTTCTTTTGTCGCTCTGTCACCGCTGATCGGATCCTGGCTGCAAACCAACTTCAATTGGCAAGGCAGCTTCTACGGCTTTGCGTTGATGGCTTTGGGGATGTTGATCCATGCGTTCTGCATCCTGCCCTCCAAGTCCGCCAGGCAGCACCGCGACCCAGTTTCTGTCCTCGGTACACTCAAAGCCGTCGCTCGCAATCGCGACTTCCTGCGTTACTGGTGGATCGCCGCGCTGGTGTTCGCCTGCTACTTCGCGCTGATCAGTGTGACGCCGCTGATTTTCATGGATGCGCTGAAACTCTCCGAATACCAATACGCGCTGGTGCTGATGGTGTACGGCATAGCCTATCTTCTCGGCGGCGTTGCGGCCTCGCACCTGCAAAAACGCATCTCGCTGTCCCGGCAGATCAACATCGGCCTCGGCCTGCTACTCGTCGCTGGCGTGCTGCTGACATTGATCATCAGCCTTCAAGCCATCACCCCCGTGACCTTGCTGATCCCGATGCTGATCAGTGCCCTGGCCGTCACACTGGTGCGCCCCGCCGCGATCTCGGCGGGCATGCTGCTGTTTTCAAGCAGCGCCGGTACGGCAGCATCAGCAGGCAACAGCATCATGTTCCTGACGGCAGCCGTCAGCAGCGCCGTGCTTGCGCAAACCGGGACACATTTATTGATGACCATCGGCGTGAGCTTCATGGTTTTCAGCCTCTGGGGTTGGCTGACGAACGCCAGGGTGGGAAAGTAAAACCCATATTGTGGCGAGCAAGCTTGCTTGCGTTGAGGTGCGAAGCTCTCCCAGAAGGGCCGGCGCCTGCTTCGCCACTGAGCGGGAGCAAGCTGCCTCGCCATAGACGGCCATTCCCTCCAGCCGCCAGCGGTGTAGAATCGGCCCTATTCATCGCCAGTCATCCCCCGGCGGGTTTATGAGCTCAAGGCCACTGCGCGCGGCGATCCCGTAGCGTTTGAGGCAACTTCCGGACACCACGGCCATTTTTCGGGTGTTCCTGACGTCAATAGAGGCTCACTTCCCTTTAGTACCTGATTAGCCGCCCGGAGTGCTCCATGCCAGATTACCGCTCGAAAACATCCACCCACGGCCGCAACATGGCCGGTGCACGCGCACTGTGGCGTGCCACGGGGATGAAGGATGACGACTTCAAGAAGCCAATCATCGCGATTGCCAACTCGTTCACCCAGTTCGTACCGGGCCACGTCCATCTCAAGGACCTGGGCCAGTTGGTCGCCCGCGAGATCGAACGCGCCGGCGGTGTAGCCAAAGAGTTCAACACCATCGCCGTGGATGACGGCATCGCCATGGGCCATGACGGCATGCTGTATTCCCTGCCGAGCCGCGAGATCATTGCCGACTCCGTGGAGTACATGGTCAACGCCCATTGCGCCGACGCCATTGTGTGCATCTCCAACTGCGACAAGATCACCCCCGGCATGCTGATGGCGTCCCTGCGCCTGAACATCCCGGTGATCTTCGTGTCCGGTGGCCCGATGGAAGCCGGCAAGACCAAACTCGCCTCCCACGGCCTCGACCTAGTCGACGCCATGGTCATCGCCGCCGATTCCAGCGCTTCTGACGAGAAGGTCGCGGAATACGAGCGCAGCGCTTGCCCGACCTGCGGCTCGTGCTCCGGCATGTTTACCGCCAACTCGATGAACTGCCTGGTGGAAGCCCTGGGCCTGGCCTTGCCGGGCAACGGTTCCACGCTGGCCACCCACAGCGACCGCGAGCAACTGTTCCTGCAGGCCGGCCGCACCATCGTCGAGCTGTGCAAGCGCTACTACGCCGAGAACGATGAGTCGGTGCTGCCGCGCAACATCGCCAACTTCAAGGCGTTCGAAAACGCCATGACCCTCGACATCGCCATGGGCGGGTCCACCAATACCATCCTGCACTTGCTGGCTGCTGCCCAGGAAGCCGAGATCGATTTCGACTTGCGCGACATCGACCGGTTGTCCCGCAACGTGCCGCAACTGTGCAAGGTCGCGCCGAACATCCAGAAGTACCACATGGAAGACGTGCACCGTGCCGGCGGGATCTTCTCGATTCTCGGCTCGCTGGCCCGTGGTGGCCTGCTGCATACCGACCTGCCGACCGTACACAGCCGTAGCATGGAAGAAGCGATCGCCAAGTGGGATATCACCCAGACCCGTGACGAAGCGGTGCATCACTTCTTCAAGGCCGGCCCTGCGGGCATTCCGACCCAGACCGCATTCAGCCAGTCGACCCGCTGGGAAACGCTGGACGACGACCGGGAAAACGGCTGCATCCGCAGTGTCGAGCACGCCTACTCCAAGGAAGGCGGCCTGGCCGTGCTGTACGGCAACATCGCCCTGGACGGCTGCGTGGTGAAAACTGCCGGTGTGGATGAGTCCATCCACGTGTTCGAAGGCAACGCCAAGATCTTCGAAAGCCAGGACAGCGCCGTACGCGGCATCCTCGCCGACGAAGTAAAAGCAGGCGATATCGTGATCATCCGCTACGAAGGCCCGAAAGGCGGCCCGGGTATGCAGGAGATGCTCTACCCGACGTCCTACCTGAAATCCAAGGGCCTGGGCAAAGCCTGCGCCCTGCTGACCGACGGCCGCTTCTCCGGCGGCACCTCGGGCCTGTCCATCGGCCACGCCTCTCCGGAAGCCGCCGCCGGCGGCGCGATTGGCCTGGTGCAGGACGGCGACAAAGTCCTGATCGACATTCCGAACCGCTCGATCAACCTGTTGATCAGCGATGAAGAACTGGCTGCGCGCCGGGTCGAGCAGGACAAGAAAGGCTGGAAGCCGGTGGAAAAGCGCCCACGCAAAGTCACCACCGCGCTGAAGGCTTACGCCCTGTTGGCCACCAGTGCCGACAAAGGTGCGGTGCGTAACAAAGCGATGTTGGATGGACTGTAAGGTTTAACCAATGTATGAAGCCCTGCACGGACGTGCGGGGCTTCTTTCATTCTTGGTTTATTTATCGGCCAGTCGAGTTTGCAGGTAACGATAAAGTTCGCCGGCACTCTTTCGGTAACCTTGCTCATTAAGATGAATCAAATCGTTTTGGGCCAAATCATCGGACCGCCAGGCTTCTATTGAGCAAGCACCCCCCATATAGGCTCGCCAGTCCCAGAATAGAGCTCCCGACTGTAAAGCCACCTGCTTTTGAATCTCAATGACTTGCGACAGGTTTTTCGGCTGGCGCTCTTTACAGGTCAAACCGGAACGCTGTTTTATCGAATCAGCCGGGCCGATCAACAAGATCAGGGTATCGGGAAGCGTGCGCTGCAACAGCGTCAGCTTTTCCCTCAGGTCGGCTTGATACAGTGCCAAGTCCAGATTGTCATCGAAAGCTTCGTTGCCACCATACGCCAACACCAGCAGGTCTGGATGCAATGCCTGCAAGGTCTGCGGCCATCCGGCTTGCCAGGCATCGACTATTTTCAGGGTCGCGCCATTAACCCCCAACGCGGAGTAAGTCACGCCAGTAGGTTGCTGTGACTCAATATTCCAGCCGCCCAGTGCGACTCCTCGATTAGCCGTTATCGTCAGGTTCAACGGTAGGTTCAGATCCTTGAGCGTCGAACTGAAGCGCCACTGACCGGAGGTCGACGGCAATGGCACTTGAGAGCGATGAGCGCCGTCATCGGCTATCAAATTGCTGTCGAAGTCGGACCGGTACAGCGCAGAAACACAGTAACGCGACTCACGCGGCTCACGGACATCAATTTTTACCTGCGCGTTGACCACCCTGGGTAGCGACAGATAGCCACCCAACGGGAATTCATCGCTGAACTGATTACGACTGGAAACCAGGCGCCATTGATCAGTATCAGTGGAGAGCACGACTTGATCGTAACGAGTGCCAGGAATAGGCGTCGCTGCAATAAAACCAATGCCACCTTCACCATATTGCATCTGAAACAGATGACGCAGCTCGCCGGACAACCAATCTGCGGCCGTATGGGAATCGCCCAACTGCAAGATATTGACTGATGCCCTATGCGCAGCGTCGAGCTTGGCGGCCAGTTTCGCAAGGTTAACGGCCGTGGCCTCCTGCTGTTGCGATGCAGAAGCTGGAATCTCGCAAAGAGAAATGCAGCCGCTCAATACGGTAAACAACACGATTGATCGGCATTGCGATGTAAACATGCTGCAACCCCCAGGCGTCTAGTTGCTGACTATAGCCGCCGGCCAGAAACACAGGGGATTGCACACGTGTCCGAGTTAGGCCTGTTACTGAATCTCGTCCGGCTTGACGATCACCCAGTTCTTGTCCGCCGTCACCGGCAACCCTTCCTTGGCCTGCGCCGCCGCGTGCTTGGCCATCATGCCGTTGAGCTGGGTCATGTACTTATCCTTACGGTTGACCCATAAGTGGATGCCGCCCTTGGCCACGTCCACATCGTGAAACAGCATGTAGCCATCGCTGGTTGGGGTATCCCCCCCGACGATCACCGGTTTTTTCCATTCGTCGATGTAGGTGAGGATCGCGGCGTGTTTGCCGGCCATCCAGGTCGCCGGGGTCCACAGGTAGGGGGTGAGTTCCAGGCCGAGGTTGGCCTTCTCATCATATTTGCCGGCCGTGATCTGCTTGCGTGCGGTGGTCAGCTCGCCGGTCTTGCGATCCTTGAGCAGGGTGCTCACGCCGATGACATTCTCAGGCTTGACGTTGTAGCCGTACTTCGGATCGGCAGCGACCATGCGTACCAGTTCCTCCGAGGCCGCCGTCATCACGTACACCTCGATGCCGTTCTCCATCAGCTTGTTGTACAGCTCGGCCTGGCCGGTGAACACCTTCGGCGGCTGGACCTCGGAGGTCTTCACCACATCACCTTCGTAATAGGTGACCGGCACGGGCTTGCCGGAGGCCATCAGCTCATCCACGTAGCCCTTGAGTTCTTTGAGGGTGAAGCCGGCAAAGATCTGCGCCACCCAGGGGTAGCAAACCATGTCGTCGACTTCGCAGAGGCGATAGTAGTAGCTGAACAGGCTTTCCTTGTGGTCGGCGGTATCTTTGAACGGGATCAGCTTGAGGGAAGGGTCCATGGTGTCGCGGGTGATCAGGCCCTTGTTTTCAAGGTAGGGCAACAGGGACTCTTCGAGGTCGTAGCGGTAGCTGGTGTTATCCATGTCGAATACCGCGAAATTACCTTTGTTGGCGTTCGCGGCGATCATCTTGTTCAGTTGCTCGGCGGCAGGCGCCGGCCAATGCTTCAACTCGGTGGCGGCAGATGCCTGGCTGGCGAGGCCGAGGCAGAAGGCGGCGGCAAGTAATGTAGGCGCGAGCTTCATAAGCGTTTTCTCCCTGGGTCAAAGACATCGACGCTAACAAATCTGTATGACAGTTATCGCCCGAGCACGACCGCTTACATCGTGATCACGCCAAAGGCATGTGCCTGAGCGTCAGACGCTTATTCCAAAAACGACAGATACCATTCCATATCGGTATTAAATCAATATATTTCAAGCTGTTAGGCTTCCCGGTTCGCAATCGCAGGCTCGTGCGATTGGCTGCCTTCTCAACGGAGCTTTAATGAATCTGCCCCTGATTCTCAACTTACTGGTGTTCGTGGCCCTGTTGCTGGGCCTGGCACAAACCCGTCGGACCCAATGGAGCCTCGCCAAAAAGGTCCTGTTCGCCCTCGCCCTGGGCGTGGTGTTCGGTACGGTTCTGCACACGATCTACGGTGACGGCAATCCAGTCCTCAAGGCGTCCATCGGCTGGTTCGACCTGGTCGGCAACGGTTACGTGCAACTGCTGCAAATGATCGTGATCCCGCTGGTATTCGCCTCGATCCTGAGTGCCGTGGCGCGCCTGCATAACGCTTCTTCCCTGGGCAAGATCAGTTTCCTGACCATCGGCACGCTGCTGTTCACCACCGCGATTGCGGCGCTGATCGGCATCGGCCTGACCAATCTGTTCGGCCTCACCGCCGAAGGCCTGGTAGCCGGCACCCAGGAAATGGCCCGCCTGCAAGTGATCCAGAGCGATTACGCCGGCAAGGTCGCTGACCTGAATATCCCACAGTTGCTGCTGTCGTTCGTGCCGGCCAACCCGTTTGCCGACCTGGCCCGGGCCAAGCCGACGTCGATCATCAGCGTGGTGATTTTCGCCGCCTTCCTCGGGGTTGCCGCGCTGCAGCTGCTCAAGGACGACGTGGAAAAAGGCCAGAAAGTGCTCAACGCCATCGACACCCTGCAAGCCTGGGTGATGCGCCTGGTGCGCTTGGTGATGAAACTGACGCCTTACGGTGTATTGGCGCTGATGACCAAAGTGGTCGCCGGCTCCAACCTGCAAGACATCATCAAGCTCGGCAGTTTCGTGGTGGTCTCGTACCTGGCCCTGGGCCTGATGTTCGTGGTGCATGGCCTGCTGCTGTCGCTGGCCGGGATCAACCCGCTGCGCTTTTTCCGCAAGGTATGGCCGGTACTGACGTTTGCCTTCACCAGCCGCTCCAGCGCGGCGGCGATTCCGTTGAGCATTGAGGCGCAAACCCGTCGGTTGGGCATCCCGCAATCCATCGCGGGGTTTGCGGCGTCGTTCGGCGCAACCATCGGCCAGAACGGTTGCGCAGGGCTTTATCCCGCCATGCTGGCGGTGATGGTTGCCCCGACCGTGGGCATCAACCCGCTGGACCCGCTATGGATCGCAACCCTGGTGGCGATTGTAACCTTGAGTTCGGCTGGCGTTGCCGGTGTAGGCGGCGGTGCAACCTTTGCCGCGCTGATCGTGCTGCCGGCCATGGGCTTGCCGGTGTCACTGGTGGCGCTGTTGATTTCCGTGGAGCCGCTGATCGACATGGGCCGCACGGCGTTGAACGTGAATGGGTCGATGACGGCGGGGGCGATTACCAGCCAGATCATGGGGCAGACGGATAAAGCGCTGCTGAATGCCGATGAGCATGCCGAGTTAGCGCAGGCCTGATAGACCGCTATCGGGAGCAAGCCCCCTCCCACACTTGAGCGCATTCTCATGTCGCAACGCGTTCAAATGTGGGAGGGGGCTTGCTCCCGATGCTTTAAGCTTTTTCCCAGACTTCGAAGGTGTACGCCGGCTTATCACCGTCGGCCGGGTTCTCGACATTCGAAACCAGCTTCCACTGGTTCAAATCAAACTCCGGAAACCACGCATCCCCTTCCGGGCTCAGCGCCACGCGCGTCAGGTACAAGCGGTCCGCCTGTTCCAGCCCCTGCGCATACAGCTGCGCGCCGCCGATCAGCATCAGTTCATCCGCGCCTTGCTCCAGCGCCCACGCCTCGGCGCGCTCGACCGCCGCGTCCAGTGATGGAAAAACTTGCGCACCTTCAAGCTCAAGATCGGTCTGACGGCTGACCACGATGTTCAAGCGCCCCGGCAACGGTCGGCCCAGGGAGTCCCAGGTCTTGCGCCCCATGATGATCGGCTTGCCAAGCGTGGTGGCCTTGAAATATTTGAAATCCCCCGGCAAATGCCAGGGCATGCTGTTGTCGACGCCGATCACACGGTTTTCACCGAGGGCTGCGATCAGGCTTAAAGGGAGAGTTTTTTTCATGGCGACGAGAATACCAGAGCCACGAGCCAGGGGTTATGCTCCAGGCTCACTGACACAACAGGATGGCGCGTGACGGCACTGAACCCACTGCACACACTCTGGCTGACGGAAACCGTGCGCCTGCGTGAAGAACACGCCGGCCCCCTGGAAGACCTGGAAGCCAACCGCCTGGCCCGCACGGCCGGTGGCGACCTGCCGACGCGTATTCAACAGCGTGCCCTGCACCTGGCCGAGCGCGATGGCCTGACTGCCGCCCTGACCCGCTGGCTGCAAGGCGCGCGCCTAGCCCTGGTGTTGCTGGCGATTGTCGCGATCGTCAGCGGCGCCGGCCTGGCCTTTGCCGCGCTGGGCAACGGGCTGGTCCCGGTCAACGTGTTCTGGGCCTTGGGCAGCCTGCTCGGCTTGAACCTGATCCTGCTGGTCAGCTGGGCCTTGGGCCTGCTGTTTGCCGGTGAGCACGGTGCCAGCCTGGGACGCTTATGGCTGTGGCTCAGCGAAAAGCTCGCCCGCGACGCCAAGGCCGCACAGTTGGCGCCTGCGCTGTTGCTCTTGCTGCAACGGCAGAAACTCAATCGCTGGGCTGTGGGCGTGCTGGTCAACAGCCTTTGGCTGTTGGCGCTGCTCAGTGCCATGGTGATTTTGCTGACGCTGCTCGCTACCCGACGCTATGGTTTCGTGTGGGAAACCACCATCCTCGGCGCCGACACCTTCGTCGCCGTGACCCAGGCCCTGGGCGCCCTGCCCGCGTGGCTGGGCTTCAATGTGCCGACGGTCGAGATGATCCGTGCCAGCGGCGACTCCGCATTGAATATCGAAAGCGCCCGCCAGGCCTGGGCCGCGTGGCTGGTCGGGGTGTTGCTGGTGTACGGCATACTGCCCAGGCTGATCCTCGCCCTGCTGTGCCTGTGGCGCTGGAAACGCGGGCGCGCCGCCCTGCGCCTGGACCTCAACCTGCCCAGCTACAGCCAATTGCGCGAACGCCTGATGCCGAGCAGCGAACGCCTCGGCGTCAACGATGCCGCACCGGAGCAACTGCACGCCGTCACCGGCGGCGTCAGCGAACTGGAAAGCGACGGCGCCTTACTGGTAGCCATCGAGTTGGACGATCAGCATCCCTGGCCCCCCAAATTGCCGGCCGGCGTCAAAAACGCCGGGATCCTCGACAGCCGCGAGTCGCGCAACAAGCTTTTGGAACAACTCAGCCGCTTCCCGCCGGCACGCCTGGCCATCGCCTGCGACCCACGCCGCTCACCCGACCGTGGCAGCCTGGCATTGATCGCAGAACTTGCGCGCAGCGCCGCCACCACCCGCGTCTGGCTGCTGCAAGCGCCTCCCGGCCAAGCCCTGGATGCCGAACGCCTGGGTGACTGGCACGCCGCACTGCAACAACTGGAGCTGCCTTTCGCCGACTGCGCACCGCTGAACTGGCTGGAGACCGGTCATGACTAAACCGCTGAAACTCGCCGTGGTCGGCCACACCAATGTCGGTAAGACCTCGCTGCTGCGCACGCTGACCCGGGATGTGGGCTTCGGTGAAGTCTCCCATCGCCCCAGCACCACACGGCATGTCGAAGGTGCGCGGTTGTCGGTGGACGGCGAAGCCTTGCTGGAGCTGTACGACACACCCGGCCTGGAAGATGCCATCGCCCTGCTCGACTACCTGGAACGCCTGGATCGCCCCGGCGAACGCCTCGATGGCCCGGCGCGCCTGGCGCGCTTCCTGGACGGCAGCGAAGCGCGCCAACGTTTCGAACAGGAAGCCAAGGTGCTGCGCCAATTGTTGGCCTCAGACGCCGGCCTGTATGTGATCGACGCCCGCGAGCCGGTGCTGGCCAAGTACCGAGATGAGCTGCAAGTACTGGCCAGTTGCGGCAAGCCGTTGCTGCCGGTGCTCAACTTCGTCAGCAGCAGCGACCACCGCGAGCCGGACTGGCGCGAAGCCCTGGCCCGCCTGGGCCTGCATGCACTGGTGCGCTTCGACAGCGTAGCGCCACCGGAAGACGGCGAGCGGCGCCTGTATGAAAGCCTGGCACTGCTACTGGAAAACGCCCGGCCGCAACTGGAACGGTTGATCCTCGACCAGCAAGCCCAACGCCAGGCCCGCCAGCAAAGTGCCGCACGCTTGATCGCCGAGCTGTTGATCGACTGCGCCGCTTGCCGTCGCAGCGTGGTTACCGAAGATGAGCAGCAAGCCATCAGCGATTTGCGCAAGGCCGTGCGCCAGCGCGAACAGAAATGTGTGGAAGCCCTGCTCAAGCAGTTCGGCTTCCGCGCGCAGGATGCCGCCGCCAGTGACCTGCCACTGCTCGACGGCCGCTGGGGCGACGACCTGTTCAACCCGGAAACGCTCAAACAACTGGGCGTGCGCGTCGGGGGCGGGATCGCCGCGGGGGCGGCGGCCGGTGCCGGTGTCGACCTGCTGGTCGGCGGCCTGACCCTGGGCGCCGCCGCCCTGGCCGGTGCGATTGCCGGTGGCGCACTGCAAACCGCGCGCAGTTATGGCAGCCGCCTGTTGGGCAAGATCAAAGGCCAGCGCGAACTGACTGTGGACGACAGCGTGTTGCGCCTGCTCGCCCTGCGCCAGCGCCAGTTGCTCAAAGCCCTCAACCTGCGCGGTCATGCGGCCATGCACAGCATCAAGGTCGATACGCCCCAGGACAAAACCTGGCGCGAAGGCAAGTTGCCGGACGCACTGCATAAAGCCCGCGCCCATCCGCAATGGTCGTCCCTCAACCCCCACGCCAAGCTCAGCCAGGCTGAGCGCCAGGAGCAAGTTGAAGCGCTGGCCCTGCGCCTCGACGAAACCTAAGTCGCCAATGCCTGCCGGGCCTTGCCCTTGAGCACCTCGAGGTCGAGCACCGGCACGTGCATCTGCTTGGCCTGCTCGTCCCAATAGCGCAGGCGCAGGCTGACCTGGCAGAGCGGGTCTTGCTCGAAAGCCCGCGCTTCTTCTGCCGTCATCACGCCCCCTTGGTACTCCAGGGTACGGCGGCTGGCTTCGCTCAGGCGGGTGTAATAGTCGGGCTGGCTGAAGGTCAGGTAGCGCTTGGCTTGCACGTGATATTCCACCAGCCTGGCCATGCGTTCGCTGAACCCGGCCCGGCGCAAATAATCCGCGCCCAGCCGCTCATGGCTGACCACACCATAACCGCCCATATTTTCACCACCCTGGCCGCACAGATGCCCGATGTCGTGAAAAAACGCCGCCAGCACCACTTCATCGTCAAAACCCTCAGCCATTGCCCACTGCGCGGCCTGGGACATGTGCTCGATCTGCGACACCGGCTCGCCGATGTAATCCGCCGCGCCATGCCTTTCGTATAAACCGAAGACGTCGGCAATCACCTGCTCCGCGGTCATGACGCCGCGCCCCACAACGCACTGATATTGCGTTCGGCCAGCGCCGGCCCCACGCTCATGCCCACGCCGGTATGCATCAGCGCTGCGCTCACCCCCGGCGCCACGCGCAGGAATGAGAACGGCCCGGGACCGCGTGAGCCGTAGACACCTTGCCAGCGCTCCACCACCTGGATCTTGCACCCCAAGGTCTGCTCAGCCAGTTCGATCATCCAGTCATCGACCTGTTCGGCGTTGAACGGCGATGCATCGCGGCCGTAGTCGTGGGAATCGCCAATGATCAGTTCGCCATGGGGCGTCGGGCTGATCAGCAAGTGAATACCCTGTGCCGCCAGGTGAGGCGCTTCACGCAGGATCTGCGCCTGCACCGATGCAGCTTGCGGCAAGTCGGCGAAGGCGCCGTAGTGCACACAGCTGAGGCCGGTGAGCAACGCATGTTGCAGGTTCAGATTGACCGCCGGTCGCGCCCGCAGCATTTGCAAGCGGCAGATCTGCGGGTTGAGTTCGGCCATCGCCTCGGCCAGCAGCGTCTGGTAGTCGTGGCCGGAGCACACGATGACCTGCTCGCCACGAAAGCTGCCTGCCGTGGTGTGCACATGGCCCGGTTCGACGTCGCGTACCAAGGTGGAAAAGTGAAACTCGACCTTGAGCGTTTGGGCCAGATAGGCGATCAGTGCCGGAATCGCTTCGCGGGAATACAACTGCTGGTCGTCCTTGCCGTGCAGCGCGGCGCGATGATGGCGGAACTGGCCGCCGTACAGATCCTTCATCGCCGAGCCTTGCAGCAGCTCGACGTTGTAGCCGTGTTCCCGCGCGCGGCCGGCACAGAAGGCTTCGAGCAGATGCTCTTCGGCTTCGGTGCGAGCGAACAAGTATGAGCCGTTGCGCTTGAGTTGCAGGCCCGCTACTTGGGCCCAATGGCCCCAGATGTCACGGCTTTGCCGCGCCAGGTCGAGCATCGGCCCTGGCGGCTGGCCGGTGACCAGCGCCTGGCCGAAGTTGCGCACCGAGGCGCCGAGCGGTGTGGCGCTACGCTCGAAGACCGTGACCTTGAGCCCGCGCCTGGCAGCGGCGTAGGCGTGGGACAGGCCGAGGATGCCGGCGCCAACAATCAACAGATCACTACTCATGCATTCCTCTCGTTCCCACGCTCCGCGTGGGAATGCATCCTATGACGCTCTGCGTCACAAGTTCGGGACCGGGTGGCGTTCCCACGCAGAGCGTGGGAACGATCGGTTATTGTTTTTCGGACTTGCCGTCATAGCGCTTGCGCCATTCGGTGAGGATGCTGTCGCGGTTCTTCGAGGCCCAGGAAAAGTCGTTCTTGATCAGGCGCTGCTCGTAGTCGGCCGGCAGCTCGGTCTGCGGCTTGGCGATGCCCGGTTGCGCCAGGACAGCGAAGTTGTCCTTGTACAGCTCCATCGCGGCGGGGCTGGCGGAGAAGTCGGCAAGTTTTTTCGCCGCATCGGCGTGAGCAGTGCCCTTCATCACGGCCGTCGCTTCAATGTCCCAACCCAGGCCCTCTTTCGGCAGGATGATGTCCAATGGCGCACCCTGGCGCTTGAGCTGCACCGCCGGGTACTCGAACGAAATACCAATCGGGAACTCCCCCGAAGCGGCCAGCTTGCACGGCTTGGAACCGGAGTGAACGTACTGGCCGATGTTCTGATGCAGCTCGTCCATGTACTGCCAACCCTGCTTTTCACCGAAGGTCTGCAACCAGGCGCTCACATCGAGGAAGCCGGTGCCGGACGACGCCGGGTTGGGCATCACGATCTTGCCCTTGTACTCAGGCTTGGTCAGGTCCTGCCAGCTCACCGGCTTGGTCAGGCCCTGTTTCTCGGCCTCGACGGTGTTGAAGCAGAGGGTCGCCGCCCATACGTCCATGCCGACCCAGGCCGGTGGGTTGGCGGGGTCGCGGTAATTTTTGCCGATCTTGTCCAGGTCCTTGGGCGCGTAGTTCTCCAGCATGCCCTGCTGGTCGAGGATCGCCAGGCTCGAAGCTGCCAGGCCCCACACTGCATCGGCTTGCGGGCGATCTTTCTCGGCCAGCAGCTTGGCCGTGATGATGCCGGTGGAGTCACGCACCCACTTGATCTCGACATCAGGGTTGGCCTTTTCGAAAGCCTGCTTGTAGGTCTTCAACTGCTCGGCTTCGAGCGCCGTGTACACCGTCAGTTCGGTCTTGGCGAAGGCATTCAGGCTGAATGCCGTGAGTACCGCAGCGACCAGCGCCAGGGGCTTGAACATGGAGCACCTCCTTCAGGGTTGTCATTGGCCGGGAGCGGACTGGCGCCAGGCTTGGGAGCGACGCAGCGCGCCACGTGAAGCCCACGCCAGCAGCAGCGAAACGCCGGCCGAAGTGAACAGGATCAGGGTCGACATGGCCGCCGCACCGCCCACGTTGCCGGCGTCGTCCATGTTCAACACGGCGACGGCGGCGAGGATAGTGTCGGGGCTGTAGAGAAAGATCGCGGCGGACACGGTGGTCATCGCCGATACAAACAGGTAGCGCACGATGTCCAGCAGCGCCGGCAGGCAGATCGGCACCGTGACGCGCAGGTAGTGGCGGTACAGCGGCGCCTTGAGCGACAGCGCGGCGGCTTCGAACTCGGCATCCAACTGGCGCAGGGCGGTGGTCGCGGTCATTTGTGCGGTGGTCAGATAGTGGGCAATGGTGCACACCACCAGCAACGTCATGCTCCCGTAGAACACATGCAACGGGTTGCCGTTGAGGTTGAAAAAGAACACGTAGCCCAGGCCCAGCACCAGGCCCGGCACCGCCATCGGTACGAAGCTGAGCATGCGCAGGGCCAGGTTCAGGCCTTTCTGGCTTTGGGTTTTTTCCATCAGGTAGGCACCGGTGAAGATCAGCACACTGCCGAGCAATGCCGTGCACAGGGCCATGGTCAAGCTGTTGCGATAGGCCAGCCAGCCACCGCCCGCCGTGTCTTCGAACTGGTAGTGGTTGAGCGACAACGACAGGTTGTAGGGCCAGAACTTCACCAGCGAGGAATACACCGCCATGCCGAACACCAGCAGCAATGCCGTGCAGATCAGCACTACGATGGCCAGGTAACAGCCGTCTCTTGCGCGCGATGGCGCGGGTCGAAATACCTGCGCGCGACCGCTCATGGCGTCGCCATGCCGCCGGCGCAACCAGGCATCCACGCCAAAACTGAACAGCGCCGGCAGCAGCAACACCATGCCGATCAATGCGCCACGACCAAACTGTTGCTGGCCGACCACCGCCTTGTAGGCTTCCAGCGCCAGCACCTGATAATCCCCTCCCACCACCACGGGCACACCGAAGTCGGTAATGGTCAGGGTAAACACCAGGCAGGACGCAGCAAATACGGCCTGGCGCGTGGCCGGCCAGGTGATGCTGCGAAACGCCCGGGCCGGGCTCGCCCCCATGCTGGAAGCAGCATCGAACAAACGCGCATCCGCCAGGGACAGCGCCGACAGCAGAATCATCAAGGCGTGTGGGAAGGTGTAGATCACCTCACCCAACACGATGCCCCAGAAGCCGTAAATGTTCTCAGAGAGCAAAGCGCGCAACAGGCCCTGGTTACCGAACAGGTACACCAGCGCAATCCCCGGCAACATCGACGGTGCCATTAACGGCAGCAATGACAGGCCGCGCCAAACGGCCTTGCCGGGAATCAATGTGCGTTGCAGGGCGTAGGCAAACAGGTAAGCCAGCGGTACAACAATGGCCGCCACACTGACGGACACTTTCAGGCTGTTACCCAGCAGCCAGTGAAAATTGTCGCTGGTCACCAGCTCTCGCGCCGCGATCCACCCGCCGCCCTGCCCGGCTTCGCTACTGAAACCTCGCCAGAAGATCGCCAGCAGTGGCAGCAGCACCGCGATAACCAGCAAAAACAGCCACAGCAGTTTGCCGCCGAGCACAAAAATACGATCGCCCATTTGTGTACGGGACACCTGGCGGGCTATCGGCAGCGCCATCACCGCAGCCATCTCAGGCAAACACCTGCAGGCTGCGCGGCGGCAGCGCCACCCAGATGTCCTGGGCACCCAGGCGCGGCATGGCTTCCGGCGCCAGCTCGGCAAGCAATGGATGACCGGGCAATTGCGCCAGCTCAAAGCTCATGCGGCAGCGGTTGCCGAGAAAGGTGATCTCGCGGACCTTGGCCGGGAACAGGTTTTCTTCATGCACCGGCGGGTTGACGCTGATGGCTTCCGGGCGGCAGAACAAACGCCCGGACTGGGCCACGCCGGCATCATCGGCCAGGCGCAGGTTCATACCGCCAACCTGAGCGTGGCTGACACTGTTGCGGCTGAACGGCAACCAGTTGCCCTGGCCGACAAACTCCGCCACAAACGGTGTGGCCGGACGGTCGTAGATCGCCTGGGGCGTCGCGTATTGCTCGACCTTGCCGTTGTTCATCACGGCAATGCGGTCGGCCATCAACATGGCCTCGTCCTGATTGTGGGTGACCATCAAGGTGGTGATGCCCAGGCGTCGTTGCAACTGGCGCAACTCGGTGCACAGGTGCTCGCGGACACGGGCGTCGAGGGCCGACATCGGTTCATCCAGCAACAGCAGCGAAGGGGCCGGTGCCAGCGCTCGCGCCAGGGCGACACGTTGCTGCTGGCCGCCGGACAACTGGCCGGGGTACTTCTTTTCGCTGCCCACCAGGCCCACCAGTTCCAGCATCTGGCCGACGCGCTTGCGCACCTCATCGCGGCCGCTGCCGGTGAGACCGTAGCCGATATTGGCTTCGACGGTCAGGTTGGGAAACAGCGCGTAGGACTGGAACAAAATCCCGTAGTCCCGCGCCTGAGGCGGGAGCAGGGAAACATCGCGATGGCCCAGGCGCAGTTCACCGCTGTCCTGGCGTTCCAGGCCGGCGATGCAGCGCAACAAGGTGGTCTTGCCGCAACCGGACGGGCCCAGCAGGCACACCAGCTCGCCGGCGGCGACGTCCAGGGACACGTTGTCCAGCGCGGTAAACGCACCAAAGCGTTTCTGGATGCCCCGCACCGTCATGGGCGCACCGGGGTGGGTCAGGGCTGTGTTCATGCAAGGCACCTCATCGAACGGATGAAGGCCATGCTAGGTGGGCAATGCGTCGCTCATGTGGCAGGAAGGCAAAACGCGGTGATAGTGGTATTGGTGGATTTGGGTGTGGCTCATGGAGGTGCGGTGGCTGGACTGCCGCTATCGGGAGCAAGCCCCCACACATTCTGAATGTATTCACAGATCAAACTGTGGGAGGGGGCTTGCTCCCGATGAGGCCCTCAAAGCCGCCTACCTACTCAGAGTGGCGACATCTCCTGCGCCAACCCCAGAAACGCCGCCGGCAACCGTGCGCCCTTGCGCTCCTTGAGGCAGTACAGATACTCGGCAATCTGCGGCGCGTTTTCGATGGTCAACACGCGTAATTGCGGGTCGTGGGGCACTTCCTGGCGGGCAATGATGCTGATGCCGATGTTGCGCAGCACCGCCTCGCGGATCGATTCGCGGCTGCCGATTTCCAGCAACGGGCCATGGCTCACGCCCGCGCCTTGCAACAGGTCCTCCGTCAGGCGCCGTGTGGTCGAGCCCGCTTCGCGCATCAACAAGGTATGCCCGGCCAGTGCCGTCAGCGGCACATGCTCCAGCGCTGCCAGCGGGTGATTGCGATGGACCGCCAACACCAACGGGTCGGTGCCGAGCACACGGCGGATCAGCCGCGGGTCTTCGAGTAATTGCGAGGACGCGGCGACGTCAACGCGGTAATCATCCAGCGCTTCAAGCACCTGTTGGGAGTTGCCGATTTCCACCGACACCTCCACCTGGGGCAGGCGCTCACGAAAGGCTTTGACCAGGTCGAGGATGTAATACGGCGCCGTCGCGGCGATGCGCAGAGCGCCCTGGACCTGACCGTTGTTGCGCAGGAAGAACTCGATGTCCGCTTCCTGCTGCAACAGCGTCTTGACCATCGGCAGCAGGCGCGCGCCTTCGTCACTGACGGTGAGGCGGCGCCCGCCACGGTAAAACAGCTCGACCCCGTACTGGCTTTCCAGGTTGCGGATCTGGGTGGTGACGGTGGGCTGGCTCAGGCCGAGCTTCTTCGCCGCCTGGGTAATGCTGCCCAGGCGGGCGACCATGAAAAACGCCTTCAACTCGGCACTCAGCACACCACCCTCTCATCCTCTATTTGCGCAACAGGCGCAGGCCATTGAACACTACCAGCAGGCTTACGCCCATATCGGCGAACACCGCCATCCACATGGTGGCCATGCCCAGGAAAGTCACGGCAAGAAAGATCGCCTTGATCACCAGCGCCAGGACGATGTTCTGCTTGAGGATACTCGACGTTTGCCGCGATAAACGAATGAATGCCGGGATCTTGCGCAAATCATCGTCCATCAAGGCCACGTCGGCGGTCTCGATCGCCGTGTCGGTGCCGGCGGCGGCCATGGCAAACCCGATCTCGGCGCGGGCCAGGGCCGGCGCGTCGTTGATGCCGTCGCCGACCATGCCGACACGGTGGCCTTGGCCATAGAGGGTTTCGATGGCTTGCAGCTTGTCGGTGGGCAGCAGGTCGCCCTGGGCTTGATCGATACCGACCTGGGCGCCAATGGCTTGGGCGGTGTGAGTATTGTCGCCGGTGAGCATCAGCGTCTTGATGCCCAGGTCGTGCAGTTGCTGGATGGCTTCACGGCTGCTGTCTTTGACAGTGTCGGCGACGGCGAACAACGCCAAGGGGCCGGACTTGTCGAGCAACAACACCACGGACTTGCCTTGTTTCTCCAGGGCGAACAGCTTTTCTTCCAGTGCCGGCGAGCACAGGCCAAGGTCTTCCACCAGCCGGTGGTTGCCCAAGTGATAGGTTTCGCCGTTGATATCCCCGCGCACGCCACGACCGGCCAGGGCCGCGAAGTTATCCACAGCGTGTAGGGGCAGTTTTTTATCCACAGCAGCATTGGCAATCGCCAGCGACACCGGGTGGTCGGAGCGCCCGGCCAGGCTGGCAGCCAGGGCGGGCGCGCTGTCCGCGACGTTGGGGAACAATGCCAGGTAGTCGGTTTGCACCGGCTTGCCGTGGGTAATGGTGCCGGTCTTGTCGAGCGCCAGGTAGTCGAGTTTGTAGCCACCCTCCAGGTACACGCCGCCCTTGATCAGAATGCCTTTGCGCGCCGCCGCCGCCAGGCCGCTGACAATGGTCACGGGCGTCGAGATCACCAAGGCGCAAGGGCAAGCCACCACCAGCAACACCAGGGCACGGTAGATCCAGTCGAACCAGGCGCCAGCCATGAATAACGGCGGGATGATCGCCACACCCAGCGCGAACAGGAACACCGCCGGGGTGTAGACCTTCGAGAAACTGTCCACAAAACGCTGGGTCGGTGCCCGCGCGCCTTGAGCTTGTTCGACCGCATGAATGATGCGCGCCAGCGTAGAGTTGTTCGCCGCGGCGGTGACCTTGTACTCCAAGGAGCCGGCCTGGTTGATGGTGCCGGCGAAGACTTTATCGCCCACGGTCTTTTCAATCGGCAGGCTTTCACCGGTAATCGGCGCCTGGTCGATAGTGGACTGGCCCGCAGTAACTTCGCCGTCCAGGCCGATGCGCTCACCGGGTTTTACCCGAACAATCGCGCCCAGTTCAATGCTTTTGACCTCCTGTTCCACCCATGAACCGTCGGCCTGCCGCACCGTGGCCTGTTCCGGCGTCATTTGCATCAAGCCGCTGATGGCGTTACGAGCACGATCCAGGGATTTGGCTTCGATCAACTCGGCCACGGTGAACAGGAACATCACCATCGCCGCTTCGGGCCACTGGCCAATCAGCACGGCACCGGTAACAGCGATGCTCATCAGCGCATTGATGTTCAGGTTCAGGTTCTTGAGCGCGATCCAGCCCTTCTTATAGGTGGTCAGCCCGCCGCTGAGGATCGACACCAACGCCACCAAGGCGATCACCCAGGTAGGCGCGACGCCAGTGAAGTGCAGCACTTCGGCGCCCAACGCTCCTACGCCAGACACAGCCAAAGGCCACCAGTGTTTCTTGGCAGGAGGCTGGGCGGCGGGGGCACCCTCTTCAATCGGGTCGGCCTGCATGCCCAAGGACTTGATGGCATCGATGATCGGCGCGGTGCTCGGCAGGTCATGGGTCACGCCAAGGATGCGGTTGATCAGGTTGAATTCCAGTTGCTGCACGCCGGCGAGCTTGCCCAGTTTGTTCTGGATCAGCGTCTGCTCGGTGGGGCAGTCCATGGCTTCGATGCGAAAAGTGCTCAAGCGCGAGCCCGCCGTCGGCGCTTGGCTGAGCGTCACCACGGCAGGCGCAGCCTTGCTCGAACAGCAAGAGCCCGCATGGCTGGCATGATCATGCGGCTTGACCGGCGTCAGTTTGGCGCCGTGGTCGTGGCTATGTGCATGATCGTGGTCATGATCGTGTTTGTGATCATGCTTATTCGGGGTGTGGATGGAATCGCTCATTCGGTCGCGTCCGTAAAGGTGCCTGTTGCCAAGTAAAGACCCTGTAGCCACTATAGGGTCAAGCACCCATTTGGAGATTGCAGCAATGAAGATCGGCGAACTGGCCAAACTGACCGACTGCCAAGTGGAAACTATCCGTTATTACGAGAAAGAAGGCCTGCTGCCGCCCCCGGCGCGCACCGACGCCAACTACCGCGTATACACCCAGGCCCACACCGAACGGCTGATCTTCATCCGCAATTGCCGCAGCCTGGACATGACCCTGGAAGAAATCCGCAGCCTGCTCGGGCTACGCGACAGCCCCCAGGACCAATGCGAAAGCGTGAATGCCTTGATCGACGAGCATATCCAACACGTGAAAGCGCGGATCGATGGGCTGTTGGTGCTACAGGAACAGCTGCTGGACCTGCGCCAACGCTGCGGCGGTGGAGCGGGCCTGGATCAATGCGGGATTTTGCAGCGGCTGGAAGTCAGCGGCAGTGTGGCGGCCAGCGAGGCTGAGCCTTCGCATGTGGGCAGAAGCCATGGGCACTGATTCTAGTGACCACAGCCCCTCCCACAATGACCGGTGCAGGCCTCAGATGGCCACGTCGGCCTTGATGCTTGGATCGGCGTCATAGCCCACAATTTCGAAGTCTTCGAACTTGTAGTCATAGATCGACGCAGGTTTGCGCTTGATCACCAGCTCCGGCAGCTTTTTCGGCGTACGCGCCAGCTGGGTGCGGATCTGTTCCATGTGGTTGCTGTAGGCATGGGTATCGCCGGTGGTGACGATGATCTCGTGGGGGATCAGGTCGCACTGCTGGGCCAGCATATGGGTGAGCAACGCCAGCGCGGCGGTGTTGTACGGCAGGCCCAGGAATACATCGGAGCTGCGGATATACAACTGCATCGACAGATGACCGTCATGCACGAACGCCTGGTACAACAGGTGGCACGGCGGCAAAGCCTGCTTGCCGTTGCGCGCGTTTTCCTGGGGGCTCTTGGTTTCGTCCGGCAGGTACTCGACGTTCCAGCCGTGGAACAGGATGCGGCGGCTGTTCGGGTTGGTCTTGAGCGTGTGGACCATGTAGTCGATCTGGTTGATCTTGCCGCCATCCTTGGTCGGCCAGGCGGTCCACTGCTCGCCGTACACCGGGCCCAGGTCGCCGTCTTCGGTGGCCCATTCATCCCAGATGCGTACGCCGTTTTCGTTCAGCCACTTGATGTTGGTGTTGCCGCTCAACATCCAGATCAATTCGTTGGCGATGCTTTTGAAATGAAGCTTCTTGGTGGTCAGCAGCGGGAAGCCGTCGGCCAAGTTATGCCGATACTGACGGGCAAACACGGCCTTGGTGCCGGTGCCGGTGCGATCGCCCTTGGTCAATCCATTGGTCACGACGTCGTTCAGTAGTTCGAGATATTGCTTCATGTGAGTACCCGTATCGTTGAAGCCGAGGCCGGCAAAAGCCTCGGCGTCGAATTTAAAGCGCTGTGTTCTTGATGCCTTGCGGGCGATTGTAAGCCCACCACAACAGGCCCAGACCCGCGATGATCATCGGCAGGCTGAGAATCTGCCCCATGGTCAACCAGCCCCAAGCCAGGTAGCCCAGCTGTGCATCCGGCACCCGCACGAACTCGACGATGAAACGGAAGATCCCGTAGAACAGCGCGAACATGCCGGAAACCGCCATGGTCGGACGCGGCTTGCGCGAGAAGATGTACAGAATCAGGAACAGTGCCACACCTTCCAAGGCAAACTGGTAGAGCTGCGACGGGTGGCGCGGCAATTGCGCCGGGTCGCTGAACGGCGGGAACACCATGGCCCACGGCACGTCAGTCGGCTTGCCCCACAATTCGGCGTTGATGAAGTTACCGATGCGCCCGGCGCCCAGGCCGATCGGCACGAACGGTGCGACGAAGTCCATCAGTTGGAAGAACGACTTGCCATTGCGCCGGCCGAACCACCACGCGGCGATCATCACGCCGACAAACCCGCCGTGGAACGCCATGCCGCCCTTCCACACTTCGAAGATCAGCGTCGGATGGGCGATATAGGCTGGCAGATCGTAGAACAACACATACCCCAGGCGCCCGCCGACGATCACCCCCATCGACATCCAGAACACCATGTCGGAGAGTTTCTCCTTGGTCCAGGTCGGGTCGAAACGGTTCAGGCGCCGGGAAGCCAGCAGCCAGGCACCGCCGATGCCGATCAGGTACATCAACCCGTACCAGTGGATTT
Source organism: Pseudomonas palleroniana (assembly GCF_022836895.1). NCBI lineage: Bacteria > Pseudomonadati > Pseudomonadota > Gammaproteobacteria > Pseudomonadales > Pseudomonadaceae > Pseudomonas > Pseudomonas palleroniana. The sequence goes on along the minus strand of NZ_CP092411.1, from coordinate 866,673 downwards.
GCAGCGGACCGATGGCCACGGCCACCGGGTTGATCTGCGGGTAAGGCAGCATTGCGACTCCTCGTTAAATCATTAGTCATGGCGCACCGGACCATGCCGGTGTGCGATTAAGCCTGCGTTACAGCCGCTATTTCAAATTAAGAAGTTCACACGTACCGAACCGCCAGGCATGTTAACGGATGGAAGGCGTGCGACCCAACTTCGATGCGATGGAACACCCGCCGCGGTGTGAGTAGAGTGGCAAAAAACCCAAAAGGGATTTGCCTGATGTGCCTGATAGTTTTCGCCTGGCGGCCGGGCCACGCCCAACCGCTGATCGTCGCGGCCAACCGTGATGAGTTCTACGCCCGCCCCAGCCTGCCGCTGGCCCAGTGGCCGGATGCGCCCCAGGTATATGCCGGTCGCGATCAGGAAGCGGGCGGCACCTGGTTGGGCGTGAGCGCCGATGGGCGTTTTGCCGCCCTGACCAACATCCGTGACCCGCACCAGCCGCCGGCACGCAAGTCCCGGGGAGAGCTGGTGGCGCGCTTTCTCAGCGGAACATTAGCGATTGACGACTATTTGGCCGACGTTAACGGACGATCGATTGAATATGCCGGCTTTAACCTGCTGGTGGGCACGCCCGATGAGTTGTGGCACTACAACGCCAATCACACCGCGCCTACACGGCTGGAGCCTGGGGTTTATGGGCTCTCCAATGCCGGGCTGGATACGCCATGGCCCAAATTGCTCAAGGCCAAGGCGGCGTTGCGCGAACGGCTCGAAGATCCGCAGCCGCAAGCCTTGCTGGACATATTGAGTGACCCACAAACCGCACCGTTTGCCGACTTGCCGGACACCGGCGTGGGATTGGCCACGGAGAGTTTATTGTCGAGCGTGTTCATTGCCAGCCCCAGCTATGGGACGCGGGCGAGTACGGCGCTGATCGTGAATGCCGACGGGACGCGGCGGATGGTGGAACGCAGTTTCGGCCCACTGGGAGGCAGGTTGGGCGAAGTAGAACTCAGCCTCTGAGCAACACCACAAAACTACTGTGGGAGGGGGCTTGCCCCCTCCCACATTTTTGATGTGCACCAAGCTTTAGAGAGTTTTGGCGGAGGCCGGGTTGATCATCCGCGTCAGCCCCAGGTTCTTCAGCGCCAGTTGCAGCGAGCTGTGGATAACTTGCGGGTTGTCAATGGTCATCAACTCGGCCAGCAGGTCCTTGGCCATGTTCAGTTCGACCTGGCGCAGCATCCACTTCACCTTCGGCAAGTTGGTGGCGTTCATCGACAAGCTGTCAAAGCCCATCGCCATCAGCAGCACCGCCGCCGCCGGGTCGCCGGCCATTTCGCCACAGATGCTCACCGGCTTGCCTTCGGCATGGGCTTCACGCACCACATGTTGCAGGGCTTGCAGCACGGCCGGGTGCAGGTAGTCGTAAAGGTCGGCCACCCGTGGGTTGTTGCGGTCCACGGCCAGCAGGTATTGGGTGAGGTCGTTGGAACCCACCGACAGGAAGTCCACCTGTCGCGCCAACTCCTTGGCCTGGTACACCGCAGCCGGAATTTCGATCATCACGCCAATCGGCGGCATCGGCACGTCGGCACCTTCGTCGCGGACTTCGCCCCAGGCGCGATGGATCAGGTGTAGCGCCTCTTCCAGCTCATGGGTACCGGAAATCATCGGCAGCAGGATGCGCAGGTTGTTCAAGCCCTCGCTGGCCTTGAGCATGGCGCGGGTCTGCACGAGGAAAATCTCAGGGTGGTCGAGCGTCACGCGAATGCCGCGCCAGCCGAGGAAAGGGTTGTCTTCCTTGATCGGGAAATAAGACAGTGACTTGTCGCCGCCGATATCCAGGCTACGCATGGTCACCGGCAGCGGATGGAAGGCTTGCAGTTGCTCGCGATAGATCGCCAACTGCTCCTTCTCGCTCGGGAACCGCTGGTTGATCATGAACGGCACTTCGGTACGGTACAGGCCGACCCCTTCGGCGCCACGCTGTTGCGCGCGGGCCACATCAGCCAGCAACCCGGTATTCACCAGCAGCGGTACGCGGTGGCCATCAGTGGTCACGCACGGCAGTTCGCGCAATGAGTCCAGGCCCAGCGCCAGTTGTTTCTCTTCCTGCACCACTTCGGTGTACTGCTTGCGCAGCACTTCGCTGGGGTTGGTGTAGACCTCGCCGCGATGACCATCGACGATCATGTCGATGCCATCGACCTTGGAATACGGCAGGTCCACCAGGCCCATCACCGTCGGGATGCCCATGGCCCGGGCCAGGATTGCGACGTGGGAGTTGCCAGAGCCGAGTACCGAGACCAGGCCCACCAGTTTTCCCTCAGGCACTTCGCCGAGCATGGTGGCGGTCAGTTCTTCACTGACGAGGATGGTGTTATCGGGATAAACCAGGTTGTTGGTGCGATCTTCCTGCAGGTAAGCCAGCAGGCGACGACCCAGGTCGCGCACATCCGAGGCGCGCTCCCGCAGGTAGGCGTCGTCCATCAGTTCAAAACGGTTGACGTGATCGGTAACCACCTGGCGCAACGCGCCCTGCGCCCACTGGCCGGTCTTGATCACGTTCTTGACTTCGCTGCCCAGGGACGCGTCGTCAAGCATCATCTGGTACACATCGAACAACGCCCGTTCTTCGGGGCGTAGCTGGGTCGCCAGCTTGGTCGACAGGTTGCGCATGTCGGCGCGCACGCCTTCCAGTGCGGTCTTGAACAGTTTGATTTCTGCGTCGATGTCATCGACGGTCTTGTCCGGCACCACGTCGAGGTCGGCTGGCGGCAGCATGACCACCGCCGTCCCCACCGCTGCACCCGGCGAGCCCGGAACACCGACGAACTTGGCTTCCTGGATGCCCTTGCCCTGGCGGCCCAGGCCGCGAATCGAACCCGTCGCCTCGGCGTGAGCAATAACCCCGGCAAGCTGTGCGCTCATGGTCACGAGGAAGGCTTCTTCACCCTCGTCGAACTGGCGGCGCTCTTTCTGCTGGATGACCAACACGCCGACGACGCGGCGGTGGTGAATGATCGGGGCGCCGAGGAACGAGGCGTAGCGCTCTTCGCCGGTTTCGGCAAAGTAGCGATAACGCGGGTGATCGGCCGCGTTTTCAAGGTTCAGGGGTTCTTCACGCGTCCCCACCAGGCCAACCAGACCTTCATTGGGCGCCATGCTGACCTTGCCAATGGAGCGCTTGTTCAAGCCCTCGGTGGCCATCAGCACAAAACGGTTGGTCTCTGGGTCCAGCAGGTAAACCGAGCAGACCTGGCTGCCCATGGCTTCCTTGACGCGCAACACAATAATCCCCAACGCCGCCTTGAGATCCTTGGCGGAGTTAACTTCCTGGACGATCTTGCGCAGCGTATTGAGCATGGCTCGGGGTCGAACTCCGTCGTCAGTCGCGCGCTAAAAGGCGCGGGGCAAGCTCTTTAAGAGCGCGACGATAAACCTCGCGCTTGAATGTCACCACCTGGCCCAACGGGTACCAATAGCTGACCCAACGCCAGCCATCGAACTCCGGTTTACCGGTCAAATCCATCCGCACCCGCTGCTCATTGGAGATCAGGCGCAGGAGAAACCATTTCTGTTTCTGGCCGATGCACAGCGGTTGGCTGTGAGTACGCACCAGGCGTTGCGGCAAACGATAGCGCAACCAGCCACGGGTGCAGGCCAGAATTTGCACATCTTCGCGCTCAAGGCCGACTTCTTCATTCAACTCACGGTACAAGGCGTCTTCAGGGGTTTCGTCGGGGTTGATCCCACCTTGAGGAAACTGCCAGGCATCTTGGTTGATTCGGCGAGCCCATAGCACCTGTCCGGCATCATTCGTAAGAATAATCCCGACATTAGGACGGAAACCATCGGGGTCGATCACGGCAACAACCTCGCAAACGCATGTCGCCGCATTGTTCCACAAAGGTTGATGAAGCGGCAACGAGGCTTCTTACCTTATGTGCACTCTTGTGAAAAGACCGTATTCTGGACGCCTTTTTACAGACTTTTCAGCGAGTAACTGCAATGCGCCTGGCTTTATTCGACTTGGACAACACCCTTCTCGGCGGTGACAGCGATCACGCGTGGGGCGATTACCTGTGCGCCCGTGGGATTCTCGACCCGGTGGCCTACAAGGCCCGCAACGACGCGTTCTACCAGGACTACCTGGCCGGCAAGCTGGACAATGCCGCCTACTTGAACTTCAGCCTGGAAATCCTCGGCCGTACCGAAATGGCCCAGTTGGAGCAGTGGCACCAAGACTTTATGCGCGACTGCATCGACCCGCTAATGCTGCCGCTGGCTGAGGAACTGCTGGCCAAACACCGCGCCGCCGGCGACAAGCTGGTGATCATCACCGCCACCAACCGTTTCGTCACCGCGCCGATTGCCGCACGCCTGGGCGTTGAAACCCTGATCGCCACCGAGTGCGAGATCGACAATGGCCGCTACACCGGGCGCAGCACCGACGTGCCGTGCTTTCGTGAAGGCAAGGTGACGCGCTTGAACCGTTGGCTGGAAGAAACCGGATATAGCCTGCAAGACAGCTACTTCTACAGCGACTCGATGAATGATTTGCCGCTGCTGGAGCAAGTGACCCATCCGGTGGCGGTGGACCCGGACCCGAATCTTCGTGCCGAGGCCGAGAAGCGCGGCTGGCCAGTAATCACACTCCGCAGCTGAGAATGCTATCGGGGGCAAGCCCCCTCCCACATTTGGACCGTGTTCACAAATCAAGGGTGGGAGGGGGCTTGCTCCCGATGCAGGCAGCTCGGTCTAAAAGCCCTAAATGGGTTTGGCGCCCATCAGCCCGGCAATCGCCACAAACCCCACCAGGCTGATCACCGCCAGCACCAGGGTGAAATTCAGGCTGCCGCCCTCGCCTTTGCGCAGACGATTAAGCCGCGCCACCAGCCAGAACCAGGCCAGCGCCGCCACGGTATAGAGGATGCTGGAGCCCAGAATCCAGGTCTGCCCCAACGGCCAGCCGATCAGGTGCACCAGCCACCAGCCGCTGAACGGCATGCTCACCAGGCAAATCCCCATCAGCAGCCAGACAAACGCCCACGGGCGTTGCACGGTCACCGCCGGGCCGGCGCTGCGCTTGCGCCAGGCCAATACCGCCAACCCGAGGCCGCTGAGCAGCAGCAACACGGTAGCGGTGATGTGGATAACCTTGAGAGTGGTCAGCGTTTCCATGGTCTCGATTCCTTAAAGGCCGCTCTGTCAGCGTAGTCGCTCAACCGAGGAACAGTTGGTAGGCCGGGTTTTCGCTTTCATCCCAGTACGGATAACCGATCTCAGCCAACGCCGCAGGCACCAGGTGGCGCTCATCCGCCGGCACTTGCAGGCCGGCGACCACGCGGCCGTCAGCCGCGCCGTGGTTGCGGTAGTGGAACATCGAGATATTCCAGCGCCCGCCCAGCTTGTTGAGAAAGTTGAACAACGCTCCCGGACGCTCCGGGAACTCGAAGCGAAACACCAGCTCATCGCTGACTTTGGCGGCGTGCCCGCCGACCATGTGGCGTATGTGCAACTTGGCCAGTTCGTTTTCAGTCAGGTCCAGCACCGGGAAACCCTGCTCGGTGAGGCTGGCGATCAACGCGCTGCGCGGGTCGTTGTCCGGGTGGGTCTGCACACCGACGAAGATGTGCGCCTCGCTGCCGGAATGGTAGCGGTAGTTGAATTCGGTGATCTGGCGCTTGCCCACGGCTTCGCAGAACGCCTTGAAGCTGCCCGGTTGCTCGGGAATGGTCACGGCGATGATGGCTTCGCGGCCTTCACCCAGTTCGGCGCGCTCGGCCACATGGCGCAGGCGGTCGAAGTTGACGTTGGCGCCGGAGTCGATGGCCACCAGGGTCTGCCCGCTGACACCTCGGGTTTCCACATATTTCTTGATGCCCGCCACGCCCAATGCGCCCGCCGGCTCGATAATGGAGCGAGTGTCGTCGTAGATATCCTTGATCGCCGCGCAGATTTCATCGGTGCTGACGGTGATCACTTCATCCACATAGTCTTTGCAGATATCGAAGGTGTGCTGGCCGATCTGCGCCACCGCCACGCCATCGGCAAAGATGCCGACGGTTGGCAGCACCACGCGCTCCCCTGCGGCCATGGCCGCCTGCAGGCAGTTTGAATCGTCCGGCTCGACGCCGATGATCTTGATTTCGGGGCGCAGGTATTTCACGTACGCCGCGATACCCGCGATCAACCCGCCGCCGCCCACCGGGACGAAAATCGCATCCAAAGGCCCCGGGTGCTGGCGCAGGATCTCCATCGCCACGGTGCCCTGCCCGGCAATGGTGTGGGGATCATCATAGGGGTGAATGTAGACGTAGCCTTTTTCGTCGACCAGCTTGAGCGAATAAGCCAGGGCTTCCGGGAAGGAGTCACCATGCAGCACCACCTTGCCGCCACGGGAGCGCACGCCTTCGACCTTGATCTCCGGGGTGGTCTTGGGCATCACGATGGTGGCCTTGACCCCCAACACCTTGGCCGCCAGCGCCAGGCCCTGGGCGTGGTTGCCGGCAGACGCGGTGACTACGCCACGCGCACGTTCCTCGGCCGATAGCTGGGTCAGCTTGTTGTAGGCGCCGCGAATCTTGAACGAGAACACCGGCTGCAAGTCTTCACGCTTGAGCCAGACCTTGTTGCCCAACCGCTCGGAGAGCTGGCGGGCGGTCTGCAAGGGGGTTTCTACGGCAACGTCGTAAACGCGCGAGGTGAGAATTTTTTTGACGTAGTGTTCAAGCATCGGCGGGTATCTACTTCGCGAATTGGGCAGGGTCAAGGAGTCTAACCCAGCGTTTGGCCGGGCGACCACACGAATACCGAGGTTTTGTTGGGTTATACTCGCGCCCCTCGATAACTCCCCGCCCGTTCCGGAGCCCGCATGACCCAGGATCAACTCAAACAGGCAGTGGCCCAGGCCGCCGTCGATTTAATCCTTCCTAAACTCGACGATAAAAGCATCGTCGGTGTCGGCACCGGCTCCACTGCCAACTGCTTCATCGACGCGCTGGCCCTGCACAAGGGCGCGTTCGACGGCGCCGTCGCCAGCTCCGAAGCCACCGCCGCACGCCTCAAGGGCCATGGCATTCCGGTGTACGAGCTCAACACCGTGAGCGACCTGGAGTTTTATGTCGACGGCGCCGATGAAAGCGACGCACACCTGAACCTGATCAAGGGCGGCGGCGCAGCCCTGACCCGCGAGAAGATCGTCGCGGCCGTGGCCAAGACCTTTATCTGCATCGCCGACGCCAGCAAGCTGGTACCGGTACTCGGCGCGTTCCCGCTGCCGGTGGAAGTGATTCCGATGGCGCGCAGCCACGTGGCTCGCGAGCTGGTGAAGCTGGGCGGCGACCCGGTGTACCGTGAAGGTGTGTTGACCGACAACGGCAATATCATCCTCGACGTGTTCAACCTGCAGATCACCAACCCGGTGGAGCTTGAGACTCAGATCAACGCCATCGTCGGCGTAGTCACCAACGGCCTGTTCGCTGCGCGCCCGGCGGACGTGCTGCTGCTGGGCACTGCCGAAGGCGTCCAGACCCTCAAGGCCTGACAACACCGCAACTCCAATGTGGGAGGGGGCTTGCTCCCGATAGCGGTGGGTCAGTCGATAAACTGCTGACTGGCACACCCTCATCGGGAGCAAGCCCCCTCCCACAAGTTATTCATCGTCCGTTCTATCACTTAACTAACTGGCATTAGGGCTTGCCCCCTCCCACATGGAGTGTCAGAAGTTAGGTTTTTTGAACACGTAGAACAGGTTCGGCTCGCTGACCAGGTACAACGTACCTGTGTCATCCATGGCGATCCCTTCGGCCTGCGGCACCCGCTTTGTCAGGTCATGGCGCCCGCTGAGCAATGACAGACTGCTCAGCGGGCGACCGTCGATATCCAGCTCCAACACCAGGAACGACTCATCCGACAGCGCCAGCAGATGGCCGCTGCGCTCGTCGTATTGCAGGCTCGACAGGTCGCGCACAAACATCCCCGCATCACGCTTGGGGTTGTTGATCACGTGTACCGAGTAGGTTTTTTCCGGTTGACAATGGGGAAAGCCGCGCACCTCGTAGATCAGCATCGGGTCGCGCTCTTTGGCCACGAACAGGCGCTTGCCCACCGAATCGTAGGCCAGCCCTTCAAACCCTTTGTTACTGCCGCTGTGCACGCCCAACGTCATCTGCTCCGCATCGGCGGCGTCGAGAAACTGGGTGTCGTCGTTCACATGTACTTTGATCAGCCGCTGTTGGCGCTCATCGCTGATCACGTAGATGTTGTCGCTGATGAACTCCACGGCCTCGGCATCGCCAAATCCGATCAGCGGGATACGCCGCACAATCACGCCGTCCAGGGACAGTTCGATCAACTCGGGGTTTTTATTGGTCACCGTGAACAGGCTTTTACGCACCGGATCATAGGTGAGCGCCGAGACATCATCATCGAGCCCTTCGATGACCTTGGCCTCAAGGGTGACGCGGTAATCGGCCAGGCCAATGGAGCGCTCGTCAGCCGGATGACGCCACGTCTGGAGGTTGAACCAGGCCCGCTCTAACAAGCGAAAGTGCTGCGCGACCAGCCCGGTACAAACCAGGCCGGCCAGCAAGAGCAAGAACAACGCGGGTCTGGGACGGGCAAGTCGACGCATCAGGGAGTCTATTTCTGCTTTTCGAAGCGATAGAACAGGTTCGGCTCACTGACGATATACACCGTACCGTCCTCATCCATCGTGACACCTTCCGCACGCGGGATGGTGTGCTTGAGGCCGTTGAAACCACCGAGCAGGGTCATGAAGCTGACTTGCTTGCCCTTTTCATCCAACTCCAGGAGCAGGTGGGAGTCCGCCGACAGCACCAGCATGTGGCCGGTACGCGGGTCAATCGCCAGGGCGGACAGGTTGCGCATGTCCAACTCGGTGCTGGCAAGCTTTTGCTTGTCGCCCGTCAAGGTGGTGCCATCGGTTTTCCAGGTAAACAGCGCCGGTGGGCGCTCTTCGCCGAGTACGATCTGCTGGTTGCGCTTGTCCCAGGTGACACCCTCAAAGGCTTTGTTCTGATCCTTGGACGGCCCCAGGTCATAGCTGGTGAAATCTGCTTTGTTCAGCTGGGTGGTGGCGGCATCGACCTTGACGACGGTGAGGCTGTGGTCGCGTTCGTCAACCACCGCCATCAGGCCATTTTCCATCACCGTCACGCCTTCCGGGTTGCTCCAGCCATTGAGCGGCATCTTGCGCAGCACATCGCCCTGCAGGCTTAACTCGACGAGGAAGGCGTTCTTGCCCATGACCGAGAACAGGGTTTTGGTCTGCGGATTGTAGGAGACATCCGAAGCCTCATCCTTTTCCATGCCGGGCAGCAACTTGGCGTCAATCACCGCGTGATAGTCAGGCAGCCATACGCTGGCCTGACGCTCGAACGGCGTCTCGAAGCGTTCGGCAACCCACAACACGCCCCGATCATCCCAATGCATCGCCCAGGCGACGCCATAGGTGATCGTGCCAGCCAAAAACAGCCAGGAATACCAGCGCAGGGCAAAGCGTGAGCGAAGCTTGGGTTTCGACGAGGGGAGACACACGGCCATTGAGCGCTTTCCAGAAAGACAGCTATAGGAGATAGCACAGGATCAGAAAACCCGCGCGCAGGAGGCTACGGATTATCCGGATGGCGTGTGAAAAAAATGCAAAACCTTTACTGCAGCGGCGAGTGAGAGGCCGGATGTGTCGCCAAGAAGCGAGCTCGCTCCTTGGCGGCACATCCGCAGGCAATCAGCGAACGCTGCTTTCGAACTGGCTCACGCCCGGCAACTCCAGCACCAACTCATCACCCACGTTCAGTGGCCCCACGCCGGCCGGGGTGCCGGTGAGGATCACGTCGCCGGCCTGCAGCGAGAAACAGCCGGCCATGTGCTGGATCATCGGAATGATCGGGTTGAGCATCTGCGAACTGTTGCCGTCCTGACGCACTTCACCGTTGATGGTCAGGCGAATACCGATATCGGTCACGTCCGGGAAGGTGCTGCCGACCACGAATGGTGCAATCACCGCCGCGCCGTCAAAGGACTTGGCGATTTCCCACGGCAGGCCCTTGGCTTTCAGCTCGGCTTGCTTGTCGCGCAAGGTCAGGTCCAGGGCCGGGGCGAAGCCGGAGATCGCGTCGAGCACTTCTTCGCGGCTGGGCTTGTTCGACAGCGGTTTGCCGATCAGCACCGCGATCTCCGCTTCGTAATGCACCGAACCGCGTTCGGTCGGAATGCTGAAACCGCCTTCCAGCGGCACCACGCAGCTGCCCGGCTTGATGAACAGCAACGGCTCGGTCGGCACCGGGTTATCCAGCTCCTTGGCGTGTTCAGCGTAGTTGCGCCCAATACACACCACTTTACCCAGCGGAAAGTGGATGTTGGTGCCGTCGACATACTTGTGCTGATAGCTCATGAAACGACTCCTTCGGGGCGGTTAAACAGCGAAGATCTTGCCAGGGTTCATGATCCCGTTCGGGTCGAACACCGCCTTCACTGCTTTCATGTATTCGATCTCAACCGGCGAGCGGCTGTAAGTCAGGTAATCACGCTTGGTCATGCCCACGCCGTGCTCGGCGGAGATCGAGCCGTTGTATTTCTGGACGGTTTCGAACACCCACTTGTTCACGGTAGCGCACTTGGCAAAGAACTCATCCTTGCTCAGGTTTTCCGGCTTGAGGATATTCAGGTGCAGGTTGCCGTCGCCGATGTGGCCAAACCAGACAATTTCGAAATCCGGATAATGTTCGCCGACGATTGCGTCAATTTCCTGCAGGAACGCCGGTACTTTGGAGACAGTGACCGAAATATCGTTTTTGTACGGCGTCCAGTGGGAAATGGTTTCGGAGATGTACTCGCGCAGTTTCCACAGGTTGTGCAGCTGGGTTTCGCTCTGGCTCATCACGCCGTCCAGCACCCAGCCCTGCTCGACGCAGTGCTCGAAGGTTTCCAGGGCGTGGTTGGCGACTTCTTCGGTCGTCGCTTCGAATTCCAGCAGTGCGTAGAACGGGCACTCGGTTTCGAACGGCGCCGGCACGTCGCCACGCCCCAGGACTTTGGCCAGGGCCTTGTCGGAGAAGAACTCGAACGCAGTCAGGTCCAGCTTGCTCTGGAACGCATGCAATACCGGCATGATCGAGTCGAAATCGGTGGTACCCAGCACCATCGCGGTGAGGTTCTTCGGCGCACGGTCCAGGCGCATGGTGGCTTCAACCACGAAGCCCAGGGTGCCTTCAGCGCCGATAAACAGTTGACGCATGTCGTAGCCGGTGGCGTTCTTGATCAGGTCGCGGTTCAGTTCCAGCACATCACCCTTGCCGGTGACTACTTTCATGCCGGCGACCCAATTGCGGGTCATGCCGTAGCGAATCACCTTGATCCCGCCGGCATTGGTGCCGATATTGCCGCCAATCTGGCTGGAACCGGACGAAGCGAAGTCCACCGGATAGTACAGGCCATGTTCTTCGGCAGCGTTCTGCAACTGCTTGGTGACCACGCCCGGCTGGCACACGGCGGTACGGTCGGTGAGGTTCACGTCGAGGATCTGGTTCATATAGTCGAACGACACCACCACTTCGCCATTTGCCGCCACCGCTGCCGCCGACAGGCCGGTACGACCGCCGGACGGCACCAGCGCCACCTTGTGCGTGTTGGCCCAGCGGACGATGGCTTGCACCTGCTCGATGGTCTTGGGGAAGACGATGGCGGTAGGCGCAGGTGCGAAGTGCTTGGTCCAATCCTTGCCGTAAGCCTCCAGGGAGTCTGCATCGGTCAGCACTTTGCCGGGCTCAACCAGGGTCTTCAGCTCATCAATCAGGGCAAGATGGGTCATCGACAGAACTCTCGAACAATTCATGGTCATCCTGAGAACGCTTCACGTCGCAGGAATGAGTGTTAGCGGGGCGCGTATGCTAGCATACCGCCCCCGCAGGACAGAGCCCAAGGGCGTTTCTGCGGTGACGGCTTTCCTGCCGTCCGGGTCAGCTTGCGCTGCTCGACTCCCTGCCATTTTTCTCCGGGATACAGGTTTACGCAGATGAGCAAGACTTCTCTCGATAAGAGCAAGATCAAGTTCCTTCTTCTGGAAGGCGTCCACCCATCGGCTGTCGACGTTCTGAAAGCCGCCGGGTACACCAGCATTGAGTACATCACCAGTTCTCTGCCGGAAGCCCAGCTCAAGGAAAAGATCGCCGACGCGCACTTTATCGGCATTCGCTCCCGCACTCAGCTGACCGAAGAGATCTTCGATCACGCCAAGAAACTCGTGGCGGTCGGCTGTTTCTGCATCGGCACCAACCAGGTCGACCTCAACGCAGCGCGCGAGCGCGGCATCGCGGTGTTCAACGCACCGTACTCCAATACCCGTTCCGTGGCGGAACTGGTGCTGGCCGAGGCCATCCTGCTGTTGCGCGGTATTCCTGAGAAGAACGCATCCTGCCACCGTGGCGGCTGGATCAAGAGCGCGGCCAACTCCTTCGAAATCCGCGGCAAGAAGCTGGGTATCGTCGGTTACGGCTCGATCGGCACTCAGCTGTCGGTCCTGGCTGAAGGCTTGGGGATGCAGGTGTTCTTCTACGACACCCTGACCAAACTGCCGTTGGGCAATGCCACCCAAGTGGGCAGCCTGACCGAGTTGCTGGGCATGTCCGACATCGTGACCCTGCATGTTCCGGAAACCGCCGAAACCCAGTGGATGATCGGCGAGAAGGAAATCCGTGCGATCAAGAAAGGCGGCATCCTGATCAACGCCGCACGCGGCACCGTGGTCGAACTGGATGCCCTGGCTGCTGCGATCAAGGACAAGCACCTGATCGGCGCCGCCATCGATGTGTTCCCGGTAGAGCCTCGCTCCAACGATGACATCTTCGAAAGCCCGCTGCGCGGCCTGGACAACGTGATCCTGACCCCACACATCGGTGGTTCCACCGCTGAAGCCCAAGCCAACATCGGCCTGGAAGTGTCGGAGAAGCTGGTCAAGTACAGCGACAACGGTACATCCGTATCGTCGGTGAACTTCCCGGAAGTGGCCCTGCCGGCTCACCCTGGCAAGCACCGTCTGCTGCACATCCACCAGAACATCCCTGGCGTGCTGATGGAGATCAACAAGGTCTTCGCAGAGAACGGCATCAACATCTCCGGTCAGTTCCTGCAGACCAACGAGAAGGTCGGTTACGTGGTGATCGACGTCGACGCCGAGTACTCGGACCTGGCGCAAGAGAAGTTGCAGCACATCAAGGGCACGATTCGTAGCCGCGTTCTGTTCTAAGAACCCGCGCCTACCAATAAAAATGGGAGACCCGCAGGGGTCTCCCATTTTTTTGTCTGAACAAATCTTACTTGACGTTAACCGTGATCACTTTCGAGGCTACAGTCGGGTTGAACTGCATATGCAGTTTGTCGCCGGCCACCAATTGCAAGGTGTGCTTGCCTGGGGTGAGGGTCAACTCGGTCTCGGTCTGGGCCTTGCCGTAGTGGATCACGGTGTCGGTGGCCGGGATCGGTACGCTGGCGTCAGGCAGCTCTTTCTGGTCAACCAGCAGATGGTGGTGGCCGGTGCCCGGGGTCTGGTCAGTGGCCGGCGCGAGCTTCAAGCCTTCCATGCCGAATTTGACGGTAAAGGTTTTATCCACAGTGGCGCCATCTTTGGGCGACACGATAAACACTTTGGCACCTTCAGGTGGCGCGCTACGCGGGATGCCATCGGCGGCGGTGGCCAACATCGAGGCACCCAGCAACAGGCTGGCAATCGTTGCACGGGCGGATGTTGCTCGGACTGATAGGGCTTTCATTCGCTTCTCCAGTTTCTGCAGGAAATCTGTTGGGTTATGACAACTTCGCGACAAATTGCTGTCCAAGGCACTCAACACAATAGCAAAGCGATGCTGGACGGTGCCTCGTACAGCTCAATTCCTTAGGAGCGACCATGCGCTTTTCGCCTGGCCTTGTACTTTTACTGCCTCTTTTGAGCCCCTTGGCTCATGCCGAACTGATCGACGATGTGTTTGATCGCGGCGAACTGCGCATCGCAGTGCAAGCCAACACCCCGCCATTCAACTTCAAGGACGACAATAAGCTAACCGGCTTTGAAGTGGAGTTGGGTGAAGAATTGGCCAAGGAACTGGACGTGCGCCCCTCCTTTATCACCACCGATGACAGCGACCTGCTACCAGGCGTTGAAACCGGCAAATATGACGTGGCCATCAACCATATCGCTATGACTGCGCAGTTGCAGGATCGGTTCGATTTCAGCGAGGCTTACCTGGAAAAGCCGGAGCTGGCGATTCCGTTTCAGAAGGGCAACCCGGCGTTCAAGACCAGCCTGGACAGGGCGCTGCAGCAGATCAAGGCCGATGGCCGCTTGAAAGCGCTCTCGCATAAGTGGTTCAAGGACCAACCGCCTGCAATTGCGCCAATGCCTGAGCCGCTTCAGGCAACTCCTGCTCACTGAACACCAACACCCCATGGCGCTTGAGCAGCGCCGCAGTCACGCCCTCGCCGCTCACCTTGACGGCACTGAAGGTGCCGTCATAGATCAGCCGGTTGCCACAGGATGGGCTGTTGGCCTTGAGGATGGCAATGCGGATACCGTGGCGCTGCGCCAATGCCAACGCCTGGCGGGCGCCCTCGACGAAGGCGCCGCTGAAGTCTTCGCCCTCGGCGGTCAGCACTCGGGCACGCCCATCCCATACATCGATGCCCTGCCCACCCGCAATCTCGGCGGGTGGGCGTGGCGTCGGCAAGCCACCCGCCACCTCCGGGCAGATCGCGACCACACGCCCCTCGGCCTGCCACTGCGTCAATAGGTCGAACGTGCCACTGGCGCCACCGTCGTAGCGCACCTTGTGCCCAAGCAGGCAACGGCTGACGAGAATTTTTTCCATGTTTAAAACGGCTCGTTGCCCCGTCGACGAAACCAGCCGGTCAAGGACAAGCGCTCACGCGTGGCGGGCAGCACTTCGTGAGGGACTTCACCCGAGAGGAACACTACCAGGCAACCGCCGGTGGGCTGCACATCGTATTCCACGCCATCCTTGAGGTACATGCGCAGCTGGCCGCCATGCTCAGGCAACCAGGCGTCGTTCAAATAGACCACTGCCGACACCGTGCGCCGGTCATCATCGCGAAAACGGTCCAGATGCTTGAGATAAAACGCACCCGGCGGGTACATCGCGAAGTGGCTTTCGAAGTCTTCAAGGCCCAGGAACAGATGGCGGTTCATGGCCAGCCGCAGGCTGTCCATCAACCCCATGTAGGTCTCGCACACCGGCGCGTCGCCCTCTTCCAGCCACTGGATATGGTCACCGCGAATCCCCTCGCGGATTTCCTGGGCCGGCCCGCGCCCGACAGCGGCAGGCGCCAGCTCACCTTCGGCCGCACGTTTACGGCACTCGGCCGCCAGCTCCAGGGTCAGAGCCTGGGGCAGGAAGCCATTTTGCTGCGACCAGCCTTTTTCGGCCAGGTCGTCGACGATACGTTGCAGCAGCGGGTGATCGAGGGATATTTGCATGGCGCGCATAGTATCCATACGCCTGTGAATTCGACAGAGCCGCCGAGCGTCTGAATACACTTTAGTCAGGTGACTGATAGGACTTCTCGACAAATCCTACGCCTGACACGGACAATAGTGGCCGACTGACAGGAGTCCCTATGCGTCGTTTGTTTTTTTCCGTGCTGATGTTCTGCGTTTTGCCCGCCTGGGCAGACAGCCATGACCAGTTGTACAAGGTCGCCGGCTGGGCCGAACAACGTGCGCACTTCAATGACGCCCTCAGTGCCGCCCAACAACGCTACCGCAATAGCCTGCCGCCGGCGGTGTACCAGGCGCTGGTGGACAACAGCAACAAACGCTTTGCCGCCCAGGCCATGGACCAGCGCGCCGAAGCGCAATTGCGCCAGCACCTGGCAGACCCGAAGCCCGCGCTGGCGTTTTTTCAGTCGCCCCTGGGCCGCAAGATTGTCGACGCCGAACTGCTCGCCACCCGCCGCGACCAGTTGGCGAAAAACGCCCAGGGCTTGCCGCACATGGAAGCCGATGCAACCCGCAGCCTGATCATCGGCCACCTGGCCCAGGCCCTGCCGGCGCGCGAAGCTGGCGCGGAAGTCAGCCTGGCGATTGCCGGTGTCGCGGCTGACAGTTTGAGCCAGATGATTCCCGGCCTGCTGGGCGGCGGCCAGGCCCAGGGCATGTTGAATGGGCAGCGCGAGCGCCTGATGCGGCAGATCGGCAATGACCTGAACAACACGCTGTTGTACGTCTATCGGAACCTGTCCGACCCGGAGCTGGAAGAGTTCGCGACATTTGCCGAGTCGCCGGAGGGTAAGGCGTATTACCAGGCTGCCCTTGCCGCCATTCGCGCAGGGCTTGCAGTCGGGCAAAGCACCTCCAGCCTGTCGCAATAACCCATGTGGGAGGGGGCTTGCTCCCGATGGTGGTGGTTCAGCTGCACATTAGGTGACTGATATACCGCTATCGGGAGCAAGCCCCCTCCCACTGTTGGATTGTGCTACTTCAGATGCTCCGTGAGGAAACTGAAGTATTGCCGGCGGATCTCTGGAATTTCATTGGCCAGATGATGCCTTCCACGCGGCAGCATCAACACCTCAGGCTGATCGAACTTGCCCCGCAGCACCTGCAAGTTGTGCTGCCAGTCCACCGTCATATCCTCCTCGCCTTGCACGATCACTGGCCGCCGTGGGCTGCGCGGAGCGGCTTCGATGCGCTTGATCCAGCTCGCCAACGCGCCGACCCACGCCGTGGGCAGTTGGCGGGGTTGCAACGGGTCGGCTTCCAGGAACGGTTTGAAATCCGGATCATGGGTGTTCTCGCTGAACCGGCGGGCGATGCCTTTTACAAACGGGCGCAGCAGGTAATAGCTGACCTGCGACCAGCCCCAGGCGCGCGGCCGCACCAAGGGCGACAGCAGGAAGGTCTTGCCTTGGGCCGGGCTGTCGACGCCCTGGTTGAGCAAGTGGTCGACCACCACTGCACCGCCGGTGCTTTGCCCGAACAGGTGCCAGGGTTGCGGCAGTTGCAGGGTTTGAGCCTGGGCGAACAGCGCCTGCACCACCGCCTGGTACACCGCAAAATCATCGATGCTGGCACGGGCGCCACTGGACAAGCCATGGCCCGGCAAATCGCAGGCGATCACCACAAACCCCTGGTCCAGCGCCCAATCCACAACGTGGCGGTACAGTCCCATATGGTCGTAGAAGCCATGGAACATGAACATCGTCGCCACCGGCTGTGCCGGCCACCACACCTGCGCCACCACTTGGAAGCCTTGCACCTCGAAGCGCCCCAGGCGACTCACCGCCGGCACTTTGCGCGCAGGCAGGTCCAGCCCGTAGAAACGCTGGTAGACCCGGGCCTCCACAGAAAGCGGCTGCGCATCCACCAGGGGCCGCAAGCTTTCGCGTAGATGATCGGGGTCAAAAGTGACGGGCATAAAGGCTTCCAGACTGAGGGTGAAGATGAATATCGACCTGCGATATTCATCTGTCAGAGCAAGCATGGCAAGCTACGCGACCTCCGAGGATAGATCCGAATGCGACAGCACCTGCGCACTGCCCTGTTCGCCAGCCTGATTCTGGCCATTTGCACCGGTGTGCTGTGGACGGCCTATGACTGGTTCCAGGGCCGCTACCTGCGCGCCTTCAGCGAACACACGGCGGTGTTCTCCGGCGACACTCTGCGCCTGCCCGCCGAACTCGCGGGCCCGGGGCCGATCCGCCTGGTGCACTTCTGGGACCCGGCGTGCCCGTGCAACGTGGGCAACCAGCAGCATCTGGGCGAGCTGATCGAGCAGTACGCGCCTCAGGGCGTGGAGTTTTATGCCCTGCAAAAGGCCGGCAGCCACGGTCAACTGCCCGACAACCTGAACAGGATGAAAACGCTTGCCGCCCTGCCCGGCGCCGATCAGGTGCCGGCGACACCTGCCGTGGGTATCTGGGACCGCACGGGCAAGCTCGCGTATTTCGGCCCCTACAGTGAAGGGCTGACCTGTAATTCCAGTAACAGCTTTATCGAACCGATCTTGAAAGCCCTCGAGGCCGGGCGCGAAGTTGACGCCACCCACACCCTGGCAGTGGGCTGCTATTGCCAGTGGAACAAGACATCAAACTGAACACAGGCTGTTCGACCGGCAAACTCCAGTCACCCCGGCGACAGGCTACTGTATCGTACGTTTTCGGCAGGATTGTAAGCATAGGAACACATGAGCCAATTAACCATTATCCTCTGGATACTCAACGTCATCGTCGATACATCCGGCCAGTTGGCGTTCAAGGCAGCGGCTTCAGCCAGCGCCGAGCATGACGGCCTGGCCCACTGGAAACACATGCTCAAGCGGCCGTGGATCTGGATTGGCGTTCTCTGCTATGTCTTCGAATTCGTGTTGTGGCTGGCGTTCCTGACATTGGTGCCGTTGTCGGTCGGCGTGATGCTGGGCTCCATCAACATTGTGGTGATCATGATTGCCGGTCGCTTCCTGTTCAAGGAAAGCCTGAGCAAATGGCGGTTGATCGGCATCATGCTGATCGCCTGTGGCGTGACCGTCGTGGGGTTTGAATAATGAAACGCTTTTATATCCTGGGTTTTCTCGCGCTGATCATTTTCGACACCTTGGCGCAGGTCAGTTTCAAGTTCGCCTCGGTGCATGCAGAACCCCTGACGATGGACACCGCCTGGCTGATACGCGTATTTGGCGCCCCATGGATCTACGGCGCCTTCGTGGGTTATATCGGCGCTTTCTTCACGTGGATGACCTTGCTCAAATACGCCCCGGTGGGCCCGGCTTTTGCGGCCTCTCACCTGGAACTGATCAGCGTCACGCTGATTTCCGTGTGGCTGTTCGATGACAGCCTGACCCTGCCGAAAATCATCGGCGGCGCGTTGATCATTGCCGGCATTCTGTGCCTGGCACGCAGTGAAGACGAAGCCGGAAAAGTCATCGGTGCCGGTCGCTCCGAGACGCTTGCCTGATGATGCCTCGCGAGATTCCGCCCACCGCAGGGCTGCCCCTGCGCTGGCGGGACCTGCTCGGCCTCTCGGGCGACCTGGCCCCTGCCCTGGCCCGTCAACTGTCGATTCCGCTGCCGGCGCTGGCGTGCTCCGGGACCGCCGCACTGGTGATCGCCCTACGGGTTTTGCAACAGCGCATGCCGGGCCGCACCCGGCTCATCGTGCCGGCCTATACCTGCCCGCTGGTCGCCTTGGCCGCCCATTACTGCCCACCGTTGCAGGTGGTGCCCTGTGATTTGCAGCCCGACAGCATTGACCTGGACGAACAGCACCTGGCGCAGTTGTGCGACGAAACTACCCTGGCGGTGGTGGTCACCCATCTGGCCGGACGCGTGGCTGATGTCGACACCGCCAAGCGCATTGCCGGCGCCATCGGCGCAGCGGTCATCGAAGATGCCGCGCAAGCCATGGGCGCGCTGGACGATGGGCAGAGCGTCGGGCTCAAAGGCGACGTGGGCTTTTTCAGCATGGCGCTGGGTAAAGGCCTGACGACGGCAGAAGGCGGAGTGTTGTTCAGCCGTGACCCGGTGTTGCATCAAGCGCTGCATCGCCAATCTCGCCAGGACCTGCCCTTCAGCCTGCGCTGGGAGTTGCAGCGCAGCGCCGAGCTGTGGGGATACGCCCTGCTTTATCGGCCGTACGGCTTGTATTACGTGTATGGCAAGGCCTTGCGCACGGCGCTGGCGCAAGGCGATGAAGTCGCCGCCGTGGGTGATGATTTTTCGGTCAACGACATTCCGCTGCATGCCCTGGGTGGCTATCGCCGCAGGGTCGGCGCGGCGGCGCTGGCTCGCTTGCCCGATCACCTGCAACAAGGGCGCACTCGCGCGTTGCGCCGCGCCGCACGCTTGAATGCCTTGCCCGGTGTCTCGGTCATCCTGGACCGACCCGGGCAGCAAGGCACCTGGCCTTTTCTGATGGTGGTGATGCCCTCGGCACAGGCCCGGGATACGGCGATGGCGCAGCTCTGGACCGCGGGGCTGGGCGTGACGCGCCTGTTCATTCACACCTTGCCGGATTACCCCGACGTGGCCCCCTTGCTGGTGCCTGGCAGCCCGCTCCCCCAGGCCCAAGCTTTCGCCCGCCGCACCCTGTCGATCAGCAACAGCCATTGGCTGACCGACGAACACTTCGAACAGGTCCTCGCCCAGCTGAAGGTTATCGTTTCCAACCCTGATTGATGCGTGCGACCAAGCGACCATTCAACGCGTTCTGCTGTTGCTGCCAGATCTGCACCTGCGCCTCAGGCAGTTCTTCCTGACCATCGGATGCACTCAACCAGCGCTTGAACTTGCTTTCATAGTGGTAGGCCGATACGTCACCCGTGACGTCCGCGCCAATGATCTGGCCTTGGCAGGCGTCGATCAGGTCATTCAAATGCTGCTCCAGAAACTCACCCTGGTCCCAGTTGGTGTTCACCACCTGGGGGCTCAGCACATCTTTGTCGATGGACAGATAAACCGGCAGCGAACGATCAAGCTGCGCCAGGAACGTACGCATCAACTCATCCGGATGGCCGAACGCACGATTGCTCGATCCGGCGCCGATCCAGTTCATCCAGCGCGTATCGACGTTGACGTTCCAGTAGGTCAGCTTGCGCTTGAGCAGTGGCGACCAGTGATTCTCCCAGGCGTGGCCCAAGGCAATGTCCTGCGAACCGATCCCCAGCACATGCACATGCTCGACCTGAGGCAGACGGCTGGCCCAATACACCCACGAACCGCAGTGGATGCCGAACGGGTAGCGCATGTTGTCGGGGTGGTTGTCGCAGATGATCAGTTGGTACTTCTGCTGCGCGGGCAGGCGGTTCAACAGGAGCTGGCTGAGATGGTGATAGTCGCCGCTGCCGGTAAACACGCAACCGTAATCGCTGGGCATCTGCGCGTGCAGGGCGGTTTCCAGTTCCTTGAACTGGGCCCAACGGCAGCCGAAGCGGATTTTCTCCTGCCAGGCTTGCAACGGTAAGGTGATCGCGCCAGCAATGTCGCTGACGGCACCATCGAAATCGAGAATCAGCGGTGCTCGGTCCAGGCTCATGCGGTGTGCTCCTGGTGCCATTGGTTGTCGCTTTCAAAATGATGACGCAAGCGGTTGCCCAGCTTGCGCAACAACGGGTTGCGCACCCATACCAAGTGGCGCGTGAAGGTGAAGTCGGCACCGAGGTTGGCCTTGACCTGCGGGTCGGTCCAGCCCGCCACATAAAACTTCAGTCCGTTCGCCACCGCGTACTCCAGGTTCACGAACCAGCTGACGAAGTACAGGTTGAACTCCAGCGCCTGCGGGTAATTGAGCCCGATGTACTTGTCGAGCAGCTTGTCGCCCTCCACGTAGCACAGGTTGTAGCCGATCAGTTCGTCGCAGTGCCAGTAGCAGAACACGCGCCCGTCAGTACCGGCGTCCCTGAGCAAGCCGGTGAAAAACTCCGGCGTGAGCAGGTCAAAATGGATCTCGCTCTGGTCGTACACCGCCTTGTACAAACCGTACAACTGCATCAGCCAGGCATCATCGTTGAAGCGCTCATCGCCGGTGTCGAGGATTTCCACGCGCAACGCTTCGCGGCTGCGCAGTTTGCGTCGGATATTGCGCCGACGGCTGTGGGACAAGCGCCCAAGGTATTCGTCGATGGTGGTGAAGTTGATCGGAACATAAGCCAGTGCCTGGCCCTCGAGGCTGATGAAACCACGCCGCGTGCACTCATCGATCAAGGCTTGCGCGTAGCGGTTGTCGGCCTCGCTGAGCAGCGGGGAATCCTGAGGCACGTCTTTGACGATGGTGAGTTTGCACTGCGGGACGCATTCCTCTTGCAGCCACTGCGCAAGCTCCTGGGGCGATACACCCTGGGGGAACGGCGCATATTCACTGACCGTGGTGCCCACAAAGCAGCTGTCGATACGCAACCATGAATGCCACAAGGCATAGCCTGGCCAGCCGCGCACACGCTTCACGAAGTCCTCGTCGGCAGTGGTCAACAGGTCGAATGGCGTGAAGAAGTACGGCAACCCTTGGTCAGACAGCCGGGCGTCAAAGCCTGCCGGCGGATGCTGCAAAAAGCGGCTGATCAGCGATTGCGCTTCCAGGCTGCAGGCGTAGGTCACGCCTGAAGGGCTGGGAACTGGCTTGGGTTGCGTGGCGCAGGTCATGAAAAAAGGCTCAAGGACGACGGGCGCAATAGTAGCTCATCGGCAGCGCTGGCCGCTTGAACCTTGGCTGTCACAACGGCGCATCAGCATTTCCCTCAGTCGCCAACAAACCGATTAGACTCCGTTGACCTTCCAGGTGACTGACTCAAGGACCGTCCATGAAACGCAGCCTGACCGTGCTCGCCCTACTGATTACCGCCCTCCTGGCCGGCGCCGGCTGGTATGTCTACAGCAAGCAACCCACGCGTCAGGGCACGGTCATGCTCAACCATCTGCAAGGCTCCGTCACGGTGCGTTACGACGACCGTGGCGTGCCGCACATTCGCGCCGAGAACGAGGCCGACCTGTATCGCGCCCTGGGCTATGTGCATGCCCAGGACCGCCTGTTCCAGATGGAGATCATGCGGCGCCTGGCCCGTGGCGAGCTGGCCGAGGTGCTCGGCCCCAAGTTGCTGGAAACCGACAAACTGTTCCGCAGCCTGCGTATTCGTGAACGGGCCTTGAGCTACGTGGAACACATCGACCACGACTCGAACGCCTGGAAGGCCCTGCAAGCCTATCTGGACGGGATCAACCAATATCAGGACAGCCACGCCAGCCCCATGGAGTTCGATGTGCTGGGCATCACCAAGCGACCCTTTACACCCGAAGACACCATCAGCGTCGCCGGGTACATGGCCTACAGTTTTGCCGTCGCGTTTCGTACCGAACCTGTGCTGACTTATGTACGCGACCAGCTGGGTAGCGATTACCTGAAAGTCTTCGACCTGGACTGGCAACCCAAGGGCGCGCTCAACCTGGCCGCCGGCGACTGGAAAAGCCTCGGCGCCCTCGCCGCTCTGAGTGACAGGGCCTTGGCCGATAACGGCCTGCCGCAGTTCGAGGGCAGCAACGCCTGGGCCATCAGCGGCAGCCGCACCCAAAGCGGCAAACCGTTGCTGGCAGGTGACCCGCATATCCGCTTCTCGGTGCCATCGGTGTGGTACGAGGCGCAACTGTCGGCGCCGGGCTTTGAGCTGTACGGCTACCACAACGCGCTGGTGCCGGTGGCGTTCCTGGGGCACAACCTGGATTTCGGCTGGAGCCTGACCATGTTCCAGAACGACGATCTCGACCTGATCGCCGAAAAGGTCAACCCGGATAACCCCAACCAGATCTGGTACCACGGCCAATGGACCGACCTGACCAGCAGCGAACAGCAGATTGCCGTCAAAGGCCAGGAGCCGGTCATCCTGACGCTGCGCAGCTCGCCCCACGGTCCGATCATCAATGATGTACTCGGCGAAAATGCCGGCAAGACGCCGATTGCCATGTGGTGGGCGTTCCTCGACACCGAAAACCCGATCCTCGAAGGCTTCTACGAACTCAACCGTGCCGACACCCTGGCCAAGGCCCGTGCGGCAGCCGCCAAGGTTTCGGCCCCCGGGCTGAATATCGTGTGGGCAAATGCCATGGGCGATATCGGTTGGTGGGCCGCGGCGCAATTGCCGATCCGCCCGGCTGGGGTCAACCCGGCATTCATCCTCGACGGTAGCACCGCCCAGGCTGACAAGCCGGGCTTCTACCCGTTCAGCGCCAACCCTCAGGAAGAGAATCCGGCGCGCGGCTATGTGGTGTCGGCCAATGCCCAGCCGGCCTCACCCACCGGCATGGAAATCCCCGGCTATTACAACCTGGCCGACCGTGGGCAACAGTTGAATACACAGTTGAGCGACAACAGCGTGAAGTGGGACGTGAACAACAGCCAGGCCTTGCAGCTGGGCACCACCACCGCCTACGGCCCACGGTTGCTGGCGCCGTTGCTGCCGGTGTTGCGTGACGTCGTCAAGGATCCGGCCCAGTTGAAACTGGTGGAACAGCTTGCAAACTGGAAGGGCGACTATCCGCTGGGCTCCACCAGCGCCACGCTGTTCAACCAGTTCCTGTTCAACCTCACCGACGCCACCTTCCACCCGAAGCTGGGCGACGCCCTGTTCAAGACCCTGCTCACCACCCGGATGATCGACGCCGCATTGCCCCGCCTGGCCGCTTCAGCGGATTCGCCGTGGTGGAACGGCACGCGTGCCGACACCGTCAAGCTCGCCTGGGACAATAGCCTGGCGCACCTCAAGGCCACGCTCGGCGATGACCCCGGCCAGTGGCAGTGGGGTAAAGCGCACACCTTGACCCACGGGCACCCGCTGGGCATGCAGAAGCCCTTGGACAAGCTTTTCAACGTCGGCCCATTCCCCGCCCCCGGTACCCACGAGGTACCCAACAACCAATCGGCGATGATCGGCCCCGCGCCCTGGCCGGTGACCTATGGCCCGTCGACCCGCCGCCTGATCGACTTCGCCGATCCGGCCCACGCCCTGACCATCAACCCGGTGGGGCAAAGCGGCGTGCCGTTTGATCGACACTATAGTGATCAGGCGCAAACCTACATCGAGGGTGGGTATGAACAGGCACATTTCAGTGATGAGGAAGTCATGGCCAATACCCGTGGCACCCTGAAACTATTGCCCGCCCGATAACTCGATCAATGTGGGAGCAAGCCCCCTCCCACACTTGGATCTGCGTTCTATCAGCGACTACTGTGCCCGCATCCGCCCTGGCGCTTCGCCGTAGGTTTCCTTGGATTTCTTGCTGAACGCCGCCTGGAACTGGTAGCCCACTTGCGCGGCGATATCCATCAGGCTCAGGCGCGACTGGCGCAGCAGGTTGAACGCCAGCTCCATACACTGCGCGCCCTGGAAGCCTACGACACGCTCAAACCGGCGCCGCAAAGTTAAGCCGGAACTGTTGCGGGGTCACGCCCAGCCGGCGATTGAATACACTGCGCATGTGCTGGGCATCGCGAAAGCCACACTGGTAGGCCACCGTCTTGAGGGGTGCGGAGCTGCTTTCGAGCATCACCCGCGCCGCATCCACCCGGGCTCGCTCGACAAACTCAGCCGGCGTTATCCGTGCTTCACGGGCAAATACCCGGGAGAAATTGCGTGCACTCATATTGGCCGCCTTGGCCAGATCGGCGATGGTCAAATCCCCCGTCAGGTTCGCCAACACGTACAACTGCACCAGCGCCACCGCCGAGGTGTCTTCGGCGTGGGGCGTGAGGAACGGGCTGAACTGCGACTGCCCACCGGAACGCTGGGTGAACACCACCAGACGCTTGGCCACGCTCAGCGCGACTTCCGGGCCATGGTCCTGGGCCAACAGGTACAGCGACAAGTCGATGCCTGCGGTCACACCCGCCGACGTGTAAAGGTTGCCGTCCTGTGCGTAGAGGCGATCGGCATCGACCTGGGCTGTAGGGCACAGACGCACCAGATCTGCGGCGTCGTTCCAGTGGGTGGTGACGGTTTTTCCATCCAGCAGGCCAGCGCGGGCCAGCAGGAAGGCGCCGTTGCAGATCGAACCGAAGCGTTGTGCTCTCTGTGTTGCACCGCGTAGCCAGTCACCGAAGGGGGCACCGAAGTCCTCGAAGGGTAATTGCGGGCCGCCAGCGACCAGCAGCAAGTCGTAGGGTTCAAGGGCTTCGCGGTAATGCCGATGGGCCTGTAGTGACAGGCCGTTGGAGGCCGCCATCGTGCCATGGCCAAGGCCGATGACTTCCAACTGGTAATGGTCCTGCGGCGGCAAAAAGCGGTTGGCCTCGCAAAACACATCCATCGGCCCCGTCACATCCAGCGACTGGACGCCGGGAAAGATCAGAATGGCAACGGTTTTTTGCATGAGTAAACCTTATCTCTGGACTGGCGCGAATTCCTGTGGGAGCCGGGCTTGCCTGCGATGCAGGCGCCTCGGTGTGTCAGGTATACCCAGAGGTGATGCTATCGCACATTTGATCGCGTACAGCCTTGGCACGATGTGCAACCACATTGGCCGGGATCGCTCCCTCGCCGCGATGGCCCCTTTGCAGGCACACGACCAGACTGGAATCTTTCCAGAGGAGAGCCATCATGAGCACCACCATCGCCGGTATCCAGATCCCCGACAGCGCACTGGCCAAGGCCACCACCGAATACATTCGCGACGTCGAATCCGACCTGCTTTATCACCACTCCCGCCGCGTGTTCCTGTTCGGCGCCTTAAGCGGTGAACGCAAACAACTCGCTTACAACCCGGAGTTGCTCTACGTCGGCGCGATGTTCCATGACCTGGGCCTGGTCGAAGGCCATCGCAGTGACAACGAACGTTTCGAAGTGGACGGCGCCAATGCGGCGGCCACGTTTCTCAAGCCTTACGGGCTGAGTGACGACGACATCGAACAGGTGTGGCTATCCATCGCCCTGCATACCACGCCGGGCGTGCCGCAGCATCTACGCCCAACCGTTGCGCTGGTGACGGCCGGCGTCGAGATGGATGTCCTGGGTATGGATTACGCAGCGTTTTCCAGCGTGCAGCGCGAGGCGGTGGTGCATGCGCATCCACGGGGTGAAGGGTTCAAGGAGTGCATCATCTGCGCCTTTGCCGACGGCTTGCGCCATCGCCCACAGACCACGTTCGGCAACGTGAAGACGGATGTACTGGTGGATCAGGAGCCGGGGTTCAAGCCGATGAATTTTGTTGAAGTCATCCGCAAATCGCCCTGGGCTTGAAATGCAAACAACTGTGGGAGCGGGCTTGGCCGCTCCCACAGTTTGATCCAGTTTCTTCAGGTAGACCTGATTAGACCGGTGCTGCCGCGCGGCGCTTGTCCGGCTGCTGCCAGCCATCCGCCGCCGCTTCTTCGATGGCTTGCTGGATGGCTTTCTTGCGGTGCTCTTCGGCACGACGGCTGAAGAACCACACCAGGAAGGTCACCAGCGACACCGCCAACAGAATCAGGCTGGCCACGGCGTTGATCTCGGGTTTGACCCCAAGGCGCACCGCCGAGAACACTTCCATCGGCAAGGTCGTCGAGCCCGGGCCCGATACGAAGCTGGCCAATACCAGGTCATCCAGGGACAACGCGAACGACATCATGCCGCCCGCTGCCAACGATGGCGCGATCATCGGGATCGTGATCAGGAAGAACACCTTCCACGGTCGCGCCCCCAGGTCCATCGCCGCCTCTTCAATCGACAGGTCCAGCTCACGCAGGCGCGCCGACACCACCACCGCCACATACGCCGCACAGAAAGTGGTGTGGGCGATCCAGATGGTGACGATGCCACGCTCCTGGGGCCAGCCGATCATTTGCGCCATGGCCACAAACAGCAGCAACAGCGACAGACCGGTGATCACTTCCGGCATCACCAACGGCGCGGTCACCAGACCGCCGAACAGCGTGCGGCCCTTGAACTGGCTGATGCGCGTCAGCACGAAGGCTGCCAGGGTGCCCAGGGCCACCGCAGCCACCGCCGTATAGCAGGCGATTTCCAGCGAGCGGGCCACCGAGCCCATCAACTGGGTGTTGTCCAACAGGCCGACGTACCACTTGATCGACCAACCACCCCAGACTGTCACCAGCTTGGATTCGTTGAACGAGTAGATCACCAGGATCAGCATCGGCAGGTAGATGAACAGCAACCCCGCCACCAGCATGAAGCTTGAGAAACTGACGCGCTTCATATCTTGCCCTCCATCTCTTTGGCTTGGCTGCGGTTGAACAGGATGATCGGCACGATCAGGATCGCCAGCATCACCACCGCCAGGGCAGAGGCCACCGGCCAGTCACGGTTATTGAAGAACTCTTGCCACAACACTTTACCGATCATCAGGGTTTCCGGGCCGCCCAGCAGTTCCGGGATCACGAACTCGCCCACTACCGGGATAAACACCAGCATGCAACCGGCGATGATGCCGTTCTTGGACAGCGGCACGGTGATCTTCCAGAAGCTGTTGAAGGTGCTCGACCCCAGGTCGGACGCGGCTTCCAGCAAGCTCTGATCATGTTTGACCAGGTTGGCATACAGCGGCAGGATCATGAACGGCAGGTACGAATAGACCACGCCGATATACACCGCAATATTGGTATTGAGGATCTGCAGCGGCTCGTTGATCAACCCGATGGACATCAGGAAGCCGTTGAGCAAACCGTTGTTGCTGAGGATGCCCATCCACGCATACACACGGATCAGAATCGCGGTCCAGGTCGGCATCATGATCAGCAGCACCAGCACGGTCTGCATCTCTTTGCGCGCGCTGGCGATGGCGTAGGCCATCGGATAGCCGATCAACAGACACAGGAGCGTGCTGAAAAACGCCATCTTCAACGAGCCCAGGTATGCGGCGATGTACAACTCGTCGTCACCCAACATCGAGTAGTTGGCCAGGTTGAGCACCACCTGCAGTTTCTGCTCAACGAAGGTGTAGATCTCGGTGTAAGGCGGGATCGCGACGTCGGCTTCGGCAAAGCTGATCTTCAAGACGATGAAGAACGGCAGCATGAAGAACAGGAACAACCAAAGAAATGGAATCCCGATAACCACGTGTCGACCATCGGGAGTTATTCGTTGCAACTGGCGCTTGAGCTTCTTCATGTTCATGAGCGAAGTACCACGCCGCTGTCGTCTTCCCACCACACGTAGACCTGGTCGCCCCAGGTCGGACGCTGGCCACGGCGTTCGGCGTTAGCCACGAAGGACTGCACCAGTTTGCCGCTCGGCAGTTCCACGTAGAACACCGAATGGCCACCCAGGTAGGCAATGTCGTGCACTTTGCCGCTGGACCAGTTGTGCTCGCAGGTCGGCATTTCGGTGGTGACCAGCAGTTTTTCCGGGCGAATGGCATAAGTCACGGATTTGTCTTCCACCGAGGTGGCGATGCCGTAGCCCACGTAGATGTCGCGGTCCAGGTCCGGGCACTTGAGCACCGCGTGGCCTTCGGCGTCATCCACCACCTGGGTGTCGAAGATGTTGACGTTGCCGATGAATTCGCACACCAGGCGGCTGGTCGGGGTTTCGTAGATATCGATCGGGCTGCCGATCTGGGCGATCCAGCCCAGGTGCATGATCGCGATGCGTTCAGCCATGGTCATGGCCTCTTCCTGGTCGTGGGTCACCATGACGCAGGTCACACCCACGCGCTCGATGATCTCAACCAGTTCAAGCTGCATCTGCGAACGCAGTTTCTTGTCCAGCGCGCCCATCGGCTCATCGAGCAGCAGCAGTTTCGGGCGCTTGGCCAGGGAGCGGGCCAGGGCCACACGCTGACGCTGACCACCGGACAACTGGTGCGGCTTGCGCTTGGCGTACTGGCTCATCTGTACCAGCTTGAGCATCTCGGCCACCCGGGCGTCGATTTCGGCCTTGGGGATCTTGTCCTGTTGCAGGCCGAAGGCGATGTTCTGCGCCACGGTCATGTGAGGGAACAAGGCGTAGGACTGGAACATCATGTTGATCGGCCGCTCGTACGGCGGCATGTCGGTGATGTCCACACCGTCGAGGTAGATGCGACCTTCCGTTGGGCGCTCGAAGCCTGCGAGCATGCGCAGCAAGGTGGATTTGCCTGAGCCCGAACCGCCGAGCAAGGCGAAGATCTCGCCTTTCTTGATTTCCAGGGACACATCGTCCACGGCAATCGTCTCGTCGAACTTCTTCGTGACCCGGTCGATTTTGACCAACACCTTTTTCGGTGTCTGGTCGCCCTCGAGGGCTTTCTTATAGGCGCCGGAGGCAACTGCCATTTGCGAAACTCCCAACAAAGTTTTCTGTTCGACCAACACGGACGAAACCTTGGATAGTTTGAGCCTTACTTGCCCGTCTTGACCTTGGTCCAGCTACGGGTCATCAAACGCTGCACTTTCGGGGGTAACTCGAAGTTGACGAATGTCCGGTCGAGAACCGCCTGCGGTGGGTAAACCGCTGCGTCAGTGCGTATCGATTGATCCATCAGTTTGTCCGCCCCTGGGTTAGGGTTGGCATAACCGACGACATCACTGACCTGAGCGATCACCTCAGGTTGCAGTAAATAGTTGATGAAGGCGTGGGCCTCTTTGACGTTGGTGGCGTCCTTGGGGATCGCCAGCACGTCAAACCACAGGTTGCCGCCTTCTTTCGGAATCACGTAGGCAATGTTCACGCCCTTGCCCGCTTCAGCCGCGCGAGACCTGGCCTGGAACACATCGCCGGAGAAGCCTGCCGCCACGCAGATGTTGCCGTTGGCCAGGTCGGAAATGTATTTGGAAGAATGGAAATAGGTCACGTAGGGCCGCACTTTGAGCAGCTTTTCTTCGGCCTTCTTGTAGTCTTCGGGGTTGGTGCTGTTAGGGTTCAAGCCCATGTAGTTGAGCACCGCCGGCAGCATTTCATCCGCCGAGTCCATGAACGATACGCCGCAAGTGGCCAGCTTCTTCATGTTTTCCGGTTCGAACAGCACGGCCCAGGAGTCAATATGATCGACGCCGAGCACTTCCTTGACCTTGTCGACGTTGTAACCGATGCCATTGGTGCCCCACAGATACGGCACTGCGTACTGGTTACCCGGATCGTTCTTTTCCAGACGCTTGAGCAGCGCCGGGTCAAGATTGGAATAGTTCGTCAGTAAAGACTTGTCGAGTTTCTGGAACGCCCCGGCCTTGATCTGCTTGCCGAGGAAGTGGTTGGACGGCACGACCACGTCGTAGCCGGTACGCCCGGCCAGCAACTTGCCTTCCAGGGTTTCGTTGGAATCGAACACGTCATACACGGGCTTGATGCCGGTAGCCTTTTCGAAATTGGCCAGCGTGTCGGTGCCGATGTAGTCCGACCAGTTATAAATATGCACAGTCGGGGCGGCCTGCACGCTGACAGCCAGCGTGATACCTGCACCCACCAGCAAGGCTTTGCGAAATAAAGAAATTGGCAAGTGGAGGTCCTCTTAAATAGTTGGGCCCAAAAGTTGTTGCCCGGCAACAAAACCGGCGCGCAACTTACCCTCGATAAACCGATCCGGCAAAACTTTCTGTCATTTAAATGTGTGGGAGCGGGTCATGTGGGAGGGGGCTTGCTCCCGATAGCGGTCAATCGGATACCCATATGTTGGTTGATACACCGCTATCGGGAGCAAGCCCCCTCCCACACTCCCCTCCGGTTTAAGGCTTATTTACCGGATTTGATCTTGGTCCAGCTGCGTGTCATTTCACGCTGGGTCGCAGCCGGCAAGTCAGCAATGGCGTAGAGCTTGGCCTGCACATCGGCTGGCGGGTAGATGCCTGGGTCGCTGGTGATTTCCTTGTCGACCAGTGCGGTAGCCTTCTCGTTACCGTTCGGGAAACGCACGCTGTCGGTGATCGCAGCCATGACCTCCGGCTTGAGCAGGTAGTTCATGAACTTGTAGGCGGCGTCGACGTTTTCGGCATCTTTAGGGATGGCGACCATGTCATAGAAACTGCCTGCACCTTCTTTCGGAATATCGTAGGCCACCTTGACCTTGCCGCCGGCTTCGGCCGCACGGGACTTGGCCTGCTGGATATCACCCGAGTAACCCACGGCGACACAGATGTTGCCGTTGGCCAGGTCCGAGATGTACTTGGACGAGTGGAAGTAGCTGATCGACGGACGGATTTTCAGGAACAGGTCTTCGGCTTGCTTGAGCTGTTTTTTATCCTGAGTGTCGGTTGGCAGGCCCAGGTAGTGCAGAGCCACCGGCAGCATTTCGGTCGGCGAGTCGAGGAAGCTCACGCCGCAGCTCTTGAGCTTGGCAATGTTTTCAGGCTTGAGCAGCACGTCCCACGAATCGATCTTGTCCACGCCCAGCGCGGCCTTGACCTTCTCCGGGTTGTAGCCGATGCCGATCGAGCCCCACATGTAAGGGAAGGCGTGCTTGTTGTCTGGGTCGCTGACCGACACGGCTTTAAGCAGGGATTTGTTCAGGTTGTCGTAGTTGGACAGCTTGGACTTGTCCAGCTCCTGGTAGACACCGGCCTTGATCTGCTTGGCGAGGAAGTTGTTCGACGGAACGACGATGTCGTAGCCGGACTTGCCTGCCAGCAGCTTGGCTTCCAGGGTTTCGTTACTGTCGAAAACGTCGTACACCACTTTGATGCCCGACTCTTTTTCAAAGTTGGCGATGGTGTCCGGTGCAATGTAGTCAGACCAGTTGTAGACGTGCAGCACTTTATCGTCTGCCTGGGCCGCACCCGCCATTGCGCCCATCAGGGACAAGGCGAGGAGAGTCTTGCCAGCGTTCTTCAAACCTAATGCCTTCATTATGGTGATGCTCCAATTTTTCTTTTTTGGGCCACGTTCTTTTATGTTCGGCGGCCCTTCCGGAGGGCAACAAAACAGGGGGACAGTCTGGCAAGTTCAGGGGCCGGCTTTCAACCAAGGCCCCTACATTTATAACTGCTCAGTGAACCGCGTACTGAGCCTAGCACTTAGCCCTGCAATGCCGCCAAAGTCAGGTCCAGGCACGTCCGCGCCTTGGTCACCAGTTCGTCGATTTCGGCCTTGCTGATCACCAGCGACGGCGAAATGATCATGGTGTCACCCACGGCGCGCATGATCAGCCCGTTGTTGAAGCAGAAGTTGCGGCAAATCATGCCCACGCCTTTGCCTTCATAGCGCTTGCGGGTGGCCTTGTCCTGGACCAGCTCGATCGCACCCAGCATGCCTGCACCGCGAACTTCACCCACCAACGGGTGGTCAGCCAGTTCCCTCAGACGTTTCTGCAAATACGGTGCCGTTTCTTCGTGCACGCGATCCACGATTTTTTCATCGCGCAGGATGCGGATGTTTTCCAGGGCCACCGCCGCTGCCACCGGGTGCCCGGAATAAGTAAAACCGTGGTTGAAATCACCCCCTTCGTTCAACACGGCAACTACATCGTCGTGCACGATCAGGCCGCCCATGGGCACGTAGCCCGAGGTCAGGCCCTTGGCGATGGTCATCATGTGCGGCTTGAGGTCATAGAAGTCGCTGCCGAACCACTCACCGGTACGGCCGAAGCCGCAGATCACTTCGTCGGCGACAAACAGGATGTCGTACTTGGCCAGGATTTCCTTGATGCGCGGCCAGTAGGTATCCGGCGGCACGATCACTCCACCAGCGCCCTGGATCGGCTCGGCAATAAAGGCACCGACGTTGTCCACGCCCAGTTCCAGAATCTTCTCTTCCAGTTGGTTGGCGGCCCAGACCCCGAACTCCTCGGGACTCATGTCGCCGCCTTCGCCGAACCAGTAAGGCTGGGCGATATGGGTAATGCCCGGGATCGGCAAGTCGCCCTGTTCATGCATATACGTCATGCCGCCCAGGCTCGCGCCGGCCACGGTGGAACCGTGGTAGCCGTTCTTGCGGCTGATGATGACTTTTTTATTCGGTTGGCCCTTGATCGCCCAGTAGTGGCGGACCATGCGCAACATGGTGTCGTTGCCTTCGGAGCCGGAACCGGTGAAGAACACATGGTTCATGCCGGCCGGTGCAATGTCGGCAATCACCTTGGCCAGTTCCAGTACCGGCGGGTGAGCCGTCTGGAAGAACAGGTTGTAGTACGGCAGCTCTTTCATCTGCTTGGCGGCGGCGTCAGCCAGCTCATCACGACCGTAACCGACCGCCACGCACCACAGGCCGGCCATGCCGTCGAGGATCTTGTTGCCTTCGCTGTCCCACAGGTAAACACCGTGGGCTTTGGTGATGATCCGTGGGCCCTTCTCTTTCAATTGCTTGAAATCGCTGAACGGCGCCAAGTGATGATCGCTGCTCAAGGCTTGCCATTCACGGGTTTGCGGGTTGTTGCTGGACATACCAATCTCCTAGACTTTTCAGTGAAGGGCGCGCTGTTCCCACAGTGCGCCCGGCGCGTCAGACGGCGAAGAGCAGGAATTCCCGCTCCCATGAACTGATCACGCGCTTGAAGTTTTCATGCTCGGCCCGCTTGACCGCGACGTAGCCTGTGATGAATTTGCGACCCAGGTATTTCTCGATGGTCTTGCTGTTTTCCATGCGTTCCAAGGCATCTTCGATGGTCAACGGCAGGCGCAGATTGCGTCGCTCGTAACCACGGCCCACCACGGGCGCGCTTGGGTTATGGCCTTCGACCATGCCGATGAAGCCACACAGCAAACTGGCGGCAATGGCCAGGTACGGGTTGGCGTCGGCGCCCGGCAGGCGGTTTTCCACGCGGCGGTTCTGCGGGCCGGCATCCGGCACACGCAAACCGACGGTGCGGTTTTCTTCGCCCCATTCCACGTTGACCGGCGCCGAGGTGTCGGGCAGGAAACGGCGGAACGAGTTCACGTTAGGGGCAAACAGCGGCAGCAATTCAGGGATGAATTTCTGCAGGCCGCCAATGTGGTTGAGGAACAGCTGGCTCATGGTCCCGTCTTCATTGGAGAAGACGTTCTTGCCGGTGGCGATGTCGATGATGCTCTGGTGCAAGTGCATCGCGCTGCCGGGCTCGCCGGTCATCGGCTTGGCCATGAAGGTGGCGGCCACGTCGTGCTTGAGCGCGGCTTCGCGCATTGTGCGCTTGAACACCAGGATCTGGTCGGCCAGGGACAGGGCATCGCCATGACGGAAGTTGATTTCCATCTGCGCAGTGCCGTCTTCGTGGATCAGGGTGTCGAGGTCCAGTTCCTGCAGTTCGCACCAGTCGTAGACGTCTTCGAACAGCGGGTCGAATTCGTTGGCCGCTTCTATAGAGAAGGACTGGCGACCGGTTTCCGGGCGACCGGAACGGCCAATCGGCGGTTGCAGCGGGAAGTCCGGGTCTTCGCAGCGCTTGGTCAGGTAGAACTCCATCTCCGGCGCCACAATGGGCTGCCAGCCTTTATCGGCATAGAGCTTGAGGACTTTCTTGAGTACGTTGCGCGGCGACAGCTCGATCGGGTTGCCTTGCTTGTCGTAGGTGTCGTGGATCACCTGGGCGGTCGGTTCAATGGCCCAAGGCACCAGGAATACGGCGTTCTGGTCGGGGCGGCAGATCATGTCGATGTCGGCCGGGTCGAGCAATTCGTAATAGATGTCGTCTTCGACGTAGTCGCCGGTGACGGTCTGCAGCAGCACGCTCTCGGGCAGACGCATGCCTTTCTCGGCGATGAACTTGTTGGTCGGCGAGATCTTGCCCCGGGTGATGCCGGTGAGGTCGCCAATCATGCATTCGACTTCTGTGATCTTGTGGTCTTTCAACCAATCGGTGAGCTGGTCGAGGTTGTTACTCATAAATGCCTCTGGGCTGGGTTTCCTGACATCCATTAAAGGTCAGGCGTTGGTTGACGCAGCATCCGCGTCGCTTTTTCGTTCAGGGTAGGAGCTTACCCGTCATTTGCTGCTGCGTTGCATTCCTCAGGCCAAAGTTGTGCAGAATCATGATCGGCAGCGTGGACGGCAGCCGGTCAGTCACAGTTGAGAAGGCAAAAAGGAGGTCGGACAGGCCGTCAAGAATATTGGCCGGTACGCGGGCATTCACGCGGGGTGAACGGACTGCGGACAACGCCTGGCGCAAGCAGGCAAAGACGCCGAATGGCGGCAGGTGAAACATGAAACACCCCGGTATTATTGCTGTTATGGGTTTGAATCGAGCTTAGCCTTGTTCATTTTTTTACACAACACCCCCGTAAAAAATACAACACGGCCCGCTCAAGCCTGCGAGTCCCAAGCCCTTCAAACCCAAAAAACCGCCCCAAAAAGCCCCAAAAATGCCCTCGTGGCGCTTTTTTAGGGCGAAAAATGCCTCGCTTGACTTCGGCATGCCGTTCGGGTTGACTGAAACCAGAAAAGATCAATGATTGATATTTTTAACAACAAAGGTGTTGCATCATGTCGGTACCCCCGCGTGCCGTTCAGCTTAACGAAGCGAACGCGTTCCTTAAGGATCATCCTGAGGTTCTGTACGTAGACCTTCTAATTGCGGATATGAATGGTGTGGTGCGCGGCAAGCGCATCGAACGCACCAGCCTCCACAAGGTTTACGAGAAGGGCATCAACCTGCCTGCCTCTTTATTTGCCCTGGATATCAACGGCTCGACGGTGGAAAGCACCGGCCTGGGCCTGGACATCGGTGATGCTGACCGAATCTGTTATCCAATCCCCGATACCCTGTGCAATGAACCTTGGCAAAAGCGCCCAACCGCGCAACTGCTGATGACCATGCACGAACTTGAAGGTGAACCTTTCTTCGCCGATCCGCGCGAAGTGCTTCGCCAGGTTGTCAGCAAATTCGACGACCTCGGCCTGACGATCTGCGCCGCCTTCGAACTTGAGTTCTACCTGATCGACCAGGAGAACGTGAATGGCCGCCCACAACCGCCCCGCTCGCCGATCTCCGGCAAACGCCCGCACTCGACACAGGTCTACCTGATCGACGACCTCGACGAATACGTCGACTGCCTCCAGGACATTCTGGAAGGTGCCAAAGAGCAAGGCATCCCGGCCGACGCCATCGTCAAGGAAAGTGCCCCGGCGCAGTTCGAAGTGAACCTGCACCACGTGGCCGACCCGATCAAGGCTTGCGACTACGCCGTACTGCTCAAGCGCCTGATCAAGAACATCGCCTACGACCATGAGATGGACACCACCTTCATGGCCAAGCCTTACCCAGGCCAGGCAGGCAACGGTTTGCACGTACACATTTCGATCCTGGACAAGGACGGCAAGAACATCTTTGCCAGCGAGGATCCCGAGCAGAACGCCGCATTGCGTCACGCGATCGGCGGTGTGCTCGAGACCCTACCCGCCCAAATGGCGTTCCTGTGCCCCAACGTCAACTCCTACCGGCGTTTCGGCGCGCAGTTCTATGTGCCGAACTCGCCGTGCTGGGGCCTGGACAACCGCACCGTGGCGATTCGCGTACCGACCGGCTCGTCCGATGCCGTACGTATCGAACACCGTGTGGCCGGCGCCGACGCCAACCCCTACCTGCTGATGGCTTCGGTCCTGGCAGGCGTGCACCACGGCCTGACCAACAAGATCGAGCCTAATGCACCGGTGGAAGGCAACAGCTACGAGCAGAACGAGCAGAGCCTGCCGAACAACCTGCGCGATGCCCTGCGTGAGTTGGATGACAGCGAGGTGATGGCCAAGTACATCGATCCTAAATACATCGATATCTTCGTCGCCTGTAAGGAAAGTGAGCTGGAAGAGTTCGAACACTCCATCTCCGACCTTGAGTACAACTGGTACCTGCATACCGTATAAACGGTTGCTGCGCTGATAACGAACGCTGCCGACTTTGGTCGGCGGCGTTTTTTTATGCGTTTCTGCTAGGACACTGGGTTGGCCTCATCGGGAGCAAGCCTCCTCCCACACTTGAATGTATTCACAAATCAAACTGTGGGAGGGGGCTTGCTCCCGATGGCGGCCTGGAAGACAACACAGATTCCTGCTCATACAATGCCCGCTGCCTTGTAGGAGACGTCCATGACTACCCGCCCCACCGCCCCTCGCAAACCCCGCGCCCGCAGCCAGGCCCGGATTGATGCGATCCTCGACGCCGCCCGCACCTTGCTGGCCGCCGAAGGCGTGGCGAGTCTGTCGATCTACAGCGTGGCCGAGCGAGCACAGATCCCGCCGTCGTCGGTGTATCACTTCTTCGCCAGCGTGCCGGCGCTGCTGGAAGCGCTGACCGCCGATGTGCACGCCGCTTTCCGGGCCGCCATCCAGGCACCCATCGAGCATGAGTCTCTCAAGCACTGGCGCGACCTGTCCTACATCGTCGAACAGCGCATGCTGGCCATCTACGACCAGGACGCCGCCGCTCGCCAGCTGATCCTGGCCCAGCACGGGCTGACCGAAGTGACCCAGGCCGACCGTCAGCATGATCTGGAATTGGGCGACTTGATGCTCACCGTGTTCAATCGGCATTTCGAGGTGCCGACCTTACCCGCCGATGTGGATGTGTTTGCACTGGCACTGGAGCTGAGCGACCGCGTCTATGCGCGCTCGGTGCATCAGCATGGGCTGATTACGCCGCGCATGGCGGAAGAAGGAATGCGGGTGTTTGACGCGTATGTGGGGTTGTACCTGCCGGCTTACCTGCCCAAGCGTTGAGTTCCGGGGTGGTTGAAAGGGCCTCATCGGGGGCAAGCCCCCTCCCACACTTTGAATCTATTCACAGATCAAATGTGCGAGGGGGCTGCCCCGATGGCGGCCTCAAGAACGATCACAACTTGGCGATCGACACCTCGGTGGATTTCACAAAGGCAATCACTTCACTGCCAATCACCAGCTCCAGCTCTTTGACCGAACGGGTGGTGATCACGGACGTGACGATGCCCGATGCGGTCTGTACGTCAATTTCCGACAGCACATCGCCTTCGACGATTTCCTTGATGGTGCCTTTGAACTGGTTACGCACGTTGATAGCTTTAATAGTCATGGTCTTCTTCCTTCATGGGACAAGTGAGTTATTGAGCCCATCGCAATTGCGTAGGCAGCGGTGAAACAGGTTCCGGTTCCGGCGGCGAGCCAGGCAGCGACAGCACACGGTTGAGCACTTCGGCTTCGAGTGCGGCCAGGCGGTGCGAGCCTCGGGCTCGTGGGCGTGGCAGGTCGACAACGAGGTCCAGGCCGATTTCACCGTCTTCGATCAGGATCACCCGGTCGGCAATGGCCACGGCTTCGCTGACATCGTGGGTCACCAGCAACACGGTAAAGCCGTGCTTGCGCCAAAGGTTTTCGATCAGTTGCTGCATCTCAATGCGGGTCAGCGCGTCCAACGCGCCCAGCGGCTCGTCGAGCAGCAACAGGCGCGGCTGGTGAATCAACGCGCGAGCCAGGGCCACGCGCTGCTTCTGGCCACCGGACAAGGCCGCCGGCCACTCATTGGCACGTTCGGCCAGGCCCACTGCGTCCAACGCTTCCAGGGCCTGGGGACGCCAGTTGCCCTTGAGGCCGAGGCCCACGTTGTCGATGATCTTTTTCCATGGCAGCAAGCGCGCTTCCTGGAACATCAACCGCGTATCTTCAATCGCTTCATCAAGCGGCGCGGAACCCGCCAACAGCTCACCGCCACTGGCTTTGTCCAGGCCCGCCAACAGGCGCAGCAAGGTGCTTTTACCGCATCCGCTGCGGCCAACCACGGCCACAAACTGGCCAGCCGGGATATGCAGGTCTATTTCTTTGAGCACTTCCCGCGCACCAAAGGCCTTGCGCAATTTGCGCACCGCCAGCGGGATGCCTTTAAGCAGGCGCGGGGGTTGTTGAGCCGTCATGCCGCACCTCCTTTATTGACTTGGTAAGCCGGGTGCCAACGCAGCCACACACGTTCCAGGCCACGGGCGGCGAGGTCGGCCAGTTTGCCGAGGACCGCGTAAAGCACGATGGCCAGCACCACCACGTCGGTTTGCAGGAATTCGCGGGCGTTCATGGCCAGATAACCGATGCCGGAGCTGGCCGAGATGGTTTCCGCCACGATCAGCGTCAGCCACATGAAGCCCAAGGCAAAGCGCACCCCCACCAGAATCGACGGCAGCGCCCCCGGCAGGATCACCTGACGGAACAGGCTGAACCCGGACAGGCCATAGCTGCGCGACATTTCCACCAGCGCCGGGTCGACGTTGCGGATGCCGTGGTAGGTGTTCAGGTAGATCGGGAACAACGTGCCGAGCGCCACCAGGAAAATCTTCGCCGTCTCGTCAATGCCGAACCACAGGATCACCAACGGAATCAGCGCCAGGTGCGGCACGTTGCGGATCATCTGCACCGAACTGTCCAGCAGGCGCTCGCCCCATTTCGACAAACCGGTGATAAAGCCCAGGGCCAGGCCGATGCTGCCACCGATCAAGAACCCAAGGCCCGCACGCCAGCCACTGATCGCCAAATGCGTCCAGATTTCGCCGCTGCGCACCAGGTTGATCCCGGCTTCGATCACCGCGCTCGGCGCCGGCAGAATGCGCGTGGACAACCAGCCCGCCGACACCGACAACTGCCAGACCGCCAACAACAGGATCGGCAGCAGCCACGGCGCGATGCGCTGGCTCAATTTTTCAAGATTCATGGCGCCGCCTCAGCTCTGTGATGCAGCTTTGGGAAGGATGTCGTTGGCGACCATCTCACCGAACGGGCTGACGTAACCGGCGCTTTTCGGCAATTCGGGGCGTTCGATATCCAGGTGCGGGAACAACAGCTCGGCCACCCGATACGACTCTTCCAGGTGGGGATAACCCGAGAAGATAAACGTATCGATACCCAGGTCTGCGTATTCCTTGACCCGCGCCGCTACCGTCGGGCCATCGCCCACCAGTGCCGTACCGGCACCGCCGCGCACCAGGCCGACGCCGGCCCACAGGTTGGGGCTGACTTCGAGATTGTCGCGGCTGCCGCCGTGCAGCGCGGCCATGCGCTGTTGGCCAACCGAATCAAAGCGCGCCAGGGAAGCCTGGGCACGGGCAATGGTGTCGTCGTCCAGATGGGAGATCAGCTTGTCGGCGGCTTTCCAGGCTTCCTCATTGGTTTCGCGCACGATCACATGCAGGCGGATACCGAAGCGCACGGTGCGCCCAAGCTTGGCGGCCTTGGCGCGTACCTGTTCGATTTTCTCGGCGACGGCAGCAGGTGGCTCGCCCCAGGTGAGCACCATTTCCACCTGTTCGGCAGCCAGGTCCTGGGCCGCTTCGGAGGAGCCGCCAAAATACAGCGGCGGGCGCGGTTGCTGGATGGGTGGGTAGAGCAACTTGGCGCCTTTGACGCTGATGTGCTCGCCGTCGTAATCCACCGTTTCGCCTTCCAGCACGCGGCGCCAGATCCGAGTGAACTCCACCGAGGCCTGATAGCGCTCTTCGTGGCTGAGGAACAAGCCGTCACCGGCCAATTCTTCCGGATCGCCACCCGTGACCAGGTTGAACAGCGCACGACCACCGGACAGGCGATCCAGCGTCGCCGCCTGACGCGCGGCCACCGTCGGGGAAATGATCCCGGGGCGTAGCGCGACCAGGAATTTCAGACGCTGGGTCACGGGGATCAGCGAAGCGGCTACCAGCCAGGAATCTTCGCAGGAACGACCAGTGGGAATCAGCACGCCGCCGAAGCCCAGGCGGTCGGCGGCCTGGGCCACTTGCTGCAAATAACCGTGGTCGACGGCGCGAGCGCCTTCGGCGGTGCCAAGGTAATGGCCGTCGCCATGGGTAGGCAGAAACCAGAAAATATTGAGGCTCATGGAGTTGTCTCCTGAAGAAGTCGGATTACGGCGCTTTGGCGACGGCGGCGGGTGGAGTCCAGATCACGTCCTTGATGCTCAAGGGTTTGGGGATCAATTTGAGTTGGTAGAAGCTGTCGGCGATTTTCTGCTGAGCGGCGACCACCGCCGGCGTCAGGAACAATGCGCCGTAGCCTTGGCGCTTGACTGAGGTCAGGGTGATGTCGGCCGGCAGGCCAAGCAGCGGTGCGACCTGTTCGGTGACCTCCTGCGGGTTGGCCTTGGACCACTCGCCCACCGCACGCACTTCTTCCACCAGCGCCTTGATGACGTCCGGGTGCTGTGTGGCATAAGGCTTGGTGGCGAGGTAGAACTGATGGTTGTCGGCAATGCCGGTGCCGTCACGCAGGGTGCGCGCTTGCAGTTGTTTTTCAGCGGCGGCCTGGTAAGGGTCCCAGATCACCCAGGCATCCACGCTGCCACGCTCGAAAGCAGCACGGGCATCGGCGGGCGGCAGGAATACGGTTTGCACGTCGGTGTATTTGAGGCCGGCGTCTTCCAGTGCACGCACCAGCAGGTAGTGCACGTTGGAGCCTTTATTGAGCACAATTTTCTTGCCCTTGAGCTCGGCCACCGATTGGATCGACGAATACTTCGGCACCAGGATCGCTTCGCTGGTGGGCGCCGGTGGCTCGTAGGCGACGTAGAGCAGATCGGCACCAGCCGCCTGGGCGAAGACCGGCGGGGTTTCACCGGTGACGCCGAAGT
The DNA here is from genome assembly GCF_022836895.1 of Pseudomonas palleroniana. NCBI lineage: Bacteria > Pseudomonadati > Pseudomonadota > Gammaproteobacteria > Pseudomonadales > Pseudomonadaceae > Pseudomonas > Pseudomonas palleroniana. The sequence goes on along the minus strand of NZ_CP092411.1, from coordinate 824,793 downwards.
CGATCGAGCCGACGTTCAAGCCTTCCAGCAATTGCGGGCCACCGGGGAATTCAGTCCATTGCACTTGCACGCCCTGGGCGGCCAGGCGCTTTTCCAGGGTGCCCTTGGCCTTGAGCAACACCAAGGTGCCGTACTTCTGATAACCGATCCGCAAGGTCTCGGCCGCTTGAGCTTGAACAATGGCGCCGAAGGACACAGCCGCAGCAAACAGTGCGACCAGACCACGACGCAAGATGACAGTGCGCATGGCGCTCTCTCCAATTTGCGATGAGGGGGTTGGCTGCACCTGCTTGGCCGTTGGCGGCTGAGTAAGGTGAGTACTACAAAAAACGGTACGGCTTAAATGCTCCAGCGAGCACTCAACAAACGTTCATTCAACACGTGGGGGTCCAGCGGTTTCGGGCGACGGGCCATGGCGTCGTAGAGTGTCTCCAGGGCCTCATGCAAACGCTGTTCGAGCACGGGCACCAGTTGCGCCTGGGCACTGCCTTCGCCGTAGGCGATCTGGCTGTCTTCGGCAAAGATGCCGTGCAGCAATTCTTGGGCTTTCAGGGCCGAGAGCACGGGCTTCAGGGCGTAATCCACCGCCAGCATGTGGGCGATGCTGCCACCGGTAGCCATGGGCAATACGATCTTGTGCGCCAGGGCGCGTTCGGGCAGCAAATCGAGCACGGTTTTCAGCGCGCCGGAAAATGAAGCCTTGTACACCGGCGTGGCGATGACCAGGCCGTCGGCGTTGGCCACTTGCTGCAACAGGTCGATGACTTTGGGGCTGTCGAAGCGGGCGTGCAGCAAGTCTTCGGCCGGGAAGTCCCGTACCTGATAACTCACCACTTCCACGCCTTTTTGCTGTAGCCACTGACGGGTTTTCTCCAGCAAGACCCCAGAGCGGGAACGCTGGCTGGGGCTGCCTCCAAGTGTTACGACCAGCATGCAGGTATTCCTTGAGCAAGTGTCGGCGGTTCGCTGGGTGGCGATTGCGCCAAGATGGTAGAGACCATATCAGCTGATTTATATATCTATAAATCTTATTTTTTCATTTATTTATTCCATAAATATATATGCAGTCCGTATTTCTCGAGGCGAAAAAAAAGGCCGTCGAAACGGCCTGAAATCCCCTGCTATGTGAGACTCGAAATGCGATTCAACTGTGGGAGGGGGCTTGCTCCCGATGGCGGTGTGTCAGTAGTGGATGTATTGACTGACACCCCGCCATCGGGAGCAAGCCCCCTCCACATAGGTCCTGTGTTAACGGTTGGGTTGCGGGGTGAGGCGCAGGTATGGCTTCACCGCCCGGTAGCCTTTGGGAAAGCGCTTCTTGATTTCTTCTTCATCCTTGAGCGACGGCACGATCACCACTTCATCACCGTCCTGCCAGTTGGCGGGGGTGGCGACCTTGTGGTTGTCGGTCAACTGCAACGAGTCGATGACCCGCAGGATTTCGTGGAAGTTGCGACCGGTGCTGGCCGGGTAGGTAATCGTCAGGCGAATCTTCTTGTTCGGGTCGATGACGAACAGGGAACGCACGGTGAGGGTGTCACTGGCGTTCGGATGGATCAGGTCGTAGAGGTCCGACACCTTGCGATCGGCGTCGGCCAGGATCGGGAAGTTGACGACCGTGTTCTGGGTTTCGTTGATGTCTTCGATCCACTTGTGATGCGAGTCCACCGGGTCGACCGACAGGGCAATCGCCTTGACGCCGCGCTGGGCAAATTCGTCCTTGAGCTTGGCGGTGAAACCCAGCTCGGTGGTGCACACCGGCGTGAAGTCCGCCGGGTGGGAAAACAGCACACCCCAGCTATCGCCCAGCCACTCATGGAAACGAATCTTGCCGGCGCTGGAATCCTGTTCGAAGTCGGGGGCGATGTCGCCCAGTCTTAGGCTCATGGTGTGGCTCCTGGTGAATGCTTATGGAGCCTACTGTGCATGGGTTGGAGATTATTTAAAAAGAATAAATATCGATTTATCTAGACGATAAAAGAATATTAAAAATCTGTTCATTGGACTTGGCGACGGGCGAGGATCAACATCGGTTTCAAGGTTCGAGAAGGCCTTGAGACGCTGTACAAAGAGGGGTTTCGGGAAGGGCTTGCGGGGGTTGAGCCCGACTTGAAAGCAAGACACCTTGCCCGGCATTGCGCCGGGCAAGGCTTTAAGCACTTACAACAGTGGAATCGAGTAGCTGACGATCAGACGGTTTTCGTCCTGGGAACGGGTGTTCGCCAGGTCGGTACGCCACATCGCGTTTTTCCAGGCAACGCCCAGGTTTTTCAGTGGGCCTTCCGGGATTACGTAGGCAACGGTGATGTCGCGTTCCCACTCGGATTGACCGGTCAGCTCGGCACGCGAGGCAGTAACGGTGTCGATATTGCTACCCTTGAGGTAGACAACACCGGCGGTCAGGCCAGGTACGCCAACCTTGGCGAAGTCGTAAGCGTAGCGAGCTTGCCAGGTACGCTCGCCGGCACGGGCGAACTTCTGGATTTGCATGTCAGTGGTGATGTAGGCCGACGAACCGTCGCCCTGGTTCAACCAAGGGAAGTCGCTGCTGCCATTGCTGACCTGGTAACCACCACCGAAGGTGTGACCGGCAACGGTGTACAGGAACAGGCCGCTGTACAGGTTGTTATCGACCTTGCCTTTACCCGAGGCAAAACCTTGGTAGTTACCGCTGGAATAGTAAGCGGCGGTATCACCGTTTTTACCATCGTCAGTGCTGTGGAAATAACGCAGGTCAGACTTCAAGACGCCCGGGCCGATTGCCCAGTTGTGGGTCAGACCCAGGAAGTGCTGCTTGTAGAAGTCTTCCAGATTGCCGTAGTAGTACTGGGCAGTCAGGTCCTTGGTCAGCTTGTAGTCGCCACCGGCGTAGTAGAACTTGTTGCTGAACCTGCCGGCATTGTAGTTGGAGCTGGCGTTGGCACCGCCGATCGACAGGTTTTCGTTGTTGCTGGAGTTACGGCCCTTGGCTTTTTCTACCTGACCGGCAACCAAGGTCAGATCCTTGATGTCGTTGGTAGTGATCTGGCCACCTTGGAAGGTTTGCGGCAGCAGACGGCCATCGTTGGTCACGATAACTGGCAGCTTAGGCTGCAGAGTGCCGAGTTTCAGTTCGGTTTGGGAGACCTTCACCTTGCCGGTCACGCCCAGGCTGGCGTAATCGTCGACAGCCTTGTTGCCGTCGCTCGGGAAGACGGTGCCGCCGGAAGCAGTGCCGGAATAGTTGCCGTGGTTTTCGCGGCTGGAATCCAGACGCACGCCGTACAGGCCAATGGCGTCAACACCAAACTGAACGGTACCTTGGGTGTAACCCGAGATGAAACGCAGGTCGAAGCCTTGGCCCCATTCAGCGTTCTTGCTGCGGCTGCTCGCTGTAGGAGCGCCATCGCGGTTGTCAGTGTTGATGTAGAAGTTACGCAGACCCAAAGTGGCCTTGCTGTCTTCGATGAAACCGGCGGAGTGTGCCTGTTGTGCAATTGCAGCCACAGCCACGGCCAACGCCAATGTTGACTTCTTCATGTACCGCTCCTCTCATTTCTAATTTTTGTATTTCTAAGGTCTCGGGTCTGACGCCCGTGATCCACAGATGCGCGATTAGCGCCAGATAGTGACTACCAAGTCAATCGTAACCTGATATGTCTACTACCTTCGTCTAATCGCAGTTAATTTGGTCCCTGCAGGGTAATGAGTTTTTCATACACCCAAAAAGAATTATTTCATTCTTTTTCATACGATTCAGGAATAAGCCTGGCCGATGAGCGAGATGGTCAGCGTAGACCAATCGCTCCAAAAGCTAATACCTGAATAGTCTTTACCAGCCTTTTTTTAGATCGATTTGTGTGGCCGTACCTTTGCATACGTCACCCACGATCAAAAAGGCGACGCCATCATGGCCAAAGGCACATCCTCCCGTCAATTTGTTACAGTTTTTGTGTCACTAATAATTTCTTTTGCTGTCAAAGCGCCCCGCCCCATGAGCAGCCGACGGCGCCCGCCCCCTCGCAAAGGCGCGGCTTCACGCAATCTATCGAATGTGATGTTTATCGTATCGGCGCAGAACAATGCTTCTGAAGTGCTAGTGATGCGCAACGACGAAAGCCGCTGGGGTGGCAAGGCATAAGGGAGGGGCAGGTCTAATGCCTGTCAGTTAAGCGATAGAGCAGACGATGGATAACCTGTGGGAGGGGCGGTGCCCTCCCTCCTTAATTGAGGGCCTAGAGCGCTTTCTCGAAAATCTTCGAATTACGCTGGTAGTTGTACAGCGACGCCCGCGCCGACGGCAGGCGATCCACGCTGCTTGGCACAAAACCGCGCTCGCGGAACCAGTGAGCGGTGCGGGTGGTGAGAACAAACAGCGTCTTCAGCCCCTGCGCCCGGGCACGGGTCTGGATGCGTTCGAGCAACACGTCACCCCGCGCACCGTGACGGTACTCCGGGTTCACCGCCAGACACGCCAGCTCACCGGCATCCGAATCCGCGATCGGATATAACGCCGCGCAGGCGATGATCATGCCTTCACGCTCGACCACGCTGAACTGCTCGATTTCACGCTCCAGCACTTCACGCGAGCGGCGCACCAGAATGCCCTGCTCTTCCAACGGGCTGATCAGGTCGAGCAAGCCGCCGACGTCTTCAATCGCCGCCTCGCGCACCTGTTCGAATTGTTCCTGGGCCACCAGCGTACCGCCGCCGTCGCGGGTGAACAGCTCCGTGAGCAGAGCGCCGTCTTCGGCGTAGCTGACGATATGACTGCGCCCTACTCCACCGCGGCAAGCCTCGGCAGCGGCATCGAGCAATTCGGCCTGATAGTTGTTCGCGCCCAGGCGTTGCAAATGCGCCGGTACTTGCTGCGGGCGCAGTTCGCGCACCAGCCGGCCGTTTTCATCGATCAGGCCCATGTCGGCGCCGAACAGCAACAGCTTGTCGGCACCCAGGTCGATGGCGGCGCGGGTGGCGACGTCTTCGCAGGCCAGGTTGAAGATCTCACCGGTGGGCGAGTAGCCCAAGGGCGACAACAGCACAATGGAGCGCTCGTCCAACAGACGGTTGATGCCCTTGCGATCGACCCGGCGCACTTCGCCGGTGTGGTGGTAATCCACGCCTTCGAGCACGCCGATAGGGCGGGCAGTCACCAGGTTGCCACTGGCGACACGCAGGCGCGAACCCTGCATCGGTGAAGAGGCCATGTCCATGGACAGGCGCGCTTCGATGGCAATACGCAGGTGGCCAACGGCGTCGATCACACATTCCAGCGTCGCAGCATCAGTGATGCGCAAGCCTTCATGGTAGGCCGGGGTCAGGCCGCGGGCCGCAAGGCGCGTTTCGATCTGAGGGCGCGAACCGTGTACCAGCACCAGCCGCACACCCAGGCTGTGCAGCAGCACAAGGTCGTGGACGATATTGCCGAAGTTCGGATGCTCTACACCATCGCCAGGCAGCATGACCACAAAGGTACAGTCGCGGTGGGCGTTGATATAGGGCGAAGCGTGACGAAGCCAATTGACGTATTCGGGCATAAAACCTGGGCCTGTAATAAGTAGCAGCCAAACAAGGATGAATCGTGAAAGCGCACAGCGGGCTGATGGTTATCGTCGGAACAGGCTTGGCGACACGCTCGCTCTCCTTCTATGTACGAATGGGCAGGGGGTAAATTATGCGGGTTTCAGGCAGTAATGCTCGATCAGCTCCCGCAATAGACGCACTGTAGGCGTCAAGCGTGACATTTCGAGGTACTCGCCCGGTTGATGGGCGCAGGCGATGTCGCCGGGGCCCAGCACCAGGGTTTCACAACCAAGGCGCTGAAGATAAGGCGCTTCGGTGCCGAACGCTACTGCTTCGGCACGATGGCCGGTCAATCGCTGAGCGACCCGGACCAGTTCGGCGTCTTCCGGCTGCTCGAACGGGGGGACTTCGGGGAACAACGGCGCGTAGTCGATCTTGACCTGATGGCGCTCGGCCACGGGTTGCAGCTTTTGCCGGATCGCATCACGCAGCACCTGGGGGTCCATGCCCGGCAGGGGCCGCAGGTCGAACTCCAGGGAACATTGGCCGCAGATGCGATTAGGGTTGTCGCCACCATGGATACAACCGAAATTCAGGGTCGGCTGGGGCACGCTGAATTGCGGGTTGCGGTACTCACGCTGCCAGGCCAGGCGCAGGCCGCGCAATTCGCCAATGGCATCATGCATGGCTTCAAGGGCGCTATGGCCCAGGCTCGGGTCCGAGGAGTGGCCGCTTTGGCCAAGGATATCGATGCGTTCCATCATTACGCCTTTGTGCAGGCGGATCGGCTTGAGGCCGGTGGGCTCACCAATCACCGCCGCACGCCCCAACGGGCGGCCCGCTTCGGCCAGCGCGCGGGCGCCGGACATCGAGCTTTCTTCGTCACAGGTCGCGAGGATCAGCAACGGTTGCTTGAACGGTTGATCCAGCAGCGGCAATACGGCTTCGATTGCCAGCGCAAAAAAGCCTTTCATGTCACAGCTGCCCAGTCCTACCCAACGGCCATCGACTTCCGTCAGCTTCAACGGATCGGTCTTCCACAAGGCCGCATCATAAGGAACGGTGTCGCTATGCCCCGCCAGCACCAGGCCACCCGGGCCGCTGCCGAAACTGGCGAGCAGGTTGAATTTACCGGGGCTGACTTGCTGGATGTCAATGGCAAAACCCAGGTCGCCCAGCCAGCCGGCGAGCAAATCGATCACCGGGCGGTTGGTCTGGTCGAGAGACGCTTGGGTGCAACTGACCGACGGTGCGGCAATCAGCGCAGCGAATTGCTCTTTCAGGGTAGGTAACGGCATACGCGGTCTCTCAACTTCCCGGATGAGCCCCACTATAGAGCCATCTGCACAACACAATAAACCGTTGCGGCGCGTTGCCGGGCTCAGTCCTGTACACTGCACGACCTTGGCAGCCACTCTTTTCCCCGGCTGCGCTCCCGATCCTGGATGTTCCGGCCATGCAAAAAGAAACCGAAATCAAGCTCCGCGTCAGCCGCGAGACCCTCGCCGCGTTGCGTGAGCACCCGCTCCTGAAAAAACGCAACAAAAGTGGCTGGGAACGCCGTGAGTTGATGAATCAGTACTTCGACACCCCAGAGCGTGACCTGGCCCAGGCCAAAGTCGCCCTGCGCCTGCGCAAGGACGGTGACGACATCATCCAGACCCTCAAGACCCGTGGCCAGAGTGTCGCCGGCTTGTCGGAACGTAACGAATACAACTGGGATTTGCCCAAAGCCAAGCTCGACGTGAAGAAACTCGACGGCGAGTGCTGGCCCGAGCAACTGGCCGAGCTGGACAAAAAGACCCTCAAGCCGATCTTCACCACCGACTTTGTCCGCGAACGCGCCGAAATCGCCTGGGGCCGCGGTAAAGCCAAGGTGGTCATCGAGGCCGCCCTGGACCTGGGGCATGTTGTCGTCGGCAAGCAGAAAGAAGAAATCTGCGAACTGGAACTGGAATTGCGCGAAGGCGAACCGGCCGCCCTGCTGGAACTGGCCGCCGAACTGGCCGCAACCCTGGCGCTGATGCCTTGCGATATCAGCAAGGCCGAGCGCGGCTACCGTCTGTACGACGCCGGCAGTTATTCGCTGAGCCTGCCGGCGCCGCAGATTCACGCCGAAATGCCGTTGGACGACGCCTTCGCCGCCATCATGTGGCATCTGCTGGGCAGCAGCCAGCGCCTGGCGGAGCAGTACCGCTTCAATGGCCACTGGCGGCTGTTGCAGGACTGGGTCGACAACCTCGGCGAATTGCGCGCCCTGGTCGGCAGCCTCGGCCAGGCTGCACCGCGTCAATCCACCAGCGAGCTGCGCAGCGCACTGGATGCATTGCTGGAAGACTGGCGCCCGCTGGTACAGGCCGGTGACGATGATGAAGACATCCGCAAAGCGGCGCCGGAACAATTCATCGAAGAATTGGAAGACGTGCGCTGGGGCCTGTTCTCGCTGAACGCTTCCCGCTGGCTGCTGGCCCGCACCTGGACCACCGACCGCAATGTGCGGGGCAACCGCCAGGGCGCCGCGCAGATCACCAACTGGCTGCCACGCCTGCTGGCCGAAGATGCTGTCGCCCTGCAACTGCCACGCTACCAGCAACAACCGGAAGACCTGGCCGAGCAACTGCCGCGCCTCGAACGCATCCAGGCCTGGCTGCATCATGCACGTCAGGTGGTGGATATTCCGGAACTGGACCGCCTGTACGGCGAGCTGAACAAGTTGGTGCAACTGGCCAACCAGCCGATCACCGATGAATCCCTGGATGCGCGTATGCATCAGGCGATTGCGGTGTATCAGAATCGCGCCTGGAAAACCTTGCTGCGCCTGTAAGGGCGCTTTCGCGAGCAAGCCCGCTTCCACATTGGCATGTATTCACACATCAAAATGTGGAAAGGGGCTTGCTCCCGATGAGGTGCGCCTTGTCAGCGCAACACTGGCAGGCTGGTGGTGGATTTGATCTCCGACAACGCCACAATCGAATTGACCTCCTGAATACCCGGCACCATTGAGAGTTTCTCGAAGAAAAACCGCTCATACGCCTCGATGTCCGACGTCACGATGCGCAGCAGGAAATCCACCGCCCCCATCAGCACATAACACTCCAACACTTCCGAAAACCCGCGAATCGCCTCGGTGAACTCGGTGAAGTTGGAACGACCGTGGGCGTTGAGTTTGACCTCGGCAAAGATCTGCGTGTTGAGGCCGATCTTCTTGCGATCCAGCAAGGTGACCTGACCACGAATCACCCCCTCTTCTTTAAGCCGTTGAATGCGCCGCCAGCAAGGTGACTGCGACAGGCCCACCTGTTCGGCGACCTGCGCACTGGACAGCGAAGCATCCTCTTGCAGCAAGGCCAGGATACGGCGGTCGTACGCGTCCAATTCACTGTGCATAAAAATACTCATTTTGAAGAATGGATTGAATTGATCCATTCAATTAATCGCTATTTATGCTCATTTTAGATAAGAAATCTCCGCTGACGAATGTAAAAATTTCTCCAACCTGATTTGGAGATTTCCCATGCACGCCGTCGAAGCCACCCAACCTGCTGCCCGCGTCGATGCCTGGGCCGTCAACAGCGCCCATTGCCAGGCGCATTACCGCATCATTGCCGAGGCTGAGCCCGATGTGTTGTGCCGTGTGCTCAACTATTTCGCTTTGCAATGCCTGACGCCACGGCAGGTACACCTGAACCGCGAGGACGACCTGTTGAGCCTCGATATCGTGATGGATGGTTTGAGCTGGCACCGTGCCCAAGTGATCGGCGAAAAGATTCGAAACCTGATCAGCGTGTGCTCGCTGGACCTATGGCCAGCTGATTCTGCGCAGCCTCCAGCGCGATTGGCGGCCGCTCAGTAAAGGTATGAAATACACGCGGGCAGAAGAATGTTCAGGGGCTGGCTAGCCTGGGGTTGACCTCCACTGCCCCCAGGAAAATCCACCATGCCCGTCGATCAACGATTGGAACTTCACCCGATGCTGCCGGCATTGATCGACGCCGGGCTGATCACATCCGACGTGGCGCAGCGCTTGGCGAGGGTACCGGCCGACAACACCCAGCACCCCCTTGAATGTATCGCTGCCCATGGCCCCTGCCTGGAAACCCTGACCCAATGGCTGGCCCGCCACACCGGGCAGCCCTATTGGCGTATCGACCCGCTGAAGATCGACGTGGCGGCGGTCGTGCCATTGATGTCCCACGCCTTCGCACAACGCCACACCATACTCGCGGTGGCCGTCGACGCGCAGACCGTCACCGTCGCCAGCGCACAGCCCTATGTCACCGGTTGGGAGGCCGGGTTGGCGCAAGTACTCAAGCGCTCGATCAAACGCGTAGTCGCCAACCCCCAGGATATTCAGCGCTGCATCGCCGAGTTCTACCGGCTGGCCAGGTCGGTCAGCGGCGCAGATCAGAAGGCGGCGGCGCCCGGTAACTTCGAGCTGCTCAACCTGAGTGCCTGCGACGAGGAGCCGGATGCCAACGATGCGCATATCGTCAACATCGTCGACTGGCTGCTGCAGTACGCCTTTGCCCAACGGGCCAGCGATATCCATATCGAACCCTGCCGCGACCAGAGCCGTGTGCGTTTTCGTATCGACGGGTTATTGCACGACGTCTACCAGTTCCCGCCGCAGGTCACCATGGCGGTGGTCAGCCGCTTGAAAAGCCTGGGCCGGATGAATGTGGCAGAAAAACGCAAACCCCAGGACGGTCGGGTCAAAACCAAGAGCACGACGGGCGCGGAAGTAGAACTGCGCCTTTCCACCTTGCCGACGGCCTTTGGCGAAAAGCTGGTGATGCGGATTTTCGACCCGCAGGTATTGCTCAAGGATTTTGATCAATTGGGCTTGTCGCCCGCAGATCAGCAGCGCTGGCACGCGATGACCGGCCAAGCCAACGGCATCATTCTGGTCACCGGCCCTACCGGCTCGGGCAAGACCAGCACGCTTTACGCCACGCTCAAGCAACTGGCGACCCGCGAGGTCAACCTGTGCACGGTCGAGGACCCGATCGAGATGGTCGAACCCGCCTTCAACCAGATGCAGGTGCAGCACAAAATCGGCCTGACCTTCGCCAGCGGCATACGCGCACTGCTGCGTCAGGACCCGGATATCATCATGATCGGCGAAATTCGCGACCAGGAAACCGCAGAAATGGCGATCCAGGCCGCGCTTACCGGGCACCTGGTGCTGTCGACCTTACACACCAACGATGCCCCCAGCGCCATCAGCCGCCTGCAGGAATTGGGCATTGCTCATTATTTGATCAAAGCTACGCTGATAGGAGTGATGGCGCAGCGTTTGGTGCGCCTCTTGTGCCCTCACTGCAAGCAAAGAGTAAATGCACCGGAAACTGCCCACGAGGCGGTCGGATGCGTGGAATGTCGCGACAGCGGATATAGAGGCCGAGCCGGGCTCTACGAAATCATGCTGATGGACGAACCGCTCAAGGGATTGATCACGCCCGGGGCCGACGTGCAGGCGTTGCGCCGGGCGGCTGTCGAGCGCGGCATGTGCAGCCTGCGCATGGCCGGCCTGGAGAAAGTGAATGCCGGCCTGACCACACTGGCGGAAGTGTTACGGGTCACGCCTGGGGATTCAGAAACAAATCCTTTGATTGTGCAGCCGTGAAACCGTCCTTATCCGTGACCAGACCGTTACAATCGGTCGAACATCGTTTTACTGACACCTTCAGATAGGGAATCGCCATGCAGATCGGAACCGTACTGCTTTTGTTCGTGGGGTTGGCCGCCGCCATCCTGTTCATGGGTTTTAAAGTGGTGCCCCAGGGCTACCAGTGGACAGTCGAGCGTTTCGGCCGCTACACCAACACCCTCAAACCCGGCCTCAACATCATCATCCCGGTCATGGACCGCATCGGTCGCAAGATCAACGTGATGGAAAGCGTGCTGGATATTCCCCCTCAGGAAGTGATCACCGCCGACAACGCCACCGTGCAGATCGACGCCGTGTGCTTCTTCCAGGTGGTCAACACCGCCCAGGCGGCCTACGAGGTCAACAACCTCGAACACGCCATCCGCAACCTGCTGCAAACCAATATTCGTACCGTGCTCGGCTCCATGGAGCTGGATGCCATGTTGAGCCAGCGTGACGGCATCAACGAAAAACTGCTGCGCACCGTCGATGAAGCGACGGCACCTTGGGGCATCAAGATCACCCGCATCGAGATCAAGGACATCAGCCCACCTGCCGACCTGATGGCCGCCATGTCGGGCCAGATGAAGGCCGAGCGGATCAAGCGTGCGCAAATCCTGGAGGCCGAGGGCCTGCGGGCATCGGCGATCCTGACTGCCGAAGGCAAGAAGCAGGCGCAGATCCTTGAGGCCGAGGGTAGCCGTCAGGCGGCGTTCCTGGAGTCCGAAGCCCGTGAGCGTCAGGCCGAAGCGGAAGCCCGTGCGACCCAGGTGGTTTCGCAGGCTATCGCGTCGGGCGACGTGCAGGCGGTGAACTACTTCGTCGCGCAAAAATACATCGATGCGCTGGGCAAACTGGCTTCGGCCAACAACAGCAAGGTGATCCTGATGCCTCTGGAGGCCAGCCAAGTGATCGGCGCCGTCGGTGGCATCGGCGAAATCGTCAAGGCCACCTTCGACAACAAGAAAGGCTGAGGCACTCGTCATGTGGGATTTCCTGCAGCATCTGTCGTTCTGGGATTGGCTGGCACTGGGCACGGTGTTGTTGATCCTTGAGGTCTTCGGCGCCGGTGGTTACCTGCTGTGGATGGGCATCGCGGCGGCGGCCGTGGGCGTGATCAAGTTCCTGATCCCGCCGCTCGGGCTGGAATGGCAACTGCTGCTGTTCGCCGTGTTGTCGATCCTGACAGCGGTGTACTGGTGGAAACGCCAGCGCAGCAGCGCCAAGGTCAGCGATCAGCCGGGGCTGAACATGCGTGGTTCGGAGTTGATCGGTCGCACATTTGTGGTGCACCAGGCCATCGTCGATGGCCGGGGCAAGATAAAAGTCGGCGATGGGGTGTGGATGGTGACCGGGCCGGACAGCGCCGTAGGCGCTCAAGTACGCGTTACCGCGCAGAACGGGGCAGTTTTGCAAGTCGAAACTGTTTAGTCAGTGATGGAACTCGGTTGGGTTAACTACAATCAAATCGTTCAGATAACCCACCCGGAGTCACCCATCATGCGTCTTAAATATGCTGTCGCAACCCTTGCCGTGCTTTCTCTTCCTGTCGGCTCAGCCATGGCCGACAGCTTCTGGCGTAACGTCATCTCATCGGGTGCTACCACCGGCTCGACCTACCTGACCTTCAAGGACCACAAGATGGTCGTTGCCGCGCAAGACGACGCCGGCAGCTTCGTTGCCAGCGATGGTGGTATTCGCGGCCCGTACCTGGAAGCCGCCATGCAGAAAGTCCGCGCCGACAACCCTGGCCTGAAGGCCACCGACATGGAACTGGCTAACGCCATCCTGGCGAAAAATGCCGTTACCGAGTAATAGCACTCGCTGAAAAAATGCCGCTTTTTGAAGCGGCATTTTTTTGCCCGTACCATGACGATTCATTCACGTGTGACAGCCTATATTCAGTCAAACCGTGCAACCATGCGGTATTGATACGTCTATTATTCATCGTTTACCTGAAACGGATGCCTTCTTCGTCATGAGCCAACAGCCTTTTCTGCCGTTCTCCAAACCTACCATTGATGAAGCCACCATCGCGGCAGTCGGCGATGTACTGCGCTCCGGCTGGATCACCAGCGGGCCGAAGGTGCAGGCATTCGAGGCTCAGCTATCGGAGTACTTTGGTGGCCGCCCGGTGCGCACTTTCAACTCGGGCACCTGCACCATGGAGATCGCCTTGCGCATCGCCGGTATCGGTGCCGGGGACGAAGTCATCACCACTCCGATCTCCTGGGTCGCTACAGCCAACGTGATCCTGGAAGTGGGCGCCAAGCCGGTGTTTGCCGATATCGACCCGGTCACCCGCAATATCGACCTGGCTCAGGTAGAAGCTGCAATTACCCCGCGCACCAAGGCGATCATCCCGGTGTTCCTGGCGGGTCTGCCCCTGGACATGCCAATGCTTTATGCGCTGGCCAACAAGTACAACCTGCGCATCATCGAAGACGCCGCTCAGGCGTTGGGTTCCAGCTGGGACGGCGAACGTATCGGCGCTACCGGTGACTTCGTGTCGTTCAGCTTCCAGGCCAACAAAAACATCACCTCTTCTGAAGGCGGTTGCCTGGTGTTGAACAACGCCGAGGAAGCGCGCCTGGCAGAAAAATATCGCCTGCAGGGCGTGACGCGTACAGGTTTCGATGGCCTGGACGTCGACGTGCTGGGCGGCAAGTTCAACATGACCGACATCGCCGCCGCCATCGGCCTTGGGCAGTTCGCTCATATCGAGAAGATCACCGCCCATCGCCAGAACCTGGCACGACACTACTTCAAATGCTTCGGCAGCGATTTTGAAGATAAATACGGCGCACAACTGCCACCCGCGGATTTCGAAAACAGCAACTGGCACCTGTTCCAACTCGTGCTGCCTGAGCGCCAGGACGGCCTGCCGGCACGTGCGACATTCATGGAGCAGATGCAGGCCCACGGCGTCGGCATTGGCTACCACTACCCGCCGATCCACCTGCTGAGCCTGTATCGGGCACAGGGGTTCAAGGAAGGCATGTTCCCGGTAGCCGAGCGTGTTGGACGTTTGATCGTGTCGTTGCCGATGTTCACGGCGATGACAGAGGCGGATGTCGAGCGGTCTGTAGCCGCTGTAAAAGCGGTATTGCAGCGCTGAAAAGCGTCGCTGGAGCCGGGTTGCCCGGCTCCAGCGGCAGCATCACTCGCCGATGGCGGCCTTGTAGCCGGCGGCATCCAGCAGTTTTTCCAGATCAGCCGGGTTGCTTGGCTTGAGCTTGAAGATCCATGCGCCGTAAGGATCGGAGTTCAACAATTCAGGGCTGGCACTCAGCTCTTCGTTGACCGCAATCACTTCGCCAGCAATCGGCGAGTAGATATCCGAAGCCGCTTTCACCGACTCGACCACCCCCGCCTGGGCCTCTGCGGCAAACACGTTGCCGACTTCCGTCAGCTCAACGAACACCACATCACCCAGCGCTTCCTGAGCATGGTCAGAGATCCCGACGGTCACCGTGCCGTCAGCTTCCAGACGGGCCCATTCGTGGCTTTCGGCAAAACGCAGTTCGGCAGGGATATCACTCATAGTCTGTGTCCTCAAGAAGAAATGTCAGCGGCCTTCGGCCTGCCGGAAATAGGTTAGATCAAGGTTTTGCCATGGCGCACGAAGGTCGGCTTGACCACTCGAACCGGGTACCACTTGCCGCGGATTTCCACTTCGGCCCGATCGGCGGTGGCCGTCGGTACACGCGCCAAGGCAATGGATTTACTCAGCGTAGGAGAGAAACTACCACTGGTGATCTCTCCTTCGCCAACATTGGCGATACGAACCACTTGATGAGCGCGCAAAACCCCGCGTTCCTCCAGCACCAGCCCGACCAATTTGAACTGCACACCTGCGGCTTTTTCCGCCTCCAGTGCCGCGCGGCCGATGAAATTGCGCTCGACAGGCTCCCAGGCAATGCTCCACGCCATATTGGCCGCGAGCGGTGAAACGTCCTGGTGAATATCCTGGCCATACAGGTTCATACCGGCTTCCAGGCGCAACGTATCGCGGGCGCCAAGGCCGATCGGTGAAATGCCGGCGCCGACCAGGTCGTTGAAAAAGCCCGGAGCCTGATCGGCAGGCAGGACAATCTCCAGGCCGTCTTCACCGGTATAACCCGTGCGGGCAATAAACCAGTCGCCGTCGGCCTGACCCTCAAACGGCTTGAGCTGGTGGATCAGGTTGCTGCGGGACTGGGTCACCAGTTCGGCGATTTTCTGCCGGGCATGCGGGCCTTGGATAGCCAGCATGGCCAACTCGGACCGCTCCTGCAGCTGTACCGAAAAATGCCCCAGCTGCGCCTGCATCCAGGCCATGTCCTGGTCGCGGGTGGCGGCATTGACCACCAGCCGGTAACCGGTTTCGGTGCGGTAGACGATCATGTCGTCGACCACCCCGCCCTGCTCGTTGAGCATGGCGCTGTACAACGCACGGCCGCAGCCGTGCAAACGATCCACATCATTGGCCAGTAAATACTGAAGCCATTCCTTGGCCTGACGGCCTGTGACATCGATCACGGTCATATGGGATACATCGAACACCCCGCAGTCGCGTCGCACCTGGTGGTGTTCTTCAACTTGCGAACCGTAATGCAGAGGCATATCCCAACCGCCAAAATCGACCATTTTCGCGCCGAGGGCGAGATGCAGGTCATACAGAGGCGTACGCTGTCCCATGGGTTTCTCCTTCCGGGCTTGGCGAAGGTGCGCGGAGCAGCTGTTCGCGCCTGAACGCCTTGAATTACAAGGCCCGCAGCCACGTCCAGCGACCCGCTCCGAAAGACGAAGCGCACCGAATGCCGCGCATTGTAGCCGCAAGCCGTAGTACTGACACCTAACCGATTTGCCTCGCAGACCTGCGGATCAGCCCAATTACCGGCAAAAGGCCAACCAGTACCAGCGTCAGCGCCGGCAAGGAGGCCCGTGCCCATTCGCCCTCGCTGGTCATTTCAAAGATGCGCACCGCCAAGGTATCCCAGCCGAACGGGCGCATCAGCAAGGTAGCGGGCATTTCCTTGAGGACATCCACGAACACCAGCAGTGCTGCGCTCAACGCCCCGGGCAGCAATAACGGCAGATACACTTTGAAAAACAGTCGCGGGCCACCGACGCCGAGACTGCGTGACGCTTCCGGCAACGATGGGCGTATTCGCGCCAGGCTGCTTTCCAACGGCCCGTAGGCCACCGCCAGGAACCGCACCAGATACGCCAACACCAACGCCGACAAACTACCCAGCAACAGCGGCTTGCCCGCGCCACCCAACCAGCCTGACAGCGGCACCACCAGCTCACGGTCCAGATAACTGAACGCGAGCATGATCGACACCGCCAGTACCGAGCCCGGCAAGGCATAGCCGACATTGGCCAGGCTGATGCCGGAGCGAATCGTTCGTGTCGGTGCCAGACGGTTAGCGAAGGCCAGGATCAACGCCACGCTGACCGTTATCAGCGCCGCAATGCCCCCTAGGTAGAGCGTGTGAACAATCAGCCCGGCGTAGCGCTCATCCAGGTCGAACCGGCCTCGCTGCCAGAACCAGGCAATCAGTTGCAGCATCGGAATCACAAACGCGCAGGCGAACACCAGCACGCACCAGCCGCTGGCCGCCAGGGCCTTGAACCCGTGCAGTTGATACAGCGCCTTGCCCCGCGGCCGCTCGTTGCTCGGTCGACTCGCGCCACGGGCGCGCCGTTCGCCGTAGAGCACCAACATGACGACCAGCAACAACAAGCTGGCAAGCTGTGCCGCGCTGGACAGGCTGAAAAATCCGTACCAGGTTTTGTAGATCGCGGTGGTGAAGGTATCGAAATTGAACACCGATACCGCGCCAAAATCCGCCAGTGTCTCCATCAGGGCCAAGGCGACGCCGGCGCCAATCGCCGGCCTGGCCATGGGCAACGCCACGCGCCAGAACGCTTGCCACGGCGACTGCCCCAACACGCGCGCGGCCTCCATCAAGCCTTTGCCTTGGGCGAGAAAAGCGGTGCGCGCCAGCAGGTAGACATACGGGTAGAACACCAGCACCAGCACGATAATCACACCGCTGGTGGAACGCACCCGTGGCAGGCGCAAGCCCGCGCCGAACCACTCACGCAACAGCGTTTGCACCGGGCCTGCGAAGTCCAGCAGGCCGACAAACACAAAGGCCAGCACGTAGGCGGGAATCGCAAAGGGCAGCATCAGCGCCCAGTCGAGCCAGCGGCGTCCGGGGAATTCACACAGGCTGGTCAACCACGCCAGGCTGACACCCAGCAGCGTCACGCCAACACCCACGCCCAGCACCAAGGTCAAGGTATTGCCCAGCAGGCGTGGCATCTGGGTTTCCCAGAGGTGGGACCAGATCTGCGGGTCGATGCTTTGCCAGGACAACAGCAGCACGCTCAGCGGTAGCACCACCAGCGCCGCTACGGTGAAGACCGGCAGGTACCAGCGGCGTTGGGCGGGGTGGGCCAAAATCAGTGCTCAGTCAATAAATTGCATGCCATCACCGCAGTCCGATGTGGGAGGGGGCACCCCCTCTCACATTTGCAACTGCGGTGCCGTTCAGTTCCAGCCGGCGCGGTCCATCAACCGAATGGCCTCGGCCTGACGCTTGCCCGCCACTTCAACCGGCAAGGTGTCCGCCACGAATTTGCCCCAGGTCGCCACTTCGGCCGAAGGGGGCACCGCCGGGTTGGCTGGGAACTCCTGGTTCACATCCGCAAAGATCTGCTGAGCTTCGGGCGTGGTCATCCATTCCACCAGCGCCTTGGCCGCTTCCGGGTGAGGTGCGTGCCGGGTCAGGCCGATGCCCGACAAGTTCACATGCACGCCACGGTCGCCCTGGTTCGGCCAGAACAGTTTCACCGCCAGGTTCGGGTTCTGCTTATGCAGGCGGCCGTAGTAGTAGGTGTTGACGATACCCACGTCGCACTGCCCGGCGTTGATGGCTTCGAGCACGGCAATGTCATCGGAGAACACGTCGGTGGACAGGTTGTTGACCCAGCCCTTGACGATTTCTTCGGTCTTGGCCGCGCCATGGGTTTCGATCAACGTGGCGGTCAGCGACTGGTTATAGACCTTCTTCGCCGTGCGCAGGCACAGGCGGCCTTCCCAATGCTTGTCGGCCAGGGCTTCGTAGGTGGTGAGGTCGCCCGGTTTTACCCGGTCGGTGGAATAGGCGATGGTCCGCGCGCGCAGGCTCAAGCCGGTCCAGGTGTGCTTGGACGAGCGGTATTGCAGGGGAATGTTCTTATCGATCACCGGGGAAGTGAACGGTTGCAGGATGCCCATTTGCTCAGCCTGCCAGAGGTTGCCGGCATCGACGGTGAGCAGCAGGTCGGCGGTGGCATTTTCACCTTCGGCCTTGATGCGCTGCATCAACGGAGCTTCCTTATCGGTGATGAACTTCACCTGCACACCGGTCTTCTGGGTGTAGGCGTCGAACACCGGCTTGATCAGTTCGTCGATGCGCGAGGAGTAGACCACGACTTCGTCGGCGGCCTGCACGGTGGTGCTGCCGATGAGGGTGAGTGCCAGGGCAGTCAGGAGGCGCTTGGGTGCCAACATGGGTGCGGTCTCTCATTTGCAAAAAGAGGGCAAATGATAAGGACTCACATTTGGTAGCGCTCAGCGGAGGCGTTACCAGATGTTGCACATCGGCCTCAGGGCCTGGCCAGCTCCGGCAGATCTCCGCTCAATCCCAAAGCCTGGCGCACAAACACCGCCTTGGCCTCAGGCATCTGGTCGACCATTTTCAAGCCTGCATTACGCAGCCAGCGCAACGGCAGCTGGTCGGCCTGGAACAACCGCTCAAACCCTTCCATCGCCGCCATCAGCGCCAGGTTATGCGGCATACGCCGACGCTCGTAACGACTCAGTACCTTCACATCCGCCAGACGCTCACCACGCTCGGCGGCCGACAACAACACTTCGGCCAGCACCGCTGCATCGAGAAAGCCCAGGTTCACGCCCTGCCCCGCCAGCGGGTGGATCACATGGGCCGCGTCGCCGATCAATGCCAGGCCTTCGGCTACGTAGCGCTTGGCATGACGCTGGCGCAACGGCACGCAGACACGTGGGTCGGCGCTGACCACCGTGCCGAGACGCCCTTCAAAGGCACGCTCCAGCTCACGGCAGAAGCCTTCATCATCCAGCGCCATCAGGCGTTCAGACTCAGCCGGTGTAGTCGACCAGACGATCGAACACCAATCCTCCTGCCCATCACGCACCAAGGGCAGGAACGCCAGCGGCCCGGTATCGGTAAATCGCTGCCACGCCGTGCGCTGATGCGATTGGCTGCTGCGCACGCTGGTGACGATGGCGTTATGCAGGTAATCCCATTCACGGGTCGGCGTGCCGGTCAGGCGGCGCACGGCAGAGTTGGCGCCATCGGCGGCGATCACCAGTGGCGCACGCAACATGCGGCCGTCGGCCAGGGTCAGCAGCCAGTCATCGCCGGAGCGGCGCATCTGTTCCAGGCGCGCATTGGCCAACAGGCCCAGGTCGCAGTCATGCAGCCGGTCGAGCAAGGCATCCTGAACCACGCGGTTCTCGACGATATGCCCCAGTACGTCAGCGTGCACGCTGGCCGCCGAAAAGTGGATCTGCCCCGTACCGCTGCCATCCCACACCTGCATCTCGCCGTAGGGGCTGGCACGCCGTTCGACGATGCCTTCCCACACGCCAAGTCGCTCGAGAATGCGCTGGCTGGCGGCCGACAAGGCGCTCACGCGAGGCTCGAAGGCCGCCTCAAGGTCGAACGGCTTGACACTCAGCGGGCTGCCGTCGAGCAACAGCACCTGCAGGCCACTGCCCTGCAACGCCAGCGCGAGCGCGCTTCCGACCATTCCGGCCCCGACAATCAGCACATCTGCGCGCATGTCCATGCTTTAAGCCTTGTCTCGTGTGCGGCACAGGCCGCGAATAAAGAAGTGGGCCGGTTCAAACATCGGGACGCGTGCCCAGCCCCATGGCCTGGCGGGCGAACCAGCGTTTGGCCGGTGGCAGTAGATCCAGCCCCAGCAGCCCGAGGTTGCGGCCCAAGGCCACTACCGGTTGTGCGCTGCCAAACAAACGCGTGACCTGGTCGGAGAAGCCCACGGTCAGGTTCTGGTCCAGGCGCTGGCGCTCGCGATAGCGCTGCAGGGTCGCCAGGTCACCCGGTATCGCCGGCCCGGCCAACAACGCCTCGGCCAGGGCACTGGCATCGCGCAGGGACAGGTTGAACCCTTGCCCGGCGATCGGGTGCAGGCTGTGGGCGGCATTACCGAGGATGACCAGGTGCGAACGTACCTGCTCTTCGGCCTCCACCAACGTCAATGGGTACAGGTGACGGGCGCCGACTTGCTTGAGGGTACCCAGGCGATAGCCGAACACGCCCTGCAGCTCGCTCAGGAAACTGCGCTCGTCGAGGTTGGCCAAGCGCTGGGCGTCCATGCCAAGCCGCGTCCAGACCAGTGCGCAACGATTGTCCGGCAACGGCAGCAGGGCCATCGGGCCTTCATCGGTGAAGCGTTCGAAGGCCTCGCCGTTGTGAGCTTCGCTCGGCGTGATGTTGGCGATCAAGGCGCTCTGGTTGTAGGGGCGGGTTTTGACTCCGATGCCCAGTTGCTCGCGCAAACCGGAGCGGCCACCGTCGGCCAGCACCGCCAGGTCGCATTCCAGCACGGTCTCATCGTTGAGCGTCAGGCGATAGCCGTCGGGCAGCGGCTCCAGGCGGGTCACTTCCGCCGGGCAGCGCCAGCTGATCACGTCTTTGTCCAGACCTTGCCACAGGCATTGGCCGAGCCAGGCGTTTTCCACCACGTAACCCAGGGCAGGCACGCCCTCCTCCAACGCGGACAACCGCGCGGTGGAGAAACGGCCACGGTCCGACACATGAATCTGCTTGATCGGCTCGGCGCGTCGGGAGATTTGCTGCCACAGGCCCAGGCGCTGATAAATCTGCCGGGCACCAAACGACAGCGCCGATGAACGCGCGTCATAGCTGGGTTGGTAAGTGTCACCGGGGGCGAACGGCTCGATCAGCACGATCTTCCAGCCCCGTGCCTTGGCCCCGGCCTGCAGGGCCAGCGCCAGGCTGGCACCTACCAGGCCGCCACCGATAATCGCCAGGTTGACGCGGCTCATCGGGCAGCCGCCATCAACGCTTCGATGTCAGCGACGGTCTTGGGCACGCCGCCGGTCAGGATTTCACAGCCTTGCTTGGTCACTACCACGTCGTCCTCGATGCGTACGCCAATGCCACGCCACTTCTTTGCCACGTTCTGGTTGTCCGGCGCGATATAAATCCCCGGCTCCACGGTCAATGCCATGCCGACTTCCAGCACACGCCATTCACCGCCCACCCTGTATTCGCCCACATCGTGCACATCCATGCCCAGCCAATGGCCGGCGCGATGCATGTAGAACGCGCGGTAGGCCTCGCTGGCGATCAGTTCATCGACATCGCCCTGTAACAACCCCAGGTCCACCAGCCCCGTAGTGATGACGCGCACCGTCGCCTCATGGGCCTGATTCCAATGCTTGTTCGGCGCGATCTCGGCAAAGGCGGCTTCCTGGGAGGCCAGCACAATTTCGTAGATCGCCTTTTGCTCGGGCGAAAACTTGCCGTTGACCGGCCAGGTGCGGGTGATGTCACTGGCATAGCAGTCGATTTCGCAACCGGCGTCGATCAGCACCAGGTCACCGTCCTTGAGCAGTGCGTCATTGCGCTGGTAATGCAGGATGCAGCTGTTGCGCCCGGCGGCGACGATGGAGCCATAGGCCGGCATCTTGGCACCGCCCTTGCGGAACTCGTAATCCAGCTCGGCTTCCAGGCTGAACTCATACAAGCCGGCGCGACTGGCCTGCATCGCCTTCACGTGGGCCGCACAGGAGATACGTGCAGCCTCACGCATCACCTTCACTTCTGCCGCCGATTTATACAGGCGCATGTCGTGCAGCAGATGATCCAGGGCAACAAATTCGTTCGGCGGCTGCGCGCCCAGGTGCGCTTTGGAGCGGATCACGTTGATCCACTCCATCAGGTGCCGGTCGAACTCGGCGTTGCTGCCCATGGCCGAATACACCCGGTCGCGGCCTTCGATCAGGCCGGGCAGGATGTCGTCGATATCGGTGATGGGAAAGGCGTCGTCGGCGCCAAAGTCACGCACTGCGCCTTCGGTGCCGGCGCGCAGGCCGTCCCACAATTCGCGTTCGGCATTGCGCTCGCGGCAGAACAGCACGTACTCGCCGTGCAGGCGACCGGGCATCAGCACAATCACCGCTTCAGGCTCGGGGAAGCCGCTCAGGTACTGGAAGTCGCTGTCCTGGCGGTATACGTGCTCGACATCACGGTTGCGGATCGCCACGGCGGCGGCCGGCAGTATCGCGATGCTGTTGGGTTCCATCTGCGCCATCAGCGCCTTGCGGCGCCGGGTGTATTCCGCTCTGGGGATATGAATCATGGGCAGATGGGCGTCCTTTCTTAATGCAGCGAAGGCTTGGGGGCAGCCGGCTCAGCGGACTTGCGGGTCTCGGTGAACAGCAGCAGCGGAGCGACGCGCAGGTATTCCATCACTTCCATATAGTCGCTTTCACCGTCTTCGGACTCTTCCAGGGCGTCTTGCACCTGGGAGATGGCTGCCAGGTCCTGCAACACCTCCTTGGCGTCGGTGCTCAACTCCAGGCCGGCGGCGTTGACGCCAAAACCGTGGAGGAAGCCCTGGCACCATTGGCCCAGCGCTGCAGCGCGCTCGGTGAGTGGCGCGTCGTCGGTCGGCAGCAGCAGCACCACGGTGACATCGTCTCCCGTCAGCTCGCCCTTGACCATTTCCTGCAGGCCGATCAGCGCGTTGCGCACGTTATCTTCTGGCTCTTTCTCCAGCAGCTCGGCCACATCGGCCAGCCAATTGTCCGCGTCAAAGCCGACACCTGTGCAGCTGCGGCCCACGAGCACACCGTGCAGTTCGGCAGGCGAGCAAGGATGACCGCTGGTGCTCAGCAGTTTGGAAAAAGCATCATACGGGGAGTTCTGAATAGGCATGGTGAGCTAGGCGCCAGCCGGCGCAATGTCTAGAATGAAGCGCTGTATCCTAGCACCGGCAGACGTACCAAGACTATCGAGGGCGTCAGATCGTTTATCCTGAAGTTGCCATTCATCAGACAAATCCAGTGGAACCCAATGGAAGACACCGACCTGCAAGCGCTGATGGCCAGACTCGAACTGCTAATTGATCGGGTCGAGCAACTTAAGAGTCAAAACGGACTCCTATTAGCTCAGGAAAAGACCTGGCGCGAGGAACGCGCTCACCTCATTGAAAAAAACGAAATCGCCCGGCGTAAGGTCGAATCGATGATTTCGCGCCTGAAGGCCCTGGAGCAAGACTCATGAGTTCAAGCAATAGCGTAACCGTGCAGATCCTCGATAAAGAATATTCGATCATTTGCCCCCAGGAAGAGCGCAATAACCTGGTGAGCGCCGCCCGTTACCTGGATGGCAAGATGCGTGAGATCCGCAGCAGCGGCAAAGTGATCGGTGCCGACCGTATCGCGGTGATGGCCGCGCTGAATATTACCCACGACTTGCTGCATAAGCAGGAACGGCCTGACGTACAGGCCAGCGGGTCGACGCGTGAGCAGGTGCGTGACCTGCTGGAACGCGTGGATCTGGTGCTTTCCAGCGATTCGGACGCACCCAAGGGCTGATTGACGCCTCGGTTTAAGGTATACTCGCCCCACTCCCTGGCGTGTTTGCCAGTCGGCGATGTCCCTGAGCCGATTCGCACTACCCTGGAAGTTGCACGTTGGGCTGGTGTGCATGTCCGCTAGACGGAAAGCCTTAAAGCCTACTGCTTCTTCCACCTTGAACTTTCGGGTTCAAGGGCTAAGTCGACAGCGGCTCTGTCGGGGAGCCTGAATTCCCAAACTCAATGCCAGTCTCAGGACTGGCATTGTTTTATGAGCCGAAAAACCATGACCGAACCTGCGCCGCTTTCCCGTCCGCAACTTCGACGCATGTTGCGCAAGGCCCGCCGCGAACTATCGCCGAGCGAGCAGCGCAAGGCCGCCCATGGCTTGTATCGGCAACTGGCACAGCATCCGCTGTTTCGCCGGGCCAGGCATATCTCCTTGTATCTACCGACAGACGGCGAAATCGATCCGCGCTTGCTCTTGCGCGCCGCTCAGCGTAGGGGCAAGGCCACCTATCTACCGGTACTCAGCGCCTGGCCACGGACCAAAATGGTGTTCCAGCGTGTGCGACCTGGGGATAAGTTGTCGCCTAATCGCTTTCGCATTCTTGAACCGCAAGTGAATGCCAACCGCCAACGCCAGGTCTGGGCGCTGGATCTGGTGCTGTTACCGCTGGTGGGGTTCGATGATGTGGGCGGGCGCCTGGGCATGGGCGGTGGGTTTTATGATCGCAGCCTGGCTTACCTGTCGCGCCGTCAGGGCTGGCGCAAGCCGACGCTGTTGGGGCTGGCCCACGAATGTCAGAAAGTCGATCGCCTGGCGCAGGCAAGCTGGGATGTGCCGCTGGCGGGCACCGTCACCGATAGGCAGTGGTATGTCGCGCAAGCGCCGCTGCAAACAGCGACGCCTTGAAAGGAAGGGTTAACGCTTGAACGGTTGCTGCTGAGCCAATTCAATCGGCGCATCGGTCTTGTTCGACCACAGGCTCTGGGCATATCCCGTGGTCACGACGCCCAGACCAAACAAAATAACCAAAATCCATAGTAAATCCGGTTTACGTTGCATCGATTGCCCCCCTTCAGGCACCTCGTACACGATGACAACAACGTTCCAAAGTAGTCCGTTGCAGCTGCGTCAAGCTTTAAAAGGCGGCATTCTGCGATAACGTGAACCAACACGCAAACCTTGACGCCAACCGACTGTCGGTTTGTCATGGAATTGCCTGACAACTTGCCCAATGCCTTTTTCAGGAGCCTAAAAATGGCCTATTGGCTGATGAAATCCGAGCCCGATGAACTCTCCATCAACGGCCTGGAAAAGCTCGGCGAAGCCCGCTGGGACGGGGTGCGCAACTATCAGGCGCGAAACTTCCTACGAGCCATGGCCGTGGGCGATGAGTTTTTCTTCTACCACTCCAGTTGCCCCGAGCCGGGCATTGCCGGCATCGGCAAAATCATCGAAGCGGCGTATCCAGACCCGACGGCACTGGAACCTGAAAGCCACTATTTCGACGCCAAGGCCAGCGCGGAAAAAAATCCGTGGAGCGCCATCAACGTCGCTCACGTGAAAACCTTTCCCAAAGTACTGAGCCTCGGCTACCTGAAACAGCAAGCGGCTCTTGCCGAACTGCCATTGGTGCAAAAAGGCAGCCGCCTTTCAGTGATGGCCGTCACGCCTGAGCAATGGGCCGCCGTGATCAATCTGCTTTAACTGACCGGCATCAAGTCCTCGCCAGGGCACACCGGTCACACTAGGACGTTAATGCCGCAGGATGCAGCCATGTCAACGAACCACACTCTGTCGCGCCTGTTTGCCATCGCCCTGATAGCCCTGCTGATCGGTGCCGGTGGCTTCGGTTACTGGCGCTCCACCCAGGACCGCTTGCCCGCCGGCTTGAGCATGGGCAACGGTCGCCTGGAATCCACCGAAGTGCAGATCGCCGCCAAGATCCCCGGACGCCTGGCCGAAGTGCGGGTGGATGAAGGCGACAAAGTGCTCAAAGGCCAACTCCTGGCGCGCATGGACACCCGCACCCTTGAAGCCCAACGCGCCCAGGCCGAAGCCGAAGTACTGCGCGCCAAGGAAAACTTCGCGGCCGCCGAGGCCAATGTGCAATTGCGCCAAAGCGAGCAACTGCTGGCCAACCAGGAACTCAAGCGTACCCAGGAGCTGTACAAGCGGGGCTTCGCCAGCAGCCAGTTGATCGACCAACAGCAGGCGCGCCAAAACACCGGCAATGCTGCCGTGATTGCCGCACAAGCCCAGGTCAACTCAGTGAAGGCCGCCATCGGCGCCGCCGAGGCCCAAGTCGCCCAGCTCACCAGCGAGATTGACGACAGCAGCCTGCGCGCGCCCATCGACGGGATTATTCAGCTCCGCCTGGCCGAACCTGGCGAAGTGCTTGGCGCGGGTGGACGCGTGTTGTTGCTGATCGATCCGAATGATCAGTACATGAACCTGTACCTGCCCGCCTCCGTCACCGGGCGCCTGACCGTCGGCAGTGACGCACGCATCGTGCTCGACGCCCTCCCTCAGCAACCGCTGCCGGCAACCATCAGCTTTGTTGCCGCCAAATCCCAGTTCACCCCCAAAGAGGTGGAAACCCGTGACGAACGCCAGAAGCTGGTGTTTCGCGTCAAATTGCGCCTGACCCAACCCAGTGCCGTGCCCCAAGCCAAACCAGGCATGCCCGGTGCCGGCTATGTGCGCACCGCTGACATCGCCTGGCCGGCCAATCTGCAATGACCGGCCTGGCGCTGCATGCCACGGGGATCAACCACCGCTACGGCAAGCAACCGGCACTGGTCAACATCGCCTTCAGCCTGCCCGCCGGCACCCGCTGCGGGTTGATCGGCCCGGATGGTGCCGGCAAATCGAGCCTGCTGGGGTTGATCGCCGGAGTCAAAAAACTCCAGGAAGGCCAACTGGAAGTACTCGGCGGCTCCATCGAAGACCGCCGCCACCGTAACAGCCTGTACCCGCGCATCGCCTTCATGCCCCAGGGCTTGGGCGGCAACCTGTACCCCGAGTTGTCCATCAACGAAAACATCCGCTTCTTCGCCACGCTGTTCGGCCTGTCGCAAGCCGATTGCGAACAGCGCATGCACAACCTGCTGCTGGCCACCGACCTCGCACGCTTCGCCGAGCGCCCCGCCGGTAAACTCTCCGGCGGCATGAAACAAAAGCTCGGCCTGTGTTGCGCGCTGATCCATGACCCGGACGTGTTGATCCTCGACGAGCCCACGACGGGCGTCGACCCACTGTCACGCCGACGCTTCTGGGAACTGGTTGAAACCGTACGTAGCCAACGCCCACAGCTGACACTGCTGGTGGCCACGGCCTACATGGAGGAAGCCGAGCAGTTCGAACACTGCCTGATGCTTGATCGCGGCAAGCTGATTGCGGACGGCCTGAGCCGCGAGCTGGCCTCCGCCACGCCCAGCGGCAAACTGGACGATGCCTTCACTCACTTCCAGGGTGACAGCGCCCACGACAACCAGCCGCTGGTGATTCCATCGCGTGCAGGCGACAACGCCGCAATCGCCATCGAAGCCCACGACCTGACCCTGCGCTTCGGCGACTTCACTGCCATCGATAAAGTCAGTTTCGCCATCGGTCGTGGCGAGATTTTTGGCTTCCTCGGCTCCAACGGCTGCGGCAAGACCACCACCATGAAAGTGCTCACCGGGCTGATGCCGGCCACCGAAGGCAGCGCGACGCTGCTGGGCAACCCGGTGAACGCCAAGGACCTGGCGACCCGCAAGCGCGTGGGGTTCATGTCGCAAAGCTTCTCGCTGTACGGCGAACTCAGCGTGCGGCAAAACCTGGTGCTTCATGCGCAATTGTTCGACTTGCCCAAGGCCGACAGCGGCCCACGCATTGATGAACTGATCCAGCGCTTCGACCTGGGGGATGTGGCCGAGCAACCTTCCGGCGAATTACCCCTCGGCCTGCGCCAGCGCTTGTCGCTGGCCGTGGCGGTGCTGCATCGCCCTGAAGTGCTGATCCTCGATGAACCGACCTCGGGCGTCGACCCGGCCGCCCGGGATGACTTCTGGCGGCTGCTGATTGAGCTGTCCCGGGAGCAGGGCGTGACGATCTTCCTGTCCACCCACTTCATGAACGAAGCCCAGCGCTGCGACCGTATTTCCCTGATGCACGCGGGTAAAGTGCTGGCCTGTGACACACCCCAGGCACTGCAACAGCAGTTCCACGGCGACACCCTCGAAGCAGCCTTCGTCACCTGCCTGGAGCAGGCCCAAGGTGGGCCGGAACCCACCGCACCCAGCGCCACCGTCAGCGAAGCCGGCGCGCCGCCCGTCAGCAAGCGCGGTTTCAGCCTGGCCCGGCTGTTGGCCGTGGCCAGTCGCGAAGGCAAGGAGTTGCTGCGCGACAAAGTGCGCATGGCCTTCGCCCTGCTCGGGGCGATGTTCATGATGGTGATCTTCGGCTACGGCATTTCCCTGGACGTGGAAAACCTCGCCTTCGCCGTCTATGACCAGGATCAGAGCCCACAAAGCCGCGCCTACCTGGAAGCCTTTCGCAGCTCGCGCTACTTCGCCGAACAAGCGCCGATTCACGACGCCAACGAACTGCACCGGCGCCTGCAACGCTCGCAAATCAAACTGGCCCTGGAGATCCCACCCGGTTTTGGCCGCGACCTCTATGCCGGGCGTCAGCCCACGGTGGCCGCCTGGCTCGACGGCGGCATGCCGTTTCGTGCGGAAACCAGCCGCAACTATGTAGAGGCGGTGCACCTGGGCAATCTCCAACAGTTGGCCGAACTGAGTAGCCTGCCTCGTGGCAATCAGGCCGCGGCCAAGCTGGAAACGCGCTTTCGCTACAACCAGGACGTGGTCAGCGTCAATGCCATCGGCCCGGGAGTAATGGCACTGATTCTGGCGTTTATCCCAGCCATGCTCACGGCCCTGGGCATTGTGCGCGAAAAAGAATTGGGCTCGATCACCAACTTCTATGCCACGCCCCTGACGCGCCTGGAGTTCCTGCTGGGCAAGCAGGCACCGTACCTGGCCGTCAGCCTGGTCAACCTGGCGCTGCTGGTGGCGATGAACCGTTGGTTGTTCGGCGTGCCCTTCAAGGGCAGCGGTGTGGCCCTGGCATTCGGCGGTTTGTTGTATGTGCTGGCCACCACCAGCATGGGTCTGCTGATTTCTGCGTTCACCCGCACCCAGATCGCGGCGATCCTAGGCACCATGATTATCACCAGCCTGCCGACCATCCAGTTTTCCGGGCTGATCGTGCCACGTTCGTCCCTGGAAGGCGCGGCCGCGTTGATGGGCACGCTGTTCCCGGCGGGACACTTCCTGGACATCGCCGTAGGCACCTTCACCAAAGCCCTGGACCTGCGCCAGTTGTGGCCACAGTGCCTGGCGCTGTTCGGGTTTTTCGTCGGGTTCACCGGGTTGAGCCTGATCATGCTCAAGAAGCAGGAGGCCTGATGCACAGGTTCGCGCATATCCTGCGCCTGGGGATCAAGGAACTGACCAGCCTGCGCCACGACAGCGTGTTGCTGTTGTTTCTGTTCTACGCCTTCACGGTGGCCATCTACATGCCCGCCGCCGGTTCGGTGATCGGTGTGCATAACGCCAGCGTGGCCATTGTCGATGAGGACCACAGCGCGCTCTCGCGGCAGATGGCCGAAGCGTTGCAGCCGCCCGAGTTTCAGCCGCCTGTACCGTTGGCCTACGATCAGTTGGACAAGGTCATGGATAGCGGCGCGTACACCTTTGTGATCAATGTGCCGGCCAACTTCCAGTCGGACCTGTTGGCGGGTCGCCAACCGGACATCCAAGTGAACGTCGACGCCACGGCGATGAGCCAGGCATTCATGGGCGCAGGCTATATCGGCAGGATTTTCCAGCGTGAACTGCAGCGCTACAGCGACCAGGCCAATGCCGCCGGCAAGGTACCGGCGCAACTGACCACGCGCGCATTATTCAACACCAACCTGGAAGGTGGCTGGTTCCTGGCGGTGATCCAGATCGTCAACAACATCACCATCCTCGCCATCGTATTGACCGGCACCGCGCTGCTGCGTGAGCGTGAACACGGCACCCTCGACCATTTGCTGGTGCTGCCACTGACCGCTCTGGAAATCATGCTGGCGAAAATCTGGAGCAACATGCTGGTGGTGGTGCTGTGTACCTGGCTGTCCGTGGAATGGGTGGTCAAGGGCCTGCTCGGTGTGCCGCTGGCCGGTTCCCTGAGCCTGTTCCTGCTGGTCACGGCGCTGTATCTGTTTGCCAGCACCGCCCTGGGAATTTTCCTCGCCACCCTCGCCCGCTCGACGCCCCAATTCGGCTTGCTGGCGATCCCGGTGATCATCCCGATGCTGCTGCTCTCCGGTGGCAGCACGCCGCTGGACAGCATGCCCGAATGGTTGCAGTGGGTGATGCAGGGCTCGCCGTCGACGCACTTTGTGAGCCTCAGTGCAGCGATCCTGTTCAGGGATGCCGGCGTGAGCGTGGTGTGGCCGGACCTGTTGGCACTGGCGGGAATCGGGCTGGTGTTCTTTGCGGTGGCGTTGGCCAGGTTTCGTAAAAGCCTGGCTTCCTGAGGCACCTGTACCGCCGTCATCGGGGGCAAGCCCCCTCCCACACCCGAGCAAATGTGGGAGGGGGCTTGCTCCCGATAGTCGCGCAGCGACTTACTGGATGATCAGGTTGTTGAACAACAGGTCTTCCACCATCGGCTTACCGGTTTCGTCGTTCATGACTTGCTGGGTCTGCTTCAAGGCTTCCTGGCGCAGTTTCTCTTTGCCTTCGACCGTGCTCATGGCCTCGTTGGTCTGCTGGGTGAACAGCGCCACCAATTGGTTACGAATCAATGCATCGTTGGCTTTGACCGCAGCAGCGGCTTCAGGCCCGGTCACACGCAGCGCGATGTCGGCCTTGTACACCTTGAGTTTCGCCGTGCCGTCCAGGCCGTAGTTGCCCACGAACGGCGGCGTCAGGCTGATATAGCTGACCTTCGGCGCCTCGCCTTCTTTGGCTTCTTCGGCCTGGGCCGCCATCGGCAAGGTCAGGGCCAGCATCAACAGAATCCACGCTTTCACAGTTCAATCCTCACATTCGATTGCCCGGTAGCATAACGCTAGCAAGGCTGAGCACAAGCTTATGGCGGCTTATCAGGCCCGGGCATGCTCGTTGACCCACCGGCGTACCCTCCTACACTTATCGGCCACGACGCCAAAAGGAATAGTCCGATGAAAGCTGTGCTGTGCAAAGCCTTCGGCCCCGCCGAAACCCTGGTGCTGGAAGAGATCGAGAGCCCGGCGCTCAAGAAGAACGAAGTCCTGCTGGACGTGCACGCTGCCGGGGTGAACTTTCCGGACACCTTGATCATCGAGGGTAAATATCAGTTCAAGCCGCCCTTCCCATTCTCGCCGGGTGGCGAAGCGGCAGGCGTCATCAGTACGGTCGGTGAAAACGTCAGCCACTTGAAAGTCGGTGACCGGGTCATGGCGCTGACGGGCTGGGGCAGCTTTGCCGAGCAGGTCGCTGTGCCGGGCTACAACGTGCTGCCGATTCCACCGAGTATGGATTTCAACACCGCCGCCGCATTCAGCATGACCTACGGCACCTCGATGCACGCCCTGAAACAACGCGCCCACCTGCAACCCGGTGAAACCCTGCTGGTGCTCGGTGCCTCCGGTGGCGTGGGCCTGGCGGCCGTGGAGATCGGCAAGGCCATGGGCGCCCGCGTGATCGCCGCCGCCAGCAGCGCCGATAAACTGGCCGTGGCCAAGGCCGCCGGCGCCGATGAGCTGATCAACTACAGCGAGGCGAGCCTCAAGGAAGAAATCAAACGCCTGACCAACGGTAACGGCGTCGATGTGATTTACGACCCGGTGGGCGGCGATCTATTTGATCAGGCCATTCGCTCGATTGCCTGGAACGGCCGCCTGCTGGTGGTGGGTTTTGCCAGTGGGCGCATTCCCGAACTGCCGGTGAACCTGGCCCTGCTCAAGGGCGCGGCCGTGGTCGGGGTGTTCTGGGGCTCGTTCGCCCAGCGCCAGCCACAGGACAATGCGGCGAACTTCCAGCAATTGTTCACCTGGCATGGCGAGGGCAAGTTGAAGCCGTTGGTGTCGCAGGTGTACCCGCTGGAGCAAGCGGCTCAGGCGATCAATGACTTGGGGCAGCGCAAGGCAGTGGGCAAAGTGGTCGTCCAAACCCGCTAATCAACTTGAAATGCGGGCAAATGTGGGAGGGGGCTTGCTCCCGATAGCAGGGTGTCAGTCACTGTATTTATTGACTGACCCACCGTTATCGGGGGCAAGCCCCCTCCCACATTTTGATCTGTATTATTGCTAAGAAGCAGATTACGACCCACGCTTATCTATTAGCGACATGTTCGTAAGAGAACATGCAATCGCTCCGTTTTCCTGTGTTTGCAGATAAGAGGCGATGCTATTTTCGGTAACGAAACTGTAACATTCGCATCCGCAGTCAAAACAAGAAATTTGGAGCTCTTGAATGTTTGCTTTCTTTCGTCCTGCCGCACACCAGGCACCCCTGCCTGAAGAAAAAATAGACAGTACCTACCGACGGCTGCGCTGGCAGATCTTCGCCGGTATCTTCTTCGGTTACGCCGGGTACTACCTGCTGCGTAAAAACTTCTCGCTGGCCATGCCCTACCTGATCGACGAGGGTTACACCCGTGGCGAACTGGGCCTGGCGATGTCGGCGATCGCGATTGCCTACGGTCTGTCCAAGTTCCTGATGGGCCTGGTGTCCGACCGCTCCAACCCCCGCTACTTCCTGACCTTCGGCCTGCTGGTCTCAGCGGGGGTGATGTTCATTTTCGGTTTCGCACCTTGGGCAACGTCCAGCGTGACCATGATGTTCATTTTGCTGTTCATCAACGGCTGGGCCCAGGGCATGGGCTGGCCACCCAGTGGCCGGACCATGGTGCACTGGTGGTCGCAGAAAGAACGCGGCGGCGTGGTATCGGTATGGAACGTGGCGCATAACGTCGGCGGCGGTTTGATCGGCCCGCTGTTCCTGCTGGGCATGGCCTGGTTCAATGACTGGCACGCGGCGTTCTACGTCCCGGCCACCGTGGCATTGCTGGTGGCGGCCTTTGCCTTCATTACCATGCGCGACACGCCGCAATCGGTGGGCCTGCCACCGATCGAGCAATACAAGAACGATTACCCGGAAGGCTACAGCGCCAGCCACGAAGAAGAGTTCAGCGCCAAGGAAATCTTCGTCAAATACGTGCTGCGCAACAAAATGCTGTGGTACATCGCCTTCGCCAACGTGTTTGTCTACCTGCTGCGCTACGGCGTATTGGACTGGGCACCGACGTACCTCAAGGAAGCCAAGCACTTCGACGTGGACAAAACCTCGTGGGCGTACTTCTTCTACGAGTGGGCCGGTATTCCCGGTACTCTGCTGTGCGGCTGGATGTCGGACAAGATCTTCCGTGGCAATCGTGGCCTGACCGGCGTGGTGTTCATGGCGCTGGTGACCGTGGCGACCCTGGTTTACTGGCTCAACCCAGCGGGCAACCCGACCATCGATATGATCGCGCTGTTTTCCATCGGTTTCCTGATCTACGGCCCGGTCATGCTGATCGGCCTGCAGGCGCTCGAACTGGCGCCGAAGAAAGCTGCGGGAACCGCTGCGGGTTTCACCGGGCTGTTCGGTTACCTGGGGGGCTCGGTGGCGGCGAGCGCGGCCATGGGCTACACCGTCGACCATTTCGGCTGGAACGGTGGGTTTGTGTTGTTGGTAGGCGCGTGCCTGCTGGCCATCGCGTTCCTGGTTCCTACGCTGTGGCATACCAACAGCGTCAGCGAAGCGCGATCAGCTACCGCTTGAGCAATCCTTGGTACAACGCTTGAGCCGCGCCTCCAGATTCTTATCTGGCATGGCGTGGCTACGCAGGGCGTTCACGGTCTGCTCGACATAATCGCGAGTAGTGCCGTAACGCCCGCAAGCGCTTTGCAGCACATGATTGAGTACGATATCCGGCAAGTTTCCGGCATAGCTGGGTAAATGCCGCTCCAACACAAACCCCAGCGCCTGCACCTGCTTGCCATCTTCCAGGCGGCAACTGAGCCAGTGCGGCCGGTACGAGGGGTAAGGCATTTCGCGCTGCCATAAGGCGTACAACGAGGCTTCCAGTTGGTCTTCCGGCAAACGGTAGGCAAACCCGCTGCAGGAACCCCCGCGATCCAGGCCAAACACCAACCCCGGCAATTCCGGCGTGCCACGGTGCTCGTGAGACCACAGGTACAGGCCGCGGTGATAACCGTGGACTCGCGCCCGCACCCGCTCGGTCGACGAACATTCAGGACGCCAGATCAGCGAACCATAAGCAAATAGCCAGACCGGCCCTCCCTTATGCCGAGCCATAGTGGCCTGCATGGAGCTCATCAATTGTTCGTGAGTCAGTTGCGGCCCCAGATCGAGCCGCGGAGGGTAAGCCAATTGCAAAAGATCGGTTTCAATGGCGGTCATGGCGAAAAACAGTGCGCCCCCTGTGTATTACCAGTTGTAAGCAACTTTACCGTAATAAAACGCGCCGCTGTAACCGTACGGCGAAAAAGTGCTGTAGGCGAGATTGCCGCCGCTGCTGGCGTATGCATTGACTTTCTCCGGGTATTTGTCGGTGATGTTGTCGCCGCCCAGGGTGAAGGTCCAGTTCTTCAACTTGTAGTCCGCCGAAAGGTCGAGCACCCAGGCGGCCTTGAAGGTCTGGTCGTTGACCTTGTCCGCCTGGTAACTGGTGAACTCGCCATAGCGCACCAGGTTGCTGTGCAGTGCCCAGTTGCCATAGGTGAAATCGTTGCCCAGGCTCAACTTGTGCTGCGGTGTGGTATCGCCGAGCAAACCGATGCGCTCACGACGATCAACCCGCACCAGGTTGGCTCCCAGGCTGTCCAGGATCGCCGGGTTGGCTTTCACGTCAGTAACCTGGGTGTGGTTGTAGTTGTAGCCGACGGTGCTGTTCCAACGAATGCCGTTATCGAACAGGTAGCGATAGTTGGCCACCAGGTCGACGCCGTCGGTGCTGGTGTCAGTGGCATTGGTGAAGTAACGGGCGCTGGTGTAGTTGATGTTGCCGACACCGTTGGCTTGCAGGTACGCGATGGTCGCCGGGTTCAGGTTGAGGTTGGAGGACAGACTGATGCGGTCGCGGATATCGATGCGGTAGACGTCGAGCGTCACGGTCAGGTCATCGGTCGGCTCCAGCACCAGGCCGAGACTGTAGTTGCGCGATTTCTCGGGCTTCAGGTCTTCAGCACCGAGCAAGCGGGCGACTTGGCTGCTGGCCGGAAAGGTGCCGGCCTCCTGGACAGTGCTGCCGATCAGTTGCGACGAGGTGTAGGCAAAGTTCTGTTGGGCCAGGGACGGCGCGCGGAAACCGTTGGAAACGCTGCCGCGCAAGGCCACTTGCGGGGTGAAGTCATAGCGGGCCGACAGCGAACCGCTGACGTTGGAGCCGAAATCGCTGTAGTCCTCATGCCGCACGGCGGCCGAGGCGCTGAGTTTTTCGGTGAAATTGGTTTCCAGGTCCAGGTATTGCGCCCAGTTATGACGAGAGGTGCTGCCGGCGTCGGCATCGCGGAACCCACCTAATCCCGAACTGCCGGTCTGATAGTAGGACGCCGGCTCGCCCGCTTCGATTTGATAACCCTGGCGCAGGTATTCGCCACCCAAGGCCACCGAGACAGGATAGGGCAAGAACCCCACGTCGAACTCACGCGACAGGTCCAGGCTGACTTGGCGCTGGTCGTTGCTCAGGGTGCCGTTGTTGAATTTGCGCGGCGTGGCCAGGCCAAGGGAGGTGTTGATGGTTTCGGTCCCCAACTCGTATTGGTTCTTGCCGTAGTTGGCCGACAGGTCGTAATGCCAGTCATAGGCCAGCAAGCCGCGCAAGCCCACGACCAGTGAGGTATCTTCCAGGTTGCCTTTGATCAACGGCAGGTAGCCATTAGGGTTGAGCGCCGCAATGTTGTTGGACGCATTGCTCGCCCGGTAAAACGCAGCCGTCTCGCCGCGCCGCTTGCTGTAGCCGCCAAAGCTATAGAGTTCGGCCGCATCGCTGAACGCATATTCGCCGTTGAACTGGAACTTGCCTTCATCCGTGGCCGGTTCGCCCTGGCGGAACACTCGTTGGCCATAGGTCGTGGAGCCTATGCTGGCGGGGCGAAAATCATGGCCGGCGCGGTTGGTGTAATCGTTGTCGGCCCCTTCGCCCGAGAGATTGATAAAGCCGTTATCGCCCAGCGCCAGCCCGGTATTGCCACTGACGTTGCGCTGGATGCCATCACCTTTTTTGTATTGGCCGAATTTGCTGGAGATCGAGCCGCCGTGGTCGGCGTGCTTGAGGATTACGTTGATCACCCCGGCAATCGCATCCGAGCCATAACGGGCGGACGCGCCATCGCGCAGCACTTCGATATGGTCTATCGCCGACAGCGGGATCGCATTCAAATCCGCCGGCGCAGAACCACGCCCCACGGCACCGCCGAGATTGACGAAAGCGCTGGTATGCCGCCGTTTTCCGTTAACCAGCACCAGGACTTGATCCGGCGACAGGCCGCGTAACTGTGCCGGGCGCACCAGTTCGGCACCGTCCACCAGGCTCGGACGGGGGAAGTTGATCGATGGAATCAACCGTGCGAGTACCGCGCCCAACTCATCGGAGCCGGTGCTGCGCAGGGCTTCACCGGAAATCACATCGACAGGCGACAGCGATGCGCTGGCGGTGCGCTCTTGGGCGCGGGTGCCGGTGACGATCACGGTATCGAGTTTCGGTGCCTCAGCGGCGGCTTCGGCCGCGTGGACTGGATTAAATCCCACAGCGGTCAGCAAATTGGCCGACAAAAGTGCTGTGTACAACCTGTACGTCTTGTAGCTCCCCATACCGCTCCCCTTGGAATCTACTCGGAACTTCAATGCTCTGAGTTCTGACGATCGATCCGGCTGGCGGGCGGTGGCGGTCATTTATTGGTTATTGGCAGAAAGTCGGTAGTCCGTTGCTTATAGCTTAATAAGATATTTCTTACTTAAAAAATACCGAAATTGCATAAGCATAGGCGACCTGATTGTCAGCTCAGGTTCAGGCCACGCAGGACGCCAACCGTCAAACTGTAGGCGTTCAGCGACCCACCCTAGCCGCCCCTTCAAACGACTACCGAGGTCGAACCATGAAATATCTTATTACCGGTCTGCTGCTATTGGCGCCGGCTGCCACAACGCTGGCCAGCGAAGACGAAAAAGGTTTCTGGTACGCACAGACCAGCCTGTACACCCGGCATTTTTCACCGGATCCACAGCACAATAACCATCAGGATCTGATCAACCTGGAGCGTAACGAAGCATCAGGGCGGGTATATGGCGCAGCGACGTTTCGTAACTCGTTCAGTCAGCGCTCTTACTATATCTACGCCGGCAAGCGCTACGATCTTGCTCAATCACCGCTCTACGTGAAGGTGACAGCGGGCGCACTCCAGGGTTATCGCGGCCAATACCGCGATAAAATACCGCTCAACCGATTCGGCGTGGCCCCGGCGATCATCCCCTCAGTGGGCGTGCATGTCGGCCCGGTGGCCAGTGAGTTCGTGCTGCTGGGTTTCAATGCCGCAATGCTCACGGCCGGCGCGCGTTTTTAAGGGCGAGGTGCGTAGGCAAATACGTCGGCACGCATCTGGTGTGCATCCATGCCGGCCTCGACCAGCGCATCCAAAGTGCCATAGATCATGGCCGGAGAGCCGCTGGCGTAGACATGGACGGCCTTGAGGTCGGCAATGTCTTCACACACGGCTTCATGCAACAACCCGCAACGCCCTTCCCAGCCGCATAGATCGCTGACCACTTTGTGCAGGAACAGGTTGGGCAGTTGCTGCCACTGTGGCCAGTGTTCGATTTCGTAGAAGTCTTCGGGTCGGCGCACGCCCCAATAGAGATGTACCGGGTGCTTGAAGCCAGAGGCGCGGCAATGCTCGATCAGGCTGTGCATCTGCGCCATGCCGGTACCGGCGGCGATCAACACCAGCGGCCCGTCGGGCAATTCGGCCAAGTGAGTGTCACCAAATGGCAGTTCGACGCGAGCCATCTGGTTACGCTGCAACTGGTCCAGCAGGTTGCGGGCACTGTCTTCGCGCGCCAGTACATGCAGCTCCAGATCGCGCCCGGCGTGGGGCGCTGAAGCCAGGGAGAATGCCGATTTCTCGCCGTTCTCCCGCTCGATCATCAGGTACTGGCCGGCGTGGTAACGCACCGCCTTACCGGCCGGCGCACGCAGGCGTACACGCCATACATCGCCGCCCACCTCCACGCACTCGCTCAGCTGGCACGACAATTTGCGCAACGGCAACTCTCCCGGCGCCAGCACGCCATCCCACAACACAATGCAATCTTCCAGCGGTTCTGCGATGCACGTGTAGAACTCACCGTGGTCACGCACCTCACCGGCCTGCCGCACGCGGCCCTCCACCAACAGCGCCGCACACACATGGCACACGCCATTGCGACAGGCCTGAGGGCACTCATAGCCGAGGCGGCGCGCGCCTTCGAGGATTCGCTCGCCAGGGACCAGCTCCAGCACGGCGCCGGAAGGTTGCAGGGTTACACGCATCAATCTATTCCCAATTCTTTCCAGATCGCATCGACACGGGCAGTGACGGCCTCATCCTTGACGATTACTCGGCCCCACTCGCGGGTGGTCTCACCCGGCCATTTGTGGGTGGCATCCAGCCCCATCTTCGAGCCCAGGCCCGATACCGGCGAGGCGAAGTCGAGATAGTCGATCGGCGTGTTGTCGATCATCACCGTGTCGCGCTTGGGGTCCATGCGCGTGGTGATGGCCCAGATCACGTCGTTCCAGTCGCGGGCATTGATGTCGTCGTCGGTGACGATAACGAACTTGGTGTACATGAACTGTCGTAAAAACGACCATACACCCAGCATTACCCGCTTGGCATGCCCTGGGTATGACTTCTTCATGGTCACAACGGCCATGCGGTACGAACAGCCTTCCGGCGGCAGGTAGAAGTCGGTGATCTCCGGGAATTGCTTTTGCAGGATCGGGACAAACACTTCGTTCAATGCCACGCCGAGAATGGCCGGCTCATCCGGCGGACGGCCGGTGTAGGTGCTGTGGTAGATCGGCTTGATCCGGTGAGTGATGCGCTCCACGGTGAACACCGGGAAGCTATCGACTTCATTGTAATAACCGGTGTGGTCGCCGTAGGGGCCTTCATCGGCCATCTCGCCTGGATGAATCACGCCTTCAAGGATGATTTCCGCGGTGGCTGGTACTTGCAGGTCATTGCCACGGCACTTCACCAGTTCGGTACGGTTACCGCGCAGCAGGCCGGCGAACGCATATTCGGACAAGCTGTCAGGCACCGGGGTCACGGCGCCCAGGATGGTGGCCGGGTCAGCGCCGAGGGCCACGGAAACAGGGAACGGTTTACCCGGGTGTTTTTCGCACCATTCACGGTAATCCAGGGCGCCGCCACGATGGCTCAGCCAGCGCATGATGACCTTGTTACGGCCAATCACTTGCTGACGGTAGATGCCGAGGTTCTGACGTTCCTTGTTCGGGCCTTTGGTGACGGTCAGGCCCCAGGTGATCAGGGGGCCGACATCGCCGGGCCAGCAGGTCTGCACCGGGAGCATGGCCAGGTCGACGTCGTCGCCTTCGATGACCACTTCCTGGCAGACCGCGTCCTTGACCACTTTAGGGGCCATGGCGATGATCTTGCGGAAGATCGGCAGCTTCGACCAGGCATCCTTCAAGCCCTTCGGCGGCTCGGGCTCCTTGAGGAAGGCCAGCAGCTTGCCGATCTCGCGCAACTCGCTGACCGACTCGGCGCCCATGCCAAAGGCCACGCGCTCGGGTGTGCCGAACAGGTTGCCGAGCACCGGGATATCAAACCCGGTCGGGTTCTCGAACAGCAGCGCCGGGCCCTTGTTACGCAAGGTGCGGTCGCAAATCTCAGTCATTTCCAGCACCGGCGAAATCGGCATCTGGATACGTCTCAACTCTCCGCGCTGCTCAAGTTGCTGCACGAAATCCCGAAGATCCTTGAATTTCATTAACCATGCCACCCGTAAAATAGGCGTACATCCTACCTGCTCTGAGGGCGGCTGGCAGCTTATTGCACGCCATTATCCGTCACGGCAGAGGCATGCGACGCGTTGAACAAGGGTTCGAGGAACGCCTCGACAAACCGCGCGCCCACATCCGAGAGGTGATTGTCGTCGGTGTACAAGGAATGCCCCTCAAGTTCGACGCCGCACCATCCCCCGGCGTCGCACAGCCTGGAGGCCGGGTCCAGCAACATGACACCGGAGTCCGCCTTGGCAAGCTGCTCGAACACATCATTG
The DNA here is from genome assembly GCF_022836895.1 of Pseudomonas palleroniana. Lineage (NCBI taxonomy): Bacteria > Pseudomonadati > Pseudomonadota > Gammaproteobacteria > Pseudomonadales > Pseudomonadaceae > Pseudomonas > Pseudomonas palleroniana. Next base: position 784,613 of record NZ_CP092411.1, on the reverse strand, counting down.
ATATAGGCTTGACGCTGGAGGTGATCCGCGACAGGCATGCCTTCTCTATCCGTCGGTCGCCCCAGCATTGCCAGGCGACTCAGACGATAAGGCGCGCTGAAGGGCAGCAGCGGCACCTCTTTGACCAACCACACCCGATGGCCGCCGGCGCGCAGCCGCTGGACTTGTGCACGCACAGCAGCGGCAAAAAGCTGCTCGGCGACAGCACGGTCATACTTGCCGGTCGCCGGGTCGTGAATCGAGGCGCCGGTATCACCGGAGTGTTCGCCATAGACATAGAGGCTCCAGCGCGCGGCCAGAACCACGTCGCTGAACGCCCCCTGCTCCAGCACTTTGGCGACGCGCTGATTGAACGCCTGGCATCCCGGTGTGCTTTCCTTGCGGTAGAACGGCGTACAACCTGAATACCCGGCCTGGGTAATGCTCAAGCCGTACCTGCTTGCGCCATCCTTGAGTGCGGGAATCAAGGCCGAAGCATGACTGTCGCCCCAGACCAGAACACGGCTGGTGGAGTCCGGGCCAAAATGACATAGCTCTCGATGATCGTTTTTCTTGTCATCCGACAGGCAATTCATCAGTTTAGGGCTCCAGACCCGCGCCTGGGCGAACTGCAACGCCTGCGGCGATAGCCGCCAAGGCGCGCCGTCCGTCCAGGTCATGCTTTTGCCGACAAGCCCCAGGCCGACCAACCCGATAACCGCCGCAACCAGAATTGAGCGCCGCCCAGCCAACAGCCGCTTCTCACGAAACGGCGCCTCGACGAAACGCCAGGACATATAACCCAAGACCATACTCAAACCCAGCAATCCGCCAAGTTCCCATGCCGCCAGACCATCAAGGCTGGCGTATTTGCCATAGACCAGCACAGGCCAATGCCACAGGTACCACGAGTAGGAGATCAGCCCTATACCCACCATCACCCGGCTGCCCAGCAATTGCCCGACCAGTGTGACTTGCTGGCCGTTGGCCCAGATCAGCCCTACCACGCCCAATACCGGCAACAGCGCGGCAGCCCCCGGAAAATCCGTGGTGGCGTCATAACCGAACACCGCCACCAGGATCAGGGCCAGGCTGGCAAGACTGATACCTTGAGCCAATATTGGGCTTGCTCGATATGCCCGCAGCGGCATCACCGCCAGCAGGGATCCGGCCAGCAGCTCCCAGGCCCGCATGGGCAGCAGGTAAAAAGCTTTTTCTGGATAACGGGGCAGTGTCCAGACACAGGCGGCAAAGGACGCCAGCGCCAGGACCAACAAAGCCATGCGCCAGCGCTTTACCTGACTCGAGAGCAACGTCAGTAACAGCGGAAAAACAATGTAGAACTGTTCTTCAACCGACAGCGACCACGTATGCAGCATGGGCTTCATATCGGACGCTACATCGAAGTAGCCATCCTGGCGCATGAAAAACAGGTTTGAGATGAAAATTACCTGGTTGTGAATCGAACGCCCCAGTTCCTCGTAGTCCTTGGGCGCCAGCAGGAACCAGCCCACAACCACTGCCGTCAGCATCATCACGCACAGCGCCGGCAGGATACGTCGGGCGCGCCGGGCCCAAAAATCCACAAAGCTGAAACGCCCGGCTTCACGCTCGCGCCAAATGATCGTAGTGATCAGATAACCGGAAATCACAAAGAAAACATCAACGCCGACAAAGCCGCCAGTGAAGCCCGGCACGCCGAAATGAAACAGCACGACCGCAAGCACTGCGATGGCACGTAACCCGTCAATGTCTCGTCGATAAGCAAGGGTGGTCATAAATCAGTGAGCCAGTCAGGTAAAAAGTACAAAGATTAACAATGAAAGAGATTTTTTTGTTTCTTAACTGACACGTTCACGATGAAAAGCTCCCTTTCTCGATAAAAAAAAGGCGCCCCTGGGGGCGCCATTCTTTCAGACCTGAAACGTCGTATTACTTACGCTTCATCGACAAGAAGAACTCGTCGTTGGTCTTGGTGGTTTTCAGCTTGTCGACCAGGAACTCGATGGCGGCGACTTCGTCCATCGGGTGCAGCAACTTGCGCAGAATCCACATGCGTTGCAGTTCGTCGTCGGCGGTCAGCAACTCTTCACGGCGGGTGCCGGAACGGTTGATGTTGATCGCCGGGAACACACGTTTCTCGGCAATACGACGGTCCAGGGGCAGTTCCATGTTGCCGGTACCCTTGAACTCTTCGTAGATCACTTCGTCCATCTTCGAGCCGGTTTCAACCAGCGCGGTGGCGATAATGGTCAGCGAGCCGCCTTCTTCGATGTTCCGCGCAGCGCCGAAGAAACGTTTCGGTTTCTCCAGGGCGTGGGCATCGACACCACCGGTCAATACTTTGCCGGAGCTTGGGATCACAGTGTTGTAGGCACGGGCCAGACGGGTGATGGAGTCGAGCAGGATCACCACGTCTTTCTTGTGTTCAACCAGGCGCTTGGCCTTCTCGATCACCATTTCGGCAACCTGCACGTGGCGGGTTGGCGGCTCATCGAACGTCGAGGCGACCACTTCGCCGCGCACGGTGCGCTGCATTTCAGTCACTTCTTCCGGACGCTCATCGATCAACAGCACGATCAGATGAACTTCAGGATTGTTACGTGCGATGTTCGCTGCAATGTTCTGCAGCATGATGGTCTTACCGGCTTTCGGCGGTGCGACGATCAGACCACGCTGGCCTTTGCCGATCGGGGCGCACAGGTCGATTACACGACCGGTCAAGTCTTCGGTGGAGCCGTTACCGGCCTCCATCTTCATGCGCACAGTCGGGAACAGCGGGGTCAGGTTCTCGAAGAGAATCTTGTTTTTCGCGTTCTCGGGACGATCGAAGTTGATCGTGTCGACCTTGAGCAGGGCGAAATAACGCTCGCCTTCCTTCGGAGGACGGATCTTGCCAACGATGGTGTCACCGGTACGCAAGTTGAAGCGACGGATCTGGCTCGGCGAGACATAAATATCGTCAGGGCCGGCGAGATAGGAAGCGTCTGCAGAGCGGAGGAAGCCGAAGCCGTCCTGGAGAATCTCCAGCACGCCATCACCGGAGATTTCCTCGCCGCTTTTCGCGTGCTTTTTCAGCAGGGAGAAAATCACGTCCTGCTTGCGCGAACGGGCCATATTTTCTATGCCCATCTGTTCGGCCAATTCGAGCAGTTCGGTAATCGGCTTTTGCTTGAGTTCAGTCAGATTCATATAGGAATGACGTAATCATTTATGGAGGGGGGAAATTAAGCTTTTGGCTTAATGAGGCCGCGCCGCAGAGAAGGCGACAGGATCGCGTACTAATCGAAAAGGAATGCGTCGGCGACGGCTTGCAGGGGGCAGTGGAGAAACCAGTGCGGGGCCGAATGTACCACCTGAGTTTCGGAGCGTCTAGCCCTGTTTAACGAAAAAGCCCCGCGATTTGCGGGGCTTTTTTCACGACGCTTAGATGTTTGCGTCGAGGAAAGCTTGCAACTGGGACTTCGACAGCGCGCCCACTTTAGTAGCCGCAACCTCACCGTCCTTGAACAGCATCAGGGTCGGGATACCACGTACGCCATGCTTGGCCGGGGTTTCCTGGTTGTCGTCGATGTTCAGCTTGGCAATGGTCAACTTGCCTTCGTAAGTGGTTGCAATGTCGTCCAGGACCGGAGCGATCATTTTGCAAGGGCCGCACCATTCAGCCCAGTAGTCAACCAGCACCGGGCCTTGAGCCTTGAGTACTTCGGCCTCAAAGGTCGCGTCGGTGACGTGCTTGATAAGATCGTTGCTCATGGATGTCTCCGGATTGTAAGCAAAAAAAACGTTGCCCATCATAGCCGCCCTTCCCCCGTTCAGGAAGCCGCCTCTGATTGAGTCTTCCTATGACGGCGCATGAGTTTGGGTATAGCCCAACTCACGGCGCTACCGGGGTGACGAAGGCGATACCGGTACGCAACGCCGCGTTGCGCACGTGCTCCTGCATGCTTTTCTGCGCCGCCGCACTGGCGCGCCGCGCCAGGGCACGCAGGATCCTGCGGTGCTCCTGCCAGGTTTCCATGGCACGCTCCGGCCGGATGAACGGTAGTTTCTGGCTTTCCAGGAACACGTCGGCGCTGGCGCTCAGGATGCTCACCATCGCCTGATTACCACTGGCCAGCAAGATGCGTTGATGGAATTCGAAGTCCAGCCGGGCGGCGGCTTCAAAGTCTCCCGCCTTGAGCACCTTGCGCATCGCCTCAAGGTTATCTTCCAACGTGTCCAGTTCATCAATCGTCAACATGACCGCCGCCAACCCCGCGGCAAACCCTTCAAGGGCATAGCGCAATTGGAAGATATCCAACGGCGTGGCCTGGGCGGCGAAGGGCCAGGCAAACCCCGGGGTCTCCTGTACCTCTTGAACGAACACGCCTTTACCTGGCTGCACACTGACCACGCCCAAGGCACTCAAGGATGACAACGCCTCACGCAACGAGGCTCGGCTCACGCCCAACTGCACCGCCAGGTCGCGTTGGGACGGCAGCGCATCACCGGCGGCGAAGCCCTGCTCCTTGATCAGTTTACGGATGGCCTGCAGGGCCGCTTCCGGTACGGCTTGGGCGATGGAATTCATAGAAGACTCAAGGTTCCAGAGAGCTGAGCAGCTAGTTGTAAAGCTATTCGCAGCCCTCGGCAAGCCACGCCCCAAAGGGGCTCGCGCGGTTTTGGCAGCGCTCGAAAAGGGTGCGAAACGCCAGCCGACTGTTCAGACCAGTAAGACCACAAGACTCAACAAACTCCAGCGTTCCAGAGCATTGGCAGTGTCATGGCATGGGCCGTGCAATAGCTCCAGACAGAACATTCCCCCGTATCTTCCGGAGAGTTGCCATGACCAAGCGCTACAGCGCCCTGCTCACTGCCTTGTTTGCCAGCCTGATGCTGGGCCAGGCACCCGCCCAGGCCAACGGTCTGGACGATATCGTTGCCCGCGGCACCCTCAAGGTCGCCGTACCCCAGGATTTCCCCCCCTTCGGCTCGGTCGGCCCCGATATGAAGCCTCGCGGCCTGGACATTGATACCGCCAAGCTGGTGGCCGACCAGCTCAAGGTCAAGCTGGAGCTGACCCCGGTCAACAGCACCAACCGCATCCCGTTTCTCACCACCGGCAAGGTCGACCTGGTGATTTCCAGCCTGGGCAAGAACCCCGAGCGAGAAAAAGTCATCGATTTCTCCAAGGCCTACGCGCCGTTCTACCTGGCCGTGTTCGGCCCGCCTGACGCCCCCATCAGCACCACCGACGACCTCAAGGGCAAGACCATCAGCGTGACCCGCGGCGCCATTGAAGACATCGAGCTGACCGCCGTGGCGCCCAAGGAAGCCACCATCAAACGCTTCGAAGACAACAACTCGACCATCGCTGCTTACCTTGCCGGCCAGGTCGATCTGATCGCCAGCGGCAACGTGGTGATGGTGGCAATCAGCGAGCGCAACCCGAAACGCGTACCGGCGCTGAAGGTGAAACTCAAGGACTCGCCGGTGTATGTGGGGGTGAACAAAAACGAGCCGGCCCTGCTGGAGAAGGTCAATCAGATTCTGGTCGCGGCCAAGGCTGACGGCAGCCTGGAAAAGAACGCGATGCAATGGCTCAAAGAGCCGTTGCCTGCCGATCTCTGAAGCGGAGCTGATCCATGGCCTATCAATTCGACTTTGTGCCGGTGCTGGCCAATACCGATCTGCTGTTGCGTGGCGCCTTGTTCACCCTTGAGCTGACAGCCATCGGCGCAATCCTGGGGGTGGCCCTGGGCACAGTCGGTGCCGTGGCGCGGGCGTGGAAGATTCAGCCATTTGCCTGGCTGTTCGGTGTGTATGTCGAGTTGATCCGCAACACGCCGTTCCTGGTGCAGTTGTTTTTCATCTTTTTCGGCCTGCCGTCCCTGGGGCTGAAAATCACCGAGTGGCAAGCCGCCGTGCTGGCAATGGTGATCAACCTGGGCGCTTACTCAACCGAGATCATCCGCGCCGGTATCCAGGCCATCCCTCGCGGGCAACTGGAAGCCGCCGCCGCGCTGGCAATGACGCGCTTCGAAGCGTTTCGCCACGTGGTATTGCTGCCGGCGCTGGGCAAAGTCTGGCCGGCCCTGAGCAGCCAGATCATTATCGTGATGCTCGGTTCGGCGGTGTGTTCGCAGATCGCCACGGAGGAACTCAGCTTTGCCGCCAACTTTATCCAGTCGCGCAACTTCCGAGCCTTTGAAACCTATGCCCTGACCACCTTGGTCTACCTGTGCATGGCACTGATGATTCGTCAGTTGCTCAACTGGATCGGTCGCCGATTTGTGATGAGGAACAGCCGATGAGTGATTTTTCCTTCTGGGATATCGTGCGCAACCTGGCCACCGGCCTGCAGTGGACCTTGATATTGTCGCTGGTGGCATTCATCGGCGGCGGCGTGATCGGCCTGCTGGTCATGACGATGCGTATCAGCCGCAAGGCCTTCCCGCGCAATGTCGCCCGTACCTACATCGAACTGTTTCAGGGCACGCCGCTGCTGATGCAACTGTTCCTGGTGTTTTTCGGCATCGCCCTGCTCGGGGTGGATATCTCACCGTGGCTGGCGGCGGCGATTGCCCTGACCCTGTTCACCAGCGCCTACCTCGCTGAAATCTGGCGCGGCTGCGTCGACTCCATCGCCCATGGGCAGTGGGAAGCGTCGGCCAGCCTGGCGCTGAACCCGCTTGAACAACTGCGCTACGTGATTCTGCCCCAGGCCCTGCGCATTGCAGTGGCCCCCACCGTGGGTTTCTCGGTGCAAGTGGTCAAAGGCACCGCCGTGACTTCGATCATCGGCTTCACCGAATTGACCAAGACCGGCGGCATGCTCGCCAACGCCACCTTCGAGCCCTTCATGGTCTATGGCCTGGTGGCCCTTGGTTACTTTTTGCTCTGCTACCCCTTGTCCCTCAGTGCGCGCTACCTGGAAAGGAGACTGCATGCCTCTGCTTAGAATTTCCGCCCTGCATAAGTATTACGGCGACCATCATGTACTCAAGGGCATCGACCTGACGGTGGATGAAGGCCAAGTGGTAGCCATCATCGGCCGCAGCGGCTCGGGTAAATCCACCCTGCTGCGCACCCTCAATGGTCTGGAGTCGATTAACGATGGCGTGATCGAAGTCGATGGCGAGTACCTGGACGCCGCCCGCGCCGACCTGCGCAGCCTGCGACAGAAAGTCGGCATGGTGTTCCAGCAATTCAACCTGTTCCCGCACCTGACGGTCGGTGAGAATGTGATGCTGGCACCCCAGGTGGTGCAGAAAGTGCCCAAGGCCAAGGCGGCACAACTGGCCCGCCAGATGCTGGAGCGGGTCGGCCTTGGGGAAAAATTCGACGCATTCCCCGATCGCCTCTCTGGTGGCCAACAACAGCGAGTAGCGATTGCCCGTGCCCTGGCCATGTCGCCCAAAGTGTTGCTGTGTGATGAGATCACCTCGGCCCTCGACCCGGAGCTGGTCAATGAAGTACTCAGCGTCGTGCGCCAACTGGCCAAGGACGGCATGACCTTGATCATGGTGACCCACGAAATGCGCTTTGCCCGGGAAGTCGGCGACAAGCTGGTGTTCATGCACCAGGGCAAAGTGCATGAAGTGGGCGATCCCAAGGTGTTGTTTGCCAACCCGCAAACCCCGGAGTTCGCCAATTTCATCGGCTCAGTGGAACAGCCGGACTGACCAGTTCGAAACTGCCCTGGCTTTCCAGTACCGTCTGATAGCGCACCTCAAAGGCATCGGCAGGCAGGTCAGTGTCGACATCGACCTGGGCCGTCAGCCTTTTGCCCAACGCTCGTGCCACCAGGACCTGGCCCGGTAACAACTGCCCGCGAGTGGCCTCACCGGGCAGGTGTGCCAGCCCCCAATCGACGGCGCGCCCATCCATCAGGGCATGCTTGAGACTCAGCCGCAGGCGCCCCTGTTGCCCGAACCGGAAACCTCGCCCATCTGCCGCGCCAATGAATCGCAACGCGATGGCCGAAGGCTCTGCACACAGCACGCTCAAGTGCAGCGTGCGCGAACCGAGCGTCACCGTCGGGCTTTCGCGCAACGCCTCGCGGTGAACAACGCCATAGTCGATGCGCGACTGGCTCAGCGAGAGCCGACAGTTTTCTGCTCGAACGCCCTGGGCCACCGATACCGTGCAGAACAGTGCAAGCCCCATGCATTTCAGCTTAACGGCCATGGCACACCGCCGAGGCTGTCTCGTAGAACTTGTCATTGTCGGGCTGGGCATTTACGGCAAGGTCCAACACACACGAGGAAGAGTCCGACAAGGAAACCCGCAAATCTTGCGCGTCGTTAAGGTCGTTCAGGAAAATCATGCCCTCTCCCACCACACTGGTCAGAAAACGATTGTGCTTGTCGAAGACCGCAGCCCCCTGGGGCAGAGGTCGACCTTGTGAGTCACTGGCAGTCAGCAGGACGCGGCGCACTTTGACCACCTCGAACGCCACGGTATTGACCGACCCTCGCCCGGCCGCGAGCACCTGGGTGCCGTTCTTCAAGTCAACACGCTTGGGCAAGGACCGGGTCTGAACTTCAAGACGGCTGCTGGTGTACGCGGGCAAGCCAGGGATCACCGCCTGCCCTTTGAAATCGGTCCACACCGGCCCCTGCGGGGTGTCGATTCTTGCAGCGCCGATGTCGCCCACCGAGGCGATCCCAAACGTGTCCTGCACGGTGTAAGGCGAGAATGTCAGCCCGCCGGCGTGGGCCACGACGCCTCCTTGCAACTGCCCTGTATAGCTACTGCCCTGGGCATCTCGGCTGACACCCAGACCGAGTCGGGTATAACGGGGCGTCAGGTCCACCTGGCCACGAACCGACTGCTCCCGATTACTGAGGTCACGCTCGGTGCCCACCTCGTAACGCACGTAGTCATTGACCCGCTCACTGAACGCAGTGCCGGCACGGGCCTGATTCCCACGCCGGCTGACGTAACTGTTTACACGGCGCTCGCCACCCAGGGGCATGCTGACCTGCAGTCGCACGGACAAGTCATTGTCCAGGTCACGCTCACGGCGGCGGTCATCGCGCCCGGCGTCATGGCGGGACTGAGAGCCACCCACCTGTGAATCAGCGACCAACGCCACATCGGCGTAGCGGAACGACTTGTTCCAGGCAGCAAACACATGCTCGGCGGTTTGCCCGTCAAATTGAGCACTGCGGGTATAGCCCAGGGAGAACACTCCCAACGTAGGTTCAACCCAGCTCACACCCGCCGTGTACTGATGCTTGAAGCGCGACCCCAGCTCATCGGCCGTGGTTCGGCGGCCCGCTTCAACGACCTCGCGGTAACCCCGGGTCTGCTGGGTCGAACTGAGGTTGAGATCAACGTTGGCGGCCACCGGGCTGCTTACGGTGACGCTGCTGCGCGAGCCGGATACCGCGTTGCGACTGTCCCGGGACAGGTTATGACGTGCCCCGACGGAAACCCGCTGGAAAAATACACTGCTCAGCGTACCGCCGGCCGCCCCGTATTCAGCGGTGCCCAACACACCGAACCCGGCTGACGAATCGCGCCCCAAACCCCAAGTGCCACTGCCCATGGCGACGACGGGTGATGGCGCCTCATCCAGCGTGTTATCCCGTATCTTGCCGAGGGAAAAATAGTAACCGGGCGCAGCCGGGGCAGCTCCCGCGAAAGAGGCCGCGGGCACCACGAAGTTGCGCTTGGCGCCACGCACATCGATGACGCTGACCTCCAGGTCGCTGGTACCGTTGAGCAGAGGCAAGCCCGTAAGCCTGAAAGGCCCTTCAGGCACCAGCGTGCTGTGGATCAAGACGCCCGACTGACGCACCTCAATTCGCGACTGGCTTTGGGCCAGCCCCTCCACCACGGCGTTGTTGCTGCCTGCCGGCGCTCGCGACTGGCCATCAGGAGAAAACTGCACACCCGATAACTGGATACCGCCAAACAGCGGGTTATTCGTGGAAATCTGGCCGGCCTGGAAAGTCGACTGCAGTGCAGCGATGTCCCGCTGGGCGTAAGCATAGAGATGCTCGGTTCGGGCGTTCCCGTTGTCGGATACATAGAATTGACGACTGCGAACAATCCAATCGCCCAAGTTGAAACCTGCCTCGGTATAGGCCGAAACGAATCGGCTCGGCCCGCTGCGCGAGCGGCTGTCAAACCCCTGCACGTCATAGTTGAACAACGCCGCGGCGCCGCCTCGGGAAAAGTCTGCGGCTTCCCATTGCGGCTCACGCAGTGATTGAGTGGGTACCACCAGCGCCACTTCATTGCTGCCGGGCCGAAGCCGTACCATCGTCGTCGGGAAGGCGCCAAGGAAATCATGGCAGGCCGCACTCGAGGCGTCGCCTTCACGGACAAGACCGGCGGGCTTCACCAAGCCTGCTTTATCCAGCAAGCCCGGGGTAAAACACAGCTGCCCTTGTGCGTCGAACTGCGCATCCACCAACCCAAGCGGGTTTCCATTGATCCGCAATCCCACCCCATGCACACCTTCGCGAAAACGCGCGGCACTGCGAAAGTAGTCGGAAACCTTCGGATCAATACCGTGCGTGGTCAGCGCCGCCAAGTCGAAACCTTCCCCCAGCTCCAGTGCGGGGACGAGGCCGGGCAAGCTCCATAGCGTCGCAACCCCCACAAACAGGCTGGGTCGCCTGGGCCATAACGATGCGACAAGTCTGTTACTCGATGTCATGGGTCAATCAACCCCACTGACATTGATAGGGGCCCGATAGCTGTCCGCCGAAAACCCATAGACCGTGGCCGGTTGAATCTCGACCTCAGTCAAGCCCTCTAGCCCGCCGTCAACCCTCACCGTCAGGGTTTCACCCGGCAAAATGTAGGTCCGTGGCAAAGTAGCCGCAGACCTTCGTGGCAGTAATTGCACCTCCGGCGCAAGGCGCACCACATAAAGGCTGTCGTTGTGAACGGTGAGGCGCTCCCCCGCCTGTACCCACTTCAGCAGTTCCCAAGGAGTTTGATGTACCGGCAGGTCTCGCGGATGCAGGATCAGCGGTAAATTCTGCCGCAGGGTGATACCAATGGTCGCACCACCCGCCGCACGTGCCTGGGGAATCCCCTCGAAGGTCACTCGCTTCAGCCGCTGGGCCTGGAGTGGCGCCTCAAGGGTACTGATGAAACGCACCAACTGAGTCTCACCGGCCTCCACACGCGTAATGGGCGGTGTAACAATCAATAGCGGCTCAGGATCTTCCGGTATGTTTTCAATGACCGAATGCAGCAGCGCCGGCGTCGCATCGGTATTTTTTATATTGATGGTGGCTTCGCCCTGCGCTTCATAAAGCACAACCACTGTAGTTTCCGGCAACATACCGTCCGCAGTTGCAACGCCGATAAAACACAAGAACAACCCTGCATATAACAACCACGAATGACTTACTACTGAAAGACTGGGCACTCAGTACGCTCCACGACAGGGAAGTGACAATTGATAAACTGAAATCCACTTAGAAACAGCCGACAAGAAACGAGTCAGTTTCCTGATCGGCTGTATTCCAGTCGCTTAGATGTAGCTCAGTTCAAGTGTCGCGCGCCCATCCAGGGTAATGTCGCGACTCAGGTCCAGATCCTGGCCTTTATTGATCACCGCCCTGACAGCGATAGTCCCGGTCAGTTGTGCGACCGGAGCGGGAACGGCAGTGACGCCGGATCGCCAGGAGTATTGGGTAGGCGACTGCGCGACTTTTCCGTCACTGTTCTGCCAGGCACCGGCGCCGATACGCATGATGGGGTTGAGCACAACGGCCGAAGCCCTGAGATCCTTCAGGGTGACGGCAAAACCGCCGGTCTTGCGGCCAGACACAAGGCCCAGGCCAAAGTTATGCGTCTCGGTATAGCCCGCGCCAAGCGCATTCAGGATGCCAGGCACCTTGCTGCCGGCCTGCAGGTCGACAAATTTCAGCCCGAACTTGGCGGGCGTGGTACCGCAACTGACGGTCAGCGGGGTAGTCCTTTCCGCAAGCGGATTGAATGCCGTCGGGAGCAGTTGACCCGAAGGAATTTCGCCGTAGTTGATAATGCCGCCGCCGGTCATGCTGAGGTTACACGCCGCCGGTTTGATCGTACCCCTGACGATCAGCTCGGCAGTAGTGGAAGCCTGTGCATTGAGGGTTGCGGCCAGGCAAGCGATACCAAGAGTCAATCCAACAATTTTTTTCATATTCAACCTGTCACAAAAAGTTATCAGGTGTATTTATTTTTCTTTACAAGACAAGCCATAAATAAATAACACCACGGCAAAATTGCCGAGTGACAGTCTGTTCGCTTGGTAGTTGACTAAAGAATAAGACGGCACCTCAATTATTGTGGGAGCGGTAAAAAGAAACTGTCAGCGTGGCAACCTCCAACGGTAGGTTCAACTAACATAAGGAATAAAAACTGCACGCCTGGATTGTAGGCAAAATCATAATCGGACTTAAAACCTACACTAGTTAAATATCCTACGCCGCCCCAGAAGCACTTCTACAAAAGCCTGGAAAGACAACCTACATTTCCTACAAAAAAGTCTCACATACAGCCTCAGAGAAATTCCCGAAGCACAACGCGTTGGCGCCAGCGGTCGATCGTGGCACGATGGCAAGGTTATCGACCGAGACCCCAAACCATGCCGCAATCCCAAGCCAAGAATCTGTCCCTGATCGCCGCCATCGACCTGGGCTCCAACAGCTTTCACATGGTCGTGGCCAAGGCCCAGAACGGCGAAATCCGCATCCTCGAGCGGCTCGGCGAAAAAGTACAGCTGGCTGCCGGGATCGACGACGAGCGTCAACTCAATGAAGAATCCATGCAGCGCGGGCTCGACTGCCTCAAGCGCTTTGCCCAACTGATCAACGGAATGCCCCCGGGCTCCGTACGGATCGTGGGCACCAACGCATTGCGCGAAGCGCGTAACCGCAACGACTTCATCCATCGCGCCGAAGAAATCCTCGGGCACCCGGTAGAAGTCATCTCCGGCCGTGAAGAAGCCCGCCTGATCTACCTCGGCGTTTCCCACACCCTGGCCGACACTCCGGGCAAACGCCTGGTGGCGGACATCGGCGGCGGCAGTACCGAGTTCATCATCGGCCAGCGCTTCGAACCACTGCTGCGTGAAAGCCTGCAGATGGGTTGCGTCAGTTACACCCAGCGTTATTTCAAGGACGGCAAGATCACCCCGGCGCGCTACGCCCAGGCCTACACGGCGGCACGGTTGGAGATCATGAGCATCGAGCACGCCCTGCACCGCCTGACCTGGGATGAGGCCATCGGCTCGTCCGGCACCATCCGCGCCATCGGCCTGGCCTTGAAAGCCGGCGGCCATGGCACCGGCGAGGTCAACGCCGAAGGGCTGGCGTGGCTCAAGCGCAAATTGTTCAAGCTGGGCGATGCCGAGAAAATCGACTTCGATGGCATCAAGCCCGACCGTCGCACCATCTTCCCGGCCGGCCTTGCGATTCTCGAAGCGATCTTCGACGCCCTCGAACTGCAACGCATGGACCACTGCGATGGCGCCCTGCGCGAAGGCGTGCTCTATGACCTGTTGGGGCGCCATCACCATGAGGACGTGCGTGAGCGTACCCTCAGCTCGCTGATGGAGCGCTACCACGTCGACCTGGAACAAGCGATTCGCGTAGAGCGCAAGGCTTTGCATGCGTTCGACCAGGTGGCCGCGGATTGGGACCTGGAAGACGGCGTATGGCGCGAGTTGCTCGGCTGGGCCGCCAAGGTGCATGAAGTGGGTCTGGACATCGCCCACTATCATTACCACAAGCACGGCGCCTACCTGATCGAGCACTCCGACCTCGCAGGCTTCTCGCGGGAAGACCAGCAGATGCTCGCCCTCCTGGTGCGCGGCCACCGCCGCAATATTCCCAAGGACAAGTTTGCCGAATTCGGCGACGACGGCATCAAGCTGATACGCCTGTGTGCGCTGCTGCGCTTTGCGATCCTGTTCCACCACATCCGTGGCACCCAGGAAATGCCTCAAGTGACCCTGAGGGCCAACGGCGACAGCCTCGACGTGGTATTCCCCAAAGGCTGGCTGGATGAAAACCAGTTGACCCAGGCGGATTTCGCCCAGGAAGCGGAGTGGCTGACGCGGGTGGGGTTCAGCCTGAACGTGCGCTGACCCAAAGAACAAAACAAATTGTGGGAGGGGGCTTGCCCCCTCCCACACTTTTTAGTTCACGGTGAGAATCGGGCTACCCAACTTCTCCAGCAACGTCGCCTGCGCACTGCGCGGGTTCTGGTTGCCGGTTGGCGTGTTGCGCACGTAGCGGCCGTCCGATTGCAGGCTCCAGCTATGCGTGTTGTCGGTGAGGTAGCTTTCCAGCTCCTTCTTGACCCGCATGATCAGCTTCTTGCCTTCCACCGGGAAGCATGTCTCTACACGCTTATCGAGGTTGCGCTCCATCCAGTCGGCGCTGGAGAGGAACATCTGCTCTTCGCCTCCGTTGAGGAAGTAGAAGACCCGCGTGTGCTCCAGGAAACGACCGATGATCGAGCGCACATGGATGTTATGCGACACCCCCACAATGCCTGGGCGCAGGCAGCACATGCCACGCACCACCAGGTCGATGCGCACACCAGACTGGCTGGCCTTGTAGAGCGCGCGGATGATTTTCGGATCGGTCAGCGAGTTGAACTTGGCGATGATGTGCGCCGGCTTGCCGTCGAGGGCGAACTGGGTCTCGCGGGCAATCATGTCGAGCATGCCCTTCTTGAGCGTAAACGGCGCATGCAGCAGCTTCTTCATGCGCAGGGTCTTGCCCATGCCGATCAACTGGCTGAACAACTTGCCAACGTCTTCACACAACGCATCGTCGGAGGTCAGCAGGCTGTAGTCGGTATAGAGCTTCGCGTTGCCGGCGTGGTAGTTACCGGTACCCAAGTGGGCATAACGGACGATCTCACCGGCTTCGCGGCGCAGGATCAGCATCATCTTGGCGTGGGTCTTGAAACCGACCACACCGTAGATCACCACCGCACCGGCCGCTTGCAGGCGGCTGGCCAGTTGCAGGTTGGACTCTTCGTCAAAGCGTGCACGCAGTTCGATCACCGCGGTGACTTCCTTGCCGTTACGCGCAGCGTCGACCAATGCATCCACGATTTCCGAGTTGGCGCCGGAACGGTACAGCGTCTGGCGCACAGCGAGCACATGCGGGTCCTTGGCAGCCTGGCGCAGCAGGTCGACCACCGGGGTGAAGGACTCGAACGGGTGCAGCAGCAGGATGTCCTGCTTGCTCACGACGTTGAAGATGTTCTCGCTGTTTTGCAGCAGTTTCGGGATCTGCGGGGTGAACGGCGTGTATTGCAGCTCCGGGTGGCTGTCCAGGCCGGTGATGCTGAACAGGCGCGTCAGGTTCACAGGGCCATTGACCTGATACAGCTCGGTCTCGCCCAGGTTGAACTGCTTGAGCAAATAGTCCGACAGGTGTTTCGGGCAGGTATCGGCCACTTCCAGGCGCACCGCATCGCCGTAGCGCCGCGAGAACAGCTCACCGCGCAGGGCACGGGCCAAGTCTTCGACGTCTTCGGAATCCAGCGCCAGGTCGGCGTTACGGGTCAGGCGGAACTGGTAGCAGCCCTTGACCTTCATGCCCTGGAACAGGTCATCGGCGTGTGCATGGATCATCGACGACAGGAATACATAGTTGTCGCCAGCCCCACCGACCTCTTCCGGTACCTTGATGATCCGTGGCAGCAAGCGCGGCGCCGGGATAATCGCCAGGCCCGAGTCGCGACCGAAGGCGTCGATGCCTTCGAGTTCCACGATGAAGTTCAGGCTTTTGTTCACCAGCAACGGGAACGGGTGCGTCGGGTCGAGGCCAATCGGGGTGATGATCGGTGAAATCTCGTCGCGGAAGTAGCGGCGCACCCAGGTCTTGATCTTGGTGGTCCAGTGACGACGACGGATAAAACGGACCTGATGCTTCTCCAGTTCCGGCAACAGGATGTCATTGAGGATCGCGTACTGGCGATCCACTTGGCCGTGAACCAGCTCGCTGATGCGGGCCAGGGCCTGATGCGGCTGCAGGCCATCGGCACCGGCTTGCTCGCGGGCGAAAGTGATCTGTTTCTTGAGGCCGGCGACACGGATCTCGAAGAACTCGTCCAGGTTGCTGGAGAAGATCAGCAGGAACTTGAGCCGCTCCAGCAGCGGGTAGGACTCATCCAGCGCCTGCTCCAGCACGCGGATGTTGAATTGCAGTTGCGACAGCTCGCGGTGGATGTACAGGCTGCTGTCATCCAGGTTGGTCACGACGGGAACCGGAGCCGGCACAGGTGGCTCAGTCGCCACGGCAGGCGGTGCCGGCTCCAGCTCCGGCGGGGTCTCGGTGACTTGTTCAACCACCGGGTGAGCGTCTTTTACGGCAACTTCTGTAAGTCCTTCGGTATTCATCGAGTGTTCCTGTGAGGGCTATTGTTGCTCTCTAAGCAATTGGGCAGCGCGGGCGGCGAAGTAGGTCAGAATGCCATCGGCGCCGGCACGTTTAAAGGCTGTCAGGGATTCGAGGATCACCCCTTCACTCAACCAACCATTCTGGATCGCGGCCATGTGCATGGCGTATTCACCGCTGACCTGATAGACAAAGGTCGGCACCTTGAATTCCTCTTTGACCCGGTAAAGGATGTCCAGGTAAGGCATCCCTGGCTTGACCATGACCATGTCGGCGCCTTCGGCCAGGTCGGCCGCCACTTCGTGCAGGGCTTCATGGCTGTTGGCCGGGTCCATCTGGTACGAAGCCTTGTTGGCCTTGCCCAGGTTCAGCGCCGAACCCACCGCATCGCGGAATGGGCCGTAATAGGCACTGGCGTACTTGGCCGAATAGGCCATGATCCGCACATTGACGTGGCCGGCCAGTTCCAGGGCTTCGCGAATCGCCTGGATGCGGCCATCCATCATGTCCGAGGGCGCAACGACCTGGGCACCTGCCGCAGCGTGGGACAATGCCTGTTTGACCAGCGCATCGACAGTGATGTCGTTCTGAACATAGCCGTCTTCGTCAAGAATGCCATCCTGCCCGTGGGTGGTGAACGGGTCCAGGGCCACGTCGGTGATCACCCCCAACTCCGGGAACCGTTCACGCAGGGCGCGGGTAGCGCGCTGGGCGATCCCGTCGGGGTTCCAGGCTTGCGCAGCATCCAGCGACTTGAGTTCAGGTGGGGTCACGGGGAACAGCGCCAACGCCGGGATCCCCAATTCAACCCAACCGGCGGCTTCTTCAAGCAGCAAATCAATGGTCAAGCGCTCCACACCCGGCATCGAGGCCACTGTTTCCCGACGATTTTCCCCGTCCAGCACAAAGACCGGCAAGATCAGATCATT
Source organism: Pseudomonas palleroniana (assembly GCF_022836895.1). Lineage (NCBI taxonomy): Bacteria > Pseudomonadati > Pseudomonadota > Gammaproteobacteria > Pseudomonadales > Pseudomonadaceae > Pseudomonas > Pseudomonas palleroniana. The sequence continues at coordinate 767,344 of NZ_CP092411.1, read as the reverse complement.
CGTAGTCAGTACATTTTCACGCACCAGACGGCGGGAAAAATCATCACGACGATTGCGACGCAGACGGGTGGCGGGAAACAGGCGATGGGCAGGGGTAAAGCTCACGACAGACTCCTGAGCCCGCGTTTACGGGCGAGCGTTGCAGTTATAAGCGGCCATTATGACGAAGGAATGACAGTTGTGCTTATCGATGCGACCTGTAGTCGCATTCGTCGTTTATGTAGGATTTGTTCACTTCGTGACACATCTCGATACTTTCATGAATGTTCGCGAAGGCGTAGGCTGCGCGTTCATTTCGCCAGCATCCCCAGACCATGCTTCAACAATTTCTGCATGACTTCGGCTACTTTGCGCTCTTCCTGGGCACCTTTTTCGAAGGCGAGACCATTCTGGTCCTCGCAGGCTTCCTGGCTTTCCGTGGCTACATGGATATCAACCTGGTGGTCGTCGTTGCCTTTTTCGGCAGCTACGCCGGTGACCAGCTTTGGTACTACATGGGCCGCAAACACGGTCGCAAGCTGCTGGCGCGCAAACCGCGCTGGCAATTGATGGGCGACAAGGCCCTGGAACATATCCGCAAACATCCGGATATCTGGGTGCTGAGTTTCCGCTTCGTCTACGGGTTGCGCACGGTAATGCCCGTGGCGATTGGCCTTTCCGGCTACCCGCCGTTGCGCTACCTGATCCTCAACGGTATTGGCGCCGCTGTGTGGGCGGTGGCCCTGGGCGCTGCGGCGTACCACTTCGGCGCAGTGTTGGAAGGCATGCTGGGCAGCATCAAGAAGTACGAGCTGTGGGTATTGGGCGCGTTGCTGGCACTGGGCTTCGGCCTGTGGCTGCGTCGTCGGATCAAAAACGCCCGCATCGCCCGCGAGGCCTGCGCCGAGGCCAAGGCCCGACTGGCAGCCGAGCCGGTCCCTGTCGCCCCCCCTAAGACACCAGTCGAGTAACCTGGCTTCTGCAGCAGTAGAGGCCAATCACGCTGAGCAGGCTGTAGCTCAACAGGCCCAGCCAGCCCAGATGGCTGGCCGGCCATAGCCCGACCAGCGGCGCCAGCCATACCAGCGGCACATTCAACACCAGCCGCAAGAGTTCGGCCTTCAGTGCCCACGGGCGATTCTCAAGGGCCACGCCCAAGGTAAACAGCCCCAGCGCCATGGCACTCCAGCCCAGTATCAACGCGGCCGTGGGCAAGCCCTCGCCGAAATTCATCAGATAACTGCCAAACCCGACATACGCGGCAAATTGCAGGGCGATATAAACCTGCTGTCGCGTATCCAACGGCACTTCGAATTTGCGGAACTGGCTCAGGTCATGCCTGGCCATTGGATACTTGGCCTTTACATCCGCCGGGCGCCAGCCGGTGCGCATGAACCAGATGCGCAGCTTGTCCCACCAGCGCTCGGTGCGCCGCGCATCGTTCCACAGCTGTGCATAAAACTGCAGGTTGGCCCAGAGCGGGTTCCAACTGGCCAGGGGCGTGGTGACGCCAAAGATCACCGGCTCGTTATCGTCCTCTTCCTGGAACGAGCCGAACAGCCGGTCCCAAATAATGAACACGCCGCCGTAATTGCGATCCATGTAAAGCGCGTTCTGTGCATGGTGGGCGCGGTGATTGGAGGGCGTCACGAAGAACCACTCGAACCAGCCAAGCTTGGGCACATGACGGGTGTGCACCCAGAATTGGTACAGCAGGTTGAGCGACGCCACACTGATAAACACCACCAGCGGCACCCCGAGCACGGCCAGGGGCAGATAGAAGATCCAGCTCAACAGAAAGCCGGTGCTGGTCTGACGCAGTGCGGTGGTGAGGTTGTAGTCCTCGCTTTGATGATGCACCGAGTGCGCGGCCCACAGGATATTGCGCTCATGCCCCATGCGATGGAGCCAGTAGTAACAGAAGTCGTAGAACACGAAGGCGAACACCCAGGTCCACACGCTGTGGGCCGACAGTTCGATCAACGCCAGGTGCTTGAGAGCGAAGGCGTACGTCAACAGCCCCACGCCTTTGGTCAGGAGCCCCGTAGTGGTCGATAACACGCCGGTGCTGAGACTGTTGATGGCGTCCGCCACCCGATAGTTGCGTGCGCCACGCCAGCGGTCGGCGAGCAGCTCGATCACGATCAAGGCGATGAAAAACGGTACCGCGTAAGGCACGAAGTCCATGGGCTAGTCCGATGTATTTTTGTTACATCAAGGTTAGGTGTAGCGGCAGGAGATCCCATTGGCAACAGGTGACAAATTAGTAGACATTTAACGCCACGAAATAGGGAGAAGTACTCATGAGCAAAAAGATTGCAGTGATCCTTTCGGGCTGTGGCGTATACGACGGCGCAGAGATCCACGAAAGCGTGATCACCCTGCTGCGCCTCGATCAGCGTGGCGCCCAGGTTCAATGCTTTGCCCCGGATGTCGCGCAATTGCATGTGATCAACCACCTCACCGGCGCGGAAATGCCCGAGTCGCGCAATGTGCTGGTGGAGTCGGCGCGCATCGCCCGTGGTGAAGTGAAGGACATTCGCGAAGCGAGCGTCGACGACTTTGACGCGCTGATCGTGCCCGGCGGATTTGGCGCGGCAAAAAACCTGTCGAACTTTGCGGTGGAAGGAGCCGGTTGCAGTGTCAACCCGCAACTGCTGGCATTGGCGGAAGCTTTTGCAGAGGCCGGCAAACCCGTGGGGCTGATCTGCATCGCCCCTGCCCTGGCCGCAAAAATCTACGGCCCTGGCGTAACCTGCACCATCGGTAACTGTCCCGACACCGCAGCGGCACTGGACAAGATGGGCGCCACCCACCAGGAATGCGCGGTGGAAGATATCGTTGAGGACAAGGCCCGCAAGCTGGTGAGCACGCCGGCCTATATGCTTGGCAAACGCATCAGCGAGGTCGCTTCAGGCATCAACAAGCTCGTGGATCGCGTCTTGGAACTGACCCACGAGAACGAACACCCCTTGTAGTGAGCGGGCTTGCCCCGCGCTGGGCGGCATAGCCGCCCTAATCCAGCCATCGCGGTGACTCAGCTAAAACGCGGTGGCTGGGTTTGGGGCGGCTTCGCCCCCCAGCGCGGGGCAAGCCCGCTCACTACAAGGTGACGGCTCGGCGTTTTTCGGCCAGGCGACTACGGCCATACAGCACCATAATCGCCAGAATCGCCACCGCCTGTGCACTCAGCGAATACGCATCGGCATGAATGCCCAGCCAGTCGAAGTCAAAAAACGCCACCGGCCGGGTGCCGAAGATACCGGCTTCCTGCAAAGCCTTCACACCGTGCCCGGCGAATACCACCGACAGTGCGCACAACAGCGCGGCGTTGATGCCGAAAAACAGCGCCAATGGCAGTTTCGCCGAGCCGCGCAAGATCACCCAGGCCAGGCCCACCAGCAGCACCAGCGCCGTGGCGCCACCGGCCAACACGGCGTTGTGCCCTGCCGGGCCGGCTTGCAGCCACAAGGTTTCGTAGAACAGGATCACTTCGAACAGCTCGCGATAGACCGAGAAGAACGCCAGCACGGCAAACCCAAACCGCCCACCGCCGCCCACCAGGCTACTCTTGATGTAATCCTGCCAGGCTGCCGCGTGGCGGCGGTCATGCATCCACACGCCCAGCCACAACACCATCACACTGGCGAACAATGCGGTGCAGCCCTCAAGCAATTCGCGCTGGGCGCCGCTCACGTCAATCACATACGCCGCCAATGCCCAAGTGCCCAGCCCGGCCAACAGCGCCAGGCCCCAACCTACGTTGACACTGCGCACTGCCGATTGCTGGCCGGTGTTACGCAGGAAGGCGAGGATCGCCGCCAGTACCAGGATCGCCTCCAGACCTTCGCGCAGCAGGATCAGCAAACCCGAGATGTAACTCAGAGACCAGCTCAGGCCATCACCGCCCAACAGGCCGGCAGACTCGGTGAGTTTGCCCTTGGCCACATCCAGGCGCTGCTGCACCTGCTCGATCGGCAAACCATCCTGCAGAGACTGTCGATAGGCCATCAACGCCTTCTCGGTGTCCTTGCGTACGTTGGCGTCGACGTTATCCAGGGAGCTTTCCACCAGCTCGAAGCCCTCCAGGTAAGCCGCTACCGACAGGTCATACGCCTGCTCGTGGTCACCGTTGCGGAACGCGATGAGGCTCTTGTCCAGGGTGGCGGCGGTGTAGTCGAGCAACTGCGCCGGACCACGCTTGACCTGCGGCGGTTGCGCGCGCTGGGCACGGAAGGTGGCGGCGACCGTCGGGCCGTCTGCTGCCAGCACTTCATTGGGGGTCTGGCGAGCGAGGTCGGCAAGGTTGAACGCTTGCTCGCTTTTGGCGGCAGCCGGGTCGGCGGTGAAACCCGCGATGTAGGTGGCCAGGTCCCAGCGTTGACGGTCGTCCAATTGGTCGGCAAAGGACGGCATGTCAGTGCCTTCAACACCCAGGCCGAGAGTGTTGTAGATCGCGTAGAGGCTCAGGCGGTCCAGGCGCGTGGCATCGCGCAGGTTGGCGGGTGGCGGGGTCATGCCGGTGCTGGCCGGGCCGTCACCGGCGCCGGCAGTGCCGTGGCACACCGAGCAATGCTGGGCATAGAGCGGTGCGCCGCGGGTCGGGTCGGGAGTGATGGCCGGTGCCTGGCTGACTTCATAAGCCACTGCTAGTTTTGCCCCCAATTGACGGGCTTGATGGGCAACAGCCACACCGTCTTCATGCGCGGTAACCGCCGCCAGCAATTCATCGACGCCTTTGATCAGCTCTGCACGCTCAGGCCGTTCCGGCAACTGCGCGACCAAACCTTGCAGTACCCCCAGGAACTCAACCTGTTCCTGGTATTCCGACTCGTCAACCACCTTGCCGGCTTCCACCGTCGGGGGGTAGTCAGCGCCAATATAGTCCAGCAAATGCAGGGCTTGTGGGGCGCCCTCGGCTGTCGCAGCCAGCAGATTGAAGCTGCACGACATCAGCGCCGGCAACAGCAGGCAGGCGAGAAAACGAAAGGGGGCAATCATGAATGAATCTCAAAGCTAAACACGAAGTAACACATTGTTGTGCTTTAGAGGGTTTGACTCAAGGCGTAAGTGAATTGATGTGTGCAGGCTAGGGCTTTTTGAAGCCAGATGGGAGGGAATTGCTCCCTCTCACCTTTCTAATGAATTTCGTCAGTTACGCGGTTGCGCGATGCAGGCTGGCCAGGAAACCCGCGGCCCCCACGAACAACCCGGCAAACGTACGATTCATGCGTTTTTGCTGCTTCGGCGTACGCAACAGGCGCAGGACTTTCGAGGCCAGCCCCGTGTAGCCCGCCATCACGATCATGTCGACACTGATCATCGTCGCGCCCAGGATCAGGTACTGGATCAGCAACGGCGCCTGCGGGTTCACGAACTGTGGCAGCACCGCCAGCATGAACACCAGCGCCTTGGGGTTGCTGGCGTTAACCAGGAACCCACGGAACATCATCGCCACCGGCCTGCCGATCGGGCGCCCCGCCGCATCATCGGTCATGTCCATGGGCAAGGCGCGCCATTGCTTGATCGCCAGGTACACCAGGTACGCCACACCAAACCATTTGATGGCGTAGAACGCCGTGGAAGACGCCGCCAGAATCGCGCCAAGGCCACCCGCGACCACGGCGATCTGCATCGCCAGGCCAATCTGCAGGCCCAGGGCGTTCCAGTAGCCGCGCAAAAAGCCATATTGCAGGCCACTGGACATCGAGGCGATGGCACCTGCGCCAGGCGAAAGGGAGATGATCCAACTGGCCAGGAAAAAGGCCAGCCATGTATCGAGAGCCATTACCCACCTCGTTGCAAATTCGTCGTAAGCGCTAAGCTAACTCCGACCACCGAAGCCTGGCTATCAATTTTTATACAGGCGTGTTCCAGCGTCGCACCGAGCGCTGGAAGAACAAGCTGTTGGGCACCTGCACCGTTGCGCAGTGAGTACCGGCTTCTTCCAACTCGACCAGCGTGGTGTAGAGCAGGTTGATCGCCACGACACGCCCCTTCACGCCTGGCTTGTCGAGGGTGTCTATCAGTTCGACGATGTCACCCAGACGGAAGGGCCCGACGGTAAAAATCAAAATCGCGCACAACAGATTGGACAGCACCGACCACATGGCAAAAAACGCCACGGCAGCGACCGCGACAAAACCCGACAGCGCCGTCCACAGCACCGTGGCGGAGACACCCAGGCGCTCCAACACGAAGATCAGCGCACTGCCCATGATCAGCCAGCGCAAACCACCGCGCAGGGGCATCAGCAGTTGTGGAGGGAATGGGTAGCGCTCACCCAGGCGGGTGAGCCCTTTGGCTACAAAGCGTTGCGCGAGGTAGCCGGCCAACAGGATCAGCAGGATTTGCACGCCAATCCACACCGGCTCGACCCACTGCGCCGGTAACGGCAATTGCAGCGCCTCCATCAGGACAGCGCCTCCAACTCCGCTTGCAAGGTTTCCAGCAGTTCGAGAGCCTCCATCCAGGCTTCCTCCAACTGCCCTTCACGCACCTTGAGCTTGGCCTGTTCGGCCAGCAGGTCGCGCAGTTCGTCCTTGCGTGCGGCTTCATACACGGCGCTGTCGCCCAGGCTGGCCTCGATCTTGGCCAGACGCTCGTGCACCTTGCCCAGTTCAGCTTCCAGCTTGTCGGCTTCACGCTTGTGCGGCGCCAACTGTTGGCGCAGCGCGGCGGCAGCCTGGCGCTGGGCCTTCTTGTCAGTCTTGTCCGGGTTGATCGGCGTGTTGCTGACCGGTGCGTTGCGCAGGCGGTAGTCCGTCAGCCAGCGTGCGTAGTCATCCAGGTCGCCGTCGAACTCTTCAACTTTGCCGTCAGCCACCAGCAGGAAGTTGTCGGTCGTGCTCTTGAGCAAGTGGCGGTCGTGAGACACCACCAATACCGCGCCACTGAACTCCTGCAGGGCCATGGTCAGCGCCAGGCGCATTTCGAGGTCCAGGTGGTTGGTGGGTTCGTCGAGCAGCAACAGGTTGGGCCGATCCCAGGCAATCAACGCCAGGGCCAGGCGGGCTTTTTCGCCGCCGGAGAAGTTCAGCACCGGCTCGTCGATGCGCGCACCGCGGAAGTCGAAACCACCCAGGAAGTCGCGCAAGGTCTGCTCGCGCTCGGTTGGCGCCAGGCGTTGCAGGTGCAGCAAAGGGCTGGCCTTGGCGTCGAGCGAATCCAGTTGATGCTGGGCGAAGTAACCCACCACGGTGTTCTCGCCACGGGTCAAACGACCCGCCAAGGGCGACAGCTCCCCGGACAGGTTCTTGATCAGCGTCGACTTGCCCGCACCGTTGGGACCGAGCAAACCAATGCGCGCACCGGGCGTGAGCTGCAGCTTGACCTTCTCCAGGATGGTTTTGTCGCCATAACCCAGGCGAGCATCCGAGAGGTCCAGCAGCGGGCTCGAGATCTTGGCCGACTCGCGGAACACGAAATCGAACGGCGAATCGACGTGGGCCGCCGACAGCTCTTCCATGCGCTCCAGGGCTTTGATTCGGCTCTGGGCCTGGCGAGCCTTGGTGGCCTGGGCCTTGAACCTTGCGATATAGCTTTCCATGTGCGCACGCTGCGCCTGCTGCTTCTCGTAGGCCTGTTGCTGCTGGGCCAGACGCTCGGCACGCGCACGCTCGAACGCGGTGTAGCCGCCACGATAGAGGGTGATTTTCTTCTGCTCGACATGGGCGATGTTATCGACCACGGCGTCGAGGAAATCCCGGTCGTGGGAAATCAGCAACAAGGTGCCCTGATAGCTCTTGAGGAAGTCTTCCAGCCACAGAATCGCATCGAGGTCCAAGTGGTTGGTCGGCTCATCGAGCAGCAACAGATCCGAGGGGCACATCAGCGCCTGGGCCAGGTTCAGGCGCATGCGCCAGCCACCGGAGAAGTCGGCGACCGGACGGTCCATCTGTTCGTTGGTAAAACCGAGGCCGGCGAGCATCTTGCGAGCGCGGGCGTCGGCGGTGTAGCCGTCGGCGCTGTCGAGTTCCGAGTGCAGGCGGGCCTGGGCAGCGCCGTCCTGGGCTTTCTCGGCCTCGGCCAGGTCGTTTTGCACCTGGCGCAGACGCAGGTCGCCATCGAGCACGTAGTCGATCGCGATGCGGTCCAGCGTGTCGATCTCCTGGCGCATATGGGCGATACGCCAGTCTGCCGGCAGCAGGCAGTCCCCGGAATCCGGGGTCAGCTCACCCAGCAACAAGGCGAACAACGTGGATTTTCCGGCGCCGTTGGCGCCGATCAGGCCGGCTTTGTGACCGGCGTGCAGGGTCAGCTCGGCGTCTTCGAGAAGACGTTGCGGGCCACGCTGTAATGTTAGGCTTTGAAGTCGGATCATAATGGCGGCGGAGTCTACCAGCTTCGTTGGCCGCTGGCTTGGGTGTGAATATGTGTGCTGACCTGTGGAGCTTTGCCCTCTCGACTTACGCCCGCCCGGGCGTCGAGGCCGCTTGCCTGCGCCTGCAGGAACGGGGAGCGAATGTGTGCCTGTTGCTCTGCGGAGCATGGCTGGAACAGCGCGGCGTGGAAGTGCGCACCGAACGAATTCAGGCCCTGAAACACATCGCCGAACCTTGGCAGACGCAGGTGGTTGAGCCGTTGCGGCAGGTGCGTGTGCAATGGCGTGCGTTATCGCAGCAGGATGAGTCGTTGGCGTCGTTACGCGAGCGGGTCAAAGCCCTGGAGCTGGAGGCGGAACACGAGTTGCTGGTGCGACTGGAAGCTGTGTCACAAGAGTGGCCGACAGAGGCGCAGGCAAATCACCAGCCGTGGCTGGAAAGACTGGCGGCTGAAGCTGCCGCCAACCTTGACCACGACGCGCAGCGGCTGCGCGCCGTGATCACCAACACTTAGGAAGCGCTGGTTGGAGTGGTGCTGGGTGCTGCCGGTGCAGGGGTGCTGCTGGTCGGAGCAGATGGTGCGGTAGACGCTACCGGAGCAGCGGCAGGTACTGCTGGCTTGGCCGGGGCTGGTTTAGCGGCAGCAGGTTTGGCTACTGGCTTGGCCGCTGGTTTTGCAACAGCAGGTTTGGCAGCTGGCTTGGCGACTGGTTTCGCAGTAGCAGGTTTGGCAGCCGGTTTCGCAGCGGCGGTTTTAGCAGCTGGCTTGGCGGCTGGTTTCGCTGCAACGGTTTTAGCAGCTGGCTTGGCGGCTGGTTTTGCAGCAGCGGTTTTGGCAGCTGGCTTGGCGGCTGGTTTTGCAGCAGCGGTTTTAGCAGCTGGCTTGGCGGCTGGTTTTGCAGCAGCGGTTTTAGCAGCTGGCTTGGCGGCTGGTTTTGCAGCAGCGGTTTTAGCAACTGGCTTGGCGGCTGGTTTCGCAGCAGTGGTTTTAGCAGCTGGCTTGGCGGCTGGTTTCGCAGCAGCGGTTTTGGCAGCTGGCTTGGCGGCTGGTTTTGCAGCAGCGGTTTTGGCAGCTGGCTTGGCGGCTGGTTTTGCAGCAGCGGTTTTAGCAGCTGGCTTGGCGGCTGGTTTCGCAGCAGCGGTTTTGGCAGCTGGCTTGGCGGCTGGTTTCGCAGCAGCGGTTTTGGCAGCTGGCTTGGCGGCTGGTTTTGCAGCAGCGGTTTTAGCAGCTGGCTTGGCGGCTGGTTTCGCAGCAGCGGTTTTGGCAGCTGGCTTGGCGGCTGGTTTCGCAGCAGCAGTTTTAGCAACTGGTTTTGTCACTGGCTTGGCTACCGCTTTTGCAGGGGTACGAGAGCCCAGTACTTTAGCGACGGCTTCCTTCACACGCCCCACGCCCTGTGCCAATTTCAGGCTTTCCTGAGCATCTTTTTTGAGTTGGGAAATGTAGGTGCGGGTTTCAGCTTGGCGATCCTTGAGGGCGTCGAGCAAGTCCTCAAGTTCTTTGACAGCGTCTTTAGCTTTGGCTTGAGCCTTGGCCTTGCCGGCAGTAGCGGCGTCTTGCAGTTTGGTGCGGGATTTGTGCAGTTTCTCTTGCGCTTTACCGCGTTGTTTTTCCAGTTTGGCGAGCAGCTTTTCTGCATCGGCCAAAGCTTGGGAACACGCGCTTTCAAGATGTTCGAGCAAGCTGCCCGAAAGTTGTTGGAGCAAGTGCAACGGGGTATTTACAGGCTTCTGTTTGGCCGACATGGTTTACCTCCTGGCTGACGTGGGTGCGGCTCATACTAGCCCTCTGCTCTTACCGCCGCTAGGGCATGTTGACAGTATCATTTGCCTCGCGTTGCAACGTGAGAAAATTCTTATCGATATAACGAAAAACCACGGCCCTTTTTACCGACTCACACTGGCATAATCCGTCGCACTTTCGCCGGGAGAATGCCCATGTCGCGTTACCTTTTTCTAGTGCTTGGCTTGGGGATTTGCGTGGCCAACGCGAACGAGCAATCCGCCTCCAAAACCACCGCGCCCGACCCGCACGACCTCGCATACAGCCTGGGTGCGAGCCTCGGCGAACGACTGCGCCAGGAAGTCCCGGACCTGCAGATCCAGGCGCTCGTCGACGGCCTCAAGCAGGCTTATCAAGGCAAGCCGCTGGCGCTGGATAACACGCGTATCGAACAGATCCTCGCCCAGCATGAGGCACAGAGCGAAGCCGACGCCCAAGCTCCGCAGAGCGAAAAAGCCCTCGCCGCCGAACAGCAATTCCTGGCCCAGGAAAAATCAGCCAAGGGCGTGCGCGAATTGGCGGATGGCATCCTGCTCACCGAGTTGATGCCAGGCACGGGCAACAAGCCGTCAGCGTCTGATGAGGTGCAGGTGAAATATGTAGGGCGGTTGCCCGACGGGACAGTTTTCGATCAGAGCACGCAACCGCAGTGGTTCCGCCTGGACAGCGTGATCAGCGGCTGGCGTTCAGCGTTACAACAGATGCCGGTAGGCGCGAAATGGCGTCTGGTCATTCCATCTGCACAGGCCTATGGCGCAGACGGCGCGGGCGAGTTGATACCGCCGTATACACCGTTGGTATTCGAGATCGAACTGCTGGGTACGCGCCACTGACCCAATAAAAAACGGTGCGCCATGCGCACCGTTTTTTGTACGGCGATCAAGGGTCAAGCCTGAGTAACAGGTTCTTCCTTGTGAGCGTTGTGCAGCACTTCGATCAAGCAGTCTTCCAGCTCGAAACGCTCATGCAACAGCGCGCCCAGTTCTTTGAATTTTTCCGCAACACATTGTCCTGCATCGCACAGGTCAGTGAACGCCAGCAGTTTCTCAGTGATGGCATCGATCCGCGGGTAGATCGTCTCGGCCAGTTCCAGCCCACGCTGATCGTCAAAGGCTTGCGCCTCCTCGGTCAGTTGCTCGTAGACACCAAAATGGCCAGCAGACACATAGTCCACCAACACACCACAGAAGTCCTGCAACGGTTCGCGGTTCTCAGCCAGAGCTTCGGGCTTGGCACCGAGAGCATCAAAGGCCCGAACCAGTTCGTGACGTGCCTTCAGCCAGCTATCGATCAGCTTGTGCACCCCACCCCAGCGTTCCTGAGCATTCTGACAACTTTCCAGCATGATGATCTCTCTTCCCTATAGGGGCGCTGCTGCCTTGTGCCCGCGCAACATTCAAGGATAAAGCAGCAGCCGGACAAGGCCGCGTCCGATAAACAGATTTGATAACGCGTGCGGGCCAGATTATGCCCGCATGACTATGGCTTCAAGGTACGCAGGAGAGAAAGTTCATACAAGTGTTTAATCCCATCCTACAACTTGAACCTCATATTCATGGCAGTGCAATGCGCAAACGTTGGCTGAACAACAGCCGCGAAAACTGCATGATTCCCAAAATAAGCATCGCTAAAAAGAACAACAGACTCCATTCGGGCAGGCTCAGGTCGAACAGCGTCCAGTTGATCTCGACGCAGTCGACGGTGCCGTTGAAGACCGACCGTACCGCCTGCCAAAAGGAAAGGTTTTCAATCATGTACTGGAGGCTCGGCCAACAATCTTGAATCTGGTCCGATGCCGCGTTCTGCAGTAATACCTGACGCACTGCGGTGATGGCGCCGAAGCATGCGCACGCCATGCTCGCCAGCCCGTACAGGTAGAGGCCCGGCCGCGCTGGGTTATGAAGGGCCGCGATCAGGTTGATCAGCGCATAGGCAGCGAGAAACAGCCGCTGTACCTGGCACAGGAAGCAAGGCTGTAACAGCGCGCCGTATTCCAGGTAGAAAGACGCGCCCAACGTCAGCCCACCAACCATGAACGCCAGGAAAAACATAGAGCGTAAGGGGGCCAAAGACATTGTTTATCCGTACCACGAAAGATAGGTCGCTACGGTAGAGGAAAGGCCCGACCCCTTTCAATACGCGCTAGAGCAGACAATTCCGCGAAACCGTAGAGACATCCCGCCAGAATCGGGAGGAAACTCCGCAATTGCACGTAGGAATTGAAGAGCAGGACATTTACAACAAGGGTTTGTGCAAAGTTCAGGGCTGGCTGTCAGATAGCTCCGCACCAACCCTTCCCCCTTTTCGACCTCAAACCCGCGCGGGCACGGGTAATGGAGCGGCCAACAGACGGTTGTCGAGCAACCCCAGGCCCTCCTGGAACAGCTGGTTGCTGCGCTCGGTATCACCCAATTGGGCCAGCAGGCGGGCCAGCTCGGCGCAAGCCTCTGGGTTGCGCTGTACCTGCAGGCTGCTCTCCAGGTAATCCCGCGCTTTGCCCCACAAACTATTTTGCAGGCATAGGCGACCCAACGTCAGAAGCAGGCTGGCGTCACCCGAATGATCCTTGAGCCAGCTTTCGGCAAACTTGAGCTGACGGGCCGGGTCGCTGCCGCGCAACAACCCATAAAGCCGCATGAGATGACTGTCGTAGCCGCGCTTGATCGCACCGCGCAGCACTTCTTCGGCCTTGGCATCAGCGCCCAGTCGACGCAGTTGGTCGGCGTAGGCCAACACCAGTTGCGGCTCCTGGCGCTGGGCGGAAGTCAGTTGCTCCCAGGCCCGTTCAAGCGACTGCAAGCCGGCTTCGCCATGCTCTTCACGCTGGGCCGCCACGCCCAGGTTTTCACCCCAGGCGCGACGCTCCAATTCAGCCAGCTCGCTGGCAGGAAGCACCTTGTCCTTGCGCAGCTCCGGTAACAAGCGAATGACCGACGCCCAATCACCTCGCTGCTGATGCAGGCGCTGCAACTGGCGCAATACCTGAGCGTTATGCGGGTGGCGCTCGTGCATGGCCTGCAGAGTGACCAGGGCGCCGTCGGTATCGCCACGGTCCATCTGCAATTGCGCATGGCTCAAGGCAATGGCCAGTTCCGCCTGGGGCTGGCGCTCCAAAGCGCGTTCCAGCAAACCGTCGGACTCTTCGTAACGCCCCTGCTCATTGGCCGCACGTGCTGCGCCAAGGTAATGCAGCAAGGGTTGGCGCTCGGCCTCGGCGGCGCGATGCAGATGGCGCTCGGCGCTGGCCCAGCGGCCCTCGGCAAGGTCCATCTGGCCCTGCTCGATCGCAATCTGTACCCGACGACTGCGATTGCGCCGCGACCATGGGTTGACCACCCCCCCGGAGGTGGTGATCAGGCTCAATAAAACGCGGGCCAGGTAGATCGCCAGGCCAATGGCACACACCGCCACCAACGTGGCCCACAAGCTCGACTCGTAATGCAGCACATGGGGATAGGTAATCAGCACGTAGCCGGTGTGTTTCGAAATGCCCACTGCCAATGCCAGGGCGATTGCAATCGCCAGCACCAGGACCACATAGAAACGTTTCATCGGCTCTACTCCTGGGTCGCCGGCGTGCCCGCCGATGCTTTGGCTTCATCGGCAGACAGGTGACGACGCTCAAGATACGCCTGCACTGCCGCGAGACTTGCCGCCAGGTCCGGCGTCACCACCGAAACTGCCTTGGGCTCCAGTTCAGCGATACGCGCCAGCATCGCTTTGCTCTGCGGGTTGTCCTGGTTGAAGTTGTCCTGCAGCACGCTGCGCGCCTCAGCCAGAGAACGGCTGTACACCGCCGCCTCACCGTTGAGCGCCGCCCATTGGGCTTGCTCCAGAGCCAGGCTCAGGGCCAGGCGTACCTGGTTCAAGCCCTGGCCGGCCAGCAGTGGGCGAATATTATCGTCGGGGTTGAAGTCGATGCGGAAGTAGCGGGAAATCTGCTCCCACCATTCGCTCAAGCGGTTGTCTGTATCGGTGGTCGGACGCCCTTGGGAGGCAGGCTCGGTGAGCTGGTATTCAGGTGCGACAGCCGCCAGTTGCACAATCTGGTCACGCAGCGCGGCCAATTGCAAGTACAGCCCGGTGCGGTCCGGCTGCTCGGTGCTACGCAGCGCGGCAAGGCTCTTGGCCAACTGCTCGCGGGCGGCGAAGGAGCCGGGATCGCTCTGTTCGCGAATAATTTCGTCGGCGCCCTGGACCAGCGACTGAGCGCTGTTGATGTCCTGCAGGGCGGACAAACGCAAACTGGCCAGACGAATCAAGTGCTCGGCCTCGGCCAGACGCCAATCCTTGCGGCTGGCGCCCAGCACCGTTTCCAGGCGCTGGCTCAAACGTTGCTGGTCGCCCTGCAACTGGGCCACCAGGCGGCGGCGCTCCTCCAGCTCGTCAGCACTGGGCAACTGCGCCAGCCGCGCCGTCAGCTGTTGCTGGCTCTGCTTGAAGGATTGGGATTGGTCGTCGAGGCTTTGCACTTGGCTCAACTGCTGCTGGTTACTGGCCTGCAGGCTGCGCACCTGCCAGATTCCCCAGCCGCCGGCGGCAACACCTGCGGCGCCCAGCAGCAGGGCGAGGATCGCCAGGCCATTGCCACGGCGTGGTTCGGTGACCGGTGCAACCGGCGCATCGAGCGCGGGCTGAGCTTCATCTTTAGGCAAGGCTGTTTCGCTCACGTATCCGTCCTTTGCGTATCAGAGAGTGGGAACGGGAAAGCTCCGTAACGCCACTAACAAAGCCGCGGCACTCGCACCGCGACAATCCACAACTTTTTCTGCGCCCGCAGCCCGCGCCATCTCAAAGACTCGCGGGCTGGGCACGAACAATGGCAGCCGTGCCACCTGTGGCCAGTCCGGCCCAGCCAGGGCTTGCAGGTGCAGCAAACCCTGCCCACTGCTGACCACCACGCCGTTCAAGCGTTCCAACTGGATGCGTTGCATCAGCACCCCAGTGTCATAAGCCGGCAAGAAACGGCGATACAACTCCAGATAGTCGACACTAGCACCTTGTTCGCGCAAACGCTCAGCCAGCAGCTCTCGGCCGCCCTCACCCCGCAGGATCAATACACGGGCGCCTGGGCCTGCGATAGCCTCACGCAGGGTCGGCAATGCAAGCAAGGCCTCGCTGTCGTCGCCGGTTTGCGGATATTGAACGTTGAGGCCGTGATCGGCCAGTACCTGTGCGGTGGCCGCGCCGACACTGAACCAGGACAGTTGCGGCCAGACTCGATCCAACTGCTGCAAGGCCAGGCGTGCGGCAGGCTTGCTCACCACAATCACCGCACAATAGCGGCCCAGGCCACTAAACACAGCTTGTTGCTCAGCCGTGACCGGCAAAGCTTCGATATCCAGCAAGGGCAGGCTGCTGCTGAAAATGCCGGCCTCGGACAATGACGCCGCCAGCGCCATCGACTCTTCGGCTGGCCGCGTCAGCAGCACACGCCACTGGGTCACTGCGGACCCGCCTCACCGTAGACCTTTTGCAGAATGGCGCCGGCACCCTTGGCCAACAGTTCCTCAGCCACCTGGATGCCCAAGGCTGTGGCGTCACGCTGTGCCCCACGCACTTGAGCGGTGAGCAACGTGCCGCCGTCCGGGTCGCCTACCAAGCCACGCAGCCAAAGGTTTTCACCTTCAAGCACGGCATAACAGGCAATCGGCACCTGGCACCCCCCGTTAAGATGCTTGTTCAGGGCGCGCTCGGCGGTGACACGGACTTCAGTATCCGGATGATCAAGGGGCTTGAGCAGGGCGTGAATTTCACTGTCGGCGGTACGGCATTCGATGCCCACGGCGCCCTGCCCGCCTGCGGGCAAGCTGTCTTCGACGCTGATCGGCGAAGTGATGCGGTCTTCGAAGCCCAGGCGGATCAAACCGGCGGACGCGAGAATGATCGCGTCGTACTCTCCGGCGTCCAGCTTGGCCAGGCGGGTATTGACATTGCCACGCAGGAAGCGGATCTGCAGGTCCGGGCGACGGGTGAGCAACTGCGCCTGGCGACGCAGGCTGGAGGTGCCGACGATACTGCCCAACGGCAGTTCGTCCAGAGACTTGTAGGTATTGGAAACAAACGCATCACGCGGGTCTTCGCGTTCGCAGATGCAATACAGGCCCAGGCCTTCGGGGAAGTCCATGGGCACGTCTTTCATCGAGTGCACGGCGATATCGGCTTCGTTTTCCAGCAGTGCGGTTTCCAGTTCCTTGACGAACAAACCCTTGCCGCCGATCTTCGACAGGGGCGAATCCAGCAGTTTGTCGCCGCGACTGACCATGGGCACCAGGGTCACCTTGAGACCCGGATGGGCCTGTTCAAGACGTGCTTTGACGTATTCGGCCTGCCACAAGGCCAAGGCGCTTTTACGGGTGGCGATGCGGATTTCGCGAGAGGACATGGATCAATCCGTACTGAATAGATACGGCAGATAATAACAGCTCAGGCAGACACGCTTTGATTTGAATCAGCAAGTGCGGGGCCTCCCTGGCCGCATCGCACCGGGATCGGGGCTGAAAACCTCGCCGCAGCCTTTGGGCTAAAGCTGCTGCATCATCTTGCGCACACCCGCGACATGGCGTCGGCTGACGATCAGGGCATCACCGTTAAGCCCTTTCAAAAACAGCTGAAAGTGCCCAAGGGGGGTGCGCTGCAGGCGCTCTATTCGCTCACGGGCCACCAACGCGTTGCGATGGATACGCACGAAGCGGTCGCCGAACTCATCCTCGAGGGCCTTGAGGGGCTCATCAAGCAACACCTCGCCCGCCTCGTGCCGCAGGGTCACGTATTTGTGGTCGGCAATAAAGTAGACCACCTGGTCCAAGGGGATCAGCTCGATACCCTTGCGGGTGCGCGCACTGATATGGCTGCGCGGCCCGTTGCCACTTTGGGCGGCGGGCAGCGTCAGGGCACCGAGTTGGACGCGGTTTGGGCGCTCGGCCTTTTTCAGGGCCTTGAGCAAGGCTTCGCCAGTCACCGGCTTGACCAGGAAGCTGACGCCACTGGCCTCAAGCGTGGGTGCGGCGAACTCTTCGTGAGCGGCGCACAACACCACTGCGGGTGGCGACTCTCGCTCGCTCAAGCGAGCCGCGACTTGCAGGCCATCCAGGCCTGGCATGCGGATATCGAGCAACACCACATCCGGCTTGAGGCTGTCGATCAGCGTCAACGCCTCCTCGCCGTTGGTGGCGCTCGGTTCAAGGACTGTATAACCCTCGAGTTCACTGACCAAACGGCTCAGTCGCTCGCGGGCTTGGGGTTCGTCATCAACGATCAGGACATTCATATTGCGCTGGATTCCTGCGTGAGTCTCGCACAAGGATAGCGTAGACAGGTGCGGTGACTTGCGTCACAGCGATCCACGCTAAGACTAGCGCGAGCGGCAAAAAGTGCCCCAAGAGTGGCACCCATATTTACCCGGACCTGTTCAATTGCGCCCAAGACCGCCTGCCTCAGGGCATCGTCGTAGGGTTTACTGATACACAATCCGAATACCCCCCTTTTCTAATGGATAGTCAGGGCTTCGACCGCATCACCCGACTTTGGTGCATTCACGCTCTATCAGTGCAACTGTAGACGCTCACTGAGACCACATTGCTCAATCGTCAAATATCGTTTCAATAAACATCTGGCTCCAGTCTCTTCCCGGACGCGTTCGGCGGCAAGGCACTTAGCCACCCTTTGTACAAATAAAAATGCCGACCACCCGCAGCACCGCCTCCCCAGGCAACCCTGTTATTATCGCCGGTACACCTCCATGCCTCTTTTAAGCAGATCACGAGCGAATCCATGAGCACCGACAAGACCAACCAGTCCTGGGGCGGCCGCTTCAGTGAACCCGTCGACGCCTTCGTCGCCCGCTTCACCGCCTCCGTCACCTTCGACCAGCGCCTGTACCGCCACGACATCATGGGCTCGATCGCCCACGCCACGATGCTGGCCAAGGTGGGCGTGCTGACCGACGCCGAGCGCGACAGCATCATCGACGGCCTGACCACCATTCGCGGTGAGATCGAAGCCGGTACGTTCGACTGGCGCGTCGACCTGGAAGACGTGCACATGAATATCGAAGCGCGCCTCACTGATCGCATCGGTGTGACCGGCAAGAAGCTGCATACCGGTCGCAGCCGTAACGACCAGGTGGCCACCGATATCCGCCTGTGGCTGCGCGACGAAATCGACCTGATCCTGTCCGAGATCACCCGCCTGCAAAAAGGTTTGCTGGAGCAGGCCGAGCGCGAATCGGACACCATCATGCCCGGCTTCACCCATCTGCAGACTGCACAGCCTGTAACCTTCGGCCACCACCTGCTGGCCTGGTTCGAAATGCTCAGCCGCGACTACGAGCGCCTGGTGGATTGCCGCAAACGTGCCAACCGCATGCCGCTGGGCAGCGCCGCGCTGGCCGGTACCACGTACCCGATCGATCGTGAGTACACCGCACAACTGCTAGGTTTTGACGCCGTTGGCGGCAACTCCCTGGACGGCGTGTCGGACCGTGACTTCGCCATCGAATTCTGCGCCGCAGCCAGCATCGCGATGATGCACCTGTCGCGCTTTTCCGAAGAGCTGGTGCTGTGGACCAGCGCGCAATTTCAATTCATCGACCTGCCAGACCGCTTCTGCACCGGCAGCTCGATCATGCCGCAAAAGAAAAACCCCGATGTGCCCGAGCTGGTGCGCGGCAAGAGCGGTCGCGTGTTCGGTGCACTGATGGGCCTGCTGACCCTGATGAAAGGCCAGCCGCTGGCCTACAACAAGGACAACCAGGAAGACAAGGAGCCGCTGTTCGACGCGGCCGATACCCTGCGCGACTCGCTGCGCGCCTTTGCCGACATGATCCCGGCGATCAAGCCCAAGCACGCAATCATGCGTGAAGCGGCCCTGCGTGGGTTCTCCACCGCGACCGACCTGGCGGACTACCTGGTGCGCCGTGGCCTGCCGTTCCGTGACTGCCATGAAATCGTCGGGCATGCCGTCAAATACGGCGTGGATACCGGCAAGGACTTGGCGGAAATGAGCCTGGAAGAGCTGCGCCAGTTCAGCGACCAGATCGAGCAGGACGTGTTTGCCGTGCTGACCCTGGAAGGCTCGGTCAACGCCCGCAACCACGTGGGCGGCACTGCGCCGGCGCAGGTCAAGGCAGCCGTCGCGCGCGGCCAGGCACTGCTCGCCAGCCGCTGATGCATGCTTGTGGGAGGGGGCTTGCTCCCTCCCACATTTTGAACAGCACCCATGCTGACTATTTCTTGGCAGCGATCATCGCCAAAAATGCTGGCATCGCCGCTTCCCTGTCCGCCGCCACCTTCTGGGCATTAGGCATGGCGTGCAGTCGCTCCAGCAACGCCTTGGCCTTCTCCAGACCTTCCAGAAAATCCAGCCCGAACAGCTTTTCGCCTACCGCACAGGCAAGGTTCACGCTGTACATGAAATAGAGGTCGGCAATCGTCAAACTCTCACCCGCCACATACGGTGCAAATTTGCCGTGGCGCCCTAATGATGCGATCCCCAACAGCAAATCAGCCTTGGATTTCTCCTTGATTGCGTCCGGCACCGGCATACCGAAAAATGCCTCGGCAAAACACGCGCGGGCCGGTAACTCGATATACAGTTCAATTTCCCGGCACAGCGCCAACACCTGGGCGCGCTGAAACGGCTCGCCCGGCAACAGGGCAGGGCCTTCCTGGGTTTGCTCGATATATTCAAGGATCACGCTGGTCTCATTGATGAAACCCTGCTTCACGCCCAGCACCGGCACTTTGCCACGCGGGCTTACCGCCAGTGCCTCTGGAGTCTGACTTGGGAAAAACAGCACTTCCTCAAACGGCAGTCCTTTCTCCATCAGCGCCAGTTTGACCATGTTGTAGTAGTTACTGACCGAAAAACCGTAAAGCTTGAGCATTGCGCGTGCCTCCATGCCATGTGTGGGGTTGGCTGCAAGCGTTATAGCCTCCCGAACCCGACCTTGCCAGCAGCATCACTTGCCTGAATGGGCGTAGACTGGCGTCCTTTCCTTGAGGAGCCTGCCATGAGCGAGCCGACCGATATCGACAACGACGAAGAAGAGTTCACCGAGAGCACGCTGACCCAGGCGATTGAAAACCAGATCGAGAGCGACAACCCGCCTGCCGCCAAGGCCACCTTCAACAAGCTGACGCTGGTGGGTTACGAGCGCGAAGACATTCTGAATCTCATGGCCCATGTATTGGCTGTCGAAATCGACAAGATGCTCGAAGAAGACCGCGCATTCGATACCCAATGGTACGAAACCGCGCTGCGTGCATTGCCCGACCTGCCTCCGGAAAACGCCTGAATCCAGGGATATTGGTGGCAGGGAAGCCCGCTTCCTCGCCACAAACTTGCGCCATATCAAGACCCAGGAGTTTGTGACTGGACAGCCCGGCAAAGTGCGTTCACCTTATGTCCTGCTAGCCTCTAATAAATTCTAGAAAGTCTGGAGTCCTTATGTCGTATACCCCTGAGTTGGTTGCCGAACTGGAAATCCTTGCACTCTTCAGCCTGGACAGCTCCCAGGAAGGTCTTAAAGTCCACCAGACCGCTGCCCCCACTGCCATCGCCGCTGCCAGGCGCCTGTTTGAAAAAGAGCTGATCACCCAACCCGACGGTGGCTACCTGACAAGCCTCGGTCGGGATGCAGCCGAGCACGCCCAAGGCCTGCTGAGGATTCTGAGCACCACGAAAAAAGAAGCCGCCTGAGACCTGATACCGCCCACGGAGTCTGCTGGCTGCGGATTCCGTGGGCATTGCTGTGTAATAGTGAAAAATCTGGCGCCAAAAAGCCTTTTCCCCTCTAAACCTCCTACCCTTCTGACTGTAAACTCCTACACGGCCGCCCATGTCGGGCTCTTCGAGCCAACGCCTGCGAAATGACCCGCACCCACGAAATCCGTCCCGATCTGGATGAAGGCATCGACCGCAAGGTGCTGGCCCAGTTGCGCGCACGCTTCATGACCCTGAACGAGGGCCGCATGGCCCGCGCCGTCGAAGGGCTGACACCACGCCAGCAGAGCGTCTTGGCGATGTTGCCGCTGTTTTTCCACGTCAATCACCCGCTGTTGCCTGGCTACGTGTCCGGCAGCACCCCGGCCGGCCTGTCCAACTTCGAGCCCGACGCCCAAGCCCTCAATGAAGCCCAACGCCTGACTCGCTCGTTCTCCTACAAGCCACGCCCGGTCAATCAGCCCAGGCCGATCCACGGCCTGTTCCTGATGGGCAGCCTCGGCACCCTGGCCCAGGCGGATCAAAGCGATATGGACGTGTGGGTGTGCCACGCCCCGGACCTCAACGACAACGAACTGGCCGAGCTACGTAAAAAGTGCCAGCTACTGGAAGCCTGGGCCCTGACCATGGGCACCGAGGCGCACTTCTTCCTGATCGAACCGACGCGCTTTGTACTGGGTGAGCGTGATACGCAGCTCAGCTCCGACGACTGCGGGACCACCCAGCATTACCTGCTGCTGGATGAGTTCTACCGCACCGCGATCTGGCTGGCCGGGCGCACGCCGATCTGGTGGCTGGTGCCGGTGTATGAAGAAACCCGCTATGCCGAGTTCACCCATGCGCTGATTTCCAAGCGCTTTATCCGCGCCGACGAAACCCTCGATCTGGGCCACCTGGCGTACATTCCTCCAGGCGAGTTCATTGGCGCCGGCCTCTGGCAACTGTTCAAAGGCATCGAGTCGCCCTACAAGTCGGTGCTCAAGTTGCTGCTGACCGAGGTCTACGCCAGCGAACACCCGAACGTGCAGTGCCTGAGCCTGCGCTTCAAACGGGCGGTGTTCGCCAACCAGTTGGACCTGGATGAGTTGGACCCGTACATCGTGGTCTATCGGCGGATCGAGGAGTACCTCAAGGCCCGCAACGAGCCGGAGCGCCTTGAGCTGGTGCGGCGCGCGCTGTATTTGAAGGTCAACCGCAAACTCAGCGCCGGCCAGCGCACCACCAGTTGGCAACGCCTGCTGCTGGAACGGCTGGCCCACGAGTGGGGCTGGGACCCGCGTCAGCTGACCCTGCTGGACAGCCGCAGCCAGTGGAAAGTGCGCCAGGTCGCGCTGGAACGCCGGGCGTTGGTCAATGAGCTCAATTACAGCTACCGCTTCCTGACCCAGTTCGCCCGCACCGAGAAGACCGTCAGCCCGATCAACCGGCGTGACCTCAATGTGCTGGGTCGACGCTTATATGCAGCCTTTGAACGCAAGGCCGGCAAGGTCGAGTTCATCAACCCCGGCATCGCCCCGGACCTGGCCGAAGACACCCTGACCCTGGTGCAATCGCCCAACCGCAAAGAACCCGGCCGGCATTACTGGGGCCTGTATAACGGTAACCTTACGGCCTTGGAATGGGAGCACTTCGCGCCGATCAAGCGCAGCCGCGACCTGCTGGAAATGCTCACCTGGTGCCATCGCAACGGTGTGATCGACAGCAGCACCCGCCTGGCGCTGCACCCGGGCACCAGTGACATGACGGAGTTCGAGCTGTTCAACCTGCTGGGCAGCCTGCAGCAGACCATCGCCCTGCCCTTGGTCAGCGTCGATGAAGAACGCCTGCTGCGTTCGGCGGTTCCGGAAGAAGTGTTGTTGCTTATCAATGTCGGCGTCGACCCGCTCAAACATCACCGCGACCTGAACATCCTGATGACCACCGAGCGCACCGACTCGCTCAGCTATGCCGGTGTACGCGACAACCTCGTGCTGACCCTGGATCAGGTCACGCTCAATAGCTGGAACGAGGTGATGGTCAGCCGTTACGACGGCCCCCACGCGCTGCTCGAATGCTTGCGTGACTACCTCAACCAACTGCCGCCGAATCACTTGCCCAGGTTGCGGGTACGCTGCTTCTGCCACAACCGTGCGCAGTTCATTGCCCAGCGCGTCGAAGAAATCTTCGATACCGCACAAAACCTGCTGATCGGCCAAGGCAATCACCGTTACCTGCTCCAGGTGCAGCAGCATTATCACGTGATGGAACTGGTGCCGGGGCAGGCCAACCATGTGTCGCTGCCAACCCAGGACGCACTGATCGCCTACCTCAGCGAAGAACTCGCCAGCTACAGCCCGCTGCACCTGGACGCCATGGCCCTGGAAGACCACGACTTGGCGTTGCTGCTGCCCATGGGCCTGGCCGATTGCGTGCAGGTGTTCTACCGGGTCAATGAAGGTCATGCCGAGTTGTACGTACTGGATGAGTTCAATGCGCTCTGGCAGCAACGCCTGCCCTTTCATGACGAACAGAGCCTGTTGGCACCGTTGCAACGTTTCCTTCAATCGATCATCTATCGCCGCGAAGCCCTGTCGTCCCTGGACACGCAACAACCGCTGGGCGAAGTGCGAACCCTGTATTACCAGCTATTGCCGTCCGGCAGCACCCGTGCACGCGGCATCGAGCCTCGGCCGGCACCTTCGACCCCGGCCGACAAAGCGTTTTATGAGGTACAGGCGATTATCGGCAAAGCCGCTCACGGCCGAGTGGGCATCACGCTGTACTGCAATCAGCGCGAGTTTTCCGAACTGGAATTTGGCGACCAACTGTTTGCCGTGGTCGCCCAGGAGATCGTCGGGCAACGCCGCGAAGCCGAGCGCTACCGCTGCTACATCACCGACCTGGACCTCTCGGGCCTGCTCGGTGACGTGCAAAGCCCAAGCAACCTGTATCTGCGCTACAAGGCCGAGCTCGAACTCTCGCTCAACAAGGCGCTGAACCAGGTTTAGAGAGGAAAGGCGCCGCCATCCTTGGGCTGGCCTTCAACGCTGAGCAACTCCAGCTTGAGGGTCTTGCCGCCCGGTGCCGGCCAGTCGATGTGCTGGCCTATCTGCAGGCCGAGCAACGCACTGCCCACCGGTGCCAGGATCGAGATTTTGCCTTCATCGGCGTTCGCGTGTTTCGGGTAGACCAGGGTCAGGTGGTAGTCCTTGCCGCTGCCTTGCTCGCGACAATGCACGCTGGAGTTCATGGTCACGACACCCGCAGGCACTTCATCGTGACCAACCACGTCTTCGGCGCGGTCGAGTTCGGCTTGCAACGCTTCGACGCCGGGAGACTCGTCGCCCAAGCGGTCGATCAATTGCTCCAGGCGCTGCACGTCAAGACGGGTGAGGATGATGGAAGGTGCGGTGGTCATGATTCAGGCAGACTCCTTTTTTCTGCACAAAAAAGCAAAACCCCGCCAAAAAAAGGCGGGGTTCTCGCGGACCTCGATGAGTTGAGGTGTATCCGGACACTACCACAGCGTCACAAATAAACAAGACGGCCTCAGACGCGCGCCCTGCGCTGCTCGGCTTCGGCACAAATCACCCGGCGCCGGGAATCGTCGGCAGAGCGCCATTCACGGATGTCTTCCACGTGACGAAAGCAGCCAAGGCAGACTTTCTGCTCATCCAGTCGACACAAACTGATACAAGGTGACGGCACCGCCGGGCTGACATTACTGAACAGTGGCTTTGGCGGGCGTGCAGGTGCGGGCTGGGTCACCGTCAGATCTCGTCGAAGTCCAGCTCGACGCCGGTGTAGTCGTTGACCAGGCGCGTGAGCATCTCGCTCAGCAGCTCTTCACTCTTGTCGCACTGCCATTTGCCGCTTTCTTCGTCGTAGTCGAAGTGAACACCACCAGAACGCGCCGCCAGCCAGAGCTGACGCAGCGGCTCCTGACGACTGAAGATCAGCTGCTGGCCGCTCTCGAACTTGACCGTCAGCACGCCAGCCGAATTTTCCAGATCCACGTCCAGGCCGCTGTCGTCGAAAATATCTTCCAGCGCCTGCTGGGTCGAATCCACCAAGTCGTGAAAACGGGCTTCGGTCAAACTCATTGTGGCAACCTCAAAAGTGTCTGGTTCTGCTCAAGCGCCGCACCATACGGGCGAGCTTCGCCGATTGCAAAGGATACCGATTTCAACACGATTGGCGGCGTGAAATATCCTCAAGCAGCGTAGTACGCTTCCCGGCCGTCTCGGCAAACCCCCGCCGGACGGGTATTTCAGCGCATAGGCAAGCTGGCGGGTGGTCGGTATACTCGGGCGCAATTAATGCATATTCAAGGATTTCGCCATGAAGCGCCTGATCTCTTCCCTTGCTGCGCTCGTCGCGGTCGCTTGCCTCGTTAGTGCCTGTGGTCAAAAAGGCCCGCTGTACCTGCCGGATGACAGCAAAGACCCGAACGACCAGGCACAATCGTCGCAAAAGCCATCCAAAGCGCATAAGCACGACACCTACGAATAAGGGAACTCCATGGACGCTTTTAACTACCGGGACGGCGAGCTGTTCGCGGAAGGCGTGGCGTTGTCCGCGATTGCCGAGCGCTTTGGCACCCCGACCTATGTGTACTCCCGTGCGCATATCGAAGCCCAATACCGCAGCTTTGCCGACGCGCTGGAAGGCACACCAAGCCTGGTGTGCTACGCGGTCAAGGCCAATTCCAACCTGGGTGTACTGAATGTCCTGGCGCGCCTGGGCGCCGGTTTCGACATCGTCTCCCGTGGCGAGCTGGAACGCGTGCTGGCAGCCGGTGGCAAAGCGGACAAGATCGTGTTTTCCGGCGTCGGCAAAACCCGCGAAGACATGCGCCGTGCGCTGGAAGTCGGCGTGCATTGCTTCAACGTCGAATCCACCGACGAGCTTGAGCGCCTGCAAGTGGTCGCCGCCGAGATGGGTGTTCGTGCGCCGATCTCCCTGCGCGTCAACCCGGACGTCGATGCCGGCACCCACCCGTACATTTCCACCGGTCTCAAAGAGAACAAGTTCGGCATCGCCATTGCCGACGCCGAAGACGTGTACATCCGCGCCGCCCAACTGCCCAACCTGGAAGTGCTGGGTGTTGACTGCCACATCGGCTCGCAACTGACCACGCTGCCACCGTTCCTGGACGCCCTCGACCGCCTGCTGGCACTGGTCGACCGTCTCGGCGAATGTGGTATCTACCTGCACCACATCGACCTCGGTGGTGGTGTGGGCGTGCGTTATCGCGACGAAGAGCCGCCGCTGGTGGCCGACTACATCAAGGCAGCACTCCAGCGCATCGAGGGCCGCGGCCTGACGCTGATGTTCGAGCCGGGCCGCTACATCGTTGCCAATGCCGGCGTGCTGCTGACCCAGGTCGAGTACCTCAAGCACACCGAGCACAAGGATTTCGCCATCGTCGACGCGGCGATGAACGACCTGATCCGCCCGGCGCTGTACCAGGCCTGGATGAACGTCACCGCTGTAACACCACGCGAAGGTGTTGCACGCGCCTACGACATCGTCGGCCCGATCTGCGAGACCGGCGATTTCCTGGCCAAGGATCGTCAGTTGGCCCTGGAAGAAGGCGACCTGCTGGCCGTACATTCGGCGGGTGCCTATGGGTTTGTCATGAGTTCCAACTACAACACCCGCGGCCGTACCGCCGAGGTGCTGGTGGACGGTGATCAAGCGTTCGAAGTGCGTCGCCGCGAGACGGTAGCCGAGTTGTATGCTGGCGAAAGCCTGCTGCCGGAGTAAGCCATGCTGCTGCGTTTTACCAAGATGCACGGGCTGGGCAATGACTTCATGGTCCTCGACCTGGTCAGCCAGCACGCGCACATCCAGCCCAAACACGCCAAACAGTGGGGCGACCGTCACACCGGCATTGGCTTCGACCAGCTGCTGATCGTCGAGGCGCCAAGCAACCCGGAGGTGGATTTCCGTTATCGGATCTTCAACTCCGACGGTTCCGAAGTGGAACAGTGCGGCAACGGTGCACGTTGCTTTGCGCGCTTCGTGCTGGACAAGCGCCTGACCGCCAAACGCCAGATTCGCGTCGAGACCAAGGGCGGCGTGATTGAACTGGATGTCCGCAACGACGGCCAGATCAGCGTCAACATGGGCGAGCCCCGCCTGGTGCCGGCAGACATTCCGTTCCAGGCTACCGAGCAGGCCGCAAGCTACGCGCTGGAGGTTGACGGCAAAAACGTCGACATCGCTGCCGTCTCCATGGGCAACCCGCATGCCGTGCTGCGGGTCAATGACATCAACAACGCTCCTGTGCATGAATTGGGGCCGAAAATCGAACATCACCCGCGCTTTCCGGCACGGGTCAATGTGGGCTTCCTGCAGGTGATCGACCGTTCCCGCGCGCAATTGCGTGTATGGGAACGCGGCGCCGGCGAAACCCAGGCTTGCGGTACCGGCGCTTGCGCCGCTGCCGTGGCCGCGATCAGCCAGGGGTGGATGGATTCGCCGTTGCTGATCGACCTGCCCGGCGGACGCTTGTCCATCGAATGGGCAGGCCCTGGCCACCCGGTGATGATGACCGGGCCGGCCTCGCGCGTATACGAAGGACAGGTCCGTCTATGAGTGAGCCAAACCAATGACCGATAAGCCTCAAGTACCCGCACAAGCATCCCCAACCGACAGTCTGGAGGCCGCTGCCGTCGCGGCGTACCTTGAGGCTCATCCGGACTTTTTCGTCGATCACGAAGAACTGCTGCCGGCCCTGCGCATTCCTCACCGGCGCGGCGACACCGTTTCGCTGGTTGAGCGCCAGATGAACATCCTGCGCGAGCGCAATATCGAAATGCGCCATCGGCTCTCCCATCTGATGGACGTGGCCCGCGACAATGACCGCCTGTTCGACAAGACACGCCGCCTGATCCTGACCCTGATGGACGCCAACAGCCTGGAAGAAACGGTGATCGCCGTGGAAGACAGCCTGCGCCAGGACTTCCAGGTCCCGTTTGTCAGCCTGATCCTGTTCAGCGATAACCCGATGCCGGTGGGTCGCTGGGTCAGCGGTGGCGAGGCACAGACCGCTATCGGTGGCCTGCTGTCCGAAGGCAAGACCATCAGCGGCACCTTGCGCGAACACGAGCTGGACTTCCTGTTTGGTGCCGAACAACGCAAGCAGATCGGCTCCACCGCCGTGGTCGCCCTCAGCCACCAGGGCCTGCATGGCGTATTGGCCATCGCCAGTCGGGATCCTGCGCACTACAAGAGCTCGGTGGGCACGTTGTTCCTGACCTACATCGCCGAAGTGCTTGGCCGCGTATTACCGCGCTTCACCAGCACCTTGCGCGCGGTGCGCTAGCCATGGAACGGCAACTGGACGCTTATTGCGCTCACCTGCGCAACGAGCGCCAGGTGTCGCCCCATACCCTGCAAGCCTATCGGCGGGACCTGGACAAGGTCCTGGCACACTGTAAAAAACAGCAGATCACCAGCTGGAAAGCCCTGGATATCCAGAGCCTGCGCAGCCTGATCGCCCGCCTGCACCAGGCCGGCCAATCTTCGCGCAGCCTGTCACGCCTGCTATCAGCGGTGCGTGGCCTGTATCACTTTCTGAACCGCGAGGGTCTGTGCGACCACGACCCGGCCAATGGCCTCTCTCCGCCGAAGGGCGAACGACGCCTGCCGAAGACGCTGGATACCGATCGCGCCCTGCAATTGCTCGATGGCGCCGTTGAAGACGACTTCCTCGCCCATCGCGACCAGGCGATCCTTGAGCTGTTCTACTCCTCTGGCCTGCGGCTGTCGGAGCTGACCGGCCTGAACCTTGACCAACTGGACCTGGCCGACGGCCTGGTGCAAGTGCTCGGCAAGGGCAGCAAGACCCGCGTGCTGCCGGTGGGCCGCAAAGCCCGGGAAGCGTTGCAACTGTGGCTGCCGCTGCGCGCCCTGGCCAATCCGGTGGACGATGCCGTGTTTATCAGCCAACAAGGGCGGCGCCTCGGACCACGAGCAATCCAACTGCGGGTCAAGGCGGCCGGAGAGCGAGAATTGGGGCAGAACCTGCACCCACACATGCTGCGCCACTCCTTTGCCAGCCATCTGCTCGAATCCTCCCAGGACCTGCGTGCGGTACAGGAGCTGCTCGGCCACTCCGATATCAAGACCACGCAGATCTACACCCACCTCGATTTCCAACACCTGGCAACGGTATACGACAGCGCCCATCCTCGGGCCAAACGTATCAAGGGCGGCGACTCATGAGTATCAAGCTGATCACTTTCGACCTGGACGACACCCTGTGGGACAACGTCCCCGTCATTATCAGTGCCGAAGCGTCGATGCGCGAATGGCTGGCGACCCATGCCGCCAAGGTCGGCGACCTGCCGCTTGAGCATTTCGCCAGCCTGCGCCAGCAAGTGCTGGAGCGCCATCCCGAGTTGAAGCATCGCATCAGCATCCTGCGTCACCGGATACTGCTGCACGCATTTGAAGAGGCCGGCTATCCACCGCCTGAAGCCGCACAGATGGCGGACATATGCTTCGAAGCCTTCATCCATGCGCGTCATCAACTCACCCCTTTTCCCGAGGCCGAGCCCATGCTTCAAGCCTTGCGCCAGCACTTCCTGCTGGGGGTGATCACCAATGGCAATGCCGATGTGCAACGTGTGGGGCTGGCGGACTACTTTCACTTCGCCCTGCGCGCTGAAGATATCGGCATTGCCAAGCCGGATGCGCGACTGTTTCAAGAGGCATTGCAGCGGGGTGGCGTGGATGCCGACCAGGCGGTGCATATTGGCGATCATCCGGGGGATGACATCGCTGGGGCGCAGCAGGCGGGCCTTCGGGCGGTTTGGTTCAACCCGACGGGCAAGGCGTGGGAAGCGGACAAGCGTCCGGACGCGGAG
The DNA here is from genome assembly GCF_022836895.1 of Pseudomonas palleroniana. Taxonomy (NCBI): domain Bacteria; kingdom Pseudomonadati; phylum Pseudomonadota; class Gammaproteobacteria; order Pseudomonadales; family Pseudomonadaceae; genus Pseudomonas; species Pseudomonas palleroniana. Next base: position 737,675 of record NZ_CP092411.1, on the reverse strand, counting down.
ATTCGCAGCCTGACCGAGTTACCGCCGCTGCTCGCCAGCTGGCAATAACTTGTAGTGAGCGGGCTTGCCCCGCGCTGGGGCGAAGCCGCCCCAACAAGGACATCGCGGTATTTCAGAAAGACCGAGGCGCCTGGGTTTAGGGCGGCTTCGCCCCCCAGCGCGGGGCAAGCCCGCTCACTACAATGACCAGGGCATGAAAAAGCCCGCAGCGACGGCGGGCTTTTTCTTACAAGCAGGTGCCTGACCTCAGATAGGTCGGCTGCCGTACTTGTTATCCGGCTTCTTCGGTGGGTCTGCCACCACGTTAGCCTCGACTTCCTGCACTTTGCCACCTTTGGCGAGGAACTCTTCCATCGCACGGGCCAGCGCGTCGCGCTCTTTGTTCTTGGCTTCAACACTCGGCAGTTCGTCTACCGAAACCGCAGCCTTGGCTTTGCCTTTGGCCGCAGGAACAGGTACATCATCGCCACCGTCGTCTTCAGCAACGTCTTCCGCCGCGGCTTCAAGACCTTCTTCGGTGTCGTCGTCGTCACCCACTTCGAGGTCGTCGTTTTCCAGATCATCGTCGCTCATGTTCTACCTCATGACTTGCGAAAAGCAGATTAGTTATAGCCCAGCTTCGCCTTCTGTCGAAGGTCGCCGGAAAAAAATCAACATCCACCGGATAACCAGTGGCTTATGCCTCATCACCGTGCAAGGTGGCGAGGACTTTACGAGCACCGCCATGATCACGGTGCTCGCCCAGATAAACACCTTGCCAGGTCCCCATCGCCAAGCGGCCGGCCTTGACCGGCAGACTCAGCTGGCAGCCCAGGAGACTGGCCTTGAAGTGCGCCGGCAGATCATCCGGCCCCTCGTCGTTGTGTTCAAACCCCGCACGGCCCTGCGGCACCAGTGAGTTGAAATAACGTTCGAAGTCACGGCGAACCGCCGGATCGGCGTTCTCGTTGACCGTCAACGAGGCCGAGGTGTGCTGCAGCCACAGATGCAACAGGCCCACGCGACATGCCTTCAATTCAGGCAAGCCGGCGAGCAACTCATCGGTTACCAAGTGAAAGCCCCGGGGCTTGGCCCGCAGAGTAATCAGGGTCTGTTGCCACATACAGTTCTCCGCCTATCGGCGCGCATTCTAGCGTGCTCTGGAAAAAAACAAAGTGCCGAATACGCCTACATGCCTGTAAGACATTCGCACAGTAAAAAGTGCCGTGTGCGGCCCATCACAAAGTCCGCACAAAAACCGTTACAGCCTTTTGGAACTGACAAACGCCAGACAAAAAAATGCCCGGCAAGCCGGGCATCTTTTTTTCGCGGATTTACAAGTTGTAACCGCGTTCGTTGTGTTGCGCCAGATCGAGGCCGACCGCCTCTTCTTCGTCGGTAACCCGCAGGCCCATCACCACATCCAGCACCTTGAGGATGATGAAGGTCACGATGGCCGTGTAGATCACGGTGAAGCCGACGCCTTTGCACTGAATCCAGACTTGCGCCGCGATATCAGTGGTGGCTGCGTTGAAGCCGCCCAGCGAAGGCGCCGCGAACACACCAGTCAGGATCGCACCCAGGATACCGCCGATACCGTGCACGCCGAAGGCATCCAGGGAGTCGTCGTAACCGAGCTTGCGTTTCAGGGTAGTGGCGCAGAAGAAACACACCACACCGGCGGCCAGGCCGATCACCAGTGCGCCCATCGGGCCCACGGTGCCGGCGGCTGGAGTGATTGCCACCAGGCCAGCCACCACGCCCGAGGCGATGCCCAGTGCGCTCGGCTTACCGTGGGTGATCCACTCGGCGAACATCCAGCCCAGTGCCGCAGCAGCGGTAGCGATCTGGGTCACCAGCATTGCCATACCGGCAGTACCGTTGGCAGCCGCCGCGGAGCCGGCGTTGAAGCCGAACCAACCCACCCACAGCATGGCCGCGCCGACCAGGGTGTAACCCAGGTTGTGCGGTGCCATCGGGGTGGTCGGGAAGCCTTTACGCTTGCCGAGTACCAGGCACGCCACCAGGCCAGCCACACCCGCGTTGATGTGCACCACGGTGCCACCGGCGAAGTCCAGCACGCCCCAGTCGCCCAGCAACGAACCCGGACCGCCCCATACCATGTGGGCAATCGGTGCGTAGACCAGGGTGAACCAGACGCCCATGAAGATCAGCATCGCGGAGAACTTCATACGCTCGGCAAAAGCACCGACGATCAGCGCAGGAGTAATGATGGCGAAAGTCATCTGGAAGGTGACGAACACCGCCTCGGGAAACAGCGCCGCAGGGCCCGTGATGCTCGCTGGGGTCACGCCCGACAGGAACAACTTGGACAGGCCGCCCACGAAGGAGTTGAAGTTGACGACGCCCGCTTCCATACCGGTGGTATCGAACGCCATGCTGTAGCCGTAGACAAACCACAGGATGGTGATCAGGCCAGTGATGGCGAAGCACTGCATCATCACGGAAAGAATGTTTTTAGAGCGCACCATGCCGCCGTAAAACAGCGCCAGACCCGGAATGGTCATGAACAGCACCAGCGCGGTGGAGGTGAGCATCCATGCCGTGTCGCCGGAATTGAGGACTGGAGCAGGTGCTGGGTCCGCCGCCAATGCCAGGGCGGGCATTACGAGGGACAACAGGGCTCCTAGCCCTGCGAATTTACGCAGAGTCATATTGTTTTCTCCTGGGGCGTTAAGGGGTTTGGCGGCTTAGATTGCGTCGGTATCGGTTTCGCCGGTACGGATGCGAATAGCCTGTTCCAGATTGACCACGAAGATCTTGCCGTCACCGATCTTGCCGGTGTTGGCCGCCTTGGTTATCGCCTCGATAACCCGGTCAAGATCCTTGTCGTCAATGGCGACATCAATCTTCACCTTCGGCAGGAAATCGACCACGTATTCCGCGCCGCGATACAGCTCGGTATGACCCTTCTGCCGACCGAAGCCTTTGACCTCAGTAACGGTAATGCCCTGCACGCCGATCTCGGACAGTGACTCGCGTACATCGTCCAACTTGAACGGCTTGATGATGGCAGTGACTAGCTTCATGAAAACTCTCTCCCGAATTGGTGGACTTGCCCCAGGAAAACAAACCCGTCTCAAGTCTAAGCGCAGTGCCTGGCTTTGTAACGCATCGTCGCCTCGACAATTACCGTGGCGACGCCAGCGAACCACTGGTGACGAAACCTGTACCCCTGATCCGTCGGCGCACTGCATTCGTCACAGCGACTGCATCAGTGCATGGGTCATGATCGTCTAAGCAGAAACCTTGCCAGCTCCGTAAAAATCATTGAAATCAGTCCATTGCCCACTTGTGCCCACCCGCGGGGCGTTTTGACGACGCCAATGCGCACAAAAACAGTGCGCTACCGCCAGACCTCCTGCGCGAAAAGCGTGCGCTCGCGGCCGTGAAAAAGACTATAGACGCTGCGTGATACACTGGCGCCCAACAGTTTTCCGGAATATTTCCCATGCTCGCGCCCAAAGACTTCCTCGACGCCCTCAGCGGCCACGCCTCTCGCTTGTTCAGCGGCGAAACCCCGCTGCCTCGCACTGAAATCGAAAGCCAATTCAAGGCGCTGTTGCAAAGCGGCTTCAGCAAGCTCGACCTGGTGAGCCGGGAAGAATTTGACAGCCAGATGGTCGTGCTTGCCCGCACGCGAGCGCGACTCGAGAGCCTGGAGGCGAAGGTGGCGGAACTGGAAGCCAGGCTGACGCCACCCGCCGAATGAGCACGGTCAGTGTGGGCGCTGTCGAGCGTTAGCCCGGCAGAGCCCACATAAAGCGCTGCTGCCTGCGCCGGATACGTTCTGTAAAACCTCCCCCGCTTCGCTCTTCCCCGCCTCGTCTACCCTTGAAAAACCGCAAGAAGCGGCACCCTTTTCAAGGAACGCGCATGTCCCTCGCCATCGTCCACAGCCGCGCCCAGGTTGGCGTCGAAGCCCCCGCAGTGACCGTCGAAGTGCACATGGCCAATGGTCTGCCATCGCTCACATTGGTGGGTTTGCCGGAAACGGCTGTGAAGGAAAGCAAGGACCGCGTGCGCAGTGCGATCCTCAACTGCGCACTGCAATACCCGTCCCGCCGCATCACCCTCAACCTCGCGCCCGCCGACCTGCCCAAGGACGGCGGGCGTTTTGATCTGGCGATTGCCTTGGGGATCCTGGCAGCCAGTGTGCAGGTGCCGGCATTGATGCTCGATGATGTGGAATGCCTGGGAGAGTTGGCGCTGTCCGGCGAGGTGCGGGCAGTCAAAGGGGTGCTGCCGGCGGCGTTGGCTGCGCGCAAGGCCGGGCGCACTGTAATAGTGCCTCGGGCGAATGCCGAAGAAGCCTGCCTGGCGTCGGGGTTGAAGGTGATTGCGGTGGATCACCTGCTGCAGGTGGTGGCGCACTTGAATGGGCATGTGCCGATTGAGCCCTATAAGTCCGACGGCTTGCTGTGCCTGAACAAACCCTATCCGGACCTGAGCGAAGTACAGGGCCAGCTTGCGGCCAAACGCGCGTTGCTGATTGCCGCTGCGGGCGCGCATAACCTGCTGCTCAGCGGGCCGCCCGGCACCGGCAAGACCTTGCTCGCCAGCCGGCTGCCCGGGTTATTGCCACCGTTGAGTGAGCAGGAGGCGTTGGAAGTCGCGGCGATTCAATCAGTAGTCAGCCTGGCGCCGCTGAGCCATTGGCCGCACCGGCCCTTTCGCCAGCCGCACCACTCGGCTTCCGGGCCGGCGCTGGTAGGCGGCGGTTCAAAACCACAGCCGGGCGAAATTACCCTGGCCCATCACGGCGTGTTGTTTCTGGATGAGTTGCCAGAGTTTGATCGCAAGGTACTTGAGGTGCTGCGCGAACCCCTGGAATCAGGGCATATCGTCATCTCCCGCGCCCGTGATCGCGTCAGTTTCCCGGCCCGCTTCCAGTTGGTCGCCGCCATGAACCCCTGCCCTTGCGGCTACATGGGCGAACCCAGTGGACGCTGCCGCTGTACACCGGAGCAGGTCCAGCGCTACCGCAACAAACTCTCGGGGCCATTGCTGGATCGCATCGACCTGCATCTCACCGTGGCCCGGGAAGCCACCGCGCTGAACCCAACCTCACAAGCTGGCGATAACACAGCCCAGGCATCGGCACGGGTCGCTCAGGCCCGCGATCGCCAACAGCGACGCCAGGGCTGTGCAAATGCTTTCCTTGATCTGCCGGGGTTGCGCGAGCACTGCAAGCTGGCCAAGGTTGATGAAGGCTGGCTGGAAAGTGCCTGTGAACGGCTGACGCTTTCCCTGCGCGCAGCCCATCGGCTACTCAAGGTGGCGCGTACGCTTGCCGACCTTGAGCAAGCCGACAGCATCACCCGGACTCATTTGGCGGAGGCCTTGCAGTATCGGCCTGCGGCGACCGGCTAAGGCCCCTTGGGAAAGTCCAACAACAACCGGGCCACTTCCATGACTTCGTCCAACGCCACTTCGGCCGCCTCTGGGGAGGGTTTGAGCATCAGGTCATCGGCGTAGCCCATCGCCACGGCAAAGATCTGGCGGGCAGCGCGTTGGGGCGAGTCACAACGCACGACTTTGGCAGCGACACATCGCTCGATCACCTCAGCGAGCATGCCTTGCCACTGAGCATTGATCACCAAATAAGCATGCGCCATTTCCGGGTCTTGCATCGCTTCGTCCCAAGCATCAAGCCATAGCGCCCAGCCAGCATCGGCGGTGCTCGGAAGGCAGTCACACAAGAAACCCACCAACGCCTCCAGAGGCGGCGCCTCTGCCAGCGGTGCACGCACTTCGTCCAACTGTTCGTTGGCAAACCGCACAAAGGCTTCGCGGCGCAGTTCCTTCCAGTCGCTGAAATAGTGATAAACGTGGCTGCGGGAAAGTCCGGCATGTTCAGCCAGATCACGGGTAGACACATCAGCAAAACCCTTGCTACGAAACAGTTCCAGGGCAGCGGCGATGATCTGGTCTTTACGGTCGATACGCGACATTGGACATTTCCTTCAGGCGCGGGAAGATAAACGGCGCTTGCTTTTTGAGCGATCGCTCAAGGATACTTGAGCAGTCGCTCAATAATAGCGTTTATCATCCCTCTGGTGCACCCATGTCATCCGTCCCCCCACAAATTCTGATCGAAGAAAGCAAGAAAATCGGCCAGCAATCTGCCGGTCAAACCTTAAAAGCCATCGCCAAAGCCTATCCCGGCAAGTTGTCCTGCACACTGTCGCTGGTCGCATTGGAAAACGCGCTATTGCTGGCCTACCCATTGTTTGCAGGGTTTGCGGTGGACTCCATCCTTCGCGGCGACGCGCGCAGCGCGCTGTTCTACGCCGTCGTAGTCATGGCGTTCTGGGTAGTCGGGGCCGCACGACGGGCTCTGGATACGCGCACGTTCACACGGATCTATGCCGACCTTGCGGTGCCTGTCATTCTCAACCAGCGCCAGCAAAACCACAGCACCTCGAAATCCGCGGCACGCGTGGTACTCGCACGTGAGTTTGTCGACTTCTTTGAAAAGCACGTGCCGATCATTGCCACGGCTTTGGTGTCGATTATCGGCGCGGCGGTGATGTTGATCGTGATTGAGCCTTGGGTAGGCCTGGCCTGCGTGGCCGCACTGCTGCTGTGCATCACGCTGTTGCCACGCTTTGCCCAGCGCAACCAGGCACTGCATGAGCGCCTGAATGATCGCTTGGAGAAAGAAATCGGCCTGGTGGAAAAAGTCGGCGCACCCACCTTGCACCGCCACTACCACGTGCTGTCACGTCTGCGAATCTGGCTTTCAGACCGCGAGGCCGCCGCGTACCTGTTCCTCGGCACGCTGGCAGCGCTGCTGTTCGTGGTTGCCATCTCTCAGTTGGCGCTGTCGACAGCAGTCATGGCCGGTCACGTATATGCGGTCATGACCTACCTCTGGACCTTCGTCACCAGCATGGACGAAGCACCCGGGATGGTCGATCAACTGGCGCGCCTGAAGGACATTGGCAAGCGCGTGGACCCTGGCCTCGACAATCGTTAAGCCTTAGCGCGCAACCCGTCTGTTCAGGTGCGGGGCACGCGGACTTTTGGCTCTTCATGCACGATCATGGCCTTGCGGCTTGGTAGACGCCCATTGAGCAGGGCGTAAGCCGCCAACCCGATCAGCAAGCCCCAAAACGCCCCGCCTATGCCCAGCAAGGTGATATTCGCGGCGCACGCCAAGAAGGTAATCAACGAAGCTTCCCGGGATTTGGCCTCTGCCATAGCATTGGCCAGGCTCATTCCGATGGTGCCGAGCAGCGCCAGCCCGGCGAGTGTCGTAATGAATGTCGCCGGGAATGCCATGAATACGGCAGCCAAGGTCACCCCGAACACCCCGACAAGGATGTAGAACACGCCCGCAGCCACGCCAGCGATCCAACGCTTGGATGGGTCTTGCGATGCTTCCTTGCCAGTGCAGATGGCTGCGGTGATGGCCGCGATGTTAAACGCGTGCGAGCCGAAGGGCGCCATTAGCAGCGAGCCCAACCCGGTCACCATCAAGATGGGGTTCGCGCTGGCTTGGAAACCATCATTACGCAACACCAGCATGCCGGGCATGTACTGACCCGTGAGGGTGATCAGAAACAGCGGCAGTGCCACGCTGAGCAGCGCATTAATCGAAAACTGGGGCGTGGTGAAAACGGGGGCCGCCACTTGCAGCGACAACCCCGAAAGATCCACTCGGTTCTGTGCAAGCAGAAAAACCAGCCCGACTACCAGAATGCCGACGACCGCATAGCGAGGGGCAAACCGCTTGAGCACCACATAGGTGGCAACCAGCAGCCCAGCCAGCGTGGGATCCAGGCTCACGCCCTCAAATGCGCCAATCCCGAACTGCAGCAGAATTCCGGCCAACATGGCCGCAGCGATACCGCGTGGAATCAACCGGATGACTTTTTCAAAACAACCGGACAACCCAAGCAGCGCAAACGCGATGGCCGAAATAATGTACGCACCGACGGCTTCGGCATAGGGCGTGGTGGACAACGCCACAACCAGAAACGCCGCAGCGGGCGTCGACCACGCAGTAATGATTGGCTCACGGCTCACCCAACTGAGAAACAAGCCGGTCACTCCAACACCAATCGAAACCGACCAGACCCACGAAGCCGTCAATTCGGGACTAAGCCCGGCCGCCTTGGCCGCCTGGAAAACCAGAACGAATGTGCCGCCATAGTTGACGATGACGGAAATAAGCCCGGCCATCACGGGATGGATAAGCTCATGCAGCCGCAACGATGACCGGTAGGTTGAGGAAGACATGCGTCATTTGCTCCTTGCAATACGAGGTATCAAACCTCGCGTGAAGATAATTCATAGCTCTGGAATGCCCGGGGTCATCCACCTACTCCGAAGGAGTCGGACGCAGACCACGCGTGCCAGCCTTGCACGCGCAGGGCTGTAGTGCGGACTAAAGTCTAGGGATAAACTGGCCTGGCATTACAGGCCAATTCATCAAAGCAGGGCAGACCGTATGAAAAGGACGTTCGAGCTGGAAACGCTGAAAATGCGGATCAACGATGCGCAATTTCAGGTATTGGATCTGCATCAGCGAATTCAACGCGCACTGCGCGTCCTGATCCTTGACGATGCACTCGCCCCCGGTCTCAAGCTGCCTGCGACACGGGTTTTGGCCAAATCTCTGGGAGTGGCTCGCGATACCGTAGAGAACGCCTACGTATTGCTGCAGCGGGATGGTTTTATCGTGCGCCGCGGGGGCTCAGGCAGTTATGTATGCCAAGCCATAGGCGCCGAGCTGTGCGGAAAGCCCCGCCGACGTATCAAGGCGCTGGAAGACAAAAGCAGCCGGGCTGAAGCGGGTGTCGGCTTGAGCCAACGCGGTCGCATGATCCTCGACAGCGGTGGCGTGAACGATCAACAGATGATCAGGGCATTCGCCACCGGCCTGCCTGAGACCCGGACGTTTGCGATCGATGTATGGGAGCGCTTGCAACGCCAAGTGACGAAAGACTATCGCAGCAGCGTGTTATTGCATGGCGACCCGCAGGGAGCCGAACCATTGCGCAAAGCCATCGCCACCTATCTGAACCTGGAGCGCGGGGCCAAATGCTCCCCTGATCAGATACTGGTGCTCAGCAGTACTCGCCAGGCGCTTTTCCTATGCGCTCAGTTGCTAGTAGACGTCGGCAAACCGATTCTGATGGAAAATCCAGGATACTTCGGCGCCCGCAAAGCCTTCGAAACCGCAGAGGCCAAGGTCATACCCATTGATGTCGATGGGCTGGGCATACGTACCGAACTGCTGCACGCCGACCGCAGCGGCGCCAATTGTGTGTACGTCACTCCCTCTCACCAATACCCCACCGGCGCCACGTTGCCACTGGAGCGACGCCTTGAGTTGATCAACTGGGCGGCAGAAAAGGGCAAATGGGTTATTGAAGATGACTACGACAGCGAGTTTCACTATGACGGCAAACCCACCGCCTGCGTGCAAGGCTTGGATAAATACCAGCGCACGCTGTACATCGGCACCTTCAGCAAGACCCTCTACCCCGGCCTGCGCATGGGTTACATGGTGTTGCCTCACGAACTGATCAGCGCCTTCACCTATGCCCGCAGCATGATGGATGGCCACACGCCACAGCTCCAGCAACTGACGCTGGCGCGCTTCATGGAAGACGGCCATTACAACGCCCATGTCCGCGCAATGCGCAAGCTCTACGCCGGACGCCAATCGATCTTGCTGGATGCCCTAGGCAAACACTTGGGCGATATCGTCACCGCGTCTCGCCCCCAGGGCGGGCTGCAAATTCCGTGTTTGCTGCACGATGGCTGGTCGGAGGCAATGACTATCCGCCAGGCTGAGAGCTGCGGTGTACAACTGCCCGGCCTCAGCAGGCTGTATGCTGGCGATGAGAAGAAACAAGGGTGGTTATTGGGCTACTCGTCCTTGACCGCCCATGAAATCGAAGCCGCCGTACTGCGTTTGGCCAAGGCGCTGAGAACACCTCAGGCGACACCCTGGGCTAAGTGACCCAGGGCAAAACGATCAACGAAACCGATCTACTTCATGGCGCAAGCCCGCCGCCAGGGTTTCCAGCTCCTTGGCGGTAATCGCCAGGTTCGACACCACTTCACGCTGCTCGCTGTTGGCCAACGCAATGCTCTGCAGATTGCTGCTGAGCACATTGGCGGTGCTGCTCTGCTCCTGGGTCGCCGTGGTGATCGCCGCGAACTGCTGCCCGGCCGAGCGGCTTTGTTCGTCGATACGCGCCAGGGCCGAGGCCACGTCGGCGTTACGCGACAAGCCTTCCTGCATCAGTACATTGCCGTGTTCCATGGTGCTGATGGCGTTGCCGGTTTCCTGTTGGATGCTCTGGATCATCCCGGAAATTTCGTCAGTGGCTTGGCGGGTACGCGACGCCAAGTTGCGCACTTCGTCAGCAACCACGGCAAAGCCACGCCCCTGCTCACCGGCACGGGCGGCCTCGATCGCGGCGTTGAGCGCCAGCAGGTTGGTCTGTTCGGCGATCGAGGTGATCACCCCCACAATCCCGCCGATTTCCTGGGAACGCTGGCCCAAGGTGTTGATCACCGTAGCCGTGCTGTTCAACGCAGCGGCGATGTGTTCCAGGGACGACGACGCCTCTTGCATCGAGGTACGGCCGATGCGGGTTTGCTGGGCGTTTTCCTGGGCCAGGCGTTCGGTATTGCCCATGTTGTCGGCAATGTTCAACGACGTGGCGCTGAATTCTTCCACCGCACCGGCCATGCTGGTGATCTCGCCGGACTGTTGCTCCATGCCTTCATACGCGCCGCCGGACAGACCGGACAATGCCTGCGCCCGGCTATTGACCTCTTCGGCTGCCTTGCGGATGTGCGACACCATGGTCGACAGCGCTTCGCCCATCTGGTTGAAGGCGCGCGCCAACTGGCCGATTTCATCATGGCTGGACACGTTCAAGCGTGCGCTCAAATCGCCGGCACCCAGGGCTTCGGCCTGGCGCACCAGGTCACTCAGGGGCTGCAGTTTGCGGCGCAGCAACCACACCACTGCGCCCACCGCCAGCAACATCGCCAACACGCTGCCGATCACCAGGCGGATCCCCACCGCCCAGGTCACCGAGCGAATCTCGGACTTCGGCATGCTCGCCACAACCGACCACGGGCCGCCCTCAAAGGGCACCGCGACGCTATAGAAGTCTTCGTTCTTGTCACTCCAGAATTGCCCTTCGCCCGGCGCTTTCGCCAGTTCGAGCATCACTGGGATGGCCTGGTCCGGTGCCTGCACGCCAGCGGGTGGTACCAGCCAGTGTTTCTGTTCATCGAGCAAGGCCAGGGAACCGGTCTGGCCGATACGGAAACGCTTGAGATTGTCGAACTGGGCCTTCTGCTCATCGGTGTAGTCAAAACCGATGAACAACACGGCGATCACTTTGCCGCCAGCGTCACGCACCGGGGTGTACTGGGTCATATAGGCCCGGTCGAACAACACCGCACGGCCGACATAACCCTGCCCAGCCAGCAGCCGCTGGTACGCCGGGTGCTGGTGATCGAGCACGGTGCCGATGGCGCGGTTGCCGTCCTGCTTGGTCAAGGAGGTGCTGACGCGGACAAAGTCTTCACCGCTGCGTACGAATACCGTCGCCACACCGCCGGACATTTGCTTGAAAGCGTCCACTTCCCCGAAATTGTTGTTCAACACCACGTCGCCCAGGTACAGGCTCGGCGTTTGCACACCGGCCACGGTAACCGGCTGGTCCGGCCGCACGCTCAACCCGGCGCCGAAGCGCTTTTCAAACAGCCCGCTCAAACGCTGGGTACTTTCGCGCAAGGTGCCGTGGAAGGTATTGAGTTGATCGGCGAGCAGGCGTGCCTCGCTGGCCAGGTGTTCCTCGCGGGTGTCGAGGTTGGCGGAGTCGAGGGAACGCAGGGCGAAAACCGTACTGCCGCTGATGGCAACAGCCAGAATCACGGCCAAGGCGAGACCTAATTGGGAGGCGATCCGAGCGCGAGGTTGAGACATGACAGCTCCTGGCCGAGGCCAGGATCATCCTGATCTCATAGCGTTGCTCGGCAAATTATCTAGTGGGTAGCAATAGGGCACGATAGTTCCAACACCCCTTCTTCGGCGGGTGCGGGCAATACTTGAGTGCTGCGCAGAGGTATCGCGCAAACGATTGCAAAACACGCTCAATCCAGGCGCTCAACCTGCGGCAATTCCATCGCACGGACTTCCCCTTGAAGAAATTCCGCCAACCGCCGCAAGCGCTCACCACCGGGGCGGGTTTTCGGCCATACCAGGTAATAGTTTTCCCCACTGGCCACCGCTGTCGGCCAGGGCAGGCTCAAGCGCCCCTGGGCCACATCCTCGGCCACCATCAACAGATCGCCCATGGAGACCCCGTAACCTCTCGCGGCAGCGATCATGCCCAACTCAAGGGTGTCGAACACCTGCCCGCCCTTGAGCGACACCTGAGATGACAGCCCCATGCGCTCCAGCCAGTTGCGCCAATCGCGGCGGTCGGGCGTGGGATGCAACAGTTCGGCGCCGGCCAGGCGCGCGACGTCCCAAGGCCCATCCTCCAGCAGGTTCGGCGCCCCCACTGGAACCAGCAACTCGGGGAACAGGTAAACGGCCTCCAGATCCGCCGGAAAATGCCCGTAGCTGAGCAGCACCGCGCAGTCGAAGGGCTCCTGATTGAAGTCCACCTCATCCACGCTCATCCACGCGCTGGTCAGTTGCACCTCATTGCCCGGCTGCAGGGCCCGGAAGCGGCTGAGCCGCGCCAGCAGCCAACGCATGGTCAACGTGGGCGGTGCCTTCATGCGCACAATGTCATCTTCGGCGTTCAAGGTCTCGCAGGCCCGCTCCAGGGCAGCGAAACCTTCGCGCACGCCGGGCAACAACAGGCGCGCGGCTTCAGTGAGCTGCAAGGTCCGACCGCTGCGCTGGAACAGGCGACAGGCAAAATGCTCCTCCAGCGTGCGAATGTGCCGGCTCACTGCACTCTGGGTAATCGACAGCTCCTGCGCCGCACGGGTGAAGGAGTTATGCCGGGAAGCGGCTTCAAAGGCGCGCAAGGCATAAAGCGCAGGCATACGACGAGACATTGAGAAGCTCCTACGGGGCAATCCCCAAACCCTACCAGAATCCCTCAGGCATGAGTTTTAATCATGCTGATGATCGCATTTATCGTTTTGTGCATTGAACCCAGAGCGTCGAGAATCAACCCTTCCCCAACCCTCTGACTTTTCGAGCGTGATGATCATGCAACATCCGGCGCGTAGCGAACTCTGGGCCATTCTGCGGCTGTCGGGGCCGTTGATTGCCTCACAGTTGGCCCACATGCTGATGGTGCTGACCGATACCCTGATGATGGCCCGCCTGAGCCCCGAAGCTCTGGCCGGTGGTGGCCTGGGTGCAGCGAGTTACTCATTCGTGGCGATTTTCTGCATTGGCGTGATTGCCGCCGTGGGCACCCTGGTTGCCATTCGTCACGGCGCGGGCGATATCGAAGGCGCCACCCGCCTGACCCAGGCCGGGCTGTGGCTCGCCTGGCTGATGGCCCTGGCGGCGGCGCTGCTGCTGTGGAACCTCAAGCCAGTACTATTGATGTTCGGCCAAACCGAATCCAACGTGCACGCGGCAGGGCAATTCCTGACGATCCTGCCGTTCGCCCTGCCCGGCTACCTGAGCTTCATGGCCCTGCGCGGCTTTACCAGCGCCATCGGCAAGGCGACGCCGGTCATGGTGATCAGCCTGTGCGGCACCGTGCTCAACTACCTGCTCAACCATGCGTTGATCGAAGGCATGTTCGGCCTGCCGAAACTGGGCTTGATGGGCATCGGCCTGGTGACGGCCATCGTAGCCACCAGCATGGCCCTGGCACTGATGTGGTACATCCGCAGCAACCGGGCCTACGCGGCCTACCCGCTGGGTTCGGGCCTGCTACGCCTCAACACCCGATACCTGCGCGAGCTGTGGCGCCTGGGCCTGCCGATTGGTGGCACCTATGCGGTGGAAGTCGGGCTGTTCGCCTTCGCGGCGTTGTGCATGGGCACCATGGGTAGCACGCAGCTGGCGGCGCACCAGATCGCGCTGCAAATTGTTTCGGTAGCGTTCATGGTGCCGGCGGGCATGTCATACGCGGTAACCATGCGCATCGGCCAGCATTACGGTGCCGGGCAGCTGCTGCAGGCGCGCTTGGCCGGGCGAGTCGGCATCGGTTTTGGCGCGATGATAATGCTAGGGTTTGCGGCGGTACTCTGGTTGTTTTCCGACCCGCTGATCGGGCTTTTCCTGGACCATGACGACCCCGCCTTCCACGATGTCATCGTCCTGGCCGTCAGCCTGCTGGCCGTGGCCGCCTGGTTTGAGCTGTTCGACGGCGTGCAGACCATCGCCATGGGATGCATCCGCGGACTGAAGGACGCCAAGACCACTTTTCTGGTGGGCTTGGGTTGCTATTGGCTGATCGGCGCACCCTCGGCGTGGTTGATGGCCTTTACCCTGGGCTGGGGACCGACCGGGGTGTGGTGGGGCCTGGCGCTGGGGTTGGCGTGCGCGGCCATCGCCCTGACCTGGGCGTTTGAAGCGAAGATGAAGCGGATGATTCGCCAGGAGCCTGAAATTCGCACTGAATTTCAGGCCATGCTGCCGGACTAGGGTCTGCAAGCCACTAGCCCAACAGCGCCTCCTGGCTCTTGCCGAACGTCAGGTACTCCACCAGCTCCGGCAAGGGCAGCGGCTTGCTGATCAGGTAACCCTGGGCCTGGTCGCAGCCAAACAGACGCAACAACGCCAGCTGCTCAGGGGTTTCCACGCCTTCGGCCACCACTTCGAGGTTGAGGTTGTGGGCCAGGTTGATCATCGCGTGGACTAATTTGCGGTTCTCTTCGCGCTCTTCCATGCCCCCCACGAAACTCTTGTCGATCTTCAACAAGGCAATCGGCAAGCTGTTGAGGTGCACGAACGATGAGAAACCGGTGCCGAAGTCATCCAGGGAGAACCGCACACCGAGGCGCCCCAAGGCATCCATGGTCTGCTTGACCAGATCGCTGCGACGCATCACGGCGGTCTCGGTCAACTCGAACTCCAGCCACTTGGCCTCCACGCCACGCTCGGCGATCAACCGACTGAGAGTGGAGAGCAACTGGCTGTCCTGGAACTGGCGAAACGACAGGTTGACGGCCATGTGCAGCCGCGGCAGATCGCGCTCGCGCAGGTCTTGCATGTCGCGCAAGGCTCGAGAGATCACCCAATAACCCAGCGGCACGATCAAACCGCTCTGTTCGGCCAGGGGTACGAACTCACTGGGCGGCAACAGGCCCCGTTCACCATGGCGCCAGCGCACCAGGGCTTCCAGGCCAACGATATGCCCGTCGTCCAGGTCCAGGCGCGGCTGGTAATGCAATTCCAGCTCGTCACGGCGCAACGCGCGGCGCAGCTCGCTTTCCAGGTCGGCCAGGCTGCGGGCGTTACGGTTGATGCGTTCGTTGAAGATGTGAAAGGTACAGCCCTGGGTGCTCTTGGCCTGCTGCATGGCGATATGGGCGTGCCACATCAACGGATCGGCACCGGCGCGTGCGCGGGCATGCGCCACACCGAGGCTGCAACCGATCAACAAGCTTTCGCCGTCGACCCAGTACGGCTCGGCCATCACTTCGGTGATGCGCTCGGCCATCCATTCGGCACGCTGGGGCGCACGCCGGGTATCGATCAGCAGGGCGAACTCATCACTGCCCAGGCGCGCCAACTGGTCCCCGGCTTCAAGCTGGCTCTTGAGCCGTGAGACCACTTGCAGGATCAACCGGTCGCCGGCCTGGTGGCCCAGGGCATCGTTGGCATGACGGAAGTTATCGAGGTCCAGATGGCCGAGCGCCAGGCCTCGCCCTTCGTTTTCCGCCAGTCGTGCGGCCAGCAGGGTCTGGAAACCCTGGCGGTTGGCAATACCGGTGAGCGGATCCTGCTCGGCCAGGCGCTGCAAGGTGTTCTCCAACACACCGCGCTCACGGACATGGCGCAGGCAGCGGCGCAACGTATCGGCATCCAATACACTGCGCACCAGCCAGTCGCTGACACCCAGCGGCGAAACCAGTGGTTCCTGCTCCAACAGCAAGACGCACGGCAGGCTGCAACGGCCAGGGCCGGGTTGCAGGCTGGGCGTGGTCAATAGCACGGCACTGTGGTCGTCATCGAACAGACGACTCACCGAGTCCCAGTTGGGCGCACTGATCAGCACAGCCCCATCGCCCATCGGCACCAGGCACTCGCGCAACAACGCTGCCCACTCAGGCGGATCGGCCAGAAGCAGCAAACGCAAGGGTTCGACAGGCGTAGACAAGCTAGCTCCCTAGACTCTGCAAGATTTCAATGGCGGCGGGCAGTATGACGTGCGGCCTGAGAATCACCCATGATAAGGCTTATCAGAGGCACAGGCTGCACACATCCGCTGCAAAAAGCTCCCACATCCTGCGACAAAGTATCAAAACCGGCAAATTTAGATCGAGTGGTACGTCACACCGTCGTTCTGTGAGAGCAGAATCCTGCCAGCCTGTTAAAATGCCCGCCCTTTTGAACAACGACCCCCTGAATTCCGTATGTCCCGACTCAATCCCCGGCAGCAAGAAGCCGTGAACTACGTCGGCGGCCCTCTATTGGTGCTCGCCGGCGCCGGCTCCGGCAAGACCAGCGTGATCACCCGCAAGATTGCGCACCTGATCCAGAACTGCGGCATCCGCGCCCAGTACATCGTCGCCATGACCTTTACCAACAAGGCGGCGCGCGAAATGAAAGAGCGTGTCGGCACGCTGCTCAAGAGCGGCGAAGGCCGTGGCCTGACTGTGTGCACCTTCCACAACCTGGGCCTGAACATCATCCGCAAGGAGCATGTGCGGCTGGGCTATAAGCCAGGTTTCTCGATCTTCGACGAAACCGATGTGAAGTCGCTGATGACCGACATCATGCAGAAGGAATACGCAGGCGACGACGGCGTGGATGAGATCAAGAACATGATCGGCGCCTGGAAAAACGACCTGATCCTGCCGGCCCAGGCCCTGGAAAATGCGCGCAACCCCAAGGAACAGACCGCCGCCATCGTCTACACCCACTATCAACGCACGCTCAAGGCGTTCAACGCGGTGGACTTCGACGACCTGATCCTGCTGCCGGTGAAGTTGTTCGAGGAACACGCCGACATCCTCGAAAAATGGCAGAACAAAGTGCGCTACCTGCTGGTGGACGAATACCAGGACACCAACGCCAGCCAATACCTGCTGGTGAAAATGCTGATCGGCAAGCGCAACCAGTTCACCGTGGTAGGCGACGACGACCAGTCGATCTACGCCTGGCGTGGCGCCCGCCCGGAAAACCTGATGCTGCTCAAGGAGGACTACCCGTCCCTGAAAGTGGTGATGCTGGAGCAGAACTACCGCTCCACCAGCCGTATCCTGCGCTGCGCCAACGTGCTGATCTCCAACAACCCCCACGAGTTCGAAAAGCAACTGTGGAGTGAGATGGGGCATGGCGATGAGATCCGCGTGATCCGCTGCCGTAACGAAGACGCCGAAGCCGAGCGCGTGGCCGTTGAAATCCTCAGCCTGCACCTGCGCACCGACCGGCCCTACAGCGATTTCGCGATTCTGTACCGAGGCAACTACCAGGCCAAACTGATCGAACTGAAATTGCAGCACCACCAGGTGCCGTATCGCCTGTCGGGCGGCAACAGCTTCTTCGGACGCCAGGAAGTAAAGGACCTGATGGCCTACTTCCGGTTGATCGTGAACCCGGACGACGACAACGCCTTCCTGCGCGTGATCAACGTGCCACGTCGGGAAATCGGTTCCACCACCCTGGAAAAGCTCGGCAACTATGCCACCGAACGCAAGATCTCGATGTACGCGGCCACCGATGAAATCGGCCTGGGCGAGCATCTGGATACCCGCTTCACCGACCGCCTGTCGCGCTTCAAGCGCTTCATGGACAAGGTGCGCGAGCAGTGCGCCGGCGAAGATCCGATCAGCGCGCTGCGCAGCATGGTCATGGACATCGACTATGAGAACTGGCTGCGCACCAACAGCTCCAGCGACAAGGCCGCGGATTACCGCATGGGTAACGTCTGGTTCCTGATCGAAGCGCTGAAGAACACCCTGGAAAAAGACGAAGACGGCGAGATGACCGTCGAGGACGCCATCGGCAAGCTGGTGCTGCGCGACATGCTCGAACGCCAGCAGGAAGAGGAAGACGGCGCCGAAGGTGTGCAAATGATGACCTTGCATGCCTCCAAGGGCCTGGAGTTCCCCTACGTGTTCATCATGGGCATGGAGGAGGAAATTCTCCCGCACCGCTCCAGTATCGAAGCCGACACCATTGAAGAAGAACGGCGACTGGCCTACGTGGGCATTACCCGCGCGCGTCAGACCCTGGCCTTCACCTTTGCTGCCAAGCGCAAGCAATATGGCGAAATCATCGATTGTGCCCCCAGCCGGTTCCTCGACGAACTCCCGCCGGATGATCTGGCCTGGGAAGGCAATGACGACACCCCCACCGAGGTGAAGGCCGTTCGCGGCAACACCGCCTTGGCAGATATACGCGCGATGTTAAAGCGCTAGAATCGACTACTTTTTAATCTACTTTCGACGCACGCTGCGTCAACAGAGGAAGCTTTCCGTGGAAGCACTGCACAAGAAAATTCGCGAAGAAGGCATCGTGCTTTCCGATCAGGTACTCAAGGTCGATGCCTTTCTGAACCACCAGATCGACCCGGCACTGATGAAGCTGATCGGCGACGAATTCGCCGCGCTGTTCAAGGATTCAGGCATCACCAAGATCGTCACCATCGAAGCTTCGGGCATCGCACCAGCGATCATGACCGGTCTGAACCTCGGCGTGCCGGTAATCTTCGCCCGCAAACAACAGTCCCTGACCCTGACTGAAAACCTGCTGTCGGCCACGGTGTACTCCTTCACCAAGAAAACCGAAAGCACCGTGGCCATTTCCCCGCGCCACCTGACCAGCAGCGACCGCGTGTTGGTCATCGACGACTTCCTGGCCAACGGCAAGGCATCGCAGGCGCTGATTTCGATCATCAAGCAAGCCGGCGCAACCGTCGCGGGCCTGGGCATCGTGATCGAGAAATCCTTCCAGGGTGGCCGTGCGGAGCTGGACGCGCAGGGTTATCGGGTTGAGTCGCTGGCGCGGGTTAAATCGCTGGCCGGTGGTGTTGTCACTTTCATCGAGTGATTTGCTGCACAGCAAATACCCGGTGAATACAGATCAAAATGTGGGGCTTGCTCCCGATGGCAGTGGGTCCGCTAACACATTCGGTGACTGGCGCACCGCTATCGGGGGCAAGCCCCCTCCCACATTTTATTCAGGTTAGCTGTCAGTGCGCGGTGGCCTGCAGGCCGGCCAGTAGCAGGCGCTGATACAGGTCCTCTTTCAGCCCCTCGGGCTTATCCAACCGCATCCGCTTGAGGTGCTGAGGAAATGCCCCCGGCTCCGGCGCATCCAGCGCAGCCTTGCCCAACTCCAGAATCTCCGTCAGCTTGAATTTGCTCTTGAGCCAGTTCAATGCGCGCAACAGATCTTTTTCTTCATCAGTGAAATCAGTGCCCAGTGGATACTCGGGAAACAACCGCCGATGCCGAGCCTGAAGCGCCTGTAGCCGCTGCGGCGTATTGTCGGTAAAACGCGGGTCCAGCTGGAAATCCTCGGGCAGCTTGCCGGCCTTCTGTGCCTGTTTGATCAAGTCGTCCTGGAAACGGGAGTCGGTAATATTGAGCAGCGCCTCGATCACCTTGGCGTCCGTCTGCCCACGCAGGTCGGCAATGCCGTATTCGGTGATGACGATGTCCCGCAGGTGCCGTGGGATAGTGCAGTGGCCATACTCCCAGACGAGATTGGAACTGACCTCCCCTGCCGACTCGCGCCAACTGCGCAGAATCAGGATCGAACGCGCGCCCTCCAGCGCATGGCCTTGGGCGACAAAGTTGTACTGCCCGCCCACGCCGCTGAGCACGCGACCGTCTTCCAACTGGTCGGCCACACCCGCACCGAGCAACGTCACCATGATCGCGCTGTTGATAAAGCGGGCATCCTGGCGCTGCAAACGCTTGAGTTCTTCCTGGCCATACAGCTCGTTGATGTAGCTGATGCGGGTCATGTTGAATTCAAGACGCTTGCCGTGGGTCATTTCCTGCAAGCGCTGGTAAAAACTGCGTGGCCCGAGGAAGAAACCGCCATGGATCGATACGCCGTCGGGCTGCGCTGCATCATCCAGGGTGCCGGCGTTGGCTTGCACCTGGGTCGCCACGTCCGGGTAGACCTTACGCCGCACAATGCCGGCATCGGCCAGCACCAGCAGGCCATTGACGAACATTTCGCTGCAGCCATAGAGGCCCCGCGCAAAGGGCGCGACGCCGCCTTCACGGCTGATCAGCGGTGCCCACTGGTACACATCCAGGTCCGTCAACAGTAGCCGGTAGGCTTCGTTATCCGCCTGGCGCGCCAGCAGAGCGGCGGTCAGCGCATCGCCCATGGAGCCGATACCGATCTGCAGGGTGCCGCCATCGCGCACCAAGGTGCTGGCATGCAGGCCGATAAAATGATCCTGGAAACCCACCGGCATATTCGGTGTGGAGAACAGCGTGGTGCTGTCCTTTTCGTCGAGCAGGTAGTCGAATGCGTCCATGCCCAGCTCGGCATCGCCAGGCATGTAAGGCAAATCGCTGTGGACCTGGCCGACGATCAGGATGGTCTCACCCGCCTCGCGGCGCTTGGCGATCAGCGGCAACAGGTCAAGGGTGATATCCGGGTTGCAGCTCAGGCTCAGGCGGTCAGGGTGTTCGGCGCTGCTGGCCACCAACTGCGCCACCAGGTTCAGGCCGGCTGAGTTGATGTCGCGAGCGGCGTGGCTGTAGTTGCTGCTGACGTAGTCCTGCTGGGCCGACGCACTGTGGAGCAGGCTGCCAGGCTGCATGAAGAACTGTTGTACGCGGATATTGCTGGGCAAGCTGTCCTTGTGCAGGTCGGCGAGAAAATCCAGTTCCGGGTAATCGCCGAATACCCGTTCGATAAAGGGTTCGAGAAAGCGCTTCTGCAAACCATCACCCAAGGTGGGACGGCCCAGGCTCAGTGCGGTGTAGATCGTCAGCGACCGCTCCGGCAGCTTGGCGATACGCCGATACAGCGCGTTGGCGAACAGGTTGGGCTTGCCCAGCCCCAGCGGCATGCCCATGTGGATATGCGCCGGCAAGCGCGCCAGCACGTCGTCAACTGCTTGCTCGATTGAACACAACTGCACCATCCGACACTCCTGAACATTCCGTGATTAGGGGTTGGACCGAGCTTGCCGGGTCTTTGCTGCAATGAACAGCTGCGAATCATAAACAACGGGCACAAAAAAGCCGCTGGTCAGCGGCTTTTTGGCGAAGTTCGGCGGATTACAGGCCAGACATCTTCTTGATTGCGCCTTCAAGGTCTTCAAGGCTGCAATCAGCACAGGTGCCCATCGGCGGCATTGCGTTCAAGCCATGCTTGGCGACCTGCGCCAAACCTTTGGTACCTTTTTCGGGAGCCTCGATCTTGAGTTCTGCCAGTACGGAATCGACATGGCCAAGCCGTTCTTTCCAGGCGGCCGTATCACCAATTTTCGGCGCGTTCAGCAGTCCGGTGCCATGGCACGCGTTGCAATGCTTGGCAATCACATCATCCGGCGTTTTAGCCGCGCCACCGCCGGCCGCCGCCACGGCAACCTCCATTCCCTTGCATTCCTGGCCCTGAACACAGACTTGGCCGACAGGCTCCAAGCGTTTGGCAATCTCATCATTGGTCGCAGCTTGAGCGCTGACAGCCCATAGGGCCAATACGGTTGCTGGTGCAGCCAGCATTTTCATAATTAGGTTCACGCGTTCACCCTCAATGGTGGCTATTCACGCCTGCGGCCACGGTTTCGCAGGCGGCGAAAGTATAACGGTTAGCCCGTTGGGCCGAAACAACCCTATTAAATAAAGGGAGATTCGACCTCACGGAATACAGCTACGGATGCCTCTGCAACGCTGGCAGGGCGCCTCTTCTTTAAAAGTTCGCGGGTGTGGCTGCGCTGATTAGTCGCGCCGGCACGTCGAACGGATTGCGAAAACGGTGCGGCTTGGTGCTTTCAAAGTAGTAGCTATCGCCGGCTTCGAGCACAAAAGTTTCAAGACCGACCACCAACTCCAGCCGCCCCTCCACCAGAATCCCGGTTTCCTCGCCTTCGTGAGTGAGCATCTCTTCGCCGGTGTCGGCACCCGGCGGGTAGATTTCGTTGAGAAACGCAATCGCCCGGCTGGGGTGTGCACGGCCCACCAGCTTCATGGTGACGGCACCGTCCGAGATGTCGATCAGCTCATTGGCTTTATAGACGATCTGCGTCGGTATTTCCTGGAGGATCTCCTCGGAAAAAAACTCGACCATGGACATGGGGATGCCGCCCAGCACCTTGCGCAAGGAGCTGATCGAGGGGCTGACGCTGTTTTTTTCGATCATCGAAATGGTGCTGTTGGTGACGCCCGCACGCTTGGCGAGCTCACGCTGGGAAAGACCTTTGAGCTTACGGATGGATTGCAGTCGTTCGCCGACGTCCAATGCAGGAGCCTCCTAGGATTCAGGCGTTGTTGTATTTGAGCGTTATCATGGCGACAGCGTTCAGTATTTACAACACTTGGGCCTAAATCCCGGGCAGCTGTGTTCGTACCTGGCGCTCAAGCGCCGCAATAGAGCCTTGGCACACGGCGCAGGTTGCAGAAGATCTGGTAGGGAATCGTCTCGGCAGCGGCGGCGACGTCACTGGCCAGGATATTTTTACCCCATAGCTCCACCGTCGAACCGAGACCGGCCTGCGGTACGTCCGTCAGGTCGATACACAGCATGTCCATGGAAACACGGCCCAGCAATTGGCTGCGCTGGCCGGCCACCAGCACGGGTGTGCCGGTAGGCGCGTGACGTGGATAACCGTCCGCATAGCCCATGGCAACCACACCGATGCGCATCGGCTTGGGTGTGACGAATTTTGCGCCGTAGCCCACCGGCTCGCCGGCCGGCAACTCACGCACACAGATGACTTTGGACTCCAGGGTCATCACCGGCTGCAAACGCGCGGCAATGGCCTGGTCTTCACCAAACGGCGTGGCGCCATACAGCATGATGCCCGGGCGTACCCAGTCGCTGCCCACCGCCGGCCAACCCATCACCGAAGGCGAATTGCGCAGGCTCACCTCGGCCGACAAGCCTTGGCGCGCCGCGTCAAACACCGCTACCTGCTCATCACTGCTTACGCAATCCAGCTCATCCGCGCGGGCGAAGTGGCTCATCAACACGATCTTGGCGACTTTGCCGCTGGCCAGCAGGCGCTGGTAAGCCTCGTGATAGTCCTTGGGGTGCAGGCCCACGCGGTGCATGCCCGAATCCAGCTTGAGCCAGACCGTCAGCGGTTTGCTCAAGCGGGCCTGCTCGATGGCCTCCAGTTGCCATAACGAATGCACCACGCACCAGAAATCATGCTCGATGATCAGCGGCAGCTCGCTGGCTTCGAAAAAACCTTCCAGCAGCAGTACCGGCGCACGAATACCGGCGGCGCGCAGTTCCAGCGCCTCTTCGATACACGCCACGGCAAACCCGTCCGCCTCGGTTTCCAGCGCCTGTGCCACACGCACGGCGCCATGGCCGTAGGCATCGGCCTTAATCACGGCGAGGGCCTTGGCCCCCGTGACTTCACGGGCCAATTGGTAATTGTGGCGCAGGGCTTGGAGGTCGATCAGGGCACGGGCAGGACGCATGGCGGCAGGCTTCTAGGCGGCAAAGTGAAGAAAAACCGGTACCGACCCATAACGTCGGCACCGGGGAGGAATCCGGGTTTAAGGCAGCGCGGCCACGACGGACAGCTCTACCAGAATTTGCGGCTCGCACAGTTTGGCTTCAACCGTGGCACGCGCCGGAGCGACGCCTTTGGGCAGCCATTTGTCCCATACCGCGTTCATACCGGCGAAATCGGCGTCGATGTCTTTCAAGTAGATCGTCACCGACAGCAGTCTGGTTTTGTCGGTGCCGGCCAGGTCGAGCAAGCGCTCGATATTGGCCAGGGTTTCACGGGTCTGCTGTTCAATCCCGGCACTCATGTCGTCGCCGACTTGACCGGCCAGATACACGGTACCGCTGTGAACGACGATCTGGCTCATGCGCTCATTGGTGAGCTGGCGCTGGATTGACATGTTTTGCGGACTCCTGGTGGTTGCCATAACGGGAAATATCGAGACCTTCGGCACTGATCTGCGGGGTTTTCTTGGCCATCAGGTCGGCCAACAAACGACCGGAGCCGCAGGCCATGGTCCAGCCGAGCGTGCCATGGCCGGTGTTCAGGAACAGGTTCTTGAACGGGGTTGCACCGACAATCGGTGTACCGTCGGGGGTGGTCGGGCGCAGGCCGGTCCAGAACGTGGCTTCGGCCAAATTGCCGCCCTGAGGATAAAGGTCGTTGACGATCATCTCCAGGGTTTCCCGCCGACGCGGGTTGAGCGACAGGTCAAAACCGGCTATTTCAGCCATGCCGCCGACCCGGATGCGGTTGTCGAAACGGGTGATGGCGACCTTGTAGGTCTCGTCGAGAATGGTCGACGTCGGCGCCATCGCCGGGTTGGTGATCGGTACGGTCAACGAGTAACCCTTGAGCGGGTATACCGGCGCCTTGATCCCCAGGGGCTTGAGCAATTTCGGCGAGTAGCTGCCCAGGGCCAGCACGTAGCGGTCGGCAACTTCCAGCTTGCCGTCGACCCACACGCCATTGATGCGGTCGCCGGCATAATCCAGGCGCTGGATGTCTTGTCCGAAACGGAACTCGACGCCCAGTTGCTTGCACATTTCGACCAAACGCGTGGTGAACATCTGGCAATCACCGGTCTGGTCGTTGGGCAGGCGCAGGGCGCCGGCTAAAATATCCGTAACACTGGCCAACGCCGGCTCCACGCGGGCAATTCCAGCGCGATCAAGCAGCTCGAACGGCACGCCAGACTCTTCCAGCACGGCAATATCCTTGGCGGCGCCATCGAGCTGGGCCTGGGTACGGAACAGTTGGGTTGTGCCCAGGCTGCGGCCCTCGTAGGCAATGCCGGTCTCGGCGCGCAACTCATCGAGGCAGTCGCGGCTGTACTCGGACAGGCGGACCATGCGCTCCTTGTTCACCGCATAACGGCTGGCGGTGCAGTTGCGCAGCATCTGCGCCATCCACAGGTATTGATCGATATCGGCGGTGGCTTTGATCGCCAGCGGTGCATGACGCTGCAACAGCCACTTGATGGCCTTGAGCGGCACGCCCGGCGCGGCCCAGGGCGAGGCATAACCAGGGGAAACCTGGCCTGCGTTGGCGAAACTGGTTTCCATGGCAGCGGCAGGCTGACGGTCGACCACCACGACTTCAAAGCCGGCCCGAGCCAAATAGTAGGCACTGGTCACGCCAATGACGCCGCTACCCAAGACCAGAACGCGCATTTTTATATCCTCATCACGGCCTGGCCGCTGACGTGTGTTGTTCGAGCAATGATGCGCGCAGTATAAAAAGCAATCGCCAGTGCATTTCACTATATAACTGCCTATATTTGGCGACAATTCTCGGCAGTAACCCTTTTCACAGAGGCGTATCCCCTATGCGTACCAACACTCAGACCAAGCGGGAGCTGGATAAGATCGACCGCAATATCCTGCGCATCCTGCAAACCGACGGACGCATTTCATTCACGGAGCTTGGCGAAAAGGTGGGGCTGTCGACCACGCCATGCACCGAGCGCGTGCGTCGGCTGGAGCGCGAAGGGATCATCATGGGCTACAACGCGCGGCTGAACCCGCAGCACTTGAAGGGTAGCTTGCTGGTATTTGTCGAGATCAGCCTCGATTACAAGTCCGGCGACACCTTTGAAGAATTCCGCCGCGCCGTACTGAAACTGCCCCATGTGCTGGAGTGCCACCTGGTGTCGGGGGACTTTGACTACCTGGTGAAAGCGCGGATTTCGGAGATGGCCTCCTACCGCAAATTGCTTGGCGATATCCTGCTCAAGCTGCCCCATGTGCGGGAGTCCAAGAGTTATATCGTGATGGAAGAAGTCAAAGAGAGCCTGAACCTGCCGATCCCGGATTGACTGGCCCACCCGGATCAACTGTGGGAGGGGGCTTGCCCCCGATAGCGGTGGATCACTCAGCACTTCTGCTGCCTGACACACTGCAATCGGGAGCACGTCCCCTCCCACATTTTTTGACTGCCTATATCCGTCAGACCAGTACCTGCCGCGTACTCGCCATGTATTCGTGGATCTGCTTCTCCACCCGTGGGTGAATCAGCTCCACCGGGCGCCGCCCATTGGGGCACGGCAAGGTCTTGGTGGTACCGAACAACCGACAGATCAACGGGCGTTCGTCATACACCGTGCAACCGTTGGGGCCCAGGTGCACGCAGTTCAGCTCGTCCATGGCCGCCTCCTGTTCGGCGGCAGTCTTGCGTGGCAGGCGCGACATTTCTTCAGGTGACGTGGTCACTGGCCCACAGCAGTCGTGGCAACCGGGAACGCACTCGAACGAGGGAATCTGTCGGCGCAGCGCGCTGATTTTCTGACTGTTGCAACTCATCAACACAGTTACCGAACGGCGAATAGGCATGAATTCTGACGCAAAACGCCCTGCGCAGACAGCTTCATCCGACCGCTGTATCCTGCGTCAAATTTTCCAAACAGGGATGCGCCCATGACTGCCAGCGCCCGGCACACCACGTCTTACTACGCTGCCAGCAGCGTTCTGCAACCCGACTACCCGGCGCTGGCCGGTGAAATGCGTGCGGATGTGTGCGTGATCGGCGGTGGTTATTCCGGGCTCAATACCGCGCTGGAACTGGCCGAGCGCGGCTTCAGCGTAGTGCTGCTGGAAGCCCGCAAGATCGGTTGGGGCGCCAGCGGGCGTAACGGCGGCCAGTTGATTCGGGGCGTCGGCCACGGCCTGGACCAGTTCGCCAACGTTATCGGCACCGACGGCGTGCGCCAGATGAAGTTGATGGGCCTGGAGGCGGTGCAAATCGTGCGCGAGCGCATCGAGCGCTATCAGATCCCCTGTGACCTGACCTGGGGTTATTGCGACCTGGCGAACAAACCTCAGCACCTGCAGGGCCTGGCAGAAGACGCCGAAGAACTGCGCAGCCTCGGCTACCGGCATGAAGTGCGCCTGCTGCAAGCCAGCGAAATGAGCAGCGTGATCGGCTCCGAGCGTTATGCCGGCGGCATGATCGACATGGGCTCCGGCCACCTGCACCCGCTGAACCTGGCCCTCGGCGAGGCCGCCGTTGCGCAGCAATTGGGGGTGAAGCTGTTCGAACAATCGGCCGTCACACGCATCGACTATGGCCCTGAGGTCAACGTACACACGGCTCAAGGCAACGTACGCGCCAAGACGCTGGTGCTGGCCTGCAACGCTTATCTCAATGGCCTGAACCCGCAGTTGAGCGGCAAAGTGCTGCCCGCCGGCAGCTACATCATCGCCACCGAGCCGTTGAGCGAAGCCCAGGCCGCCAACCTGCTGCCGCAGAACATGGCGGTGTGTGACCAACGGGTGACGGTGGATTACTTCCGCCTGTCCGCCGACCGCCGCCTGCTGTTCGGCGGTGCCTGCCATTACTCCGGCCGGGATCCCCAGGACATCGCTGCCTATATGCGACCGAAGATGCTCAAGGTGTTCCCACAATTGGCTGACGCAAAAATCGATTACCAGTGGGGCGGCATGATCGGCATCGGCGCCAACCGCCTGCCGCAGATCGGCCGGTTGGCGGAGCAACCCAATGTGTATTACGCCCAAGCCTATGCAGGCCACGGCCTCAATGCCACGCACCTGGCCGGCAAACTGCTGGCCGAAGCCATCAGCGGCCAGCAACAGGGCCGCTTCGACCTGTTCGCCCGAGTGCCGCACATCACCTTCCCCGGCGGCAAGCATTTGCGCTCGCCGCTGTTGGCACTGGGAATGCTCTGGCACCGTTTCAGGGAGTGGGTCTGATTCAGCCGCGCCAGAAGGGTTTCAAACCTTCCTCGCGGGCCTGCTCCGCGGTCAGCCCCACATCGCGCAATTGCTCCGGGGTAAGCGCCAGCAGAGCCTTGCGCGTGTGACGGCGGTGCCAGAACAGGTTCCAGCGGCAGCGGGTCAACATCGACAGCGTGCGTGCCTGCCCCGCTTCCAGTTCCTGACTGTGTAACACCAACCGCACATCGCTCATGCCTCTCATTTTGCTGCCCCTCATTTGCCTGTTGCCATGAGTGACTAGGATCACCGAGCAGACGAAACCATTACAGATTCAACTCAGTTTTATTAAATCCATACAGATACTGCCTTTAGTCCCTTGAATCCTGTATTTTCCTTGCATCTGTACTGGTCCCTCAGGAGCGGCCACCATGACCCTTTACGTCAACCTTGCCGAACTACTGGGCACGCGCATCGAACAAGGCTTCTATCGCCCCGGTGATCGCCTGCCCTCCGTGCGGGCGCTGAGTGTGGAACACGGGGTCAGCCTGAGTACCGTGCAACAGGCGTATCGCGTGCTGGAAGACAATGGCCTGGCAATGCCCAAGCCCAAGTCCGGCTACTTCGTGCCCGTCGGCCGCGAGCTGCCGGCCCTCCCCGAGGTGGGGCGCCCGGCCCAACGGCCGGTCGAGATTTCCCAGTGGGACCAGGTCCTGGAACTGATTCGTGCGGTGCCACGCAAAGATGTCATACAGATGGGCCGCGGTATGCCGGATGTATTGTCTCCCACCATCAAGCCTTTGCTGCGCAGCCTGGCCCGCGTGAGTCGTCGCCAGGATCTGCCTGGGCTGTATTACGACAACATCCTCGGCTGTATGGAGTTGCGTGAACAGATTGCCCGGCTGTCGCTGGATTCCGGCTGCCAACTCACCGCCGAAGATATCGTCATCACCACCGGCTGCCATGAGGCACTGTCGGCCAGCATCCATGCCATCTGCGAGCCGGGCGACATCGTTGCGGTGGACTCGCCGAGCTTCCACGGCGCCATGCAAACCCTCAAGGGCCTGGACATGAAAGCCCTGGAAATCCCCACCGACCCCATCACCGGCATCAGCCTGGAAGCCCTGGAGCTGGCGCTGGAGCAGTGGCCCATCAAGGTCATCCAGCTGACCCCCAACTGCAATAATCCGCTGGGCTACATCATGCCCGAGGCCCGCAAACGTGCGCTGCTGACGCTGGCCCAACGCTTTGATGTGGCGATCATCGAAGACGACGTATATGGCGACCTGGCCTACAGCTACCCACGCCCGCGCACCATCAAATCCTTCGACGAAGATGGCCGTGTCTTGCTCTGCAGCTCCTTTTCGAAAACCCTGGCACCGGGCCTGCGTATCGGCTGGGTGGCTCCGGGCCGGTATCTGGAGCGGGTGCTGCACATGAAATACATCAGCACCGGCTCCACGGCGACGCAGCCGCAGATTGCCATTGCCGAATTCCTCAAGAACGGTCATTTCGAACCGCATTTGCGGCGGATGCGCACCCAATACCAGCGCAATCGCGACCTGATCCTCGACTGGGTCAGCCGCTACTTCCCGGCCGGCACCCGCGCCAGCCGACCCCAGGGCAGCTTCATGCTGTGGGTCGAACTGCCGGAAGGTTTCGACACCCTCAAGCTCAATCGCGTGCTGATGGAACAAGGGGTACAGGTGGCTGTGGGCAGTATCTTTTCCGCATCGGGCAAATACCGGAACTGCCTGCGCATGAATTACTCTGCCAAGCCAACCCCGCAGATCGAAGAAGCGGTACGCAAGATCGGCGCAGCCGCGATCAAGTTACTGGCCGAGGCCGAAGACTGACCTTTCCTCAAAATTAACCGTCATATGCCCACAACCGCCCTGATCGGAATGCAGCGCCTTTGATGACTCGACGGCTTTTACCTTTTTTCCTGCTGGGCGCCCTAGCCCTGAGTGGCTGCGCCACGGTGGACGCCCCGCGCATTCCCAGCGACGCGCTGCCCGCCGCGCAATCGTCGTTCGGCCGCTCGATCCAGGCCCAGGCCGCGCCCTACCAGGGCCGCTCCGGCTTTCGCCTGCTCCCCAACAGCAGCGAAGCGTTCATGGCGCGCGCCGAACTGATCCGCAATGCCCAGAGCAGCCTCGACCTGCAGTACTACATCGTCCACGACGGCCTCAGCACGCGCATGCTGGTGGACGAACTGCTCAAGGCGGCGGATCGTGGCGTACGTATCCGCATTTTGCTGGATGACACCACCAGCGACGGTCTCGACCAGGTCATCGCCACCCTCGCCACCCACCCGCAGATCCAGATTCGCCTGTTCAACCCACTGCACCTCGGACGCAGCACCGGCGTGACGCGGGCCATGGGGCGCTTGTTCAACCTGTCGCTGCAACATCGGCGCATGCACAACAAACTGTGGCTGGCGGATAACAGCGTGGCCATCGTCGGCGGACGCAACCTGGGCGATGAGTACTTTGACGCCGAGCCGAACCTGAACTTCACCGATATCGACATGCTCAGCGTGGGGCCGGTGGCTGAGCAGCTCGGGCATAGCTTTGATCAGTACTGGAACAGCGCACTGAGCAAGCCCATCGACGACTTTGTCTCAAGCAGCCCGTCCAAAGACGACCTGACCGCAGCCCGCTTACGCCTGCAAGACTCGCTGGCCGAATACCGTCAGCAGCATCACGTCCTGTATAACCGGCTGCGTACTTACCAGACCCAACCGCGCATGGACATCTGGCGACGCGAGCTGATCTGGGCCTGGAACCAGGCGCTGTGGGACGCGCCGAGCAAGGTGCTGGCCAAAGCCGACCCGGACCCGCGCTTGCTGCTCACCACCCAACTGGCGCCGGAGCTGAACAGCGTCAGCCATGAACTGATGATGATCTCGGCGTATTTTGTGCCGGGGCAGCCCGGGCTGGTTTACCTGACCGGCCGCGCCGATGCCGGCGTGTCGGTGAGCCTGCTCACCAATTCCCTGGAAGCCACCGATGTACCGGCGGTCCATGGCGGCTACGCACCTTATCGCAAGGCGCTGCTCGAACATGGAGTGAAACTCTACGAGTTGCGCCGTCAGCCGGGCGCAGGCGGCAGCGGCAGTGGCGCGCACCTGTTTCGCCGGGGAGCTTTTCACGGCTCGGACTCCAGCCTGCACAGCAAAGCCATGATCTTCGACCGGGAAAAATCGTTTATCGGTTCGTTCAACTTCGACCCACGCTCGGTGCTGTGGAACACCGAAGTCGGCGTGCTGGTGGACAGTCCCGAGCTGGCGGAACACGTGCGCAACCTGGCGCTGGAAGGTATGTCACCGGCCTTGAGCTACCAGGCGAAATTGCAGGACGGCCAGCTGGTGTGGGTCACCGAGGACAACGGCCAGATGCACACGCTGACTCGCGAACCAGGCAACTGGTGGCGGCGGTTCAATGCCTGGTTCGCTACGAGTGTTGGGCTGGAGCGCATGCTTTAGGGTGGGAGGGGCTTGCTCCCGATAACGGTGGATCAGTCAGTGCATGGGTCACTGGTGGACCGCTATCGGGAGCAAGCCCCCTCCCACAGTTGATCGAATTCAGGCCGGTTGCGCGACGCCAAATGCGCCCTGGCGCAGTAACAACAGCACCAGGCCCAACGCGCCGGCGGCCATCAGCAATGGCAATGCATGCCCGCTGATCCACTGACCGCCCGCGCCAGCCACCAACGGACCGATCAGGCAACCGATGCCCCATAGCTGCGCCACATGGGCATTGGCGCGTACCAGCGCATCATCGCGGTAGCGCTCGCCGATCAGGATCAACGACAGCGTGAACAACCCGCCGGCACTGGCGCCGAAGATCACCCATACCGGCCAGATCAGCAAAGTGTGCATCAGCACCGGAATCGCCAGGCTTGAGGCCAGCAACAGCACCGCACAACTCAAGAACAACGTACGCCGCGGCAGGTAGTCGGCCAAGGCGCCGATCGGCAATTGCAACAGAGCATCACCGACCACCACGGTGCTGACCATCGCCAGGGCGATCTCGGCAGTGAAGCCTTGCTGCAGGCAATACACCGGCAGCAGCGTCAGAATCATCGCTTCGAACGCCGCAAATAACGCCACCGCCCACGCAATCGCCGGCAAGCTGCGACAGAAGCGCCACAGGTCGCCGAAAGTCACGCTGAAAGATTCGGCAGTGGGTGCGCCGGACCGCCCCAACAGCAGCAGCGGTGCAACCATCAACAGACCCACGCCAACCCAAAAGCCATAATCCTGATCGGTGCCCAGCAGGCCCAGCAGCAGCGGCCCCGAGAGTTGGCTCAAGGCATAGCTGCAGCCATACAGCGCCACCAGGCGGCCACGCCATTGCTCCACCACCAACTGGTTGATCCAGCTTTCACCGAGGATGAATACGATGGTCAGGATCACCCCGATCATCAGTCGCAGCACCAGCCAAACCGGGTAACTCGGCAGGATCGCCAGCAACCCTATGGAGACCGCCCCGGCCCACAGGCACAAGCGCATCAGGTTGGCGGTGCCCAACCAGGAAGCCATGCGGCTGGAAACCTTGGCGCCGAGCAGCACGCCAAAGGCCGGCATCGCGGCCATCACCCCAATGGCGAAGCTGCCGTAGCCCCAGCCCTCCAGGCGCAGCGATACCAGCGGCATGCTGACGCCCAAGGCCAGGCCGACACTCAGCACCGAAGCCAGCACGGCGAAATAAGTCGCCCAACGCATGTCCACGCTCCTGTGGGGAATTATCAAAACACACAAAATGAAAGTGGGAGGGGGCTTGCTCCCGATAGCAGAGTGCCAGTCACTGCATGGGGTGACTGATACACCGCTATCGGGGGCCAGCCCCCTCCCACATTAGACCTGCGGTGTTGCTTAGAGCTTGATCCAGGTGGCCTTAAGCTCGGTGTACTTGTCGAACGCATGCAGCGATTTGTCGCGACCGTTGCCCGACTGCTTGAAACCACCAAACGGTGCAGTCATGTCGCCACCGTCGTACTGGTTCACCCACACGCTACCGGCGCGCAAGGCCTTGGCAGTCAGGTGCGCCTTGGAGATATCAGCTGTCCATACGGCTGCGGCCAGGCCATAGACGGTATCGTTGGCAATCTTGACCGCTTCCTCGGCACTGTCGAAGGTGATCACCGACAGAACCGGGCCAAAGATCTCTTCCTGCGCGATCTTCATGGCATTGGTCACACCGTCGAAGATGGTCGGCTCGACATAAGTGCCGCCGGTTTCTTCCAGCGTACGCTTGCCACCGACCACCAGCTTGGCGCCGTCGGCATGACCAGCCTCGATGTAGGACAGCACGTTGTTCATCTGTTGGGTGTCCACCAGCGCGCCGACGTTGGTCGCCGGGTCCAGTGGGTTGCCCGGCTTCCAGCCTTTGAGGGCCTCGATCACCAGCGGCAGGAAGGTGTCCTTGATGGAACGTTCGACGAGCAGGCGCGAACCTGCGGTGCAGACTTCGCCCTGGTTGAAGGCAATCGCGCTGGCAGCGGATTCGGCAGCGGCCTGCAGGTCCGGCGCATCGGCAAACACGATGTTCGGGCTCTTGCCGCCCGCTTCCAGCCACACGCGCTTCATGTTCGACTCGCCGGAGCGGATCAACAGTTGCTTGGCGATCTTGGTGGAGCCGGTGAACACCAGCGTGTCGACGTCCATGTGCAGCGCCAGTGCGTTACCCACGGTGTGGCCGTAACCCGGCAGCACGTTAAACACACCTTTTGGAATACCGGCCTCAACGGCCAGGGCCGCGATGCGTATGGCCGTCAGCGGCGATTTTTCGGACGGCTTCAGGATCACCGAGTTACCGGTGGACAGGGCCGGGCCGAGCTTCCAGCAGGCCATCATCAAGGGGAAGTTCCACGGCACAATGGCACCTACGACGCCCACCGGCTCGCGGGTTACCAGACCCAGCTGATCGTGAGGGGTGGCAGCCACTTCGTCATAGATCTTGTCGATCGCTTCGCCGCTCCAGCTCAGGGCACCCGCCGCGCCGGGTACGTCGATATTCAAGGAGTCGCTGATCGGCTTACCCATGTCCAGGGTTTCAAGCAGTGCCAGCTCTTCGGCGTTGGCCTTGAGCAACGCGGCGAAACGCAGCATGGCGGACTTGCGCTTGGCCGGCGCCAGGCGCGACCAGACACCGGAATTGAACGTGGCACGGGCATTTTCCACGGCACGCTGGGCGTCAGCGGCGTCGCAGCTGGCAATGGTGGCCAGTACGCGGCCATCGACCGGGCTGATGCATTCGAAAGTCTCGCCGGAAGCAGCGGCGGTGTACTCGCCATTGATGTAGGCGCGGCCTTCGATCTTCAGCTCCTTGGCGCGTTGTTCCCAGTCGGCACGGGTCAGGGTGGTCATTCGAGTGTCCTCCTCTTATTGAATACAAGGCCCGGGTGATGTCCCACGGCAGCCTCAAAGAATTCTTGCCCGGCCAGCCTGCTGTTCGGCTCAAGGCAGCTGCCACCCTAAACCAGCGGCTGGGGATGTTTCAATATATTTGACACAACCCCGGCAAACGCCCTTGCGATGTTCATTTTAATAAACATAGACTTTGGTCTCTCCAACCCCAGGCCAGACGGGACACGCACATGAGCATCCAGGACATCGTCGACTTCAGCCAAGCCAACACCGCCCCCGAGCGCTACCGCCCTGCCGCCGAAAAAATCCTCAAGGGTGATCCCGAACAAACGCTCTACAACCACTACAACAGTCCGTGCGGACAGATGAGCGCCGGAGTGTGGGAAGGCGAGGTCGGGCACTGGAAGGTCAATTACACCGAACACGAGTACTGCGAGATTGTGCAGGGTGTTTCTGTATTGCGGGATGTCGACGGCAATGCCAAGACCTTGCGCGCCGGCGACCGCTTCGTGATCCCCGCAGGCTTCAGCGGCACCTGGGAAGTGCTGGAGGCGTGCCGCAAGATCTACGTGGTGTTCGAACAGAAAGCCTGAACCGCAAATTTCAGGCAAAAAAAAGCCCGGATCGTGAGATACGGGCTTTTTTTCACAATAAAGGCAACCAATTACTTGATTTTGCCTTCTTTGTAGATCACGTGCTTGCGAACGCGCGGGTCGAACATTTTCTTTTCGAGCTTGTCCGGGGTAGTACGCTTGTTCTTGTCGGTAGTGTAGAAGTGACCAGTACCGGCGCTAGAGATCATTCGAATCAATTCACGCATGATATAGCTCCTTAGATTGTGCCAGCGCGGCGCAATTCAGCCAGCACGACAGTGATGCCACGCTTGTCGATGATGCGCATGCCTTTGGCAGATACGCGCAGACGGACGAAACGTTTCTCTTCTTCAACCCAGAAGCGGTGATGCTGCAGGTTCGGCAGGAAACGACGACGGGTTTTGTTATTTGCGTGGGAAATGTTATTCCCAGTCACCGGACCCTTACCGGTAACTTGACAGACTCTCGACATGCCTCAGCCCTCTAAAACCACATGCCCAACCCGGCATGGGTTGGCCGCTTAATCTCTCAGTCATTTGGCGCCAGGCGCCGCGTTTCTTTAGGGTCTTACCGGCTACACCTACAAGCGAAGGAACCGGGCCCCTAGAAAAGAGCGCTGCTTTATACCAGAAAGACCCCGGTGCAACAACAGCCCGTGCGTTTTTACCGACTTAAATCTCGGCTTCGGACGCCTGAACCATTGCCAGCAGGGCCCGCTGAACAGCCGACCGCTCGTCGCACGGAATGATTTGCACAGCCTGCGCGCGCGGATGAAGCGCACAGCGAAATGCACCAGGCCGCCATCAAAACAGCATTTGAGGCAAAAGCACAGGCAAAAATGGGCTAGTCATTTATCCGGCAGACCACTACGGTAGGCTTTTTTCCAGACTGCACTCGCAGATGGGCCTTCGATCTGCACAGGAAACCGAATATGCGCCTCGCAGCCCTACCGCTACTGCTAGCCCCTCTATTTATCGCGCCGCTGGCCGTTGCCGCCACCAGCTTGAGTGTTTGCACCGAAGCCAGCCCAGAAGGGTTCGATGTGGTGCAATACAACTCGCTGACCACCACCAACGCCTCGGCCGACGTACTGATGAATCGCCTGGTGGATTACGACGTAGCCAGCGGCAAGCTGGTACCCAGCCTGGCAGACAGCTGGGAAGTGTCCCCGGACGGCCTGACGTATACCTTCAAGCTGCACCCGAATGTGAAGTTTCATCGCACTGAATATTTCACCCCAAGCCGCACCCTGACCGCCGAAGACGTGCGTTTCAGCTTCGAGCGCATGCTCGACCCAGCCAACCCATGGCACCAGATCGCCCAAAGCGGCTTCCCCCATGCGCAGTCGCTGCAACTGCCCACACTGGTCAAAAAAATCGACGCCCTTGACCCGCTCACCGTGCGTTTCACCCTCGATCACGCCGACTCCACTTTCCTCGCGGCGTTGAGCATGGGATTCGCATCGATCTATTCAGCGGAATATGCCGATAAACTGCTCAAGGCCGGCACACCGGACAAACTCAACAGCCAACCGACAGGGACTGGCCCGTTCGTGTTTGTGCGTTTTCAAAAAGATGCCGTGGTTCGCTACAAGGCCAACCCGGACTACTTCGCCGGCAAACCGGCTGTGGACAACCTGATCTTCGCCATCACCCCGGATGCCAATGTGCGCTTGCAGAAACTGCATCGCGACGAATGCCAGATCGCTCTTTCGCCCAAGCCATTGGACGTCGGCGAAGCCGAAAAGGACCCAGCGCTCAAGGTGGAAAAAACGGCCGCCTTCATGACGGCCTTCGTGGCCATCAATAGCCAGCACCCACCTCTGGACAAGCAGGAAGTGCGTCAGGCAATCAACCTCGCCTTCGATAAGGGCAGTTACCTCAAGGCCGTGTTCGAAGGGACCGCCGAAGCCGCCAATGGACCCTACCCGCCCAACACCTGGAGCTACGCCAAGGACTTGCCGGGTTACCCGCAGGACCTCGCCAAGGCCAAGACGCTTCTGGAGCGTGCCGGGCTCAAGGACGGCTTCAAGACCACCATTTGGACGCGTCCCACGGGCAGCCTGCTGAACCCCAACCCAAACCTCGGCGCGCAGCTGCTGCAAGCGGACCTGGCCAAGGTAGGCATCCAGGCCGAGATCCGAGTGATCGAGTGGGGTGAGCTGATTCGCCGTGCCAAGGCGGGCGAGCATGACCTGCTATTCATGGGGTGGGCTGGCGACAACGGCGACCCGGATAACTTCCTGACCCCGCAATTCTCGTGTGCCGCGGTGAAATCCGGGACGAATTTCGCCCGCTACTGCGACCCGACGCTGGACAAACTGATCAGCGCCGGCAAGACCACCAGCGAGCAAGGCGTGCGCAGCAAGCTGTATCAACAGGCCCAGGCGCAGATCCAGCAACAGGCGCTGTGGCTGCCGTTGGCGCATCCGACGGCGTTTGCCCTCACACGCAAGAATGTCGAGGGGTATCAGGTGAGCCCGTTTGGACGCCAGGATTTTTCCAAGGTCAGCGTCAAGCCCTGAAAACCAGGCCCGCCCCACCGGGGCGGGCTTACATCCACCCATATTCCGCCATCGATAACGGATCTCCATCCCCCACGATGATGTGATCCAGCACCCGTACATCCACCAACTCCAGCGTCTTCTGCAGCAACTTGGTCAATTTCCGATCAGCTGCGCTCGGCTCAAGACTTCCAGAGGGGTGGTTGTGGCACAGGATCAAGGCTGCTGCGTTGTACGACAGCGCACGCTTGACCACTTGCCGGGGGTAGACTATCGCCGCATCGATGGTGCCTTGGGACAACACCTCAAACCCCAGAACCCGGTGTTTCGAGTCGAGAAACAGGC
This sequence comes from Pseudomonas palleroniana, assembly GCF_022836895.1. NCBI lineage: Bacteria > Pseudomonadati > Pseudomonadota > Gammaproteobacteria > Pseudomonadales > Pseudomonadaceae > Pseudomonas > Pseudomonas palleroniana. Next base: position 699,897 of record NZ_CP092411.1, on the reverse strand, counting down.
AGCCGAAGGTTTCGTGGGATTCATGGCGCAACAATGCCTTGAGGTATTCGCGCACGGCCACCGGGCTTTCCAGTACGGAGTCCGTGCGCAGCCGTTCGGCCAGGTGACGCCGGGACATTTCCAATACCGCCTGCAACTGCGCGAACTTCGCCGGCCCCAGCCCCAAATGCTGGCTGAACAGTGTCTGGCTGGCCTCCAGAAGCTGACGAAGCCCACCAAATTGCACCAACAGATGTCGCGCCAGGTCGACCGCGCTTCTGCCGGAAACCCCAGTGCGCAGGAAAATTGCCAGCAACTCGGCATCGGACAGGCTTGCCGCACCCCACTCCAGAAGTTTCTCCCGCGGACGTTCCGCCACGGGCCAATCACGAATACTCATCCCACCTCCCTCTCCATACGCCCCATGGCATGTGCGTCGCTGTTGCCTGGCGGACGCTGTGTTATCGTAGGCCCTCTTTTTTGCGTGCGATTTCACCTGGGGAGGGGGCATCGCAGGCGTCACTGAACTGGCAACACTGAACTGGAAAGGCAAACCAATGCAGCGTCTGTATCGGAAACGCATCGTTCTCGGCGTCGGCGGCGGCATTGCCGCCTATAAGAGCGCAGAGCTGGTTCGCAGGCTCCTGGACCAAGGCGCCGAAGTACGGGTGGTCATGACCCGCGGCGGCAGTGAGTTCATCACCCCGCTGACCATGCAGGCCCTGTCCGGCCACCCGGTTCACCTGGACTTGCTCGACCCGGCGGCAGAGGCCGCCATGGGCCATATCGAACTGGCCAAATGGGCCGACCTGGTACTGATCGCCCCGGCCACCGCCGACCTGATCGCCCGCCTGGCCCAAGGTATCGCCGATGACCTGCTGACCACGCTGGTACTGGCTACCGACGCCACCGTTGCCATTGCACCGGCCATGAACCAGGCCATGTGGCGCGACCCGGCCACCCAGGCCAACACCCAGCTCCTGCAAAGCCGTGGCCTCAAGGTATTCGGCCCGGCATCCGGCAGCCAGGCCTGCGGCGACGTCGGCATGGGCCGCATGCTCGAAGCCACGGACCTGGCACTGTGTGCCGCAGAGTGCTTCCAGCACCTGGCCCTGACCGGCAAGCACGTATTGATTACTGCCGGCCCCACTCAGGAAAACATCGACCCGGTGCGCTACATTACCAACCATAGCTCAGGAAAAATGGGCTTTGCCTTGGCAGAGGCCGCGGTTGAGGCAGGCGCACGCGTCACCCTGATCACCGGCCCGGTTCATTTGCCGACCCCTGATCGCGTCACGCGAATCGACGTAGTGAGCGCCCGCGACATGCTGGCGGCTTGCGAAGCAGCCATTCCGTGCGACCTGTTTATCGCCTCGGCAGCGGTAGCGGATTACCGCCCGGAAGTCGTAGCCCCGCAAAAGCTCAAGAAAGACCCTACAAACGGTGACGGCCTGCTCCTGCAAATGGTGCGCAACCCGGACATTCTTGCCAGCATCGCAACGCGCCCGGATCGCCCCTTCAGCGTCGGCTTTGCAGCCGAGACCGAGCATCTGCTGGACTATGCCGCACGTAAATTGAAAGACAAAAACCTCGACCTGATCGTTGCCAATGATGTCGCCAACCCGAGCATCGGCTTCAACAGCGAGGAAAATGCCTGCAGCGTGATCGACCGCGAACTGCACGCCACCCTTTTCGCCCAGACCAGCAAGGGCAAGATTGCCCGCCAACTGATCTCCTTTATCGCCCAACGGCTGAACCAGGTTTAATTTCCATGCACGCTTTGCAAGCCAAGATCCTCGACCCACGCATCGGCAACGAATTCCCACTGCCGGCCTACGCCACACCGGGCTCCGCCGGGCTGGACCTGCGCGCCATGCTCAAAGAGGACACGGTCCTCGAACCAGGCCAGACGATCCTGATCCCCACTGGGCTATCGATCTATGTGGGTGACCCAGGCCTGGCGGCATTGATCCTGCCGCGTTCCGGCCTGGGCCACAAACACGGGATTGTGCTGGGCAACCTCGTGGGCCTGATCGACTCTGACTATCAGGGCGAACTGATGGTGTCCTGCTGGAACCGTGGCCAGACGGCCTTCAACATTGCCGTCGGCGAACGCATCGCCCAGTTGGTATTGGTACCGGTGGTACAGGCGCACTTCGAACTGGTACAGGAGTTCGACGAAACCCAGCGCGGCGCAGGTGGTTTTGGGCATTCCGGCAGCCACTGACTAAGCTGAATCAGGCCGGATGCTGCTGTCCGGCCTGATACCACCGCACGGCTTTTCAGGATGAAGAATGCGCGGATTTAACCAGCGATATTTCCCTAAAGAAATCAATGGATTACGCGACTGCCATAGCAAAGCCAGCACGCCGATGGCATTTTTGCACCACGAACTCTCTGCCGAAAACGTCGTCTTACCCTTCAGTTTGAGCCTGCCGGTCAGCCACATTAAGGCCAGCTTTGCCCCCTTCAGATGGAGTTCCCCCCCGCGATGAGTACCGCAGCCCGAGTAGCCCCGACCTTCCCCGACAGCATCTTCCGCGCCTACGACATCCGTGGCGTGGTGCCCAAGACCCTGACCGCTGAAACCGCTTACTGGATTGGCCGCGCCATCGGCTCCCAAAGCCTGGCGCAGAATGAGCCCAACGTTTCGGTCGGCCGTGACGGTCGCCTGTCCGGCCCGGAGTTGGTGGAACAACTGATCCAGGGCCTGGCCGATAGCGGTTGCCATGTGACGTCGGCCTGGTGCCGACGCCGGCGCTGTACTACGCAGCCAATGTGCTGGCAGGCAAGTCCGGGGTGATGCTCACCGGCAGTCATAATCCGTCGGACTACAACGGCTTCAAGATCGTCATCGCGGGCGACACCCTGGCCAATGAACAGATCCAGGCCCTGCACCACCGCCTGAAAACCAACGACCTGACCAGCGGCAAGGGCAGCATCACCAAAGTCGACATCCTGCAGCGCTACTCTGACGAAATCACCCGCGACGTCAAACTCGCACGCCGCCTGAAAGTGGTGGTGGACTGTGGCAACGGCGCGGCCGGCGTAATTGCGCCGCAACTGCTCGAAGCCCTGAACTGTGAAGTCATCCCGCTGTTCTGCGAAGTCGACGGCAACTTCCCCAACCACCACCCGGACCCAGGCAAGCCTGAAAACCTGGTGGACCTGATCGCCAAGGTCAAGGAAGTGGGCGCCGATGTGGGGCTGGCCTTCGACGGCGACGGCGACCGCGTGGGCGTGGTGACTGAAACCGGTGAGATCGTGTTCCCGGATCGCCTGCTGATGCTTTTCGCCCGTGATGTGGTGGCCCGCAATCCCAACGCCGAGATCATCTTCGACGTGAAATGCACCCGCCGCCTCACCCCGCTGATCAAGGAGTACGGCGGTCGCCCGCTAATGTGGAAGACCGGTCACTCGTTGATCAAAAAGAAAATGAAGGAAACCGGTGCGTTATTGGCCGGCGAAATGAGCGGCCACGTGTTCTTCAAGGAGCGTTGGTTCGGGTTTGACGACGGTATTTACAGCGCCGCCCGCCTGCTGGAGATCCTCAGCAAGGAAAAATCCTCCGCCGAAGAACTGTTTCAGACCTTCCCGAATGATATTTCTACTCCAGAGATCAATATCCATGTGACCGAGGAGAGCAAATTCAGCATCATTGATGCACTGCACGATGCACAATGGGGTGAAGGCGCCAACCTGACCATCATTGATGGTGTGCGAGTCGATTACGCCAAAGGCTGGGGCCTGGTTCGCGCATCCAACACCACACCGGTGCTGGTGCTGCGTTTCGAGGCGGATACCGAGGCTGAGTTGCAGCGCATCAAGGACGTGTTCCACGCCCAGTTGAAACGTGTTGCCCCTGATCTCCAATTACCGTTCTGATTTTTTACCGGAGCCCTGAATGACCCTCGAACGCGAAGCCGCCGCCAACACCGCCAAGGTCCTGTCCGAAGCGTTGCCTTATATCCGACGCTACGTCGGCAAGACGCTGGTGATCAAGTACGGCGGCAATGCCATGGAAAGCGATGAGCTCAAGACCGGCTTTGCCCGCGATATCGTGATGATGAAGGCGGTGGGCATCAACCCGGTGGTGGTTCACGGTGGCGGCCCGCAAATCGGCGACCTGCTCAAGCGCTTGTCGATCGAGAGTCACTTCATCGATGGTATGCGTGTGACTGACGCACAGACTATGGACGTGGTGGAGATGGTCCTCGGCGGCCAGGTAAACAAAGACATCGTCAACCTGATCAACCGCCATGGCGGCAGCGCCATCGGCCTGACCGGTAAGGACGCCGAACTGATCCGTGCGAAAAAACTGACGGTGACCCGTCAGACGCCGGAAATGACCCAGCCGGAAATCATCGATATCGGCCAGGTGGGCGAAGTGGTTGGCGTGAATACCGACCTGCTGAACCTGCTGGTCAAGGGTGATTTCATTCCGGTAATCGCACCAATCGGCGTAGGTGCCAACGGTGAGTCCTACAACATCAACGCCGACCTTGTGGCGGGCAAGGTGGCTGAAGCGCTGAAAGCTGAAAAGCTCATGCTGCTGACCAACATTGCCGGCCTGATGGACAAGCAAGGCAAGGTCCTCACCGGCCTGACCACCCAACAAGTGGACGACCTGATCGCCGACGGCACCATCTATGGCGGCATGCTGCCAAAGATCCGTTGCGCGCTGGAAGCGGTGCAAGGCGGCGTCGGCAGCTCGTTGATCATTGATGGGCGTGTACCGAACGCGGTACTGCTGGAAATCTTCACGGATACCGGCATGGGTACGTTGATCAGTAACCGCAAGCGTCCTTGATCAATAGGCACTAAAAAGCCCCACCTCCTGTAGGAGGTGGGGCTTTTTGTTGTGCGGCGCTTACTGGACGCCGAACTGCTCGCGGTACGCCTTCACCGCCGGCAGGTGCTGCTTGAGCTGCGGATCATCTTCCAGGAACTGCAACACCTGGTTCAGCGATACGATGCTCACTACGGGAATGCCGAAATCGCGCTCGACTTCCTGGATGGCCGACAATTCACCATTGCCACGCTCCTGACGGTTCAGCGCGATCAGTACGCCGGCAGCCTTGGCGCCTTCCTGGGACGCAATGATCTGCATCACTTCGCGGATCGCAGTACCGGCGGTGATCACGTCGTCGATGATCAGCACTTCGCCCTTGAGCGGTGCCCCGACCAGGCTACCGCCTTCGCCGTGGGCCTTGGCCTCTTTGCGGTTGAAGCACCATGGCAGGTCCTGGCCATGATGTTCAGCCAGGGCCACAGCAGTAGCCGCCGCCAGGGGGATACCCTTGTAGGCTGGACCGAACAGCACGTCGAACGAAATACCGCTTTCAACGATGGCCGCCGCGTAGAAACGACCCAGCTGGGCCAGGGCCGAACCCGAGTTGAACAAGCCCGCATTGAAGAAGTACGGGCTGGTGCGCCCGGACTTGAGAGTGAACTCACCGAAGCGCAAAACGCCGCGATCGATGGCAAAACGAATGAAATCGCGTTGATACGCCTGCATGAAAAAAGCCTCAGATACCACGGATTTAGCTAATTAGGTAGACGGCGTGTATCATACACGCACGCGATTTTTGGGGCCATTTATGCGGATCATCAGTGTGAACGTTAATGGTATTCAGGCTGCAGTCGAGCGTGGTTTGCTCAGTTGGCTGCAAGCACAGAATGCCGACGTCATCTGCCTGCAGGACACCCGCGCCTCCGCCTTTGAACTGGACGACCCAGCCTTCCAACTGGATGGCTACTTCCTTTATGCCTGCGATGCCGAAGTGCCCACCCAAGGTGGCGTGGCTTTGTACTCGCGGTTGCAACCCAAGGCGGTCATCAGCGGCCTCGGCTTCGAGACAGCCGACCGCTACGGGCGCTACCTGCAAGCCGATTTCGACAAGGTCAGCATCGCGACCTTGCTGCTCCCTTCGGGGCAGAACGGCGATGAAGACTTGAACCAGAAGTTCAAGCTAATGGACGATTTCGCCCGTTATCTGGATAAACAGCGGCGCAAACGTCGCGAGTACATTTATTGTGGCTCGCTGTACGTGGCGCAACAGAAGCTGGATATCAAGAACTGGCGCGACAGCCAGCAATCCCCGGGTTTCCTGGCGCCGGAACGGGCCTGGATGGACGAGATTGTCGGCAACATGGGTTATGTCGATGCCCTGCGCGAAGTCAGCCGTGAAGGCGACCAGTACAGCTGGTGGCCGGATAACGAACAGGCTGAGATGCTCAACCTGGGCTGGCGTTTCGACTACCAGTTGCTGACCCCTGGTCTGCGCCGGTTTGTACGCAGCGCACGCCTGCCACGCCAGCCACGCTTCTCGCAGCACGCGCCGCTGATCGTGGATTACGACTGGACACTGACCATCTGAGGTCTTTTTCCAGGCACAAAAAAACCGACATCACTGTCGGTTTTTTTGTACCTGCCGGTCAGCTGGGCGCGCGTTACTTGATCACACGCCAGGTCAAGGGATAGCGGTAGGCGATCCCCTTGTTGGCCTTGATACTGCCAATGATGGTCAGCACCACCGTGGCGATCGCCAGGGCGAACATCAGGAAAAAGCCAATCACCGCAAAGGCCAGCACGATGCAAGCGATCCAGGCAATGGCCACGGTGATCTGGAAATTCAAGGCTTCCTTGCCCTGGTCATCAATGAACGGGTCCACTTCCTTCTTCATCTGCCACAGGATCAGCGGCCCCACGACGCTGCCGAAGGGGAACACAAACCCCAGGAACGCCGCGAGATGGCACAACATCGCGCCCTGGCGCACTTCGTAGGAAGGCGTAGGGACAGGCATTTGGCTGTTGTCATTCATGGCGCTTCTCCTTGAGGCGGGTTCAGTCAGCCAGTGCGGCGGTCTGCAGTGCGAAGATTTCGGTCATGCCCTTCTGGGCCAAGGCCAGCATGGCATTCAGCTCAGCCGGCTGGAACGGTGCGCCCTCAGCGGTGCCCTGCACTTCGATGAAACCACCGGTGCTGGTCATCACCACGTTCAGGTCGGTCTCCGCAGCCGAGTCTTCCAGATAGTCCAGGTCCAGCACAGGCTCGCCCTGGTACATGCCCACCGAGACGGCGGCGATCATTTGCTTGAGCGGGTCACCGCCCTTCAGGCCGCCACGTTTCTTGATCACTTTCAACGCGTCGACCAGGGCCACCATGGCGCCGGTGATAGACGCCGTGCGGGTGCCGCCGTCAGCCTGGATCACGTCGCAGTCGACATACAGGGTCACGTCTCCCAGCTTGGACATATCCAGCGCGGCGCGCAGGGAACGACCAATCAGGCGTTGGATTTCCAGGGTACGGCCACCTTGCTTGCCACGGCTGGCTTCACGCTGGTTCCGCTCGCCGGTCGCACGCGGCAACATGCCGTATTCGGCGGTCAACCAGCCCTGGCCCTGGCCCTTGAGGAAGCGTGGTACGCCATTTTCGACGCTGACCGTACAGATGACTTTGGTATCGCCAAACTCGACCAGTACAGATCCCTCGGCGTGTTTGGTGTAGTTGCGGGTGATGCGGATCGAGCGGAGCTGATCGGCAACGCGACCACTTGGACGTTTCATAGGGAGACACCTGTACTGAGGACGAAAAACTGCCGAGCATTATAGAGCCGCGAGCCGATTCGGGGCACTGCTAAAAAATTCGGTTACGAATGCTCGGGTTTGGGCGTGCCCGCCCCACTACGCTACAATCCTGCGCCTTCCTAACCATCAGCCCGTATTTGCTGGGCTGCAACGCGAGGTACCTCCATGGTGCACAGCATGACCGCCTTCGCCCGCGTCGAAAAAGCCGGCGCCCAAGGCACCCTGAGCTGGGAACTGCGCTCGGTCAACAGCCGCTACCTGGAGCCGCACCTGCGCCTGCCGGAGTCTTTCCGTGACCTCGAAGGCGCCGTGCGTGAAGCGCTGCGCCAAGGTATCTCGCGCGGCAAGCTGGAATGCACCCTGCGCTTTACCGAAGAAACCACCGGCAAGCCCTTGCAGGTCGATCGCGACCGCGCCGCGCAACTGGTCGCTGCGGCAGAAACCATCGCCGGCCTGATCCAACAGCCCGCCGCGCTTAACCCACTGGAAGTGCTGGCCTGGCCCGGCGTACTGGTGGCCGACGCTACCGACCCGCAAGCGCTCAACGCCGAAGCCCTGGCCCTGTTCAATCAGGGCTTGAAGGAGCTCAAGGCCGGCCGCGAGCGCGAAGGCGCCGAACTGGCCCGCCTGATCAACGAACGCCTGACGTCAATCGAAGAAGACGTGGTCATCCTGCGCGAACTGGTGCCGCAAATGCTCGCCACCCAGCGCCAGAAGGTCCTCGATCGCTTTGCCGACATGAAGGCTGACCTGGACCCGACACGCCTGGAGCAGGAAATGGTCCTGCTGGCCCAGAAGAGCGACGTTGCGGAAGAACTCGACCGCCTCAGCACCCATATCCTCGAAGTGCGCCGCGTACTCAAGTCCGCCGGTGCCGCCGGTCGGCGCCTGGACTTCCTGATGCAGGAACTCAACCGCGAAGCCAATACACTGGGTTCCAAGGCGTTTGACCCACGCAGCACACAAGCGGCGGTCAACCTCAAAGTGTTGATCGAGCAGATGCGCGAACAAGTACAGAATATTGAGTAAGGCAACTTCCATGACCCACAGCACCGGCACCCTTTACATCATTTCCGCCCCTTCGGGCGCGGGCAAGAGCAGCTTGGTCAAGGCCCTGACCGACGCTGACGAGCACATCCGCATCTCGGTTTCCCACACCACCCGCGCCATGCGCCCGGGCGAGGTCAACGGCGAGCACTACCATTTCGTCGAGCGCACCGAGTTCGTCAAGATGATCGAGCACGGCGACTTCCTGGAACGTGCCGAAGTCTTCGGCAACCTCTACGGCACCTCGCAGAGCCACTTGCAGCAGACCCTGGACGAAGGCCACGACCTGATCCTGGAAATCGACTGGCAGGGCGCCGAACAGGTACGCAAGCTGATGCCCCAGGCGCGCTCGATCTTTATCCTGCCGCCGTCCCTGGAAGCCTTGCACCAGCGTCTGACCAATCGCGGCCAGGACAGCAACGAGATCATCGAAGGTCGCATGCGCGAAGCCGTCAGTGAAATGAGCCACTACGTCGATTACGATTACCTGATCATCAATGACGACTTTGCCCACGCACTGGATGATCTGAAGGCCATTTTCCGCACCAATCAGCTGCAGCAAAAGCGCCAACAGCAGCGTTTCGGCAAATTGCTCGCCGAACTGCTGGGTTGATTGGCTCTTCCCAAAACCGCCGCCAGGGCTTTACATTGGTGCCTGTAGCGGTTTTGCGAGGGCCTGCGGAAAATCAGCGCTTCCCTAAACGCTGGTGATTTTTTAAACTGTTTAGTCCGCTCGCCCAACCGGGCAGCGCGCATCTTGCATTCGCTCCGAGGAATACCATGGCCCGCGTAACCGTTGAAGACTGCCTAGAACACGTGGATAACCGCTTTGAGCTGGTCATGCTCTCTACCAAGCGTGCCCGTCAATTGGCCACTGGTGGCAAAGAGCCTCTGGTCCAGTGGGAAAACGACAAGCCTACCGTTGTAGCCCTGCGTGAAATCGCTGAAGGCCTGATGAGCTACGAGTTCATCGCCGAGCAGGAAATCGTTCAGGACGAACCGCTGTTTGCAGCGTTCGAGGACGAGTCCAACGAGGCCGTTTAAGCCTATGCCTGGTCGACGTAGCACGGCGCAGGGTCACAGCCAACGGCAGGAGTTCGCACTTTGCCGAGCATAGACGCCCTCGCCGATCGCTTATCGGCCTACCTCGGCCCAGACCAGGTCAACCTGGTCCGCCGAGCGTATTTCTACGCTGAACAAGCCCACGACGGCCAACGCCGCCGCAGTGGCGAGGCGTATGTCACCCATCCTCTTGCGGTGGCAAATATTCTTGCCGACATGCACATGGACCATCAAAGCCTGATGGCCGCGATGCTGCATGACGTGATCGAAGACACCGGCATCGCCAAGGAAGCGCTGAGCGCGCAATTTGGCGAAACCGTGGCCGAACTGGTCGACGGGGTCAGCAAACTGACCCAGATGAACTTCGAGACCAAGGCCGAAGCCCAGGCGGAAAACTTCCAGAAGATGGCCATGGCCATGGCCCGCGATATCCGGGTGATCCTGGTCAAGCTGGCCGACCGGCTGCACAACATGCGCACACTGGAAGTGCTGTCCGGCGAAAAACGTCGGCGCATTGCCAAGGAAACCCTGGAAATCTATGCGCCCATCGCCAACCGGCTGGGCATGCATGCCATTCGTATCGAATTCGAAGACCTCGGCTTCAAAGCGATGCATCCGATGCGCTCGGCGCGCATCTACCAGGCCGTCAAGCGCGCCCGTGGCAATCGCAAGGAAATCGTCAACAAGATCGAAGAGTCCCTGAGCCATTGCCTGGCGATCGACGAGATCGAAGGCGAAGTCAGCGGCCGGCAGAAACACATCTACGGCATCTATAAAAAGATGCGCGGCAAGCGTCGGGCCTTCAACGAGATCATGGACGTGTATGCGTTCCGGATCATCGTCGACAAGGTCGACACCTGCTACCGCGTACTCGGCGCCGTACACAATTTGTACAAGCCGCTGCCGGGTCGCTTCAAGGACTACATCGCCATTCCCAAGGCCAACGGCTATCAATCGCTGCATACCACGTTGTTCGGTATGCACGGGGTGCCGATCGAGATCCAGATCCGCACTCGGGAAATGGAAGAAATGGCCAACAATGGCATCGCTGCCCACTGGCTCTACAAGTCCAGCGGCGACGAGCAACCCAAAGGCACCCATGCCCGCGCCCGCCAATGGGTAAAAGGCGTGCTGGAAATGCAGCAACGTGCTGGTAACTCCCTGGAATTCATCGAAAGCGTGAAGATCGACCTGTTCCCGGACGAGGTCTACGTATTTACGCCCAAAGGCCGCATCATGGAGCTGCCCAAAGGCTCCACGGCGGTCGACTTTGCCTACGCCGTGCATACCGACGTGGGTAACAGCTGCATTGCCTGCCGGATCAACCGTCGCCTCGCGCCGCTGTCCGAGCCCCTGCAAAGCGGTTCCACGGTCGAGATCGTCAGCGCCCCGGGCGCACGCCCGAACCCGGCGTGGCTCAATTTCGTCGTCACCGGCAAGGCACGCACGCACATCCGCCACGCCCTGAAACTGCAACGCCGTTCCGAGTCCATCAGCCTCGGCGAACGCCTGCTGAACAAGGTGCTCAACGGTTTCGACAGCGCCCTCGACAAGATCCCGCACGAGCGTGTGCAGGCGATACTCAACGAGTATCACCAGCAAAACATCGAAGACCTGCTGGAAGATATCGGCCTGGGGAACCGCATGGCCTACGTGGTCGCCCGTCGCCTGTTGGGCGAAGGCGAGCAGTTGCCAAGCCCCGAAGGCCCGCTGGCGATTCGCGGCACCGAGGGCCTGGTGCTCAGCTACGCCAAGTGCTGCACGCCGATCCCGGGCGACCCGATTGTCGGCCATCTGTCCGCCGGCAAAGGCATGGTGGTGCACCTGGACAACTGCCGAAACATCAGCGAAATCCGCCACAACCCGGAAAAATGCATCCAGCTCTCGTGGGCCAAGGATGTCACCGGCGAATTCAACGTCGAGTTGCGAGTGGAGTTGGAACACCAGCGCGGCTTGATCGCCCTGTTGGCCAGCAGCGTCAACGCAGCCGATGGCAATATCGAAAAAATCAGCATGGATGAACGCGACGGCCGCATCAGCGTGGTCCAGTTGGTGGTCAGCGTCCACGACCGCGTGCACCTGGCCCGCGTGATCAAGAAACTGCGCGCCCTGACCGGGGTGATCCGCATCACCCGCATGCGTGCTTAGCGCATCAAATAAGTCATCTTCTCTTACAAGGAGTCACAAATGACCAAGACTGTTATCAACAGCGACAAGGCCCCGGCCGCCATCGGTACTTATTCCCAGGCGATCAAGGCAGGCAATACCGTCTACATGTCCGGCCAGATCCCGCTGGACCCAAAGACCATGGAACTGGTTGAAGGCTTCGAAGCACAGACCGTACAAGTCTTCGAAAACCTCAAGTCCGTCGCCGAAGCTGCTGGTGGTTCGTTCAAGGACATCGTCAAACTGAACATCTTCCTGACTGACCTGAGCCACTTCGCCAAGGTCAACGAGATCATGGGCAAGTACTTCGAACAACCCTACCCAGCCCGCGCCGCCATTGGCGTGGCCGCTCTGCCAAAGGGCGCGCAGGTTGAGATGGACGCGATTCTGGTCATCGAGTAAAAACACCCGGCGCAGCCTCCACAGGCCGCGCCGACTTTGTTTTAAAAGGATTTCGTAATGCGCAAAGCGCTTGTAGCCTCTTCGTTGCTCGCCCTGCTGCTGGGCGGCTGCGCCAGCAACCCTGCAGACCTGGATGTGAGTGGCACCTGGATCAACCAGGCCGCCATCGACGCAGCAGCCAAGGGCGGCCCTTTGCGTGAAGCACTGCAGAGCAATGGGCCGAACCTCGAATGGGAGGTCAATACCAAAGCGCTGCAGGCGCGCTACTACAACGGTTTTGAAGTCGCCGAAGGCAAGTTGATCGGCGAGAAACCAGGCGCCTGGAGCGTCGACTTCTACGGCAGCGCAGCCACCGAACTCAAGCGCAAAGGCAAACAACTGCTGCAAGTGGCCAACGACAACGAGCCTGAACAGTTGTTCGCCCGCGCCAAAGACCCGGCCCCGGAAGGCGCACCGCTGGGTGCCAACTTCGAGCGGGCACTGTATGCAGCTTACATGGGCGGCGACTGGAAGATCACCGACGGCAACGGTGACGGCTCCACGGTGCAGTTCCAGGCCAACGGCAAGGTCGCCGGCCTGCCTGGGGTCGATCACTACTCGCTGTGCCTGGCCGGCGACTGCGCCTCCATGAGCGGCGGCTACGACAGCATCTGGCTGCAACTGAACGGCAAGGGTAACCCGTGGATCTTCGCCCGCAAGGGCAAGCAACTGGAAATATTCCAGGCGGTGAACACTGCTCAGGCGGACGAAGTACCTTCGTTTACGCCGGGGCCGCGTCAATGGCTACTGGAAAAGCAATGACGCACGCAGCTCTGTAGTGAGCGGGCTTGCCCCGCGCTGGGCGGCGCAGCCGCCCCAAACCCAGGCACCTCAGTCCTCCTGAAATACCGCGGCGTCTTTGTTGGGGCGGCTTTGCCACCCAGCGCGGGGCAAGCCCGCTCACTACAAATTAGCTGTTTTATTCAGCACTTACCTTCAAGAATCGCCGCATACCCTTCGCGGTAACTCGGATAGGCCGGGCGCCAACCCAGTGCTTTAGCTCGAGCATTACTGCATTGCTTGCTGCCGGCACGCCGCACACTGGCGTCTTCGGCCCATTCGGTCACGCCCAGATACTCGCGTAGCCAAGCCACCACTTCAGCCAGCGGCGCAGGCGCATCGTCGACACCGATATAGATCTTGTCCAGCGAACCACCCTGCTCCACATGGCGCAACAAAAACGCCAGCAGGCCTGCCGCATCATCCGCATGGATCCGGTTGCCATACAAAGGTGGCTCGATCGCCACGCGATAACCTTGGCGAACCTGGGTCAACAGCCACTCACGGCCCGGGCCGTAAATACCGGTCAAGCGCACGACGGTCGCGGGAATACCGCTGTTGAGGGCGACTTGCTCAGCCTCCAGCATCACTTGGCCGGAGTAACCTTTGGCCTGAGTGTCGGAGGTTTCATCGACCCACTCACCATTCTGCTGTCCATACACGCTGCTGCTGGACACAAACAGCAGGTGCTTCGGCGCCTGGCCGTAGTCCTGCAGCCACTCCAGCACATGCTGCAAGCCTTGCACATAAGCGGCGCGGTAGCCGGCTTCATCGTGGTCCGTTGCGGCAGCGCAATACACCAGGTAATCCACCCCGCCGATCGGCCAGGTGTCAGGGCAGTCCTTGTTGAACAGGTCACCGGCAATGCCGATTACGCCGTCGGGCAGACGCGAAATATCGCGACGCAAGCCGTGTACCTCCCATTCCGAGGCCAGCAATTGGCTAGCCAGCCGACTACCCACATCACCGCAACCGGCAATCACAACAGAAGGCGCAGACATTTCAAAACTCCGTTCTTAAAGGCGCAGATTAGCCCCCGAAGATGACCAGCGGCCAGCAAAAGGACAAATAAAGTAACTGTATTACTTTAGTTAACAAGAATTACTTGCAATAATGTCCGCCCATTTGTCCTCGGCCCAAAGGGTCTGGAAGGGCGATCACCCATTTTCTTCTCTCAGGTCCGGCCAGCATGACACGTAATATCAACCCCGCTTCGCCAACCCTGCTTCACAGTCCCTCCCGCGCCTGGCGTGCGGTGGCTGCGATGCTGTTCAGCGTACTGCTGGCGCCGACCGCCGCATTCGCTGACGCCACTGCCCCCGCCACTCCGGCCACTGCCGAGCACAGCGCTGCAGCCCCGGCGGCTCCTGCCGCCGCACCGGTTGCCACTGACCCATCCCAGGCCGCCACTCCAGCGCCTGCCGCCGAACCCGGCGTTGTGCTGGAAGAAGACAACACCCTGGGCATGGCCCATGACCTGTCGCCGTGGGGCATGTACCAGAACGCTGACGTGGTGGTAAAAGCCGTGATGATCGGCCTGGCCATCGCCTCGATCATTACCTGGACCATCTGGATCGCCAAAGGCTTTGAACTGCTGGGCGCCAAGCGTCGTCTGCGCAGTGAAATCGCCCACCTGAAAAAGGCCACCACCCTCAAGGAAGCGAGCGACACCGCGACCAAAAAGGGCACCCTGGCCAACCTGCTGGTGCACGACGCACTGGAAGAAATGCGCCTGTCGGCCAACACGCGTGAAAAAGAAGGCATCAAGGAACGCGTCAGCTTCCGCCTGGAGCGCCTGGTGGCCGCCTGCGGTCGCAACATGAGCAGCGGCACCGGTGTACTCGCAACCATCGGCTCTACCGCGCCATTCGTCGGCCTGTTCGGCACCGTATGGGGCATCATGAACAGCTTCATCGGTATCGCCAAAACCCAGACCACCAACCTCGCCGTCGTTGCCCCCGGTATCGCAGAAGCCTTGCTGGCTACCGCCCTGGGCCTGGTTGCGGCGATTCCTGCGGTGGTGATCTACAACGTGTTCGCCCGTTCGATTGCCGGCTACAAGGCGCAGGTGTCGGATGCGTCGGCAGAAGTCCTGTTGCTGGTCAGCCGCGACCTCGATCACCTGCCTACCGAGCGCAGCTCGCAACCGCACATGGTGAAAGTGGGGTAATCGGCCATGGGCCTGCATTTGAATCAAGGCGACGACGAGCTCGTCGAGAACCACGAGATCAATGTCACGCCGTTTATCGACGTGATGCTGGTGCTGCTGATCATCTTCATGGTGGCGGCTCCACTGGCGACCGTAGACATCAAGGTCGACCTGCCCGCGTCCAGCGCCAAGCCTGCACCACGGCCGGAGAAACCGATCTTCCTCAGCGTCAAGGCGGACCAACGCCTGTTCCTGGGCGAAGAAGAAGTCAAGGCTGAAACCCTGGGCCCGGTGCTCGATGCCAAGACCCAAGGCAAGAAAGACACGACGATCTTCTTCCAGGCCGACAAGGGCGTGGACTACGGCGACCTGATGAGCGTGATGGATGCCCTGCGGGCAGCCGGCTACCTCAAGGTGGGCCTGGTCGGACTTGAGACGGCAGCCAAGAAATGATCACGACGCGCCACAAACTGACGCGTTATGGCACCAGCCTTGCCGTCGTGCTAGGCGTGCATGCCGTCGCGATCCTCATCGCGCTCCAATGGTCCGCGCCGCATCCGGTGCAGCTGCCGCCGGCGGCCATGGTCATCGACCTGGCGCCGATGCCGGCACCACCACCGCCGGCGCCGCCCAAGGTCATCACGCCGCCGCAACCGCCCGCTCCGGTGGAAGAGCTGCCCCTGCCGAAACTGGCCGAGGCGCCCAAGCCAACGATCCAGGTGCCCAAGCCGGTCAAACCCAAGCCCAAGCCTGCGCCGCCCAAACCGGTAGAGAAGAAGCCCGAGCCGCCCAAGGAGAAACCTTCCGAAGAGCCGCCGAGTGAAACACCACCGACCAACGCGCCCGCAGAAAAGTCGGCCCAGCCGGTGCCTGGCCCGTCCCCCCAACAGGTCGCCGCCAAAGCATCCTGGGAAGGTGCCCTGCTGGCGCATTTGCAGAAGTACAAGAAGTACCCGCCAAGCGCCCAGCGCAGCGGCAAGGAAGGCCTGAACCGCTTGCGCTTCGTGGTCGACGGAGAGGGCAATGTGCTGTCCTATGAGTTGGTAGGCCGCTCCGGCAACGCCGACCTGGACCGTGCGACCCTGGACATGATCCGTCGTGCCCAGCCACTGCCCAAGCCGCCGGCCGACATGCTGAAAGGTGGCAGCATCGAAATCGTTGCGCCCTTCGTCTACAACATCGAAAAGCGCCGCCGGTAACGCTGAGCGTGGTGAGGGGCAACTCTCACCACCTTCAGCAAAATCCCCACTCAATCCCCACCAAAGTTCTGATAACGTGCGTCTATCGATTGCAGCCGGTATGCTTGGGCTGTACCTCATGGACGCCCGCTATGACTCTTACAGAATTACGCTACATCGTGACCCTCGCCCAAGAGCAGCACTTC
This sequence comes from Pseudomonas palleroniana, assembly GCF_022836895.1. NCBI lineage: Bacteria > Pseudomonadati > Pseudomonadota > Gammaproteobacteria > Pseudomonadales > Pseudomonadaceae > Pseudomonas > Pseudomonas palleroniana. The sequence continues at coordinate 683,298 of NZ_CP092411.1, read as the reverse complement.
GGCCATGCGGCCGAGCGTTGCCATGTCAGCCAACCGACCCTGTCGGTGGGCGTGAAAAAGCTTGAAGACGAACTCGGTGTGCTGATCTTCGAGCGCAGCAAAAGCGCCGTACGCCTCACCCCGGTGGGCGAAGGCATTGTGGCCCAGGCCCAGAAAGTCCTGGAGCAGGCGCAGAGCATTCGCGAGTTGGCCCAGGCCGGCAAGAACCAGCTGACCGCGCCTCTGAAGGTTGGCGCCATCTATACCGTTGGCCCCTACCTGTTCCCGCACCTGATTCCGCAACTGCACCGCGTTGCACCGCAGATGCCGTTGTACATCGAAGAAAACTTCACTCATGTGCTGCGCGACAAGCTGCGCAACGGTGAGCTGGACGCGATCATCATTGCCCTGCCGTTCAACGAAGCAGACGTGCTGACCCTGCCGCTCTATGACGAGCCGTTCTATGTGCTGATGCCGGCCTCGCACCCATGGACGCAGAAAGACACGATCGACGCCGGCCTGCTCAACGACAAGAGCCTGTTGCTGCTCGGCGAAGGCCACTGCTTCCGCGACCAGGTGCTCGAAGCCTGCCCGACCCTGACCAAGGGCAACGACGGCGCCAAGCACACCACCGTGGAGTCCAGCTCCCTGGAGACGATTCGCCACATGGTCGCCTCCGGCCTGGGCATTTCGATCCTGCCGCTGTCGGCAGTGGACAGCCATCACTACGCCCCCGGCGTGATCGAAGTGCGCCCGCTCACGGCACCCGTGCCGTTCCGTACCGTGGCCATTGCCTGGCGCGCCAGTTTCCCGCGGCCCAAAGCCATTGAGATCCTCGCCGACTCGATCCGCCTGTGTTCGGTGGCCAAGCCGACGGCTGCGAGCTGACACGTCGTATGACTGAACTGTCGCAGGTGTCGGTGACGGCACTCAAGGGTGTCGGTGAAGCCATGGCCGAAAAACTGGCCAAGGTCGGCCTGGAAAACCTCCAGGACGTGCTGTTCCACCTGCCGCTGCGCTATCAGGACCGCACCCGCGTGGTACCTATCGGCCAGTTGCGTCCTGGGCAGGATGCGGTGATCGAAGGCACCGTCAGCGGTGCCGACGTGGTCATGGGCAAGCGCCGCAGCCTGGTGGTACGCCTGCAGGACGGCACCGGCGGGCTGAGCCTGCGCTTCTATCACTTCAGCAACGCACAGAAAGAGGGCCTCAAGCGCGGCACCCGCGTACGCTGCTACGGTGAGGCGCGCCCCGGCGCCTCGGGCCTGGAGATCTACCATCCGGAATACCGCGCCATCACCGGCGACGAGCCGCCGCCGGTAGACACCACGCTGACGCCCATCTACCCGCTCACCGAAGGCTTGACTCAACAACGCCTGCGCCAGCTGTGCATGCAGACCCTGACGATGCTCGGCCCGAAAAGCCTGCCCGACTGGCTGCCCCTGGAGCTTGCCCGCGATTACCAATTGGCGCCCCTGGACGATGCGATCCGCTACCTGCATCACCCACCCGCCGACGCCGATGTCGACGAACTGGCCCTGGGTCATCACTGGGCCCAGCACCGCCTGGCCTTCGAGGAACTGCTGACCCACCAACTGTCCCAGCAACGCCTGCGCGAGAGCATGCGCTCGCTGCGCGCGCCGGCGATGCCCAAGGCCACGCGCTTGCCCGCACTCTACTTGGCCAACCTCGGCTTTACCCCGACCGGAGCACAACAGCGCGTCGGCAATGAAATCGCCTACGACTTGAGCCAGAAAGAACCGATGCTGCGCCTGATCCAGGGCGACGTAGGCGCCGGCAAGACCGTGGTCGCCGCCCTCGCCGCCCTGCAAGCACTGGAGGCCGGTTACCAGGTCGCGCTGATGGCGCCTACGGAGATCCTTGCCGAACAGCATTTCATTACCTTCAAACGCTGGCTCGAACCCTTGGGCCTGGAAGTCGCGTGGCTGGCCGGCAAGCTCAAGGGCAAGAACCGTGCGGCGGCGCTGGAACAGATCGCCGCAGGTGCGCCGATGGTGGTCGGCACCCACGCATTGTTCCAAGACGAAGTGCAGTTCAAGAACCTGGCACTGGTGATCATCGACGAGCAACACCGCTTCGGCGTGCAGCAGCGCCTGGCTCTGCGCCAGAAAGGCGTGGGCGGGCGCATGAACCCGCACCAGTTGATCATGACCGCCACCCCGATCCCGCGCACCCTGGCCATGAGCGCCTATGCCGACCTCGACACCTCGATCCTCGACGAACTGCCTCCCGGCCGTACCCCCGTCAATACCGTCCTGGTCACCGACACCCGCCGCGTGGAAGTAATCGAGCGCGTACGCGGAGCCTGCGCCGAAGGTCGTCAGGCCTATTGGGTGTGCACGCTGATCGAAGAGTCCGAAGAACTGACCTGCCAGGCCGCCGAAACCACGTACGAAGACCTCAGCAGCGCCTTGGGCGAATTGAAGGTCGGGTTGATCCACGGCCGCATGAAGCCTGCGGAAAAAGCTGCGGTGATGGCCGAATTCAAGGCCGGCAACCTGCAACTGCTGGTGGCCACCACGGTAATCGAGGTGGGTGTGGACGTACCCAACGCCAGCCTGATGATCATCGAAAACCCCGAGCGCCTGGGCCTGGCGCAACTGCACCAGCTGCGCGGCCGTGTCGGCCGGGGCAGCGCGGCCAGCCATTGCGTGCTGCTGTATCACCCGCCGCTATCGCAAATCGGTCGTCAGCGCCTGGGCATCATGCGTGAAACCAACGATGGTTTTGTCATCGCCGAGAAAGACCTCGAACTGCGCGGCCCCGGCGAAATGCTCGGCACCCGCCAGACCGGCCTGCTGCAATTCAAGGTCGCCGACCTGATGCGCGACGCCGACCTGCTGCCCGCCGTGCGTGACGCGGCACAAGCGCTACTGGAGCGCTGGCCGGAGCATGTCAGCCCATTGCTGAATCGTTGGCTACGACATGGACAGCAATACGGCCAAGTGTGACGCCTGCCTCACTTTCCGACCAACACCTGTATCAAGCTGGTTATACTTCTTGGACTGTACGAATTTGGATCAGGCCATGTCAGAAGTAGCCCTCGCCACAGCCCCACTGACCGCTCCGCCGGTCATTCGGGCTCTGCTCGCAAAGCTCGCCATCCCCTACACGGAAGTTGCCGAACAACCTGGCCTGAATCCCGCGCGAAAGGTCCAGGCGGTACTGCTGGAAGATGCCGTTGGCGCTCTCATGGTGCTGTTCCCCCAGAACCAGTTGCTTGACCTCAACCGCTTGGCCGAACTGACCGGGCGCCGCCTGACGGCCGTAGCGCCGGAGCGCATCGAACGCATGCTGGGCAAGCATGAATTGAGCCTGCTACCCGGGCTGCCCGCGCTCACCAGTTCGCCATGCCTGTACGAAGGCAGCTTGCTAAACGAACCGAGCCTGCTGGTGCATTCGGGCGAAGCCGGGCTGCTGCTGGAAATTGCCAGTGACATGTTCAAGACCATGCTCACCAAGGCCAGCGCCGGGCACTTCGGCGAGCCGTTGAGCAACATCCGCCCCAACCTCGATCGTCCCAACGATGACCGTGAGGAAATTACCCAGGCGATGCAGGCGTTTACCGCCCGGCGTATCCAGCAACGCCTGGAAGCGACCATCGAAATTCCGCCGCTGGCCGATACCGCGCAAAAAATCATCAAGTTGCGCGTCGACCCCAACGCCACCATCGATGACATTACCGGCGTGGTCGAAACCGACCCGGCCCTGGCTGCCCAAGTGGTGAGCTGGGCCGCGTCGCCGTACTACGCCTCGCCAGGTAAGATTCGCTCAGTGGAAGACGCCATCGTGCGTGTGCTGGGCTTTGACCTGGTGATCAACCTGGCGCTTGGCCTGGCCCTGGGCAAGACCCTGAGCCTGCCCAAAGACCATCCGCACCAGGCCACCCCGTATTGGCACCAATCGATCTACACCGCCGCCGTGATCGAGGGCCTGACCCGCGCCATGCCGCGCGCCCAGCGCCCGGAAGCCGGCCTGACCTACCTGGCCGGCCTGCTGCACAACTTCGGTTACCTGCTGCTGGCTCACGTATTCCCGCCACATTTCTCGTTGATCTGCCGCCACCTGGAGGTCAACCCGCACCTGTGCCACAGCTATGTCGAACAGCACCTGCTGGGCATCAGCCGCGAACAGATCGGCGCCTGGCTGATGCGCTACTGGGACATGCCGGACGAACTGTCCACCGCCCTGCGCTTCCAGCACGACCCGACCTACGATGGCCAATACGCCGAGTACCCGAACCTGGTGTGCCTGGCCGTACGTTTGCTGCGCAGCCGTGGCATCGGTTCCGGGCCGGATGAAGCGATCCCGGAGGCGCTGCTCGAGCGCCTCGGGTTGAGCCGTGACAAGGCAGAGGACGTGGTGGGTAAAGTGCTGGATGCCGAGGTGTTGTTGCGCGAGTTGGCGTCGCAGTTCAACCAAGGCTGACGCTCAGCTTGTGTAGTGAGCGGGCTTGCCCCGCGCTGGGTGGCAAAGCCACCCCAACAGCAACGCCGCGGTGTTTCAGAGAGACCGAGGTGCCTGGGTTTAGGGCGGCTGCGCCACCCAGCGCGGGGCAAGCCCACTCACTACAAAGCCCCTTGTCAGGCTTTCTTTTTCTTCGGCTTCAAATATTTGGTCAAGCCCTGGAACCAGATTACCAGCGCCGGGTTTCCCTTGATCTGGATCGACTTGTCCTGAATCCCCGTCATGAACGCCAGTTGCTTGTTCTTCGCCTGCATGGTGGCAAAGCCATAGGCGGCGTCTTTGAAGGCAATGGCAAATGCCGGTGACGGGTGTACACCCGAACGGCTGGTGATGCGCTGGTCTTTGACGATGAAGTGACGGGCAACCTTGCCGTCGAGAGTCTGCAACTGGAACGCCAGGTCTTTATCACCCAACTGTTGCTGGAAGGCAGGATTGGTGCGGCTGGCTTTGCCCATCATCAGGCCCAGCACCCACAGCAGAAGACGAAATTTCATGCACACGGCCTCGGTGTATTTATTAAGTGGCCGCAGCAGTGTAACGATTTGCAGGCAGAACGCCACCGATCTCGCGCTTTAGCGGGAGATCGGCAGGCGTTTAACGCTTATAGCAACATCTTGCTTAAACGTTAGGGCAAGGCACCGGCGCCCAATCGGCCAGGTTCGGATCGCGGCAAGTGCCTTCGATCTGGGCCTTGCCGGCGCTGGCAACCTGCTTGCTTTCAGCTTGCTTGGCCTGCACGGTCTGGATGCTCTTCTCGGTAGTGACCGCTTCTTTAGGCACGGTTGGCAGAACCGGCTTTTTCGCAGGTTTTACGGCTTTCTTACCCTTGGTCGGCGCTACCACAGGCGTGGTGTCGGCGGTGGCCACGGTGACCACGTCGGTACGTTGCACGCCAACCTGTTGCAGGTCTTTCTCATAAGCCTGGGTGTAGTTGTTCAGGTCTTCACTGGCCTTGCCGTTGACCGCGACGATCAGGTCGTTGGACTCCTTCAGGCCCGCGACGATTTCCGCCAGGCGCTTGCGGCCTTCGGTGTCGTTGACGGTCTTGGCCTTGCGGTCATTCACCAGCTGGGTGAACGCGCTCTGATAGCACTGCTGGGACGCTTTGGCGTAAGCGGTGCTGCGGTCGATGTCGGACGCGCTTTTATTGAAGTCGGTGGAGTAGGACGCGATGCGCTGCTTGTCATCGGCGATCTGCTTTTGACGCTCGGTGTAGTAACCCGCCGCGCCGCCAGCCAGTGCACCGCCCGCAGCGCCAATGGCCGCGTTACGACCGCGCTTGTCGGCGTCGCCGGTCAGGGCACCCAGCAATGCACCACCGGCCGCGCCGATGGCCGCACCGGTCACCACCGATTTGGTCATGTTCGAATCGGTGGCGCGCAGGTGCTGCACCGGCTCGTAGCAGTTCGGGTAGTACTCGACCTTGGTGCTCGACGCGACCTTGGAGGCCGGTGACGTGGCGCAACCAGTCAATACGGTACTGAAACCGGCTGCGATCAGCAGCAGGTGACGCTTGGAAACCGCCTTACGGGAAAAAAGCATAGGTGTGATCTCTGTTAAGTTTGACTTGCCCAGCACGGCCCACCGCCGCCTGAGTCCCTTCCAAGCTCGCCGCACAACCAACGGTCAAGACCGCTGACCGCTCGCTGCGAGCAGTTCCTTCAAGATCGTTGCCGGGTCGGCCCGCTGTTGCTTGCGGTAGTTGCCGACATGGCGAACGAACAGTGTCGCGCGCGTCACCAAGCTCTTGCCGAGCACAGGTTTGCGATCCAACTCTTCCTTGATCCGTTGAAACTGAGCCTGGATCACCGCATCGGTATAGCGCGTGCCGGTGGCCAGGTTGTCGATATAGATCGCCACCGCGCCGTCGAGGGCGCTGCGGCCATTGTCGATGGCCGTAGCGAACAGCGTCGCACTGGCTTCGTCCTTGTTGGCGACCGCCTGATCGCGGCTCTTCTGCAGGTTGATCAGGCGGATGTTGTAGTTGCTGATGGTCTCGGCCACCAACGCAGCGGACTGGATCAGGTTGCCCGCCGCCTCTTCGCGTTGCTGGGCGATCAGCGAGACGTTGCGCTTGAGCTCTTCGTTGACCAGCCCCAGCTCGGCTTGCAGCTTGGGGTCGACACTGGCGGCAATGATGGTGTCCAGGCGCTTGGTCGGGTCCTGGGCTTCGTCGATGGCATCGGTCAGTGCGGCCAGGCGCCCTTCTTTCTGCCATTGGGCAAACAGCTCCTTGTAGCGCGAGCGCGGCGCCGACAGCGCGCCGATCGCCACACGGAAACCGGTGGTCTCATTGCTTTGCTCGGTGCCGTCGGCGGCGAACAGCGGGTACTCACGGCGCATGCCGGTAAACAGCGTGCCCTCGCCTTCGAGGTAATTGCCGCCCTTGACCACAAAGCCGCCGTAGGTGCCCTGGCGTCGCCCGGCGTGCACCAACTGGAAGGACTCCTGGACCATCTCCGCAGCGTTGCCGATCACATCGAACAGGCCGATCGGGTTGGGCAACTTGGTGCCGATGGGCATCAGGCGTGCAGCCTGGCCGGTGCCGCCGGCCACCTGGTTGAACACCGCATAATCCGCCAGCGGGCCCTCGCCTTCATGGCCTTCGGCACGCCGAGGGAACAAGCGGCCCTCCAACTCTTGGCGGCTCACCGCCTGCCCGCCGCGTGCGGCGTATTCCCATTCCACTTCGGTGGGCAGGCGCACAAACCCCAGGCCACCGTCTTCCGCGGAAGAACCGCGACCGCTGACCGGCAGCAAATCACGGTGGTATTTCATCAACCAGGCGCTGTACACCGCCGAGAAGCGTTCGGCTTCAAAGCGTGACAGCTTCACCTTGGGCAGCCGCGCCGCCATGCCGGTGGGAATGTCGCAGGCCGGCGCCGGTTCACCACTGGCCAGGGACTGCGCCTGGGCCATCACCGCAGCATATTGGCGGGCGGTCACTTCGTACTTGCCGATGAAGTACAGCATGGGCTTGAGCGGGGTCTTGGCGTCTGTCTTCGGCATCAAGGGCGCAATGACGTTGTTCCAATCCTTGGGCAGATCCTTGAGGGTGAACTGGCCGTTGATGAAGTCGCGCCGGTAGCCGGAAATAAACGATTGCTGGTAACCCGCCTCGCCTTCGGCGAAGGGGTAGCCAAGACTGATTTCGCGATCATCCAGGGTGCCTTGGGCGAGTACGTAGGCGTAGCGGAACACCATGTTGCCTTCGCACGGCAGCGGCAGGCTCACGTCGTCCGGCAGCGGTTTTGGATTGTCGAGCTTGTCGCTCGCCTCATCAGCCCAGGCCAGCGAGGCCAGGCTCAGCACCACACAGGCACCCAGTAACTTATACATCTCTGATTCCTTCAGAAGCCTGGATCCGCGCCACACGCCAACCACCACAGGCCGCCGCCACGGCGCTGACGCCGAGGACTGCAACCAGGGCCAGGCCGTAATGACGCGCCAGCAGGTGGCTGGCGTATTCGCCCGGAACCTGCACAAATAGCTTATTCAACCCCGCCTCGGCCAGGCCATACAACCCTGCACTGAGCACGGCGGCAGCACCTGCGCTGTACAACGCTTGCACCACCACAAACCACAACAGCCCACCGGTGGAAAAGCCCAACAGGCGTAACACCGACAATTCCCGGCGCTTGCGCGCCACGGCGGCCAAGGCCCCGGCGAAGATGGCCGCGAATGCGCCCGCCAAGGCCAACCCGGCGATGATCCAGAATACGATCGACAGGTTGCGGCTCAACGACTGCACCTGCGCGATAGTGTTCGCCTGGGTCGATACCAATAGGTTCTGCCCGGCGAAATACACACGTAGCACTTCTACATCGCTGAGACGGCGTGCGTACAGGCGAAATGCCGGGTACACCCGCTGCTCACTCGCACCGACCGCGTCACCTTCCCACCCCAGCGCCGGCACCGCACGGCCGTCGCGATAATCTTCGGCTGCTTCCAGCAGGGCCAGGTCGGCAAACAGCCCATCACGGGCGAACGCCTCCAACGGCAGCACTGCCAGCACCTGCACACGCGTGCCCCGGGCCTCGACACGCCCGGCCACTTGCCGCGCAAAGCGGGTGTCCAGCCAATCGCCGGGGCGTGCCGCAAGCTTTTCGGCGGCGGTGTGGCTCAGCACGATCTGGTCCATGCCCTTGGGCATCGGCAAACCGGCCAGCAACGGGTCACCCGCCGCGGTAGGCAGCATTTCCAGGGTCAGCGTGCCGACCTGCGCCGTCGCTGCAATCTGCCGCGTACGCGGCACGGCAAACGCCACGTCGCTACGTTGCCCCAGTTGCTCGACAAACGCAGCGCTGAATCGACCACCGCCCAACGGAATAATTTCACGGGTGGCGGGGTCGGTCTCCAAACGTTCGGTCAAACTGCCAACCAGTCCAAATTTCAAGCCAAATAACACCAGCAACGGCGCGATCACCGCCACCAACGCCAACACTGAGCAGGCCGACAGCCAGGCATCGTTGCGGTAATCCTGCCAGGCCAGGGACGCCACCAAGCCGATGCGCATCAACAAGCCTCCCCAAGGGTGGCGGTGACGCCGCCATCCGTGTCGCGGCGGCAACTGATGCGCCGCACCTGCAAGCCACTGGCACGGGCCAAGGGTTCGTCATGGGTGGCGATCACGCAGGCGGCACGGTGTTCGCGAGCCTGCGCCAGCAGCGCCTGCATGACCCGTTCGGCATTCAGTGGGTCCAGCGACGCGGTCGGCTCATCCGCCAACACCAGTTGCGGCCCGTGGGCCAGGGCGCGTGCACAACTGACGCGCTGACGCTGGCCTACCGACAATGCAGCGGGTTTCTTGGCCAACTGGTCACTGATCTCCAACTGCGCGGCCAGCCGTGTCACGCTGCCGTCATCCGGCAAACCGAGCAGTTTGCGCGACAAGGCGATATTGCCGCGCACATCGAGAAACCCCAACAACCCGCCGGTTTGCAGCACGTAGCCCAGATGCCGGCTGCGTAGCTCGGCCAACGTCGATTGCCGATCCGCTCGCCACAGCCCGCCGATGTCCTGCTGATTGAACTCGAACCGCCCCACCTGATCCGGCGCCAGCACCAACGCCAATAGATCCAGCAAGGTGCTCTTGCCACAACCGCTGGACCCGACGATCGCCAGTTGCTCACCCGCGCGCAGGTGCAGCGCCGGGATCACCAGGCTGTAACGCTGGCTACCCACGCCCCGGCTCTTGTGCATCGCGCTCAGGTTCAGCATTACGGCAACGTCGACAGCGGCACGCGGTACAACGCATCGCCCGGCTCGGCATCGCCGAAACGGACCCAGTTGGCCAGGTCATTGTGGAAGGTTTCGTAAAGGCGGATTTTCGAATCCAGCTCGTCGATAAAGTCTTCCTGCTCGGCCACGCTCAACGACAACCACAAGTCCTGGGTCATGTTCAGCGACTTGCTGCGGTACGGCAGGCCTTCCAGGTATTCGCCGAGGAGGCCGCCATCGGCCAGGTTGCCGCCCTTGCGCAACGCCTGCGGGTCGCGGCTCATGTAGGCCGAGGCACTGGCGATTTCCTGGAAGAAGTCCTTGGGTGAGCTTTGGGTTTTGCGCGCCGCGTCGACGATCAGTTTCAGCGACTGCTGCAAATCGTTGAGCTGCAACTTGGTCAGCATCACGCACACCTGGAACGCCGGCAGCGCCGGGTTGGTCAGGTCGCGGTCGGCGGTCCAGGCGCTGACCAGTTGCGGTGCCTGGCTGGCGGTTTTGCGTCCGAGGAAATCCATGTGCATGGCATAGCCGACGGCGGCGGATTTGTCCGCCAGGCTCGGCGCGCTGCTCAGCAACGGCACCGGCTGCGGTGTGTTGCTGCGCACTTGATGAACGAGGTTGGCGAACACCGTACCGATCTCATCGACGCGCTCGCCCAGTTTGCGCACATCTCCGCCCGGCACTGGCGTGTACAGGTCGCCGATCTGCGGGTTGGCGTCAGCCGTGAGGATGCGGTACTGGATCTCGGCACCGGCGTGGGTTTTCTTGCCGGCATCGGTACGCAGGTGCAGCGCGTAGATCTTGATCTGCTTACCCAATGCGGCCTGGCGCACTTCGGCTTCGTTCATCTGGGTGGCGGCGAACGGGTCGTTCTTGCGCAACGCGCCGGCGTCAGTCACCAGCAGGATAATGCGCCCGCCATAGCCGGACCAATCCATGCCATCCACGGCCTGCATCACCCCAGCAAAAGCGTCTTCGTTGAACGAATGGCTGGACACCGTGGACGCTTTGACTTGCCGCGCCATGTCGAGAAAGCGCTGCGGGTCGCGACCTTGATCCAGGGTGATCAAGGTCTTGGCCACATATTCCAGGCCCGGGGTTTTCTTGATGCTGTTGCGAAAACCCACCAGGCCGAAGCTGACGCTGTCCAGCTCACCGCGTTCGGCGATACGGGTTTGCAACTCATGCACCACGTCACGCACCTGGTCGATGTAGGGCTGCATCGACACGGTGGTGTCGACCACCAGCACCACAGCGGTACGGAACGCATCGGCACTGACCGAAGGTACAGCCGGCTTGGCAACGCTGCTGCCAGGATCGATGGACGCCACGTTGAGCAACTGCACCGGCTGGCCATTTTCGTCGAAGCTCTCTTTGGAGTCGAAGATCGGCAACAGGTAAAACTGGTTCTGCGGCACGGCGCTGGCGGTCGGCTCGAGCGCCAGCACTTGCTGATTGTCTTCGCTGTTTTTCTGCGCCTTGGCCAAGACGTTTTTGGCCGCTGCGGGGTCGGCCAGCAACTTTTCCACTTCGCCGGGCTGGCGCAGGAACATCACCGGTGCCCGGCCCGAGCGCTCGGTAAACTTGAGCACCAGGCTCTGCTTCCAATCGCTGACCTGGGCGGCGGGCAACCAACCGTCACTGCGACCATCGGTAGCGGCGCCGACGCGTACCCACGGGCTGCCATCGACCTCTTTGCGTTGGTACACATACAGCACGGAGAACGCCGGCAAGGCTTTGCCGGGCGCAGCCCCGGCATCGCTGGAAAGCTTGGCGCCAGGCTTGCTGAGCACGCGCTGGAACAAGGTCTTTTTGCCCGCCATCAGCAAGGGGTGCTGACCGCCATCCGCGTCAGCGACCACAGGTTTCAACTCAGGCGGCGGCGTTTTGGGGACGACGGCGGCCGGCGGCGCGGCAGGCTTATCAGTGCCGCTCAACCACCAATAACTGGCGCCGCCGATGGCCAGCGCCACCGCCACGGCCACCGCCGCCAACGCCAATACCGGCCCGCGACGCTGCTCGTTATGCTGGGACGCCGCCGGTGGCACCACCGGTTGGCGCACAGGCTCAGGCGGTGCGCTCGGGATCTCAATGGATTCCGGGGTGATGCCGCCCAGATCAAAGCTCATCGGGACCGGCAACGGCCGCACCAGAGTGGCTTCCAACGAGTCCGCCGGCAGTTGATCGAGCGCCAGCAGCAACGCCGCCGCATCGGGGAAACGATCAGCCGGGTCCTTGGCCAACAACTTGCGCAGCACCCCTTGGTAACGGCCATGGTGCACCGGCAGTTCCGGCAACGGCTCGGTCAGGTGCGCCAGCGCCGTGGAAAGCGCATCGGTGCCGTTGTACGGCAGCTTGCCGACAAGGATTTCATAGAGCACCACACCTAGCGCGTACAGGTCGGCGCGACCATCAATTTCCTGGCCCCGCGCCTGCTCCGGGCTCATGTAGCTGGGCGTGCCCACGGCAAACCCGGCTTGGGTGAACTGGGTACGATCATCCAGGGACTTGGCGATGCCGAAGTCCGACAACACCGCCGTGCCATCGGCGCGGAACAGGATGTTGGCAGGCTTGACGTCACGGTGGACCAGGCCCTGGGCATGCGCATAGCCCAACGCCGAGGCGATCTGGCGGATCAGCGTCACCCCTTGCTCCGGCGTCAGGCCGGCGGCAATGCGCTCCTTGAGCGTGCCATTGGGCAGGTATTCCATGGCCATGTAATACAGTTCACCGACGTTGCCGATGTCATGGATGGTCACGGTGTGCGGGTGCGACAGCCGCGCCAGGGTCTTGCCCTCGCGCAGGAAACGCTCGCAGAAGGTCGGGTCGGCCGCCAGTGCCGCCGCCATCACCTTCAACGCCACCTTGCGCTCCAGCGAGCGTTGGGTCGCCAGGTACACGCTGGCCATGGCGCCTTCACCGATCTCGCCTTCGATGTCATAGCCCGGGATCACGATGTTCATGGCGACACCTTCACGACAATGGTGGTGATGTTGTCCGGTGCACCCCGGTTAAGCCCCAGGTGCACCAGGCTGCGCACGATTTCATCCGGCGCGTCATGCCCCAGCACTTCGCGGATCTCATGATCTTCGACGGTCTTGTTCAGACCGTCGCTGCACAGCAGGTAGCTGTCACCGGGGGCGATCAGCAGGTCGACGACGGCCACCTCCAGCTGGGCTTCCACCCCCACCGCGCGGGTGACGATATTGGCGCGTGGATGCACGCGGGCGTCGGCTTCGCTGAGCAGGCCGCTGTCTTGCAGGTCCTGCACGTAGCTGTGGTCGCGGGAAATACTTTCCAACGCACCGTCGCGCAGACGGTACAGGCGACTGTCACCGGCCCACAGGCACACCCCGCGCAAGCCGCGCGCGGCCAGCACCACCACGGTGCTGCCCATCATGGTCACGCCACGGTTGGCGGTTTCTTCACGCACGATCGCATTGATGCGGATCAGGTCATTACGCAGCGCCGCCGAGTATTCATCGAGGGAGCGCCCTACCGGCACCTGACGCAGACTGTCGACAATCAGGCTGCTGACATAGTCACCCGCCGCATGCCCGCCCATGCCGTCGGCCACCACCCACAGGCGGTTTTCCGGCAGGTCCAGGCAGGCGTCTTCATTGACCTGGCGCACCATGCCCACATGGCTTTTGCTCGCGGATTTGAACGTCGACCCCATCTACACCACACCTTCTTGTCCGAGCAAAAACTGCGCAAAATCGTCGGCGGCAGGCAAGCCCTGACACCGCAATAAACCAGGGGAAATACGTTGCGAGCCGCGGCCCCACCAGAGGCTGGCACCGGCGCAGGCTTGTTCCGCCAGCGCGGTCATCCGGTCGTGAGGCAGCGTGGCGTTCATCCGTTGCAAACCGGCGAAACGACTGTCGACCACTCGCAGCTCGCTGGCTGGAAGGCCCAGCTTGTCGACGCCAGCGTTGAAGCTTTCGAACGTGGCATCGGCGTCCAGGGTACTGAGCAACAGCTCTTCGGCCTGCTCAAACCACGTATCCGGCCCCCCCACGAGTGACGCAGGATTGGTGTCCTGGTCCAGCAGGGTCACCACCGCCAACGGAAAATACCGCCCGACCCGATCGATACTCGGCATCACCACGCCCGCCGCCGCATCCGGCCCGCACACGCCCGGCGCCAGCACAAAGCGCCACAACGGGCTGACCAGGTACACGTTGAGCCATTCGCCGCCCAGGCTGTTTTGGCTGGCGAGCAAACCTGCCGCCAACCAGCTGTCCCACGGGCCGATAAAACTCTGGGGCAAGGCGCGGCTGACGAAGTCACCGCGGCTGGCCAACTTGCCGTAGAAACCCAGCGTGGTCATAACCGCTCCGGCAGGCTGAAACCGCTGAGCACGCGGCTCTTGAACGGGTTGAAGGCGCTGTTGGCGCGTAACTCGTAGGCAATGCTTGCGCCGTCGACCCGCAGGCGCAGGTTGAAGCGATCCGGCGAGTTACCGGCCGTGAGGTCCGACTGCTCCAGCAGGCGGAACCAGGCCCACGGCCCATCCAGGGTCACACCGGAGCGCCCACTGGCCGACGGCGGCATGATGGAAATACGCACCACGCCAATGCTGCCGGGGTTCGGCCATTGCATCGCAACCGGGCGGCTGGGGCCGTGGTCATAGCTCAATTGCTGGCCATCGAGGTCGAGCAGGAACTGGGTGATGGTCGGGTCCATCGACACCGGCTTGAGTTCGAACCGTACGATGGGCTGGGTGCCCCCGGCGCGGAAGAACGCATCACGAATGGCCGCCGCGCGCTGGAAAGTCTGCAGCACACCCGGCGCGATCCCGAGCTTTTGTGCCGCGCCCGGCTGCCAGCGCCAGGTTGGGGTGGAGGTGTCCACATACGGCTGCAGGTACTTGCGGAAGTAGTTGTCCATGACCCCGCCCACGCCGAAAAACTGGCCAAAGTCATCCAGGGTCGCGTCCCGCGCACTGCCCGGCGACATCGGGTAGCGCCCGGCCAGGGACTGGCGATACACGTTGACCACTTCGCTGACCCAGGCCGCGTTCAGTTGGTTGCGCACCCCGCCCATCATGCTGTTGGTGGTGGAGTTGACCACCGACTTGACCATGCCCTGCACCAAGGGTGGCTGGCGCTCGGCATTCAGGCTGACCCGCGTGGCCGCAGCCGCCGCCTGGTTCTTCGCTTCGCCGAGCAAGGCATCGCCACTGGCGCCGACCATGGCGCTGACCTGCACATACAGCGCATTCATGTCCGCGAGCAGGCCGTCGATGGCCGCCGGCTCGCCTTCATTCTTGCTGACGATGCCGTTGAGTTCGGCAAAGTGTGCGGTCACCGGATCGTCCGCCACCTGCGGCTGGCTGGCCGCCTGTTGCTCCTGGCCGAGCAGGCTGCCCAGGCGTTCCTTGAGCTTGTCGACGCCACCTTCCACCGGCACGCCTTTGGCTGCCAGCTGGCGTTCCTCGGCTTGCAGGTCGGTTTCCTTGGCCACCGCCACCAACAGTTTTTTCAGCGGTGAGGTCGGCCCGGAAATCACCCGCAGCACATCGGCCGCCTGGGCCACGCTGGTGATCGGTACGAAGTCGATGTCTGCCAACAGCGCGTCCCATTGGCGCTGGTAGTCCTGGAAATACAGGCGGCGCACGTCACCGGCCAGGCTCACCACGTTCTGTTGATCGGCCTGCTCGCGGCCCAGCACCCATTGCTCTTCGGCGAGCGTGCCGGTCTGGTTCAGGCTGCTCAGCAAAAACGCCTGGCGGTAGCCCTTGGCGGTGAAGAAACCACTGAGTGGCTCACCCAGCGGCTTGCCGCTCTTGCGACTGAAGACCAGTGCGGCATCGCGGCCGGCGGCTTCATTGATGCGAAAGTCCGGGATGCCGTCGGGCAATTTCTGGCGCTTGACCCGGTCGTACACACGTTGGGCCACCGGCAGCTGTTGCAACTGGCGACGCAGGTCGTCGATCAGCCGCGGATCGAGGCGCGCATTCGGTGGATGGCGGTCAAACAGGGCCTGCAAATGCCCACTCAAGGCCTGGCGCTGGTCGGCCGGCAAATCGCGGGGCAGGTTGCGATCCCAATCCAGGGCGATCCAGGCTTTGATGAAGTCCGGGTCGTAGTGCTCGCTGTCGGCGAGCATCAGGTAAGCCTTGAGCCCTTCGTACAGGAAGTCGGAGTTGCCACCGCCGCGCAGTTGCTCTTCGATACGCGTCACCAGGCGCGGCGCGAACACCGCGATCAGCAGTTTGCGGTACACGCTGCCGGATTCGGCTTCGAGCATATCGCCCTGGTACAGGCCCAAGCCTTCGGCCCAGCCAGGCGGATCGCCGGCAAGGTTTTTCGTGGCGTTGAGCAACGGCAGCACGGCGAGCACTTCACGCTGGGCCGGGCTCAGGTTCTGCACCGCCTGGCCCAGTGGCGCAACCTTCTGGTCGACCTGGGCGATATACGCCTGGTTGGCGCGATAACTCACCCACCACAAACTGCTGACCACCACCACCAAGGCCACGGTGGCCGCCAGGACGCCGCGTGCAATCCACTTGCGCCGACGCTCGACCTTCGGGTTCACCCCGACCAGCCCACGTTCGGCAAACGCCACGGCGCTGAACAGTTTTTCGATGAAGTAACTGCGCCCGGTGCCGCTCTGGCGGGCCAGGTGCTGGCGATCCAGGTTCATGCTCTGGGCCATGGCGCCGATCAGGCGATCAATCGGGCTGCCTTCCTGAGTACCGCTGGTGAAGTACACGCCGCGCAGCAGCACGCGTTCTTCGAAGGCATTGGGTTTGAACACACCGTCGAGGAAGCTTTGCAGGCAGTCCTTCAAGGCCCCGAACTGCTGCGGGAAGCCGTAGATCAGGTCGCGTCGCGCCGGGTCGCGTTCCTGTTGCA
Source organism: Pseudomonas palleroniana (assembly GCF_022836895.1). Lineage (NCBI taxonomy): Bacteria > Pseudomonadati > Pseudomonadota > Gammaproteobacteria > Pseudomonadales > Pseudomonadaceae > Pseudomonas > Pseudomonas palleroniana. The sequence continues at coordinate 666,745 of NZ_CP092411.1, read as the reverse complement.
GGCGTTCCACCAGGCGCTCGTTGAGGCGTTGTTCCAGCCCTGCGAATTCGCTTTGCAGATGCGCCAGCGGGCCGTCGCTGTGCTTGCCGTCGTCCAGGGCAAAGGTCATGCCCCATACCTGGGCGCGGTCTTCCTTGCTCAGGTTGTCGAAGAACTCCATGAAGCCGGGCACCAAGTCGAGCTTGGTCAGCATCAGGTAGATGGGGAAACGCACGCCCAGCTGGGTATACAGCTCCTGGATACGCAAGCGAATCGCCGCCGCGTGGGCAGCGCGCTCGGCTTCAGTCCCGAGCAACAGATCCGACAGGCTGATCGCAATGAACGCACCGTCGATCGGGCGGCGTGAGCGTTGCTTTTTCAGCAGGTCGAGGAAACCCAGCCACGCGGCTTTATCGACCGTGGAGTTGCTGTCTTGAGTGGTGTAGCGGCCAGCGGTATCGAGCAGCACGGCCTGGTCGGTAAACCACCAGTCGCAGTTGCGCGTACCGCCGACACCGCGCACGGCCCCGGCGCCCAATTGGGCCGCCAGCGGGAAATGCAGCCCGGAGTTGACCAGCGCGGTGGTCTTGCCCGAACCCGGCGGGCCGATGATCACGTACCACGGCAATTCGTAGAGGTTGCGCCGCTCATCACCACCGAGCTTGGCTTTCTTCAGCAGCGCCAGGGCCTCGTCCATGCGCTGGCGCAGGGTGCTGAGTTCTTCGGCGGTGGCGACACTGTTGGGGTCGACCGGGGTTTGCGCCGCCAGGCTGCGCATCACTTCGGCAGCCTGCCGACGCGCCTGGATGATGCGGAACACGCGGTAGGCGATCCACACCGCAAACACCAGGATGATCAGCGCCCAACGGCGCCCTTCCGGCATCAACAGGTCGAGCAGCGGCCCGACAAACCAGATGATCAGGCTCAGGGCGATCAGGCCCAGTACCGGGATCACCCAGCGAATCATGAAACTGAAAAACGCCTTCACTCGACGCCCTCCGCCAATACGGTGATTTCAACCCGACGATTACGGGCACGGCCTTCGGCGGTGGCATTGGTAGCCACCGGCTCGGTGTCGCTTCTGCCCTCGGCGCTGAAGCGCTCGGCCTGGCCGGTCTTGGCCGCCAGGATCTCCAGCACCGACTTGGCCCGCGCTTCGGACAACGCCCAGTTGGACGGGAAACGCAGCGTGGCAATCGGGCGGTTGTCGCTGTGCCCGGTGACACGCACCTGGCCTTTGACTTTGCGAATGGCGTCGGCAATGCGCAGCATCAGTGGCTGGTAGTCATCGACGATGCTGGAACTGGCCGAGGCGAACAGTTCATCACCACGAATGGTCACCACGGAACGGTCGACCGCATCCTCCACGGCAACACGACCAGCCTTGATGTCTTCCACCAGGAAGCCGGCCAGGCGTGGGCGTTCGATGATTTTGGGTTGTGCCACCGGACGGTCGATCGACTGCACCGGGATCTCGCCCAAGGCATGGATATTCTTGAACACCGGCTCGGCATCCGACGCCAGTTTCAGGCGCAAGCCGAACAACAGCGCCAGCAGCAGCGCCAGGCCGATGGCCACGGCGATCCACGGCGGCATGAATTGCGCCAGGCGATCACGCGCCACCGTCACACCGCGCCAGTGCGGCGACAGCTCGCGCTCGTGTTCACCACGGGCACTGCGAATCGTCGCCGCCGTGCGCTCACGCAGGGCATCCAACTGGCTGCGCCCGTCGTTCATCACACGGTAACGGCCTTCGAAACCCAGGCACATGCACAGGTACAACAACTCCAGCAGGTACAAGCGTTCCCGTGGGCTTTGCAGGCAGTGGTCGAGCAGTTGGAAGACTTTTTCACCGCCCCAGGCTTCGTTGTGCACCGTGATCAACAGGCTCTGCTTGCCCCAGTCGCTGGTGCTGCCCCACGGCGTGCTCAGCACGGCTTCATCCAGGGCGGTGCATAGCGCGTAACGGGCCAGCAGCACTTCGTTACGCGGGATGCCGGCGGCTTCAGCACGCTCTTCGAACTGGCGCAAATAAGCCAGCAGCTGCGCGCGCAGGCTGGCCGGCGCCGGATGGGCGATGGTGTTGCGCAGGCGTGTGAGCAACGCCAACAACGGGCCGGCGGCGCTTTCCAGCGGGTTCAGGCCCTGGCTTTTGCCGGTGAGCATCGGCGCGGCCGGCATCGACAGCGGGGCCGGCTCTGCACGCGCAGGTTCTGGCGCCCGGCCACCCGGGCGCGGCATGAACTGGGTGCGGTCATCATCATTGGGATGCATCGCGAATTATCCTCGAATCGCCCAGAAGGCCAGGTTCAAGCCCGGGAACTGCCCGGCGATATGGAAGGCAAATCCGCCGGAGTTGTGCAGTTGCTGCCAGTGCTCGCTGCCCCGGTCCAACTCGTAATAGGTACTGCCTGCGTGATACGGAATCTGCCGTGGCGCCACCGGCAACGGCAGCAGGCCGATGCCCGGCAGTTGCAGGTTGACCATGTCACGGATGTGCTCCACCGAGCCGACCTTGCTCTGTTGGCCGAAGCGCGCCCGCAGGGTTTCGCCGGGCACGTCGGCGCGCACCACCAGGATGAAGCTGGCGCTCTCGAGCAGGGTTTTGTCGGCAAGCATGGCCACGTGGATGCCATAGGCTTTTTCGACAATCGGGATCGGCGTGGCCTTGCTGTCGATCAGCATCGACAGCGCTTCACGCAGCGCCTGCATGACCGGGGCGAAACTCAGCGCCAGGTCGTCATGCTGGTATTGCGGGTATTCCTGAGGGCGCCGGCCCGAGGTCGAAAAGGTCGAGAACTCGCCGGCCAGGCTCACCAGTTCACTGAAGAAGCGCTCCGGGTGCAGCGGGCTCAACTGGCTGAAATGCTGGAGCAGCGGCTGGGCGCGGTTGACCAATTGCAGCAGCATGAAGTCGGCAATCTCCGACGCACCACCGGCCCCCGAGGCGACCACGCGGCCAGCCAGGGCTTCGCCGCGCTGGTGCAGCAGGCCGAGCAGCTCACTGCGAAAGGCCGTCAACGGTTTGCTCGCGGCGACGTCGAGCACCGGCGGGATGTAAGTGTCATCCAGCACCAGTGCGCGGTCGGCGCGTTTTTCCTTGATGCGCACAAGGCCCACGGCGGCGTAATCGCTGATGCCATCCTGGGCCGTCAGCAGGCGCAGTGCGCGCGAGCCGACAGCCACGGGCGCACGGTTCTCGAACGGGGCATTGTCATCGCGCACTTCGCGCACCTGGCTGACATACCGCGCAGCTTCCAGGGCTTCGCCCGCTTCCACGGTATCGCGGGCACCGGCGCGCTTGAGCGGCAAGGCCAGGTACACCAGGCCGTCGCGCAGGTTGTCGTCGATATTCAACGGGCTCGGCGCGAGGTCGTCCTGAGGGATATTGAACGGCGTGCCATCCGGCAACAGACCGCGCGCCGAAACGATCGCCAGCTTGCCCTGGGCCAGCAGCCCCTGGTCGATCAGCAACTCGGAAAAGCCCCAGGCACCGGCAGACAACGGGCGGCTGCGGGCGTCGATCAGGTTCTCCAGGTAACGGTCATGCTGCTGGAAGTGCTGCGTTCCGATGAACATGCCTTCCGACCAGACCACGCGATTGTTCCAGGACATGGGGGCTCCGAGGGTTTCTTATTGGGCAGGGCTGGATGGGGTAACCACGACATCGGCACGTACGGCGCGTACATCGAGGCTGATCTGATATTCGGTGTATTGGCGCGGTGGCACGTTGATCACCGTGCGCCATTGCGCACGGTCCAGCTCGCGATAGCCCACCAGCAAGCCGATCTGGCGCGTGGCAGGGTCGAGGTCGCGCTGGATGCTCAGTTGCTGGCCGGGTTGCACCATCACTTCATCCTGGTCCAGCAGGTCCAGGCCGAGGGTCGATTGCGCGCGATCAGCCAGGGCGAAGTAGTCGGAGCGCCCGAAGGTAGCGGCATTTTTCAGCTCGAAGATGCGCACACGCACGGGTGCGGCCTGGCCGTTGGCGCCCGGGTTGAGCCCGGCAATGGCATGAAAGTGCAACTCGACCGCGGCGGTGTCCGCTTCAGTTTCGCCCGCCACTTCGGGCTTGGCCGCGTCCTTGGCACACGCCGTCAGCAGCAGCACAGTAGCGGCTGCGAGTAAAAACCTGGGAATCATCCTGCGTCCTCAATGACGTTCTTAGCTATCCGTTAAATCCGTGTATTGCGTGTTCAGCGCCGCTGTCGTGCGCTGTGTTCTTCGTAGGCTCGGCTGAATTCGCGGCCGAACAGGTCCTGGAAATCTTCCTGGGCCTCGCGGGAAATATTGCTGTAAAGCTCAGTGAACTGCTGCCAGTACTGCGCCTGGCGCGAACCGTTGAACAGGCTCGATAAGCCGCCGGGTTTGCCCATGCGTTCCTCCAACTGCGAGGGTTCAAAGCGGGTGAGCAGGTGCTTGATCGCGGCCTCCACGCCGGCCATCACGGCCAGTTGGTGAGCACGCAGGTCATCGAAACTGTCGCGCACGGCCGCGTCCGGTGCCATAAACGCCTGGTTGCCGTGGCGAAGCAGCAGCAGCAAGGCTTCGTCGGCATTCGGCGCGAATTTCAACGGGTTGTTCTCGGCGGGGCGGATCATGGTCTGCTGCATGCGGAACTCGCCTTTGAGGCTGGCGCGGGCACGCAATACATCGATCAGGCCCTCGACCATCAGTCGGTAGCTGCGGCCGATGTTTTCCATCTGGGCGCAGGCATCGGCCTTGTCCAGACGCAACTGCTCCAGCCCGGCGCCACGCAGGAACGCTTGCAACAAGTCGGGGGATTGCTGGGGCTCGGCCACGGGGCGTACCGACTCGACCACGGGCGGCGGCTGAATCACCGGGGCGACCGGCGGTGGCGGTGCAACCGGAACGACCGGTGCTACCGGTGCCGGGGTATCGGCAAACAGGTCCCAGTCATCGGGAATCAGCGAGCCTGCGACCACGGGTTTTTCCACCGCCACCGGCGTCGGCGGGCGGAAATCGTGCTGCTCGGGCGGCACATGATCCGCCACGGTCGGCGGCGGCACAGCAGTGGGGCTGAGGAAGTCGAACAGGTCCGGCAAGGTGTCCATTGCCGAGGCGCCCTGGAACTGCGGCGCGATCACCGGGGTCGGCGTTGGTGGCTTTGCCACGGCGCCCATCAACGCCTCGAAGCTGTTCGGCGAATCACCGGCAAACGGTTGGCTATCAACGGCTTGCACGTTGAAATCGATACGCGCCTGGATCTCGTAGTCGCCGATGCGGATCAGCTCACCATCTTGCAGCGGCTCGCTATTGCCACGGCGCATACGGATACCGGCGCGGACCAACTCCACCCCGTTTGTACTGTTATCGGTTAAATAATAACGGCCATCTTTGTATTGAATAACGCAATGCTGTGAAGAGACGAGACGCTCCGGATCAGGCAAGACCCAGTCATTATCCGAACTGCGGCCAATAGCCATCACGCCCTGGTCCATGGACTTTTCCGAGCACTGCCCAGGGGTAATCTTGTGATAACTAGTGATAGTCAAACACAGCGACATCTTGCCTCCTTGCTGATTACATCGCGCGCGGTCGATTCCCGGGGCTACGCTTCCCGGGACATGCCCGCCAGGTCACACAAAATGACCCTGAATCTACCTAAACCCGCAAGATCGCTGATCTTAGCTGGCTTGCATGACAAAAATCCTGCTTGGCGGGCGCCGTTCGACCCACCAGTCGCGCAGGTTGTTAAACACCGCACATCTGTCACAGAGGACGAATAGCTTACCTTGACAAGGCATAAGTACTACACCAAAAATGCACAACTTCTTGAACATCACTGATGTCACAGTAGTGGCACTCTGACTATATGACCAAGAAAACATGCAAAGTTCCTCAGACAACTAATGCATGCATTGCCCGCCATCTATCGGGCTGATAAGGAGATCAAACTCAGTGGATGTGCCGTTGCTGCTCGCCGCCGTTTCCCCGACTTCGCCCTGTGGCGAAGACATGGAATATGACGCGCAATTTCTCCAGCTGGAGCGTGATGCCAAGGGCCAACCCGAGCGCAGCATGGGCGACTCGATCCTGCCCGCCGAACCGCCGGAATGGCGCAGCATCCAGCAGCAAAGCCTCGATTTGCTGCAACGCAGCAAAGACCTGCGCATCACCCATTTTCTGCTGCAAAGCACCCTTGCCCTGCAAGGCGTGGCCGGGTTGGCTGAAGTCCTTTCATTGATCAACGCCTTGCTGCGCGACTATTGGGTCGACCTGCACCCACGCCTGGATGCCGACGACGATAACGACCCCACCGTGCGCGTCAACGCCCTGTCCGGCCTGACCGGTGACACGACCATCCGCCTGCTGCGCGAAAGCATCCTCACCCGCTCGCGCACCTTCGGTCCGGTCAGCCTGCGGGCGGCGCTCAATGCCAGCGGCCTGCAGATTTTTGCCGACGAGCAGCTCGGTGCCCAGCAACTCCACGCCGCGTTCCTCGACAGTGACCCCGAGCACCTGCAAGCCACCCGTGACGCCTTGAGCGCAGCGCGTGCGGCGTGTGAGGCCATCGAGGAGCAGGTCAATGACCAGGTCGGTTCCGCCCGGGGCGTGGACTTGAGCGCCTTGAAGCAACCGCTCAAGCAGGCGCTGCAGATACTCAATCAAGCGGTGCCAGGCACCGACAACAGTGGCGAACCCGAGGCCGTCAGTGACGACAATGCCCCCTCGGTCGACTTCGCCGCTGCGCCTGTGGCAGTGCGCCCGGCCGGCGATATCGCCAGCCGCGACGACGTGCTGCGCAGCCTCGACAAGATTCTTGCGTACTACACCCGGCATGAGCCTTCGAGCCCGCTGCCGGTGCTGTTGAATCGGGCCAAGAACCTGGTGCACGCCGACTTCGCGGCCATCGTGCGCAATCTGATTCCCGACGGCATGTCCCAATTTGAAAACCTGCGCGGCCCGGACAGCGAGTAAGCCACCGGGCTATGCAGTAACAACACCGTCGCTCAAGCGACCAGGAGCAGCAACGTGGCGAAGCAAAGTTCTCAGAAATTCATTGCGCGCAACCGTGCGCCTCGAGTGCAGATCGAGTACGACGTCGAGCTCTACGGCGCCGAGAAGAAGGTCCAACTGCCCTTCGTAATGGGTGTGATGGCCGACCTCGCCGGCAAACCTGCCGAGCCGCTCGCCGCCGTGGCCGACCGCAAGTTCCTTGAAGTGGACGTCGACAACTTCGACTCGCGCCTCAAGGCCATGCAACCGCGCGTGGCCTTCCACGTCCCCAACGAACTGACCGGCGAAGGCAACCTGAGCCTGGACATCACCTTCGAGAGCATGGACGACTTCAGCCCGGCCGCCGTGGCGCGCAAGGTCGATTCGCTGAACCAGCTGCTCGAAGCCCGCACCCAGCTGGCCAACCTGCTGACCTACATGGACGGCAAGACCGGCGCTGAAGAAATCATCATGAAGGCAATCAAGGACCCGGCACTGCTTCAGGCACTTGCCAGCGCGCCTAAGCCTGCAGGGGACCAGTAATCATGACCGACAATACCGCCCGCGAAGGCAGCCAGATCCTCGGCACCCAGACCGAAGAAGCCAGCGAGTTCGCCAACCTGTTGCTGCAGGAATTCAAGCCAAAGACCGAGCGTGCCCGCGAAGCCGTGGAAACCGCAGTGCGCACCCTGGCCGAACAGGCCCTGGCGCAAACCGACCTGGTGTCCAATGACGCGATCAAGTCGATCGAATCGATCATCGCGGCCATCGACGCCAAGCTCACCGCCCAGGTCAACCAGATCATTCATCACCAAGATTTCCAGCAGCTGGAAAGCGCCTGGCGTGGCCTGCATTACCTCGTCAACAACACCGAGAGCGATGAGCAGCTCAAGATTCGCGTGCTCAACATCTCCAAGCCCGAACTGCACAAGACCCTGAAGAAATTCAAGGGCACCGCATGGGACCAGAGCCCGATCTTCAAGAAGATGTACGAAGAAGAATACGGCCAGTTCGGCGGTGAGCCGTACGGCTGCCTGGTGGGCGACTACTACTTCGATCAGTCGCCACCCGACGTGGAGCTGCTGGGCGAGCTGTCGAAAGTCTGCGCCGCCATGCACTCCCCGTTCATCGCTGCCGCTTCGCCGACCGTGATGGGCATGGGCTCGTGGCAGGAACTGTCGAACCCGCGCGACCTGACCAAGATCTTCACCACCCCGGAATACGCCGGCTGGCGCTCGCTGCGTGAATCGGAAGACTCGCGCTACATCGGCCTGACCATGCCGCGCTTCCTGGCTCGCCTGCCGTATGGCGCCAAGACCGACCCGGTGGAAGCCTTCGCCTTCGAAGAAAACACCGACGGCGCCGACAGCTCCAAGTACACCTGGGCCAACGCCGCCTACGCGATGGCCGTGAACATCAACCGCTCGTTCAAGCACTACGGCTGGTGCTCGCGCATCCGTGGCGTGGAGTCCGGTGGTGAAGTGGAAAACCTGCCGGCCCACACGTTCCCTACCGATGACGGTGGTGTGGACATGAAGTGCCCGACCGAAATCGCCATCAGCGACCGCCGTGAAGCGGAACTGGCGAAGAACGGTTTCATGCCACTGCTGCACAAGAAAAACACCGACTTCGCCGCCTTCATCGGTGCCCAGTCGTTGCAGAAACCGGCCGAATACGATGACCCGGACGCCACCGCCAACGCCAACCTGGCTGCGCGCTTGCCGTACCTGTTCGCCACCTGCCGTTTCGCTCACTACTTGAAGTGCATCGTGCGCGACAAGATCGGTTCCTTCAAAGAGAAGGACGAGATGCAGCGCTGGTTGCAGGACTGGATCCTCAACTACGTCGACGGCGACCCGGCCCACTCCACCGAAACCACCAAGGCCCAGCACCCATTGGCTGCCGCTGAAGTGATCGTGGAAGAAGTGGAAGGCAACCCGGGTTACTACAACTCCAAGTTCTACCTGCGCCCGCACTACCAGCTCGAAGGGCTGACCGTGTCGTTGCGCCTGGTATCGAAGCTGCCTTCGGCAAAAGGCGCTTAAGTAAGTCGCTCTTCTGTGGGAGGGGGCTTGCTCCCGATGCAGGCAACTCGGTCTCTCAGTCGGACCGAGGTGATGCCATCGGGAGCAAGCCCCCTCCCACACAAAAGCATTGCCCCTTCTGGGGCATAACCAAATTCAGTGGCAGGGGCCACACAGGGAGAAAACATGGCTGTTGATATTTTCATCAAGATCGGCGACATCAAGGGCGAGTCCATGGACAAGGCCCACAAGGACGAAATCGACGTACTGAACTGGAGCTGGGGCATGTCCCAGTCCGGCAACATGCACGTCGGCGGTGGCGGTGGCGCCGGCAAGGTGAATATCCAGGACCTGTCGCTGACCAAGTACGTCGACAAGGCGTCGCCTAACCTGATGATGCACTGCGCCAGCGGCAAGCACATCGACAAGGTCAAGCTGACCGTGCGCAAGGCCGGTGGTGAAAGCCAGGTCGAGTACATGGTGATCAACCTGGAAGAAGTGCTGGTAACGTCCCTGAGCACCGGCGGTTCGGGCACTGATGACCGCCTGACCGAGAACGTCACCCTGAACTTTGCCCAAGTGATGGTCGACTACCAGCCGCAGAAAGCCGACGGCACCAAAGACGGCGGCGCGATCAAGTTTGGCTGGAACATCCGTTCCAACACCAAGCGCTGATAGCTCTGGTGGCCGTGGCCCAGCGCCACGGCCCCAGAAACTTTGTCCTCCTCACACCCCGTCCGTGGAGCTGCTTTGGTGGTAACTGAAATCGCTTCCCGCGACCGTCTGCAACCGTCCCTGCTGGACCGGTTGACCGACGACGACCCGACCAACCCCAAGGAAAGCGCCGACAAACGCGTGCTGTCCCTGACCCAATTGAAAGCCTCGGTGCTGCGCGACCTGGCGTGGCTGCTCAACACCACGTCGTTGCTCGATGCCGATGCCACGTTGCACACCCCAGCCGGTACTTCGGTGGTCAATTACGGACTGCCGGCATTGGCGGGAAACAGTGCCTCCAGTGTCGATATCAAAGCGCTGGAAGCCCTGATCTACCAGGCCATTGCCACCTTTGAGCCGCGCATCCTGCGCCACACCCTGCGCGTCAAAGCCCGCCTCAGCCAGGGCGAGATGAACCACAACGCGTTGAGCTTCGAGATCGAAGGCGATCTGTGGGCACAGCCGGTGCCTCTACGCCTGTTATTGCAAACCGACCTCGACCTGGAATCCGGCCATGTGCGTGTCGTCAACGCCGACCAGCGGAGACGAGCATGAACCCGCGCCTGCTGGAGCTGTATAACCAGGAACTGCATCACGTGCGCGAAAGCGCCGCCGAGTTCGCCAAGGAATACCCGAAGATCGCCAGTCGGCTGACCCTGTCCGGTATGGACTGCGCCGACCCGTACGTCGAACGCTTGCTTGAAGGTTTTGCCTACCTGACGGCCCGCGTGCAGCTCAAGCTCGACGCCGAGTACCCGACCTTCACCCACAACCTGCTGGAAATCGCGTACCCGCACTACCTCGCGCCAACCCCGTCGATGACCGTGGTGCAGCTGCAGACCGACCCCGACGAAGGCTCCCTGGCCAGCGGTTTTTCGCTGCCCCGCGACACGGTGTTGCGTGCGGCATTGGGCCGTGAAACCCAGACCTGCTGCGAGTACCGCACCGCGCACCCGGTGACGCTGTGGCCGTTGCAGGTAGCCAACGCGGAATACTTCGGCAACCCCGCCGCCGTGCTTGGCCGCCTGGCCGCCAGCGAACCGAAGGCCAAGGCGGGTTTGCGCCTGACCCTGCGCACCGGCGCCGAGTTGCCATTCAACAGCCTCGACCTGGACAGCCTGCCGCTGTACCTCAGCGGTGCCGACGAGCAGCCGTTCCGCCTTTACGAGCAACTGCTCGGCAACGCCTGCGCGGTGTTTGCGCGCAAGCCTGGCGGTGATTGGGTCGAGCGCCTGCCCCAGGACGCGCTGCGCTCACGCGGCTTCGACGACGCCGACGCCGCCATGCCGGTGGTGGCGCGCGCCTTCCAGGGCTATCGCCTGTTGCAGGAATACTTCGCCCTGCCCCATCGCTTCCTGTTTGTCGAATTTGCCGAACTGCGCCGTGCGATCAAGCGCTGCGACGGCCAGGAACTGGAGCTGATCGTGCTGTTCGACCGGCATGAACCGAGCCTGGAAGGCAGCGTCGGCGCGGCGCAGTTCCTGCCGTTCTGCACGCCGGCGATCAACCTGTTTCCCAAACGCCTCGACCGTATCCACCTGTCCGACCGGGTCAACGAGCACCATGTGATCGCCGACCGCACCCGGCCGATGGATTTCGAGATTCATTCGCTCAGCGGTATCACCGGCCACGGCACCGGCCCGGAGCAGCCATTCCTGCCGTTTTATGCGGTGCGCGACCCCTCGCGCTATGGCCGCGACCTGGCCTATTACATGGTGCGCCGCGAGCCGCGTGTGTTGTCCAGCGACCAGCGTCGCAACGGCCCGCGCTCCACGTATGTGGGCAGCGAAACCTTTGTCAGCCTGGTCGACAGCCGGCAAGCGCCCTACCGCCACGACCTGCGCCAACTCGGCGTGACCGCGCTGTGCACCAACCGCGATTTGCCGTTGTTCATGAGCGTGGGCAACGGCAAGACCGATTTCACCCTGGCCGACAGTGCGCCGGTGCTGGCCGTGCGTTGCGTGGCCGGCCCGAGCCGCCCGCGGGCCAGCCATGCGCATGATGCCAAGGCCTGGCGCCTGATCAGCCAGTTGTCGCTCAACTATCTGTCGCTCAGCGAGCAGGGCCAGGGCGCGGGCGCCTTGCGTGAACTGCTGCGCCTGTATGGCGACAGCAACGACGCCGCCCTGCAATTGCAGATCGAGGGCCTGCGTGAAGTCAGCAGCAAAGCCGTGACCCGGCGCCTGCCGATGCCTGGCCCGATCGTGTTTGGCCGTGGCCTGGAGATCACCCTGGAATTCGATGAAAACGCGTTTCGCGGCACCGGGGTGTTCCTGCTCGGTGCGGTGCTGGAGCGCTTCCTGGCACGCTACGTGTCGATCAACAGTTTTACCGAGACGGTGATCCGTACCACCGAACGCGGCGAGATCATGCGATGGAAAGCCAAGCCCGGGCGGCGTCCGACCCTGTGAACACACTGGATGCGATGCATCAGGAACCCTGGGAATACGATTTCTTCCAGGCGCTGCGGCGTATCGAGTGCGAATCGCCCGACCTGCCGCGCCTGGGCCATTCCCTGCGCCTGGCGGATGACCCACTGCGCCTGGGGCAACAGGCCGATTGCACGTTCGCCCCGGCCACCCTGGCCTCGGTCGACCCCGGTGGTGACGGCAAGCCGGCGCGCCTGGAGCAATTCTTCTTCGGCCTCGGCGGCCCCAATGGCCCGCTGCCGCTGCATATCACCGAGTACGTCCGCGAGCGCCAGCGCAACAACGCCGACAGCACCAGCAAGCAGTTCCTGGACGTGTTCCACCATCGCTTGCTCAGCCTGTTCTACCGGGCCTGGGCCGAGGCCCGGCCCACCGTCAGCCATGACCGCCCGGATGATGACTACTGGTCCGCCCGCCTCGCCGCCCTGAGTGGCCGTGGCATGCCAAGCCTACTCAACCAGGGGCTGATTGCCGACGCCGCGAAGCTGCATTACAGCGGCCACTTGTCGGCGCAGACCCGCTACCCGGATGGTTTAAAGGCGATCCTCAGCGAGTACTTCGGCCTCCCGGTGGAGATCGAAGAGTACGTCGGCCAATGGCTGGAACTGCCCGAACGCAGCCGCGTGGGTGTCAGCGCCAACCAACTGGGCGTGGACTTTTGCCTGGGCAGCCATGTGTGGGACCGCCAGCACAAATTCCGCATCCGCCTGGGGCCGCTCAAGCTCGATGACTACATGGGCATGCTGCCCGGCCACCCGCCATTCAATGAGCTGGTCGCGTGGGTAGCCGAGTACCTGGGCCATGAACTGGACTGGGACTTGAACCTGGTTCTGCAACAACCTGAAGTACCGGCGCTGCAACTCAATGGCCAGTTCCGCCTGGGCTTCAACACCTGGCTCGGCCAACCCGAGCACGACGCCAACGACCTAATCCTGGCCCGGCATTACGCCGATCAGGCCACCACCTCAAGGAATCCAGAGCATGGGTGAAATCAGTCGCGCCGCATTGTTCGGCAAACTCAACAGCGTGGCCTACAAGGCCATCGAAGCCGCCACCGTATTCTGCAAGCTGCGGGGCAACCCGTATGTGGAACTGGCCCACTGGTTTCACCAACTGCTGCAACTGCAGGACTCGGACCTGCACCGCATCATTCGCCAGTTCAACGTGGAGCCGGCGCGCCTGGCCCGTGACCTGACTGAAGCGCTGGACCGCTTGCCCCGCGGCTCGACCTCGATCACCGACCTGTCCTCCCATGTGGAAGAGGCCGTGGAGCGCGGTTGGGTCTACGGCAGCCTGATGTTCGGCGAAAGCCAGGTGCGCACCGGTTACCTGGTGTTAGGCATCCTCAAGACGCCGAGCCTGCGCCATGCGCTGCTGGGTCTGTCTTCCGAGTTCGACAAAATCAAGGCCGAGGCCCTGAGCGAGCGCTTTGATGAATACGTCGGTGACTCGCCGGAGAACGCCCTGAGCGCCAGTGACGGTTTCAACGCCGGCGCCGTGCCGGGCGAAGCCAGCGGCGCCATGGCACCAAGTGCCATGGGCAAGCAGGAAGCCCTCAAGCGCTTTACCGTCGACCTGACCGAGCAGGCCCGTAGCGGCAAGCTCGACCCCATCGTCGGCCGCGATGAAGAGATCCGCCAACTGGTCGACATCCTCATGCGCCGCCGCCAGAACAACCCGATTCTCACCGGTGAAGCCGGTGTGGGCAAAACCGCCGTGGTCGAAGGTTTCGCCCTGCGCATCGTCGCCGGTGACGTGCCGCCTGCGCTCAAGGATGTGGAACTGCGCAGCCTCGATGTGGGCCTGCTGCAAGCCGGCGCCAGCATGAAAGGCGAGTTCGAGCAGCGCCTGCGCCAAGTGATCGAAGACGTCCAGGCGTCGCCCAAGCCGATCATCCTGTTTATCGACGAAGCTCACACCCTGGTCGGTGCCGGTGGCGCCGCCGGCACGGGCGACGCCGCCAACCTGCTCAAACCGGCATTGGCCCGTGGCACCTTGCGCACCGTGGCCGCGACCACGTGGGCCGAGTACAAGAAGCACATTGAAAAAGACCCGGCCCTGACTCGCCGCTTCCAGGTGGTGCAAGTGGCCGAGCCATCGGAAGACAAGGCACTGCTGATGATGCGCGGCGTGGCCTCGACCATGGAACAGCACCACCAGGTGCAGATCCTCGACGAAGCCCTGGAAGCCTCGGTGAAGCTGTCCCACCGCTACATCCCGGCGCGCCAGTTGCCGGATAAATCCGTAAGCCTGCTGGACACCGCCTGTGCCCGCGTTGCCATCAGCCTGCACGCGGTGCCGGCTGAAGTGGACGACAGCCGCCGTCGTATCGAAGCCCTGGAAACCGAGCTGCAAATCATCGCCCGCGAGCATGCCATCGGCATTGCGATTGGGGCCCGTCAAAGCAACACCGAAGCGCTGTTGAGTGCCGAGCGTGAACGTCTTGCAACGCTGGAGAGCCGCTGGGCCGAAGAGAAAGCACTGGTCGATGAGTTGCTTGCCACCCGTGCCACCCTGCGTGAAAAGGTTGGCGCGGTGGACAGCGGCAACGATGAATTGCGCACGCAGCTGGTCGATCTGCAACAGCGCCTCAGCGCCCTGCAAGGCGAAACCCCGCTGATCCTGCCGACCGTGGATTACCAGGCCGTGGCCTCGGTGGTCGCCGACTGGACCGGTATCCCGGTGGGCCGCATGGCCCGCAACGAGCTGGAGACCGTGCTCAACCTCGACCAGCACCTGAAGAAGCGCATCATCGGCCAGGATCACGCCCTGCAGATGATCGCCAAACGCATCCAGACCTCCCGCGCCGGCCTCGACAACCCGAGCAAGCCGATTGGCGTGTTCATGCTGGCCGGCACCTCGGGCGTGGGCAAGACTGAAACCGCCCTGGCCCTGGCCGAAGCCATGTACGGCGGCGAGCAGAACGTCATCACCATCAACATGAGCGAGTTCCAGGAAGCCCACACGGTATCCACCCTCAAGGGCGCACCACCGGGTTACATCGGTTACGGCGAAGGCGGCGTGCTGACCGAAGCAGTGCGACGCAAACCCTACAGCGTGGTGCTGCTGGACGAGGTGGAAAAAGCCCACCCGGACGTGCACGAGATCTTCTTCCAGGTGTTCGACAAGGGCGTGATGGAAGACGGTGAAGGCCGGGTGATCGACTTCAAGAACACCCTGATCCTGTTGACCACCAACGCCGGCACCGAGCTGATCTCCCACGTTTGCAAAGACCCGGCGAACGTGCCGGAGCCGGAAGAGATCGCCAAGGCCCTGCGCCAACCGCTGCTGGAAATCTTCCCGCCGGCGTTGCTGGGTCGCCTGGTGACCATTCCGTACTACCCGCTCAGCGACGAGATGCTCAAGGCAATCACCCGCCTGCAGCTCAACCGCATCAAAAAACGCGTGGAGAGTACGCACAAGGTGGCTTTCGACTACGACGACGCGGTGGTCGACCTGATCGTCTCGCGCTGCACCGAAACCGAAAGCGGTGGCCGTATGATCGACACCATCCTCACCAACAGCTTGCTGCCGGACATGAGCCGTGAGTTCCTCACGCGCATGCTCGAAGGCAAGGCGTTGGCGGGTGTGCGCATCAGCAGCCGGGATAACGAATTGCACTACGCGTTCAACGACTGACCTGAAGGAACACAATCAAACGGTGGGAGGGGGCTTGCTCCCGATAGCGGTGCATCAGGCCCCTATGCATCAACTGACACACGGCTATCGGGAGCAAGCCGCCTCCCACCGTTGAACCGGTTTCTTCAGTTATCAAGGTATTTACGGGACTACCGATGCTTTTTAACCAAGCCTCACGCCTGGCCAAGATCACCAGCCCCCTCGGGCCGGATGTCCTGCTGCTCAATGAAATGGGCGGCGGCGAAGAGCTGGGCAGGCTGTTCAACTACGAGCTGCAACTGACGTCGCTGGACGCCAACATCGACCTTAACCAGTTGCTCGGCAAACCGATGAGCGTGGGCCTGCAACTGGCCGATGGTGGCGAACGACACTTCCACGGCATCGTTGCCCGTTGCAGCCAGAACATCGACCAGGGCCAGTTCGCCAGTTACCAGGTGACGCTGCGCCCGTGGCTGTGGCTGCTCAGCCGTACGTCGGACTGCCGGATTTTCCAGAACCTGAGCATCCCGCAGATCATCAAGCAGGTGTTTCGCGACCTGGGTTTTTCCGACTTCGAGGATGCCCTGAGCCGGCCGTATCGCGAGTGGGAATACTGCGTGCAGTACCGCGAGACCAGCTTCGATTTCGTCAGCCGCTTGATGGAACAGGAAGGTATCTACTACTTCTTCCGCCACGAGCAGGACCGCCATGTGCTGGTCTTGGCCGACGCCTATGGCGCCCACACCACGGTGCCCGGCTACGCCTCGGTGCCGTATTACCCCAAGGACGAACAACAGCGCGAACGCGACCATATGCACAACTGGCATCTGGCGCAGGAAGTGCAGCCGGGCTCGCTGGAACTCAACGACTACGACTTCCAGCGCCCCAGCGCCCGTATCGACGTGCGCTCGGCGATGCTACGTCCGCACACCGCCGGCGACTACCCCCTGTACGACTACCCCGGCACCTACGTGCAAAGCGAAGACGGCGAACACTATGCACGCACCCGCATCGAAGCCCTGCAAACCCTGCACGAGCAGATCGAGTTTGCCGGCAATGCGCGGGGCCTGGGTTCGGGCCACCTGTTCAGCCTCACCGGCTTCAGCCGCCAGGACCAGAACCGCGAATACCTGATCGTGGGTTGCCGCTATTACATCAATCAGGAAAGTCTGGAAAGCGGCGGCGGTTCAGGCTCGGCGCAGTTCGAAAGCAGCCTGACCTGCATCGACGCCCAGCAAAGTTTCCGCCCAATGGCCAACACCCATCGGCCCATCGTCAAAGGCCCGCAGACCGCACTGGTGGTCGGCCCCAAAGGCGAGGAGATCTGGACCGACCAGTACGGCCGCGTGAAGGTGCACTTCTACTGGGACCGTCATGACCAATCCAACGAAAACAGCTCGTGCTGGATTCGTGTGTCACAGTCCTGGGCAGGCAAGAACTGGGGCTCGATGCAGATTCCACGGATCGGCCAGGAAGTGATTGTGAGCTTTCTGGAGGGCGACCCCGACCGGCCAATCATCACCGGAAGGGTCTACAACGCCGAGCAGACGGTGCCCTACGACCTGCCGGAAAATGCCACACAGAGCGGCATGAAGAGTCGTTCGAGCAAGGGCGGCACGCCGGCCAACTTCAATGAAATCCGCATGGAAGACAAGAAGGGGCTGGAGCAGTTGTATATCCATGCCGAGCGTAACCAAGACATCGTGGTGGAGGTGGATGAGAGCCATTCGGTGGGGCATGACCGGAATAAGAGCATCGGCCATAACGAGACGGTGACCATCGGCAATAACCGCCTTCGCATCGTCAAGCAAGAGGACATCCTCTCGGTCGGCCAGCGCAAGACCGACAGCATCAGCCAGAGCTACGTCATCGAAGTGGGCGAAAACCTGCGCCTGGTCTGCGGTGAAAGCATCCTGGAATTGAACGCCAGCGGGCAGATCAACCTCACCGGCGTGCAGATCAGCTTCTATGCCAGCGGCGATGCCGAGTTCAACACCGGCGGCGTACTGCACCTGAACAACGGCGGCGGCGCCGGGGCGACGCCTGATGGCCAGGGAGTTAAAGCCAGCATCGACGCCAATATCAAAGCCGCGTTCCCCACGCCTAAAAGCTCCTGACGAGACCTGTTTGCCATGACGTACCGCATCAACGAATTCCAGTTTCAACTGCCTGCCAGTGAGTTGCAGGACGCGACGATCAATATCCTCAAGTTCCCTGAATTGGGGACCTCCCTGATCGTCAGCCGTAGCCTGCTGGCCGAGGGTGAAACCTTGCACAGCAATTTCAATGACCAACTCCAGCGCCTGGAAAAACAGGTACAGGACTTGCGCTATCAACCGGGTGTTGACGTGCGCCTGGGCGCAGCGCAAGAGGTGGAAGGGATCGAGTTGCGCAGCCAGTTCAACAAGGGCAATGACAAGGTGTTCCAGTATCAACTGGCGCTGGTGCTGCCGGGTACGCGCAAGATGCTCGCCTTGAGTTACGTGAAGGCCGACAAGCTAGGGGATGCCGAAGCGGCGCATTGGGCATTGATCAAAAACTCGCTGTCGTTCGACGCTATTTCCTGATGAGCAACTTGAATGTCTGACGCGTTATGGGCGGCCCGGATGGGCGATGCGCTGTCCCACACTTCGATGATGGCGGACATCCTTGGCGGTGTGCTGGAAGTGGCGGCCAATATCGCGATCACCGCTGTGGCGACCGCTGCCGTGGTGGCCGCCACCGGTATTACCGTGGTCACCGGCGGGCTCGGCTGCTTCCTGCTGGGTGCGGTAGTAGGCACGATTGTCGGCCTTGCCATGAGCAAGAGTGGGGCCGATAAGGGCCTGACGAAGTTATGCGATGCCTTTAGCAACGCATTGTTTCCGCCCACGGTACAGGCAAACATTCTCACCGGGTCCACCAACACCCTCACCAACAATATCCCCGCTGCCCGCGCCGCCGGGGCGATCAGCTCCCATGTCGCGCCGGCTGGCACCGAGCTGGAAGAAACCAAGCCTGAACCCGACCCCAGTTACCTGGATATGGCCGAGAGTTTCTTCTCGCAGATGTGGCGCCCTACGGTCGCGACGCCCGCGCCGGGCGCCGTGCCCAAGCCGTTGGACATGGTCGTGTGCATGAAGCATCCGCCGATGCCGCCACAGTTTCTGGCCGAGGGCTCGGAAAAGGTCACGGTCAACGGTCAACCGGCGGTGCGCAGTGGTGACCGTAGTACCTGCGATGCGACAGTGGTGTCATCGGGGCTGATTTCCTCCAATGTCACCATTGGCGGCGGCTCGGTAGTGGTGCGTGAAATTCGCAGCGGCAAGACCCCGGGCGTCGGGCTGGCGGTGACGGCGCTGCTGATGCTCAAGGGCGGCAAGGGCAAGTTCTTCAGCAAGTTGCCGTGCATGTTGATTGGTGGGGCGACCTCGATGGCCGTCAGCAGTGCGATGGGCGCGCTGGCCAACGCGGCGATGGGCTCGTCGAACCCGGTGCATGCGGCGACAGGCGCGAAGGTGCTGGGCGACGTCGAGGAGCTGGACTTCGTACTGCCCGGCATTCTGCCAATCGACTGGCAGCGCTTCTACAACAGCCGCGATGAACGCCCTGGCACACTGTTCGGGAAAGGCTGGAGCGTGACTTATGAAGTGTGCGTCGAGATCCGGCCCCATCCGGAGGGCGGTGAGACGCTGATTTATACCGATGAGCAAGGTCGGTCCATCGACATGGGCTCCATTCCTTTAGGCGGTGCAGTGTTCAGTGCCGGTGAAGGGCTCGCGGTGCGACGCCACCTCAACGGGCAGTTGTTGATCGAAAGCGATGATGGGCTGTATCGCTTATTTGAACCCTCTGCCAACCCATCATTACTGCGTCTTAGCCAACTCGGCGACCGCAATGAAAACCGCATCCATGTCGACTACGACGAAGCCGGCCATCTGGTAAGGCTGCGCGATACGTTCGATCTGGTGCAGGTTGAGTTGATCCGCGATCAAGGCTTCCTGGTACGGATCGAACGCCTATACCCCGATCAGCGCCGCGAAACGCTCGTCAGCTATAACTTCGACGCGCAGGGAAACCTCGCCGAAGTGCGTGGTGCCACCGGCCAGGTTCAGCGGCGTTTCGCTTACGACAGTGGCCGCCGAATGGTGGAACATCAACTGCCCACCGGATTGCGCTGCTTCTATGAGTGGGCTTTGGGTGAAGATCTGGAATGGCGTGTGGTGCGACATTGGACCGATGAGGGCGACGCTTACCAGTTCGACTATGACTTGCAGGCCGGTATCACCCGCATCACCGATGGCTTACAACGCGTCAGTACCCGGCACTGGAACAGTCAACACCAGATCATTCTGTACAGCGACAACCTCAACCACACCTGGCTGTTCGAGTGGAATGATGAACGCCAGTTGCTCAGCGCCACTGACCCTCAGGGTGGGCGCTTCGAATACAGCTACGATGAGGCCGGCAACCTGATCGGCGAAACCGACCCATTGGGCCGCAGCGACTCGACCCTGTGGCTGGAACACTGGGCGTTGCCGCTGGTGGAGACCGATGCCGCCGACAACAGTTGGCAGTACCGCTACGATCCGCGCGGTAACTGTATCGCCGAGACCGACCCACTGGGCAACATCACTCGCTACCGATACGACGCCCACGGACAGGTCGTGGAAATCATCGACGCCACCGGCAAAAGCAAAAAGCTGCGCTGGAACCCGTTCGGACAACTGGTCGAGCATATTGATTGTTCGGGTTATCCGACGCGGTTCAGCTACGACGAGCGCGGTTATCTGCAGGTCATTATCGATGCGCTCGGTGAGCGCACTCAATTCAGCTACGACGCCCAGGGGCGGTTGCTCACCACTCAATTGCCGGACGGCCGTACCGAGCAGTACCAACGCGATGCAAGTGGGCAACTGGTCGGTTACACCGACCCGGCCGGGCACACCACGCTGTATCAGCACAACCGTCGCGGGCAAGTACGCCAGCGCACCGACGCCCATGGCCGGCAGGTGCAGTTCGACTATGACAGTTATGGGCGGCTGCAAGCGTTGATCAACGAAAACGGCGAGCGTTATCGCTTCGCGTGGGATGCCGGCGACCGTTTGGTCGAGCAGCAAGACCTCGATGGCAGCGCCAAGCGCTACGACTACGATGCGTTGGATAACATCACGACGGTGACAGCTGTACCCGCGCCTTACGGCAATGGCCTGGCGTTGGTACCCGACACGCCACCCGATCCTATCGTGCATCAACTGGAACGCGATGCGGTCGGTCGACTGGTGGCCAAAACCACCGACGATGGTCGCACCGATTACAGCTACGACGCGGTGGATCAGCTCACCGCTGTAATCTTCACCGACCTGCAAGGCAATGCCCAGGCGCTGGGCTTCGCCTACGACGCCCTTGGCCAGTTGACTGCTGAACACAGCGCTGCAGGTGCCCTGCAACACCACTACGACGAACTGGGCAACCTGATCCAGACTCAGTTGCCGGATGGCCGCTGGCTCAACCGCCTGTACTACGGCAGCGGCCACCTGCACCAGATCAACCTCGACGGCCAGGTCATCAGCGACTTCGAACGCGACCGCCTGCACCGCGAAGTGCTGCGTACCCAAGGCCAGCTCAGTACCCGCAGCGAATACGACCGCAGCGGCCGCCTGCGTTCACGCCAACGCCGTCTCGCCAGCCAACCCTCATTGATGCCGGCAGCGGCGCAAAAGCAGTTCGAGTACGACCCCGCCGACAACCTGATCGGCAAACTCGACCAACAACCCGCCGCGCAACATCGCCAACTGCTGCACTACGACGCCACCGGCCGCATCATCGCCAGCCAGGACAGCCTGCACGGCCAACGTGAAACCTTCGCTTACGACGCCGCCGCCAACCTGCTGGACGGCCCGCAGGCGGGTGCCGGGTTGGTGGTGCATAACAAGCTGCTGACTTATCAGGACAAGCGTTATCGCTACGACGCCTTTGGCCGCACGATTGAAAAACGCAGTGCCAAACGAGGTGTGCAGCGATTTGCGTATGACGCTGAAAGTCGGTTGGTTGAAGTGCGTAACGACGACGGCAGCGTAGTGCGAATGACCTACGATCCACTGGGCCGACGCATCGGAAAAACTGAGCATGGCAGTGATGGATATCCACTGGGCGAGTCTCGGTTCACATGGAACGGCCTGCGATTGTTGCAGGAGCATAAACACAGCCAGACCAGCGTCTATGTTTACGAAGATGATGGCTATGAACCTATTGCCCGCGTCGACGGTGTGGGTCCGTTGCAGAAGATTCGCTATTACCACAACGACCTGAACGGATTGCCCGAGCAACTGACCGAGGCCGACGGGCATAACGTCTGGCGCGCTACGTATCAGGTGTGGGGCAATACCGTTGAGGAAGTGCGTGAGCCGTATTACATCGAAGAGCAGAACCTGCGGTTTCAGGGGCAGTATCTGGATCGGGAGACGGGGCTGCATTACAACACTCTACGTTTCTACGATCCCGAGATAGGGAGATTCACGACGCCAGACCCGATTAGCTTACTGGGCGGCATCAACCTATACCAATACGCGCCAAATCCAATTACTTGGGTTGATCCATGGGGACTGTTTAATTGGAACTACAAAAATATGCCTGGAATCGATGGATTCCAGAAACACCATATTATTCCTCAATCGCTGGCTGATCATCCTGCTCTGAAAAAAGCCGGATTCGACATACACAAAACTTCCAACATCATTTACTTGCCTAGTGAAGCGGGCAAGCACGAATATCGAACTATTCACAAAGGCTCGCATCCGGGTTACAACAAAGCTGTTCGCGCACAACTCAATGAAATATCCATTGCTGGCAAGGCCGGAAAATGGAAAAAAGCTCAGTACGCGCAAGCGGTGCGGGAGGTTGTCAGCTCTCAAAGGTCAGGATTACGCAATGGGCGTACCCGACTGAATAAAAATTCAACTCAAGCAGGTCGCTGCGGGAAATAATATGTACCTATTAGAAATCAGTGAAAACTACTCGGAAATTTACTGGTTCAAATATGACCAGAAAACCTCTCCTGACCACCTATTATTTATTAGTGGAGAAGAACAATCATTAACTCCCACTACTCCGACCTTTAGAAACAATAAAAAAATCAGCAAACCTCGTTTATTGTCTTTCGACCTCCTTCAAAGTGACACGCTTGAATTCGTAAGCGAGGCAATGGCCAACGTATTGCGTGAATTCCCCAAAGACGTCCAGCTTTTTCCTGCTAATGTTTACCTGAAAGAAGAAAAGCTGGACGCTTACTATGTATTCAATGTGATCCAGACACTACCTTGTATTGATTTGGATAACTCTCAGCATGGTCCCATGTTCAGCTTTATGCCTGATGGCCCGCTGAAATTCACCACCCTTCAAAGTCTGCCACCTGCTACCTTAGGCAATCACCATATCGTAAGGGCCAAGGAAAGTTCACAACGCATTTTTGTTTCCCAGCACTTCAAGCAACAGTGCGAAGCGGCCCAGCTTAAGGGGCTTCGATTCATAGACTGCTCCAAAGGTATTCAAGTCTGAGCAGAACAGAAGACTTAGTCACACCGCAAAAAAGGCATAAAAGCAAAGCCTGCACTGAAGGGGGCTATTTATTCAATTAACTTAAATAAATCCGCCCCCTATTTATTGATTCGAAAAATAGACTTTCATTGATGAAACAACACAACCGCGCTTGATAACACTTTGAAAACTAAATTTTGACATCTCCAACAATAACGATGAGATTTCAGCAAACTCGTGAAATTGCTTACGACGAACGTCACTCTCTACCGATTGAAGAAAACTTCGGACGTTTATGGATTACTTCTACGGATGAGGCTGATCTGAAGCCGAGTCAGTCGTCAGTCACACAAAAAATGGGCACCCGACCCAGTCGACGTGCCCATTTTCTTACCAACCCGCCTCCCTTCAGACGGCCTCGCGATTACGGGTTGACGCTGTCTTTGAGCGACTTACCCGGCTTGAACGCAACGGTGTTGCTCGCCTTGATTTTCACCGGCTCGCCGGTCTGTGGATTTTTGCCAGTGCGGGCGCCGCGGTGGCGTTGCAGGAAGGTGCCGAAACCAACCAGGGTGACGCTGTCCTTGCGGTGCAGGGCGCCGGTGATTTCTTCGAGAACGGCGTTGAGGACGCGGTTGGCCTGTTCTTTGGTGAGATCCGCTTTTTCAGCGATGGCGGCTGCGAGTTCTGGTTTACGCATATGTGAAGCCTCTTTGACGGTTTTTTGTTGTTATGTCCGTGCTGCTCTCTTACGGAGCAGCGCCCAAGGCGCCGCAGGCTCTACTCTGCGGCAGACGGGAGTGAGGATGGCATGCCCTCGCACGCTCCGCCAGCCTCGCGACGACCTTTCTGAGGGTAGGAACGTGCTGATTCCGACAGAACGACCGCTATTTACGCCAACAACGGCGGAAGCTCTTTATTGAGGGCCAGTTTTTCCATGACGGCGCTGCCGGTCAGCGCGTAACCCAGCAGGCGGCCGTCGGCGTCGCGGCACAATGCCTTGATGTCGGCACCCTGGCCTTCAACGTTCCACACGCCTTCCGTGCCCCTTGGCGGAGGTGACACCACCAACGGACAGATCGGGGTTTTCACGGTGATCGGCATCGGCCCGTAGCTGACAGCGGTGGCGTTACCGGCCAGGGTCTGGGCCAGGGCGCGGGCGCAGCTCATCAACGGCATCACGTACAGCAGGTTCAGCCCATCGACCTCGGCGCAGTCGCCCAGGGCATAGATGTTGGCGTGAGAGGTCTTGAGATAGCGATCGACCATGATCCCGCGGTTGGTCTGCAAGCCGGCGGCGGCGGCCAGGTCGACACGCGGGCGCAGGCCGACGGCCGAAACCACCAGGTCGCAGTGAATCACTTCCCCGTCCGACAGATGAGCCTGCAGGCCATCTGCCGTGCGCTGCAAGCGGTTGAGCACCGGGCCCAGGTGGAAGCGTGCGCCGAGACCTTCCAGCCCAGCCTGCACCGCTGCGGCCGCCGCCGGGTGCAACAGGGTCGGCATGACTTGTTCACACGGCGCCACCAGGTCGATTTCATAGCCGCCGAGGATCAGGTCATTGGCGAATTCGCAGCCGATCAGACCGGCGCCCAACAGCAACACACGGCGCTTGCCGGCGGCTGCGGCGCGAAAGCGTGCGTAGTCTTCAAGGTCGTTGATCGGGAAAATCAGCTCAGCCGCATCGCCTTCTACCGGCACCCGCACCGTCTCTGCGCCCCAGGCCAGGATCAAGTCGCGATACGCTACCGCTTCCTCGCCGATCCACAGCCGCCGGTGGCCCGGATCGATGCCGCTGACGCGGGTGTGGGTACGCACCTCGGCCTTGAGTTGCTCGGCCATGGCGCCGGGTTCAGCCATGCTCAGGCCATCGGCTTCCTTGTTCTTGCCAAAGCCGGTGGAGAGCATGGGCTTGGAGTAGGAGCGCCCGTCATCCGCAGTGATCAGCAGCAATGGGGTCTCGCTGTCGAGCTTGCGAAACTCCCGGGCCACGTTGTAACCGGCCAATCCTGTGCCGATGATCACGACAGGTGCGTTCATTCCCTTCTCCTTGCAGTAGGTTTCTTGAAACTGAGAATTAACCGATCTCGATCATTTCGAAATCCATTTTGCCTACGCCACAGTCTGGGCACAGCCAGTCTTCCGGGACATCTTCCCAACGGGTACCCGGCACAATTCCGTCATCCGGCCAGCCGTCTTTTTCATCATAAATCAGGCCGCAAACTATACATTGCCACTTCTTCATCACTTGCTTCCTCAGGGTCCAGGCATCTTGGCCGACGGTCGATAGACCCACGTTGCCGTGCGGCTCAGGGCGTTTTGTACTGATCGGGGCCGGCAGATGCAAGCATGATCGACGCATGGGGCCGGTTCACCCCGGCAAAAGTGCAGGACGCCATGGTAAGCTCGCCGCCTCTTTTGCTGCCAATACTGACCCACCGTGCCGCACTCAATCGCCCCTTCCGATGCTTGCCAATGGCTGCCCCAGAGCCTTCTGAGCCCAGTGCCCGCGCCCCTGACCCTCAACTGGCTGTTCAATGAAGATTCGCTGACGCGGCGGCTGACGCGGCTGTCCAACGACGGTTTCAGCGTGACGCCGTTGTTCGAGGGCTGGCAGCCATTGCGTGTTGATGAATGCGTGGCGCTGGGCTTGCCGGCCGCTACTGTCGGCTGGGTGCGCGAGGTGTATCTGCGCGGTCATGGTCAGCCGTGGGTGTTCGCCCGTAGCGTGGCGGCGCGCAGTGCCCTGCAAGGCGACGGCCTGCATATGGATGAGCTGGGCAGCCGCTCGCTGGGGGAATTACTGTTCTGCGACCACGCTTTCGTCCGCCAGGCCATTGAGGTGTGCCACTACCCCAGCCAGTGGCTGCCGACTGCGGATCAGGCCGATGGCCTTTGGGGCCGCCGCTCGCGCTTCGATCGCGGACCTTTGAGCGTGCTGGTCGCGGAAGTCTTCCTGCCCAGCTTCTGGCATGCGCTGCATGACCATCCGGAGAACTGCTGATGTACCAACGTCTGCTCAAATCCTTGAACCGCCTGAACCCCAGGGCCTGGGATTTCATTCAGTTGACCCGCATGGACAAGCCCATCGGCATTTACCTGCTGCTGTGGCCGACGCTGTGGGCATTGTGGATCGCCGGCAAGGGCTCGCCGTCCCTGGCCAACATCGTGATTTTTGTGCTTGGCGTGACCCTGACTCGCGCTGCCGGTTGCGTCATCAATGACTGGGCGGACCGCAAGGTCGACGGCCATGTGAAGCGCACCGCGCAACGTCCGTTGGCCAGCGGCAAGATCAGTTCAAAAGAGGCCCTGGTGTTCTTTGCGGTCCTGATGCTGATCAGCTTCCTGCTGGTGCTGCTGACCAACGCTACAACCATCTGGTTGTCGCTGGGCGGCCTGGCACTGGCGGTCAGCTATCCGTTCATGAAGCGCTACACCTATTACCCGCAAGTGGTGCTGGGCGCGGCGTTTTCCTGGGGTATGCCGATGGCGTTCACCGCCGAGACCGGCCACCTGCCCGCCACTGCATGGCTGCTGTACATCGCCAACCTGCTGTGGACGGTGGGTTACGACACTTATTACGCCATGACCGACCGCGACGACGACTTGAAAATCGGCGTGAAGTCCACGGCCATCCTGTTTGGCGATGCCGACCGCGTGATCATCCTCACATTGCAGGGCCTGTCGCTGGCTTGCCTGTTGCTGGCAGGCGCCAGGTTCGAGTTGGGGGGGCTGGTTCCATCTGGGCTTGCTGGCGGCGGCGGGCTGTTTTGCGTGGGAGTTCTGGTACACCCGCGACAGGGACCGGATGAAGTGCTTCAAGGCGTTCCTGCACAACCACTGGGCCGGGTTGGCGATATTTGTCGGGATTGTGGCTGACTATGGGTTTCGCTGACGCCTTCGCGAGCAAGCCCACTCCCCCCACTTGGAATGCATTCAAATGTGGGAGCGGGCTTGCTCGCGAAAGTCTCAGAAGCACCGCTTGATCAGGGCTTGATCACGTGCCATGCCCCACCCTTGCCATCACCGGTCTTGTCACCGGCCTTGTGGTCATCCTTGTAGGTGTAGACCGGCTTGCCTTTGTAGGCCCACTGGCTGGAATTGTCGTCGCGGGTAATAACAGTCCAGTCTCCCATCGACTTGTCGGTGGACTCCGCCTTCAGCGGCGGCCAATTGGTCGCGCACTGGTCCTTGCACACTGACTTGCCGTCAGCGTCCTTGTCGAAGGTGTAGAGGGTCATGCCCTTGTGGTCGACCAGCATGCCGTCTTTAGTCATCGCCGGCTCCGCCGCAAATGCCAGCGTCGGCAGCGTCAACGCCGCCGTGACCAGCAGGGCCTTCCAGGAAAACGTACTTTGAGTCATCGGAACCTTCCTTTTGTGGTTGTCAGGATTCGGTCCCAAAGCGTAGCCCAGAGCGACGCAAATTGCCCAAGCGTCTAAATTACTGTCACACGACTGCAATAATTCCGTTATCTAATGCGGCGCAAGACAGTTAAATGACAAGAGGATTTAGGCATGGTTGGCAGGAGCATTCTGATCGTCGACGACGAAGCGCCCATCCGCGAGATGATCGCCGTTGCGTTGGAAATGGCCGGCTATGACTGCCTGGAGGCGGACAATTCCCAGCAGGCCCATGCCATTATCGTCGACCGCAAGCCAGACCTGATCCTGCTGGACTGGATGCTGCCCGGCACCTCCGGCATCGAGCTGGCCCGCCGCCTCAAGCGGGATGAACTGACCGGGGATATCCCGATCATCATGCTCACCGCCAAGGGCGAAGAAGACAACAAGATCCAGGGCCTGGAAGTAGGCGCTGATGACTACATCACCAAACCCTTTTCCCCACGGGAACTGGTCGCGCGCCTGAAGGCCGTACTGCGCCGCGCCGGCCCGACCGATGGCGAAGCCCCGATTGAAGTCGGCGGCCTGCTGCTGGACCCGATCAGCCACCGCGTGACCATTGACGGCAAGCCTGCCGAAATGGGCCCGACCGAGTACCGCCTGCTGCAGTTTTTCATGACCCACCAGGAACGCGCCTACACCCGTGGGCAATTGCTGGACCAGGTATGGGGCGGCAATGTGTATGTGGAAGAACGTACCGTCGACGTGCATATCCGCCGCCTGCGCAAAGCCTTGGGCGATGCCTACGAGAATCTGGTACAAACCGTGCGCGGCACTGGCTACCGGTTTTCCACCAAAGGTTGAGCCGCGCCGAATTTCCTGAACAGCTGACAAGGACGCATGTTTAAGTGAACCAGAACTGGCATGGCACCCTGATCCGCCACATGCTTTTGCTGATCACCGGCTGCCTGCTGGTAGGCCTGATCAGCGGCTATTACGGCTGGAGCCTGGCCGTCGGCCTGGCCTTGTACCTGGGCTGGACCCTCAAACAACTGCTACGCCTGCATGAATGGCTGCGCCAACACAAACCCGATGAAGCACCACCCGACGGCTATGGCCTGTGGGGCGAGGTGTTCGACAGCATCTACCACCTGCAACGCCGCGACCAACGGGTCCGTGGGCGCCTGCAAGCGGTGATCGACCGGGTGCAGGAATCCACCGCCGCGCTCAAGGACGCGGTGATCATGCTCGACAGCGATGGCAACCTGGAGTGGTGGAACCGCGCCGCCGAGACCCTGCTGGGCCTCAAGACGCCTCAGGACAGTGGCCAGCCGGTGACCAACCTGGTGCGTCATCCACGCTTCAAGGAATACTTTGAGCAGGACAATTACGAAGAGGCGCTGGAAATCCCCTCGCCCACCAATGATCGCGTGCGCATCCAGCTGTACTTGACCCGCTACGGCAACAACGAACACCTGATGCTGGTGCGCGACGTGACACGCATCCACCAGCTGGAACAGATGCGCAAAGACTTCGTCGCCAACGTTTCCCACGAGCTGCGCACGCCGTTGACGGTGATCTGCGGTTATCTGGAGACGTTGCTGGACAATGTCGACGAGATCAACCCACGCTGGAACCGTGCCCTGCAGCAGATGCAGCAGCAAGGTTCACGCATGCAGACCCTGCTCAACGACCTGCTGTTGCTGGCCAAGCTTGAGGCGACCGATTATCCGTCGGACAACCACCCGGTCACCGTGCAAAGCCTGCTGAAGACCATCAAGAATGATGCCCAGGCCCTGTCCGGCGAGCGCGGCCAGCAAATCACCCTGGAAGCCGACCCGCTGGTGCTGCTCAAAGGCAGCGAAGGCGAATTGCGCAGTGCGTTCTCCAACCTGGTGTTCAATGCCGTCAAGTACACCCAGGACGGAGGCAATATCCGTATTCGCTGGTGGGCCGACGAACACGGCGCACATTTGAGCGTGCAGGACTCCGGCATCGGCATCGACGCCAAGCACCTGCCGCGCCTGACCGAACGCTTCTACCGTGTCGACTCCAGCCGCAACTCCAACACGGGCGGCACCGGGCTGGGCCTGGCGATTGTCAAACATGTGCTGCTGCGCCACCGCGCACGACTGGAAATCAGCAGTGTGCTAGGGCATGGCAGCACCTTCACCTGCCACTTCCCGCCAGCGCAGGTGACCCACTCGCGGCTCGTCGGAAATGACGAATAACTCAAACCCGACACCAATCTCAATGTGAGAGGGGGCTTGCTCCCGATAGCGGTGTATCAGCCTCAGATGTACCGACTGACTCACGGCTATCGGGAGCAAGCCCCCTCCCACAGTTGCAATTGTGCTGTTTCGAAGGCGCCATTCCAGGCTCCACCCGGCAGTGGGCACTAGGCAAGCGCCCCGCCAGCCGCTACATTGGCCGACTTGCACGCGCCTTTGCGGCCCACCTGCCACCCCTTATTGAACACACGGAACCTGCAAAACCCCATCATGGACCCTTCCCCTGGTATCACCCTCGCTACACTCTTCGCCGACTTCGGCATGATTCTTTTCGCACTGATCCTGGTACTGCTCAACGGCTTCTTCGTTGCGGCGGAGTTTGCCATGGTCAAACTGCGCGCCACCCGGGTCGAGGCCATCGCCCACCAGAACGGCTGGCGCGGGCAGATCCTGCGCACCGTGCACAGCCAGCTCGACGCTTACCTGTCGGCCTGCCAGCTGGGTATCACCCTCGCCTCCCTGGGCCTGGGCTGGGTGGGTGAGCCCGCCTTTGCACATATCCTAGAGCCGTTGCTGGAAGCCGTAGGCGTGCAATCGCCAGAGGTGATCAAGGGCGTATCGTTCTTTGCCGCCTTCTTCGTGATTTCCTACCTGCACATCGTGGTCGGCGAACTAGCCCCCAAATCCTGGGCCATCCGTAAACCGGAGCTGCTGTCGCTGTGGACGGCGGTGCCGCTGTACCTGTTCTACTGGGCGATGTACCCGGCGATCTACCTGCTCAACGCCAGCGCCAACGCCATCCTGCGCATTGCAGGCCAAGGTGAGCCCGGCCCGCATCATGAGCACCATTACAGCCGCGAAGAACTCAAGCTGATCCTGCACTCCAGCCGTGGCCAGGACCCGAGCGACCAAGGCATGCGGGTACTGGCCTCCGCCGTGGAAATGGGCGAGCTGGAAGTGGTGGACTGGGCCAACTCCCGAGAAGACATGGTCACCCTGGACTTCAATGCCCCGCTCAAGGAAATCCTCGCTTTGTTCCGCCGCCACAAATTCAGCCGCTACCCGGTGTACGACGCGGTGCGCAACGAATTTGTCGGCCTGCTGCACATCAAGGACCTGCTGCTGGAGTTGGCGGCCCTGGACCACATCCCCGAGTCGTTCAACCTGGCCGAACTGACCCGGCCGCTGGAACGTGTGTCGCGGCACATGCCGCTGTCGCAGTTGCTGGAGCAGTTCCGCAAAGGCGCCGCACACTTTGCCCTGGTGGAAGAAGCCGACGGCAAAGTCATCGGCTACCTGACCATGGAAGACGTGCTCGAAGTGCTGGTGGGCGATATCCAGGACGAACACCGCAAGGCTGAACGCGGCATTCTCGCCTATCAGCCCGGCAAACTGCTGGTGCGCGGCGATACCCCGCTGTTCAAGGTGGAACGCCTGCTGGGTGTGGACCTGGACCACATCGAAGCCGAAACCCTGGCCGGCCTGATCTACGACACCCTGAAACGGGTGCCCGAAGAGGAAGAAGTGCTGGAGGTGGAAGGCTTGCGGATCATCATCAAGAAGATGAAGGGGCCGAAGATCGTATTGGCCAAGGTCCTGCTGCTGGATTAACCCCTGCACACCAGAAACCCTGTAGTGAGCGGGCTTGCCCCGCGCTGGGGGGGCGAAGCCGCCCTAACTCAGGCGCTGAGTTTTCCCAGTTAAAATTGAGGTGCCTGGGTTTGGGGCGGCTTCGCCCCCCAGCGCGGGGCAAGCCCGCTCACTACAATCACGCACCCGGGACGAAGTGCTTCTGCGCCGTACCCCGTGCGATCAGGCGAGAGATGTAGTCGAGTTTCTGCGCATCCTGGTCGATAAACCGGAAGGTCAGTTGCAGCCAGTCGCTGTCGGGCTTGGGCTCGTAGGCGACGATAGCGTGCAGGTAGCCGTTCAAGCGGGCGACTTCGGCGTTTTCGCCTTGCTCAAGGTCGAGTACCGCGCTTTCCAGTACCTGAGGCAGGATTTCGCCGCGACGCACTACCAGCAGCGCCTCCTTGATGCTCAGCGCCTTGATCACACATTGCTGGCTACCGCTGGACAGTCGCAGTTGGCCTTGGCCGCGGTTACCGGTCGGCGTTGCTGACGGCGCCTGTACCGGAGGGCTGTTGAGCAAGCCCTTATTTGGCGCGGGCGCTGCCGCCGCGACAGGGGCTGCGCGCACGGCCTCAGGCTTGCCGCCGGTCAGGGCGCTCAGGGAGTCGTTGCCGAAAGCCGAGTTCACCTTGGTCGGCGCACTGGCGACCAAGGCGTCGAGACGGCCGACCTTGTGCAAAGCCTGCTTGACCTTGTTCAACAACTGTTCGTTGGTGAAGGGCTTGCTGACGTAGCCGGAAACGCCTGCCTGGATCGCCTGAACCACGTTCTCCTTGTCGCCACGGCTGGTCACCATCACGAACGGCATGGCCTTGAGGTGCGCTTGCTCACGGCACCAGGTCAGCAGCTCCAGGCCGGACATCTCGGGCATTTCCCAGTCGCACAGCACCAGGTCGAAGCTCTCGCGCATCAGGATGGATTGCGCCTTTTTACCGTTTACCGCGTCTTCGATCTTGATCCCGGGGAAGTAGTTACGCAGGCACTTCTTCACCAAGTCGCGGATAAACGAGGCGTCGTCCACCACCAATACACTGACTTTACTCATCGACCCTTCATCCTATAGAAACTTCGGCACGCAAAACGCCTGACTGATAGCATTTTGCCAAAACTCGCAGGTCACAGAAGGACTTTATTGCTCCTGCTGTGCAAGAAAAATTGTAGCCACAAACAAAAACGCCCGACCAAAGGCCGGGCGTTAATTTCTCGGGCAACCTTATTTATCGTCAGGTTCGCCGGGAACATTAGGGTTTTGGTCAACGGTCCCTTCAACTTCGGCTTTCATGCGCTTGAGGCCCATGTGCCGCACGTCGGTGCCGCGAACCAGGTAAATCACCAGTTCCGAGATATTGCGCGCGTGGTCGCCGATACGCTCCAGGGAGCGTAGCACCCAAATGATGTTCAAGACCCGCGAGATAGAGCGTGGATCTTCCATCATGTAAGTGGCCAGCTCGCGCAGCGCCGTCTTGTACTCGCGGTCGATGACCTTGTCGTACTGGGCCACCGACAACGCCAACTCGGCATCGAAGCGGGCAAACGCGTCGAGCGCATCGCGCACCATGTTGCGCACCTGGTCGCCGATATGGCGCACTTCCACGTAACCGCGCGGCGCTTCGCCTTCTTCACACAATTGAATGGCGCGACGGGCGATCTTGGTGGATTCGTCTCCGATGCGCTCCAGGTCAATCACTGACTTGGAAATGCTGATGATCAAACGCAGGTCGGATGCCGCCGGCTGGCGACGCGCCAGGATCCGCAGGCATTCTTCGTCGATATTGCGTTCCATCTGGTTGATCTGTTCATCGATCTCGCGCACTTGCTGGGCCAGGCCCGAGTCGGCCTCGATCAGCGCGGTGACGGCGTCGTTGACTTGCTTCTCCACCAACCCGCCCATCGCCAGGAGGTGGCTGCGCACTTCCTCAAGCTCGGCGTTGAACTGCGCGGAGATGTGATGGGTAAGACCTTCTTTGCTAATCATGTTGGCGTCCTTGGAACGTCCGGTAAGGTGCGGAGAGCCGCAGCATTCAGTGCAATCGAAACCACCGGATACTAGCCGTAGCGACCGGTGATGTAGTCTTCGGTCTGCTTCTTCGCCGGATTGGTGAACAGCGTATCGGTGTCGCCGAATTCCACCAGCTTGCCCATGTACATGAACGCGGTGTAGTCGGAAACCCGCGCCGCCTGTTGCATGTTGTGAGTCACGATAACGATGGTGAACTTGGACTTGAGCTCGTAGATCAGCTCTTCGACCTTCAAGGTCGAGATCGGGTCGAGCGCCGAGCAAGGTTCGTCGAGCAGCAACACTTCCGGCTCCACGGCGATGGTACGGGCGATCACCAGACGCTGCTGCTGGCCGCCGGACAGGCCGAGTGCCGAGTCGTGCAGGCGGTCTTTGACCTCATCCCACAGCGCAGCGCCTTTCAAGGCCCACTCCACCGCTTCGTCGAGGATGCGTTTTTTGTTGATGCCCTGAATGCGCAGGCCGTAGACCACGTTTTCGTAGATGGTCTTGGGGAACGGGTTCGGCTTCTGGAACACCATGCCCACGCGGCGACGCAACTCGGCCACATCTTCGCCCTTACGATAGATGTTGCTGCCGTAAAGGTTGATGGCGCCGTCCACACGGCAACCGTCCACCAGGTCGTTCATGCGGTTGAACGTACGCAGCAGCGTGGACTTGCCGCAGCCGGACGGGCCGATAAAGGCCGTCACGCGTTGCTTGGGGATGTTCATGCTGACGTCGAACAGCGCCTGTTTCTCGCCGTAGTACAGGCTCAGGCCCGGCACTTCGATGGCCACGGTTTCCTGGGCCAGGCTCAGGCTCTGCTTGTCGCGACCCAGGGCCGACATGTTGATGCCGTGGGTGTGGGTTTCGTGTTGCATGGGATGCTCCCTGTGCTACCAATTCGTTGTGTGGAAGCGGCTTGCTCGCTCCCACATTGAGTCCGCGTCAATTCGGATCAGCTATCCAGTGCTTTGTATTTTTCGCGCAGGTGGTTACGAATCCACACTGCCGACAGGTTGAGCGTGGCGATCACCAGCACCAGCAGCAGGGCCGTGGCGTACACCAGTGGCCGTGCGGCCTCGACGTTGGGGCTCTGGAAGCCGACGTCATAGATATGGAAGCCCAGGTGCATGATCTTCTGGTCCAAGTGCAGGTACGGGTAGTTGCCGTCCAGCGGCAGCGACGGTGCCAGTTTCACCACACCCACCAGCATCAGCGGAGCCACCTCACCAGCGGCACGGGCCACGGCGAGAATCATGCCGGTCATCATCGCCGGGCTGGCCATCGGCAGCACGATCTTCCACAGCGTTTCCGCCTTGGTCGCGCCCAGTGCCAGGGAACCTTCACGCACGGTGCGGGGGATCCGCGCCAAGCCTTCTTCGGTGGCTACGATCACCACCGGCACGGCCAGCAGCGCCAGGGTCAGCGAGGCCCACAGCAGGCCCGGCGTACCGAAGGTCGGGGCCGGCAGGGCTTCGGCGAAGAACAGACGGTCGACCGAGCCACCCAGGACGTACACAAAGAAACCGAGACCGAACACGCCGTAAACGATGGCCGGGACGCCCGCCAGGTTGTTCACGGCGATGCGGATCACGCGAGTCAGGGTGTTCTGCTTGGCGTACTCACGCAGGTAAACCGCGGCCAGTACACCGAACGGCGTCACGATCATCGCCATGATCAGGGTCATCATCACGGTGCCGAAGATCGCCGGGAAAATCCCGCCTTCGGTGTTGGCTTCCCGTGGGTCGTCGCTGAGGAATTCCCAGACCTTGCTGAAGTAGAAACCGATCTTGGTCAGGGTACCCATGGCGTTCGGCTGGTAGGCGTGTACCACTTTACCAATGCCGATTTCCACTTCCTTGCCGTTGGCGTCGCGAGCCGTCAGGCTGTCGCGGTTGAACTGGGTGTGCAGGTCTGCCAGGCGTGCTTCGACCTCTTTATAGCGATTATTCAGCTCGGCACGGCCCGCTTCCATATCGGCCTGGGCCGTGGCGTCGAGCTTGCCTTCCAGCTCCAGCTTGCGACCGTGCAGGCGGATGCGCTCCAACCCGGCGTTGATCGCGCCGATATCGGATTTCTCCAGGGTCTTGAGCTGGGCAGCCAGCTTGTTGACGCGCTCGACACGGGCTTGCAGCTCAGGCCACGCAGCCTCGCCTTCGGCGACAACCTTGCCATCCTGTTTGACGTTGATCAGGGTGCCGTAGAAGTTGCCCCACTCACGACGCTCGATGGCCATCAGCTCGACCGGTTTGGTCTGGTCTTTCAACCACTCGCCGACGATCCAGGTGAAATCGTTGCCGTTCAGGTCACGGTTGCCGACCTTGATCAGCTCGCGGGTCATGAATTCCGGGCCCTGGTCAGGCACCGGCAAGCCGGCGCTTTTCAGGCGCTCGCGGGGCACTTCTTCCTTCTGCACCACTTCGCCGATGACGATGTGGTTTTCCTGGCCGGGCACGCTGTAGTTGGCCTGGATCAGGTCAGCCGGCCAGAAATGACCCAGGCCGCGCACCGCAATCACGGCCA
This sequence comes from Pseudomonas palleroniana, assembly GCF_022836895.1. Taxonomy (NCBI): domain Bacteria; kingdom Pseudomonadati; phylum Pseudomonadota; class Gammaproteobacteria; order Pseudomonadales; family Pseudomonadaceae; genus Pseudomonas; species Pseudomonas palleroniana. The sequence continues at coordinate 630,775 of NZ_CP092411.1, read as the reverse complement.
GCAAGCCAATGGTCATGATGACCGCGATGGACACCGCGCCACCGCTGATCCAGACGCCGGGGGCGCCGCTCTTGAACCATCCATTCAGGGAGTTCTGTTTCACAGACTTCTACCTTTCTTAAAGCGACGAGTATTTCTTGCGCAGACGCTGACGGATCAGCTCGGCGAGGGTGTTCATGATGAAGGTGAACAGCAGTAGCACCAGCGCCGAGAGGAACAGCACGCGGTAGTGGCTGCCGCCCACTTCCGATTCCGGCATTTCCACCGCGACGTTGGCTGCCAGGGTGCGCAGGCCTTCGAACAGGTTCATTTCCATCACCGGAGTGTTACCAGTGGCCATCAGTACGATCATGGTCTCGCCGACGGCACGGCCCATGCCGATCATCAGCGCCGAGAAGATACCCGGGCTTGCGGTCAGGATGACCACGCGGGTCATGGTCTGCCACGGTGTGGCGCCCAGGGCCAGTGAGCCCAGGGTCAGGCCGCGCGGCACGCTGAACACGGCGTCTTCGGCGATGGAGTAGATGTTCGGGATCACTGCAAAACCCATGGCCAGGCCGACGACCAGGGCGTTGCGCTGGTCATAGGTGATGCCCAGGTCGTGGGAGATCCACATGCGCATGTCGCCGCCGAAGAACCAGGTTTCCAGGTACGGGCTCATATACAGCGAGAGCCAGCCCACGAACAGGATCACCGGGATCAGGATCGCGCTTTCCCAGCCATCCGGCACCCGCAGGCGCAGCGACTCAGGCAAGCGGCTGAAGATGAAACCGGCAACCAGGATGCCAATCGGCAGCAGCATCAGCAGGCTGAAAATCCCCGGCAGATGCCCTTCGACATACGGTGCCAGGAACAGGCCGGCGAAGAAGCCGAGGATCACCGTCGGCATCGCTTCCATCAATTCGATCACCGGCTTGACCTTGCGGCGCAGGCTCGGGGCCATGAAGTAAGCGGTGTAGATCGCTGCGGCAACCGCCAGGGGTGCGGCCAGCAACATGGCGTAGAACGCGGCTTTCAGCGTGCCGAACGTCAACGGAGCCAGGCTCATCTTGGGTTCGAAGTCGGTGTTGGCGGCGGTCGATTGCCAGACGTATTTAGGCTCGTCGTAGTTTTCGTACCAGACTTTGCTCCACAACGCGCTCCACGACACTTCCGGGTGCGGGTTGTCCAGCAACAGCGGCTGCAGCTTGCCGCCAGCTTCGACGATCACTTGATTGGCGCGCGGCGACAGGCCGAACAGGCCTTGCCCATCCACCACCGGGTCCACCAGCAGGGTGCGGTGCGCGGTGCTGTGGAACACGCCGAACTTGCCGGAGGCGTCGAGGGCGGTGAAGCCTTTGCGACGCTCTTCAGCAGTGATTTCCACGATCGGCGCAGTGCCCATCTGGAAGGTGCGGATCTGTTTCAGGCGCTGTTCGCCATCCGGGTCGCGGGCCATGAACCACTGGGCCAGGCCGCCCTTCGAGTCACCGACGATCAGCGAGATGCCACCGACCAATTGCGTGCTGGCGGTGATTTCGGCGGTGCCGTCTTCGAGCAGCTTATAGCGCCCATTGAGGCTCTTGTCGCGCAGGCTGAACACGTCGGCCAGGGCACGACCGTTGACCACATACAACCATTGCTGGCGCGGGTCGATGAAGATCGCCTTCACCGGCTCAGTCATTTGCGGCAGCTCGATGCGCTTCTGCTCGCTGGTCACTTCGCCGGTCATCATGTTTTCTTCGCGGCTCAGGCCCAGCACGTTCAAATACGAACCGGCGGAACCGGCCACCACCAGCGAAGAGTCGGTAGCGTTGAGAGCGACGTGCTCCAGCGGGCGGCCTTGATCGTCGAGGACAATCGGCGTTTCACCGTAGGGGTATTCCACGGCTGGGTTGATAGTTTTCTTGCCGTCCGGGTAAGACACCTTATAGGTGTGGCGGAAGACCAGGGCCTGGCCATTGGACAAGCCGAGGATCACCAACGGGCTGCCTGGCTGGTCTCGACCGATAGACACCACTTGGCTGCCGGCCGGCAGCGGCAGGTCGATACGCTTGAGCTCGGCGCCGGTCTGTACATCAAAGAACAGCGCCTGGCCCTTGTCGGAAACCCGCATGGCGACTTGGTTCTGTTCTTCGATGGCGATCATCAGCGGCTTGCCGGCGTCCTGCATCCATGCAGGCGTCAACGCATCTTCCTTGGTCAGCGAAGCCCCTTGGAACAGCGGCGCGACAACGTAGGCAAGGAAGAAGAAAATCAGGGTAATGGCGCCGAGGACGGCGAGGCCGCCGACCAGTACGTACCAACGGGTCAGGCGATCCTTGAGCGCGCGAAGGCGGCGCTTGCGTTGCAGTTCAGGCGTATTGAAATCAATGCGCTTGGGGGGAGAAGTCGTCGTCATGGTGGAATTGGCCAGATCATTCATGCGCACACCCTAGCGATCCTGTATGACAGAAAGATGACAATGCAGTGACGCAAGAAATCCGCCGCTAGCAGGGCTTGCAGCGGATCAGAAATTAAGAGGCGAGGTCCAGGTCTTACCGACCCCGCCTGGGCCTTGAACCGTGGAGCGAACCCGGTTCAAGGCGGCTTTACCGAAGGCTTACTTGGCGCCTTCTTTCAGGCCCAGGTCAGCCAGGGCCTTGGCGGCAACTTTGGCTGGCAGTGGGATGTAGCCATCCTTGACGACAACTTCCTGGCCTTGCTTGGACAACACAAGCTTCACGAACTCAGCTTCCAGCGGTGCCAGAGGCTTGTTCGGGGCTTTGTTGACGTAGACGTAGAGGAAGCGCGACAGCGGGTATTTGCCGTTCAGGGCGTTTTCTTCGCTGTCTTCGATGAAGTCGGTGCTGCCTTTCTTGGCCAGGGCAACAGTCTTCACGCTTGCAGTCTTGTAGCCGATGCCCGAGTAACCGATGCCGTTCAGCGAGGAGCTGATCGACTGCACGACCGAAGCCGAGCCTGGTTGTTCGTTCACGTTCGGCTTGTAGTCGCCTTTGCACAGCGCTTCTTCTTTGAAGTAGCCGTAAGTGCCGGATACCGAGTTACGACCGAACAGCTGGACTGGCTTGTTGGCCAGGTCGCCGGTCACGCCCAGGTCACCCCAGGTTTTCACGTCGGCTTTAGCGCCGCACAGACGAGTCGAGGAGAAGATCGCGTCGACTTGTTCCATGGTCAGGTGCTGGATCGGGTTGTCCTTGTGTACGAAGACCGCCAGGGCATCCACGGCAACCGGGATAGCGGTTGGCTTGTAGCCGTACTTCTGCTCGAAGGCAGCCAGTTCGGTGTCCTTCATCTTGCGGCTCATCGGGCCCAGGTTGGAGGTGCCTTCAGTCAGCGCAGGTGGCGCGGTGGCGGAGCCGGCGGCTTGAATCTGGATGTTGACGTTCGGGTATTCCTTTTTGTAACCCTCGGCCCACAGGGTCATCAGGTTGGCCAAGGTATCGGAACCGACGCTGGACAAGTTGCCCGACACACCAGTGGTCTTGACGTACGCCGGAATTGCCGGATCAACACCAGCGGCCACCGCGTTGGCGGTCGCAACGCCAGCAGCGACAAAAGTCATTGCCGCCATCAAACGTTTCAGTTTCATGCCTTGCTCCTAGCAGATAGGGATAGTTGGATCGGGGCCAAGTATCAGTAGGCCGTGTGAACACTCTATGTCTGCAATATGACAATTAGATGAAAGGCCAGCATTCATGAAAAATCTGACAGAAAGGAGAAACTCAACAAATACGGGGTTTGCGAGGCGGCCTGAAGCGTTTGGGGAGTTGTTTCAGAAACACTCTGTAATCGTTGCTCGTACACCGGTGGCGAGCGAGCCTGCCCGCCACCGGCTCAGCGATGGCTCAGCGCCCGCGCTTCCACAGATATCCGCCTACGGCCATTCCCATCACACACAGGACAGCAACGTAATAGGCCGGGCCCATCGGGCTTTCCTTCATCAGCAGCGACACCGCCAACGGTGTCAGGCCACCGAATACGGCATAGGCGACGTTGTAGGAAAATGACAAACCACTAAAGCGCACCACTGGCGGGAAGGCTTTCACCATCACGTAAGGCACCACGCCGATGGTGCCGACAAACAGACCAGTCAAGGCATACAGCGGGAACAACCAGTCGGGATGGGCAAGCAGGCTGTGATACAGCGTCCATGAGGTCGCCAGCAGCAGTGCGCAGCCGCTGACCAACACGCGGCCGGCGCCGAAGCGGTCGGCCAGGGCGCCGGAGGCGATGCAACCCAGGCTCAGGGTGACGATGGCCAGGCTGTTGGCTTGCAGGGCCACGGTCGGGCTGAAGTGATAGAGGGTTTGCAGCACGGTCGGGGTCATCAGGATCACCACGACAACGCCGGCCGACAACAACCAGGTCAACAGCATCGACAGCACGATGGCGCCACGGTGGTCGCGCAATACTGCGCGTAATGGCAACTCGGCGGCCAGGGCCTTGCGCTGCTGCATCTCGGCGAAGATCGGCGTTTCATGCAGCCAACGACGCAGGTATACCGACAGCAGCCCGAACACACCACCGAGCAGGAACGGGATGCGCCAGGCGTAATCGGCGACCTGCTCCGGGCTGTAGATCGTGTTGATGGCCGTGGCCACCAGCGAGCCCAGCAGGATACCGGCGGTGAGGCCGCTGGTCAGGGTGCCGCAGGCGTAGCCGATATGCCGGGACGGAACGTGCTCGGAGACGAACACCCAGGCGCCCGGCACTTCGCCACCGATCGCGGCGCCCTGGATGATCCGCATCAGCAGTAACAGCAGCGGCGCCCACAGGCCGATCTGCGCGTAGGTCGGCAGCAGACCCATGATCAGGGTCGGCACGGCCATCATGAAGATACTCAAGGTGAACATCTTCTTGCGGCCCAGCAAATCGCCGAAGTGCGCCATGATGATGCCGCCCAGCGGGCGTGCCAGGTAGCCCGCGGCGAAGATGCCGAAAGTCTGCAGCATGCGCAGCCATTCAGGCATGTCGACGGGGAAGAACAGTTTTCCAACCACGGAGGCGAAAAACACGAAAATGATGAAGTCGTAGAACTCCAGCGCCCCGCCCAAGGCAGACAGCGACAGCGTTTTATAGTCGTTGCGGGTCAGCGGGCGCGAAGGTTGCGCACTGCTTGCGGGCACGGAGGACATGGCAAGGCTTCTCTTATAGTAATCAGAACGGCAAGCCCGGGACTTGCATCGGGTTTGGCAAGATAGCAAATCGCTTGGAAAAGCACAGCGCCCGCCGAATAACACTTCAATGGACGAAATATTCCGTGTTCATACGCTTTAACCGCAATAAGAAGCACAGTTGCCGGAAAAAGCCGCATTACAGACGTTAATTGCCGACCAAATGAGCGTCGGGAGGTCGTCGCGGCGCAATCGTCCCGATATACTCGGCCCTTGCAAGCGCCAGACCCGCTGTCTTGAGGGGCTGCTGTGCCAAAACGTTGTTGGGTGCCATCCAGCCGATTTGGCAGAGTTTCCCTTTAGTCCGCCTTACGAGAAACGCATTGAGCGGTGTATGTTGGTGCTGAAACGTTTTTTTGAAGACGGCTATCCACTTGAAATACCCATGAAGCGTCACGGGTCAGAGGCACCCTCGGCATGATCGAACTCGAACAAGAAGATCCTATCCCGCAAGGCGATCTCGCTCTGCAAATCACTGCGCTCCCGCGTGAAACCAACGGTTTTGGTGACATTTTCGGCGGCTGGCTAGTCGCGCAGATGGATTTGGCCGGCACCGCCATGGCCAGCAAGGTCGCAGGTGGTCGCGTGGCCACCGTGGCGATTGATCGCATGGCGTTCCTGGTGCCGGTGGCCGTGGGCGCGCAGTTGTCCTTCTATACCCAGGCCCTGGAAATCGGCCGCAGCTCGATCCAGATGATGGTCGAAGTGTGGAGCGACGACCCGCTGTCCAGCGAATGGCGCAAGGTCACCGAGGCGGTGTTTGTCTTCGTCGCCATCGATGGCAGCGGCCGTACACGTTCGGTGCCGTCGCGCGCGCGTTAAACCTCGCCGGTTTTTGACGGTCAATTGCCCCATTGCCTGCCCATTGAGAGTATTGCCATGCCTACGCCCCACGTTGAAGCCGTGAAACAGGACGAGCTGGATTGCTGGCGCATCCGCCACAATGACGCCGAACTGATGGTGGCCCAACAGGGCGCGCACATCTTCAGTTTTCAGCGCCAGGGCGAGCAGCCGCTGATCTGGCAGAACCCTGAGGCGGTGTTCAAGACAGGCAAAGGCATTCGTACCGGCGTGCCGGTGTGCTGGCCGTGGTTTGGCGTATTCGACCGTAACCCGCAGAGCGTAAAGGCGATGCGTCAAAGCGAGCAGCCGGCTGGCGCTCACGGTTTCGTGCGCACCGCACTCTGGACCTTGGCCGCAGCCGAGGCCGAAGGCAATGCACTGCGCGTCGACTTCGTGTTACCGGCGCCGGCAGGAGGTTTCCCTGGCTGGCCTCATCAGGTCGACCTGAAGCTGAGCCTGCTGCTGGACGACCAACTGCATATCCGCCTGACCAGCCATAACCGCGGCACCGACACCGTGACCCTCAGCCAGGCACTGCACACCTACTTCGCTGTCAGCGATGTGCGAAACGTGCAGGTCGAAGGCCTGGATGGCCTGGTGTATATCGATACTGCCGACGGTTGGGCCGAGAAAACCCAATCCGGCCTGCTGCACTTCACTGCAGAGACGGATCGCATCTACCTCGATACCCCGACGCAGCTGAATATTGTCGATAAAGACTGGCAACGCCGCATCCAGCTGACCGCCGAGGGCTCCAGGTCCACGGTGATCTGGAACCCGTGGACCGAGCGCGCCAAAGCGCTGGACGACATGGCCGACGACGGCTGGCCGGGCATGCTGTGCATCGAGACGGCCAACGTGCTGGATGATGTGGTGAAGCTGGCGCCCGGCGAAAGCCACACCTTGGGCGTGAGCCTCAGCGCTATCACCCTGTAAACAAAACATGTGAGAGGGGGCTTGCTCCCTCCCACAGGGATAGGCGTTGTGGCTTAGAGATCCGACTCCTTCACGACCCGCACCTTCGCCGCATCCAGCGCATAGGCGGCATCCGCCAAGTCGTTATTCACCTTCTCCACCTTCAGCATGCCCGTGACCCATAGCGGCGTGTAGATATCCTCCAGCTTCAGCCCCTTGGGATAACGCACCAGCACCAGCTGGTTAGGCGGTGGTGGCGGCACATGGATGCAGGCGCCCGGGTACGGCACCAGGAAGAACAACGTGCTGCGGCCCTTCGCGTCGGTTTCCAACGGGACGGGGTAGCCGCCGATACGGATGTTCTTGCCGTTCATGGCCGCCACGGTCTTGGTCGAATACATCACCGCAGGCAAGCCTTTGCTCTGCTTCAAGCCACCTTTGTCGGTGAAGGTGCCTTGTGCTTCGGGAGAGTTGTGGTCGATTTCAGGCATGGCTTCGAGCGCTTTCTGATCAGAGAGCGGCATCAGGTCGAGCCAGTCGGTTTCCGGCAGTTCGCCAGCGTGCGCCAGGCCGGAGCCCAGCAAGAGAAGCGTTAACAGAAGTCGGCGCATGGGGAAGCTCGGCAAGTACAAAGTGGCGAGCATTCTAACCCTCTGCACCTGCGCAGCGCAGAGGGTTCAACGCGTGGATTATTTCTTTTTCAGCAGGCCGTAGATAACCAGCAGCACGACAGCGCCAACCAACGCACCGAAGAAGCCTGCGCCTTGGCCCGCCTGGTAGATGCCCAGGGCCTGACCACCGTAGGTGGCGACCAGAGAACCTGCAATACCCAGCAGGATCGTCATGATCCAACCCATGCTGTCGTCGCCAGGCTTGAGGAAACGCGCCAGCAGACCGACGATCAGGCCGATAAAGATGGTTCCGATGATACCCATGGCATTTCCCTCTGAATGTAGGTGAACTATGCCAAAGCCTAGCAGGCTTTGGCATCCTGCAATCAGAGGACGGCAACCCCCAAATGGTTCCCGCCGACCCCGGGCTTATTGTTCGGCGATCAGCGCTTCAACCTTGAGGATCTGCGCTTGCAGCGTTGCGCGATCCTTGCAGCGCAGGTTGGCATGACCGACCTTGCGCCCCGCCTTGAAGGCCTTGCCGTAGTGATGCAGATGGCAGTCGTCGATAGCGATGACTCGCTCAACCGCAGGCACCGTGCCGATGAAGTTCAGCATGGCGCTCTCGCCGACCTTGGCCGTAGACCCCAGCGGCAAGCCGGCGACCGCCCGCAGGTGGTTTTCGAACTGACTGCACTCAGCGCCTTCGGTGGTCCAGTGCCCGGAGTTGTGCACACGCGGCGCGATTTCGTTGGCCTTGAGGCCACCGTCGACTTCAAAGAACTCGAACGCCATTACGCCAACGTAGTCCAGCTGCTTGAGCACGCGGCTGGAATAGTCTTCGGCCAGGGCTTGCAGCGGGTGGTCAGTGCTGGCCACTGACAATTTGAGGATGCCGCTGTCGTGAGTGTTGTGCACCAACGGGTAGAAGCGGGTTTCACCATCACGGGCCCGCACGGCGATCAGCGAGACTTCACCGGTGAACGGCACGAAGCCTTCCAGCAGACAGCCAACGCTGCCCAGCTCGGCAAAGGTGCCGACCACATCGGCCTCGGTACGCAGGACTTTCTGGCCCTTGCCGTCGTAACCCAGGGTACGGGTTTTCAGCACAGCCGGCAGGCCGATGCTGGCGACGGCAGCGTCCAGGTCCGCCTGGGACTGGATGTCGGCGAAGGCCGGGGTCGGAATGCCCAGGTCCTTGAACATGCTTTTCTCGAACCAGCGGTCGCGAGCGATACGCAGCGCTTCGGCGCTCGGGTACACCGGTACGAACTGCGACAGGAAGGCCACGGTTTCGGCCGGGACGCTTTCGAACTCGAAGGTCACCAGATCGACTTCGTCAGCCAGTTGGCGCAGGTGGTCCGGGTCGCTGTAGTCTGCGCGCAAGTGCTCACCAAGAGCGGCCGCGCAAGCGTCCGGCGCCGGGTCTAGGAAAGCGAAGTCCATTCCCAGCGGCGTTCCCGCCAGGGCCAGCATGCGGCCCAATTGGCCGCCACCGATTACACCGATCTTCATCGTCAACAACCTCAGGCGATACGTGGGTCTGGATTGTCCAGCACGCTGTCTGTCTGTTCAGCACGGAATTTTTTCAGCACCGCATGGAATTGCGGGTGCTTGGCGCCCAGGATGCTGGCGGACAGCAAGGCTGCGTTGATCGCACCGGCCTTGCCGATCGCCAGGGTCGCCACCGGAACACCGGCCGGCATCTGTACGATGGACAGCAGCGAGTCCACGCCCGAGAGCATCGACGACTGCACCGGTACGCCGAGCACCGGCAGGTGGGTCTTGGCCGCACACATGCCCGGCAAGTGGGCTGCACCACCGGCACCGGCGATGATCACCTCGATGCCACGGGATTCTGCTTCATCGGCATACTGGAACAGCAAATCCGGAGTGCGGTGGGCGGAGACCACTTTCACTTCGTAGGGAATGCCGAGTTTTTCCAGCATATCGGCGGTGTGGCTAAGGGTGGACCAATCGGACTTGGAGCCCATGATCACGCCAACCAATGCACTCATCGTCGTGCCTCTTCTCTCTGGGCGCCCGCAGGCGCGTCAAAAAACAACAAGCCACGCGGGAGACCGGCGTGGCTTGTTGTACGAAATTCAGGCCGATTGGACCGGCCGAAGGCCGCGCAGTATACCGTAATAATGCAGATAAACAGCCCCTGGAATGACCATCTGTCTTACGGCGCAAACCAGCGGTTTTATTGACTTACGAGTCAGTCCAAGACACCGCAAAACCCTGTGGGAGGGGGCTTGCTCCCGATAGCGGCGTATCAGTGACAAATAAGTACCTGACACCCCGCCATGCCAGGCCCCCTCCCACATTTGAACAGTTTTGGTCTCAAGCATTCTGCGCCGCTCCCCCCTCCAGCTTGCGCCACAGCAGCCGCACGTTCGCCTTGCGCACCAACGCGCAGCGATACAGACGGATCTCCAGCGGCACATGCCATTGCGGGCCGCCGCACACGACCAGTTCGCCCCGGGCCAATTCCGCCCTTACGCTCAGTTGCGGTACCCAGGCGATGCCCAAGCCTTCCAGGGCCATGCTCTTGAGGCTATCGGCCATGGCGGTTTCATACACCGTCGTAAAACGCAGCGCACGTTGGCGCAGCAGCAGGTGCACCGAACGGCCCAGGAAAGCACCGGCGCTGTAGGCCAGCAACGGCACGCTGGCTTCGCCCTCCAGGTCGAACAGTGGCTTGCCCTCGGCGTCGGCGGCGCAGACCGGGAGCATTTCGGTGTTGCCCAGATGCAGCGAGGGGAAGATTTCGGCATCCATCTGCATCGCCGCGTCCGGGTCGTAGAACGCCAGCATCAGGTCGCAGCCACCTTCGCGCAGGGCATGCACCGCGTCGCCGACGTTGGTGGCAACCAGCCGAGTGGCAATGTTCAGGCCTTCGTTGCGCAATTGCGCAATCCAGCGCGGGAAGAAGCCCAAGGCCAGGGAATGGGCCGCTGCCACTTGCATGACCTCACCCTGCCCGCCTTCCAGGTGATGCAGATGGCGCAACACTTCCCCGAGTTGTTCGACCACCGTACGCGCGGTGACCAGGAACAACTGCCCCGCCGCTGTCAGTTCCACCGGCGTACGCGAGCGGTTGACCAGGGTCAGGCCCAGCGCGGCCTCCAGACTGCGGATGCGGCGACTGAACGCCGGCTGGGTCACAAAGCGCCGCTCCGCCGCCTGGGAAAAACTGCGAGTTGCCGCCAGGGCACTGAAGTCTTCCAGCCATTTGCTCTCAAGGTTCATCACTTCCTCCCACGGGTATGCACCATTTTGGCACACACGCCCGCCATCATAGCTGGGTCACATCCACATTATGCCGTTTGTGCATGGGTCAGTGCTGAACAGCATTGGCCCAAAAACTTATGGAAGCCTAGCATTCGCAGCGTTCCGGCCAGTTCCGGGTCCATATCGAGATGATTTCCGTCATGTCCTCCGCTGCATCTTTCCGTACCGAAAAAGACCTGCTTGGCGTACTCGAAGTACCCGCCCAAGCGTATTACGGCATCCAGACCCTGCGAGCGGTGAATAACTTCCGTCTCTCGGGCGTTCCGATTTCGCATTACCCGAAATTGGTGGTCGGTCTGGCAATGGTCAAGCAAGCGGCGGCTGACGCCAACCGCGAGCTGGGTCAGCTCAGCGAAGCCAAGCACGCTGCCATCAGCGAAGCCTGTGCCCGTCTGATCCGCGGCGATTTCCACGAAGAGTTCGTGGTGGACATGATTCAAGGCGGCGCCGGCACTTCAACCAACATGAATGCCAACGAAGTCATCGCCAACATCGCGTTGGAGGCCATGGGCCACAACAAGGGCGAGTACCAGTACCTGCACCCTAACAACGACGTGAACATGGCGCAGTCGACCAACGACGCCTACCCGACCGCGATCCGCCTGGGTCTGCTGCTGGGTCATGATGCGCTGCTGGCCAGTCTCGACAGCCTGATCCAGGCGTTCGCCGCCAAGGGTGAAGAATTCAGCCACGTCCTGAAAATGGGCCGTACCCAACTGCAAGACGCCGTGCCGATGACCCTCGGCCAGGAATTCCGCGCCTTCGCCACCACCCTGGGTGAAGACCTGGCCCGCCTGAAAACCCTGGCGCCGGAACTGCTCACCGAAGTCAACCTGGGCGGCACCGCCATCGGCACCGGCATCAACGCCGACCCACGCTATCAGGCACTGGCGGTACAACGCCTGGCCGTGATCAGCGGGCAGCCGGTCGTACCGGCCGCCGACCTGATCGAAGCCACTTCCGACATGGGCGCCTTCGTACTGTTTTCCGGCATGCTCAAGCGTACCGCGGTGAAGCTGTCGAAGATCTGCAACGACCTGCGCCTGTTGTCCAGCGGCCCGCGTACCGGCATCAACGAAATCAACCTGCCGGCACGCCAGCCAGGCAGCTCGATCATGCCCGGCAAGGTCAACCCGGTGATCCCGGAAGCCGTGAACCAGGTAGCGTTCCAAGTGATCGGTAACGACCTGGCACTGACCATGGCAGCCGAAGGCGGTCAACTGCAGCTGAACGTGATGGAGCCGCTGATCGCATTCAAGATCTTCGACTCGATCCGCCTGCTGCAACGCGCCATGGACATGCTGCGCGAACACTGCATCACCGGCATCACCGCCAACGAAGCCCGTTGCCGCGAGCTGGTGGAGCACTCCATCGGCCTGGTCACCGCGCTGAACCCGTATATCGGCTACGAAAACGCCACCCGTATCGCCCGTGTCGCCCTTGAAAGCGGCCGCGGCGTGCTGGAATTGGTGCGCGAGGAAGGCTTGCTCGACGATGCCATGCTCGACGACATCCTGCGCCCCGAGAACATGATCGCTCCACGCTTGGTCCCCTTGAAGGCCTAAGTGTCTGTTGCACCGCTCACCAGGCTGAGGGACTAGACACCTCTCACCTTTTGAGGGCCTGAAGGCTCGTTCTTCAGGCCCTTTTTTTGTCTCAAGGTTGTGAAATGATGCCCATAAAAACTCCAATATCGCCCTGTAAACCCTCCTTGCCAGCCGACACACGGCTGAAACCTTTAATCGTCTCGTGCAGACGGATCCCGCTCGCCTAGGTATAGTGCCGCCCCTCTTCGCGTCTACGGCCATCGATACGAGGCCCGAAGCAACGCGAAAGCGCATGAATAACAACACCCGCAAAAGGATTGGGATCGAACCGTCGCGCACTGCCTGGTGCTATGCGAAGGCCCGGACCGTCCTGCGTTTGCCATTAGAAAAATCAGCGAGGAACACTCCATGCTCGAAGTCATCAACGACTTCCTCTCAGGGAAAGTACTGATCGTGCTCATTGTCGGGCTCGGCGGTTATTTCACGATCCGCTCGCGTTTCGTTCAATTACGTCACTTTTTCCACATGTTTTCGGTGTTTCGCGACAGCCTGAAAAACAGCTCCGACCAACTCAGCTCGTTCCAGGCGCTGATGCTCAGCCTGGCCGGCCGTGTCGGTGCCGGTAACATCGCCGGTGTCGGCATTGCCGTGACCCTGGGTGGCCCGGGCGCCGTGTTCTGGATGTGGGTCACCGCATTGGTGGGCATGTCGTCGAGCTTTATCGAGTGCTCCCTCGGTCAGTTGTACAAGCGCACTGACGCCGAAGGCACCTTCCGTGGCGGCCCGGCTTACTACATCCAGCACGGCCTGCAGAAACGCTGGCTGGGCATGCTGATGGCGTTCCTGCTGCTGGTCACCTTCGGCTTTGCCTTCAACGGCCTGCAAGCCCATGCCGTGACCCACTCGCTGAACAATGCTTTCGGCCTCGACACCACCTACACCGGCCTTGCCCTCGCGGTATTGCTGGGCCTGGTGTTCATCGGCGGGATCAAGCGAATCGCCTCGATTGCCGACCTGCTGGTGCCGGTCAAGACCCTGGTCTACATCGCTGTAACCCTGTACGTGATCGTGCTGCAATTCGACCACGTGCCGGCCATGCTCGCGACCATCGTCAAGAGCGCCTTCGGCCTCGACCAAGCCTTCGGCGGCCTGGTGGGCAGCGCAATCATCATGGGTGTGAAGCGCGGCGTGTTCGCCAACGAAGCCGGTTTGGGCAGCGCGCCTAACGTGGCGGCAGTGGCTTCGGTAGAACACCCGATCGCCCAGGGCGTGGTCCAGGCGTTCAGCGTGTTCCTCGACACGTTCGTGATCTGCACCTGCACCGCGCTGCTGATCCTGCTCTCCGGTTTCTACACCCCAGGCTTTGAAGGCGACGGCATTGCCCTGACCCAGAACTCCCTGGCAGCCGTAGTGGGTGACTGGGGTCGCATGTTCATCTCGGTAGCCCTGGCGTTGTTCGTGTTCACATCGATCATGTACAACTACTACCTCGGCGAAAGTAACCTGCGCTTCCTGGTCGGCAACAACCGCAAGGTGCTGATGGGCTACCGCACACTGGTGCTGGTGCTGATTTTCTGGGGCTCGATCGAGAACCTGAGCACCGTATTCGCCTTCGCCGACATCACCATGACCCTGCTGGCGTTCGTCAACCTGTTCGCCCTGGCGTTCCTGTTCAAGATCGCCATGCGCATCCTGAACGACTACGACAATCAGCGTGCAGCGGGCATCAAGACGCCGGTGTTCGATTCCAGCCAATTCCCTGATCTGGATCTGGACCCCAAGGCCTGGCCGGCCAATCCGGTGAAACCGGACAGTGCCCCAGCGGCTGAACTGAGTGCTCAAGCGCAGCGCCAAGCGTAATAAGAGCCGATAGATGACACGCCGCCCGGCCTTGGGCATGCTCTGGGCCCGGCGGCGTTTTTCGTTCAGGAGATTTCTTGATGCAATCAGCTAACAACGTGATGGTGCTCTACACCGGCGGCACCATCGGCATGCAAGCCAGCGCCAATGGCCTGGCGCCCGCATCCGGTTTCGAAGCGCGCATGCGCGAACAGCTTTGCAACCAGCCATTGCCTGCTTGGCGCTTCCGGGAAATGTCCCCGCTGATCGACAGCGCCAATATGACCCCCGCTTACTGGCAGCGCCTGCGCACCGCCGTGGTCGAGGCAGTGGACGCCGGCTGCGACGCCGTGCTGATCCTGCACGGCACCGACACCCTGGCCTACAGCGCGGCGGCGATGAGCTTCCAACTGCTGGGGCTGCCGGCGCCTGTGGTGTTCACCGGCTCCATGCTGCCGGCCGGCGTGCCGGACAGCGATGCCTGGGAAAACGTCAGCGGTGCGCTGGCAGCCTTGGGCGAAGGCCTGGCGCCCGGTGTTCATCTGTATTTCCACGGCGCGCTGATGGCGCCGACCCGTTGCGCGAAGATCCGCAGCTTTGGTCGCCACCCGTTTGCCGCGTTGCAGCGCAATGGCGGCGTGGCCCGGGCGAGTGAGATTCCGGCGGCCCTGGATTTTCGTCAGCCCAAGGCCCTGGCCAACATTGGAGTGTTGCCGCTGGTGCCGGGCATCGCGGCCGTGCAACTGGATGCGCTGATCGATAGCGGTATCCAGGCACTGATCCTCGAGTGCTTCGGCAGCGGCACCGGGCCCAGTGACAATCCTGCGTTCCTGGCCAGCCTGCAACGGGCACAGGACAAAGCAATCGTGGTCGTGGCCATCACTCAATGCCATGAAGGCGGCGTGGAGCTGGATGTCTACGAAGCCGGCAGCCGCCTGCGTGGCGTCGGCGTGTTGTCCGGCGGCGGCATGACCCGTGAGGCGGCATTCGGCAAGCTCAATGCACTGATCGGTGCCGGGCTCGAGGCGTGCGAAGTCCGTCGCCTGGTGGAACTGGACCTCTGCGGCGAGTTGCGCTGAGGGCTGGCCCCCATCGTATATAAGCACCACCGCTCCTGACGCGATGCTTCCTAGCATGGTGACGCTCCGGTTTTTCCGGAGCGGTTGCCATTATCTCGCCTGTCAGGAAGCGCCATGCCTCTACCTCTCTCCACCGAGCCCGACCCAGATCTGCTTGATGCGCTGATTGCGCAAATGTGTACCGGCCCCGCGTTTCGCGAAGTGGCCGCAACCATGCTGCGCGCCCAGTTGAAAACGCTGTATCCCGATTGGGATATGGACCCGAACACGATCGTGGTTGGCACCCCATCATGGGATGTCGAGGATGGCCAGGTCATCCCCGTTGGCCGTGATTATGCGGTGCTCACCGATATTCTCGTGGTGCAGGCGGTATTTGCCCTGCCGATGCTCTACCTCGAAGGCCAACATTTTTTGGCCCAGTTGCCGATCGTTGAGCCTGCGGTGCACCTGCCGGTGCGTATCCTCGATATTGCCGGTGCGATGAACATCCTGGCCCCGATAATGTTGCGGGCTTATCAACAAGCGCAATTGGACTACTGGAACAGCATCGAGAACAGCGGCGGTTCACGTTGGCACAGCTTGTCGATCATGTTGCGCGACTTCTGGAACATCAACCAAGTGCCTGGCTTGACGGAAGACGATTGCTTCATGGCGCGTCAACTGTTCCAGACGCCGGATGCCGCGACACGCAAGCGCGAGACCTTTGATGCCCCTCGCGCTTATGTGATTGATATCGACGAAGTCGATGCCGACGGCAAGGCCAACCATGTGGATGATTACTTGATCAGCGTCCTGATCGGCAACCAGAATGGGGCCGAAGTCATTCTCACCCAGTCACTGTTCTCGGGGTTCAAGAAATACCTTTCGCTGGAAGCGCTGGGCCAAGACCTGCCAATGCTAACGGTGGCCAATAAAAAGCAGCGGTGGCGCCTCGTCGAACCGGAAGGAGATTTTTTCGATTATCTGGCCTGCGCGTTGATCAGCATCCAGGTCAAGGATATCGGCGCCATCGACGTTTCTGATCTGGGCACGCCGGACACGCCTCGCAACCGCCCTGCGCAGCCGCCGGCACCGCGTTCCAAACGCAGCACACGGCCCTTGCAGGAATACGTACACGCCCTGCCCGACTGGCTGACCAGCGCCTCCATCTCTGACCAGGATGCCTATGCCCGACACCTCAAGGACCTGGCAACCCTGCACAGTGCCAACGAAGGCCGCAGCTATGACGAAGGCATCAGCTCTCTTCACGCGTACACCCTTGAACGGCTGAAAGCCGAAATGCTCAAGGATCACCCCGACGCTGATGCGCGGTGGCTCGATGGCGTCGAAATCGTGGTGCGCAGCCCTGTGGTCTGGGGCCTGTTCACCGTCCCCGGAAAAATAGAGACCACAGCATTCACCCTGCCGGAGCTTGCCCTGCAGAACTTGATCGCCCTGCCATTAGGGAATAAGTCCCTGCGTTATCACATCACGCTGGTGCTGCCGCAATGGTTCACCGTCAACTACCTGGAACGCCTGATCAGCCGGGTGGATGTCGGGAATACCTACCCGGCACTGATCAAGGAAAAACTGCTGGCGCACCCACAGGAGGCGGATCGCCGCCAGCGGCTCTATGCCGAGCACTTGCGCATTCAACTGCCGTTGCTGGCATTGCAATGCAAGATACGCGGCGAAAGCGCCATTGATGAGCAAGGCTACGCCTACGTGAAAGCCGTCATGCGCGCCGAGCCCAGTGACCGGCAAGTGCAGGGCCAACCCATCGTGATCCGCCCACTGGCGTTTGTGCCGACTCGCCGAGCAGATAAAACGCCGGATAAGGTCGCCAATATGTTCGTGATCGGTCCCCAGGACCCGGCCGCCGGTCCATGCCTGTTGTATCGGCCGTTGCTCGACAACCCCCTGTCGCAGTTCCCTTCGCCCAGCAACTTGCTCTATGCCCTGCAGCAATCAGTAAACCTGCGCGAATCCGTACTGGCCTGGCTGCCCGATACGGTGAGCACTGACTATGCCCGCTATGTATTCCCTGGCGACCTGCCCTCGCCCTGGGCCGTGGTCGATTTCATGGTCGACCCCTTCAAGGTTTGGACGATGGGCGGGCCGGTGCTTCTGGGCCAGGCCACGATCACCGATGACCAGTTCAAGACGCTCTACCACGCCAATGCCAATGCCATGGTCACCCTCGCCGACCGGCAATCGGTGTCCAATGCCGAAGCCCGCTGGGCCACGTTCAAACGCACCGGCTGGATGACCTTCAATCTGGCCTTGCCATTCCTCGCGCGTACCGTGGGCATCGCCGCCTGGATCTGGCAGATCATGGATGAGTTACAAGTGGTGGTGGAGACCCGCGCCCATCCTGAGCAGGACTCCACCTGGACCGCACTTACCGACTTGCTGCTGAACATCGGCATGGCCATCACTTTGCACAGTGCCAGCCGCAGCGCCCCTGCGGGTTCAGTGCGCAACGAACCGACGCCCGCACCACGGCCACCAGCCGCCCCGGAACCTGTGACAACCAGCCAGCAGCCGACGATTTCGGCAGAGGCACTCGCCGTACATGACCAGCCCCTGATCGTCAGCGGCGCGATCAATCGCGCACCGCCGCGCCTGGCAACCGTGCTAGACAGTTTCAAGGTGAGCAAACCTGACACGTTGGGCGAGGCGCACCACGAGGCAGGCCCGTGGCAAGACCTGTATCGCGGCGGGCAGCATTGGTATGCGCCAGTAGGCGAACGCTGGTTCCAGGTCACAGTGGATGAAGGCGAAACCGTACTGATTGTCGACGCTCGAAACCCTTCGCGTACCGGCCCTCCGCTGGTTCACAACAGCAAGGGCCAGTGGTTCATCGATACGCGCCTGCGCCTTCGGGGAGGCGGCCCCAAACTCATGAGCACCAAAGCCCGTGCGCTGGCCCGACAAAAATCAGAGGAGCTACGTCGGCAGCTGGAAATATTCGAAAGCCAGAAAAAAGCCAACCAGGAGGCGTTGCAGAACGCGCGCCAGGCGATGGATGCGCAGCCCTCCACATCCACTGAAGCATTGCGCCAGGCTTATCTGCAGACCCTGCAAACCCAACGCATGGAGTACGAGACGGCCTTGCAGATGCTCAAGGAAATGAACGTGCATGAACCCACGGCGCAATACGCGCCAAAAGCCTTGAGTTACATCAAGGCCCAGGCCCGACTGACCCAGGCTACGCTGAGCGAGATCCTTTCGCGCTTCACACCCAAATGGCGCATCGTGCATGAGCAGCTGCAACGCCAGGCTGTGGTGTCCATGGAGCGCCCGATTGAAGACTTCCGTGAGATGCGCGAACTGACCGGCGCATTGCTTGTACAGCTGGAATACATGCACGGCCGATTCCGGGAGCTCAAAAGCCTGGCCAGGGACGGTGCCGTTTTGCTGGATACCCTCAAGAGCTCGATGCCGGTCTACAGCGTTGACGACCTGAAGGCCATTCGCGTGTCGCTCAGCCGCAACCTGTGCTTGCCCAAGGACACCTTGCAGACAGCTCCCGAGGCCTGGTCGGAGATAGACAACATCATCGACACAGCGGATGTTGCGATCCAATGCCTGCGCGATACATTGGAGGAGCGCAGCGATCGACG
The DNA here is from genome assembly GCF_022836895.1 of Pseudomonas palleroniana. Lineage (NCBI taxonomy): Bacteria > Pseudomonadati > Pseudomonadota > Gammaproteobacteria > Pseudomonadales > Pseudomonadaceae > Pseudomonas > Pseudomonas palleroniana. The sequence goes on along the minus strand of NZ_CP092411.1, from coordinate 611,883 downwards.
CCTGGATGAACGCATTGACACCTTGAGCAACCTGGTCGAGCAGTTTCAACTGCTGGACGAACGCCTGCAGGATTTTCCCGTGGAGTACTCCGCGCACGCCATCACCGATCAGTTACAAGAGTTGCGCGGCGAGCTGAGTGGCTTCCAGCGACGCGCCGCGAAGAACCTCGGGGTATTGAGTGCCGAGCGCGGAGTGCTCAGGAGCCGACCGACCCCGCCCTCGACCCCGCCACGCCCGTTGAAACAGTTTATCCACACTCGCTACGGTGGCCTGCTGATCGGTGAACCGCGCTTGAACGAAGTCGGGCTGGAAACCGGCCTGGTGGATATTCGATCACCGCTGACCCATCAGATCCTCGCCACTTACCATGAAAAATCCAAGGGTGTCTGGGTACTTCACGAAAGAGCACCGTCCCCTTCCGCCGAACCGGCTGAGGTGGATCTGCAGTTGACCATCAATCAGGGCCAGGCACTGCTCGATGGGCTGCCCGCCTTTCAAGCGCGTGCCCGTGCCCACAGCAACCTCGCCGATCGTGAGCCCTTTGGGATCGAGTATCTGTACCACAAACACGCACAGCGATTGGAGAAGGCAAGCAATGCCATCGAGCAGGCACTGACTCAACATAACATCACTGAGAGCCACGCCATGGCGCTTCCCGCGAGCGAGGTGACCAAAGCGATTGATAGCGCGTTGGCCCAGCTCTATCAGCAGAGTAATCAACTGGTGCAAAGGGCGCTCAAGTTGTCTCCTCCTACCGTGACAGGGGTGCAGTGGCTTAAACAACACAATACGATCGCCATCAAGAAAACCGTGAACCGCCGTCGAATCAAGTCCCACACGCCTGACTATCTGGATGAGTACACCATCAGCGACCGCGTGACGCGCGAAGTGCTCTGGTATGCCCACTTTCACTACAGTGCCAACTGGACACCGGACAAGTCGATGTTATCTGCACGCCTGAAGACTCCAGCCGAGCACAGCCAGGGCGCCGCCGCCGACTCGCCCAAAGGCTTGAACCATCAACAAGCCGTTGCCTACTACCGCAGCGAGATCAGCCTGCAGCAAGCCCGTGAGCTGTTTTTCGAGCGCCCAAAATCCGAGTCCAGTCGTTAATCGCCACCAGGGGCACGGCATGCAATTTGCTGCGCCAGTGCACTTCTTCGCGCGGGTGTCCCCATGCTGCATTCACACCTCACGACTCTCAACGCCGTATCTCTGGTCCTGGCGACGTTCAAGGACCAGGGCCAGCCGGCCGAGGTATTACTGGCCGGCAGCGGCATTGGCATAGCAGACCTGCGCCGCGCCGACACGCGCATCACCACCTGCCAGGAGATGCGCGTATGCGCCAATGCCGTAGCCCTGCGCCAGGACATTGGCCTGGAACTGGGCCAGCGCATGCACGTGTCGTCCTACGGTCTGCTCGGTTATGCGCTGTTGACGAGTGCCACCTTAGGTGACGCTTTGCGTCTGGCGCTACGCTACCCGGCGCTGTTGGGAACACTTTTTGAACTCAGCCTGGTGGAAGACGGCGAACAGATTTGGCTGACCGCCGGCGACTATCGGGAAAATCCCGCGCTGGCGGCGTTCAATGTGGAGTTTTGCCTGGTGTCGATGAAAGTCATTTGCGATGACTTGCTCGGCGGCCCGCTGCCGTTGCGTGAAGCGCGTTTCGACTACCCGGCACCCGCCTACCACCCGCGATACGCGGAGCGTTTCGACTGCCCTTTGCAGTTTGACGCACGGCACAACGGCTTTGCGTTCGACGCCCAGTGGTTGCAACAACCCTTGCCCCTGGCCGATGCCATCACCCATCGGGCGATGGCCGAACGCTGCCGCAAACAGAACTCCGAATTCACCGGGCGCCAGGCCTGGCTCAACCGCGTGCGCCAGTTGCTGGCCGAGCAACTGCACGCCGCGCCCGGCCTGGACGGCTTGGCGGCGCAGATGAACTGTTCCGCACGAACCCTGCGCCGGCATCTGCATGCGTTAGGTTGCAGCTACCAGCAATTACTCGACGAGCTGCGCTTTGAGCAGGCCAAGCAATGGCTGGCGCAAGGGCAATGGCCCATTTACAAGATCGCCGAACAATTGGGTTTCAGCGAGACCGCAAGTTTTCGCCACGCGTTTATGCGCTGGAGTGGGGTCGCGCCCAGCCTGATGCGCCATTAGCGGGCGAATTACGGTCAAAGTCTTTGGCCACATTTATCCCCTTCTGGCCGCTCCTGCCATTCTCTTGGCCGCCCCCGCACCGCAACACTTGAAGGCACAACAACACGCCTGCGGGAGCCCCCATGCTGACGATCTATTCAGACGATCACCATCTACACCACGGACGCTGCGAATTGATGGATGGGCAATTGATGCCCTGCTTCGAAATGCCGTCGCGCGCCGACCATGTGCTGCAACGGGTCAAGGACCGTGACCTGGGACCGGTGCAGGCACCACAGGACTTCGGCCTGGCCCCGCTGCAACGCATCCACAGCCGCGACTATCTGGATTTTTTCAAAAACGCCTGGGCCCGCTGGACCGAATACGGCCAGGACGGCGACCTGCTGCCCTACACCTGGCCTGCCCGCACCCTGCGCCGGGTGTTGCCCACCAGCTTGCACGGCCAACTGGGCTACTACAGCTTCGACGGCGGTGCGCCGATTACCGCCGGTACCTGGCAAGCCGCCTACAGCGCGGCACAGGTAGCGCTCACCGCGCAGCAGGCGATCCAGCAAGGCGCCCACAGTGCCTTTGCCCTGTGCCGCCCACCCGGGCATCACGCCGCCAGTGATTTGATGGGCGGTTATTGCTACCTGAACAACGCCGCCATCGCAGCCCAGGCGTTCCTCGACCAGGGCCATGCAAAAGTCGCGATCATCGACGTGGATTACCACCACGGCAACGGCACCCAGTCGATTTTCTATGACCGCAGCGATGTGCTCTTCACCTCCATCCACGGCCACCCGGAGGCTGAGTTCCCGTTTTTCCTGGGGTATGCCGATGAGCTGGGAGAAGGGCCTGGCGAGGGCTTCAACTTCAACTACCCGCTGCCGGCCGGCTCCGGCTGGGACACCTGGAGCGCCGCGCTCGAAGCGGCGTGCCAGGAGACCGAGCGCTTTGATGCCGACGTCATTGTGGTGTCCCTGGGAGTGGACACGTTCAAAGACGACCCTATCTCGCAATTCAAACTCGACAGCCCGGATTACCTGGCGATGGGCCGGCGCATCGCGCGTCTTGGCAGGCCCACGCTGTTCGTGATGGAAGGCGGCTACGCCGTCGCAGAAATCGGTATCAACGCCGTCAACGTCCTCGAAGGTTTCGAACAAGCAGGAGCCGCCCAATGAAGATGCTCACCACCCTGGCCCTGTGCGCCGCCGTATTGAGCGGCGCGACGCAGGCCGAAGAAAAACCCCTCAAGGTCTACAACTGGTTCGACTACATCACGCCCAAGGCCCTTGAGGACTTCAAGGCACAAAACCCTCAGATCAAACTGGTGTACGACATCTTCGACACCAACGAAGCCCTGGAAGCCAAGCTGCTCACCGGCAACTCCGGGTATGACGTGGTGGTGCCGTCCAACGTGTTCCTGGCCAAGCAGATCGAAGCGGGCGTCTTCCAGCCCCTGGATCGCAGCCAGCTTCCCAACTGGAACCACCTCGACCCCAAGCTGATGAAGCTGATCGAAGCCAACGACCCCGGCAATAAATTCGCCGTGCCCTACATGTACGGCACCATCCTGATCGGCTTCAACCCAGACAAGGTCAGGGCGGCACTGGGGCCCGATGCACCGGTGGACAGTTGGGACCTGATCTTCAAGGAAGAAAACATCAGCAAGCTCAAGCAATGCGGCGTCGCCTTCCTGGATTCACCGTCGGAAATCCTGCCGCTGGCCCTGCAGCACCTCGGCCTGGACCCCAACAGCAGCAACCCCAAGGATTACGACAAGGCACAAGCCCTGTTGATGAAAATCCGTCCGTACATCACCTACTTCCACTCCTCCAAGTACATGGCCGATATCGCCAACGGCGACCTTTGCGTGGCCGTGGGTTACTCGGGCAGTTTTTCTCAGGCCGCCAACCGCGCCAAGGAAGCCAAGAACGGCGTCACCGTGGACATGCGCCTGCCCAAAGAAGGCGCACCGATCTGGTTCGACATGCTCGCCATTCCCAAAGGCGCGCAGAACCCGCAAGACGCCTACACCTTCATCAACTACTTGCTGCAACCCCAGGTGATTGCGCCGATCAGTGATTTCGTCGGCTACCCCAACCCGAACAAGGACGCGACCGAACACGTCGACCCAGCCATTCGCAACAACCCCAACCTGTACCCGACCGAGGCGGCCATGGCAACGCTCTACACCTTGAAACCCCTGGCGCGTGATGCCGAGCGCGCCAGGACGCGCGCCTGGACCAAGATCAAATCCGGTACTTGATCACGCAGTGGCAAGGCCCACCGGAGCGAGGTCGCTCGCTCCGGTGCGTGTTACATCACATCCAGAAAAATACGCCGCCCGGAGGGCGTGCCGATCGGCCCACGGTAGACCTGCGAGTGGCGCCCGGCGCTGCGTTCGGCCTGTTCAAAGACGCGGCCCATTCTGCGCTGCGCGGCTAATTTCAGGTGCGCCTTGGAGGGCTGGTCTGGCGGTGTGTGCAGCAAGGGGTAATGAAAGTGCGCGTACCACAGGGGCCGATAGCCGCCCATCACGTCCAGTACTTCGTATTCCTGCAGATAGTCCACCGTGCCGTCGATGGTTTCCGGCACCCGGCCATTGATCCGGCGGATACAAATCGCACGTTGCCCCAGCAGGTATTCCACATCGCCAACGGTTGGGGTCTGGCTGGTGCGGGTCATGTCGATGCGCAGGCGATGACCTTTGTTGAGCAACTGAAGGGCAGTGGCCCGCAATTGGCTGATCAAGGCAACGCAGTCCTCATTGCTGCGGCTTTGGGTGAATTGCGCAAGCACGCGGGCAGCGTCGTCCAACCCACGCGCCAGCTGCTCGAACTGCTCCTCTGCGGCAACCGGTGGCGTGCCGGGGCGCAGGGTTTCGGCCCCAGCCTGGTTGGCCCGGGCCAGTGAGGCTTGGCCTGCATCGAATGCTTTACGCCCACGCACACTCAGCCCTCGCACATCACGCTTGAGCCGCGGCACCCGGCGGATGTCCCACTGACCTTGGTCATTACTGATGATGTCGGGCCCCAGGGTTACGGGCTTTTGCGGCCGATCGACCACCTGGTAGACCGGGCTGTTGATATTAAAGACAGGGCTGATGCGAATGTGCGACAGCACGTAGAAGTGGTTCTCGTCCTTGTTGTAGACGAGCCCGTTATCGAAGAGGTGCAGACCTTTATGGACCCCCTCATGAATCATCTCGCCTACCTTTGACGGGTGTGCTATCGCCGCCAATTGATGCTGCTGGACTGCCGAAAGCACCTGCCGTGCCCCCGCCCACGCCGCATCCAGCCGCTTGACGCGCGGGTGTGGCGACGCAGGTTCCTGGCCTTGTGGCCTGGCGGGATAAACCAGTAGCAGGGCCACCTGCCGCATCCAGCGAACGCCGTCGCGCCAGGGTACTTGAGCATTTTGCGTAACCTGCGTCTTGAAGGGGCTTGCGAGCAGCATCTTGCGGGTCAAGAACATTTCAGCGAAAGGCTGGGACAACACCGCGCCAGATGCAGGGGCAGTCATCACTTGTTGGAAGACCTGTGCCAACCACGGCCGAAACACCAACCAGGGGCCGACCTCATCGCTCCCAGCACCGATCAGGTAGCCTGACTCATCCGCCAACCGCCTGAACACCATCGGCTCGCCCTGCACGTGACGATGGGTCGCGTAAGTTCTCACGGCTGCGCGAAGCCGGTAATAACCCTCGAGCGTAACCCCCGCCAGACCTTGAAGACTGTATTCCAACGCCACCTTGCAGAGGTCCATGGCCATTTCCCGAGCGAAGCAGGCTTGGTGCGCGGCGTCGTCCTCCGGCAGGTCGTCGAGCTGGGTGCGGACGCAATATTTCTGATAGGCCCAGGCGGCTCTCACCAACAGCCTGCTGTAAGCCAATCGCCCCGTGCGCGAGGCTTCTTTCAGCCAGGACGGTAACGATTCACGCAGCCCCTGCGGCTCGGGGTCCTGCTCGAAGAAATCACGGAACCGGGTCGCCCAGGCCAGTTGTCGATCCAGAGGCTCAAGGCGCGGGCTTTCACTGAGGTCAATCGCATCGATACGTTGCAACGCCGCTTCCAGCCCACACAGCGCCCAGCCCTCGAAGACGTCATGCTCAAGCCGCTCAGCGTCTACCAACACCTCGGCCTGCTGAGCAGACGTAAAAACCTCAAGGCCATGTCTCACGGAGTAGATCAGCGTTGTACCGGCCCCCACGATCGCCAATGCGAGGTCGTTGTGCCGTTGAACGCCATAGGCCTCAATCGTGGAGGTCCGCTCGCCGCTGTCGGGAAACGCGAGCACAGCCTGGAGCAGCCTGCGGATGACGGGATCTGCCTGCTTGCGCAGAACCTTACGCAGCCGCTGTGCAAGCATCTGCGATAACTCGCGCCAGCGAGTTTCCGACGCCGGGCCGGGCGCGCAGAAGAACTCGATCAACTGCTCGGCGTAATACTCAAGCACCGCCTCCGGGTCGGCATCGAGCTGGGCCTGAGTAATGCCTAAAGTGCCAAGGGTGGGGCGTAAAGCGAACAACTGGCTGGTGCGCAACTGCAGCGCATCGACAACGGGGGGTGGGGAAAGTGGGTCGGGCATGATCGTCTACCTAGAGCAAAGACACAGGAAGCCCTCACGGTATTGGCCTCTTCACCCGGCCAGACGGTAGTTAATTATCCGGACTGCCATGCGGCGCGCAGACGCTTGAGCGCGAGTGCAATTTCTACCTCCGGCACGGCGGCAAACCCCATCACCAGGCCAGCGCGCTGGTCAACCGGCGTGCTTGATTGGGGCAGCCAGTAACTGCTCAGGCCGTTGACTTCCACCCCCACCTCACGGGCCTGGGCGAGCAGTTGCTGTTCGCGCGCCAATGTCTCCACCCGCACGGTCAGGTGCAGCCCAGCGGCCACGCTGGGCAGTTCGCCGATACCCCCCCAACCCGTCCGGCCAACCCGCGAGCAACGCGTTGCGCCGGCTCAAGGCAGCCCGGCGCATACGGCGGATATGCCGCTGGAAGTGCCCGGCCGCCATGAATTCGGCCATCACCGCCTGGGTGCTGACTTCCGAGTGGCGCATGTCGACGACGGCGCCGGGAGAAGGCGTCCACCAGCCCCGGCGGTAATACCAGATAACCCAGGCGCAGGGCCGGGAACGCTACTTTGCCGAACGTGCCGACATACAGCACCCGCCCACTGCGAGCCAGGGCCGCCAATGGCGACAAGGGCGCGCCGCTGTAGCGGTACTCGCCATCGTAGTCGTCCTCGATGATCCAGCCGCCCGTACGCTCGGCCCAGGCCAGCAGTTCCAGGCGTCGGGCCAGGCTCATCACCACACCCAGCGGGTATTGATGGGAGGGCGTGACATAAGCCACGCGGCAATCGGCAAGGGTATTGAGTACCTGGCAGTCGATACCCTCGTTGTCCACCGGTACTCCGTGCAGTCGCCCACCGGCCAGGGCGAACGCATGGCCGGCAGCACGATAACCGGGGTTTTCCACTGCCACTGCATCGCCAGGCTCTACCAGCAACTGTGCACAAAGGCTGATTGCCTGCTGCGCGCCGCTGGTGATCACTATTTGTTCAGCCGTGCATTGCAAGCCACGTGAGCTGCGCAGGTAAGCGGCAATCAACCCGCGCAAGCGAGCATCGCCAGCCGGGTCCCCGTAACAGAGTTGCTCCAGATCCGGCTTGCGCCAGAACGCCCCATTCAGCTTGGCCCACACCTCGAACGGGAACAGATCGAACGCCGGTACGCCCACGCGAAATGCCCGTGGCGGACCCGACGGAGGCTGAGACAGGTGGTTGGTTTTTATCCGCTCGACACCGGCACTGTGGATAACTTCGTCATCCAGATTTTCCGGCAAATTCGCCGCGTTTGTGGATAAGGTTGGGGATAAGCCTGTTGAAAACCCTGTGGACAGTTTTGTGGATAGTTTTTTTGCGGTGGGCAGTTGGGCTACATAGGTGCCATCACCGACCCGGCTCTCGATAAAGCCCTCGGCGTAGAGCTGGTCGTAAGCGCGCACCACGCTGTTGCGCGAAATCGACAACGCCGCCGCCAAATCACGGCTAGCCGGCAAGCGCGTGCCGCTGACCAGCCGCCCGTCCAGCACCCGCTGGCGCAAGGCGTCATACAGCTGGCGAGTCAGACCTTGGCAGCGATCCAGCTCGATTCCGGCGGGGTTGAATGACATCGGCGGCAAAACAGGCGGCATATTGGACCTATGAAATTGACCCTAGATGGCTCTTACAACGAACCAATAGCCTGCCTAGGATGCAGGCATTCGCCAAGGAAAATCTCCATGTACACACCGCGTGCCTTTGCCCTCGATGACCTGCCCGAAATCCAGCAACTGATCCAGCACACCCGCTTGGCGCAGTTGGTAACCTTTGGCGAACAGGGCCTGCAAGCCAGCCACCTGCCGCTGTTGCTCAACCCCGATGAAGGCCCCAACGGCACGCTTTATGGGCACCTGGCCAAGGCCAACCCACAGTGGCAAGCGCTGCAAAATGGCAGCGACGCCCTGGTGATCTTTGCCGGCGCCGAAGCCTACATCAGCCCGGCCTTTTATCCGGCCAAGGCCGAGCACGGCAAAGTGGTGCCCACCTGGAACTACATCGCCGTGCACGCTTACGGCAAGGCCGAGGTGTTCACCGACGCCGCACGCTTGCTCAAGCTGGTCAGTGCGCTCACCGACCGTCATGAAGGCAATCGCAGCCAACCGTGGAAAGTCAGCGACGCCCCGGCCGACTACATTGACGGCATGCTCAGGGCCATCGTCGGCTTTGCCCTGCCGATCGACCGCCTGATCGGCAAGCGCAAACTCAGCCAGAACCGCAGCGCGGCCGACGTTGCCGGCGTTCGCGAAGGCCTGGCCGCAAGCCCTGACGTGCGTGACCAGACCCTCGCGCGCTTTATTCCCCAAGGAGTTTCAGAATGAACCCGACCGACATCCGCCAGGTGACTGCTGCCGACCACGCCGCCTGGCTGCCGTTGTGGCAAGCGTATTTGCAGTTCTACAACACTGAACTGCCGGACGCGGTGAGCCAAAGCACCTGGCAGCGTTTGCTCGACGCCAATGAGCCGACCCATTCGGCGCTGGCCTGGCAGGACGGCAAGGCGGTGGGTATGGTCAACTTCATCTACCATCGCTCCAACTGGAGCATTGAAAACTCCTGCTACCTGCAGGACTTGCTGGTGGACCCCGCTCAACGCGGCACCGGCGTCGGTCGTCAGTTGATCGAATTCGTCTACACCACCGCCAAGGCCGATGGTTGCTGCAAGGTCCATTGGCTGACCCACGAAACCAACGCCACGGCGATCCAGCTGTATGAACGCATCGCCGAACGCCCGGGTTTCATTCAATTTCGCAAAGGCCTTTAAGGAGCGCAGCATGTGCATTTCCCCCGCCGACTGGAAAGACGTCCCGGCGCCTACCGTGCAACGGCTTGAAGGACGCTTTATACGCCTGGAAAAACTCGACCCGGCGCGCCATGCCGACGATCTGTTCCAAGCGCTTCAAGGCCCCGGTGCCGACCCGAAACTGTGGGACTACCTGCCTTACGGCCCTTTCCCTGAGCGCAGCGCCTTCAATGACTGGTTGAATAATCACGCAGCTCACAGCGACCCGTATTTTTTCAGCGTGATCGACCGCGCCAGCGGTCAGGTCCAAGGCATCCTCAGCCTGATGTCCATTGTCCCGGCCCAAGGCCGTATCGAGATCGGCCACGTCACCTTCGGGGCGCCGATGCAGCGCTCACCGAAAAGCACCGAAGCGGTATACCTGCTGGCCAGGTATGCCTTCGAACAGGGCTACCGCCGCCTGGAATGGAAGTGCAACAACGCCAACGCCCGCTCCAAATACGCGGCCGAGCGTCTGGGGTTCAGCTTTGAAGGCGTGTTCCGCCAGCACATGGTGGTCAAGGGGCAGAACCGGGACACCGCGTGGTATTCCATCATCGACGCGGAGTGGGCGGCAATTGGCGCAGGCTTTGAGGCATGGTTATCAGAAGCCAATCAGACAGGATCAGGCCAGTTGAAAACCCTGGCGCAGTGCCGGGCCTGACCTTCCTGGACGACGCATGATGCCTGTGGCAGGGAGTTTGTTCCCTGCCACATTGCAATTGCATCGGCCAACTACCCCAGCTTCTGGGCCAGCACCGCAATATGCTCAGGCCCGATCCCGCAGCAACCGCCCAGATGGCTGGCACCGCGCGCCTGCCAATCAGCGGCCCAGTGCAGGTAGCCAGGTGGGTCGAGGTCGTCGCGCAACGGGTCGAGGCCATCGTTGGCCGTGGCTTCCTTGGGCTGCGGAGGGAAGGCATTGGCGTAGGCACCGATCTGGATCGCTACGCCCAGTCGCTCGAAGGTCTGGCGCGCAGCATCAATCGCCGCGCCGATCACTTCCGGCTGGCTGCAGTTGAACAACAGCACCTGCACGCCCAACTGCGCAGCCGCCTCGGCCGCGTCCGCCACCGGCTCGCCGGAGCGCAGCCGTGGTACTTCGTCGGTGTCTTCGTCCTTCAAGGTAAACGACAGCCAGAACGGCTTGCCATCCTGAGGCAGACCGGCCTTGATCGCCCGCGCTTCGACAATCGAGCTTTGGGTTTCCGCCAGCCACAGGTCAACGTGAGGCGCCAGGCCTTGCACCAGCGGTGTGAGTAGCTCGGATACACGCTGCGCTTCAAATAAATCCGGACGATATGAGCCAAACAACGGCGGCAACGAACCGGCCACCCGTACATGTTTACCCGAGGCCGTTACCGCCCGCCGCGCCAACTCACCCGCCAGGGCCGCCAGTGCCTGGCCTTGCGCCGCAAACTGCTGCTCACCAATATGAAACGGCACCACCGCATAGCTATTGCTGGTGATCACGTTCGCGCCACTGTCGATATAAGCCGCATGCACCGCCTCCACCGCCTGCGGCGCCTCGCTCAACGCCAAAGCCGACCACTCCGGCTGACGGAACGGCGCGCCACGGCGTTGCAGTTCACGGCCCATGCCACCATCGAGAATCACTGTTTCTGCGCCCATATGCTTTTTACTCATAAGCTTATGAAAATAACTCACTATGAGAGTCGTTTTTATAACTATTTAATACGCTGAATTCGCTGCATCACAACTCTTTTTTCTAAAGGTGTCATTCGTGAAACTTAAACCCCTGTTGGCCTTGGGCCTGCTGACACTGGCGACTTGCACCCAAGCCTTCGGTGGCGCCACGCTGGATCGCATCGAGCAGAAAAAAGAGCTGGTGGGCGTGCTGATGGAAAGTTACCCGCCATTTTCGTTCCTCAACGACCAGAACCAGCTGAGTGGCTTCGACGTTGACGTGGCAAAGGCTGTGGCACAGAAACTGGGCGTGAAGCTGCGCCTGGAAACGCCCTCATGGGACGTGATCGCCGCCGGCCGCTGGAGCGGGCGCTACGACATTTGCATCTGCTCGATGACCCCGAGCAAAGCCCGCGCCGAAGTGTTTGATTTCCCGGTGGAGTACTACGCCTCGCCGGCAGTGATCGTGGTCAATGCCAAGGACGAGCGCATCCACACGGCCAAGGATCTGAGCGGCAAGAAAGTCGGCCTTACCAGCGCCTCCAGTTACGAAAGCTACCTGAACAAGAACCTGGTGATCGAAGGCGCCGAAGACACGCCATTGCAGTACCCGTTCGAGAACGTGCAGATCGCCCCGTACGACACCGACAACGTCGCCTTCCAGGACCTCGGCCTGGGCGCCGGCGTGCGCCTGGACGCCATCCTCACCAACCTGGTTACCGCCCAGCCGCGCCTGACCGAAGACAAGCGCTTCAAGCTGGCCGGCGAGCCGCTGTACTCGGAGCCCAACTCGGTCGCCATCGAGAAAGGCGACGCGGCGTGGGACAGCAAGGTGCGTGAGGTCTTTGCCCAGCTCAAACAGGACGGCACCTTGAGCGCGCTGTCGCAAAAATGGATTGGCGCCGATATCAGCCGATGACACCGTCCAGACCACCCTTGCTGCAGCGCCTGCTGGGCTTTCGCACACGGCTGTACCTTACTTGGGCGGCGCTGTTCGCCCTGTTTGCCAGCTTCTTCCTGAGCTTTGACCTGAAGTTCTCGATCATCCTCGACAAGTTGCCCAACCTGGTCGGCCTGCACTTGGCGCCCAACGGCTTCCTGCAAGGCGCCGCATTGACGCTCTTCCTGTGCCTGTGCTCAATGCTGGCGTCATCGGTGTTGGGCTTTATCACCGCTCTGGGGCGCCTGTCGAAAAGTGCCGTGGCGTTTGGCATTGCCAGTTTTTACGCCTCGTTCTTTCGCGGTACGCCACTGCTTATCCAGATCCTGCTGATCTACCTGGGCCTGCCACAACTGGGCCTGGTGCCGGGCGCGATCGTCGCCGGCATCATCGCGCTGTCGCTGAATTATGGCGCCTACCTGAGCGAGATTTTCCGCGCCGGGATCCTGGGCGTACCTCATGGCCAACGCGAAGCCGCCCTGGCCCTGGGTATGCGCGACAGTGCGATCTTCTGGCACGTCACCCTGCCCCAGGCCATGCGCACCATTGTTCCGCCCGCCACCAACCAGTTCATCTCAATGCTCAAGGACTCGTCCCTGATCTCGGTGATGGGCGTGTGGGAAGTGATGTTCCTGGCGCAGTCCTACGGTCGTTCAAGCTATCGCTATATCGAGATGCTCACCACGGCGGCGATCATCTACTGGGTGATGTCGCTGGCGCTGGAACTGATCCAGGCCCGTATGGAGCGGCACTACGGTAAGGGTTATGCCAAGCGATGAAAGCCAAAAGGGACACCGCGGCCTGCCGCCTGGGCGCAATTTTAATCGCAGCAGACTAGAGACATCTCCCGCAAACGAGGGGTAGCCGGCCTGACAGTTATCCCTTCTGCCCCCCGCTAAATTCCACCGCCTCATACATGAAGAGGTGGGTTTAGATGACGTTTATACACAAGCAATTCGCACTCGCTATCACCCTGCTGCTGGGAGCCACCAGCGCTCACTGCGCTCAGGCACGTGGCGATATGGAGCCAGACAGCGAGTGGTTTGCGCCAGCCGCGCAGAGCAGCGAAAAAGCGCATGTCGGCCCGGTGGAGCCTGCGCCTGAAGAGTTTTATTTTGCCGACCATGCCGGCAGCCGTAACGGCCTGAGCGTCGCCCGCGTGCTGGACTCCGCAGTCGACGCACTGCTGGCATCGGACGCATTGAGCGAATGGGAAAAGCACCAACTCGAGGAGTACGGCCATTACCTGGGCAGCCTGGCGCCGGGCCGGTTAGCCGCCACACTTGAACAATTGGCCGGCAGCCAGAACGCCAATCTGGGCACCGCGACTCAAAACAGCCTGCAGCCCCTGACCGCCAACCTGTTGTCGGCAATACGGCAGTTGGATAATGACACCCGCGAGACGGGGCGCTTTTGGCTCCAGGGCCTGGGAAGCGGCGGCCGGCTCAATGCCCAACACGGTAGCGCCGGCTTGAGTCAAAGCACCCAAGGCGTGCTGCTGGGTGCCGACTGGTCACTCGACCACGCATGGCGGATCGGTGTAGTGGGTGGCAAGTCGGGCAGCGACCTGAGCACCAAGGGTTTCCAGGGTGAGTTGGACAGTTGGCACCTGGGTGGATATGCCGTGCGCCGAGACGGCCCGTTCGCCTTACGCCTGGGCGCGCTCTACAGCCGGCATACCGGGCAAAACAAACGCGCGGTGGATTTTGACTTCGTCGGCTACCGCGAGTCCCTCACCGGCAAGTACACCGCTCAGAGCCAAAACGCTTTCGCAGAGCTTGGCTATCAACTGGACACTGGCGGCCTACGTGCCGAGCCCTTCGCCGGCATCGGCTTGCAGCGCTACCAACGTGAGCGCTTCCAGGAAAAAGGCGGCTATAGCGCGCTGAACGTCGGCACACAGACCCAGCAAAACCTCAGCAGCACCGTCGGCCTGCGCTTGAGTCATGACTTTGCACTGGGTAACCGAATCGCCCTCAAACCGCACCTGAGCACCCACTGGAAACATCTGTATGGCAACGTCGACAGCCGCGTGCGCCAGTCCTTCGCCCAGGAAAAACGCGACGATTTCAACAGTGAATTCACCATCGTCGGCACCTCCCTGGACCGTGACAGCCTGGCATTGCGTACCGGTGTGGACATGACGCTGTCGGCCGAACATAGCGTAGGCCTGGCCTATACCGCCGAGGTTGGCAGCCGCAGTCGCAACCACGGCTTGATGGGGCAGTGGGCGATGACGTTCTAAGGCCGGACCGCCCGAGCGCCAGGCAAAAAAAGGGGGCACATGCCCCCCGAGGTTTAAGCGGTAGTGTCGAAGGCTGTGGATCAGCCTTCGACTTCGATCAGGATTTCACCCGGGTTGACCCGGTCGCCCTTAGCCACATGCACCGCAGTGACCTTGCCGGCAATGGCGGCCTGCACTTCGGTTTCCATCTTCATGGCTTCGGTGATCAGCACGGCCTGGCCGGCCTTGACCACGTCGCCTTCCTTGACCAGCACATCAACAATATTGCCCGGCATTGCCGTGCTCACATGGCCCGGCGCGCTGGCGTGCTTGCGCTTGCTGCCGCCGCTGCTGACAAACTCGTTGAGCGGTTCGAACACCACTTCTTCCGGCATGCCATCAATGGACAGGTAGAAATGCCGTTTGCCTTCGGCCTTCACACCAACACCGGTGATATCCACGCGGTAGCTTTCGCCGTGCACGTCGATGACGAACTCGGTCGGTACACCTTCGCCACCGGCGCGGGCCACGCCGCCGGCTTCTGGGATCGGCAACAAGACTTCCGGCGCCAGGGTGCCGGCCTCGCGTTCTTCGAGGAACTTGCGGCCGATGTCCGGGAACATGGCGTAGGTCAGCACGTCTTCTTCGGACTTGGCCAATGCGCCGATCTCGCCGCGCAGCTTGGTCATTTCCGGCTTGAGCAGGTCGGCCGGGCGCACGTCTATCACGTCTTCACTACCGATGGCCTGGCGACGCAACTTCTCGTTCACCGTGCCTGGCGCCTTGCCGTAGCCACCCTGCAGGTACAGCTTCACTTCGTTAGTGATGGTCTTGTAGCGTTCACCGGCCAACACGTTGAAAAACGCCTGGGTACCGACGATCTGCGAGGTCGGCGTGACCAGCGGCGGGAAACCCAGGTCTTCGCGCACACGCGGGATTTCAGCCAGTACTTCGCCCATGCGGTTGAGGGCGCCCTGCTCCTTCAACTGGTTGGCCAGGTTGGAAATCATCCCGCCCGGTACCTGGTTGACTTGCACGCGGGTGTCGACCGCAGTGAATTCGCTTTCGAACTGGTGGTACTTCTTGCGCACGGCGTAGAAGTACAGACCGATTTCCTGCAGCAGCTCCAGGTCGAGGCCGGTGTCGAACTCGCTGCCTTTAAGGGCCGCGACCATCGATTCGGTGCCCGGATGGCTGGTGCCCCAGGCGAAGCTGGAAATCGCGGTATCGATATGATCGGCGCCGTTTTCAATGGCCTTGAGTTGGCACATCGCGGCCAGGCCGGCGGTGTCGTGAGAGTGAATGAACACCGGCAGGCTTTGCTCGGCTTTCAAGGCCTTGACCAGTTCGCCGGTGGCATACGGGGTCAGCAGGCCAGCCATGTCTTTGATCGCGACCGAGTCGCAGCCCATGGATTCCATCTGCTTGGCCTGGGCCACAAACGCGTCGATGGTGTGCACGGGGCTGGTGGTGTAGGCGATCGTGCCCTGGGCATGTTTGCCGGCGGCTTTCACCGCTTCGATGGCCACGCGCAGGTTACGCACATCGTTCATCGCGTCGAAGATGCGGAACACGTCGATGCCATTCACGGCGGCCTTGGCGACAAACGCTTTGACCACGTCGTCGCTGTAGTGGCGGTAGCCCAGCAGGTTCTGGCCACGCAGCAGCATTTGCAGGCGGGTGTTAGGCAACGCGGCGCGCAGTTTGCGCAGGCGCTCCCAGGGGTCTTCTTTCAGGAAACGCACGCAAGCGTCAAAGGTCGCGCCGCCCCAGACTTCCAGGGACCAGTAGCCGACTTTGTCGAGCTTGTCGCAGATCGGCAGCATGTCATCGGTACGCATGCGGGTCGCGAGCAGCGATTGGTGAGCGTCGCGCAGGATGGTGTCGGTTACGAAAATCTTCTTGGTCATTGTTGTATTCCTCACAGGCCTGCGTGGGCGGCGATGGCGGCGGCGATGGCCAGGGCCAGCTCTTCGGGTTTGCGCTTGATCGAGTAGTTGGTCAGCTCAGGGTGGCTTTCCACAAAGCTTGTATTGAACTGGCCGCTGCGGAATTCCGGGTTGCGCAGGATTTCCTGGTAGTAGGCGGCGGTGGTCTTCACACCTTGCAAGCGCATGTCGTCCAGGGCACGCAGGCCACGGTCCATGGCTTCTTCCCAGGTCAATGCCCACACCACCAGTTTCAGGCACATGGAGTCGTAGAACGGCGGAATGGTGTAGCCGGTGTAGATCGCCGTGTCGGTGCGCACGCCGGGGCCGCCGGGCGCGTAGTAACGGGTGATCTTGCCGAAGCTGGGCAGGAAGTTGTTCTTCGGGTCTTCGGCGTTGATACGGAACTGCAACGCGAAACCACGGTGATGGATGTCTTCCTGTTTCACCGACAGCGGCAGGCCCGAGGCGATGCGGATCTGCTCACGGACAATATCGATCCCGGTGATTTCTTCGGTGATGGTGTGTTCCACCTGCACCCGGGTATTCATCTCCATGAAGTACACCTCGCCCTCGGCGAGCAGGAACTCCACGGTACCGGCGTTCTCGTAGCCCACCGCCTTGGCCGCACGTACCGACAGGTCGCCGATGTAGGCGCGCTGTTCCGGTGTCAACTGCGGGCTTGGGGCGATTTCGATGAGCTTCTGGTTACGGCGCTGGATCGAGCAATCGCGCTCGAACAGATGCACCACGTTGCCGAAGCTGTCACCGAGGATCTGCGCCTCGATGTGCTTGGGGTTGACGATGCATTTTTCCAGGAACACTTCCGCCGAACCGAATGCCTTGGTGGCTTCGGAGATGACACGCGGGAAGGCTTGTTCGAGTTCTTCGCGGCTGTTGCAGCGACGGATGCCGCGACCGCCACCACCGGAAGTGGCCTTGAGCATCACCGGGTAACCAATGCGATCGCCTTCGGTAAGGGCTTCATGGATATCGGCGACGTTGCCTTCGGTGCCGGGAGTGACCGGCACACCCGCCTTGATCATGCTGCGGCGCGCTTCGGTCTTATCGCCCATGCGGCGGATGACTTCGGCCGACGGGCCAATGAACTTGATCCCACGTTCGGCGCAGATGTCTGCCAGTTCGGCGTTTTCCGAAAGGAAACCATAGCCCGGGTGCAATGCATCACAGCCGGTTTCCACCGCCAGGTTCACCAGCTTGCGCGGGTTCAGGTAACCGGCCAGGGGCTCGGCACCAATGCTGTGGGCTTCGTCGGCACGCTTGACGTGCAGCGCATGACGGTCGGCATCGGAAAACACCGCAACCGAGCGAATCCCCATCTCGGCGCAGGCTCGCACAATGCGTACGGCGATTTCACCACGGTTGGCGATCAGGATCTTTTTTATCACTTGGAAATTCCCTTGAGCCGA
This sequence comes from Pseudomonas palleroniana, assembly GCF_022836895.1. NCBI lineage: Bacteria > Pseudomonadati > Pseudomonadota > Gammaproteobacteria > Pseudomonadales > Pseudomonadaceae > Pseudomonas > Pseudomonas palleroniana. The sequence goes on along the minus strand of NZ_CP092411.1, from coordinate 594,170 downwards.
TTGCTGCGTTCTTCGACCCGCTAGACCCGGGTCGACGCGTGACCAAATGTTTCAAGCCAGTCGCGTGACACACACTAAGCCGCTCAAGGAATTAACAAAAATCAATAATTATTGGGTCATGCATAAGTAAAGACTTATAGTTGGCCAGACAAGCCGCGCCAACAGGAATTAAAAATGCGTAAGTCATTGATGCGTATGACATTGCGTCAACTGCAGATTTTCAATGAAGTGTGTGATTTGCGCTCTTACAGCCGCGCTGCCGAGGAAATGTCCCTCACGCAACCGGCGGTCAGCCTGCAAATTCGCCAGCTCGAAGAGCTGATCGGCCAGCCGCTGTTCGATTACGTCGGCAAAAAACTCTACATGACCGAAGCCGCCGAAGCCCTGCAACGGGCCAGTCGCGATATTTTCGGGCGCCTGGAAAACCTCGACATGCAACTGTCGGACATGCAGGGCTCGCTGCAGGGCCAGTTGAAGCTGGCGGTGGAGTCCAGCGCCAAGTATTTCGTGCCGCACCTGTTCGCGGCCTTCAAGCGCCAACACCCCGAAGTGCAATTGCAGCTGACGGTGGTCAACCGCGCCCAGGTGATTCGCAGGCTGTCGGACAATCGCGATGACCTGGTCATCATGTCTATGGTGCCCCAGGACATGGGCCTGGAATTCCTGCCGTTTCTCAACAACCCGATCGTCGCCGTGGCACCGCTCGACCACCCCTTGAGCCTGCAAGGCCCGCTGCGCCTGCAAGACCTGGAACCCTACACGCTGCTACTGCGCGAGCCCGGTTCCGGCACGCGACTGGCCTGCGAGGAATACTTCAAGGAGAAACGCGTGCACTTCACCCAAACGGTGGAAGTCGCGTCGGCCGAAGCCCAGCGCGAATGCGTAAGCGCAGGGTTGGGCGTGGCCTTGCTCACGCGCCACGCCGTCAATATGGAGCTGGCCACCGGCGGGCTCAAGGAGTTGCCGGTGGAGGAGCTGCCGCTGTACCGCAGTTGGTGCCTGGTGCAGGCCAAGGCCAAACGCCTGTCACCGGTGGCGCATGCGTTCCTGGGTTTTATCCGCAGCGAGCGGGTGCAGATCAGCGTGCTGGCTGAGCGCTTCGCTGGGCAGCCACGGGTGCCTGCCAGTGGAGCTCCGGGTAGTCACTGAAGCTCTGGAGCAGTTGACGCTCTTCGCAGCGGTCTTCGATTGCGCGACGGAACGCCATGCGGCGTTGGTCTTCCTGTTGGCGACGGGTCTTGACGGTGCTGTTGCTGTCTTCGTAGTGCCGGGTCATTTGGAGTCTCCCAATGCGAGTACGGGGAGTTCAGGATGGGCACAGAGGATGACGGTTTAGCGAAGTGAGGATGACAGGACGATGAATATTCCGGTCAACATGTGGGAGGGCTTGCCCTTTCCCACATTTGAATCTGTGTACAGCTTTCAGTCGTCCAAGGCTTTGACGGATTTGGGCGACAGACGCAGGCTGCGCAAACTGCGCTTCACGCTCTTGAGATGGTTGACCAGGCTCGGACCACGCGCCATCGCCACACCCATCGCCAGCACGTCAATCACCACCAGGTGAGCAATACGCGAGGTCAGCGGGGTGTAAATCTCGGTGTCTTCGTGCACATCGATCGCCAGGTTGACCGTGGACAACTCCGCCAATGGTGTCTGGCTCGGGCACAGGGTGATCAGCGAGGCGCCGCTTTCGCGCACCAGGTTGGCGGTAATCAGCAGGTCTTTGGAACGGCCCGACTGGGAGATGCAGATCGCCACGTCGGTAGGCTTCAAGGTCACCGCCGACATTGCCTGCATGTGCGGGTCGCTGTAGGCCGCGGCAGTCAGCAGCAGACGAAAGAATTTGTGCTGGGCGTCAGCCGCGACGGCGCCGGATGCACCGAAACCATAGAACTCGACACGCTGGGCCTGGGACATGGCGGTCACCGCCTTTTGCAGCTCTACCGGGTCGAGCTTCTCGCGCACTTCCATCAACGTGTGCAAGGTGGTGTCGAAAATTTTCAGGCTGTAGTCGGCGACGGAGTCATCTTCATGGATCGCAAACTGTCCGAAGCTCGCACCGGCCGCCAGGCTTTGGGCCAGCTTGAGTTTCAAGTCCTGGAACCCCGAGCAACCGATAGCGCGGCAGAAGCGCACGATGGTCGGTTCACTGATGCCCACGCTGTGGGCCAGGTCGGCCATGGAACTGTGCATCACGGCCGCAGGATCAAGCAGCACATGATCGGCAACCTTGAGTTCCGATTTGCGTAACAGGTGGCGCGACTGGGCGATATGTTGCAACAGGTTCAAAGGGCAGGACTCTTGTTATTGGCAGACGCCAGGGATGTAGCAAGCTTGTAGTTATACTACAAGAATTGTCGTTTTGCCCGTCCGATGCATCACTAAATCGCCCTGCTGCCCTTTGAATCAAAGGGCAGGTACTTTGGTAGCCACAAAGGCGCTCTCGCGGTCGCTAAGGAAAATCTGCATTTTTCCTTAACAATTGCGCCAGCCCCTGCGCCTGCATCGGCCGACTGATCAGGTAGCCCTGCACTTCATCGCAACGCTCCCTGCGCAGGAAATCAAGCTGCTGCTGGTCTTCCACACCCTCCGCCACCACTTTGAGCGACAGCCCGTGCGCCATGGCGATGATTGCACGGGTAATCGCGGCGTCTTCACGACCTTGGCCAAGGCCACGGATGAATGCCTGGTCGATCTTCACGTAGTCCACCGGGATACGCTTGAGGTAGCTGAGGGACGAATAACCGGTGCCGAAGTCATCGATCGCCAGTTTCACCCCCAAGTCACGCAGTTGCTGGAAGGTCGCGATGATGTGCTCGACGCTGTCGAGCAGCTGGCTTTCGGTCAGTTCCAGTTCGAGGTATTGCGGGTCCAGGCCGGTTTCTTCCAGCACTTGGCGCACCAGGCTGACCAGCTTGCCATGGCGCAACTGGTGCACCGACAGGTTCACTGACACCCGGATCGGCGCCAGGCCCTGGCGCTGCCACTCACACGCTTGCCAGCACGCCTGGCGCAGCACGAATTCGCCCAGTGGTGCGATCAAACCCGTCTCTTCAGCCAAACCGATAAAGTCCCCCGGCGGTACCATGCCCCACTGCGGATGCTCCCAGCGCACCAGTGCTTCGGCGGCGTTCAGGGTGCCAGTAGCCAGGCACAGTTTCGGTTGGTAGAACACCGTGAGTTGACGCTCGTCGATGGCTTTGCGCAGCTGGTTTTCCAGCTGCAATCGCTCCAGGGTGCTGGCTTGCAGGCTGTCGGTATAGAACTGGAAGTTATTGCCGCCCAAGTGTTTGGCATGCTGCATGGCCATGTTCGATTGACTGACCAATGCGGAAATTTCCCGCGCGTTATCCGGCAACAGGCTGACGCCCATCGAGGCACTGACCACCAGCTCGTGCCCCTCCACCGTCACCGGCACCCGCAGCTTGGCCAGCAGACGCGTGGCCACCCGCGCCAGGCTCGACAGGTTGCCGTAGGCATCGAACAGCACTGCAAACTCGTCGCCGGACAGCCGCGCAATGGTATCTGCCTCGGGCAACGCGTTGATCAAGCGGCGTGCCATTTTTTGCAGCAATTGGTCGGCGACTTCATGGCCCAGGCTGTCGTTAAGCAGCTTGAAGCGATCCAGATTGATATGCAGCAGCGCCAGGCTGCGCCCGCCCTGGCGCACCCGCGCATGGGCCTCACGCAGGCGTTCGCGGAACAGCGAGCGGTTGGCCAGGCCGGTCAATTCATCGTAATGGGTGAGGTAGCGCATGCGCTCCTCGGATTCGCGCCGCGCCGACAAATCGGCGAAAAAGCCCACGATATGACTGACTTTTCCACGCACATCACGTACGACATTCAGCTGTAGCCACTGCGGATACAGCTCGCCGTTCTTGCGCGTTTCCACCAGTTCACCTTGCCAGGTGCCGTGGCTGAGCAGGGCCTGGCGGATCACCGGGAAGTGACGGCGCGCATCGCGGCTGCTGGGTAATTCCACAACGTTACGGCCGATCATGTCGTCGATTTCGAAGCCGGTGACACGGCTGAACGCCTGGTTCACGGCGATCAATACATAATCCGGGTCGAGAATCACAATGCCTTCGCTGGCGGCCTCGAATACCGTTGAAGCCAGACGCTGCTGCTCTTCAAGCGCCTTGCCGGCACTGATATCACGACGAGTGCCGAGCATGCGCGTTACCCGTCCGCTGGGCGCCCACTCCACCGCGCGCCCCCGGTCTTCGATCCACACCCAATGGCCGTCGCCGTGACGCACGCGATATTCCACCTGATAGTCCTCGCTGCGGCCTTTCAGGTGTTCGACCAAGGCACGCTTGAGCAGCGGCAGATCCTCGGGGTGCAGGCGCGGCTTCAGGTGGCTGAGCATCGCCGTGACGTACTCCGGCTCCAGCCCGAACAGCTCTTTGAGCTGGGTGTGATGGACTTCGTCGGTTTGCAGGTTCCAGTCCCAGAGGCCCAGCTCGCTGGCCTGCAAGGCCATGGCCAGGCGCGCTTCGCTCTTGTCCAGGGCAAGGCTGGCGGCGTCCAGCTCCTGGCTGCGTTGTGCCACACGATCTTGCAGGCCGGTCTGGGCGTCGCGCAGTTCCTGTTCAGCCTGACGGCGCTGTTCGACTTCGCGTACCAGTTCCTGATTCAACTGTTCACTGCGTTGCTGTGCCTGCTGCAGATGCTCGATCAGGGCCTGGTTCTGGAAGCGTCGCAGCAACCCGCGCTGGATCAGGCGGTTGACCTGCCAGGCGACCAGGCTCAAGGACGCCAGCAGGATCAGGCCCAGCACACCCCAGCCTTGCTGCTGCGGGCCACCGCTCCAGAACAGATAAAGGATGGTCGGCACCAGGCACGGCATGGCAAACGACAGAAACGCCGGCAGGCTCACGGCATAGGCCACGCTGGCCGACAACGCTGCGGCCCCCAGCAGCCCGAACACCCAGGCCTGTTGTATAAAGCTGTCGGCCGGCACCAGCGCAATGGCGGCGATGGCCAGGGTCAAGCCGCTGACTGTCGAGCCGAGCATGAACATGCGCTGCCAGATCGGCTGGGCCTGGCGACTGGGCATGGCTGACTCGAAGGCCGCCACCTGAATGACGCGCATCGCCACCAGGGCCAGCAACCAGACCAGCCAGATGCTGTCCAGCACGTACAGCTTGGGGCTCCACAACAGCCAGGCGCAGACCAGGCCGTTGACCAGCATTAATAAGGTGGGCAGCAGCGAGCCCTGATACAGCAGACGCGTGCGCTCTACCGCCATCTCGGTTGCATAGTCTTTACGGATGACCTGTGCGGGCGCCGCCGAGGTGCCAGGCAGGTCGGTGCTGAGGGTCATAGGCAGTGTTCTTGTAATGGTGAGCCCGAAACGTCGACGGAGCATACACAAGCAAACGCGTGGGCCAAACTGCTCCATGTCATAAAAGCCGCTCGATGTTTGTGTGCAAAGATCGAGGCTGCACCGCTTGAGCGAGACGCTGCGCGGGTTGCGGCCCATGACCAACCGGTCATCACCAGCGGCGCAATGACAGCCGGTCGTCGCCGCGCCTGACACATTGCATCGACCACCCGGCATTGGGATTTGCCCGTCTCCCCCCAGCACCCTAGAATGCGCCGATGCGCGATGATCTCTCTCTTTTGCTGAACTCCCTCAACGATGCCCAACGCCAGGCCGTAGCGGCCCCCGTTGGCCGTCAGTTGGTCCTGGCCGGTGCTGGCTCCGGTAAAACCCGAGTGCTGGTGCACCGTATCGCCTGGTTGATCCAGGTCGAGAACGCGTCCCCGCATTCCATCCTGTCGGTGACGTTCACCAACAAGGCCGCTGCCGAAATGCGCCATCGCATCGAGCAGTTGATGGGCATCAGCCCGGCCGGCATGTGGGTGGGCACGTTCCACGGCCTGGCGCACCGCCTGTTGCGGGCACATTGGCAGGAAGCGGGCCTGAGCCAGACCTTCCAGATCCTCGACAGTGACGACCAGCAACGCCTGGTCAAGCGGGTGATCCGTGAACTGGGCCTCGATGAACAGCGTTGGCCGGCGCGACAGGCGCAATGGTTCATCAACGGGCAGAAAGACGAGGGCTTGCGCCCGCAACATATCCAGGCCAGCGGCGATTTGTTCCTGGCCACCATGCGCAGTATCTATGAAGCCTACGAGGCGGCCTGCGTGCGCGCCGGTGTCATCGACTTCTCCGAACTGCTGCTGCGCGCCCTTGACCTGTGGCGTGACAACCCAGGCTTGCTGGCCCATTACCAGAAACGCTTCCGCCACATCCTGGTGGACGAGTTCCAGGACACCAACGCCGTGCAGTACGCCTGGTTGCGCCTGCTGGCCAAAGGTGGCGACAGCCTGATGGTGGTCGGTGACGACGACCAGTCGATCTACGGCTGGCGTGGCGCGAAAATCGAGAATATCTACCAGTATTCCGAAGACTTCCCGGACGCGGTCACCATCCGCCTGGAGCAGAACTACCGCTCCACCGCCGGTATCCTCAAGGCCGCCAACGCCTTGATCGCCAACAACACCGGGCGCCTGGGCAAAGAGCTGTGGACCGATGGCGGCGAAGGCGAGGCGATCAACCTGTACGCCGCGTTCAACGAGCACGATGAGGCCCGCTACGTGGTGGAAACCATCGAAAGCGCGCTGAAAACCGGCCTGGCACGCAGTGATATCGCGATTCTGTATCGCTCCAACGCCCAATCGCGGGTACTCGAAGAAGCCTTGCTGCGCGAGCGTATCCCGTACCGCATCTATGGTGGCCAGCGCTTCTTCGAGCGCGCGGAAATCAAGAATGCCATGGCCTACCTGCGCCTGCTGGAAGGTCGTGGCAACGATGCGGCGCTGGAGCGGGTGATCAATATCCCGGCCCGTGGCATCGGCGAAAAAACCGTCGAAGCAATTCGCGACCATGCGCGCCATGCCGATGTGTCGATGTGGGAATCCATGCGCCTGCTGATCGCCAATAAAGGCCTCACCGGCCGCGCCGCCAGCGCGTTGGGCGTGTTTGTCGAGCTGATCGAGAACCTGGCCGCCAAGTGTGCCGACATGCCGCTGCACTTGATGACCCAGACCGTGATCGAACAATCCGGGCTGATCGCCTATCACGAAGCGGAGAAAGGCGAGAAAGGCCAGGCTCGGGTAGAAAACCTTGAGGAACTGGTCAGCGCCGCCCGCGCCTTCGAAAACACCGAGGAAGACGAAGAGCTGACTCCGCTCGCCGCTTTCCTTGGGCATGCTTCGCTGGAGGCCGGCGATACCCAGGCCGATGAGCATGAAGACAGTATCCAGTTGATGACCTTGCACAGCGCCAAGGGCCTGGAGTTTCCCTATGTGTTCCTGGTGGGCATGGAAGAAGGCCTGTTCCCGCACAAAATGAGCCTGGAAGAGCCCGGTCGCCTTGAGGAAGAACGCCGGCTGGCCTACGTGGGCATCACTCGCGCGATGCAGAACCTGGTGATGACCTACGCCGAGACTCGACGCCTCTACGGTAGCGAGACCTACAACAAGGTGTCGCGCTTCGTACGTGAAGTGCCCAAAGGCCTGGTTCAGGAAGTGCGCCTGTCCAACAGCGTCAGCCGCCCGTTCGGCGGCGGCCAGCAGCAGAACTCCAGCAGCATGTTTGCCGGTTCGGACATTCCGGAAACCCCATTCAGCCTTGGCCAGCAGGTCAGGCACGCGATCTTTGGTGAAGGCGTGATCCTCAACTTCGAAGGCGCCGGCGCCCAGGCACGGGTACAGGTGAATTTCGCCGAAGGCAGCAAGTGGCTGATGATGGGTTACGCGAAGCTCGAAGCCGTCTGATCGTTCCCACGCTCTGTGTGGGAATGCAGCCCTGGACGCTCTGCGTCCACCGTTCAGGTCATGACGCGGAGCGTCACATGAGGCATTCCCACGCGGAGCGTGGGAACGATCGGTGTGAAGAGTCCTGGCCTTCTCTTGTTTTTCGGCGTTGCGGGCCAATATCTGTAACTAGTCCTACAGACCCTTCGGAATCGGTCTTACGCAAAAGCCCGAAACATTATGTCGCTAGCCACTGTCACGACACCTGTGCAACATGGCGCGCGTGCAATCCACAAATGGGAATTCCCTTTATGAAACGTTTTCTTAGCATCGCCATGGCGTTGTGCATCGGCCTGACGATGAGCCTCGACGCCAACGCCAAACGCTTCGGTGGCGGCAAAAGCATGGGCTCGGCACCGACTCACCAGACCAGCCAGATGGCTCCGTCCGCCGGCGGCATGGGCGGCGCTGCCGCAACCGCTGGTGCAGCCGGTGCCGCGGGCGCTGCTGCCAAGGCCGGCGGTGCTTCGCGCTGGTTGGGCCCTCTGGCCGGTATCGCCGCCGGCGGCCTGCTCGCCTCCATGTTCATGGGTGGCGGCTTCCAGGGCATGCAGATTTTCGACATCCTGATCCTGGCGGTCATCGCCTTTGTGATCTTCCGCTTTATCGCCGCTCGTCGACGCAAGCAACAGGAGCACCTGGCTCCAGCCGGCGCGCCGATGCAGCGTGAGGTGTTCGAACAAAAACCTGCCATGGGTTCGATCTTCGGTGGTTCGGCTGCTCCTGCGTCCGCACGCCCGGTCATCAATGCCCCCGCCTGGTTCAACGAAGAACGCTTCGTCGAAGCTGCCCGCAACCACTTCCAGTCCCTGCAGCAACACTGGGACGCCAACGAAATGGACAAGATCGCCGAGTTCGTGACCCCGCAGTTGCTGGAGTTCCTCAAGCGCGAACGCGCCGATCTGGGCGACGGCTTCCAGTCGACCTACATCGACGACCTGCGCGTCCAGTTGGACGGTGTGGATGATCGCGCCGACAAGACCATCGCCACCCTGACCTTCAGTGGCGTGTCGAAGACCTCGCGTTTCGACCAGGGCGAAGTGTTCAGCGAAAGCTGGAACATGGAACGCGTCCAAGGCGACAACCAGCCTTGGCTGGTCGCAGGTATCCGCCAGAACGGCTGATAACTGCGCGCTTGAGCACTTGGTAATAAAACCCCGGACCTGTTCCGGGGTTTTCTATTTCACGGTTGCACTTATAGCGAGCTACTGTATAAAACGCCTCTATAAACCGCGCCAACTAGCAAGAGGATCCCGGCCGTGGAAGAAATCATCGAACAATTGCGTGAAGCCAATGAACCGGTCCCGGTTCCTCTGGAACTGCCTGACGAAGACCTGTTGGTGGAAATCGAGGAACAGCTGTTCATCGATATCCCGTTTGTCTTCCGCGAATTCCTGCTGACCGTCAGCGACGTGGTGTACGGCAGCCTCGAGCCCGTGACCGTGACTGACCCGCAATCTCATACCTACCTGCCCGACGTGGCCGCAAATGCCTGGGATGCCGGGGTTGACCGCAGCCTGATTCCGATCTGCCAGGACGGCGACGACTACTACTGCGTCGAAGAAGACGGCACCGTGGTGCTGTGGTCCGGCGAAGAAGAACTCGTCACCGAAGAAACCTGGGAGTCGGTGTGGCACTGGGCACGGGACGTGTGGCTGGAAAGCTGAGCCCCGTTGCCTGACCTCTAGTGCTCCGGCGTATCCTTGTGGTTATCCAGCGTCTCCAGCAAGGCGACCTGCATCCGCGTATGCACGCGGATGAACCACCGCCAGAGCACCGCCGCCACCGCCGCGGTGACCACGGCGATCAATACCAGTAGCTTGTTGGTCGGCAGGATACTGGCCGACAAGGCTGCCAACAGCAGGAAGATCACCAGCAGCGACAGGATCGGGATCAGTTCGGCGATCACCCGTCGTACACGCTGGGTATGCCGCCCGGCCATCTCCGGTTTCACGCTCATCTCCGCCAGTAACATCGACAGCGCCTTGAGCTTGCGATACGCCGCAATCAAAAACGGCAACGACAGCAGCAGTGCTCCCCCCCAGATCAATGCCTTCTGCCAGCTCGGATCACTGATCCAACCCTGCAGATACCCACCGATACGTACCGCAAAAAAGCTGCCGGCGAAGAAGATCGCCACCACCAGCGCCAGGTTCACTCCCACCTGCAGGATGATCTTGCGGATCATCGACGCCAGCATCGCGCCTTCCCCTTGAGGCTGAATGCTGCGCAACCATTCGCCATACATCCCGAACACCCGGCCCAGGCGCTTGGGCATCACCGCAGCAAGCTTCAACGAAAGTGGATCGGCCCCGCGAATCAAGTACGGCGTGAGCAGCGTGGTGATCGCCGACACCGCCACTGCGACCGGATACAGGAAATCGCTGGTCACCTGAAGCGTCATCCCCAGCGCCGCGATGATGAAAGAAAACTCGCCAATTTGTGACAGCCCCATGCCCACCCGCAAGGAAGTGCGCCCATCATTGCCGGCGATAAAGGCGCCCAGGCCGCAGGAAAGCATCTTGCCCAGCACCACGGCTACGGTGATCACCGCAATCGGCCAGGCGTACTGCAGCAGGATCTGGGGGTCGATCATCAGGCCGATGGCTACAAAGAAAATCGCGCTGAACATGTCGCGAACAGGCTCGATCAGGCGTTCGATCTTAAGCAACTGCCTGGATTCGGCCATGATCGCACCGATCAGGAACGCCCCCAGCACCATGCTGTATTCGAGCTTGACCACCAGCAGGCAAAAGCCGAAACACAGGCCCAGCACGGTGATCAGCAGCATTTCATTGCTGTCGAACTGGGCCACGTAGGCCAGCAGGCGTGGCACCAGCAAAATGCCGATGACCAGCGCCACAATCATGAACAGTGAAAGCTTGCCCACGGTGGAGAACACCTCACCGGAACTGACCGTGCCACTGACGGCAATGCTCGACAGCAAGGCGATAATGCCGATGCCAAGAATGTCTTCGACGATCAGCACACCGAAGATCAACTGGGCGAAACGCTGGTTTTTCATCTTCAGGTCATTGAGCGCCTTGACGATGATGGTGGTCGAGGAGATCGCCAGGATCGCGCCGAGGAACAGCGAGTCCATGGTGTTCCAGTCAAACCAGCGGCCGATTTCGTAGCCGATCCAGACCATCAGGATGATCTCCAGGAAGGCTGCGATAAACGCCGTGGCACCCACCTTGAACAGCTTGCGCAGGCTGAACTCCAGGCCCAGGCAGAACATCAGGAAGATCACCCCCAGCTCGGCAAGGGTCTTGATGGTGTCTTCGTCGTGGATCAGGCCGAACGGCGGGGTATGCGGGCCAATGATGAAGCCGGCGACGATGTAACCCAGCACCACCGGCTGCTTGAGGCGATGAAACAGGATGGTAACGACCCCTGCCACCAGCATGATCACGGCCAGATCCTGGATAAAGCTGATGGCGTGCATGGCGAGGGGCTCCTTGAGGGTACCGGCGCTTTTCCCACTTCCACCCGCGCCTTTGAACTGTCGCAAAGTGCGGAGGGAAAAGTCTGCCTTGATCGTAAGAAATGCCCTGAGATGGGCTTTTGAAGGTTAACACCGCGACTTCCGACAGAAAGCCGGTGCAATATATGGAAACAGATCGGTCCCGGCGTGACGGCAAGCCGCTCACCGGCGTCCCGTTAGGGAGAACGCTGCAAAGATTTCAGCACCCACAGAGGTGCCCCCCAACCGATGCCTACAACCCGTGAGTGTGCTATGGAACCCGGAAACGCCCAGCTGTCGATGACGGTATTGATGACCCCTGACATGGCCAACTTCTCAGGCAATGTCCACGGCGGCACCCTGCTCAAATACCTCGACGAAGTGGCTTACGCCTGCGCGAGCCGTTATGCCGGGCGCTATGTCGTCACGCTGTCGGTCGACCAGGTGATTTTTCGCGAACCGATCCATGTCGGCGAGCTGGTGACCTTCCTCGCCTCGGTCAACTACACCGGCAACACCTCAATGGAGGTGGGCATCAAAGTGGTGACCGAGAACATCCGTGAGCGCTCGGTGCGTCACACCAACAGCTGCTTCTTCACCATGGTGGCCGTGGACGACCAGCGCAAACCTGCCGCCGTACCGCCGCTGCAGCCACAGAACAGCGAAGACAAACGCCGGTTCGTGCAGGCCCAGCAGCGCCGGCAGATCCGCCAGGAGCTGGAAAAGCGCTACCAGGAAATCAAGGCTGACGCTTGATCACAGCCCGATCGGTGTAGCCTCGAAGCGCACCCGTGGATGAGCGATACGATCCTGGGCTCGCACCAGTTCTAACTCGTAACTGGCGCAGGCCTGGGTTTCCAGCAGGACTTCATGCACCGCTGCCGCCGTGAACTCGAAGGCCGCCAACAGGCTGTCGCCCAACAACACCCGCGCCAGGAACAGCCCGGACGTCAGATCGCCCACCCCCACCGGCTGGCGCGGGAAAGCCAATAACGGCCGGCGCAAATGCCAGCTACCTTCCGCCGTCACCAGCAGCATCTCGAAGCCATCCGGGAGTTTGCCCGGATAATCCAGGTGCTTGACCAGCACCGCTTTCGGCCCCCGCGCCAGCAACGCCTTGGCCATGCCCAGGCAGTCGAACAGCGATTGCGGCTTGCGCCCGGCAAAGCTGTCCAGCTCCAGTTGGTTGGGGCACAGGAAATCTGCCATGGCAGCGGCTTCATCGAGCAGGAAATCGCTGACTTCCTGAGGCACGATGCAGCCTTTTTCCGGATGCCCCATCACCGGGTCGCACAGGTACAGGGCCCTGGGGTTGATGGCCTTGATGCGCGCCACCCCCGTTAGAATCGCACGCCCCTGAGCGGCGCTGCCCAGGTAACCCGACAGCACCGCGTCGCAGTTACCCAGCTCACCAATCGCGGCAATACCTTCCACCAGCGCTGGAATTTGCTGTGGCGCCAACACTTCTCCTGCCCACTGGCCATACTGAGTGTGGTTGGAGAACTGCACCGTGTTGAGCGGCCAGACATTCACCCCGACCCGATGCATGGGGAACACGGCGGCGCTGTTTCCGGCGTGGCCAAAGACCACATGAGACTGGATCGCAAGCAGATGAGGTGTGCGTTTCATGCGGGAGATTTCCGTAAAGCCATTGAAATTCTGGCCGGGCAGTATGCGACTAAACGCAGCCTGTACGACAGACCAGCGACACAGTTAAGCTGCTCTCACTTTGTTGGAGTTCATCGCATGCTGACCCTAGGAAACATCTTTGTGTTGATGCTGCTGGCGACCGGTGCCGCCTGGGTATGGCACAACCACGGCCTGCGCGAGCGGGCGCTGGAACGGGTCAAACAGCATTGTGCCAAGCTCGACATCGAACTGCTTGATGGCGCGGTGGCGTTGAAACGCATCGGTTTTGTGAAGGATGCCAACGGTCGGCGGCGTCTGGCACGCATCTATAACTTCGAGTTCACCGTGACCGGTGAAACCCGTCATCCCGGGACCATCACCCAGTTTGGCGCCCACAGCGCCCAGATCGAACTGGCGCCCTACCCGTTCGAGATCAAGACTCCCCTGCCCAGCGCCGAGGTGATTGAGCTGAGCCAGTGGCGTCAGGACCATGCCACCAAACACCGTCACTGACGGCAGGCGGCCAGCGCATGCTGCAACGCGGCCACGTCCTGTGGTTCGCTGAAAATCAGTTCCAGGCGTGAATCGCGCCGCCATTCGCTGGGTTGCCAGCTGAGCGGGCTGTTATCCACAGCGTTAGCCGAAACCCAGCCTTCGCCGCTGTGGATAACCAGCTTGGCACGACGCCATTCGAGGCTTGCCAGCCATTGATGCAGGCGCCGCGTATCGAATTGCTGGCCAGGGTGCCAGCGCCATCCGATGCTCCAGCCGCCCTCTTGAGATTGGCTCAGGCAAATAGGCTGCGCGGGGTCGTGCCAGACGGTCGGCATCTGCGCAAGACGGTTGGGCATTGGGATGTTATCCACAGCCGTCGTCGCATTTGAATTCAAGCCTGGCAATTGCGCCAACGGCAGTTGCGCCTGCCGGGTCCAGTAAAGCGGGTAGCCGGGCAGTTGTCGTTCAATAGCCGTGCGCTGAGCGGCATCCAGCGACTCATCCTTGTTCAGGACCAGCAGGCCGGCATGGGCCAGTGTTTCTCGTTGCGCTTCGGGCAAGACTTTGCCCGCCGCCAACGCCTGGGCGTCCAGCACCAGCACACAGGGTTGCACCGCCAACACCTGCTGCCAGGGCGCTTCCCGCAGTTGCTTGAGTAATTGCGCCGGATGGCCCAGGCCCGAGGGCTCTATAAACAAGCGATCCGGCTTGGCCTTACGCAGCAAACGGCCCAGGCCCACTTGGAAGGGTGCACCGTTCACACAACACAGGCAGCCTCCGGCCACTTCGCCCAGGGCAATGCCATCGTCCTCCTGGGTGAGCAAAGCGGCGTCCAGGCCGATCTGTCCGAACTCGTTGATCAACACGGCCCAACGTTCGTTGGCCGGGCGCTGGGCAAGCAGATGCTTGATCAAGCTGGTCTTGCCGGCCCCTAATGGCCCGGCAATCACATGGGTGGGAATGTTCTGCAGCATGAGGGGCATCATTCAGGGCATGTAGAAAGCTTGATCCTACGCGGTTATGCAAGCCAATCCAGCGTCAGGATCAACCGTCGCTCATCTGCGTTGAGCGCTGGTGAGCGGTGAATCAAACCACGCCCTTCATTGCCATGCCATTTAGTGCCCTTGAGCAGGGCGACTTCGCCGCAGCGAATCTGTTCGATGCGCTCGACGGGTTCGGCCTGCGGCTGCCCCAGTTTACGGCGGTCCATCTCGCCTTCGCGCAACCATTGGCTACCGACCCCGGCATAGGTGGTGATCAATCGCACCGGCACATGGTCGACGTGAAAACGTGGGCACATGGCCTTGTCCAACAGCCGCAGGCGCACCCCCACCCGCTTGGCGCCCAGCAGACACGCGAAGGCGCTGACCAGCCACGACACATCGGCGATAAAACCTTCGTAGCCTTCCAGATCTCGGCAACCGGACGCCAAGCCCTGCAAGTCCGGTACGGCATTCTCATGGTTAAGCTCGATCACCAGGGACTCGGCCAACGGCTCGTTGAGCGCCACCAGCAAGGCACCAAACTCAGCGATATGCAGCGGTAATGGGCGCTGCCAGAGTGCCAGGTTGACGCCGTCTTCAAGAATGTCGGCCAGCGTCAGTGGGGTTTCGCCGCATGTCTGGCGGATCACCGGCAACGGTGTGATAACCGGGGCGAGCATCAGGCTGCAACCTCTTCATACCAAGGGCCGAAGGGATCGACCAACTGACGCCATCCTTCGACGCCCAGGGCCATTTCTTCATCGGTGAGCAGGCACGCGTCCAGTTCGGCGCGCATCCGGGCGAAGTCGATGTTCTGGCCGATGAAGACCAGCTCCTGGCGACAGTCGCCGGTGCTCAATTGCCAGTTGCCCATGATCGCCGCGATGCTTTCTTCATCTTGAGGCCATTGGCTTTTCGGCACAAAACGCCACCAGCGACCGGCGAAGCCATGGCGCATCAACCCTCCCGCCTGAGACCAACTGCCTGCATCCTGATGTTTGCTGGCCAGCCAGAAAAAACCCTTGGAACGCAGCAGCTTGCCGTTGACCCACGGACGGTCGATAAAGTCGAAAAAACGCTGCGGATGAAACGGACGACGCGCGCGGTATGCCGTGGACGCGATGCCGTACTCCTGCGTCTCCGGCACATGCTCACCGCGCATTTCCTGCAACCAGCCCGGCGCCTGGGAGGCGCGCTCGAAGTCGAAGCGGCCGGTGTTGAGGATCTTGGCTAACGGCACTTCGCCCATGACCATCGGGATGATTTCCGCGTGGGCGTTCAGGCGTTCAAGAATGGCCATCAGCTCTTCGCGCTCGCGACTGCTGATCAAGTCGATCTTGCTGATCAGGATCACGTCAGCGAACTCGATCTGCTCGATCAACAGGTCGGTGATGGAGCGCTCATCCTCTTCACCCAGGGTTTCGCCCCGCGAGGCCAGGCTGTCGGCGGCCTGGTAGTCGAGCAGGAAGTTCATGCCGTCGACCACCGTGACCATGGTATCCAGGCGGGCAATGTCGGCCAGGCTCTGCTCGTTTTCATCGCGAAAGGTGAAGGTTTCAGCCACGGGCAACGGTTCGGAAATGCCGGTGGATTCGATCAGCAGGTAATCGAAACGACCCTCCTTGGCGAGCTTTCCGACTTCTTCCAGCAAGTCTTCACGCAAGGTACAGCAGATGCAGCCGTTGCTCATTTCCACCAGTTTTTCTTCGGCACGATTGAGCGTGACGTCACGCTGAACTTCGCTGCCATCAATGTTGATTTCGCTCATGTCGTTGACGATCACGGCTACCCGCAGGTTTTCGCGGTTGCGCAGGACGTAGTTGAGCAGCGTGCTTTTACCGGCGCCGAGAAAGCCGGACAACACAGTAACGGGGAGACGGTGGGTCATCAGGTAGTCCTCATCAGGGGGGCCGGTCAAATCGCCCGTTTATGGCGTTCGCGCAGCTCTTCACGTTCTTTGGCTTCGATACACAGGGTGGCCGTGGGACGCAGCAGCAAACGTTGCAGGCCGATGGGCTCGCCGGTCTCACGGCACCAGCCGTATTCACCGCGGGCCAGCCGCTCCAAGGCGTCGTCGATCTTGTCCAACAGCTTCTTTTCGCGCTCCAGCAGGCGCAGTTGCCATTGGCGCTGTTCTTCGGCGCTGCCGACATCCGCCGGGTCGCTGTTGGTTTCCTGCTCGCGTAACGCCAGGAACTCGGCGTCGATACGCGCTTGCAGCTCGTTGCGCTGGGCCAGCAACAGCTCGCGGAAGAAGCCTTGCTGGGCCTCATTCATGTAATCGGCGGGCGGTTGGGCCAGGAGGTCTTGCTCAGTCATGGGAAACGGTTCATGGGTCAGGCGGTTTTTAATGTTATAGTATAACAACGCAAATAAGCCAATCCCCCTTGCTCGTTACGACGAAGGGCGCAATGCTGGAACACTCTCTTGTTGCGAGAACCCCGATGAAATACCTGTTGTGCGCGCTCTTGTTGGCTGCGGCAGGCCAAGCCCACGCTCAAACGCCGAGCCTGCTGGCCAACTGCACGCGCAGCGCCAACTTGCTGGCCTGTGTGGACCCATTGGGGAACGCCTATAGCGTGGCGACTGTCGGCAGCACCACGTATTTGCGCGGGTTCGAGGTGATCGGCAAACGCTACTGGGCGCAGACCAACAGCCGTTACGGCCAGCTGACGTTCTTTACCGGTTTGGCGTCCGATGGTGAGGCGTGGGTCGGCTACACCCGGCGCGTGGGCTGGACCACCCTCAACCGGTTCTCCAGTTCAGGTGGCGCCAGCGCCAAGTTCACGTGCAGCCGTATCACCGGTTGTTAGACCTGGCCGTTCTTTTGTTCCTGAACCCAGGCCATATAGCTGTTCATCGGCGGGTTCTTCTGGAAGTATTTTTTCAAGCCTTCGAACAGGCCATCTGCTACCGCTTGTTGATGACGCGCCGTCACCAGCCGCTGAGCGTCCTGAGTGTTGGAGATAAACCCGGTTTCCACCAGGATCGACGGTACATCCGGTGACTTGAGCACTGCAAAGCCTGCCTGCTCGACGCGTTTCTGGTGCAGCGTGGTGATGTTTTGCAGGCTGCCCAGTACCGAGCTGCCCAATTGCAGACTGGACGCGATGGTGGCGTTCATCGACATATCAAGAATCACCCCCGCGAGCATCGGGTCCTTGTCCTTGAGATTGAGCAACGTGGTGGCGCCGAGCAGGTCCGCGCCGTTTTCGCGCTGAGCCATGAAGCGCGCCGTGGCAGAGGTAGCCCCCCCTTCGGAGAGTGCATACACCGACGCCCCGGAGGCCGTCAGCCGTGGCGCGGCATCGGCATGCACCGAGATGAACATATCGGCCTTGTGCTGACGGGCGATGTCCACGCGCTTGCGCAGCGGCACGAAGAAGTCGTCATTGCGCACCAGTTTCACGGCGAAGCCCTTCTCGCGCTTCAAGCGTTTAGCCAGCAACTGCGCGATGGACAGCACCACGTCTTTTTCGCGCTGGCCTTTGGAGCCAACGGCACCTGGGTCCTTGCCGCCGTGGCCGGGGTCGACCACCACGATGATGTCACGCTTGGGGTGCGCTTTATCTACCGTCGCCGCTGATGCAACTGTTGGGGGCGCCGTTTCTGAGGCCATCAGGCGAGGCGCGTGGGTGGCATTAGTCAGGTCCAGCACCAGGCGGTGACCTTGGCCATCCTGCGGCGGTAAGAGAAAGCTGTTGAGCTGCATCGGCGCGGCCAGGTCCAGCACGATACGGGTGTCGTTTTTGCCGAAATGCCCGGAGCGGATCGAGGTGATCCCACTGTTTTTCAATGCCAGCTGAGAAAAATCCCCCGCGAGCCCGGCACCGCTCAGGTCGATGATCACCCGTTCCGGCGCGGTCAGGGAAAAGGTCTTGTATTGCACCGGACCGCTGAGATCCAGCACCAACCGCAGTTTGTCATCCGAGCGCCACAGGCGCGCATTGCGAATCTGCGTGGCGTAAGCCCCCAAAGGCAAGGTGAACAGGGGACTGACCAACAGCAGGTTAAGGAGCTGACGTCTGTGCATGGCAAATACCGCAAATAAAGGAGCGTCCTGCTCGACTTGACTGAAGAAAGGCTGAAGCAGAAAAATCATCGTCGACTCAATAGTTATAATATAACATGTCTTTTTATTTCCAACGATGGACCTGCCCATGAATGCGCTGACTCTGCCGGATATCGCCGCGCAGGCTTCACGCCAAGCCTTGCCACTCGATTGGGTGGGCATGTGCGGCATCGCCCTGCCCATCCTTATCGATGGCCAACGCCTGACCGCCATTGCCGACGCCGGCGTCAGCCTGGACGATGGCGCGGCCCGTGGCATTCACATGTCACGCTTGTACCTGGCCCTGGAAATGCTGGATCAGCAGCTTCTGACGCCTGCACTTCTGCGTAATGTACTTCAACGTTTTCTCGACAGTCATGAAGGATTATCTAAGAACGCTTACTTGCGTATTCACACGGATCTGCTGTTGAAACGCCCGGCTCTCGTCAGTCCATTGGCCGGCTGGAAAAGCTACCCGGTGAGCATCGAAGCGCGTCTGGAAAACCAGATGTTCCACGTGGAACTAAAAATTGACGTTACCTACTCCTCAACCTGCCCATGCTCGGCAGCCCTCGCCAGGCAGTTGATTCAGCAGCAATTTCACCAGGATTTTGCCAATGCCCAGTTGCAGCATGCGGACGTGTTGACCTGGCTCGGCAGCGCCAGCGGCATCGTTGCCACTCCTCATAGCCAACGCAGCAGTGCCCAATTGCACGTTCAACTGCAAGGCGAGCACCTGCCGTTCACTGACCTGATCAATGCCGCGGAAGCCGCCCTGGGCACCGCCGTACAGACCGCAGTGAAACGGGCGGACGAACAAGCCTTCGCCCTGGCCAACGGGCAGAACCTGATGTTCTGCGAAGACGCCGCCCGCCGCCTGAACCTCGCCTTGAAACGCTCGGATGCCGTCAAAGCCTTCCACCTGAAAGTGATCCACGCCGAAAGCCTGCACGCGCATGATGCCGTGGCTGAAAGCCGCTGGACGAGACCCTCTGCATGATCACCTGCACCGCCTTACGCTGGGGCGCTCCCGGCCAGCCACTGACGCCCGCCCTGGATCTCACGCTGGCAAAAGGCAGCCTTACAGGGATCATTGGTGCCAACGGCACCGGCAAAAGCAGCCTGCTCAAAGTCATCGCCGGCCTGCAAAAGCCGCTGGCCGGCAAAGTCAGCGTGGAGGTGCCACGCCGCGGGGGCTTGTCGTTCCTGCCCCAGCAACAACACCTCGATCGCCAGTTCCCCATCAGCCTGCAAGAGTTGGTCGCCGCCGGCTTCTGGGGCACCCAGCTCAGCCCGGAGCAACGCAGCCAGCGTCTGCAAACAGTACTGAAAGACTGGTGCCTCAGCGGCCTTGAGCACCGCCCATTGATGGCGTTGTCGGGTGGCGAATTGCAGCGTGCACTGCTCGCTCGCATGAGCCTGGCTGAGGCGCCAGTCTTGCTGCTGGATGAGCCTCACGCGGCGCTCGATGAAGAAGGCCAGGCGCTGTGCTGGAAACATGTACATGCCTGGCATGAGGAGGGCCGCACCGTGGTCATCGTTTGTCACGACCTCGCCTCCGTGCGCCATCACACCCAGCAAGTGGTACACATCAAAAGCACTGGCTGCGTGTTCGGGTCGAGCCAGGAACTGATCCGTCCACAACCGCACATGCAGGTGGCTTGATGCATTTCACCGCCCACCTGTGGTTGCCCTTCCATGACTTCGTCTTCATGCGCCGCGCGCTGATCGGCGGCCTGGTGCTCGCCTGCAGCACAGCGCCGCTCGGGGTATTCCTGATCCTGCGGCGCATGAGCCTGATCGGCGACGCCGTCGCCCACGGCATCCTGCCCGGCGCCGCGCTGGGCTTCTGGTTCGCCGGCCTCAGCCTGCCTGCCTTGACCATCGGCGGCCTCGGCGCAGGTCTGAGCATGGCGGGTTTATCCGCATGGATCACCCGCCGCACCGGCCTGCGTGAAGATGCCAGCCTCGCCGCCATCTACCCCATCTCACTCGCCGCCGGCGTGCTGATCCTCGGCCTCGCCGGCAAGCGCCTGGACCTCTTGCACCTGCTGTTCGGCTCCGCCCTGGCCGTGGATGAAACCACTTTGACAGGCATGCTCTGGGTGTCCGGTTTCAGCCTGGTCGCCATGGCACTGATCTATAAGCCGCTGCTGCTGGACACCCTCGACCCGCTGTTCCTGCAAACCGTCAGTCGCCTCGGCCCTCTCGCACACGGGTTGTTCCTGACCCTGGTGGTGCTGAACCTGGTGATCGGCTTCCAGGCCATCGGCGCGTTGATGGTGGTGGGCTTAATGATGTTGCCGGCCATTGCTTCACGCTTCTGGAGCCGGCGCCTGCCGGTGTTGATCGCCGTCTCGGCGGTGCTGGGATGCCTGTCGGTGTGGTTGGGCCTGTTGTTGTCGTTCTACTACTCGCTACCCAGCGGCCCGGCCATCGTGCTGGTGGCTGGCGGCGGGTACCTGCTGTCCGTGGTCTTCGGTCCGGTGCACGGCTTGCTGCGCCGCCCGCCTTTGCTTACATCCCAATGAGGTGTTTCCCGATGCGCGCTCTACTCGTGCTGTTCAGCCTGCTGCTACCGCTGTCGATGGTCCAGGCCGCCGACAAACTCCAGGTGGTTACCAGCTTCAGTATTCTCGATGACATCACCCACCAGATCGGTGGCGATCATATCCAGATCAGCAACATGGTCGGCCCCGACGCCGACGCCCATACCTACGAGCCCACCCCGGATGACGCCAAGGCGCTGCTCAAGGCCAAGCTGATCATCAAGAACGGCCTGGGTTTCGAGCCGTGGCTTGACCGCCTGGTGACCAGCACCGAAACCCAGGCGACCGTGGTCACCGCCAGCAAAGGCGTGATTTCCCACACCATGGAAGAAGACGGTGAAACCATCCCCGACCCACATGCCTGGCACAACCTGGCCAACGCCGAAATCTACGTGAACAACATCACCAAGGCGCTGGTGGCAGCCGACCCGGCCAACAAGGCCGATTACCTGCGCAACAGCCAGGCGTACCTGAAAGAGATCTACCGCCTGCTGGCCGAAGCCAAAACCAAATTCGGCGCACTGCCGGCGGGCAACCGTCGCATCGTCACTTCCCATGACGCGTTCGGCTACCTGGGCCAGGCCTACGGCATCCAGTTCCTGGCACCTCAGGGCCTGTCGACGGAACGTGAGCCTTCGGCCGCCGAAGTGGCCGCGCTGATCACCCAGATCCGCAAAGACAAGGTCAAGGCCGTGTTCATGGAAAACATCAAGGACTCGCGCCTGCTCAAGCAGATTGCAGACGAAAGCGGCGCGCAGATCGGCGGCACGCTGTACTCCGACGCCCTCGCCGCAGAAGGCCCGGCCAGCACCTTCACCGGGCTGTTCGAATACAACCTCAACACCCTGTGCGCCGCCCTGAGCAAACCATGACCTTGAGCATGCTCGACCGGGAAAAGACGGCCCCTGGCAATTACGTCCCTATCATTACGGAGCCAGACGCATGATCCGCAAGAACCCTTCCGGCGATCTCCCAGTGATCGCCGAATCGGCCTACGTCGACAAGACCGCAATCATCTGCGGCAAAGTCATCATCGGCGAGAATGTGTTCGTCGGCCCCTATGCCGTGATCCGCGCCGACGAAGTCGACGCGTCCGGCGACATGGACCCCATCACCATCGGCGCCAACTCCAACATCCAGGATGGCGTGGTCATCCACTCCAAATCCGGCGCGGCGGTGACGATTGGTGAGTTCAGTTCCATCGCGCACCGCTCCATCGTCCACGGCCCCTGCACCGTCGGCGACCGAGTGTTCATTGGCTTCAACAGCGTGCTGTTCAAC
This sequence comes from Pseudomonas palleroniana, assembly GCF_022836895.1. Taxonomy (NCBI): domain Bacteria; kingdom Pseudomonadati; phylum Pseudomonadota; class Gammaproteobacteria; order Pseudomonadales; family Pseudomonadaceae; genus Pseudomonas; species Pseudomonas palleroniana. The sequence continues at coordinate 571,889 of NZ_CP092411.1, read as the reverse complement.
TGCGCCGTGGGCGACGGTTGTGTGGTGCGCCACAACTCGGTGGTCGACGGCCGCGACTTGCCCGCCGCCTTCTACGTGCCGTCCACCACGCGCATCGGGCCTCACACCGACCTGTCGCAGTTCCCGCCGGTCAGTGTCAGCGCCTCGGAGTTTTCCGAAGACGTGGCCCGCACCAACGTCGACCTGGTGCGGGGTTACAAAGCCCTGCAAAACGAGTTCTGAGCCATGAGCCGCCTGCTGATCCGCAATGCCCGCCTGGTCAATGAAGGCCTGGAGTTCGACGCTGATGTGCTGGTCGCCAATGGTCGTATCGAGAAAATCGCCGGCAGCATCGAAGGCGGCAACGAGCCGGTGGAGATCGACGCCCAGGGCCAATGGCTGCTGCCAGGCATGATCGACGACCAGGTGCACTTTCGCGAACCTGGCGCGCCGGACAAAGGCAGCTTCTACAGCGAGTCCCGCGCCGCGGTGGCCGGTGGCATCACCAGTTTCATGGACATGCCCAACACCCACCCTGCCACCCTGACCCTGGAGGCGCTGGCCGATAAAAAGCGCCGCGCCGCCTTGAATTCGGTGGCCAATTACGGCTTTCACTTTGGTGTGAGCAACGACAATCTCGATACCGTGGCCGCCCTCGACCCACGGGAAGTCGCCGGGGTCAAAGTGTTCATGGGGGCCTCCACCGGTAATATGCTGGTGGACGACCCGCGTATTCTGGAGCGACTGTTTGCCGAAGTGCCGACCCTCCTGCTGGCCCACTGTGAACACACGCCCAGCATCCTGGCCAATGAACAGCGTCTGCGCGAGCGCTTCGGCGAACGGATTCCCGCCGTTGCCCACCCACTGATCCGCGATGCCGAGGCCTGTTACCGCTCGTCTTCGTTTGCCGTGGAGTTGGCCCAACGTCACGGCACGCGGTTGCATGTGTTGCACCTGACCAGCGCGCTCGAACTGGCTCTGTTCGAAGACAAACCCTTGTCTGAAAAACGCATCACCGCCGAGGTCTGCGTGCACCACCTGTTGTTCGATGACCGCGACTATCACCGTCTCGGCCACCAGATCAAATGCAACCCGGCCATCAAGACCCGCGCCGACCGCGACGCTCTGCGCCGTGCCTTGTTGAGTGATCGCCTGGATGTCATCGGCACCGACCATGCTCCGCATACCTGGGCGCAGAAACAGCTGGGCTATCGAGAAGCGCCGTCCGGGCTGCCGCTGGTGCAGCATGCGTTGCCGGCATTGCTGGAGTTGGTGGCTGACGGGCACCTGCCGCTCACCACGCTGGTGGCGAAGACCAGCCACCGAGTGGCTGACCTGTTTGCCATTCCCGAACGCGGCTACTTACGCGAAGGCTATTGGGCCGACCTGGTGCTGATCCGACCCGAGCCCGAAGGCAAACCCGTCAGCAACCAACCGATCCTGGCACGCTGCGGCTGGACACCGTTTGCCGAACGCAGCTTTCGCCACAGCGTCAGCACCACATTGGTGTCCGGCCACTTGGCGTGGCACAACGGCCAGGTCGTCGACAGTTGCCAGGGCTTGCCCCTGCATTTTTTGCGTTAAGCGCGGGGTTTGACCGTACCGCAGTCGTTGCCCAGCCACTGGGCATGGGTGTCGAGGCTGCCCTTCTGCTGGATGCCGGTGGCATTGAAGGTGCCGTTGACGGTGGTGCTGAACTCCTTCTGGCTCTGGAAGGTGGCGACGCCACTACCTTGGGCTTTCGGGCAACTGAAACGGAATTTCCACTGGTTGCCGGTCTTGTCGGTCACTTCCTGCCTGCAGCCCGATTGCGGATCGGTCAGCGGGATCGAATCGGAGGCGACCTGAGCAGGCGTGAGGCACACCTGCACGCCTTTGCCGGCCATGGTGATGCCCTGTTTTTCCAGCATTGCACGTTGTTCGGGAGTCATCTGTTGCTTGAGCTGACCGAGGATCAGCGAAAGGTCCGGCAAGTCCTGGTTATCAACTTTCATATTGCTGGTAGTCAATTCCCACAACCCCGGCGCCAGCATCTGCGCCTGAGCCGCCACGGGCAGCGACAATCCAACAACCATGGCCAAACCAAGCAGACGAGCATTCATCGAGTAACTCCTGGGTAATTGTGGGCGTTAGACGCCGCAAAGGCGCCAGTGTTGCACGGCAAATAAAATAGCGACATTCGCAGCCGTTCATGGTCTGTTAGGCAGTCGATTGTCTGGAGATATGTCGTCCATGGATTTTTTTGGCCCGCACCTGCTCGCCTACTTCATTGCCACGCTGCATTTTCTCGGGACTCTCGCCGCGATCCACGCTGTGCTGACTGTCAGGACCGCCCAAGGCTCGATCGCCTGGGCGTTGTCGTTGATGTTCATGCCATACCTCACGTTGATCCCTTATCTGATCTTCGGCCGCAGCACCTTCGACGCTTATATCCAGGCACGCCGCCAGGCCAACCAGGAAATGCACACCGCCATTGCCGAGCTGAACTGGCGCCCTTGGGTCGAAGAAGCCCTCGCCGCACGCAATTCCAGCGCCTACGCGTCGCTGCGCGCAATGCCCAAGCTGGGACGCATGCCGTGCCTGGCCAACAACCAAGTGCGCTTGTTGATCAATGGTGATGCCACCTTCAGTGCAATCTTCGACGCGATCCGCAGTGCCAGGAGCGCCGTGCTGTTCCAGTTTTTCATCATTCATGACGACGAACTGGGCAGGCAGTTGCATGCTCTGCTGAAGGAAAAGGCTGCCCAGGGCGTAGCCGTATATATGCTGTATGACCGCATCGGCAGCCATGCCCTGCCCCATCATTACGTGCAATCGCTGCGCGACGCAGGCGTACAGGTCAAGGCGTTCGCAACGCGCAGCGGCTGGCTCAACCGTTTCCAGGTCAACTTCCGCAACCACCGCAAGATCGTGGTGGTGGACGGCATCACCGGGTTTGTCGGCGGGCATAACGTCGGTGACGAATACCTGGGCAAAAAGCCGCCCCTGGCGCCGTGGCGCGATACTCACGTACAGGTGACCGGTCCGGTGGTGGCGTGCCTGCAAGAGTCGTTTGCCGAAGACTGGTTCTGGGCCGCGCGCAAGTTGCCGCCGCTGATCCTGCCGGACGCCTACCCCGAAGACGGCGTACTCTGCCAGTTGCTCGCCAGTGGGCCGGCCGACTCGTATGAAACCTGCTCACTGTTTTTCGTCGAAGCCATCCACGCGGCAACCGAGCGAGTGTGGATCACCAGCCCGTATTTCATCCCCGATGAGGCCGTGTTCTCCGCGCTGCGCCTGGCCGTGCTGCGCGGCGTCGACGTACGCCTGCTGCTGCCTTCACGTCCCGACCACCGCATCGTCTACGCTGCGTCCAGCCTTTACGCGATCGAAGCCGTACGCGCCGGGGTGCGCGTGTTCCGCTACACGCCGGGCTTTCTGCACCAAAAAGTGGTGTTGGTGGACAGCGAAATCAGCGCCATCGGCAGTGCGAACATGGATAACCGTTCGTTCCGACTGAATTTTGAAGTGATGTTACTGACGGTGGATGAGGCGTTTGCCGGTGAAGTCGAGCAAATGCTGATGGACGACTTCGCCCTGGCCCATGAAGTCAGCCAAGAAGAAAGCCGCGAGACCCGCCGCCTGCAACAACTGGGCATGCGGGTCGCACGACTGATCTCCCCGATTCTCTAAATGTGGGAGGGGCGGTGTTTTGAACGTCAGCGGTAGAGATCTTCCCGTGTCCACGGCAGTTCATGGCTGCCATCGGCATGGGGTTTCACCGCAAGGATCTGGTGCAGGTTGATCCAGCCCCGCGCAAACGCATAAGCGCAGCCTGCCAGGTACAACCGCCAAATCCGCAAGGCCTGCTCCGGCACCATCTGCGCCGCCGCTTCAAGGTTGTCCTCAAGGCGCTCGCTCCAGTGGTCCAGGGTGCGTGCGTAATGCAGGCGCAGGCTTTCGACGTCGACCACTTCCAGCCCGACTTCACTGATCTCGGCGGTCATCATCGCCAGGTGCGGCAACTCGCCGTTGGGGAAGACATAACGCTCGATGAAGTCCCCGGCGCCGCGGCCGACAGGACGACCGTCAGTGTGCTTGGCGGTAATACCGTGGTTCATCACCAAACCGCCCTCGCGCACCGCGCCAAACAGGGTTTGGCAGTACTGCGCCAGGTTGGCGTGGCCGACGTGTTCGAACATGCCCACGCTCACCACCTTGTCGAACCGGCCATCCTGAGGCAGGTCACGGTAGTCGAGCAATTGCAGGTCAACCTGGTCGTCCAGGCCCTCGGCTTTCACCCGTTCCCGGGCCAGCGCCAACTGCTCCTTGCTCAAGGTGATGCCAAATACTTTGACCCCGAACTCCCGCGCCGCAAAGCGCGCCAGCCCACCCCAGCCACAGCCTACGTCGAGCAAATACTCACCCGGCTGCAACCGCAGTTTGCGGCACAGGTGGCGAAATTTGTCTTGTTGGGCCTGGTCGAGGGTTTCGCTGCCGGTTTCGAAATAACCGCAGGAGTACGCCATGTCCTGATCCAGCCACAGCTGGTAGAACTCGTTGGACAGGTCGTAATGGTAGGAAATTGCCGCAGCGTCGGTGGCCTTGTCGTGGATCGAGCGCACCGGACGACTCCCCTCGTCGTCGTCGATCAGGGCATGACTGAGCTCGTCACACACCCGGATGACCTCGGAAATGGAGCCTTCCAGCTCCAATTTGCCCTCAACGAAGGCTTCGCCCAGTGAATCGAGCGTTGGATGGGTCAGTTGGGACACGACCGTGGGGTCCTTCACCACGATGGTCACACTGGGCGCAGGGCCCAGGTTGAATTCATGGCCGTCCCAGAGTCGAAGACGCAGCGGTAGCTGAAGATTCTGTAAGGCCGGTGGAAGTTGCGCGAGCATGAGTAGTCCCCCCTTGTTTCAGACGTCTGGAGTGAGGGTAGACCATCAGAAGACAAAGTAGGAGGCTATCGAATTGATAGTGCTCTTCTATGGGGCTCTACGTTCGAGCAAACCATCCTGGACCCACTGCTTAAGCCACGTAACCGCCTGCAGTGGCGCACCCTCTGCATAGGTGACTACCAATTGCGCGCACAGTTCTGAAAAATTCCAGCCGGTGGTCACCATTCCCGCCAGGGCAAACGCTTCATCAGGTTCAAGGCTGCGGTAGTGGCACACGTTCTGGTGACGCCATACCAGGCAGTTGTGTGCCGGCGCCAGTGCGTGACTGCCGGGGAAGTCCGACTGATCCTTGCTTGCACGCCATATCGCCACGCTGTTGAAATGGCACGGCATCTGCTGCACCGAAGGTACCAGGGCGACCTGCAAACCCGGCCAGTCTGCAGGCGGCAGTTGCGCCATGTCATCCAAGCCAAGCGGCTCACCCTGCGGTGCATCGAATGCCAGGGTAAAGGCCCATTCGAGCCGCGCCAGTTCGGCCAGCGGCGCGCTCTGTTCAGCCACCAAATGCTCGACGATAAACGCAGGGAACCGCTCGCCCAGCCAGCGCAAGCTGTAATGGGCAGACGGATAACGACGCACGTAGGCTTCGGTCAGAGACGCAAACTCTTCATCCCCCAGCCAATACCAGATGGCGCCGAAGTCATGCCGCAGCACTTCCTGCAGCCGCGCCAGGTAGGCGTTGTGATAGATCGCCAGGCCCGTGTCGACATCCAGCGTCGGCCCCCCCAGCAACGTGTCGGCAAAACCGCTGTTGGCCGCCGGGGTTGCGGATAACAGATGCTGCTCAAAGGCCAATTGCCAGTCGGTCAGGCGCATAGCGACCTCCTGGCCAGCGCAGCAGCGCCCAGTTCACGAGCCTTGCCCAGCTCGGTGAGCAACTCTTCAAACGGTGGAAAATGATCGTCGCGCTCCAATAGCGTCGAGATCGGCCCCAGGTGTTCCAGGGTTTGTTGATACAGCGCCCACACCGGATCGCACACGGGATGGTCATGGGTATCGACGACATAGTCGCCGTAGTCCATATGCCCGGCCAGATGCAGTTGGCGAATGCTGTGTGGCGGCAGGTTGCGGATGAAAGTCCAGGCATCGAAGCCGTGATTACGCGAGCTGACGTAGACGTTGTTGACGTCCAGCAACAACTGGCAGCCCGTCAGGTGGGTCAAGGCATTGAGGAATTCCCATTCGGTAAATTCATCCGCCTTGGAACGCACATAGCTGGAGACGTTTTCCAGCACCAGTGGACGCTGCAGTACGTCCTGCACTTGCAGAACACGCGCCGCCACGTGGTAAAGGCTCTCCTCGGTATAGGGCAACGGCAGCAAATCATGCAACTGATGCGCGCTGCCGCGGCTCCAGCACAGATGATCGGAAACCCACGCCGGTTGCAGACGTACGGCGAGCTGTTTGATTTGCTTCAGGTAATCGGTATCGAGGGCATGGGGCCCACCGATGGACAAGGACACGCCATGCATCACCAGGGGATAGCGCTCGGCTATCGCCTCCAGGTAATACAAGGCTTTACCGCCCTGGACCAGATAATTCTCGGAGATGACCTCGAACCAATCCACCGCCGGTGATTGTTCAAGGATCTGCTGGTAGTACTCACTGCGCAGGCCCAGGCCGTAACCCAGACTCGGAAAGGAAGCGGACATGATGCACTCCTGGGCAAAGTGTCCGCAGCGGCAAAGGGCATCCGCTGCGGTTGCACTCGGTTGCCGGTTACTCGCCGACTTTGCCGCCAGCCGCGTCGCACGCTGCCTTGCTCATGGCCTTGAAGCCGTGGCCTTTGCAGACCGCCTGACCTTTGCAAGCGTTTTCAGCGGTTTTGCAGTCATTCATGCCTTTGCAAGAAGTCACACCGTAGCAATGAACAGTAGCGTCGGCGGCCTGTACCTGGGTAGCAACACCAGCAAACATAGTGGCGGCAGCGATGGCCAGGGCAGCACCGGAAACGGCATTTTTAATGTTCATTTTTGGTTCCTCAGAGATCGATAGTGGGTGTCGGTCTGAACGGTTTGTTCAGTCTCGACACACCACTAGAGTGAGGTCCCTTGGCGGCGTTACAGCCTTTTGAAAAAACTTCCGGAAATTATTCCTCGAGCTTCAAAAGCGGCTCCTGGAAACGCAATAAACGCCCAGCATTGCCCAGCACCAACAACGTACTGAGGTTATGCAATACCGCTGCAATCATTGCGCCTGCGGCCCCCAGCCAGCCAAAGGCGGCAAACACCACGATCGCCAGGGTCCACCCCAGGCCGATGACGACGTTGACCTGCAAAGTGTGTCGACACTGGCGGCTCAAGCGCACACAGGTGCCCAGACGCCGCAAGTCGCTGCCGATCAGCACCACATCCGCCGACGCCAGGGCGATGTCCGCGCCACCGGCGCCCATCGCCACGCCGACCACACCGGCCTTCAGTGCCAGGGAGTCGTTGATACCGTCGCCCACCACCATCGGGCGGAAACCACTGCCGATCTCGCCCAGCACGCGGTTGAGCTTGTCCTCCGGCAAGGCTTGCGCCTCGACATCGCTGATGCCCACGTCCAACGCCAGGCTGTCGGCGACGCTTTGACGGTCGCCGGTCAGCAGCAGTTGGCGTCCCAGGCCCAGCTCGCGCAGCTCTTGCAGCGCTTGGCGTGCTTCCGGCTTGACGCTATCGGCCAGCAGCAGCCAGGCCAGGAACCGCCCATTCAACGCCAACCCGGCAATCGGGCCGTCGTGGTTCGGAACGGACGTTGTCGCGATACCCAATTGTTCGAACAACTCCGGCCGGCCCAGCGCGGCTTCGCCCTGTTCGGTCTGTGCCACCACCCCCAGGCCCTGGCGTTCGCGGATGTCGGTCAGTGCGAGCATTTGCTCCTGGGTCGCCAGGCTCGCCAACGCACGGCTGACCGGATGACTGCTGGCCGAACCCAGGCTGGCCGCCAGATTCAACAACACCTGCCGATCCGGTGCGGTGGTTTCGATCGATTGCAGACGCAAGGTGCCGAAGGTCAGCGTGCCGGTCTTGTCGACCACCAACGAGGTCAGGTCCGCCAATTCCTCCAGGAACGCCGAGCTGCGGATCAGGATCCCATGCCGAGCCGCCACGGCGATCCCGGCAATCGCCGTGGCCGGTGCTGATAGCACCAAGGCACACGGGCACGCCGCCACCAGCACCGCCAGCATTGCCTGGGCGTCATTGGTCACAAACCAGGTCACCGCCGCCAACAACAGCACCAGTACCATATAACTGCCGGCATAACGCTCCAGCAGCCGTGTGATCGGCGGCTTGGAGCGTTCGGCGTTCTGCATCAGCGCGATCACCTTGCCCAAGGTCGACTCGTTACCGGTGCGGGTCACTTCCAGGCGCAGCAAGCCATCGAGGTTGATCGCCCCACCAAACACCTGCACACCCACGCTGGCTTCCAGCGGCACCGACTCACCAGTGATCGGCGCCGTATCCAGGCTCGCCTGCCCCGACAGCACCACGCCATCAGCCGGCACTCGATCACCGGCGCGCACTTCGACGATATCGCCAGTGTTCAGCGTTCCGTTATCCACTTCGACAATGTTGCCGTCGGCCTGCACCAACCGCGCATGGCTGCGGGTCAGTTTGCCCAGGGCATGGATCGCCTCCTGGGAGCCGATCACGCTGCGCTCCTCCAACACATGACCGAAGATCATGATGATCGGCAGCAACGCAGCCGTCAGCAGATCGCCCGTGGCCCAGGCACCGAGCATCGCCAGGGCGATCAGTTGATCGGTGATCCCGTGCAGGCTGGGAAAACGCAGGCTGTACCAGGCCGAGCGCATCACGGGTACGGCCACTAGCAACGATGCCACGCCCAGCAACAACTGACTCACGCCTGTCTGGTCCGGCGCCAGCCAGCGCCACACCAAGCCCAATATCAACAACCCCAGGGCCAGCATGGCCAAGGTCAATTGCCGGGCAGCACTGCGCTGCTCGGCTGAAGTCAGCATGGGTGCGCTCATTGTTCGGCTCCCTGGATAATCAAGCGGGAGTCGTCTTTAGGATCGACCGTGGTCACGGAGCCGGCCTGGCCGAGAATTTTCGGTAACCGCTCGCGGTACAGACGCAGCAGCAAGCCGGGGTCTTTCACCTGGGCCAGGCTGGCGACGGTGGCGGTTTGCGCCTGGGCATTGGCCAGGCGTTCGCTGGCCTGGGCATGGGCGACCTGCACCAGGCGGTCAGCCGTCTGGTTGGCGGTTTGGGTGAGTTTTTCCGCGTCGGTGCGCGCATTGGCCACCGCTTTATCAGCTTGCTGGCTGGCGGTCAGTACCGCGTTGAACGCATTCACCGCCGGGCCCGGCAGACTCGACTGCACATCGACGCGAGTGACTTCGATGCCCAACCCCAAGCCCGTAGTGGCCAACTCGGCCAACCGTTTATTGATGCCCTGCACCAAGTCCCCGCGCAGTCGCTCGCGGCGCTCGGCGGCGCCGTTGTCGGTGCCTATCAATTCAGGGCGCGCCACCAGGATCGTGTCCAGATCGCGCGCGGCGGTCAGGGCCACGGCGCTGCGGGTGACCAGGCGATCCAGGGCCGGCAGCACATGCTCGCCCTGCAGCACAAACGCGTAGGGCTCGGTGACTTTGTAGAACACCCGTACATCCAGCTGTACCACGCCGGCATCACCGGTCAACAGGTAACCGGAGCCGGCCAGGGAATCGCTTAACGGCGTGGCGAAACTGGCCACGCGATCAGCCTGCGTCGCCGCATCGGAGCGCAGCAGGTTCTCCACCCGACGCTCGATTACGCGGTCCGCCGCCGGCAACAGCACCACTTGCTCGAACGGCTGCGGCCAGGCCAGCAGCAGCCCGGCATTCTGAATCCGATCCAGTGCGCCGAAGTGCAACACCACCGCACGATTCTGCGGGTCGATCTGGCGTACGTTGGAAAACGCCCAGGCCAACGCCGCCAAAACGGTCACCGCGTACAGCGCCACGAAGGTCAGGCGCCCGGCCTGGATCCATGGGCTGTCCGGGTTGTCACGCTCGATCATGGCTGGATGTCCTTGGGCCCATCGACCAGTGCGCGGAACGGCGCGGCGTCGGTGCGCAAGATGATCTTGGTGCCTGGCGTGACCACGGTGCCCAAGGTATCCAGCGAACGCAGCAGGTTATACAGCTGCGGATTACCTGCGTAAGCGCGGCCATAAATTTGCGCGGCTTCGACCCGCGATTGCGCTTCGATATCGGCGGCTTTCACCGTGGCGTCAGCCTGCACGATCCGCGCATCGCGCTCGGCAGCGGAACGAATCTGCGCGGCTTCACGCTTGCCCACGGCAGTGCGCTCGGTGGCGATGGTTTCACGTTCGGCACGCATGCGGTCGACGGTAGCGGTGAGGGTCACTGACGGTAAGGTCAGACGCTCCACGCCCACTTGCGCCACGCGCACGCCATAGGTAGTGAGCAATTGTTGATCAATCTGCTGACGCAACTGCGCTTCGAAATCGGCGATGCGCACCTGGCTGGCGTCAGTGTTGATCAGGCTCGACAGATCGAAACTCGCCGCCGTGGTTTCCAACGCCGAGCCCACGAACGTGCGAATCTGCCGCGCCGCTTCATCCGGCTGGTTCTGCACGGCGCGCATAAAACGCTGCACATTGTCGGCATCGCCCTGCACCTGCCACGCCACGTAAGCCTGCACGATGATGCGCAAGCCATCGCGGGTGCCCACGTCCTGCAAGCCGCTGGAGGTCGTGCGCAGGCGCAGGTCCACGGGGATCGCCGCTTCGAACGGCGCCGGCCAGCGCCAGCCCAGGCCCGGCTCCAGCAGTACCCGCGACGGGTTGCCAAAGCGCGTTATCACCGTGGCTTCGCCGGAACGCACCTGCACCAGGCTCGCCGCCGCCACCGCAAACAGCACCAGCAACACGGCCCAGGCCATTCGCCGCCAAGGGAAGGGGCCAGCGGCGTGTTCATCACCGTGATGGTGGTGGCCATGGTGATGGTGGTGGTGGTGACCGTGGTCATGATCGTGAGAATGAGCGCTCAACAGACAAACTCCTTATTGAACGGCTTTGCGCGGCGCCATTGGGTCAGCCGGCAACGTAAAAGAACGCAGATCGATCGTCGGCGCGACATCGGCGCCCAGGCGGTGATCCAGAATAAGCAGTTTGGCATTGGCCAGGCCCTGGCTGAGTTGGCCGAGGTACTGTTCCAGCACGAACGCTTTGCCTGCGGTGGCGTAAGCCTTCTGTTCAGCGGCAAAACGCAGGTCGGCGACCTGGGCACCGGCGTTCACTTCGCGGGCGCTGGCCTGGGCCTGGTCGCGCACCGTGCTGGCTTGCAGCAGCGCCTGATTGGTTTGCTCGCTGGCGGCTCCGCGCTCACGGGAGATCAGTGCCTGGGCGCCGATCTGCGCCGCCTGCACGCCGTGATAGGCGTTGGCCGCACCGGCCGGTGGGTGAATGGCCTCCACCACCGTAGCGAGGATTTCCACACCGCTGTCGAGCTTGTTCAGGTCTGCCTGCACCGCCCGGCCCACTTCATCGGCGAGGCTGGTACGTTGCTCACCCAGCAGTTCGTCGAGGGTGCGTGAAGCAAAGTCGTGCACGAGAATACGGCTGGCGGTGCTGCGGATCAGCGTCGGCACATCCGCGCTGTTGTAAGTGGCGGCGAGCGCGGCCTGATCGGTCAGGCCGATACGGTAGACAAAACGCACATCCATATTGACGATCTGAAAGCTCTGCTTGTCGCCGCTGCTGCTGGCGATCACCTGAGACTTGTCATTCACATGGCTGGCGTCCCACAACCGGTTGGCAATCGTCGGCGCCGGGCCTTCGGCAGAAGCCAGTTCGGGCGTGGCGGCTTCGCTGACGCTGGTTGCCAGCTCATGCACCACGCCGTTCTCCACATTCAATACGCGCCCCAGCGGCCAAGGCAAACCGGCATGCAGGCCAGGGCCGAAGACTTCAACAGGTTTACCGAAGCGTTCATAAATCCCGCGGCCTTGCAGGGGCACTTCATGCACGCCGGTCAGCGACCAGCCCACGGCGAGAACCACCAGCAACACTGGTAGAAACGCCCGGCGCATGTAGGTAAACGCCCAGATCTGGCGCAGGTCGATGCCGAAGCGGTTGTGCAATTCATGCTGCAAGGCAAGCAGGGGTTGCGGCGGCCAGCGCAGCAGCCCGGCAATAAAACTCTGGGCCATCAAGCGCGGTTCGAGGCGCGGTTGGCGCGGGCTGAACAACGACAGCACGCCCCTGAGCAGGAACTCCAAAGCCACCAACGCCGGCAAGAGCCCCATCAGCGTCGCCAGCCGCAACGGCCAGACCGATTCGGCACCGGCAAACAACAGGCAAATTGCACTGATCACCAGGCAGATGATTGCCACCCGGCTCAATTGCGCCAATTGCTCAGCTTCCGGCCATTGCGTCAGCGTTTCCTGGGCCAGGCGGCGCTCGAACACCAGCAAACCGAAGGCCAGCGCCAACGCCAAGGCAGCGCCGATGCTGGCAGACTGGCCTACGGCGGCGGCGGGCAACGCCAGGTTCCAGAACTCGAAGATGCTGACCAGCACCAGTAGAGACCAACCGCATAACCACAATACCGGGGTGCCGATCTGCGCCAACAGGCCACTACCCAGACGCCCGATCAGCCGCGTGTAACCTTCCGTGTCCGCCACGGGCACATCGGCGCTCGGCTCTTCCAGCGACTGGGCGCGCCAATCGGCCACCCACCACGCCGATTGCAACCCGGCCACCAGCACCAGCAACGCCGAGGAGCAGTTGATCAGCACCACGGGCCAGATCGATAGCGGGGCGAACAATGCGACGAACAGGGCGAGCACCCAACCCGCGACCGCCAGGGTCGTCAGGCTGATGCCGGCCTGGCGCAACCGACGGGCATGGAACAACCCTTGTTGAAAACGCGGCAGGCCCTCAACCGAAGCGCCGTCAGCTTCTAGATCCACTTGCATTCACAACACCCACCTAAAACCGATCGTTATCCTATAACAAAAAACGTGAAATTTCTGTTTGGCCATGAGGCATCGAACACGGGCTCTCAACACAGCCCGCCCTGTGAATCCAGGATCACTGCATAAACAAGTAAAAGAAACACTTAGATAAATAGTTGGCTGGAACGCTTCACTTGCTTTGCTTCACACAAAGACACGTCTATTTTATTACATAGGCGCAACTATCAGTCCTACAGGAAGCAGAGAATTGGCCATCAGTTTCAATCCATCTCATAACGTAAATTTTTCCTATCCAACAAATTCAGTTACACCTCCTAAGCAAGAAGTGCCACAGCACGAGACTGAAGTCCGTTCAAAAGATAAATCGGCAATAGACGCTAGAAACGCCCAAGACAACTTCAACCAAATTTCCCAACGCAAGACACGCTGCGTCAACACCCCTTCGGAGAGTTCTCAACCGGTCATTCACATGCAGGGAGGAGGTGCATTGCATCAATACTATCTAATCTACGGAAATCTCTGGGGTTATCTGCCTCCGGAGAAACCACCCGTTCGTCAAAAAGTCGCGGATCAAGACGACTCCGCCGACGGCCTTACGTTGACCTTGGATGAATATGAACAAGAACATAAATATGAAGAGGGCGATTACAAGCTGAGCCAGACCGTATCCAAGCATATGCTAAAACACGATCCGGCCACTGACAGTCAGCCCATGATTGACGTCAATCAAAACTCGACAATTCATGGTTGGCTTGAGCAATTAAGAAATGCATTCTCCAGTAATATCCTGAAAAAGTGGTACGAGACCAATGAAATTACTCCCGGCAGTTTGAGCTACGACTCAAAATACCAAAAGGTTCAATTTGTCAGAAATGATGGAAGCACCTTGAGCATGTCGGTTGAGCAATTTTATGAGCGATACCCGACTGCTCGCCAGGGGCTTGAGCCAGTGATCGATGCCTGCAAGAAGCTGGCGCCAGAGGGAAGTGATGTGGCATTCACGGCCTGGCCACAGGGCAAGGCACCGCTTGATGTGATTCAGAATTTCTATGGGATCAAGCCGCCAGAAACCAAGGAGGCCTCCACGGCATGGGGCAAAGAACTGCAGAAAATCAAGGCATTCCCGGAACACACCTTGAACCTTCCGGAGAATGACTGGGCACTCTCACGCCAGCAACGCAGGTTGCAAAATATCAACGAAGGCTTTGTGACACAGCCCAAATATGTCGTGGAATATGAATCGTCTGCCGACCAACTCCACCGGGATCTAAATGCATGGCCCCTTAAACACAAAAATCCTGCCGATTATGAGCTCTCCCAATCCATCGGCGACATAATGTCCACGATGACAGAAGAAGCATTTACGAAACCGCTTCCAGAGATAACAGTTGAAAAAGGCACCTCGTTTTACCGTTGGATCGGTGTAATCAATCAGGCCTTTGAAAACAAAGCGCTTACGGAGTGGGCTAAAAAAAATAATGCCCGTGAATTCAGTTTTGACCCTGAGACTAGAACATTCCATGCCACGGTGGGCAACGAATCAAAAAGTTATACGGCCGATGAGTTCGACAAACAATTCCCGGCCTATTCCGGAGCTCTTGACCCGCTGAATGATGTTGCCAAAGTCGTTGCACCTTTCCAGACCGGAATTAAACTTCGGCCGATCAAAGATGACAAGGTTCCGGTTGACATGCTCCTTAGCTTTTACGGGCTGAAGTCCATGCGCGAGATCCTGATTGAAACACATGAAGATGCTAAGGCGCAAGCAAACTCGATCATTGATGAAAACCATCGGAACACGGCTATTTCCAACATCGACAGTACCGCCCAAAAAGAAGCTATTGAAAAAATAAACAGGATGGGGACCCAATTAAAAAACAACGATAGCGTCTTCAGCCAGGAACCTTCATGGCGACGCGAAGATGAGACCTACGAGCACTCGCTGCGGGTCATAGAAATCACCAATTCGGAATACGGAAAGCCCAATAAACGAATGGTCATTGAATATAGCGGGCGCGACTCCGAAATTATTTATGCGTAAAGGGCTCCGAACCTGAGGTTCCGCCCTCTCAACGGTGCCCGCTCGTTTGGAACGCTCGGGCACTTGTTTTTTGCTGGCCCGACTTTTGGGACAACCAGTCCGAAAGGATTTGTCCTACTTCGCAAAAACTCAAGAAACACGCGGCCAAGGTGAGCCATCACTAGAGTCCGCGGCAAGAAATCGGCACACTTCAGCACAGTTTTTCACGGGTTAACGGACAAGGAAGCGTCACCCCCCATGATTTCCATCTACCAACTCAAGCCACGCTTTCAAAACCTGCTGCGCCCCCTCGTGCAGCGTCTCTACGACAATGGCACCACCGCCAACCAGATCACCGTACTGGCCGGGGTCGTTTCCTTGCTCGTCGGCCTGCTGGTCGCAGGCTTTGCCCAACATCTGTGGCTGTTTGCGCTGATCCCTGTGTGGATGATCCTGCGCATGGCCCTCAATGCCATCGACGGCATGCTCGCCCGCGAGTTCGGCCAGCAATCGCGCCTGGGTGCCTACCTCAACGAATTGTGTGATGTGATCGCCGACAGCGCACTAATCCTGCCGTTCGCGCTGATTCCCGGCGTCAGTCTGGTACCGGTGGTGCTGGTAGCGCTGTTGGCGGTATTCAGCGAATACGCCGGGGTCCTGGGGCCGATGGTCGGTGCGTCACGCCGCTATGACGGGCCAATGGGCAAGAGCGACCGTGCCTTTGTATTGGGCGTGCTGGCCACCGGTGTGGCGCTCGGCTGGCTCGGCGCCGGTTGGGTCGACACGCTGATGTGGCTGGTTGCCGCCCTGCTCGCCTACACCCTGGTCAACCGTGTGCGCCAGGGCCTCAAAGAAGAACAAACCTCCCCGATTGCATAAGGATTTTTGCGATGCGCGAACAACAAGAGCACACCTTCACGACCCATGATGGCGTCGAGCTTTTCTACCGCCACTGGCCGGCCAGCGCACCTTCGAGTGATGAGCCGCGCAAGGCAATCCTGTTGTTCCATCGCGGGCATGAGCATTCGGGGCGCATTGCCCATCTGGTTGACGAACTCGACCTGCCGCACTTTGACTTCTTCGCCTGGGACGCCCGTGGCCATGGCCAGTCCCCCGGCGAGCGTGGCGACAGCCCCAGCTTCGCCACCAGCGCCCGTGACGTGCAAACCTTTTGCGACCACATTGGCGCCACCTACGGCATTGCAGAAGAAAACTTCGCCGTTATCGCGCAAAGCGTCGGCGCGGTGATCGCGGCGACCTGGGTCCATGATTACGCGCCGAAAATCCGTGTACTGGTGCTCGCCTCCCCGGCGTTCAAGGTCAAGCTCTACGTGCCCTTCGCACGCCCGGGCCTGGCACTGATGCGCAGGTTTCGCGGCAATTTTTTCGTCAACAGTTACGTCAAGGCCAAGTTCCTCAGCCACGACCCGCAGCGCGTGGCGTCCTACGACAGCGACCCGCTGATCACCAAGGCCATCTCGGTGAATGTACTGCTGGGCCTGTACGAAGCGGCTGATCGGGTGGTCGCCGATGCCCAGGCGATCCAGGTGCCGACGCAGTTGCTGATCTCCGGTTCCGACTTTGTGGTGCACCGCAAACCCCAGCAGCAATTTTTCGACCGCCTGGGCAGCCTGAAGAAAGAGCTGCACATCCTCCCTGGCTTCTTCCACGACACCCTTGGCGAACGCGACCGTGCGCCGGCTGTGAGCAGTGCCAAGCGCTTTATCCTGCAAAACTTCACCCAGCCGCTGGACCGCGCCTCATTGCTGGATGCCGATAAGCTGGGCGCCACCTGCGCCGAGTCCGAAGCCCTCGCAGCGCCACTGCCGCGTAATTCCCTGCGCGACCTGTATTGGCGCATGACCCGCGCCAGCATGGGCCTGGGCAAAACCCTGTCGGAGGGGGTGAAACTGGGCTTCGACACCGGTTTCGACTCCGGCAGCACCCTGGACTATGTGTACCGCAACAAGCCCAGCGGCAAGGGCGGGCTGGGCCGGATGATCGACAGCAACTACCTCAACTCCATCGGCTGGCGCGGCATTCGCCAACGCAAGCTCAACGTCGAGGAACTGCTGCGTTTGGCCATGGCCAAGTTGCGTGCCGATGATCGCCAAGTACGCATTGTGGACATTGCCGCCGGCCACGGTCGCTATATTCTGGAAGCCTTGCAGGGCGTGTCGCCGCTGCCGGAATCGATCCTGCTACGTGACTACAGCGACATCAACGTGCGCGATGGTGGCGCACTGATTCGCGAGAAAGGCCTGGGGGATATCGCGCAGTTCGTCAAAGGCGATGCCTTTGACCGGGCGGATCTGGCGGCGTTGGACCCCAAGCCAACCCTGGCGGTAGTGTCGGGGCTGTATGAGTTGTTCGCCGATAACGCCATGGTCGGCGGTTCGTTGGCCGGCCTTGCCGAAGCGGTGGAGCCCGGCGGTTACCTGGTCTACACCGGCCAACCGTGGCACCCGCAACTGGAATTGATCGCGCGTGCACTGACCAGCCACCGCCAGGGCCAAGCCTGGGTGATGCGCCGTCGCAGCCAGGCGGAAATGGATCAGTTGGTCGAAGCGGCGGGCTTTCGCAAGATCACCCAACGCGTGGATGAATGGGGCATTTTCAGCGTGTCCCTGGCACAGAAGATCTGAAGATGCGCGAGCCCGGTTTACTGAAACCTGCCGTCCTGTGGCTGCTGCTGTTGGCACCGCTGTTTTTCAGCACCTATGGCTTCGCCACTTGGGTGACCAGCCAACGCAGCGACGTCGGCACGCTGGTGTTCGGCTGGGAAACCCATATGCCATTCTGGGCCTGGACCATCGTGCCGTATTGGTCGATCGACCTGCTTTACGGGTTTTCCCTGCTGCTTCCCAACAGTCGGCATGAGTTGAAACAGCACGCGCTGCGGCTGCTGTCCGCCCAGGTTATTGCGGTCAGTTGCTTCCTCATCTGGCCGCTGCGCTTCACCTTCGAGCGGCCGGAACTGCACGGCATATTCGGCTGGCTGTTCGCCGTGCTCGCCGGCTTCGACAAGCCGTTCAACCAGGCACCGTCACTGCATATCGCCTTGTTGGTGATCTTGTGGGTCATGTACCAACGCCATACCCGTGGGCTGTGGCGATGGCTGGTGCACGGCTGGTTCGCCTTGATCGGCATTTCGGTGCTGACCACTTATCAACATCACTTTATCGACTTACCCACAGGCGCCCTGGCGGGATGGATGTGTGTGTGGTTATGGCCGGTAGAGCATCCCAGCCCGCTGCTGAATGCACGACTGACCCACGACCCTCGGCGCTGGCGCCTGGGCGTGCGGTATGGCCTGGGCGCTGTGGTGCTGGTGATCCTGGCGTTTGTATTGGGCGGGGCGTGGTTGTGGCTGCTGTGGCCAGCGGTAGCCCTGGGTCTGGTCAAGGCGAATTACTTCGTCCTCGGCGCGCCGGGCTTTCAGAAACGCGCCGATGGTCGGCTGACCCCGGCGGCACGCTGGCTCTATGCGCCCTACCTGGCTGGCGCATGGATAAACTCACGCCTGTGGACACGCAAGCATCCACAACCTGACCTTATTGTGGATAACGTTTGGCTAGGGCGAATTCCCACAATCCAGGAGCAAGATTCATTCAAGACCATCGTCGATCTCTGCGCCGAATTGCCGATTAATCCACAGGGCCGCGCCTATCAATCCATCCCTATGCTGGACCTGATCGCCCCCACTCCGGCCGAGTGCCGACAAGCCGCCAAAGCCATCGAGCAATTGCGCTTGAACGGCCCATTACTGGTGTGTTGTGCCCTCGGTTACTCGCGCAGCGCCACCGCCGTTGCCGCCTGGCTGCTACATAGCCGGCGTGCCACTACGGTAGATGAAGCGCTGGCTATCATTCGTACAGCGCGGTCCGAAGTGGTCCTGCACCCCGCTCACCGTGAAGCTTTGGAGGGTTTACCCGATGCCCGCTGATATAGAACTCCAGGTAACTGCCAGCCTGCTACGTCGTGGGCGTTCCCTGGATCAGTTATCCACAGGTCTGACGGTGCTCGGCTTTTTGTTCGGCCTGGCGCAGCTGCTGATGGCCAGTATCTCGACCGTCTGCCTGTTGCTGGCCTTGTGGATGATTATCCTGGGGCTGCTGCAAAAGTACTGGGCACTGCGTGTGGCGTTTGACGCCGACCTGTTCGCCCTGCTCGCCCGCGATATCGCACGCACCCCGGACCTCGATCAGGCCCTGTTGACCCTGGGCCTGCAATCGGCCAAGCGCGTCGGCCGGCCCTGGACCGAACGCCGGCGTGGCGCGCTGAAATTGCTGCGCAAACAAGCCTGGTTGCTCGGCGCGCAAGCGCTGCTGACACTGGCCGTGATTCTCGCCAGCCCTTGGCTGCCTTTCGCCGGATAAGGAACGCCCATGTTCGAACCCGTAGTCGCCACGCTGATTACTTCGATGGCCCGCACCGTCACCGGTGCCCGCAGCCTGTGGCTCGGCTGCGCCCCGGTGCCGGTGCAGCGCATCTACTTCGCCAACCACAGCAGCCACGGCGATTTCGTACTGCTATGGGCCTCGTTGCCGCAGAACCTGCGCAAATTCACGCGCCCGGTGGCCGGCAGTGACTACTGGAACGCCAGTGCCTTGCGCCGCTACATTATCAACCGCGTGTTCAACGGCGTGCTGATCGACCGCGACCGTAAAGACCCTGTGGATAACCCACTGCAACCCATGCTCACGGCCCTGGAAGGCGGCGACTCATTGATCATCTTCCCGGAAGGCACGCGTAATCTGGAAGACGGCCTGCTGCCGTTCAAGAGCGGTCTGTATCACTTGGCAAAAAGTTACCCACAGGCCGAACTGATCCCGGTGTGGATTGCCAACCTCAACCGGGTCATGCCCAAAGGCCGCGTACTGCCGCTGCCATTGCTGTGCACCACCAGCTTCGGCGCGCCGCTGCAACTGGAGGACGGCGAAGACAAGGCCGCCTTCCTCGCCCGCAGCCGCGACGCCCTGCTCGCCCTTGCCCCGGAGCACGTCTGACATGGATAGCCAAACCCTGATGTTATTCGGCGGCATCGGCGCGATCCTGGTGCTCGCCTCCCTGATCGGCCTGATCCTCAAGCTGCGCACGCGCGGTACGCCAAACGCGGTGATCGACAATCTCAACGCGCGCATCAATGCGTGGTGGGTGATGGTGGTCGTGATCGGCATCGCCTTCTGGCTCGGCACCGGCGCGGTGATCCTGCTGTTCTATGCCGTGTCGTTCTACGCCCTGCGCGAATTCCTGACCCTCACGCCGACTCGCCGCAGCGACTACCCGGCCCTGGTGGCCGCGTTCTACCTGGCGTTGCCGCTGCAATACCTGCTCATCTATTCGGATTGGTACGGGCTGTTCTCGATCTTCATTCCGGTGTACGTGTTCTTGCTGCTGCCGATCCTCGCTTCACTGGGGGGCGACAGCACACACTTCCTGGAGCGCGCCTCCAAGGTGCAATGGGGTTTGATGATCGCCGTGTTCTGCGTGTCCTTCGTACCGGCGCTGCTGACCCTCGACATCCCCGGCTACGAAGGTCGCAACCTGTTGCTGATCGCCTATCTGGTGATCGTGGTGCAGTTGTCGGATGTGCTGCAGTACGTGTGCGGCAAGCTGTTCGGCAAACACAAGATCGCGCCTAACCTGTCACCCTCGAAAACGGTGGAGGGGTTTGTCGGCGGGATCCTGCTCTCGTCCCTGATCGGCGCGGCATTGTGGTGGACCACCCCGTTCAGCCCCTGGCAGTCGTTCTTGATTGCGCTGCTGATCAATCTGCTCGGATTTGCCGGCGGCATCGTGATGTCGGCGATCAAGCGCGATCGAGGGGTGAAGGATTGGGGCCATATGATCGAAGGGCACGGAGGGATGCTGGATCGACTCGATTCAGTGTGCTTCGCAGCGCCGATTTTCTTTCATCTGGTGCGCTATTGGTGGACCTGATCCCCAGGCTCCAGAAGCCCAAAAATGAAGATCAAGCATGTGGGAGCAAGCCCGCTCCCACAGTAGAATTTTGTGATGTATTCACGTCATCTTTTATCTCAAAGACGCGTGTAAGATAGCCGCACTTTGCCAGGGATGCTCACCATGTTCGATTCGTTGAAAGCGATCAGCCGCCGTATTGCCGGTGCCTTATTGACCGTGGTGGGGGCCGTTTTCGGTCAATGGCATCCGCCGCGCTGGCTACGCGCCATTGGTCAAGGCCTGGCCAACCTGGGCGGCAAGGCTCGCGCTTATCCACGCCAATCCGGTGCAGCAGTTGTGGGTCTGGCGTTGTTGGCGGGTGCCGGTTTCTATGGCTGGCAGTGGTATTCACATCTGCCCAAACCCCATACCGTGGGTTACTCGCTGCACAAACCGAACCTGACCGATTACACCCAACCACAACCGGTTGTGGATAACTTGCAGGTGCGCTTCGCCGAGTCCGTCGCCCCACTGGCAGCAATTGGCAAGCCGGTGACCCATGGCATCACCCTGAAACCAAACGTAGCGGGTAGCTGGCGCTGGTCCGATGACCGTACGTTGCTGTTCGTGCCGGAAAAAGACTGGCCCATCGATGCTCACTACACCCTCGATATGGGCAAGAAAAACCTGCTGGCCGACGGCGTGCTGCTGGACCAATACAGCACTCAGTTCTCCACCCAACCGTTCCGCGCCACCCTGGCGCAAAACGAGCTGTATCAGGACCCGTCCAACCCGACACTGAAACAGCTGGTGGCGACTTTCCATTTTTCCCACCCGGTAGATGAAGAAAACCTGCGCAAGCGCGTGTCGATCACCCTCGGCAAAGGTTTGGCCTACCGCGACGCGCAGTTGCCCAACCGCCCGGAAATCACCTTCGACGAGAAGAAACTCAACGCCTACGTGCGCTCCGCTGCCTTGGCCACCCCGCTGGAAAGTACGCCGGTCAGCGCCAAGCTCGACGAGGGCATCAAGGCCCGCGACGGCGGCAACGCCAGCACGGCGCCGCTGGTGTCGGAAGTCACCGTACCCGGTCGCTACCGCCTGACCTTCACCGGCGCCGAAGTGAGTTTTGTCGACAACCAACGCGGCGAACCCGAACCGGTATTAATGTTCAGCAGCTCCAGCGCCGTGGCCGACGAAACCATCGCCGGTAAGGTCCAGGCTTGGCTGTTGCCGGAAAAAGCCCAGGACGATACGCGCCCCTATTCCGCCAACGACATCGACGACGCCCTGCTTGCCCGCAGCACCAAGGTCAACCTGACCCACGTGCCCAGCGTCGAACCCCTGAACACGCTGCACGCGTTCAAATTCAAGGCTCCGGCCGGTCGCGCACTGTATGTGCGCGTTCCTGCCAACCTGGAGGCCATCGGCGGCTATCTGGCGAAAAACCCTACGGCATCGCTGATCAGCATGCCGGCGTACCCTCGCACGTTGCAGTTCCTGTCTGACGGCGCGTTGCTCAGTCTCAACGGTGAAAAACGCCTGGGGTTCATGGCCCGTGGCGTACCCGGCGCCCATGTGGAAATCGCCCGCCTGCTGCCCAACCAGTTGCAACACCTGGTGGATCAGAGCAGTGGCAGCTTCGCCCGGCCGAATTTCAGCAACGAATATTTTGATCGCATGGTCGAGCGCCAGGCATTGGAGATTCCCCTGTCATCCAATGACCCGGCGAAAACCGTCTACGACAATGTCGACCTCAGCCCCTACCTCACCGCCAATGGCGGCCGGCGCGGCATTTTCGTGCTCAAGCTCAGCCCGCAGGATGACCCGGCCACGCGCACGTTCGAATACGACCGCAGCAGTACCAGCGACCTGCGTTTCATCGTAGTGACGGATCTGGGCATCATCGCCAAACGCTCCAGCGACGGCAGCCACGATGTGTATGTGCAGTCCATCAGCAATGGTTCGCCGGTGGCCGATGTGCAAGTCGACATCATGGGTCGCAACGGCCTGCCGGTCGCCAGCGGTCATACCGACAGTGAAGGCCATGCGCATTTCGCCAAGCTGGATGAATTGCGTCGTGAGAAAACGCCGCTGATGTATGTGGTCACTCGCGGCAACGATCAGTCGTTCCTGCCGATTGCCCGTCAGTCCCAGCAGCTGGATTTATCGCGCTTCGATGTCGGCGGCTTGCAAGAAGACGGTGCGATTGATCGCCTCAGCGCCTACCTGTTCACTGATCGCGGGCTCTATCGCCCAGGCGAAACCGCGCACCTGGGCATGATCGTGCGCAGCGGCAATTGGAAAGGTGCTCTGCTGGGGCTGCCGGTGGAGCTGCAAATCACCGATCCCCGTGGTCTGGAAGTGATTCGCCAGCCGTTGAAGCTGTCCGCCAGCGGTTTTGAAAGTTTCGATTTCCCCAGCAGTGAAGTCGCCCCCGCCGGCGAATACACCGCGACCTTGCAGTTGATTGGCCAGAAGCAGACACGCACCGATTTGGGCAGCGTGAACTTCAAGGTCCGCGATTTCGAGCCCGACCGCATGAAGGTCAACCTGAGTTTGCACGACACCCCGGTACAGGGCTGGATCCCACCGGACCAGGTGGTGGCCAAGGTCACCGCCATGCACCTGTTCGGCGCCCCGGCAGCCGGCCGGCGGGTCACCGCAAAAATGTCCCTGAGCCCGACGCTCGCGGCATTTGACCGTTACCCCGACTACCGTTTCCGCCTCAATAACGGCCTGGAAGAAACCAACACCGAAGACCTGGCGGAAACCACCGTCGACGACAACGGCCAGGCCGTGCTCGACCTCAACCTACAGCGTTTTGCCAACAGTACCTATCGCTTGCAAGTGATGGCCCAGGTATTCGAAGCCGAAGGAGGCCGTAACGTCGCGGCGCAAAGCGCATTGCTGGTGTCGCCCGCGCCTTACCTGGTCGGTGTGAAAAGTCAGGATTCACTGTCATACGTCGCCAAGGACACCCCGCGTGAAGTGCATTGGCTGGCCGTGGCGCCAGACCTGACGCCACTGGCGGTAGACGGCCTGACCACTGAAGTGGTCGAGCATCGCTATGTGTCGGTACTGGTGAAACAGTCCAATGGCACCTACAAGTACGAGTCGCGCATCAAGAACATCAGCCAGCCGGCCTCACCACTGACGATGACCAAGGAAGGCGCCAAGCAGGCCCTGAACACCGGCACGCCAGGGGATTTCACCCTGCAGTTGAAAGACGCCAATGGCAACCTGCTCAACCAGATCGACTACAGCGTGGCCGGGCGTGGCAACACTTCGCGTTCCCTGGAGCGCAACGCCGAACTGCAACTGCGCCTGGACAAGCGCAGCTATGCCACGGGCGATGAAATCGCCATCAGCCTGCGTGCGCCGTATACCGGTGCCGGTTTGATTACCATCGAGCGTGACAAGGTCTACACCCAGCAGTGGTTCAAGGCCGATAGCACCAACAGCGTGCAACATATCCGCGTGCCGGCCGGGCTTGAGGGCAATGCCTACGTCAACGTGCAGTTTGTGCGCGATATGGGTTCGGCTGAGGTGTACATGAGCCCGCTGTCCTACGGCGTGGTGCCGTTCAGCATCAACCTGGATGCGCGACGCATGGCGCTGAAGGTAGAAGGCCAGGAGAAGATCGAGCCGGGGCAGACCCTGGACATCAAGGTCACCGCCGACCGACCAGGCCGTGCGGTGGTGTACGCGGTGGACGAAGGCATCCTGCAAGTAGCGCGTTATCAGGCGCCGGACCCGCTGGGCTTCTTCTTCCAGAAGCGTGCGCTGGAGGTCGGTACGAGCCAGATTCTTGACCTGATCCTGCCTGAATTCAGCCGCCTGCTCAGTGGGGCGGCGCCCGGCGGTGATACCGAAGGCGCGCTGGCCAACCACCTGAACCCGTTCAAGCGCAAACATCAACCGCCCGTGGCATGGTGGTCCGGCCTGGTGGACTTGCCGGCCGGTGAAACCGTGCTGCATTACCAGGTGCCGGACAGCTTCAACGGCAAACTGCACCTGTTCGCAGTGGCGGTGGACAGCGACAGTGTCGGTGTCAGCGAGGCCAATACCGAAGTGCGTGGCCCAATTGTGATCACGCCGAACGTGCCCGCCTTCGTGGCGCCGGGGGATGTGTTCAACGTCAGCGCCGGGGTGTTCAGCAACCTCGACGCAGCGGCGGATGTGAAGTTTGAAGTGCAGACCAGCGACGGCCTGGCGGTGCAGGGCGGTAAAGGCAGCACCCTGTCGCTGCAACCACGCAAGGAAGGCACCGCCGAGTTCAAGATCAAGGTCGGCGAAACCCTCGGCTCAGCGGACCTGCGTTTTGTCGCAGTGTTGCCCAATGGCAAGCGTATCCAGGTCGCCGAAACCACGTCGATCCGCCCACTGAGTGAACACCGCGTCGCCCTGAGCCTGGGCCGTTTCGACAGCGCCAGCAAAGAGCTCAAGCCGACCCGCGAGCTGTTCAGCCAGTTGCGCGACGTGCAACTGGGCGTAGCGGCATCGCCGCTGGTGTGGGCCAACGGGCTCAAGCATTACCTGGATGACTACGGCTACGCCTGCACCGAACAACTGGTGTCCAAGGCTATGCCGGCACTGATCTGGGGTG
Source organism: Pseudomonas palleroniana (assembly GCF_022836895.1). NCBI lineage: Bacteria > Pseudomonadati > Pseudomonadota > Gammaproteobacteria > Pseudomonadales > Pseudomonadaceae > Pseudomonas > Pseudomonas palleroniana. The sequence goes on along the minus strand of NZ_CP092411.1, from coordinate 546,503 downwards.
GCACCGCCCCCGAAGCCGAGCAGGCATTCAGCGGCGCGGTGCGTATGCTGCGCCAGCGCCAGAACTCGGCCGGCGGCTTCGGTCTGTGGGCTGCCAACCCGGACGTGGCGCCGTACACCAGCCTGTACGCCACCGATTTCCTGATCGAAGCCAGGGAGCGCGGGCTGCCCGTACCGGAAGATCTGTTGGTGCGTTCCAACGCTTACCTGACCGACCTGGCCAATGGTCCAAGCGAAGGTCTGTCGGAATTGCGCAACCGGGCCTACGCCAGTTACCTGCTCAGTCGGCAGGGGATCCTGGTAAGCGGCGCCCTGAGCGATATCCGCGAGCGCTACGAGAGCTACTTCAAGGACAGCTGGCAGAACGACCTGGGCGCAGCCTACCTGGCCGCCAGCTACAAGTTGCTCAAGCAGGATCGCCAGGCCGATACGCTGTTCCGTAAAATCCCGTGGCGCTCGCTTGTGGATAAGTGGGACAGCGACGGCCTGTATTACGACCCGCTGGTACACGATGCCGAACACCTGCACCTGCTGGCGCGGCATTTCCCCGAGTTGCTGGACGAGGTGCCGACAGCCTTGCTGGATAAGCTCGGCAAACGCCTCAACGAGCAGCGCTACAACTCGCTGTCGGCGGCACTGCTGTTGCGTGCGCTGGATAACTATGGCCAACGTGCGCAGAGCGACATGACCCTCAAGGCCACCGCCTGGCTGAGTGACAAGCAGCAGCAATTGCTGGAGATGGCCGGCCAGCCGCCACGCGCTGCCGTGCCGCGCACCACGCAAAAGCTGGTGATGGAGAAAACCGACGGCCCGGCCGCGTTCTACATGCTCAGCGAGGCCGGCTTCGACAAGGGCGCCAAGCTCAAGCCGATCAACAATGGCCTGGAAATCATCCACGAATACCTCGACCTCAAAGGTGAGCCGGTGAGCAAGGTCGCCGTGGGTGATGAGTTCCTGGTGCGCCTGCGTCTGCGCGCCACCGACCGTGATCAGGTGCAACAAGTGGCCGTGGTCGACCTGCTGCCAGGTGGCGTCGAGCCTGTGTATAACCTGCCGCCGGAGCCGGAGCCCGCCAACACCGAGGAAAGTGAAGGCGACGACGCCGAGTACGTGGAAACTGCAGACGGCGACGAAGCGGCGGACGCCTGGCAAGCGCCGATCGGCGAAACCGAGCTGAGCAACTGGCAGCCCGATTACGTGGACGTGCGGGATGATCGAGTGGTGTTGTACGGCACCGCGCTGCGCGACGCAGGGACCTTCGTCTACCGTGTACGCGCCACCAACGCGGGTACCTTCAATACGCCACCGGCTTACGCCGAGGGCATGTACGAAACCACCCTGCAAGGGCGCGGCAAAGTAGGCCAGCTTGAAATTACCAAGCCTTAAACGCGTGACGCCGCTGCTGGCAACGGCAGCGTTATTGGTGGGAGGGCTGGCGGGGCTGCGGTTGTGGCCCCACGCCTCGCTGGAGCAAGCGGTTACGTCGTCACGGGTGGTATTGGCTGACGACGGTTCGCTGCTGCGCATGACCCTGGCGGACGACGGGCAATATCGCCTGTGGCTCCCACTGGAGCGCATGTCACCGTCACTGGTCGAAGCCTTGTTACTCAAGGAGGACCGCAATTTCTACTGGCACCCGGGGATCAATCCCCCGGCGTTGCTGCGCGCGGCCATGGCCACCTACAGCGGCGGCCAGCGCCAGGGCGGTTCGACCTTGAGCATGCAACTGGCGCGACGCCTGTGGGATTTGAACACCCGCCAAGTGCCCGGCAAATTGCAGCAGATGGCCCTGGCCGTTTGGCTGGAAGCACGTTACAGCAAGCACGACATTCTTGAGGCCTACCTGAACCTGGCCCCCATGGGCGGCAATATCGAGGGCGCCGAGGCGGCCAGCCGTATCTACTTCGGCAAGTCGGCGACCCAGTTGTCGTTGTCCGAGGCCTTGGCGCTGGCGGTGATTCCACAGCAGCCAGGGCGGCGCGCGCGCTTTGGGCCGTCATTGCAAAACGCGCGGCTGCGGTTGATGGCCGACTGGCGCGAGACTTATCCACAAGACCCGCGCAACGACAGTTTGCTGGAGTTGCCCCTGGAGGCACGCAACCGCCAGCAGATCCCGTTTCTGGCGCCACACCTGAGTGAACAATTGCTGGCGTCCCAAACCGGCAATGAGTTGAACACCACCCTCAGCCTGCCCTTGCAGCAACTCCTGGAACGCCTGATCAGCGGCTTTATCGCCGAGCGGCGCAGCACCGGTGTGGAAAATGCCACGGCGATCCTGATCGACAGCCGCGACCAGAGTGTCAAGGCGCTGGTGGGCTCGGCCGATTACTTATCCACAGGCATTCATGGTCAGGTCAACGGCGTGTTGTCACGACGTTCGCCAGGGTCGACGCTCAAGCCGTTTTTGTATGGGCTGGCACTGGATCAAGGGGTGATTCATCCCATGAGCATCCTCAAGGACCTGCCCAGTAACTTCGGCTACTTCCAGCCAGAAAATTTCGACGGCAGTTTTGTCGGCCCACTGACGGCACGCGATGCGTTGATCCGTAGTCGTAATATTCCTGCTGTTTGGCTGGCCAGCCAGCTCAAATCGCCTTCGCTGTACGGTTTGCTGCAACGAGCCGGGATCAAGGGCCTGCGCAACGAGAGCCACTACGGCTTGGCCCTGGCCCTCGGCGGCGGCGAAATGACACCTGAGGAGCTGGCACGCCTGTATGTGATGCTCGCGGGTGATGGGCACCTGCGGCCGTTGCGCTATCTGCAGGAACAACCGCAAAGCACCGGCGCACAATTGCTGACGCCTCAGGCCGCCTTCATGGTGCGCGACATGCTGCGCCATAACCCGCGCCCGGACGGCTTGCCGGGCCGCCATTGGCGCACCGCGTGGAAAACCGGCACATCCTGGGGTTTTCACGATGCCTGGAGTGCCGGCCTGGTCGGCCCCTATGTGCTGGTGGTGTGGGTCGGTAACTTCGACGGTCGGCCGAACCCGGCGTTTATTGGTGCCAAGACCGCTGCGCCGCTGTTCTTCCGCATTGCCGACGCCCTGCCACTGGCCTTGCCCAACGTGGTGATCAAAGCCGACAAACCGCCCGCCGGGCTGGTGCGCATCGATGTGTGCACAGCCTCCGGCGAACTGCCCAACCGCTGGTGCCCGCAAACCCGAAAGACCTGGTACATCCCTGGCGTGTCACCGATTCGCGTCTCCAACCTGCACCGACCGGTGCTGATCGATACCCGCACCGGCAAGGCGGCGTGCCCGCCGTTCGATCCGCAATACACGCGTGAAGAAGTCTTCGAGTTCTGGCCCAGCGACGTACAGCGTCTGTACCGCGCAGCCGGCCTGCCCCGACGAACACCGCCCAATGTGATGAAAAACTGCCAACCCAACCGCATCAGTGATTCAAGCGAAGCGCCGCAGATCCGCTCGCCGCTGACGCAGGTCAGTTATCAACTGCGACTGTCCCAACCACAGGAAAGCATCCCCCTGAATGCCAACGCAGCCAGCGATGCGGTGACGTTGTATTGGTTTGCCGACCAGACGTTGATTGGCCAGGGCTCACCGCAGACCACACTGAACTGGCGGCCGGGCAAGTCGGGAGAGTATCGGTTACGGGTCAGTGATGATCAGGGACGCAGTGCGAGCCGGGGGTTGAGGGTGGAGTTTGTGCCGTGAACCGGCACCTCTGTTACCTGACTCAGTAAAACCGCCGGTGAAGATCCGGAAATATCATCTGTGCAAACCAGACGGGAAGCCCGGGATAGATCGAGCGCGACTTTGCCGAAGGCGCTTCAACCACCCCCATATCAATCAACTTCTTAAGCTGATCGCTCGCTACACGGTCATGCAAACCAGAGAAAGTCTTAAAGTCCGCCCGAGCAATTTCACCCTGAGTCAGCAAGATATGGATGGCCTTGGCCATTTCTTGTTTCACTCCGGACTCTACGAATACCCCTTCAAGCCCGATCACCCTCTCAAGTCTCTGGCGTAATGTTACAAGGTCCATCGCTTTCTCCACGTACTCCATCTGATCAATACAGACTTGCAACATGAACTCTACAAACTCGAACAACCCACCTTGAGTCAACTGACCACGACCGTCGAGGTCCCCTCGACGAGGCTGATCAGCAGCGCGCAAGCGCCCATAATATTCTTCCTGCTTTCTCGCCAATCCTCGGGAAAGCGACCAAAGGGGCGATGCGAGTCCCAGACGCATCAGTTGCAAGTGCGTAATCATGCGCACCACTCGGCCATTCCCATCTTCAAATGGGTGAACAAACGCGAGACGATGGTGATAAGAAAGAGAGCTGAGAATGCGTGAAGTCAGGTCAGGTTGCCCACCGTATACATGCTGTAGGCGCTTGAGCATTGGAGTGACTGACTCCCACGCAGGCGCAGCATGGTCCCCTACCAGAACATTACGTTTTGCTGTATCCCGCAATTGGCCGGGCGCGAGTAATCGACCATCACTGAGCCGCAAGTCCTTATCGCCAGCACCTGCAAAAAGCCGGCGATGTATCACAGACATAAATTCAGGGGCAAAGAAAACGCCCCAAGGCGCGTCAACTGCTTTTGGTCGTCGTACCACCCGCTCTAGCAACTCCTGAACGCCGATATGACTTTCCGCCAATTCGCGCAACTCTTTGGAGTCACGCCTCGGCACTCGCGCAGACAAGGTTGCAGGCTCCGTATACTGGCCTTCGATCAGGTTGCTGTAATAGCTATTGGTGATTCGCATCAGCCCACCGATACGCGTGGCGGTGTTTTCGGGGAGTAAGCCAGTGAGTTTTCCTGCACGGAACGACAGCGTCTCCGCCGTACGTAAAATCGACGCAGGGAAACCAGGAGATGGCCAGATAGGCTCCAACCAGTGATTTCCGGATATGAATTGCTGCGCCATTTTTCTCACCTTATTCCGATTTATTTTCGGATCTATTTCCCCCTAATCTCCAATAATAACGGGATGATTCGACATTTTTATACAACTATTTAGTAGAGAATTTTCCGATTTATTTTCTGATTATTTAAACCTATGCAATAAGCTCCACATAACTCGATTCCCCTCCCCCCGTCGCCCCCGATAACCAGCCCCATTTGAAATGCAACGTGGTATGTCCGGCGGCGTCGACGCCGAGGGTGCCACGCGACCAACCGCACAGCAGCTCACCTTCCACGGTCAGGCACTGATAAAGCAACTCGATAGTGTCCGGGCCGGTCACTCGCCCGACTTGCGTGCCCAGCCGAATCCGACCGCCCTGGTAGGTGCCGGAAATGGCCTCACCCTCGACCAGGTAATGAAACACCGTACCCGCGCCGGATAGCCCGTGGGCGTTATTGGCGACGGTGAATCGGCGGTTGTTCAAGCGCTGGTGAATCTGGGAAGGGGTTTGCATCGAAGTGGCATCCTTGCGCGGGAAGCCTGGAGACCCAGGACGGGTCTCCAAGGTGCAGCGGGTTACTCCACAGTCACCGACTTCGCCAGGTTACGCGGCTGGTCCACGTCGGTGCCTTTGAGCACGGCCACGTAGTACGACAGCAACTGCAGCGGGATGGTGTAGAGGATCGGCGACAGGGTGTCGTGGATGTGCGGCATATTGATGACGTGGGTGCCTTCACCGTTGGCCATGCCGGCCTTCTCATCGGCGAACACGATCAGCTGGCCACCGCGAGCGCGTACTTCCTGCAGGTTGGATTTGAGCTTCTCCAGCAGTTCGTTGTTTGGCGCCACGGTGACGACTGGCATGTCGTCATCGACCAGGGCCAGCGGGCCGTGTTTCAACTCACCGGCCGGGTAGGCTTCAGCGTGGATGTAGGAGATTTCCTTGAGTTTCAGCGAACCTTCCATCGCTACCGGGTACTGCGCACCACGGCCGAGGAACAGGGTGTGGTTCTTGTCGGCGAACAGTTCGGCGACTTTTTCCACGGTGGCATCCATCGCCAGGGCTTCGCCCAGACGGGTTGGCAGGCGGCGCAGTTCTTCAACCAGGGTCGCTTCAAGGCCTTCAGCGAGGGTGCCGCGCACCTGGCCCAGGGACAGGGTCAGCAGCAGCAGAGAAACCAACTGGGTGGTGAAGGCTTTGGTGGAGGCCACGCCGATTTCACGACCCGCCTGGGTCAACAGGGTCAGGTCGGATTCACGTACCAGGGAGCTGATGCTGACGTTGCAGATCGCCAGGCTACCGAGGAAACCCAGCTCCTTGGCGTTACGCAGTGCAGCCAGCGTGTCGGCGGTTTCGCCGGACTGGGAGATGGTCACAAACAGGGTGTCAGGTTGCACCACCACCTTGCGGTAGCGGAACTCACTGGCCACTTCGACTTGGCACGGGATGCCGGCCAGTTCTTCCAGCCAGTAACGGGCGACCATACCGGCGTGGTAGCTGGTACCGCAGGCGACGATCTGTACGTTGCGCACTTTGGCGAACAGTTCGGCGGCCTGCGGGCCGAATGCATTGACCAGCACTTGGTTCTGGCTCAGGCGACCTTCCAGGGTACGTTGCACCACGGACGGTTGCTCGTGGATTTCCTTGAGCATGAAGTGGCGGAATTCACCCTTGTCAGCTGCCTCGGCGCCATCACGGTATTGCACGGCCTCGCGCTCGACAGATTGGCCGTTGATATCCCAGATCTGCACGCTTTCACGGCGAATGTCAGCGATATCGCCTTCTTCCAGGTACATGAAGCGGTCGGTGACCTGGCGCAGTGCCAGTTGATCGGACGCCAGGAAATTCTCACCCAGGCCCAGGCCGATCACCAGCGGGCTGCCACTACGGGCGGCAACCACACGGTCGGGCTGGCTGGCGCTGATCACGGCCAAGCCATAGGCACCGTGCAGTTCCTTGACCGTGGCCTTGAGGGCATTGGTCAGGTCGCTGTGGTCCTTGAGTTTGTGGTTCAGCAAGTGCGCGATGACTTCGGTGTCGGTGTCCGAAGTGAACACATACCCCAGGCCTTTGAGCTGTTCGCGCAGCACTTCGTGGTTTTCGATGATGCCGTTGTGCACCACAGCCAGGTCACCGGAGAAATGCGGGTGAGCATTGCGCTCACACGGCGCGCCATGAGTCGCCCAGCGGGTGTGGGCGATGCCCAGGCGACCTACCAGCGGCTCGCCGGCCAATGCCTGGTCCAACTCACTGACCTTACCTGGGCGACGCATGCGCTCAAGCTTGCCCGCGTTGGTGAAAACCGCCACGCCGGCACTGTCATAGCCGCGATATTCGAGACGCTTGAGGCCTTCGATCAGGATGGCCGTAATACTACGTTCAGCGACTGCGCCAACAATTCCACACATGGTGTTTCTCCTAGATGACTGCCGCGCATATCAGCGTAATGCCGCGGGCTTGGATCTGGTCGCGGGCCTCAGGCGGCAGGCGATCATCGGTAATTAAGGTATGGACGCTGCTCCAGGGCAGTTCCAGGTTGGGAATCTTGCGGCCGATCTTGTCGGACTCGACCATCACCACCACTTCACGAGCGACTTCGGCCATTACGCGGCTCAAGCCGAGCAATTCGTTGAAAGTGGTGGTGCCACGTTCCAGATCGATGCCGTCGGCACCGATGAACAACTGGTCAAAGTCGTAGGAACGCAGCACTTGCTCGGCGACCTGGCCTTGGAACGAGTCCGAATGCGGATCCCAGGTGCCACCGGTCATCAACAGCACCGGCTCATGTTCCAGCTCACTCAACGCACGGGCCACGTGGAGGGAGTTGGTCATCACTACCAGGCCGGGTTGATGACCCAGTTCGGGAATCATCGCGGCGGTCGTACTGCCGCTGTCGATGATGATGCGTGCGTGTTCACGCAAACGCATCACGGCCGCACGGGCAATCGCGCGCTTGTAGGTCGAGATGGGCTGAGCGGCGTCGCCGACCAGTTCCTGCGGCATGGTGATAGCGCCACCGTAACGGCGCAGCAGCAGGCCGTTGCTCTCAAGGGCAGCCAGGTCCTTGCGGATGGTCACTTCCGACGTTTCGAAATGCTTGGCCAATACGTCCACGCTGACTTCGCCCTGCTCATTGAGCAAGGTCAGGATGTTGTGGCGTCGTTGGGGGGTATTTCGTTTCAACATGGTGACGATAAGTTTCGTTTCGAAAGATAACGAACGCAATCAAAACCTATTACCGAAAGATCGTCAAGTAACATTTCTTGAAATGTGGGAGGGGGCTTGCTCCCGATAGCGGTAGATCAGTCAACTCAGGCATCGACTGAAAACCGCCATCGGGAGCAAGCCCCCTCCCACACTGGAGTCTTGTTGCTGGGGAGAGTGTGGATAACTCAGCTCTTTTTGAGCTTGACCGGGCGTTTCCAGCCGTCGATGTTGCGCTGGCGAGCACGGGCTACGCCGAGCTGCAAGTTATCCACATCCTGGTTGATGGTGGAACCTGCAGCTGTGGTCGCGCCATTACCAACTTTCACCGGGGCGACCAGTGAATTGTTAGAGCCGATAAACACATCTTCACCCAATACAGTCTGGTGCTTGTTGGCGCCGTCATAATTGCAGGTGATGGTGCCAGCGCCGATGTTGGTGCGTGCACCGATAACCGCATCACCCAAGTAGGTCAGGTGACCAGCCTTGGCGCCTTGGCCCAGGTGGGCGTTCTTCAGTTCAACAAAGTTACCCACATGGGCTTTGGCTTCAAGCACGCTACCCGGACGCAACCGCGCAAACGGGCCTGCATCACTGCCCTCGCCCATCACCGCGCCATCGAGGTGGCTGTTAGCCTTGACCACCACACCTTTGCGCAGGGTACTGTCCTTGATCACGCAGTTCGGGCCAATCACCACGTCGTCCTCGATCACGACGCGACCCTCCAGAATCACGTTGATGTCGATGAGGACGTCTCGGCCCACGGTGACTTCACCGCGCACGTCGAATCGCGCCGGGTCGCGCAAGGTCACGCCTTGGGCCATCAGGCGGCGACCTTCGCGCAGTTGGTAGTGACGTTCCAGTTCGGCCAGTTGCTTGCGGTCGTTGGCGCCCTGCACTTCCATCGGGTCGTGAGGTTGCTCGGTAGCGACCAGCAAGCCATCGCTGACGGCCATTTCAATCACGTCGGTGAGGTAATACTCGCCCTGAGCATTGTTGTTGGACAGACGGCTCATCCAGTCAGCAAGCTTACTGGCCGGGACCGCCAGAATGCCGGTGTTGCCTTCGGTGATAGCACGCTGGGCTTCGGTGGCGTCTTTGTGCTCGACAATGGCCGCAACCTTGCCGTCGGCGTCACGCACGATGCGCCCGTAGCCGGTAGGGTCGTCCAACTCCACGGTGAGCAGGCCCATCTGGCCGGGTACTACGTGTTTGAGCAGGCGTTGCAGGGTTTCCACTTCGATCAGCGGCACATCGCCATAGAGGATCAGCACCGTGTCGGCACTGATGAACGGCACGGCTTGTGCCGTGGCGTGGCCAGTACCCAGTTGCTTGTCTTGCAATACGAAATTCAAGTCATCCGCGGCGAGACGTTCACGTACCACATCGGCACCGTGCCCGATCACCACGTGAATCCGCTGCGGGTCCAACTGCCGAGCGCTGTGGATAACATGGCCGAGCATGGAGTTCCCCGCGACCGGGTGCAGCACCTTGGGCAGGGCCGAACGCATGCGAGTGCCCTGGCCTGCGGCGAGAATGACGATTTCAAGAGACATGAATGGCTACCAATCCTGGGCGGTCCGAGTTCAGACCAAAGAAGTGTTTTACAAAAAAAGAAAAAGGGTAGCCGAGGCTACCCTTTTTAATCAATCGCGCATGAAGCATGACGGCATGGCCGTTTACTTCTTGCGGATCTGCTGGAGCGTGCGCAGCTGAGCTGCAGCCTCGGCCAGACGTACAGCAGCAGCGCTGTAGTCGAAGTCCGCACCCTTTTCGTTCAGGGCCTTCTCGGCAGCCTTGACGGCTTCCTGAGCGGAGGCTTCATCCAGGTCGCCAGCACGTTGCACAGTGTCGGCAAGTACCTTGACCATGTTCGGCTGAACCTCGAGGAAACCACCAGAGATGTAAAACACCTCTTTTTCCCCGCCTTGCTTGGTCAGAGTGATCGGACCTGGCTTCAAGCTGGTGATCAACGGCGCGTGACCCATGGCAATACCAAGGTCACCGAGTTCGCCGTGTGCAATCACCATCTCTACCAGACCGGAGAAGATTTCCCCTTCCGCGCTGACGATATCGCAATGGACTGTCATAGCCATCTGATTGCCTCAACCTGATGAGCGCCCGTTTCCGGGCGCCTGGATTACAGTTTCTTGGCTTTCTCGATCGCTTCTTCGATGCCGCCGACCATGTAGAACGCTTGTTCTGGCAGGTGGTCGTAGTCACCGTTGAGGATGCCTTTGAAGCCAGCAATGGTGTCTTTCAGGGAAACGTATTTACCCGAAGCACCGGTGAAGACTTCAGCCACGAAGAACGGCTGCGACAAGAAACGCTGGATCTTACGAGCACGGTTTACCAACTGCTTGTCGGCTTCCGACAGCTCGTCCATACCCAGGATCGCAATGATGTCCTTCAGTTCTTTGTAACGCTGCAGCACGTACTGAACGCCGCGAGCGGTGTCGTAGTGCTCCTGGCCGATCACGTTCGGGTCCAGCTGGCGCGAAGTCGAGTCGAGTGGATCGACCGCTGGGTAGATACCCAGGGAAGCGATGTCACGGGACAGAACGACGGTGGCGTCCAAGTGGGCGAAGGTGGTCGCAGGCGACGGGTCGGTCAAGTCATCCGCAGGTACGTATACCGCTTGGATCGAGGTGATCGAACCTTCCTTGGTCGAAGTGATACGTTCTTGCAGAACGCCCATCTCTTCAGCCAGGGTCGGCTGGTAACCTACTGCCGAAGGCATACGGCCCAGCAGTGCGGATACTTCAGTACCGGCCAGGGTGTAACGGTAGATGTTGTCGACGAACAACAGTACGTCGTTACCTTCGTCACGGAACTTCTCGGCCATGGTCAGGCCAGTCAGTGCTACGCGCAGACGGTTTCCCGGCGGCTCGTTCATCTGACCGTAAACCAGTGCCACTTTGTCCAGAACGTTGGAGTCCTTCATCTCGTGGTAGAAGTCGTTACCCTCACGAGTACGCTCACCCACACCCGCGAACACGGAATAACCGCTGTGCTCGATGGCGATGTTACGGATCAGTTCCATCATGTTTACGGTCTTGCCTACACCGGCACCACCGAACAGACCGACTTTACCGCCTTTGGCGAACGGGCAAACCAGGTCGATAACCTTGATGCCGGTTTCCAGCAGATCGTTGCCGCCAGCTTGCTCGGCGAACGAAGGTGCTGGACGGTGAATGCCCCAGCGCTCTTCGGTGTCGATCGGGCCAGCTTCGTCAATCGGGTTGCCCAGTACGTCCATGATCCGGCCCAGGGTCGCTTTACCGACCGGTACGGAGATGGCTGCGCCAGAGTCGACAACGTCCAGACCGCGCTTCAAGCCTTCGGTGGAACCCATCGCAATGGTACGAACTACGCCGTCGCCCAGCTGCTGCTGAACTTCCAGAGTAGTGTCCGCGCCTTGTACTTTCAGCGCGTTGTAGATGCTCGGTACGTTGTCGCGTGGAAATTCCACGTCGATAACGGCGCCGATGATTTGAACGATACGTCCGCTACTCATAGCTGGATCCTCTGAATATTTGAACCGTTAAACCGCGGCAGCGCCGCCGACGATTTCCGAGATCTCTTGGGTGATCGCAGCCTGACGCGCCTTGTTGTAGATCAGCTGCAAATCGCTGATCAGATCACCGGCGTTATCGGTAGCGTTTTTCATCGCGATCATCCGCGCCGCTTGTTCAGCTGCGTTGTTCTCGACCACCGCCTGGTACACCTGCGACTCCACGTAGCGCACCATCAAGCCGTCAAGCAGCTCTTTGGCGTCTGGTTCGTAGAGGTAGTCCCAGTGGTGCTTGAGTTCCTGATCCGGAGTCGCCACCAGTGGAATCAATTGCTCCACGGTTGGCTGCTGGGTCATGGTGTTGATGAACTTGTTGGATACCACGGAGAGACGGTCAATCCGGCCTTCCAGGTATGCATCCAGCATCACCTTCACACTGCCGATCAAATCATTGATCGACGGCTCTTCACCCAGGTGGCTGATAGCTGCAACGACGTTACCGCCGAAGTTACGGAAAAAGGCCGCACCCTTGCTACCAACAACACACAGATCGATCTCGACGCCCTTTTCGCGGTTTACCGCCATGTCCTTGACCAGGGCCTTGAACAGGTTGGTATTCAAACCACCGCACAAACCACGGTCACTGCTCACAACCACATAACCAACGCGCTTTACTTCGCGGTCGATCATGAATGGGTGGCGGTATTCCGGGTTGGCGTTGGCCAGATGCCCAATTACCTGGCGGATACGCTCCGCATAAGGACGGCTAGCAGCCATGCGCATTTGTGCCTTGCGCATTTTGCTGACCGCCACTTTTTCCATGGCGCTGGTAATTTTTTGCGTGCTTTTGATGCTCGCAATCTTACTGCGAATCTCTTTTGCGCCTGCCATGTAACACCTATCAGGTTAGCAAGCGGGAGCCTTGCGGCTCCCGCTGCGGCTTACCAGGTTTGGGTGGCCTTGAACTTCTCGATACCGGCTTTCAGGCCAGCGTCGATTTCGTCATTGAAGTCACCCTTCACGTTGATCTTGGCCAACAAGTCGGCGTGATCGCGGTTGAAGTAAGCAATCAGCGCTTGTTCAAAGCTGCCGACCTTGGCGATTTCGACGTCAGTCAGGAACCCACGCTCAGCGGCATACAGCGACAACGCCATGTCAGCGATCGACATAGGGGCGTATTGCTTCTGCTTCATCAGCTCGGTAACGCGCTGACCATGCTCAAGTTGCTTACGGGTCGCTTCGTCCAGGTCAGAAGCGAACTGGGCGAATGCCGCCAGTTCACGGTACTGAGCCAGAGCGGTACGGATACCACCGGAGAGCTTCTTGATGATCTTGGTCTGAGCGGCACCACCCACACGGGATACCGAAACACCGGCGTTCACAGCAGGACGGATGCCTGAGTTGAACATGGCCGATTCCAGGAAGATCTGACCGTCGGTGATGGAAATCACGTTGGTCGGAACGAACGCGGAAACGTCGCCAGCCTGGGTTTCGATGATCGGCAGAGCGGTCAGGGAACCGGTTTTGCCGGTCACTGCGCCGTTGGTGAACTTCTCTACGTACTCTTCCGAAACGCGGGATGCGCGCTCCAGCAGACGGGAGTGGAGATAGAACACGTCGCCTGGGTAAGCTTCACGGCCTGGTGGACGGCGCAGCAGCAGGGAAATCTGGCGGTAAGCCACTGCTTGCTTGGACAGATCGTCATAAACGATCAGCGCGTCTTCACCGCGGTCGCGGAAGAATTCACCCATGGTGCAACCGGCGTACGGTGCCAGGTATTGCAGCGCAGGAGATTCCGAAGCACTGGCAGCCACGATGATCGTGTTTTTCAGTGCACCGTTTTCTTCCAGCTTGCGAACCACGTTGGCGATGGTCGATTGCTTCTGACCAATGGCTACGTAGACGCAGAAAATGCCGCTGTCTTTCTGGTTGATGATCGCGTCGATGGCCAGAGCGGTTTTACCGATCTGACGGTCGCCGATGATCAGCTCACGCTGGCCACGGCCGACAGGGATCATGGCATCGACAGCCTTGTAGCCAGTCTGTACAGGCTGGTCTACCGACTTACGCCAGATCACGCCTGGAGCAACTTTCTCGACCGCGTCGGTCTCGGTGTTGCCCAGTGGACCTTTGCCGTCAACAGGGTTACCCAGTGCGTCGACTACGCGACCCAGCAGTTCCTTACCAACCGGAACCTCCAGGATGCGGCCTGTGCACTTGGCGCTCATGCCTTCAGCCAGAGACTGGTATGCGCCCAGGATAACGGCACCTACGGAGTCCTGCTCCAGGTTGAGGGCCATACCGTAGACGCCGCCCGGAAACTCGATCATCTCGCCGGACATGACGTCGGCCAGACCGTGAATCCGCACGATACCGTCAGATACGCTGACGACAGTGCCTTCGTTACGGGCTTGGGAGGTCACATCGAGTTTGTCGATGCGGCCCTTGATGATTTCACTTATTTCGGAAGGATTGAGTTGCTGCATTGCTCTGCTGCCCCTTCAAACTCAAGATTTCAATGCTTCGGCAAGTTTCGCGATTTTGCCGCGAATCGAGCCATCGATAACCAGGTCGCCGGCACGGATAACAACACCACCGATCAGTGATGCGTCCTCCGAAGCTTGCAGGCGCACTTCCCGATTGAGTCGTGCACTGAGAACCTTGGCGAGTTTGTCTTGCTGTTCTTGGTTCAATGCAAAAGCACTGGTCACTTCAACGTCTACCGACTTCTCTTCTTCGGCCTTGTACAGGTCGAACAGAGCGGCAATCTCCGGCAAAAGCAGGAGACGGTCGTTTTCGGCAACGACGTGGATGAAGTTCTGCACTTTCACATCAAACTTGTCGCCGCACACTTCAATAAAAGTGGCGGCCTTGTCTGCGCTCGTCAGGCGCGGGGCCTTGAGCACGCGCTGCATGGTGTCGTCTTGCGACACTGCTGCAGCCAGGCCGAGCATGGCTGACCAAGAGGCCAGCTGCTGGTGGGCCTGGGCGTGCTCGAAGGCTGCCTTGGCGTAAGGTCGGGCCAACGTGGTCAGTTCTGCCATGATCGCCCTCGCTTAAATTTCAGCAGCCAGTTTATTAACCAGCTCCGCGTGCGCGTTTTGATCGATTGTGGCACCGAGGATCTTCTCAGCGCCGCCGACCGCCAGGGCACCCAGTTGGGCACGCAGCGCGTCTTTGACGCCGTTCAGTTCCTGTTCGATCTCGGCATGAGCCGAAGCCTTCACACGGTCAGCTTCGACGCGGGCTTTTTCAACAGCCTCTTCGACGATCTGGTTACCGCGTTTCTTGGCTTGCTCAATGATTTCAGCTGCCTGTGCTTTAGCTTCGCGCAGTTGATGACCCGCTTTCTCTTGGGCCAACTCCAGGTCGCGAGCTGCACGGGTGGCAGCGTCCAAACCATCCGCGATCTTCTTCTGACGTTCGTGCAAAGCCGCGATGACCGGAGGCCACACGAACTTCATGCAAAACACTACAAAAATGAAGAACGCAACGGATTGGCCAATCAGGGTTGCATTAATGTTCACGCCAACACCTCGCTCATTCGTTGTCCATCACCCTAATCACTCGAAAATTCGAGTGATTAGCCAGCGAGTTGACCAACGAAGGGGTTCGCGAAGGTGAAGAACAGAGCGATACCAACGCCGATCATGGTCACGGCGTCGAGCAGGCCGGCGACGATGAACATTTTAACTTGCAGCATTGGAACCATTTCTGGCTGACGCGCTGCGCCTTCCAGGAATTTGCCGCCCAGCAGGCCGAAACCAATGGCAGTACCCAGAGCGCCCAGGCCGATCAACAGTGCAACAGCGATAGCGGTTAGACCAACTACAGTTTCCATCTTTCCTCCCGACTTTTACGTCGTATGGTTTAGGTTTTTAGATTTTAAAGCGGTAAAACAAATCGTTTCATAGCCCGCTAGGGCCACCTTCCCGTATTACCGGGAAGGACATCAGACTAGTCGAGACTGGTCTTAATGGTTCTCTTCGTGCGCCATCGACAGGTAGACGATGGTCAGCATCATGAAGATGAAGGCCTGCAGGGTGATGATCAGGATGTGGAACACAGCCCACGCCCACTGCAGAACCACGCCCAGGCCGCTAAGCCAGAGCAGACCGCTGCCGAACATCACAGCGATCAGGATGAACACCAGCTCGCCGGCATACATGTTGCCGAACAGTCGCAGGGCCAGGGAGATAGGCTTGGCGACCAGGGTCACGAATTCCAGCAGGAAGTTCACCGGGATCAGCAAGGCTTGAACGAAGATGTTCTTGCTGCCGAACGGGTGCAGGGTGAGTTCGCCGATGAAGCCGCCGATGCCCTTGACCTTGATGCTGTAGAAGATGATCAACGCAAACACCGACAGGGCCATGCCCAGGGTGGCGTTAGGGTCCGTGGTGGAAACCGCACGGAATGGAATGTGGTGGTCGCCGGAGATCAGGATGGCCAGCTGAGGAATCCAGTCGACCGGTACCAGGTCGACGGCGTTCATCAGGAACACCCAGACGAAGATGGTCAGTGCCAGCGGTGCGATCACCGGGCTACGGCCATGGAAGCTGTCTTTCACGCTGCCATCGACGAATTCGACCAGTACTTCAACGAAGTTCTGCAATGCACCTGGCTGACCGGAGGTCGCCTTCTTCGCCGCCATGCGGAAAATCAGGACAAAGATCAGACCCAGTGCGACCGACCAGCCCAGAGTATCCAGGTGGAAAGCCCAGAAGCCCATTTCCTTGGCTTCAGCTGCGGTATGGGCGAAGCCCCAGCCGCCGTTGGGAAGCTGACCGAAAGTCAGGTTCTGCAAGTGGTGCTGGATATAGCCCGAAGCGGTTGTTTCTGCCATGTGTGCCTCAAACGCCCTAAGGTTTCGAAAGTCTTGTTTTCATTAGCAGGGGAGCGAACCAGCTGACCAATTGGGTCAACACGAAGGCGCCGAATACAGCCAGCGGCGCCAATGGCTTCACACCTGCAAAGGTCAGTGCGAACAGCACTGCCGTCAAAATCAGTTTCCCTGCTTCACCGGCATAGAAAGACCGGACGATAGCCTGGGCTGCTCGGGCGCCGGAAAACCGAAAGGCCCTGTGAGCAAAATACATATTGGGCAGCAAGGCTATCAGGCCTCCGCAGAGTCCTGAATATCCGGCTACGACTCCATGCCAGTACCAAAGCGCCAATGCGGCGATCAGCAAAACGACAAATTGAGCCAATAAAACCGGAAAAACGGCCAAGCGATGGAACGGCAACGTGTTTGGCGTGCGGGTTTCCATCACTCTTGCTCCTCAATGGTCGGCTGCCGGAAATCAATAACTTGGCATAATTTGTGCCGACAAAATGCGCGCAGAGTATAGGGGCGGTTCAGCCCCTATTCAACTGTCGGGTAGTGTTTTCCGATCGCGCGCTACATAAGCAAATGTTTCAGCGGATGTGGGCAAGGACGCCCTGAAGCTCATCAAGGGAGTTATATCCGATGACCAGTTGCCCTTTGCCCTTCTTGCCATGGCGAATTTGCACCGTCGAGCCCAGCCGCTCGGCCAGGCGCTGCTCAAGGCGCGCGATATCCGGATCAGGTTTGGCCGCTTCGACCGGTGCAGGTTTGCCGCTGAGCCACTGGCGAACCAGCGCCTCGGTCTGACGAACGGTGAGGCCGCGTGCGACAACGTGTCGCGCCCCTTCAACCTGTTGATTTTCCGGCAATCCGAGCAAAGCACGAGCGTGACCCATTTCCAGGTCGCCATGGGACAACATGGTCTTGATGACTTCCGGCAACGCGATCAGGCGCAGCAAGTTGGAAACGGTGACGCGGGATTTACCCACCGCCTCAGCCACTTGTTGCTGGGTCAGCTGGAATTCCTGCTGCAAACGCTGCAAGGCAATCGCTTCTTCGATCGGGTTGAGATCTTCACGCTGGATGTTTTCGATCAACGCCATCGCGATGGCGGTTTCATCCGGCACATCGCGCACCATCGCCGGGATGGTTTCCTTGCCGGCCTGCTGGCTGGCACGCCAGCGACGTTCGCCCGCGATGATTTCAAAACGGCCACCACCAATGGGGCGTACCACGATGGGCTGCATCACCCCCTGTGTCTTGATCGAGTTGGCCAGTTCCTCCAGCGCCTGGGGGTCCATGTCCCGACGTGGCTGGTACTTACCGCGCTGGATCAGGTCCAGCGGCAGGTGTTGCAGCTCGCGCTCATCGGCCTGCACCGCTTGTTCTTCAAGCGATGTGACGGTCGGACCACTCAACAGTGCATCCAGTCCACGTCCGAGACCTCGTTTCTTGACGGCCATGGGGATTCCTTAAGTTGGCTGAGCTGCAGCGGTACGTGAGTTGCGGCGCTGACGGCGAACCATCTCGCCGGCCAATGCCAGGTAGGCAATGGCACCACGTGAGGATTTGTCATACGCCAGCGCGGGCATGCCATAGCTTGGCGCTTCGGCCAGACGGATGTTGCGCGGGATCACGGTGTCGTACAACTGATCGCCGAAGTGTTCCTTGAGCTGCGCCGACACGTCGTTCATCAGGCTCAGGCGTGGGTCGAACATCGTCCGCAGCAGACCTTCGATCTGCAGGTTCGGGTTCAACAACTCGGCGATACGCTTGATGTTATCCACAAGGTCGCTCAACCCTTCCAGTGCGTAATACTCGCACTGCATGGGGATAATCACCCCGTCGGCGGCCACCAGCGCGTTCAACGTCAACATCGACAGCGACGGCGGGCAGTCGATCAAAATGTAGTCGTAGTTTTCGCGAATCGGCGCCAGTGCGCTGCGCAGACGGCTTTCTTTCATCTGCATTTCCAGCAGCACCACTTCCGCCGCGGTCAAATCGCGGTTGGCCGGCAGCAGTTGATAACCGCCGTGCTCGGAAAAGTGCATGGCCTGGGTCAGGTCGCACTCACCGATCAGCAAGTCGTAGACCGAGTTTTCCAGGCCATGTTTATCCACACCGCTACCCATGGTGGCGTTGCCCTGTGGATCAAGATCGATCAACAGCACCCGACGCTTGGTAGCGACCAGGGATGCTGCGAGGTTGATGCAGGTGGTGGTTTTGCCCACGCCACCTTTCTGGTTCGCTATCGCGAATACCTTAGCCATTCTTGCTTGTGTTCCCAATCATGCCGTGCGGCGCAGTATCAGCAGATGGCGTTGGCCTTGGCAACCAGGTACGGCCAAGGCGTGTTCGCTATCGAGGTGGAAGTCTGCCGGCAATGCTAACAGCTCGTCGCTTGGATGAACGCCCTTCATTGCCAGCCAGCGCGTATCGCGGTCGCCCAGGTGGCGGGTCCAGTTGCTGAAGTTCTCCATGCTGCTGAACGCCCGGGAGACGATACCGTTGAATGGCTGTTCAGGTGTGAAGGCTTCGACACGGCTGTGGATAACTTGCAGGTTATCCAATTTGAGTTCGAGTTTGACCTGGGTCAGGAAGCGGGTTTTCTTGCCATTGCTGTCCAGGCACGTCACTTGCGACTCTGGAAACAGGATGGCCAGCGGAATACCGGGCATGCCACCGCCGCTGCCGACGTCGAGCCAGCGACCGTTTTCGATAAACGGCATCACGCTCAAGCTGTCGAGCAGGTGGCGGGAGACCATTTCATCGGGATCACGCACAGCGGTCAGGTTGTAAGCCTTGTTCCATTTGATCAACAGGGCCAGGTAGCCCAGCAGCAACTCATGCTGGGCGGCGGTCAGGTCGACGCCCAACTGGCGTGCACCTGTGGATAACTCTTCGGCGTGTTGTACGGTGACCAACGAACTCAAGCGCTTTGCTCCAACTGACGGCCCGCGCCGCGTTTTTTCAAATGAATCATCAACAGCGAAATCGCTGCCGGAGTGACACCGGGAATACGTGAAGCCTGGCCCAGGGTCTCCGGACGCGTTATCCCCAGCTTGCTTTGAATTTCTTTCGACAGACCGGAAATCCCGGTGTAGTCGATATCCACAGGCAGCTTGGTGTCTTCACTGGCGCGCAAGCGGGCGATCTCATCCTGCTGGCGGTCAATATACCCGGCGTATTTGGTCTTGATTTCGACCTGCTCGGCCACTTGTGGATCTTCTGCACCTTGTCCGGTCACTTCGACCAAGCCAGCGTAGTCGATTTCCGGCCGGGACAGCAGGTTCAGCAAGTTGTACTCGTGGGTCAGCGGCGTGCCGAATTTTTCTGCAATCGCATCGCCTTGCTCGGTGCCTGGGCGGACCCAGGTGCTTTTCAAACGCTGCTCTTCCAGCGCGATGCTCTCGCGTTTTTTGCAGAATGCCGCCCAACGCACGTCATCGACCAAGCCCAGCTCGCGACCTTTCTCGGTCAGGCGCAGGTCGGCGTTGTCTTCGCGCAGGATCAGGCGATATTCCGCCCGGGAAGTGAACATCCGGTAGGGCTCCTGAGTACCCAGGGTAATCAGGTCATCCACCAATACGCCGATGTACGCTTCATCGCGACGCGGGCACCAGCTGTCTTTGCCTTGTGCACGCAGTGCTGCGTTGGTCCCGGCCAGCAAACCCTGGGCGCCGGCTTCTTCGTAGCCGGTGGTGCCGTTGATTTGCCCGGCGAAGAACAAGCCGCCGATGACTTTGGTTTCCAGGCTGTACTTCAAGTCACGCGGGTCGAAGTAGTCGTACTCGATGGCGTAGCCCGGCCGCACGATGTGGGCGTTTTCCATGCCGCGAATCGACTGCACGATCTGGATTTGCACGTCGAACGGCAACGAAGTGGAAATCCCGTTCGGGTACAGCTCGTGAGTGGTCAAACCTTCCGGTTCGATAAAGACCTGGTGGCTTTCCTTGTCGGCAAAGCGGTGGATCTTGTCTTCAATCGATGGGCAATAACGCGGGCCGATGCCTTCGATCACGCCGGAATACATCGGTGAACGGTCGAGGTTCGCGGCAATGATTTCGTGGGTACGCGCATTGGTGTGGGTAATCCAGCAACTGACCTGTTTCGGGTGCAGCTCTTTGGACCCCATGAACGACATCACTGGGATTGGCGTATCACCGGCTTGTTCGGTCATCACCGAAAAATCTACAGAACGCCCGTCGATACGTGGCGGGGTTCCGGTTTTCAGGCGGCCGACACGCAGCGGCAATTCACGCAGGCGTTTTGCCAGGGCGATCGAGGGTGGGTCACCCGCACGACCACCGGAATAGTTTTGCATTCCGATGTGGATAAGTCCGCCGAGGAAGGTACCGGTGGTCAACACCACGGATTCTGCGAAAAAACGCAGGCCCATTTGAGTGACAACACCGCGTACCTGGTCCTGTTCAACGATCAGGTCATCTGCTGCCTGTTGAAATATCCACAGGTTCGGCTGGTTTTCCAGGGTTTCACGCACCGCCGCCTTGTACAGGATGCGGTCAGCTTGTGCCCGCGTAGCACGCACGGCCGGGCCTTTGCGGCTGTTGAGCACGCGAAATTGAATGCCGCCTTTATCAGTAGCCATAGCCATCACGCCGCCAAGGGCGTCGATTTCTTTGACCAGATGGCTTTTACCGATCCCACCAATGGCGGGGTTGCAACTCATGGCACCGAGGGTTTCCACGTTATGCGTCAACAACAGGGTTTTTACACCCATGCGTGCTGACGCCAGTGCTGCCTCGGTACCGGCATGACCGCCGCCGATGACGATCACTTCAAAACGGGAAGGGAAATCCACCACGCACCTCGTGCCTGCTTATGTAGGTAATTAGGAATTGATTGGTTGAGCTGGTTTTAGAGCTTTGGCGGCAAGTATAGGGACTTAGCCCTTCCTAAAGAACCCTTTGCACAAAATTTAACCAGCTGTGGATGAGTCACGAGCAAAAGAAATTAAAAAGAAAGAAATTTATAAGATCTTTGTTTTTATGTTTATTTCTACTGAGCTACCTTTCTGTGGATAAAGCTCTGTATCCCTTTATTTATGGTGTGTACAGAGATTCAAAAGGTTGTGGTCATGTGCCAATGAGCCCCTTGGATAACTGCTTTAAGCCTGTGGATTAAATGCGTTGTTATCCACAGAGGGGGTTTTACTCAGGTTTCAGGTCTTGTTATCAACCGGGCACAAGGGCGGTTATTCACAGGGCTTAACTCACAGAAAAGTACCGATATGCTCAAGTTTCGAGCACGGCAGAGCTCCCCCGGATCCTTCGATGCAGGGAGTAACGCTTCAGATAGCGGGCTATTGTGAGAAGTCAACGGCGCAGTTAATAATAGCGATTATCATTAACCTGTGTTGTCGTGCCTAATGCCCCTTCCTCCACACACGGTTTCAGTCCAGCACATCTATGAGCAGCACCATTCCTGGTTGCAGGGTTGGCTCAAGGCTAGATTGCATAACGCCTGCGATGCAGCCGACGTCGCACACGATACGTTCGTGCGTATTCTGGGCGGCCGGAACGCCGCGCAAATCCTGGAACCCAGGGATTATCTGGCGACTATTGCCAGGGGTTTGGTGATTGATCGATATCGCCGGCATGCCGTTGAACAGGCCTATCGGCAGACCATGGCCGAGCGCCAGGAAGCCACCGCGATCAGCGAGGAGGATCGGGCAATCATCATTGAAACGTTGGTGGCTGTGGATAAAGCCCTGTCGGGGCTGGGTGAACGGGCTCGACGGATTTTCATGCTTTCACAGATCGAAGGCCTGACTTATCAACAGATTGCCGATCAATTGCAGGTGTCGCTGACCACCGTTAAAAAACACATGATCCGTGCCCTGACTGAATGCACTCTGATCATGGCAGGCCTGTAATGGTCGCCCCCGATCGCAAGACCTTCAAAGCCGCGGCTATCTGGTATGTGCAATTTCAATCCCAACCGCCCACCGCCGCCGAGCGCCAGGCCTGGCAGCAATGGCTTGACCACGATCCCTCCCACCAGCTCGCCTGGAGTCAGATGGAGCAGTTGCAACGCAGCCTTGGCACCCTGCCGCAGGATTTTACTCGGCGTGCGTTATCCACAACGCACCAAAGGCGGCAGGTGCTCAAGTGGATGCTGGCACTGGGCGGCACGGGTTATCTGGGTTGGAACGTCCAGCAACACACGTCGATGGGGAATGTCTGGGCCGATTACCGCACACGGGTGGGCGAACACCGCCGCGTCGAACTGGCCGATGGCACTCGGATAGACCTGAATACCCGCACAGCCATCGATGTGGTGTTTGATGGGCGCCAGCGTTTGATCCGCCTGCGCGAAGGTGAAGTACTTATCCATACTGGCAAGTCAGGCGGGCAAACACCGTTCTATGTAGAAACCCGCCAGGGACGCGTACAGGCATTAGGTACCCGGTTCACGGTACGCCAGTTGCCGGACTCCACCCGGGTCGGAGTCCTGGAAGACCGCGTGAGTTTGTCGCCCGGGGATAAACCGGATCAGGCTCGCTTGCTCGTAGCCGGGGAAAGCGCGGACTTCAATCGACAGGCCGTGGAGGCCAACCAGCCCTATAAGGGAACCCAGGCTGCCTGGGTCGATGGGCAAGTCATCGTACTGGATACCCGGCTTGGCGATCTGCTCGAAGATTTGGCGCGCTATCGACCCGGCGTTCTGCAGTGCGATCAGGCCTCGGCACGACTGCGGGTTTCCGGGACTTTTCGACTGGACTCCACCGATGCCGTGCTGTCCAACCTGCAAGCGACCTTGCCGATTCAGGTGAAATACTTCACACGCTATTGGGTTTCGGTAAAGCGCGTCGCTTGATCAAAAAAATAATCCACAAGAGGGTTATCTTTTTTTGACCTGGCACGGCCCTAAGGATAATCACGACGCTACCTTCAGGGCTTATCCGCTAATGCGCCTTCCTACTACGCTTCGCCAACGACTCTCCTGCCATGGCATGACCTATGGTCTGCTGCTCACCACCGTCACTGCAGCCACCATGCTATCCAGTGGTGCCATGGCTGCCAGTTCGGTTCAACACTACGCCATTGCTGCCGGCTCCCTGGACACTGCTCTGAGCCAGTTTGCCGCGAGGGCGAATGTGATTCTGTCCTTCTCGCCTCAGCAAACTGCGGGCCTTACGACGTCAGGCCTTGAGGGCGACTATTCGGTGGAGCAGGGTTTTGCGCTATTGCTGCAGAATTCTCAGTTGCAAGCGGCAGCCCAGGGTCCGGGAAGCTATGTACTGCAAGCGGCGCCCTCCGGCCAACTCACCCTCGCCCCGACTACGGTGAGCACTTATCAACAGAATGGGTTCAATCAGGACATCGCCCGGGACGTGGGTTACAAGGCGCAAAACAGCCGTATCGGCACCAAGACCAGTACACCCCTGTCGGAAACCCCGCGTTCCGTCTCGGTGGTCACGGGCCAGCGCATCAAAGACCAGAAGTCACAGACGCTGACTGAAGTGCTGGGCTACGTCCCGGGTATCTTCGCGCCGCCCTTTGCGGCCGGCGATAGCTTGGCCGGTGACCTGTTCTTCATTCGCGGTTTCAACGCCACAGATTATGGCTACGGCTTGCTGCGAGACGGCCTGCGTGTACAGGGCAATCGGTACGACACTACCAGCGAGCCGTATGGCCTGGAGCGGGTTGAAGTTTTCCGCGGGCCTTCTTCACTGCTCTACGGCGAAAACGCGCCCGGTGGGTTGGTCAATCTGGTCAGCAAACACCCGACCGCCACTCCGCAAGGCGAAGTGCAACTGGGCTATGGCTCCAACAATCGGCGCCAATTGGGTGTGGATATCTCCGGGCCACTCAATGGCAGCGACAATATCCTCGGCCGCGTTGTGTTGCTCGGCCGCAAATCCGACACCCAGACCGACCACGTGCCAGATGATCGCCTCTACCTGGCGCCGTCCCTGACCCTGAACTTCGATGACTACAACACCCTGACGCTGTTGGCTAACTATCAGAAGGACCACACCAACCTGGAACTCGGCCTGCCCGCCGCCGGCACGTTACTGAAAAATCCCAACGGCAAGCTCTCCAAGCACACCATGCTCGGCGATCCGGACTGGAACACCTTTGAACGCGAAGCCTGGAGTACCGGTTACGAATTCAGCCACAGCTTCAATGACGATTGGCAGTTCCGTCAGAATTCGCGCTACATGCAGTCACGCATCAATCGCCATGAGACCTGGCCTGGTGCCTTGAATAACGGTGGTTTCGGCACACAATTGAACATGACCGCCTACGATCGCTACAACAAGTCGATGGTCTATTCCCTGGATAACCAGCTCGAAGGCAAATTCCAGGTGGGCGGGCTGGAAAATACCGTGCTGTTCGGTGCCAGCTACGACCGCACCTCCTTCAATCAGGACTGGGACGCGGGGTTTGCCGGCACCATCAATGTGTACAACCCGGTGTACCTGCGCGATCCGCTCACCCCAATCGCAGTGCAGAACACTTTGCTCGAACAGCGGATGAAAGGGGTTTATGCACAGCTCCAAAGCAAGTACGACCATTGGCTGTTACTGCTCGGTGGCAGACAGGACTGGGTCGACAGCGATTTCCGCGACAAGGTGAACAAGGCCAGTAATACCAGCTCCGAAGACCGTAAGTTCACCTATCAGGGTGGCGTGATGTATCAGTTCGACAACGGTCTTACGCCGTATGTCAGCTATTCCACCGCGTTCGTACCGGTGCAGCAGATCTCCAACGCGGGCTCCCCGCTGAAACCGATCACCAGCAGCCAATATGAAGCGGGTGTGAAGTACGAGCCGATCGGCTGGGATACCGCGATGACCCTGTCGGTGTATGACCTGCGCAAACAGGACGACACTTACCTGGATGCCACCACCAATAGCTACCGCCAGGTGGGTGAAAGCCGGGCCAAGGGCGTGGAGGTAGAGGTCAACAGCAATATCACGCCCAATCTGAATGTGACGGCGGCTTACACTTATACCGACGCACGGATCACCAAGGATTCGGCAACATCGCTGGTTGAAGGTCATCAGATGACCGGCGTCCCACGTAACCAGGCGTCAGTGTGGGGAAAATATCGCTTCCTCGATGGCCAACTCAAGGGCCTGTCCCTGGGCGGCGGCGTGCGTTATTTCGACAGCACTTTTTCCTACACAGCACCTACGCTGTACGGGAAACTGGACGCGGGAAGTGTGACGTTGGTAGATGCGTCCGTTGGCTATCAGATCGATAAGAACTGGTCGGTGGATCTGAATGCCAAGAACCTGTTCGACAAGGAATATGTGTCTGGTTGCAACGATGCAGGGCGTTGCTACTGGGGCGACAGCCGTACCTTGCTGGGTACGGTGTCCTACAACTGGTGACGGTGTGGATAACTCGGTTATTTGCCGATACAGAAGCTGGAGAAGATTCGCCCGAGTAAATCATCGGAGCTGAACGCGCCGGTGATTTCGCCCAACAGCTGCTGCGCCTGGCGCAAGTCCTCGGCCAGCAGCTCGCCCGCACCCGCCAAAGTCAGCTGAGCTCGGCCGTGTTCCAACGCTGAGCTGGCATGGCGCAGTGCCTCCAAGTGCCTGCGGCGCGCACTGAAGCTGCTTTCCGAGGTCTGTTCGTAGCCCATGCAGGCCTTGAGGTGCTCGCGCAGCAGTTCCAGGCCATCCCCTGCCGACTTGGCGCTCAGGCTGAGCGTGACGTGGCCATCCTCGCTGGTTTCCATGGTAATCGCTTCGCCGGTCAAGTCGGCCTTGTTGCGGATCAAGGTGACTTTGCTCGGGTCGGGCCGTTGCTCAAGGAATTCCGGCCAGAGCGCAAAAGGATCTACAGCCTCCGGTGCCGTGGCATCGACGACCAGCAGTACCCGGTCCGCTTCACCGATAGCCTTGAGCGCCCGTTCCACGCCGATTTTTTCGACCTGATCGTCGGTATCACGCAACCCCGCCGTGTCGACCACATGCAGGGGCATGCCATCGATGTGGATATGTTCGCGCAAGATATCCCGCGTGGTGCCGGCGATCTCCGTGACGATAGCCGCTTCTCTACCTGCCAAGGCGTTGAGCAAGCTGGATTTGCCGGCATTGGGGCGGCCAGCGATCACAACGGTCATGCCATCGCGCAGCAAGGCCCCCTGCCCGGCTTCACGCAGCACTGTGGATAATTCATCACGAACCTTATCCAGCATCGCCAAGACATGGCCATCGGCGAGGAAGTCGATTTCTTCCTCCGGAAAATCAATTGCCGCCTCGACATAAATGCGCAAGCTGATCAGTTGCTCGGTCAAGTTATGCACACGCAGGGAAAAGGCACCCTGCAACGAGCGCAGAGCATTGCGCGCGGCCTGTGCAGAACTGGCCTCGATCAGGTCGGCAATTGCTTCAGCCTGGGCCAGGTCAAGCTTGTCGTTGAGGAATGCCCGCTCACTGAACTCGCCTGGGCGTGCCAACCGGCAGCCCAGTTGCAGGCAGCGCTGCAGCAACATATCAAGGACCACCGGGCCACCGTGGCCCTGCAGTTCCAGCACGTCTTCACCTGTGAAGGAATTGGGGCCCGGAAAATACAGGGCCAAACCTTCGTCCAGCACGGCTTCATCGGCATCCAGAAACGGACCGTAATGAGCAAAACGCGGCTTCAGCTCTCGACCACTGATTGCCCGCGCCGCCACACCCGCAAGCGGCCCGGAAATTCGAACGATGCCGACACCACCGCGACCTTGAGCGGTAGCGACAGCAGCGATGGTTTCACGAGGAGCGCTCATCATCAGGTTCCAGAACAAAAGTGACGGAAAGCAAAACGCCCCACTAGGGGGCGTCTTGAGTGGTTATCCACAGAGTAAGTTACGCCGCGGCTTTTTTGGTAGCCGCTTCGATCTTACGAGTGATGTACCACTGTTGGGAGATCGACAACACGTTGTTGACTACCCAGTACAGAACCAGACCAGCTGGGAACCACAGGAAGAAGAAGGTGAAGATGATTGGCATCATTTTCATTACCTTGGCCTGCATCGGGTCCGGTGGAGCCGGGTTCAGACGCTGCTGGATGAACATGGTCGCGCCCATGATGATCGGCAGGATAAAGAACGGGTCTTTGATCGACAGGTCAGTTATCCACAGCATGAACGGAGCCTGGCGCATTTCCACGCTTTCCAGGAGAACCCAGTACAGCGACAGGAACACCGGCATCTGTACCAGAATCGGCAAGCATCCACCCAACGGGTTGATCTTCTCTTTCTTGTACAGCTCCATCATGGCCTGCGACATTTTCTGCCGGTCATCACCATGCTGTTCTTTCAACGCGGCCAGTTTCGGCGCCACGGCACGCATGCGCGCCATCGACTTGTAGCTGGCGGCCGACAGAGGGAAGAAAAGCCCTTTGATCAGCATGGTCAGGAAGATGATCGACCAGCCCCAGTTACCGACGATGCTGTGGATATGTTGCAGCAGCCAGAAGATCGGCTGGGCAATGAACCACAGGAAGCCGTAATCCACAGTCAGTTCCAGACCTGGGGACAACTCTTTCAACACTGCCTGGCTTTTTGGGCCGGCATACAGAGTAGCGCTGGTTTCAGCCTTGGCACCTGGCGCGACGGTCAACGACGGGCCAGTGAAACCGATGATGTAGTTGCCTTGGCTGTCTTTGCGGGTTTGAACCAGGTTGGCTTCACCCTTGTTCGGGATCCATGCGGTCACGAAGTAGTGTTGCAACCACGCAACCCAACCGCCTTGGACGGTTTCTTTCAGAGCGCCCTTGTCGATATCTTTCATCGACACTTTTTTGTACGGCTCGCTACTTGTCCACAGGGCGGCGCCCAGGTAAGTCGCGGTGCCGGTGGCGGTGCTGGAAGAAGGATCGGCGCTGTTGTCACGCTTGAGCTGGGCAAACAGGTTGCCGTTCCAGGGTTTGTCGCTTTCGTTGTCGATCAGGTAAGTGACCTTCAAGTCGTACAAACCGCGGGTGAAGCTGAAACGCTTGATGTAATTGACGCCGTCGAGGCTGAACTTCAGGTCGACGTTCAACTGGTTCTGGCCATCAGCCAGTTGATAATTCTTTTGTTCGGTCGAATAAACCGGACGACCGGTAGCACGTGCATCCGGGCCGTTGGGGCCAGTCAGGCCACTTTGTGCCAGATAAATACGCTCGCCACCGTTATCGAACAGTTGGAACGGAACATCCGGGTGGTCTTGACGACGTGGATACAGCGGCAGTTTCAACTGCGCGATGTCACCGCCTTGTGGATCGATAGCCAGGTCGAGCACATCCGTTTTTACGTGGATGAGGTCTTTATTGGTGACCACCGGCGTTTCTACAGGGGTGCTGGTATCGGCATTCGCGCTGGGTACATCGGCACTGGCGGAAGCATTGTTACCCAGCGGGGTGTCCGGAATAGCCGGCGCAGCCTGATTGGTAGCAACATTCTGAGTCGGCAGGGCAGCTTGACCATAGTCCTGGTTCCACTTAAGAACCATAACGTAGGACACGATTGCCAGGGCGACGATCAGGATCGTGCGTTTAATATCCATGATTACTCGGCCATCGAAGAAGAACGGGAGGTAGGGATAGGCGGAACCGGGTCATAACCACCGGGATTCCACGGATGACAGCGACCTAAACGACGAAAGGTCAGCCAGCCACCGCGCAGAAGACCATGATTTTCTATGGCCTCTAACGCGTAGCAGGAACAACTGGGGTAGAAACGACAGTGGTTGGCCATCAGAGGACTAATGGCATAGCGATAAAACTGGATCGGAACGAGGGCCAGTTTACGCATCAAGGCTGTCTACCCCTACAGTTTCGGTGCTGACTGCTGGTGCTGGCTTGTGGGTACGCGCCAAACGTTTCCAGAGCTTGCCGAAATGCTGAATCAATTCGGGGTTTTCTACGTCCCCCAAGCCTTTACGCGCGACGATAACAATATCCCAACCAACCAGAGTGTCCTGGTGGAGGCGAAACGATTCGCGCATCAGACGCTTGAGGCGATTGCGCTCAACGGAGAGCTTTACGCTCTTCTTGCCGATCACCAACCCGAGACGGGGGTGATCCAGATCGTTGTTACGCGCAAGGAGCAGGAGATTTTTCCCCGGAACCTTGCCGGTGGGGGAGTCAAAGACTGCCTTGAAATGCCGGGGAGTTAGCAGACGCTTTTCCCGACTGAAGTCCTGACTCACCACCAGTGCCGGATTATCAAACTGCCAGACGCGCGCGACCTTTGGCGCGACGACGCGACAGGACGGCACGACCGTTCTTGGTGGCCATGCGGGCACGGAAGCCGTGGGTACGGGCGCGTTTGATGGTGCTGGGTTGGAAAGTACGTTTCATGGCGTTGTTACCTGGTTCGTCCACAACGGGCCGGAATGGCCCCCGTTTTAAGAGACCGGCGATTCTAGAGAAAGCAAGCCTCTAGGTCAATTTCCAACCAGCTTTTCCTTTAATTAGATCTCTATAAAGGCAAAGCGCCCTTTTCTGCCTTCTCGCTTTCATGTCGAGTGTCATAGATATAAAAATAGAGAAGGAAGTTATTTAAAGCTTTTCTGTAAAGCTTATAAAAGCTAGGCAGCCCTTCATCTGTGGATAACTACCTTTAGGCCTTATTTCACGGGCTGTACAGAGAATGACAACACGGGGGAGAAACGGTGCTCTGCCTGTGCTGCGCTATCGGATAAGCTGTGGGTGGAACAGCTAGTTATCCACAGGCCAGTTACCCACAGACTTTCACCCCCACTTTTGCAACGAGCTCAGGCAGGTTTATCCACAGAGCTTATGCACAGACCATTGGTCGCCTTTTTTGCGGTTAACGCATTGATTTTGGGTGCCCTGTGGGCAACCTACATGTGGATAAGTGAGCGGCCGACCGCTACAATGGCGGCTGTTTTTGCCTCACCGGCTTTCAACTTAGGGGATATCCGTGTCAGTGGAACTTTGGCAGCAGTGCGTGGAGCTATTGCGCGATGAGCTGCCTGCCCAGCAATTCAACACCTGGATCCGTCCGCTACAGGTCGAAGCCGAAGGCGACGAGTTGCGTGTCTACGCGCCGAATCGTTTTGTTCTCGACTGGGTCAATGAGAAGTACCTGAGCCGCGTTCTCGAATTGCTCGACGAACATGGCAACGGCCTTGCACCTGCGCTTTCCTTATTAATAGGCAGCAAACGCAGCTCGGCACCGCGCGCGGCGCCGAACGCACCGTTGGCCGCTGCCGCGTCGCAGGCCCAGGTTGCACCGGTTGTTGCTACGCCAAGCCCGACGCCGGCGCCGGCCAAATCGTCCGCGCAAAAAGATGTTTCGGAAAATGAAGAGCCGTCTCGCGACAGCTTCGACCCAATGGCCGGTGCGAGTTCGCAGCAGGCCCCGGTCCGCGCCGAACAGCGCACCGTGCAGGTCGAAGGTGCGCTCAAGCACACCAGTTACCTGAACCGTACCTTTACCTTTGAGAATTTCGTCGAAGGTAAATCCAACCAACTGGCTCGTGCAGCGGCCTGGCAGGTCGCCGATAACCCCAAGCATGGTTACAACCCACTCTTCCTTTATGGTGGCGTTGGTTTGGGTAAGACTCACTTGATGCACGCTGTGGGTAACCACCTATTAAAGAAGAACCCGAACGCCAAGGTCGTGTACCTGCATTCGGAGCGTTTCGTGGCTGACATGGTCAAGGCCCTGCAGCTCAATGCAATCAACGAGTTCAAGCGTTTCTACCGTTCGGTGGATGCCTTGCTGATCGATGACATTCAATTCTTCGCGCGCAAAGAACGTTCTCAGGAAGAGTTTTTCCATACCTTCAATGCCCTGCTCGAAGGCGGCCAGCAGGTCATCTTGACCAGTGACCGTTATCCGAAGGAAATCGAGGGCCTCGAAGAACGCCTGAAGTCCCGCTTCGGCTGGGGCCTGACCGTTGCGGTCGAGCCGCCGGAGCTGGAAACCCGGGTAGCGATCCTGATGAAAAAGGCCGACCAGGCCAAGGTCGAACTGCCGCACGATGCTGCATTCTTCATTGCACAGCGCATCCGCTCCAACGTGCGTGAGCTGGAAGGTGCGCTCAAGCGGGTTATCGCACACTCGCATTTCATGGGGCGCGATATCACCATCGAGCTGATTCGCGAATCCCTCAAAGACTTGTTGGCACTGCAAGACAAGCTGGTGAGTGTGGATAACATCCAGCGCACTGTTGCCGAGTACTACAAGATCAAGATTTCCGACCTGCTGTCCAAGCGCCGCTCGCGCTCGGTGGCTCGTCCCCGTCAGGTTGCCATGGCCCTCTCCAAGGAGCTGACCAACCACAGCCTGCCGGAAATCGGTGATGTATTTGGCGGTCGTGACCACACCACGGTCTTGCACGCGTGCCGCAAAATCAACGAACTTAAGGAATCCGACGCGGATATTCGCGAGGACTACAAGAACCTGCTGCGTACACTGACAACGTGATGACACCAGCGCAGCTTATTAAGGCAAGGGACTAGACCATGCATTTCACCATTCAACGCGAAGCCCTGTTGAAACCCCTGCAACTGGTCGCGGGCGTCGTCGAGCGCCGACAGACCTTGCCGGTGCTTTCCAACGTATTGCTGGTAGTCGAAGGCCAGCAATTGTCCCTGACCGGTACCGACCTTGAAGTCGAGCTGGTCGGTCGTGTGCAGTTGGAAGAGCCCGCCGAGCCTGGCGAGATCACGGTGCCGGCGCGCAAGCTGATGGATATCTGCAAGAGCCTGCCGAACGACGCCCTGATCGACATCAAGGTGGATGAGGGCAAGTTGGTCGTCAAGGCCGGCCGCAGCCGCTTCACCCTGTCTACTTTGCCGGCCAATGATTTCCCGACTGTAGAAGAGGGTCCTGGCTCGCTGACGTGCAGCCTGGAACAGAGCAAGCTGCGTCGGTTGATCGAGCGTACCAGCTTCGCCATGGCGCAGCAGGACGTGCGTTACTACCTCAACGGCATGTTGTTGGAAGTGTCGGAAGGCATCATCCGTGCTGTCGCCACGGACGGGCACCGCTTGGCAATGTGCTCGATGAAGGCCGACATCGGCCAGCCGGATCGTCACCAGGTGATCGTCCCGCGTAAAGGTATCCTTGAACTGGCACGCCTGCTGACTGAGCCCGATGGTAACGTCAGCATTGTCCTGGGTCAGCACCACATTCGCGCAACCACCGGCGAGTTCACCTTCACTTCCAAGCTGGTTGACGGCAAATTCCCGGATTACGAGCGCGTACTGCCCAAAGGTGGTGACAAGCTGGTACTCGGCGATCGTCAGGCGTTGCGTGAAGCCTTCAGCCGTACTGCGATCCTGTCCAACGAAAAGTACCGTGGTATCCGTCTGCAACTGGCTAACGGTCAGCTGAAGATCCAGGCCAACAACCCGGAGCAGGAAGAAGCGGAAGAAGAAGTGGGCGTCGACTACAACGGCGGCTCGCTGGAGATCGGCTTCAACGTGAGCTACCTGCTGGACGTATTGGGTGTAATGACTACCGAACAGGTTCGCCTGATTCTGTCGGACTCCAACAGCAGCGCCCTGGTGCAAGAATCCGATAACGACGACTCGGCTTACGTTGTCATGCCGATGCGTCTGTAATTATGCTCAGCAGAAGCTAGATGTCCCTCAGTCGCGTCTCGGTCACCGCGGTGCGCAATCTGCACCCGGTGACCTTCTCCCCTTCCCCCCGCATCAACATCCTCCACGGCGCCAATGGCAGTGGCAAAACCAGCGTGCTGGAAGCCATTCATTTGCTGGGGCTCGCCCGTTCGTTTCGCAGTGCTCGGCTGTTACCCGTCATCCAGTACGAACAGTTGGCGTGCACGGTATTTGGTCAGGTTGAGCTGGCTGAAGGTGGACATAGCAGTCTGGGGATATCTCGGGATCGCAGTGGGGAGTTTCAAATTCGCATTGATGGGCAAAACGCTCGTAGTGCGGCGCAACTTGCAGAAATTCTGCCGTTGCAGTTGATCAACCCTGATAGCTTTCGCTTGCTGGAAGGCGCACCCAAAATACGCAGGCAATTCCTCGATTGGGGTGTGTTCCACGTGGAACCACGATTCATGGCCACTTGGCAGCGCCTGCAGAAGGCCCTGCGGCAGCGGAACTCGTGGCTGCGGCATGGTACACTTGACGCCGCTTCACAAGCGGCCTGGGACCGGGAACTGTGCCTGGCCAGCGACGAAATAGATGAATACCGCCGTGCTTATATCAAAGCCTTGAAACCAGTCTTTGAGCAGACCTTAAGAGAACTGTTGGATCTCGAAGGGCTGACGCTGAGCTACTACCGTGGCTGGGACAAAGAGCGTGAACTGAGTGCAGTGCTCGCCACGTCCCTGCAACGGGATCAGCAAATTGGCCATACACAGGCTGGCCCGCAACGTGCTGATTTGCGTCTCAGATTGGGCGCACACAACGCTGCGGATATCTTGTCGCGCGGCCAGCAGAAGTTGGTGGTGTGTGCTTTACGTATCGCCCAGGGTCACTTGGTTAGCCAGGCCCGGCGCGGTCAGTGTATTTATCTGGTGGATGACCTGCCGTCTGAACTCGATGAGCAGCACCGCCGTTCGCTATGCCGCTTGTTGGAAGACTTACGCTGCCAGGTGTTCATCACCTGTGTAGACCATGAATTATTGAGGGAAGGCTGGCAGACGGAAACGCCAGTCGCTTTGTTCCACGTGGAACAGGGCCGTATCACCCAGACCCACGACCATCGGGAGTGAAGGCATGAGCGAAGAAAACACGTACGACTCGACCAGCATCAAAGTGCTGAAAGGTTTGGATGCCGTACGCAAACGTCCCGGTATGTACATCGGCGACACCGATGATGGTAGCGGTCTGCACCACATGGTGTTCGAGGTGGTCGACAACTCCATCGACGAAGCGCTGGCCGGTCACTGCGACGACATCAGCATCATCATCCACCCGGATGAATCCATCACTGTGCGCGACAATGGTCGCGGCATTCCGGTTGATGTGCATAAAGAAGAGGGCGTTTCGGCGGCCGAGGTCATCATGACCGTGCTCCACGCTGGCGGTAAGTTCGACGATAACTCCTATAAAGTGTCTGGCGGCTTGCACGGCGTAGGTGTTTCGGTAGTAAACGCCCTCTCGGAAGAGCTGGTGTTGACCGTTCGCCGCAGCGGCAAAATCTGGGAGCAAACCTACGTGCATGGCGTGCCTCAGGCACCCATGGCGATCGTGGGTGACAGTGAAACCACCGGTACCCAGATTCACTTCAAGGCTTCCAGCGAGACGTTCAAGAATATCCACTTCAGCTGGGATATCCTCGCCAAGCGTATTCGTGAGCTGTCCTTCCTTAACTCCGGTGTGGGTATCGTCCTCAAGGACGAGCGCAGCGGCAAGGAAGAACTGTTCAAGTACGAAGGTGGCCTGCGTGCGTTCGTTGAATACCTGAACACCAACAAGACTGCGGTCAACCAGGTGTTCCACTTCAATATCCAGCGTGAAGACGGCATCGGCGTGGAAATCGCCCTGCAGTGGAACGACAGCTTCAACGAGAACCTGTTGTGCTTCACCAACAACATTCCACAGCGCGATGGCGGTACTCACCTGGTGGGTTTCCGTTCCGCACTGACGCGTAACCTGAACACCTATATCGAAGCCGAGGGCCTGGCGAAGAAGCACAAAGTCGCCACCACCGGTGACGATGCGCGTGAAGGCTTGACCGCGATCATCTCGGTAAAAGTACCGGACCCCAAGTTCAGCTCCCAGACCAAAGACAAGCTGGTGTCTTCCGAAGTGAAGACCGCAGTGGAACAGGAGATGGGCAAGTACTTCTCCGACTTCCTGCTGGAAAACCCGAACGAAGCCAAGCTGGTAGTCGGCAAGATGATCGACGCCGCACGTGCCCGTGAAGCAGCACGTAAAGCCCGTGAGATGACCCGCCGCAAAGGCGCGCTGGATATTGCCGGCTTGCCAGGCAAGCTCGCGGACTGCCAGGAGAAGGACCCTGCCCTCTCCGAACTGTACCTGGTGGAAGGTGACTCTGCTGGCGGCTCCGCCAAGCAGGGTCGTAACCGTCGTACCCAGGCCATCCTGCCGCTGAAGGGCAAGATCCTCAACGTCGAGAAAGCCCGTTTCGACAAGATGATTTCCTCCCAGGAAGTCGGCACCTTGATCACGGCACTGGGCTGCGGCATCGGTCGTGACGAGTACAACATCGACAAGCTGCGCTACCACAACATCATCATCATGACCGATGCTGACGTCGACGGTTCGCACATCCGTACCCTGCTGCTGACCTTCTTCTTCCGTCAGTTGCCGGAGCTGATCGAGCGTGGCTACATCTACATCGCCCAGCCGCCGTTGTACAAAGTGAAAAAGGGCAAGCAAGAGCAATACATCAAAGACGACGACGCCATGGAAGAGTACATGACGCAGTCGGCCCTGGAAGATGCAAGCCTGCACTTGAACGACGAGGCGCCGGGTATCTCCGGTGAGGCACTGGAGCGTCTGGTTAACGACTTCCGCATGGTGATGAAGACCCTCAAGCGTCTGTCGCGCCTGTACCCTCAGGAACTGACCGAGCACTTCATCTACCTGCCGGCGGTCAGCCTGGAGCAGTTGGGTGATCACGCGGCCATGCAGGAATGGTTGGCTCAATACGAAGTGCGCTTGCGTACCGTCGAGAAATCCGGCCTGGTCTACAAAGCCAGCCTGCGTGAAGATCGTGAACGTGGCGTGTGGTTGCCCGAGGTCGAACTGATCTCCCACGGCCTATCCAACTACGTCACCTTCAACCGCGACTTCTTCGGCAGCAATGACTACAAGACCGTGGTTACCCTCGGCGCTCAACTGAGCACTCTGTTGGACGAAGGCGCTTACATCCAGCGTGGCGAACGCAAGAAGCCCGTCAAGGAATTCAAGGAAGCCCTCGACTGGCTGATGGCTGAAAGCACCAAGCGTCATACCATCCAGCGATACAAAGGTCTGGGTGAGATGAACCCGGATCAGCTGTGGGAAACCACCATGGACCCAAGCCAGCGTCGCATGCTGCGCGTGACCATCGAAGACGCCATTGGCGCAGACCAGATCTTCAACACCCTCATGGGTGATGCGGTCGAGCCTCGCCGTGACTTCATCGAGAGCAATGCCTTGGCGGTGTCCAACTTGGACTTCTGATCAAGCCTACGCGCTAAAGCAAAAGGCCAACGCTATGCGTTGGCCTTTTTTATTGCTGCGGGGATGTATTTTTAAAATGCTCCACGTGGAACATAGCCGGTCTTAGTCCGACGTGGTCGTCGCCACACTTTCCAACCGATACCCATACCCATAGATTGTCAGCAACTGCCAGCCTCGATCCGCCGTCAGCCCCAGCTTGTTACGCAAACGATAGATATGCGTATCCAGCGGGCGGGAGGACACCATTTCCTCATGGGTCCAGAACCGTTCATACAGGTACTCGCGAGACAGCGGCCGCGCCAGGTTGGCGAACAAGCAACTGGCCAATCGATACTCCCTCTCGGTCAGATTGATCGGTTTACCCGCACGGGTAACGGTCAACTCGGCATCGTCAAAGGTCAGGTCATTGAAACTTTGCAGCTCGCTGGTGGCGGGCTTTTGCAAACCATGACGGCGTAGCACCGCACTGACCCGTGCTTTGAGCTCATTGGGGCGGAAGGGTTTGCTGACGTAGTCATCGGCCCCGCTGTTGAGTGCCGTGACGATGTCGCTCTCTGCGTCCCGGCTGGTCAGCATGATGACCGCAGGGGGGACCTCCATGTGTTCTCGGGTCCAGCGCAACAGGGCGATGCCGCTGATATCAGGCAGTTGCCAATCGAGTATCAGCAGATCGAAGGTTTCCCGGCGTAACTGGCGCAAAAGGTCTTCACCGCGCTCAAAGAAATGCAGGGACCACGGCTGTTCCGCAGTGCTGGGGATCTGTCGCAGTGTCTGTTCAACCCGGCGTAGTTCGGCAGGCTCGTCATCCAGTATTGCGACACGCATGGGTGGGTCCTTTCAACTAAAATAGCGGCCGTCGATGGCCTGTTCGACAGCGATTTCGTACAGAGCAAATACCTGGTGTTGAATCTGAATAATTTTGGCCAGACGCAACACCCTGTGGATCAATCGGTACGCTGATAGCAAAGAGCCGTTAACTCATTGAAAATTTTCAGTACCAATGTGGGAAAGATACCGGCTCCTGCTCCTGAGGAAAAGGATCAGCCGACGCATGTGTAACGTGCGTAAAACCTGCGCGTTTTTGTGAGACGCACTATGGAAGCCCCATGTCGATAAGCACCCTGAGTTTTTCTCCCCGCAGCGGGTACGGGACACTCCCCTCGTTCCTGGTCATGGCCATGGTCGCCCTGCCTGTTTGTGCGTCGCCTCGTGCCGCCTACATCGATGATCATTTTGTCTGTCGTGCCCAGCCGCTGCCGGCGGTTGTCCTGCATTTGACAGGGGACGCCTGGAAGCTGGACAGCCAGGGCAAGGCGCACCCTCTGCAAGAAGGCATGACCATCGATGAGCAAGAAGGCGTCAGAACCTCGGAATCGGCGTTCACCAGCCTGTTGTTCGGCGACGGTTCGAGAGTGGTGCTGCCTTCCCATTCGCAGGTGCATTTGCGCTCGGTGCAACCGCTGTCGATTCCCCAAGTCGTTCTTGAACAAGGCCAGGCTGAAGCCTATGTGATCAAGCGGGACAGCGCCTCTGATCGGTTCCAGATCGTGACTCCCGTGGGAGTGCTGGGGGTACGCGGTACGCACTTTCGAGTACGCGATGAAGGTGAGCAATCGGTATTGGAGGTGCTCAACGGTCAGGTCGCGGTCAACCGTGATGTGAAAACAAAGCGGGTCACCGGTCCTGTCGACGGCGAAGTGAAGGTGGATGCGCGTCAGGGACTGTTGTTCACCAGACAGGGTGAACTCAAGCCGGTGGAGCTTCTGCCGGCGCCGGTGTTGGTTGGCCAGGACGGCCAGAAAGGCGACGCGCCGGTGTGGCATTTGTACCTGCGACCATTACCGGGGGCGCAGCGTTATCGCGCGCAAGTTGCCACGGATAGCGCCTTCCTGAACATCAAGCAGCAAAACTTTTCCAGCGAGCCGAAAATGAGCTTCACTGGGCTCAAAGCGTCGTTCTATCACGTGCGTTTGTCGGCCTACGATGAGCACGGCCTGGAGGGAGAAACCGGGGTTTATGACATCTTCTACTACCCACCCGCCACCCAGGCGCAGGCATCCGGTGGCTGACCGATGATGCTCTGGCGCAAGGCCGAGAAACGCCAGCCTACCCATGCCCAGCGTTTATTCCACGGCCTGGTTCGGGAATGGTTGTGGATAGGTCTGCTGCTATTGCCGATCACCGCCTACCTGTCCCTCAGCCCGGGGCTGGCGCTGAACAACCCGCTGTACGACAGCCTTCGCCGCCTGGCCCCTCTGCCGGTGGACCCGCGCATCTTGTTGGTGACGATTGATGATCAGAGCGTCAAAGCGCTGGGCCGATGGCCCTGGCCGCGCAGCCTGCACGCCGACCTGATCGACCGCCTGAGTGACGCACAACCGGCGGCGATCCTGTTCGATGTGATCTTCAGCGAGCCAGGTGTACCCGCCAATGATCGACGCCTGGCGGATGCGATTTGCAACGCAGGTAACGTGGTATTGCCGTTATTGCGTGAAGGCGCCGCCACCTATAGCGAGCCGGACCCGCAACTCTTGCCCCTGCTCAAATGCGCCAAGGGGCTTGGGCATATCAACGTTGAAGCGGATAGCGATGGCGTGGTTCGTAGCCTCTACCTGCGCGAAGGCCCGCCCGGTGCTACCACACCGCAATTGGCGTGGCTGGCCTACACATTAAGCGGCCAACCGTCTGAGATGCCTGGCGAGCCGATGGCGCAAACCAGCGCGCAGTGGCATCGGGACTACGCTATACGCATCCCGTTCATCGCGGCCCATACCCATTTTCCGAGTGTCTCCTACGCCAGCCTGTTACGCGGTGAAGTCGCCCCTGAGCGGCTGCGCAATCGCCTGATCCTGGTGGGGGCCACCGCCTCTGGAATGGGCGATCGTTTTGTCACCCCGCTGTCGTCGATTGCGGGCACCACGGCAGGTGTGGAGATCCAGGCCAACGTTCTCAACGGCTTGCTGCAAGAGCGCAGCATTGTCGAGCTGCCTGGTTGGCTCGCCGCGTTGATCGCGACGTCGCTGGTGGCCGTGTTACTGGGCCTGCTGCTGTATCGGCCCCGGTACGCCTTGTGGATGACGCTGGGGTGCATGGCTGGCGCTCTGCTGGGGGCTTGGCTGCTGCTGCGCATGGGGCACTGGTGGCCGCCGGCGGCGTGTTTGATCGGTTTGCTGCTCAGCTACCTGATCTGGAACTGGCGTCGTCTGAGCGTGATCCTCGCTTATTTCGGCTGGGAACTGGCGCGCCTGGATCACGAACCCAAGGTTCTCCCCGAACGTCGTCGCGCCCCTGCAAGCAAAGGGGATATGTTACAGGCGCGGATCTTTGCCTTGGAACAGGCGGTCAGCCGCACACGTGATACGCGCCGTTTCATGGCCGATGGTCTGGAGTGCCTGCCGGTGGCAACGCTGATTACCGATCCACAAGGCACCATACTGCTGGCCAATCGCATCGCCCGTGAGGTGTTCGGTAGCGATCTGGTCAGCGCCAATCTGATCGAACAGCTCGCTGATTTGGGTTATCCACCGCTGCACAACGGCGTTCGCCCTGCCCTCTCGGCGTTGGAGCTTGTTGAATTCCGTGACATCCACCAACGCAGCTTGCGCATGGAACTCGCACCCTTGCTGCCGGCTGAAGGCGATATCGCCCTCGGCTGGCTGCTGAGCCTGACCGACCTGAGCAAGGAGCGCGAGGCCCAGCAACACCGCGAGACGATGTTGCGCTTTTTGTCCCACGACCTGCGTGCGCCGCATTCGGCAATATTGGCCCTGCTGGATGTGCACAACAGCGAGTCACCGGTGTTTGCTCAAATCGAACA
Source organism: Pseudomonas palleroniana (assembly GCF_022836895.1). NCBI lineage: Bacteria > Pseudomonadati > Pseudomonadota > Gammaproteobacteria > Pseudomonadales > Pseudomonadaceae > Pseudomonas > Pseudomonas palleroniana. The sequence goes on along the minus strand of NZ_CP092411.1, from coordinate 506,164 downwards.
ACAAGTGAAGCGGGCTTTGAGCCTCACGGAATCCTTTGTGCAATTGGCCAAGGCCGAAGCCGACGGCTATCAGTTCCAGCCCACGCTGTTCGCCATGCTGGTGATGGACGCCTTTGACCAGGTGGCGTTGCTCGCCCAGCTCAAGGGCATCCACCTCGTCCACGACCTGGATGAAGCCGATGAGGCCATGGTGTCGGCAGATCAATCACTGCTCACTCGAGCGCTGTTTAATGTGCTGGAGAACGCCATCAAGTACTCGCCGTCCGGCACCACCGTCAGGTTGAGCCACAGCAGTGGGCAAGGTGTTCTGGAGTGCCGCATCAGCGATCAGGGGCCGGGTATTGCGCCTGAAGACTTACCCGAGCTGTTCAACCAGTACCGGCGCTTTGATTCGGCCCAGGGCAGCGAAGGGTTGGGGTTGGGCCTGACCATGGTCAAAGCCGTGATCGAGCGTCATGGTGGTCGTATCCGGTGTGAGAGCGAGTTGGAAAAAGGCTCTACCTTCATCCTTTCTCTGCCACTCTTGGATGAATAAAAACGTACTTTTACGTTGTGCATAAAAAACCGGTCACAAGGACCGGTTTTTTTGGCTGAAAAAACTTATGCACGTTTTTCGAGATTTTATAAGATCAAGAAATATGTAATAAAATCAGTTCGTTAGGTTTGAAAATCACCAATTCGCCAACAAACCGTACACAGGTTATCCACAGAAGCTCACACCGCCGGTGTTTCGACCACAACCGGCTCCGGAGGCAGCGAACCCATGGCTCGCTGTTGTGCCTCGTTCCACGCGGCAGCGCGATCATTCAGCGCAGCAATGGCACGCGGTCCTTCACCTTCGGCGTACATCGGCTCACCAATCACCACGGTGATGGTGCCCTCGCGTTTTGCCCAACCCGTCTTTGGCCAGAACTTGCCGGCGTTGTGGGCGATTGGCAAAACCGGCAGGTTCGCGTTGACCGCCAGCGCGGTACCACCTCGTGAGAATTTGCCTACGGTGCCGTAGGGCACCCGAGTGCCTTCTGGGAAGATCAACACCCAGACGCCGTCCTTGAGCAATTCGTCGCCTTTTTTGGCCACGTGCTTGAGCGCCGCCTTGGGGTTGTCACGGTCAATGGCGATGGGCCGCAGCATGGCCATGGCCCAGCCGAAGAACGGCACGTACAGTAACTCACGCTTGAGCACCTGGCTCAATGGCGAGAAGTAGGCCGACAGGAAGAACGTCTCCCACGTGCTCTGGTGGTTCGACAGAATCACGCAGGGCTGGTCCGGGACGTTTTCAGCGCCCTTGACCTCGAAACGGATGTTGAGGAATACCCGGGTCAGCCACAACGCGCAGCGGCACCAATAGACGTTGATAAAGCGATAACGCGCCTTGAACGGCAAAAAAGGCGCAATAAAAAAGCTCAGGGTGCACCAGAGAAACGAACTGGTGCCCAGCAGCAGGTAAAAGAAAAAGGTTCTGATGGCCTGCAAGATCGACATGGCGGCATTTACCGTTGCGGGACACGGCCCGCCTGTTAAAAGCGCACTCCCGAACAGTCCTTGGCCAGGAAGTCGAGGGCGGCTAGTTGTTGATAAGTTCTGCGGCAACCGCCGCCAGATCGTCAAAAATCAAAGTGCCTACCGGCAGGTTTTTCGCCTGGGTCTTTTCGCCTTTCCCGGTCTTAACCAAAACTGGCTGAGAGTCGACGGCTTTGGCCGCCTCCAGGTCACCGAGGCTGTCCCCGACGAACCATAGCCCAGCCAAGGGCACCTTGTAATGTTCTGCAATGGTTTTCAACATGCCAGGCTTGGGTTTGCGGCAATCGCAGCCCTCGTCCGGCCCGTGGGGGCAGTACACCACCAGCCCCACCTCACCCCCCTGTTCGGCGACCAACGTGCGCAAGCGCGCATGCATGGCGTCCAGGGTCGCGATGTCGTAGTAGCCACGGGCAATGCCGGACTGGTTGGTGGCGATGGCCACCGTCCAGCCGGCTTTGCTCAACTGCGCGATGGCCTCGATCGAGCCGGGCAGTGGAACCCACTCCTCCACCGACTTGATGTAAGCGTCGGAGTCGTAGTTGATCACCCCGTCCCGATCGAGAATCAGCAGTTTCAACATAGTCAGCTCAGTGTGGAAATATCAGCGATGCCGATGAACAAGCCGCGCAGGCGCGCCAGCATGGCGTAGCGGTTTTTCCGCACGCCGGCCTCTTCGGCATTGACCATCACCGCTTCGAAGAACGCATCCACCGGCTCACGCAAGCTCGCCAGGCGCGCCAACGCTTCGGCGTAGTTACGCTCGGCGATCAGCGGCTTCACCGCGTTCTCCGCCTTGGCGATGGCCGAGTTCAGCGAGAACTCCTTGGCATCGGCAAACAGGCCCGGGTCGACTTCGGCGTTGCCCAAGCCTTCGGCCTTGCTCAGCAGGTTCGATACGCGCTTGTTCACGGCGGCCAGGGCATCGGCCTCCGGCAGCTTGCGGAACGCCTGTACGGCTTGCACGCGTTGGTCGAAGTCCAGCGCCGAACCCGGTTGCAGGGCACGTACCGACAGGTAGACGGAAACATCCACGCCTTCGTCTTCGTAACGCGCACGCAGGCGGTCGAACACAAACTCCAGCACTTGCTCGGCCAGGCCGGCTTGCTTGACCTTGGCACCGAACTGGCCGACCGCGAACACCACGGCCTGGGTCAGGTCGAGGTCCAGCTTCTTGTCGATCAGGATACGCAGCACGCCCAGGGCCGCACGGCGCAGGGCATACGGGTCTTTGCTGCCGGTGGGCAACATGCCGATACCGAAGATACCGACGAGGGTGTCCAGCTTGTCGGCGATGGCCACAGCTGCACCGGTCAGGGTGCTTGGCAGCTCGGCACCGGCACCGCGCGGCATGTACTGCTCGTTCAGTGCCAGGGCCACATCCTCCGGCTCGCCGTCGTTGAGGGCGTAGTAGTAACCGGCGACGCCTTGCATCTCGGGGAACTCGCCAACCATCTCGGTGGCCAGGTCGCACTTGGACAGCAGGCCCGCACGCGCAGCCCGTGCAGCATCACCGCCGATGCGTGGCGCAATGTAGGCGGCCAGCTTGGAAACGCGTACGGCCTTGTCGTAGACACTGCCGAGTTTTTCCTGGAACACCACGTTCTGCAGGCGCAGGTTGAAGTCTTCGAGCTTCTGCTTCTTGTCTTGCTTGAAGAAGAACTCGGCGTCGGTCAGGCGCGGGCGAACGACTTTTTCGTTACCGGCGATGATCTGCTGCGGGTCCTTGCTCTCGATGTTGGCCACGGTGATGAAGCGCGGCAGCAACTTGCCGTCCACGTCCAGCAGGCAGAAGTACTTCTGGTTGTCCTGCATGGTGGTGATCAGCGCTTCTTGCGGCACCTCGAGGAAACGTTCCTCGAACGAGCACACCAGCGGCACCGGCCATTCAACCAGGGCGGTCACTTCATCGAGCAGGCTTGGCGGCACGATGGCGGTGCCTTCCTGCAGGCGAGCCAGCTCTTCGGTGCGTTTGCTGATCAGCTCGCGACGCTCGTTGGCATCGGCCAGCACGTAGGCGGCACGCAGGTCGTTGAGGTAGTTGGCCGGCGACGTAATGCGCACGGCTTCTGGATGGTGGAAGCGGTGACCACGGGAGTCGCGGCCCGCTTTCTGGGCGAGGATGGTGCAGTCGATGACCTGGTCACCGAGCAGCATGACCAGCCACTGGGTCGGGCGTACGAATTCTTCTTTGCGCGCACCCCAGCGCATGCGCTTGGGGATCGGCAGGTCGTTCAGCGAATCTTCGACGATGGTCGGCAGCAGGCTTGCGGTCGGCTTGCCGGTGATGACTTGGCTGAAGCGCAGTTTCGGGCCGCTCTGGTCGATATCGCTCAGCTCCACGCCACACTTCTTGGCAAAACCAAGGGCGGCCTGGGTCGGGTTGCCTTCGGCGTCGAAAGCGGCCTGGCGCGGTGGGCCGTCAAGGTTGATGCTGCGGTCCGGCTGCTGGGTTTCCAGGGCGGTCAGCAACACGGCCAGGCGGCGTGGCGCGGCGTAGACTTTCTTCGCTTCGAACTTCAGGCCGGCGGTTTGCAGGCCTTTTTCGATACCGGCCAGGAAGGCGTCGGCCAGGGTATTGAGTGCCTTGGGTGGCAGCTCTTCGGTGCCCAGTTCAACCAGGAAATCTTGAGCACTCATTGTGCAGCCTCCAGCTTAGCCAACACTTCATCACGCAAATCCGGGGTTGCCATCGGGAAGCCCAGCTTGGCGCGTGCCAGCAGGTAGGCTTGGGCGACGGAACGCGCCAGGGTGCGGACACGCAGGATGTATTGCTGACGCGCGGTTACCGAGATGGCACGGCGGGCGTCGAGCAGGTTGAAGGTATGGGAGGCCTTCAACACCATTTCATAGCTTGGCAACGGCAGCGGCTGGTCGAGTTCGATCAGGCGCTTGGCTTCGCTTTCATAGAAGTCGAACAGTTCGAACAGCTTGTCGACGTTGGCGTGTTCGAAGTTGTAGGTGGACTGCTCCACCTCGTTCTGATGGAACACATCGCCGTAGGTCACTTTGCCGAACGGGCCGTCTGCCCACACCAGGTCGTAGACCGAGTCCACGCCCTGCAGGTACATGGCCAGGCGCTCAAGGCCGTAGGTGATTTCGCCGGTCACCGGGTAGCACTCGATGCCGCCCGCTTGCTGGAAGTAGGTGAACTGCGTCACTTCCATGCCGTTGAGCCACACTTCCCAGCCCAGGCCCCAGGCGCCCAGGGTCGGCGACTCCCAGTTGTCTTCGACGAAACGGATATCGTGGACCAGAGGGTCCAGGCCGACATGTTTCAACGAGCCCAGGTACAGCTCCTGGAAATTGTCCGGGTTCGGCTTCAAGACCACCTGGAACTGGTAGTAGTGCTGCAGGCGGTTGGGGTTTTCGCCGTAGCGGCCGTCAGTCGGGCGACGACTGGGCTGCACATAAGCGGCGTTCCAGGTTTCCGGGCCGATGGCCCGCAGGAATGTGGCGGTGTGGAAAGTGCCGGCGCCTACTTCCATATCGTAGGGCTGAAGTACCACACAACCTTGCTCGGCCCAGTATTGCTGGAGGGCGAGGATCAAGTCTTGGAAGGTACGCACGGCTGGCGTAGGCTGGCTCACGAAATTCACCTGTTACTTGGGCTGCGATTTAAAGAGCGGGAGTATACCCGATTCGGCCCTGCTACCACCCCCTGGAGCCTTATGCCACGCTGCTTTTGGTGTTCTGAAGATCCGCTGTACATGGCATATCACGATCAGGAGTGGGGAACGCCGCTGCGCGATGCGCAGGGTTTGTTCGAGTTGCTTTTGCTCGAAGGGTTCCAGGCGGGCCTGTCCTGGATCACTGTTTTACGCAAACGCGAGCATTATCGGAAGGTGTTGTTCGGTTTCGATGCGCAACGATTGGCGAAACTGACCGATGCTGAAATAGAAGCCTTGATGCTCGATCCGGGTATCGTGCGCAATCGCTTGAAGCTCAACGCCACCCGGCGCAATGCCGCTGCCTGGCTGGCCCTGGAAGACCCGGTGGGGTGGCTCTGGTCCTTCGTTGGCGGCGTGCCCAAGGTCAATCACTTCAAGGACCGCAGCGAAGTCCCGGCAATTACCCCCGAGGCCGAAGCCATGAGCAAGGCCCTGAAAAAGGCCGGGTTCACCTTCGTCGGGCCGACCATCTGCTATGCGTTCATGCAGGCCAGCGGCATGGTCATGGACCATACCCAGGACTGTGACCGTTACGCGCAGTTGGCCAACGCCGGTTAGAATGCCCGCTTTGCGCACCACACACGATCAGGAGTGACCTGTGGAAAAGTTTAAAGGCGCCTTGCTGGTAGGCGCTCTCCGGTTGTTTGCCCTGCTGCCTTGGCGCGCCGTTCAAGCCGTCGGCACGGCGATTGGCTGGATCATGTGGAAAACCCCCAACCGCTCTCGCGACACGGTGCGGATCAACCTCTCCAAGTGCTTCCCGGACATGGACCCGGCCGCTCGCGAGCGGCTGGTCGGCCAGAGCCTGATGGATATCGGCAAGTCCCTGACCGAAAGCGCCTGTGCCTGGATCTGGCCGGCCCAGCGCTCCATCGACCTGGTGCGCGAAGTCGAAGGCCTGGAAGTGCTGCACCAAGCCCTGGCGTCGGGCAAAGGCGTGGTGGGCATCACCAGCCACCTGGGCAACTGGGAAGTGCTCAATCACTTCTATTGCAACCAATGCAAACCGATCATTTTCTACCGCCCGCCGAAGCTCAAGGCGGTGGATGAACTCCTGCAAAAACAGCGGGTGCAACTGGGTAACCGTGTGGCGGCGTCGACCAAGGAAGGCATTCTCAGCGTGATCAAGGAAGTGCGCAAAGGCGGTCAGGTCGGCATCCCCGCCGACCCGGAGCCGGCCGAATCGGCAGGGATCTTCGTGCCGTTCTTCGCCACCCAGGCGCTGACCAGCAAGTTTGTGCCGAACATGCTCGCAGGCCACAAAGCCGTAGGTGTCTTCCTGCATGCGCTGCGGCTGCCGGATGGTTCAGGCTACAAAGTGATCCTGGAAGCGGCGCCGGAAGACATGTACAGCACCGACACCGCCACGTCCTGCGCGGCCATGAGCAAGGTGGTGGAGCGTTACGTCGGCGCGTACCCGAGCCAGTACATGTGGAGCATGAAGCGCTTCAAGAAGCGCCCGCCGGGCGAGGCGCGGTGGTACTAGGCCCCACTGGCTCAATACTCAGACAAAACCCAATGTGGGAGAGGGCTTGCTCCCGATAGCGGTGGTTCAGCTAAGGAATTCTTGGCTGACACACTGCTATCGGGAGCAAGCCCCCTCCCACATTTCATTCCGGTCAGGGCTGACGGTCGAGTTTCTTCAGGAACACCGTCATCTCTTTCTCGGCCTGCTTGTCGCCATGGGTCTGGGCCGCTTCGATCCCTTTCTCCCACGCCAGCCGCGCCGCAGCGATATCACCCAATCCCGCCTGCGCCTTGCCCAGCAACTTCCACGCCGCCGAATACTTCGGGTCAAACTCGACGCACTTGCGTAAATGTTCGGCTGCCTTGGCGTTGTCCTTCAGGTCCAGGTAACCCTTGCCCAAGCCAAAGCGCAGCAGGGAATTATCGACACCCTTGGCGAGCATTTTCTCCAGGGATTCGAGCATGCCGGTGTACTCCTTTTGCGTCAGAAGAAGCTCAGCCCCACGTGGAACAACTTCTCCACATCGCGGATATGCTTTTTATCCACCAGGAACAAAATCACATGGTCGCCCGTGGCGATCACCGTGTCGTCATGGGCGATGATCACTTCTTCATCACGAATGATCGCGCCGATGGTGGTGCCCGGCGGCAGGCCGATATCGCGGATGGCCTTGCCGATCACCTTGCTCGATTTCGCATCACCGTGGGCGATCGCCTCGATGGCCTCTGCCGCGCCCCGGCGCAGGGAGTGCACGCTGACGATATCGCCACGGCGCACGTGGGCGAGCAAGGTGCCAATGGTGGCCAGCTGCGGGCTGATGGCGATGTCTATATCGCCCCCTTGAATCAGGTCGACATAGGCCGGGTTGTTGATGATGGTCATCACCTTCTTCGCGCCCAGTCGCTTGGCCAGCAGGGAAGACATGATGTTGGCTTCGTCATCGTTGGTCAGGGCCAGGAAGATATCCGCGTCGGCAATGTTTTCTTCCATCAGCAGGTCGCGGTCCGAGGCACTGCCTTGCAGCACCACGGTACTGTCGAGCGTGTCGGACAAATACCGGCAACGTGTCGGGCTCATCTCGATGATCTTCACTTGGTAGCGGCTTTCAATCGCCTCCGCCAAGCGTTCGCCAATCTGCCCACCCCCTGCGATCACGATGCGTTTGTAGCTCTCGTCGAGCCGGCGCATTTCGCTCATCACTGCGCGAATATTCGCCTTGGCTGCGATGAAAAATACCTCGTCGTCAGCCTCGATCACCGTATCGCCCTGGGGCAGGATCGGCCGGTCGCGTCGGAAAATAGCCGCTACGCGGGTTTCCACATTCGGCATGTGTTCGCGCAACTGGCGCAGTTGCTGGCCGACCAGCGGGCCACCGTAGTAAGCCTTCACCGCCACCAATTGTGCCTTGCCTTCGGCGAAGTCGATCACCTGCAAGGCGCCGGGTATCTCGATCAGGCGCTTGATGTAGTGGGTGACCACCTGTTCCGGGCTGATCAGCACGTCCACCGGAATCGCGTCGTTGTCGAACAGCCCCGCACGGGTCAGGTAGGCCGCTTCACGCACGCGGGCGATCTTGGTCGGGGTGTGGAACAGGGTGTGGGCGACTTGGCAGGCAACCATGTTGGTTTCGTCACTGTTGGTCACGGCCACCAGCATATCGGCATCGTCGGCGCCGGCCTGGCGCAGTACCGTCGGGAATGACGCGCGGCCTTGCACAGTGCGGATGTCCAGGCGGTCGCCGAGGTTGCGCAGGCGTTCGCTGTCGGTGTCGACCACCGTGATGTCGTTGGCTTCGCTGGCCAAATGTTCGGCCAGCGTACCGCCAACCTGCCCTGCCCCAAGGATGATGATTTTCATCCGGTCACTCCCTTAAAACCATTCAGCCGCGTGCGGCGGCGATTTTGATCAGTTTGGCGTAGTAGAAGCCATCGTGGCCGCCTTCCTGTGCGAGCAGTTGGCGGCCGTGGGGCTGCTTGATCCCGGCGGCCGTGGCGAGGTCCAGTTCGCGCGCGCCGCTGGTGCGGGCGAGGAAGGCCTGGATCACCTCGGTGTTCTCGGTGGGCAAGGTAGAGCAGGTGGCGTAGAGCAGGATGCCGCCGACTTCCAGGGTCGGCCACAAGGCGTCGAGCAGTTCGCCTTGCAGCACAGCCAGGGCCTCGATGTCGTCGGGCTGGCGGGTCAGCTTGATGTCCGGATGACGGCGGATGACGCCGGTGGCAGAACACGGCGCGTCCAGCAGGATACGTTGGAAAGGTTTGCCGTCCCACCAACTGGCGGTGTCGCGGCCGTCGGCAGCGATCAGGTCGGCGTTGAGGCCCAGGCGTGCGAGGTTTTCACGCACACGTACCAGGCGCTTGGCTTCCAGGTCGACCGCGATCACACCCGCCAGGTCCTTTTCGACTTCCAGGATGTGGCAGGTCTTGCCGCCCGGTGCGCAGCAAGCGTCGAGCACGCGTTGGCCGGGGGCCAGGTCGAGCAGGTCGGCGGCCAGTTGTGCGGCTTCGTCCTGCACGCTGATCCAGCCTTCGGCAAAGCCCGGCAGGCTGCGTACGTCGGTGGCGGCTTCCAGCACGATACCGTCGACGCTGTACACGCACGGTGTGGCGTTGATGCCGGCCGTGGTCAGCAATTGCAGGTAGGCATCACGGCTGTAATGACGGCGGTTGACCCGCAGGATCATCGGCGGGTGCGCATTGTTGGCGGCGCAAATGGCTTCCCATTGCTGCGGCCAGAAGGCTTTCAGGGCTTTTTGCAGCCAGCGGGGGTGAGCGGTGCGCACCACCGGGTCGTGCTCCAGCTCGGCCAGCAGCGCTTCGCTCTCGCGCTGGGCGCGGCGCAGCACGGCGTTGAGCAGGGCCTTGGCCCAGGGCTTTTTCAGCTTGTCGGCGCAACCGACGGTTTCACCGATGGCGGCATGGGCCGGCACGCGGGTGTAGAGCAACTGATAGAGGCCGACCAGCAGCAGCGCTTCCACATCCGCATCGGCGGCCTTGAACGGCTTTTGAAGCAGCTTGGCCGCCAGTGCCGACAAGCGCGGCTGCCAGCGGGCGGTGCCAAATGCCAGGTCTTGGGTGAAACCGCGATCGCGGTCCTCAACCTTGTCCAGCTGAGTGGGCAGCGAACTGTTCAACGAAGCCTTGCCGTTGAGAACGGCGGCGAGGGCCTTGGCGGCGGCCAGACGCGGGTTCATTGGGCGACCGTCCCGAGAACCGTGCCGAGGGCAAATTTCTCACGACGGCTGTTGAACAAGTCGCTGAAATTCAGTGCTTTGCCGCCAGGCAATTGCAGACGGGTCAGGCACAGCGCCTGTTCACCGCAGGCCACCACCAGGCCGTCTTTGCTGGCCCCGATGATTTCGCCGGGAGCGCCTTTGCCATCGGCCAAGGTCGCGGCCAGTACTTTCAAGGCCTCGCCGTTGAGCGTGCTGTGGCAGATCGGCCACGGGTTGAAGGCGCGCACCAGGCGCTCCAGTTCCACGGCCGGGCGGCTCCAGTCGATACGCGCTTCGTCTTTATTCAGTTTGTGGGCGTAGGTGGCCAGGCTGTCATCCTGTACGTCGCCTGGCAGTGTGCCAGTTGCGAGGCCGGCGATAGCCTGGATCACCGCCGGCGGGCCCAGCTCGGCGAGCCGGTCGTGCAGGCTGCCGCCAGTGTCTTCGCCCGTGATCGGGGTGGTGACCTTGAGCAGCATCGGGCCGGTATCCAGGCCCGCCTCCATGCGCATCACGGTCACCCCGCTTTCGCGATCACCCGCCTCAACCGCCCGCTGGATGGGGGCTGCGCCGCGCCAGCGTGGCAGCAACGAGGCGTGACTGTTGATGCAACCCAGGCGGGGGATGTCCAGCACCACTTGTGGAAGGATCAAGCCATAGGCCACGACCACCAACAGGTCCGGCTGCAGTGCGGCCAGCTCGGCCTGAGCCTCGGCATTACGCAGGCTGGGTGGTTGCAGCACAGGGATGTTGTGTTCCAGCGCCAACTGCTTGACCGGGCTTGGCATCAGTTTTTGCCCGCGCCCGGCCGGACGATCCGGCTGGGTATACACCGCGACGATGTCATAAGGGCTGGCAAGCAGCGCCTTGAGGTGTTCGGCTGCGAATTCGGGAGTGCCGGCAAAAACAATGCGCAGTGGCTCGGTCATGGGAGTTCTCGGTTAAAAGCAGTCACAAAAGAAAAAGGCTTGCCGCAGCAAGCCTTTGGAAGACGGGCATCAAGCTTGCTGGCGATGCTTTTTTTCCAGCTTCTTCTTGATTCGGTCGCGCTTGAGCGTGGACAGGTAATCGACAAACAGCTTGCCGTTGAGGTGGTCGCACTCATGCTGGATGCATACCGCCAGCAGGCCATCGGCGATCAACTCGTAGGGCTTGCCATCACGGTCCAGGGCCTTGATCTTCACGCGTAGCGGGCGTTCGACGTTTTCGTAGAACTCCGGTACCGACAGGCAACCTTCCTGGTATTCGCCCATCTCTTCGGTCAGCGGTTCGAACTCGGGGTTGATGAACACCCGGGGTTCGCTGCGATCTTCCGACAGGTCCATGACCACGACGCGCTGATGCACGTTGACCTGGGTGGCGGCGAGGCCGATGCCCGGGGCTTCATACATTGTTTCAAACATGTCATCGACCAACTGACGAACCTTGTCGTCCACTACGGCCACCGGTTTGGCGATCGTGCGCAGGCGCGAGTCGGGGAATTCGAGGATGTTCAAAATAGCCATAAGCGTAATTGCTGCACATGTGAGGTAGAGGCAAATCGGCGTTGGGATGGACCCAGACAGCCGGTGTGAAACGCTCAAAAGCCGCACAGGCCATGGCATTTCACGCGAACGCACATAATAAAGGAGATTGACCCCATGAGGAAATCGCTACTCGTCTTGCTGCTGTGGGCCCCGTTCGCCACGGCCCTGCTGCCCCAGCCTGTACAGCGCCTGGATCAACCGACGCAACAGGCTATCCAGCGCTTCTTATTGCATCACCGCATTCTCGATACGCCCCAGGATCTGGACCGGGCGCCCTACATTGTTGCGGCTGAGGCGGGGCGGGTGTTGGGCGCCCATGGCGAGCGGGTGCATGCCCGCGGTGCTCTCGACCCGTCCCAGGCCAGCTATGGGATTTTCCGGCGCGGCAAAACCTACACCGACCCGCTCACTCAGGAACTGCTGGGCATCAATGCCGACGACATCGGCACCGCACGTTTTGTGACGGCCGGTGATCTCACTACCCTGGCCGTGCAGCGCGTGACCCAGGAAGTCCGCCCAGGCGACCGTCTGCTACGCGCTGAGCACCCCGTCGCGCCGGCAAGGCTGGAAGCTGGGGTATCCGCGCCTTTTATCGAAGGGCAAATCATTGATATCCCCAAGGGCGTCACTCAGATTGGCGTGCTGGACGCCGTCACCCTGAATAAAGGCCGGCGCGACGGCATGGTCGAAGGCCAATTGCTCACGGTGATCAAGAGCGGTTCCACTGTCCGCGACATCCTCACCGGCGCCCCGACGCCACTTCCTGACGAGCGTGCTGGCACCCTGCTGGTGTTTCGTACCTTTGAAAAACTCAGTTACGGCCTGGTACTGAGTGCCTCGCGCTCACTGGCGGTGATGGACCGTTTCGTGACGGCCAATTCAACGCAATAAATAGCCTGCTAAATAAGTTACCAACAGAGTTATCCACAGCTTGTTCCGGTCAAGGATGATCAGATGTATCCGATAAACAGTGATGAAATTTCGCCTGCCGAACTGGAAGCCCGACTACGCTTGCACAGGCTGCCGGAACTGGGCCCCAAGCGTTTTCGCATTTTGATCGAAGCGTTCGGCGGCGCTTCAAAGGCCATCAGCGCCCCCGCCAGTGCCTGGCGTTCCCTCGGGTTGCCGGCCATCAGTGCCGAGGCTCGACGCAGCCCTGAAATCCGTGATGGCGCGAGTGCTGCCTTGGCCTGGCTAGCCCGCCCGGCCCAGCATTTACTGATGTGGGACCAGCCTGAGTATCCCGCGCTACTCGCCCAGATCGACGATGCCCCCCCGTTGCTGTTCGTTGCCGGTGACCCTGCAATCCTGGAAAAACCCCAGTTGGCGATGGTCGGCAGCCGTCGCGCTTCCCGTCCCGGCATGGACACGGCCGCCGCGTTTTCGCGCAGCCTGGCGAGTGCGGGCTTTGTTATCACCAGCGGCTTGGCGCTGGGCATAGACGGCGCGGCGCATCAGGCGGCATTGGAGGTGGGTGGCCAGACCATCGGCGTGCTGGGCACGGGCCTGGAAAATTTTTATCCACAGCGCCATCGAAAGCTCGCGGCGGCAATGATTGACCAAGGCAGTGCCGTAATTTCCGAGTTTCCGCTGGATGCGGCGCCGCAAGCGGGTAATTTTCCCCGGCGCAACCGGATCATCAGCGGCTTGTCGCTGGGCGTGTTGGTGGTTGAAGCCAGCATGGCCAGCGGCTCGCTCATTACCGCACGGCTGGCGGCCGAGCAAGGACGCGAGGTGTATGCGATCCCCGGCTCGATTCATCATCCGGGTGCCAAGGGGTGTCACCAGTTGATCCGCGATGGTGCGGTGTTGGTCGAAACCATCGAGCACATTCTGGAAGGTTTGCGCGGTTGGCAGGCCCTGTCCCGTCCTGCCCCCATGCCGGTCACCCATCCGCTGGTGGCGTTGCTGCATGCCGCGCCTCATACCAGCGAAGGCTTGGCGATTGCCAGCGGGCGGCCGTTATCCCAAGTGCTGGCGACGCTGACGGAGTTGGAGCTCGAAGGCCAAGTGATCTGCGAGAGTGGCCGCTGGCTCGCGCGCCCCTAGGTTTTGTAACGAAGATCGGTAAACTGCGCAGAGCTTTAGTCCGGAGAGTGAACAATGGTCAACAGGTGGCGTGTGCTGGAAGCCGCACGAGAAATTCGTGCAGGCGCGGTGATTGCCTATCCGACCGAGGCGGTCTGGGGCCTGGGCTGCGACCCGTGGAATGAAGAAGCGGTGGACCGGCTGCTGGCGATCAAGAACCGCTCGGTGGATAAGGGCTTGATCCTGGTGGCGGACAATATTCGCCAGTTCGATTTTCTCTTTGAAGATTTCCCGGATACCTGGATCGAACGCATGGCCAGTACCTGGCCGGGGCCGAATACCTGGCTGGTGCCCCACCAGGGCTTGCTGCCTGAATGGGTGACCGGTGTGCATGACACGGTGGCGGTACGGGTGAGTGACCATCCGCTGGTGCGGGATTTGTGCTCGCTGGTGGGGCCGTTGATTTCCACATCGGCCAACCCTCAGGGGCGCCCGGCGGCGCGCACGCGGCTGCGTGTAGAGCAATATTTCCGTGGCCAACTGGACGTGGTGCTGGGTGGCGCCCTGGGTGGGCGCAAGAACCCGAGCCTGATTCGTGATTTGGCGACGGGTGAGGTGGTGCGGCCGTCCTGAGGCCGAGGTGTGACCATCGCGAGCAAGCCCGCTCCCACATTTTGATCGGATTCCAACTGAAGGAACGCGGTCAAGTGTGGGAGCGGGCTTGCTCGCGATAAGGCCCTCACAACCTCTACAGCTCTATCGTCTTACGGCAACAGAATGGTCGACCCCGTCGTGCGCCGTCCCGACAACTCCGTTTGCGCTTTCGCCGCCTCAGCCAGCGAATAGCGCTGGTTGATATCAATGCGGACCTTGCCGCTCTTGATCATCGAGAACAAATCATCGGCCATTGCCTGCAGGTTCTCCGGGTTGTTGGCATAGGTCGCCAGTGTCGGACGGGTCACATACAGCGAACCCTTGGCCGCCAGGATCCCCAGGTTCACCCCATCGACCGCGCCCGACGCGTTACCGAAGCTCACCACCAACCCACGCGGTGCCACGCTGTCCAGTGAGGTCAGCCAGGTATCCTTGCCCACACCGTCGTATACCACCGGTACTTTCTTGCCGTCGGTCAATTCCAATACGCGCTGTGCGACGTTTTCCTTGCTGTAGTCGATGGTTTCCCAGGCGCCGAGGGATTTGGCCAGGGCGGCTTTTTCCGGCGAGCTCACGGTACCGATCAGCTTGACGCCCAGGGCTTTGGCCCATTGGCAGGCCAGGGAGCCCACGCCCCCGGCCGCGGCGTGGAACAGAATGGTTTCGCCGCCTTTGAGTTCATAGGTCTGGCGCAGCAGGTATTGCACGGTCAGGCCCTTGAGCATGGCACCGGCAGCCTGTTCAAAGCTGATCTCGTCCGGCAGGTGCACCAGGTTGGCCGCGGGCAACACATGCAGTTGGCTGTAGGCGCCCAATGGGCCGCTGCCATACGCCACACGGTCGCCGACCTTGAATTGAGAGACTTCACTGCCGACCGCGTCGACCACCCCGGCACCCTCGGCGCCCAGCCCCGACGGCAAGGCTGGCGGCGCATACAGGCCGCTGCGGAAATAGGTGTCGATGAAGTTCAGGCCGATGGCCTCATTACGCACGCGAACCTGTTGCGGGCCCGGCTCTGCGGGCGTGTAGTCGACATATTCAAGTACTTCGGGACCGCCATGGGCGCTGAACTGGATACGTTTGGCCATCTGCACTTCTCCTTGAGATCGAATCGCGTGGCCTGCTATCGGACTCCTAAGCTTGATCTTCGTCAACTGCGACGCGCGTGGGTGCGGTGTTATCCTGTGCGCCCATTTGCCGCCGACGCCCGATGGCCTCGCGTAGCTTTGCCCGATTCAAGGTGATGCCATGACTACTCGCACTGAGGCTGTTAAAGCCTACCTGCTCGACCTGCAAGACCGCATTTGCAGCGCCCTGGAAACCTTCGAGACGGACACTCGCTTTATCGAAGACGCCTGGACCCGGCCTGCCGGCGGTGGCGGTCGCACCCGTGTGATTGCAGACGGTTCGGTCATTGAAAAAGGCGGCGTTAACTTTTCCCACGTGTTTGGCAGCGGCCTCCCACCCTCTGCCAGTGCCCATCGCCCTGAGTTGGCCGGGCGCGGCTTTGAGGCGTTGGGGGTGTCGCTGGTGATCCATCCGCACAACCCGCATGTGCCGACGTCCCACGCCAATGTGCGCTTTTTCATTGCCGAAAAAGACGGTGAAGAGCCGGTATGGTGGTTCGGTGGCGGCTTCGACCTGACGCCCTACTATGGCAACGAAGAAGACTGCATCCACTGGCATCGTGTGGCCGAGCAGGCCTGTGCGCCGTTCGGCCCGCAGGTGTACTCGCGCTACAAAGCCTGGTGCGACACCTATTTTCATATCAAGCATCGCAACGAACCGCGCGGTATCGGCGGGCTGTTCTTCGATGACTTGAACGAATGGGACTTCGACACCTGCTTCGCCTTCATCCGCGCTATCGGCGATGCCTACATCGATGCCTACCTGCCGATCGTACAGCGCCGCAAAGCCATGCCCTACACCGAGCAACAGCGCGAATTCCAGGAGTTCCGTCGCGGCCGCTACGTGGAATTCAACCTCGTCTACGACCGTGGCACCTTGTTCGGCCTGCAGTCGGGTGGGCGTACCGAGTCGATCCTGATGTCGCTGCCGCCGCAAGTGCGCTGGAGCTATGACTGGAAAGCCGAAGCCGGCAGCGAAGAAGCGCGACTCACCGACTACTTCCTGCAAGACCGCGACTGGCTTGGCCTGATTGCGCCCAAGGCGGCTGTCTGATGGATCGGTATGTCGTATTCGGTAACCCCATCGGCCACAGTAAATCGCCGTTGATCCACCGTATGTTTGCCGAGCAGACCGGCGAGCAACTGGATTACAACACCTTGCTCGCACCGCTGGAGGATTTCTCCGGCTGTGCCCGTGAGTTCTTTGTGCAAGGACGGGGTGCCAACGTCACTGTGCCGTTCAAGGAAGAAGCCTACCGTCTGGCCGATACCTTGACCGAGCGCGCCCAACGCGCCGGTGCTGTGAACACCTTGAGCAAGTTGGCCGACGGCACCCTGCTGGGCGACAACACCGACGGCGCGGGTTTGGTGCGCGACCTGACGGTAAACGCCGGGTTGATGCTCAAAGGCGCGCGCATCCTGCTGCTGGGCGCCGGCGGTGCAGTCCGCGGGGCATTGGAACCGTTGCTGGCGGAACAACCGGCCTCGTTGATCATCGCCAACCGTACGGTCGAAAAGGCCGAATTGCTCGCGGAGCTGTTCGACGATCTCGGCCCGGTATCCGCCAGCGGTTTCGACTGGCTGCGTGAGCCGGTAGACCTGATCATCAATGCCACGTCCGCCAGCCTGTCAGGCGATGTACCGCCGATTGCCGGCAGCCTGATCGAACCCGGCAAGACCTTTTGCTACGACATGATGTACGCCAAGGAGCCGACCGCGTTCTGTCGCTGGGCCGCTGAACAAGGTGCAGCCGTGGCGATGGATGGCCTGGGCATGCTGGTGGAGCAGGCGGCGGAAGCGTTCTTCCTGTGGCGCGGTGTGCGCCCGGCTTCGGCACCGGTGCTGGCTGAACTACGCCGCCAACTCATCTAGCTCCAATCTGATGTGGGCATCGCTACTGTGGGAGGGGGCTTGCTCCCGATTGCAGTGTGTCAGCCAAGAATTACTTAGCTGAATCACCGCTATCGGGAGCAAGCCCCCTCCCACATGTTTGACTGCGTTCAGTCTTCGAACTGGAGGGGGCAGTTGTCGGCTCCTTCCAGTTTCTTCAACTCCTCCACCACCTGCGGCCGGGCCCGGCGCAAGGTCAAGCTGCGTCCCAAGCCCCGCAATCGCCGTGCCTCCTGGTGCAGCATCTCCACGCCGGAATAGTCGATAAAGTTGATCTGCTGCGCCTCGATGACCACCCGCTGGCCATGCAGACTTTGCAGACGTACTTGCAGGTAATGGCTGGCGCCGAAGAAGATCGAGCCGCCTACCCGCAGCACATCTTCGTCGCCGTCACGCCACTGCTGGACGCGCGGTTGCGAGGTGCGCTTGAGGTAGAAAAACAGCGAGGCCAGCACCCCGGCATAAATCGCCGTTTGCAGCTCCAGCAGCAAGGTGGCGACGCAGGTCAGGCTCATCACCACAAACTCGGCCCGGCTCACCCGGAACAACGCACGAATGCCGCGATGGTCCACCAGGCCCCAGCAAATCAACAGAATGCTCGCGGCCATGCTCGGAATGGGGATGTGGGCGATCAATGCGGCGCCGAACAACGCGAACAGCGCCACCCACAGCGCGGAAAACACCCCCGCCAACGGCGAGCACGCGCCGGCTTCATAGCTGAGCCCGGAGCGGGTAAAGGAACCGGCTGACAAGTAGCCCGAGAAAAATCCGCCGACAATGTTGGATAAACCCTGCGCGCGGACTTCCTGGTTGGCGTCGAGCAATTGCTGTGAACGAGCCGACAAAGAGCGGGCTATCGACAGGCTGGTCACCAGCCCCAGCATCCCCACCGCCACTGCACTGGGCAGCAGGCGCAGCAGCAGATCGAGGTCCATCGGTAGCGGGCTGAATGGCGGCAGCTTACCGACAAACGAACTGACCCGCGCGACATGCCCGAACATCGCCGGCCACAGCCAGGCGACCAGGCTGCCGAGGGCCAGGGCGATCAACAGCGTTGGCCAGCGTGGCACCCAGTATTTGAGCAACGCGCCCACCAACAAGGTGCCCAGCCCGAGGGCCAGTGACGCCTGGTCCCACTCGCCGCCATGGTCGATCAGCGCCAGCAGGCTATTGATTGCCGTGGCCTGGCTCGGCAAATCCAGGCCCAGCAGATTGGGCAACTGGCCCAGGGCAATCACCACGGCGGCACCCAGGGTGAAACCCAGTACCACCGAGTGAGAGACGAAATTCACCAGCGCGCCGAAGCGCAGCATGCCCAGCAGCCACTGGAAAACGCCGGCCAGGAATGTCAGCAGGAGGATCAAGGTGATGTAGTCCTGCGATCCGGGTATCGCCAAGGGGCTGATGCTGGCGTACAGCACGATGGAAATCGCCGCCGTAGGGCCGCAGATCAGGTGCCAGGAGGAGCCCCAGAGACAGGCGATCAGTACCGGGATGATTGCCGCGTACAGGCCGTATTCGGGCGGGAGACCGGCGATCAGTGCGTAGGCAATCGACTGTGGCAGGGCGAGGATTGCGCCGCTGAGGCCAACGACTGCATCTCGACCCATGCTGGCGCGGGTTTGGCGCGGGAGCCAGGCGAGAAAGGGAAAAAGTGTGTGGCGATTGGGCCGGGGCATGAAAGGCTCGGTCTGTAGGTTTGGCGCAGAATATCAGCAGACATCGATCCCGGTGGGAGGGAGCAAGTCGAATCGTCGCACCGCCCCTCCCACACTTGGATCGTGTTGGATGTCAGAGCCTGGCTTTGACAGCCGGCAGGGCCTCCTGGCCATCCGTGGTCTTCACCCCGTCGAGCCACTTGTCCAACACCGCGGGATTCGCCTTGATCCACGCCTTCGCCGCATCGGCATTGCTGACCTTGTTGTTGGCGACCTCGGCCATGATGCTGTTCTCCATCTCCTGGGTGAAACTCAGGTTGGTCAGCAGCTTCCCGACATTCGGGCAGGCCTGTGCGTAACCCTTGCGGGTCAAGGTATACACGCTGCCGGTGTCACCAAAATACTTCTCGCCGCCCTTGAGGTAGTGCATTTTCAATTGCACATTCATCGGGTGCGGCGTCCAGCCAAGGAAGGTGACGAATTTCTGTTTTTTGACCGAGCGTGACACCTCGGCGAGCATCGCCTGTTCGCTGGACTCGATCAGCTTCCATTGGCCCAGATCAAAGTCGTTCTTCTTGATGATCTCCTGCAACGAGATATTCGCCGGCGCGCCGGAGCCGATGCCGTAGATCTTCTTGTCGAACTTGTCGGCAAACTTGTTCAGGTCGTTGAAGTCATGCACGCCGGCGTCCCACACGTAGTCCGGTACCGCGAGGGTGAACTCGGTGCCGTCGAGGTTTTTCGCCAGTTGCACCACATCGCCATTGGCCACGAACTTGTCATAGAAGCCCTGTTGTGCCGGCATCCAGTTGCCCAGGAACACATCCACCTGGCCATCCTTGAGCCCGCCAAACGTGATCGGCACCGCCAGGGTGTCGACCTTGGGTTTGTAGCCCATGCCTGTCAGTAGAAAACCGGTGATGGCATTGGTGGCGGCGATATCGCTCCAGCCGGGATCAGCCATTTTCACCGTTTCACAACTGGCGTCTGCGTACACATTGGCGCTGGCGAGCGCCAGGATACCCAGTACTACCGTTAGCTTTTGCATGGCCTTCCCTCTGTGTCTTTATTGGTTTTGGCAGGGTTGTGGATAACGTGCCTTGCGCTCCAGGTCGTCGAGGTCGATATGGTTGCGCATGTATTGCTGACTGGCGTCTACCAGTGGCTGGTGATCCCAGCTCTTCAGCTTGCCCTGGGTCAGGGCTTCAAACACCAGGCGACGGCGGCGTTGGCTGGCGAGCACCTGTTGGTGGATCGCCGGGATGTCCCATTTGGCTCGCGCCTCGCTCAAGAACGCCTCGAACCGTGAGCGGTGCTCCGGCGACTGGCTGAGGTTCTCCCGCTCGTGCGGGTCGTTGTGCACATCGAACAGTAGACAAGGGTCGTCTTCGCTGTAGATGAATTTGTAGGCGCCACGGCGGATCATCATCAGCGGGCTGATGGTGCCTTCGGCCATGTACTCGCCGAACACTTCGTCGTGCCCGCCCTGCCCTTGCAAATGCGGCACCAGCGAGCGGCCGTCCAGCGGCAGGCGTGGGTCCAGCTCGCCGCCGGCCAGCGCCACCAGGGTCGGCAGCAGGTCGGCGGTGGACACGGCGTGGGCCACGCGGCCGGCGGCGAATTGCCCCGGTGCCCAGACCAGCAGCGGTACGCGGGCGGCCATTTCAAACCAATGCATTTTGTACCAGAGGCCGCGCTCGCCGAGCATGTCGCCGTGGTCGCCGGAGAAGATGATGATCGTATCCTCGGCCAGGCCGGTGTCTTCCAGGGTCTGCAAGAGCTTGCCGACATTGCTGTCGATATAGCTGCAAGCACCGAAATAAGCACGCCGCGCATCGCGGATCTTATCCACAGGCAGCGGCTTGTCCCACAGGTCATAGACCTTGAGCAGGCGCTGGGAGTGCGGGTCGAGATCGGCCTGGGGCGGGGTCGTCGGCAAAGGGATCTGGCTATCGTCGTACAGCTCCCAGAACGGCTTGGGAATGGTGTACGGGTCGTGCGGGTGAGTCATCGAAACCGTCAGGCAGAACGGCTGATCGCCGTCCTCACGGATATGGTCGTACAGATATTGCTGGGCTTTGAACACCACCTCTTCGTCGAAGTCGAGCTGGTTGGTGCGCACACACGGACCGGCTTGCAGTACCGAGGACATGTTGTGGTACCAGCTGGGGCGCACGTCCGGCTCATCCCAGTTCACCGCCCAGCCGTAGTCGGCGGGGTAGATGTCGCTGGTCAGGCGCTCTTCGTAGCCATGCAATTGGTCGGGGCCACAGAAATGCATCTTGCCCGACAGCGCGGTGCGGTAGCCGAGGCGGCGCAGGTAGTGGGCATACGTCGGTACATCGGCGGGGAAATCCGCAGCGTTATCGTAGGCGCCGATCTTGCTCGGCAGTTGGCCGCTGACCAAGGTGAAGCGCGACGGTGCACACAGCGGGCTGTTGCAATAGGCGGCGTCGAACACCACGCCCTGTGCGGCAAGGCGGCTCAGGTTCGGCAGCTTGATCGGGGACGGTGCGTAGAACGGCAACAGTGGCGCGGCCATTTGATCGGCCATGATGAAAAGAATGTTCTTGCGCTTCATGGGGCTTCGGCATTCCATAGGCGGTGTTTATGCGAATGAGCATGCAGCCCATGAAAAATTGGGTAAAGCCCATGAAATACAATGTCTAGGATAAGTACAGCTAATGTATGAAGCCCTCGGTGATCTATCCCTCGACCTGTTGCGCGTGTTCGAAGCGGCGGCGCGACATCGCAGCTTCACGGCGGCCGCCATGGAGTTGGGCACCACTCAACCGGCCATCAGCCAGCAGATCAAGCGGCTCGAAGAACAGCTGTCGATTCGCCTGTTTGATCGCATCTACCGTGGCATCGAATTGACCGACGCGGGTGCCCTGCTGTTCGAGCATGCCCAGGGTGGCTTGCAGGCCATCAACCAAGGCCTGAGCGCGATCACCCAGCAGGGCCAGCATGAAGTGCTGCAAGTGGCCACCGACTTCGCTTTCGCCGCTTACTGGTTGATGCCGCGCCTGCACCGTTTCCACCAGGCCAACCCGCAGGTCGATGTCAGCCTGGTCACCAGCGAACGTAACCACGCCACCTTGCGCAGTGATATCGATGTGGCGGTGTTGTTCGGCGACGGGCGTTTCAAGCAGGGCGACAGCTTGTGGCTGTTCAACGAAGAAGTGTTCCCGGTGTGTAGCCCGCAGTGGCTCAAGGAGCAGACCACAGCGCTGACCCTGGCGAATTTGCAGGATTTTCCCCTGCTGCACCTGCGTCAGGAGAACAACAGCCAGTGGTTCGACTGGAGCGGTGTGTTTCGCGAGTTAGGGATCACCACGGCACCCACGCCCGGCCAGTTGCGTTTCGACAACTACACACTGCTGATCCAGGCGGCGATTGCCGGTCAGGGTGTAGCCATCGGCTGGCGCCACCTGGTGGATAACCTGTTGCAGCAGAACTGGCTGTGCCGGCCGATCAGCGACACGGTGATCTCGCGTTTCGGTTATTACGTCGTGCAGCCCCAGCGCAAACGCCGGGGACAGTTGATCGAGCGCTTTGTCGATTGGCTGCTGGCGGAGCAGGCCAGCAGCGCGCAGTCCCTGACCGGGCTGGCCCTGCCGTCGATTGCGGTCTAGGATCGGCGCACAGTGGACGCGGATTTCATCATGCAACGTATCAAGGGCTATCACGCCCATATTTACTTCGACGCCAGTACGATCGAGCAGGCGCGCACCCTGTGCGAAGACGCGGCCAAGCTGTTCCCGTTACGCATGGGTCGAGTGCACGAACGGCCGGTGGGCCCGCACCCGGACTGGAGCTGCCAATTGGCTTTCGAGCCGGAGTACATCGGTGTGGTGCTGCCGTGGTTGGCCCTGCACCGCGAGGGTCTGGTGGTGTTCCTGCACCCCGAAACCGGCGATGACCTGAAGGATCACACCGACTATGCGATCTGGATGGGGGCGATGCGCGAACTGGACTTGTCGGCTTTTTAACTTCCCCTATCAGATAACGTCTTGTTCCACTCCCCGCAAAAAGGGCAAACGGAGTAGGATTTATCTCGTCTCGTCTCACTATATGGGATTGATATTTATATATTGAGATATGCGCAAGCATAGGTTTATATTCGCCCATCAGCTTTTTTCATCACCACTCATTCAGGTGAAGCGATGCAGGCGCAATTGATCGCGCTCGATTGGGGCACCAGTTCCCTTCGTGCTTATAAACTCGGCCCCGCAGGCGTGGTGCTGGAGCAGCGCTCGCTGGCGTGGGGCATCATGCATTTGCCCAGCGAGCCCCGGGATATCGCGGGTGTGTACTGCCGTGATGGTTTTGAATTGGCATTCGATGCGGCGTGTGGTGACTGGCTCGATGCCCGGCCCGACCTGCCCGTGATCGCTTGCGGCATGGTCGGCAGCGCCCAGGGCTGGAGCGAGGCGGCCTATCGCAATACGCCAGTGGACGTCGCCAGCCTCGGCAATGCTCTGCATCGGGTACGCAGCTTGCGTGGAATCGACGTGCATATCGTCCCCGGCGTGATTGAGCAGGTCGGTCTGCCCAATGTGATGCGTGGCGAAGAAACCCAGGTACTGGGCGTGCTGCAGGGTCTAGGCGCCGACGTATTGATCGGCTTGCCCGGTAGCCATTCCAAATGGGTCGAGGTGGTCGAGGGGCGTATCACCCACTTCGACACCTTCATGACCGGCGAGCTGTTCGCGGTGTTGAGCAAACACAGCCTGCTTGGGCGTACCCAGCAAATATCCGAATACTTCCAGGCCGACGCTTTTGATCGGGGCGTGCAGGTGGCGCTCTCCAAAGATGGCCAACGCGGTGTGCTGTCGACGTTGTTCAGTGCGCGCACGCTCGGGCTGACCGGCGAATTGTCGCCTGAACAACAGCCTGACTACCTGTCCGGCTTGCTCATCGGTCATGAACTGGCCGGCCTGCCGGTCGGCGCGAAACACCAACCCATCATCCTGGTCGGCGCCGCCGCCCTCTGCGCCCGCTACCAACGCGCCCTCGCCCTGTGCGGCTTCGACCACGTCAGCCTGGCGCAGGAAGCCACCGAGCGTGGCCTGTGGCAACTGGCGGTGGCCGCCGGGCTCACTCAACCTGCATTGGAGACCTGACATGCTCAAGCAAGCGCTCGCCCGCAACGGTTTGATCGCAATCCTGCGTGGCGTACGACCGGACGAAGCCCTGGCGATGGGCCAGGTGCTGTACCAGGCGGGGTTTCGTGTCATCGAAGTGCCGCTGAATTCGCCCGACCCCTACACCAGCATCCGCACGCTGCGCGATGGCCTGCCTGCCGATTGCCTGATCGGCGCGGGCACGGTGTTGACCCCGGAGCAGGTCGAGCAAGTGAAAGCCGCCGGTGGCCAGGTCATCGTGATGCCCCACAGCGATGCCAAGGTCTTGCGCGCAGCGAAAGCGGCGGGCCTGTTCCTGTCGCCCGGTGTGGCCACGCCGACCGAAGCATTTGCCGCCCTGGCCGAAGGCGCCGACGTGTTGAAGCTGTTCCCGGCCGAGCAAATGGGCCCGTCGGTGATCAAGGCGTGGCTGGCGGTCTTGCCGGCGGGCACGTTGCTGCTGCCGGTGGGCGGCATTACCCCGGACAACATGCAGGTGTTCATCGATGCCGGCGCCAAAGGGTTCGGCCTGGGTTCCGGGTTGTTCAAGCCAGGTATGACGGTGGATCAGGTCGCGAGCCGCGCCCAGGCGTATGTCGCCGCCTGGAACAGCCTGAGCTGACTTCAAGTTCCGCGCCCACGGGCGCTGCATCTATAAGAGAGATAACAGATGAAAATCACCAAACTGACGACCTTCATCGTTCCGCCGCGCTGGTGCTTCCTCAAGATCGAAACCGACCAGGGCGTGACCGGCTGGGGCGAGCCTGTGGTTGAAGGCCGCGCCCATACCGTGGCGGCGGCCGTCGAAGAACTGTCCGACTACCTGATCGGCAAAGACCCGCGCAATATCGAAGACATCTGGACCGTGCTCTATCGCGGCGGTTTCTACCGTGGCGGCGCGGTGCACATGAGTGCCCTGGCCGGTATCGACCAGGCGTTGTGGGACATCAAGGGCAAGGCCCTCGGCGTGTCCGTCAGCGACCTGCTTGGTGGCCAGGTGCGCGACAAGATCCGCGTGTATTCATGGATCGGCGGCGACCGCCCGGCCGATACCGCCCGTGCCGCCAAAGAGGCGGTTGCGCGTGGCTTTACCGCAGTAAAAATGAACGGCACCGAGGAGTTGCAGTTCGTCGACAGCTTCGAAAAAGTCGACCTGGCCTTGGCCAACGTTGCCGCTGTGCGGGATGCGGTCGGCCCTAACGTGGGCATTGGCGTCGACTTCCATGGCCGCGTGCACAAGCCCATGGCCAAGGTGCTGATGAAGGAACTCGACCCGTACAAACTGATGTTTATCGAAGAGCCGGTGCTCAGTGAAAACTACGAAGCGCTCAAGGAACTGGCACCGCTGACCAGCACCCCGATCGCGCTGGGCGAGCGCCTGTTCTCGCGCTGGGACTTCAAGCGTGTGCTCAGCGAAGGCTATGTCGACATCATCCAGCCGGATGCGTCCCACGCCGGAGGCATCACCGAAACCCGCAAGATCGCCAACATGGCCGAAGCCTACGACGTGGCCCTTGCCCTGCACTGCCCGCTGGGCCCGATTGCCCTGGCGGCGTGCCTGCAACTGGACGCTGCGTGCTACAACGCGTTTATCCAGGAGCAAAGCCTGGGCATTCACTACAACGAGAGCAATGACCTGCTCGACTACGTGCGCGACCCGGGCGTGTTCGACTATGACCAGGGCTTCGTGAAGATCCCCAACGGGCCAGGCCTGGGTATCGAGATCAACGAGGAATATGTGGTCGAACGCGCGGCTATCGGCCATCGCTGGCGCAATCCGATCTGGCGCCATGCCGACGGCAGCTTTGCCGAGTGGTGACTTCCAGCTAAATGTGGGTGGGGGCTTGCTCCCGATGGCGGTGAGTCAGTCAGCACATCTGAATCTGATGCGCCGCCATCGGGAGCAAGCCCCCTCCCACAGTTGATTCGGTTTCTTCAGGCCGTCAGGCCAGACCTCAACAAACATAAAAAGAGGCACCCCATGCACCCTGAATCCTTTACTGGACAGGCTTCTTTAGTCACGCCCAGCAGAAAGCGTTTCTTCATCATGCTGTTGTTGTTCATCACCGTGGTGATCAACTACCTCGACCGCAGCAACCTGTCGATTGCCGCCCCGGCGCTGACCAGTGAGCTGGGTATCGACCCGGTGCATGTCGGGCTGATCTTCTCCGCCTTCGGCTGGACCTACGCCGCCATGCAGATTCCCGGCGGTTGGCTGGTGGACCGGGTGCCGCCGCGAATTCTGTATACGGCTGCGTTGCTGTTGTGGTCCATCGCCACTGTCATGCTGGGCTTTGCCGCAAGCTTCATCGCGCTGTTCGTGCTGCGCATGGCGGTGGGTGCGCTGGAAGCGCCGGCTTATCCGATCAACAGCCGTGTGGTCACGACCTGGTTTCCCGAGCGTGAGCGGGCGACCGCCATTGGCGTCTACACCTCCGGGCAATTTGTCGGGCTGGCGTTTCTCACGCCGATACTGGCCTGGCTGCAACACGCCTTCGGCTGGCACATGGTGTTTGTCGTCACGGGGGGCGTGGGCATTCTCTGGGCGGTGATCTGGTATGCGGTGTACCGCGAGCCGAAGGATTTCAAAGGCGCCAATGCGGCTGAAATCGCGTTGATCCGTGAGGGCGGCGGCCTGGTGGACATGCAGGCGAAAACCGTCAAGGCGCCGTTCAGTTGGGCCGACCTGGGCATCGTGCTGAGCAAGCGCAAACTCTGGGGGATCTACCTGGGGCAGTTCTGCCTGAACTCGACGCTGTGGTTCTTCCTGACCTGGTTCCCGACCTACCTGGTGAAATATCGCGGCATGGACTTCATCAAGTCCGGTCTGCTGGCGTCGTTGCCCTTCCTCGCGGCCTTCGTCGGCGTACTGTGCTCCGGGATTTTTTCCGACTGGCTGATTCGCCGGGGCGCGTCAGTGGGTTTTGCGCGCAAGTTGCCGATCATTGGCGGGCTGTTGATTTCCACGGCGATCATCGGGGCCAACTATGTCGACTCCACCGCGTGGGTCATCGCCTTCCTGGCGGTGGCGTTCTTCGGCAATGGCCTGGCGTCGATCACCTGGTCGCTGGTCTCGACCCTGGCACCGGCGCGCCTGCTGGGCTTGACCGGCGGGGTGTTCAACTTCATCGGCAACCTGTCGGCGATCGCCACGCCGATCGTGATTGGCTTCCTGGCCAGTGGTGACTCATTTGCGCCGGCGATTACCTACATTGCGGTGCTGGCATTGCTTGGGGCGCTTTCTTATGTGTTGCTGGTGGGTAAGGTTGAGCGGATCGAGTTGTAGGACAGGGCGACCTTGAGGTCGCCCTTTGCGGTGGAATGAGTTACGGCACCGACATCTCGTTACGAAATACATTCAGCGGGTCCCAGCGCTGTTTGGTGCGTCGCAGGCGGCTTTCAATAATGAGGTCGGGAAAGAAAATCTTGTACCACTGGGGGTTCCTGGCATGGGTCGGATCACCGCCAAGGTGCGTCATGTCGAGGTCGGGGTAGTTGATGTAGCAACCTTCGAACTCGGCATTCACCGGCACCCCCTGATCATTGGCGAAAGCCTTGAAAAACAGCCCCTGGATCCAGCGTGCGTGTGCCTGGTCCGAAGCCTGGCCGGCATCGCGCCAATAACATTGCGGTTGCCACTTCAAGTAGGAAGAGCGCTGTGCTGCTGAGGTTTCCCGGCGTACTGCCGGGTCCGGTTGATTGATGCGACCACCAAAGGACTGGATCTGGATCAGGCTTTGGGTCAAGTGGTTATCGGGGTCATCCAGCGTCAGCGTGTCCCAGATAGCCTGCAGTACCTGAGGGGTGAATACGCCCTTTTGGTAGGCTGACTTGTAGCGCCCCCGCTGGTTATCCCCCGAACCATTCAAGGTTTGCTGGCATGCCAGCCAATCCAGGCGCTGCGCGACTGCCCGGGCGGCTGCCAGTGAGTTGATGACACGCCCGGTAGCGCCGCCCCGAGGCAGATGGGTCACATGAAAGGGAACCAGGGATTCGGTTGCAGGCAAGCCAATGGCAGCCAGCATTTTGCTGACAAAATCGTCGAAGGGAGCGCGGTCGTTCAGCTCCCCATTTTTGTCCACATAGTGAATGCCCAAGGTCACATTGCCGGTGTGCCGGTGGCGCATCTCGAGTTTGGTCGCCAGGCCCCAGGTGTCGGTGTTGCCTTGATTGTTGGTGAACCAGGATTGGTAGGCCGTCAACAGGCTGTCGAGTGCGGCTTTGGTCAGCACCGACCAATCCCATTCCAGTACCAGCCACAGCACCTCTTTGGGGGCGTCCGGCAATGCCTTGAAGTAATAGCTGGTGATGATGCCGAATTGCCCGCCCCCCGCCCCACAGCAGGCGGCGAACAGGCTGAGCTCGTCGGGGTCGGTGCTGTCGCGGGATACATGCACCGGCACCAGCCCGCTGCCGAGGGAATTGGCGACCAGCATGTCGACGCCGTGCAGCCAGTCGCACACCAGGCCATTCTTGCGCGACAACAAGCCGTAACCGCCTCCGCAAATATGCCCGCCCAGCCCGACCGAGTAACACGAGCCGCCAGGCAAGGTCTTGTTGGCCAGCTTGTAGAGCGCGACGTAGACGTCCCAGTTCTGGCTACCGGCGTCCAGGCGAACGCTGTAGCGCTCAGGCTGGGTCGGTATTAACGCGGAACCGATTTGGCCGTTGGCATCGTAGATCACTTGGTTCATCGGGCTGATGTCCAGAATAGACAGCATTTCATCGGGGCTGTCAGGCATCTTGTTGGCGACGAAACCTTCGTAGCAATGGCCGCCGCTGCGCACGGTGATGCGCCCGTTGGGTTGGGCCAGGGCTTGAGCAGCGGCGTCGATGATGCCTTGCGGGCTATGGCAGATGTAGATGCGGTCGGCCCCATTGGGCGAGGACTGGCCCTGAACGTTGCCCAACGGCCAGCGCAGGTTGAAACCTTTCTGCAGCGTGGAATGGCGGCGGTCTGAAGCGGTGATGAGATCAAATGCCATGATGTACTCCTGGGAGCCAAGACTGACTTCTGATGCGGCTAACTTAACGACCAGGAGGGCAAGTAATACATGGCTTGCGAGGCGGTTAGACGGCAATAGGCATGAAGTGCGTTGAGGGGGTAACGGAATGTCACCCTCTCAAGCCTAGCTGAAGAACTCAGGCCAGCGGGTCGTCGACGATGCCCGTGCCCCATCGCGATCAGCACCCCCTCGGCTGCGAAACTGAGTCCTGCACGAATAAAAAAGGGATTTCGAACGCGGTTCGAAATCCCTTGGTCTTGTCACCTGAGGTACTGATCCGCTGGTTTGATCCATGCGTATCCTACCGCCACAGAGTCTTTACTGACGGGCGTTACGCACACCTTCCGACAGCGCCGCGCACAGGCTCAAAACGCCATCGATTGCTTGCTGATCATTCTTGGCCGTGGCGATGTGATCGATCAGGGCCGAACCCACTACCACACCGTCCGCCAGGCGTGCGATGGCCGCTGCCTGCTCCGGCGTGCGGATACCGAAGCCGATGCTGATCGGCAGTTCGGTATGCCGACGCAGGCGGGTCACGGCCTCTTCGACGTGCTCCAGGGTGGCGGCACCGGCACCGGTCACGCCGGCCACCGATACGTAATAAACGAAACCGGAGCTGCCATTAAGTACGGTTGGCAGGCGCGCATCATCGGTGGTGGGTGTGGTCAGGCGGATAAAGTCGATACCGGCCGACTGGGCCGGGTCGCACAGCTCAGCGTTATGCTCAGGCGGCATGTCGACCACGATCAGGCCATCAACCCCGGCTGCCTTGGCGTCGGCGATGAACTGCGGCACACCGTACTTGTGGATCGGGTTGAAGTAGCCCATCAACACCAGCGGCGTATCGTGATTGTCTTTGCGGAATTCACGAACCATCTGCAGGGTTTTCGCCAGGTTCTGCTTGGCGGTCAGGGCGCGGATGTTGGCCAGTTGAATAGCCGGGCCGTCGGCCATCGGGTCGGTGAAGGGCATGCCCAGCTCGATCACGTCGGCACCGGCGGCAGGCAAGCCTTTGAGGATCGCCAGCGAAGTGTCATAGCCCGGGTCACCGGCGGTGACGAAAGTGACCAGGGCGGCGCGGTTCTGTTCTTTCAGTTGCGCGAAGCGGCTTTGCAGGCGGCTCATCAGTGTTTCTCCTGCTTGGACTGCTCTTGTTGAGAGTGTTCCATGTGGAACATCACGGTTTGCATGTCTTTATCGCCACGGCCTGAAAGGTTGACCACCATCAAGTGATCCTTCGGCAGGGTCGGCGCGCGTTTGAACACTTCAGCCAAGGCGTGGGCGCTTTCCAGGGCAGGAATAATCCCTTCCAGGCGGCAGCACTTGTGGAACGCATCCAAGGCTTCATCGTCGGTGACCGAGGTGTATTGCACGCGGCCGATATCGTGCAACCACGCGTGTTCAGGGCCGATACCGGGGTAGTCGAGGCCGGCGGAAATCGAGTGGGCGTCGATGATCTGACCGTCGTCGTCCTGCAGCAGGAAGGTACGGTTGCCGTGCAGCACGCCCGGTACGCCGCCGTTGAGGCTGGCGGCATGCTTGCCGGTTTCGATGCCGTGCCCGGCCGCTTCAACGCCGATGATTTGCACGCTCTTGTCGTCCAGGAACGGATGGAACAGGCCCATGGCATTGGAGCCACCGCCGATGCACGCCACCAGGCTGTCCGGCAGACGGCCTTCCTGGGCTTGCAACTGGTCGCGGGTTTCCTTGCCGATCACGGCCTGGAAATCGCGCACCATCGCGGGGTAAGGGTGTGGGCCGGCCACGGTGCCGATCAGGTAGAAGGTGCTGTCGACGTTGGTCACCCAGTCACGCAGGGCTTCGTTCATCGCGTCCTTGAGGGTGCCGGTGCCGGCGACCACCGGGATCACTTCGGCACCCAATAGCTTCATGCGGAACACGTTGGCCTGCTGGCGCTCGATGTCGGTGGTGCCCATGTAGATCACGCATTGCAGGCCGAAACGCGCGGCCACGGTGGCAGTGGCCACGCCGTGCATGCCTGCGCCGGTCTCGGCAATGATGCGTTTTTTGCCCATGCGTCGTGCCAGCAGGATCTGGCCGATGCAGTTGTTGATCTTGTGTGCGCCGGTGTGGTTCAGCTCTTCGCGCTTGAGGTAGATCTTGGCGCCGCCGCAGAACTCGGTCAGGCGCTCGGCGAAATACAGCGGGCTTGGACGCCCGACGTAGTCGCGTTGGAAGTAGGCCAGTTCTTCATTGAACGCCGGATCGATCTTGGCCGCTTCGTATTCACGGGCCAGGTCGAGGATCAACGGCATCAGGGTTTCAGCGACATAACGGCCGCCGAACGCGCCGAACAGGCCGTTGGCGTCTGGGCCGTTGCGTAGATCGGTCTGGGACTGAGTCATGGGACGCTCCAGGAAAAAATGGGTGTAGAAACAATGAGGGCCACTCTACCCCTCACACGCTACGCTGAAAACCGATAAGATCGCCGCAACCTGTCAGGAAAACTCACAGATGAGCCGAGACCTCCCGCCCCTTAACGCCCTGCGTGCTTTTGAAGCCACAGCCCGCCTCAATAGCGTCAGCTTGGCTGCCGAGCAGCTGCACGTCACGCATGGCGCGGTCAGCCGACAGCTTAAAGTGCTGGAGGAACACTTGGGTGTCAGTCTTTTCAGCAAAGAAGGCCGAGGCCTTAAACTCACAGATGCGGGCATCCGGCTGCGAGATGCCAGTGCCGAGGCCTTCGAGCGCTTGCGGGATGTGTGCGCGGAACTCACCCAAAGCGGCGCGGATGCACCCTTTGTGCTCGGTTTGTCGGGGAGTTTGCTGGCGCGCTGGTTTATCCCGCGTCTGGGCCGTTTGAATGCCGACCTGCCGGATTTGCGTCTGCACCTGTCGGCGGGTGAAGGCGACCTTGACCCGCGCCGGCCAGGCTTGGATGCGCTGCTGGTCTTCGCCGAACCGCCGTGGCCGGCGGATATGCAAGTGTACGAGTTGGCCAGCGAGCGTATCGGGCCGGTCATGAGCCCGCGTTTCGCCGGTTTCGAACAATTGCGGGAGGCTGCGCCGCAAGCCTTGTGCGGCCAGGCGCTGTTGCACACCACTTCACGCCCGCAAGCCTGGCCCAGTTGGGCGCGGCACCACGGCATCGATCCCGGCGCTTTGAAACACGGCCAGGGTTTCGAGCATTTGTATTATTTGCTGGAGGCGGCGGTAGCCGGGCTTGGGGTAGCGATTGCGCCACAGCCGTTGGTGGCAGAGGACCTGCGTGCGGGGCGCCTGGTGGCGCCGTGGGGTTTCAGTGAAACCCCGGCGCACCTGGCGTTGTGGCTACCCAAGCGCGCCGCGGACGGGCGCGCTCGGCAGCTGGCGCAGTGGCTCAAGGCTGAGCTGTTGCGCGAGCCGGTATAGCCATTTAATCAGTCACCGCGTTTGCACAGCAGGTAAGCGGCCAGCAGGCCCAGTGCGCCAACGGCGACACCGGCGGTGGTCCAGGGGTGCTCTTGTGCGTAGTCCCGGGTAGCAACACCGGTTTCACGCAGTTTTACTTTGCTTTCTTCGTAGGCGTCGCTGATCAGGTGACGAGAGTGCTTGAGGGCATTCTCGGCATTGCTTTTCAGGGCCTTCAGGGTTTTGCGTGACTCATCGGATGCATCATCCTTGAGGCTCTCAAGGGATTTGAGCAGGCTGGAAATCTCCGCTTCCATGCTTTCCAGCGAGGCTTTGCGTAGAGAAGTGTTGGCCATTTGGACTCTCCTGAAGTGATTGAGTGACGTGTGTAGATACCGACTGCGGCGGTTTGAGAAAGTGCAGTAAATCTGAACTTTTACCTACGAGCAGTCGCCAGAAGCATTACCAACATTGACTGCTACGCTGACTAAAGCCCTCAGGAGAAACGCCATGTCTGATCATCACACCTACAAGAAAGTCGAACTGGTCGGCTCCTCGACCACCAGCATCGAAGACGCCATCAACAACGCCCTGGCCGAGGCCAACAAGAGCATCAAGCATCTGGAATGGTTTGAAGTGACTGAAACCCGTGGTCACATCAAGGACGGCAAGGCCGCGCACTTCCAGGTCACGCTCAAGGTGGGGTTCCGAATTGCCAGTAGTTGATCTCGCCGGTTGAACTTGCTGACTGGCCGATTGCCATAACCTGCGCTACAACCTTAGGGTGCCGATGCAACGTGCGTCGGCACGCTCTTTTCGATCAGCGCAAGGAAAGTAACGGATGAAGAAGTTTCTGTTAGCGGTAAGTTTGTTGAGCATTGCCGGCACAGCAATGGCAGCTGGCAAGCCTTGTGAAGAGCTGAAAAGCGAACTCGCGGCCAAGCTCGATGCGAAAGGCGTTCAGCATTACTCGCTGGATGTGGTCGCTAAAGGCGCTGCCGCCGATGGCAAAGTGATCGGCAGCTGCGAAGCCGGCACCAAGGAAATTGTCTACAAGCGCGGTTGATTCCGTGTTCCAGACATAAAAAACCGACGCGAGTGCGTCGGTTTTTTTTCGCCTGGGCTTCAGCCTTTCATCAACTGCGCCAATAGCTCGTAGGAATGAATGCGATCAGCGTGTTCGTACAGGTCGCACGTAAAGATCAGCTCATCGGCGCCGGTCTGCTCGATCAACACTTCCAGTTTGGCGCGGATTTTCGCCGGGCTGCCCACCATCGCCAGGCCGAGGAAGCTGCCAACCGCGTCCTTCTCATGCGGCAGCCACAGGCCATCCATGGTTTTCACCGGTGGGCGCTGCACCAGGCTCTGCCCGCGCATCAGTGCGAGGATGCGCTGGTACACCGAGGTGGCCAGGTAATCGGCCTGTTCGTCGGTATCGGCCGCTACCAGCGGAATGCCGAGCATCACGTAGGGCTTATCCAACACGGCTGAAGGCTTGAAGTGATTGCGGTAGACGCGAATAGCCTCATGCATCAGGCGCGGAGCGAAGTGCGAGGCGAAGGCGTAGGGCAACCCCCGCTCTCCCGCCAGCTGCGCGCTGAACAGGCTCGAGCCGAGCAGCCACACCGGTACGTTGGTGCCCGTGCCCGGCACAGCGATTACCCGTTGGTCAGGCGTGCGTGGGCCGAGGTAGGCCATCAGTTCGGCCACGTCTTCCGGGAAATCGTCGGCGCTGCCGGAACGCTCCCGACGCAGGGCGCGGGCGGTCATCTGGTCGGAACCGGGGGCGCGGCCCAGGCCCAGGTCGATACGGCCGGGGTAGAGGCTTTCCAGGGTGCCGAACTGTTCGGCAATCACCAGCGGTGCGTGGTTGGGCAGCATCACGCCGCCGGAACCGACACGGATGGTAGAGGTGCCACCGGCCAGGTAGCCCAACAGGACTGAGGTGGCCGAGCTGGCGATGCCATCCATGTTGTGGTGCTCAGCCACCCAGAAACGGTTGTAGCCGAATTTTTCTACGTGCTGGGCCAGGTCCAGGGAATTGCGCAATGACTGGGCCGGACTGCCATTGGCCCGTACAGGTACGAGGTCGAGGGTCGAGAACTTCACGTCGGACAGCGATTTCATAAGCCAGCTTCTCCATTGGGTGCGCAGGCTTAAATAGACGAACCAAAACCTGCCGCTTCTGTGCATGTTCATGCAATGAGGGCATATACCCGAGATTCAATAGGTGATCATAAATTTCCTACTGGCGCACTAGGTTTTTCCGACAAAGTGAACTTTGCAAAAGCTTCTATCCTCAGAACCCTACTGACGCAAAACCACCGTTCGAGGAGATAGCTATGAGTATCAAGAAAAAAGCATCGGCTCATTGGGAAGGCGATCTGAAGACAGGCCTGGGGTCCATCTCGACCGAAACCGGCGTGTTGCGCGAAGCGCCCTACGGCTTCAAGGCACGTTTCGAGGGCGGCAAAGGCACCAACCCTGAAGAGTTGATTGGCGCTGCCCACGCCGGCTGTTTCTCCATGGCGTTCTCCATGATTCTTGGTGATGCAGGTCTCAAGGCTGACAGCATCGACACCCAGGCGGAGGTCACCCTGGACCAAGTGGACGGTGGTTTTGCGATTACCGCCGTGCATTTGATTTTGAAAGCCAAGATCCCGGGCGCGAGCCAGGCGCAGTTCGATGAGCTGAGCAAAAAGGCCAAGGAAGGCTGCCCGGTATCCAAGGTGCTGAATGCGAAAATCAGCCTGGATGCCACGCTCGTCAACTGACTCAGCCCATCCAATGTGGAAGGGGCCAAGCCGCACCGCCCCTTCCACACTTTGTTCTGCGTTAAATCAGAACTCGTGTTTCCCGGATGCGGTCGTATAGGCTATGCAGCCTCGAGCGCACACCCGTGCGCAGGCATTCAGGGAGCTTCACACATGAAACGTTTTGCCTTGGCGATCATTTGCGGTGCGTTGGCTACTTCGGTTGTGGCCGCGCCAAAAGATTGTGAAGAGCTCAGGAAAGAGATCGAGGTGAAGATCCAGGCCAAGGCGATTCCGTCCTACACCTTGGAAATCATCACCGCCGAAGAAGCCGAGAAGCATGACATCGCCATGATTGTCGGTTCCTGTGAAAACGGCACCAAGCGCATCATCTACCAAAAGAACAACGACTGATCACAGGCAGTTGACGCTGCGCTCTTCAGCCAGCAATTGGCGGGCGGCGTTATACAAACGGATATTCGGCGTGTAGGCCAATGAGCGCCCCTCCAGGCGATAGCGTTGGCCAGCCTCGAAATGATCGTACTGCAGGGTAATGAAGCAGGTACGGTCAGTCATCTGCCCCAGGCCACCGAAGCTGCCGCCCGTGGGCACCTCAAAATCAAATCGCACCATCAGCTCATGGCTGCCGGGTGGCACCTGGAAGAAGCGTCCGTCGTTGAGGTTCTTGCCGTCCAGGCGCTGGGCCATGACCAGTTTGGCGCCCGGCGTCGGCGTGGCGAAATCAATCCAGGCCTGATGCGGGTCGACCGGGGGAATCGGGGTTGAGGCGCAAGCGCTGAGAAACAAGGCAGTGGTGCAAAACAAAAGCTGGCGCATGGCGGGCACTCAGGCGGTGGGAAAGATACAAGCAGGCTCGCCACCAGTATAAACATGCCACGCCATGGAAAAATGCCGCGCAGGCAGGCTAGTCTGGCGGGCAATTTACCCAGGAGTCATTGGGGCATGGTCAGGCGTTTTCTTCCAGGGTTGCTGGTGGTGCTGCTCAGCGGCTGCTCCAGTGTGAGCTATTACAGCCAATTGGCCAGCGGCCAGTGGCAACTATTGCGGGCCAGGGAGCCGGTTTCCGAGGTCATCGCAGATCCGTCTCGCCCACAGGTATTGCGCGATCACCTCAAGCAAGCGCAGAAGGCGCGGGCCTTTGCCAGCGAACACTTGCACCTGCCTGACAACCGGAGTTACCGGCTGTATGCCGACATTGGTCGGCCTTATGTAGTCTGGAACGTCTTCGCCACGCCGGAATTTTCTCTCTCGCCCGAGACCCACTGCTTTCCCATCGCCGGCTGCGTGGCTTATCGCGGTTACTACAACCAAAGCGCGGCGCGAGGTGAAGCGGCGTTGTTGCGCCAGCGTGGCATGGATGTGTCGATTGGCGGCGTAGAAGCCTATTCGACCCTGGGTTGGTTCGATGACCCGATCATGAGCTCCATGATGAACTGGGGTGATGAGCGCCTGGCGACGCTGATCTTCCATGAGCTGGCGCACCAGCGCTTTTATGTGAAGGACGACACTGAGTTCAATGAGTCCTACGCCAACTTCGTGGAGCAGGAAGGCACCCGTCAATGGCGTGCGGCACGCGGTCTGGCGCCGGTGGGTGATGCGGCGTTGTTGCAACGCGATCAATTTATCCGGCTGATCCTCGACACCCGCAAACGCCTGGAAAAACTCTACTCCCAGCCATTGGCCGCGGACGTGATGCGCCAGGCCAAGGCCGCGGAATTCGAGCGCTTGCGCAGTGAGTACCGGTGGATGCGCGACAGCCAGTGGGGGGGCGATAAGCGGTATGACGGGTGGATCAACCAGCCGATGAACAACGCGCGGCTATTGCCGTTCGGGCTGTATGACCAGTGGGTGCCTGCGTTTGCCGCGTTGTTCAGGCAGCAAGGTGGGGATTGGGTGAAGTTCTTTGCGGAGGTGGAAAAGCTGGGCGGGCTGCCAATGGCGCAGCGCAAGGCTGCGTTGAAGCAGTTGGAAGGTGCTGGCCTCTAGGGTCCTATCGGGAGCAAGTCCCCTCCCACATTTTGACCGTGGACGCCGGGCAATTGTGGGAGGGGCGGTGCGACGATTCGACTTGCTCCCGATAGCGCCCTCAAGGGCGCTGCATGAACGCCTGATGCATCTGATCCAGGGTTTCAAAATGCCAAGTCGGCTTCTCGGCATTCAGCTCTTCAAAACTGCCAAACCCATACCCTACCGCCGCCGAATCCAACCCATTGCTTCGTGCTCCGATCAGGTCATGTTTGCGATCCCCAATCATCAAGGTGGTGGCCGGGTCCAGCTGCTCTTCGTGCATCAAGTGCGCGATCAGCTCGACCTTGTTGGTGCGCGTACCATCCAGCTCGCTGCCGTAGATCACCTTGAAGTGCCTGGCAAAGTCGAAATGCCGCGCGATCTCGCGGGCAAATACCCACGGCTTGGAGGTCGCCACATATAGCTGGCGGCCTTGGTCGTTCAGCGCTTCAAGCAAGGGCATCACGCCGTCGAACACGCGGTTCTCATAGAGCCCGGTGACCTTGAAGCGCTCGCGGTAGAAGTTCACCGCTTCCCACGCCTTGGCTTCATCGAAACCGTAGTACTGCATGAACGCTTGCAGCAGCGGCGGGCCGATGAAGTGTTCCAGCTTGGTCAGGTCCGGCTCATCAATGCCGAGCTTGCCGAGGGCGTACTGGATCGAGCGGGTGATGCCCTCGCGCGGGTCGGTGAGGGTGCCATCCAGGTCGAACAGTACGGTGGGGTAATGCAAGGTCATTGATCGAATCCTTCGGCCAGGTGCAGGTCTTTGAGCTTCACGTAGTTCGCGGCGCTGTAGGTGAAAAAGGCGCGCTCCTTGTCAGTCAGTGCGCGAACCTGTTTAACCGGGCTGCCCACGTACAGAAAGCCGCTGTCGAGTTTCTTGCCCGGCGGCACCAGGCTGCCGGCACCAATGATCACGTCATCTTCGACCACGGCACCGTCCATGACGATGCTGCCCATGCCGATCAACACCCGGCTGCCTACGCTGCAGCCGTGCAGCATGACTTTATGGGCGACCGTCACGTCATCGCCGATCAGCAGTGGAAAACCGTCCGGGTTGAAGGGGCCGGCATGGGTGATGTGCAACACGCAGCCGTCCTGCACGCTGGTGCGCGCACCGATGCGGATACGGTGCATGTCGCCGCGAATCACGGTCAATGGCCATACCGAGCTGTCGGCGCCAATTTCGACATCGCCGATCACCACCGCCGAAACATCGACAAACGCCCCGGCGCCCAGGGTTGGCGTGTGGTTCTGATAGCTGCGAAGGGTCACGATAGCCTCTCTCTCTTTTGCTGATAGCTGCGGTGGGCATTGATTGTAATTAAGATGGCCCCATCTTTGTCTTATCCGTTTCCTCAGCCAAGGTGCCAACCGTGAGCGCGAACAACCCACTTCTGCAGTCCTACGACCTGCCGCCGTTCTCGGCGATCCGTGCCGAGCACGTCCAGCCGGCCATCGAACAGATCCTCGCCGACAACCGTGTCGCCATCGAAGGCATCCTGCAAAGCCAGGGTAAAAATCCGACATGGGCCGGGCTGGTCCTGGCGATGGACGAACTGAACGACCGCCTGGGCGCTGCCTGGAGCCCGGTCAGCCACCTCAACGCCGTGTGCAACAGCGCCGAACTGCGCGAAGCCTATGAGGCATGTCTGCCCGCGTTGAGCGCCTACTCCACTGAAATGGGCCAGAACCGCGCACTGTTCCAGGCTTTCGAAGCCTTGGCCAACAGCCCGGAAGCGGCCGGCTTCGATGTGGCGCAAAAAACTATCCTGGAACATGCCCTGCGTGACTTCCGCCTGTCGGGTATCGATTTGCCGCCTGAGCAGCAAAAACGTTACGCCGAAGTGCAGAGCAAGCTGTCGGAGCTGGGCAGCAAATTTTCCAACCAGTTGCTGGACGCCACCCAGGCCTGGACCAAGCATGTGACCGATGAGGCCCGCCTGGCTGGCCTGACCGACTCGGCCAAGGCGCAAATGGCCGCTGCCGCCCAGGCCAAGGGGCTCGACGGTTGGCTGATCACCCTGGAGTTCCCGAGTTACTACGCGGTGATGACCTACGCCCAGGACCGCGCCCTGCGCGAAGAAGTCTACGCGGCCTATTGCACCCGTGCGTCGGACCAAGGCCCGAATGCCGGTCAGAACGATAACGGGCCGGTGATGGAACAGATCCTCGACCTGCGTCAGGAGCTTGCTCAACTGCTGGGCTACGCCTCTTTCTCGGAACTGAGCCTGGCCACCAAGATGGCCGAGTCCAGTGACCAGGTGCTGAGTTTCTTGCGTGACCTGGCCAAGCGCAGCAAGCCGTTTGCCGCCCAGGACCTGCAACAGCTCAAGGCTTACGCTGCCGAACAAGGCTGCGCCGACCTGCAAAGCTGGGACAGCGGTTTCTACGGTGAAAAACTTCGTGAGCAGCGCTACAGCGTGTCCCAGGAGGCCCTGCGCGCCTACTTCCCGATCGACAAAGTGTTGAGCGGGTTGTTCG
The DNA here is from genome assembly GCF_022836895.1 of Pseudomonas palleroniana. Classification (NCBI taxonomy): domain Bacteria; kingdom Pseudomonadati; phylum Pseudomonadota; class Gammaproteobacteria; order Pseudomonadales; family Pseudomonadaceae; genus Pseudomonas; species Pseudomonas palleroniana. The sequence continues at coordinate 466,656 of NZ_CP092411.1, read as the reverse complement.
CCATTGTGCAGCGTCTGTACGGCATCGAGATCGCCGAGCAAAAAGGTTTCGATACTTGGCATCCGGACGTGCGTCTGTTTGAAATCAAGGAAAACGGCCAGCATGTCGGCCGTTTCTTCTTCGACCTGTACGCCCGCGCCAACAAGCGTGGCGGTGCCTGGATGGACGGCGCCCGCGACCGCCGCCGCACGATCGATGGCGTGCTGCAAAGCCCGGTGGCTAACCTGGTGTGCAACTTCACCCCGGCCGACAGCGGCAAGCCTGCGCTGCTGACCCACGACGAAGTGACCACCTTGTTCCACGAGTTCGGCCACGGCCTGCACCACCTGCTGACCCGCGTTGAACACGCCGGCGTGTCCGGCATCAACGGCGTGGCTTGGGACGCGGTGGAGTTGCCGAGCCAGTTCATGGAGAACTGGTGCTGGGAGCCGGAAGGCCTGGCGTTGATCTCCGGTCACTATGAAACCGGTGAGCCGCTGCCGCAGGACTTGCTGGAGAAAATGCTCGCGGCGAAGAACTTCCAGTCGGGCCTGATGATGGTGCGCCAGTTGGAATTCTCGCTGTTTGACTTCGAACTGCACGCCACCCACGGCGATGGCCGCACGGTCGCGCAGGTGCTCGAGGGCGTGCGTGATGAGGTTTCGGTGATGCGCCCGCCGGCCTACAACCGCTTCCCCAACAGCTTCGCGCATATCTTCGCGGGCGGTTACGCGGCGGGTTATTACAGCTACAAGTGGGCCGAAGTGCTGTCGGCGGATGCCTTCTCCAAATTTGAAGAAGACGGCGTGCTCAATCCCGAGACTGGCCGTGCCTTCCGTGAGGCGATCCTGGCCCGTGGCGGTTCCCAGGAACCGATGGTGCTGTTCGTCGATTTCCGCGGACGCGTGCCGTCGATTGACGCACTCTTGCGCCACAGCGGCCTGAGTGAGGACGCGGCAGCATGAGTGAAGGGCCTGTGATTACCAAAAAGCAATTTATCGCCGGGGCGGTCTGCCCGGCGTGCAGCGAGCCGGACAAGTTGAAAATGTGGACCGAGGACAGCGTGCCACATCGTGAATGCGTGGCCTGCGGCTATACCGATACGCTCAATGATCAAGGGCTGTCGGTGCCCAGGGAGTTGGGCACGCGGGTCAATACATCGGCGTTGAAAGCGCCTGACCCGAAGGTGCAGGCGGTGCAGTTTTTTCCTAATCCGAAGCTGAAAAAAGACTAAAAAAAGCGGGGCACCCAGTGCCTGATGCCTCTCAGTTAAGGATTAACGCGGTCCCTGTGGGAGGGGGCTTGCTCCCGATAGGCCGCGCAGCGGTCTCAAAAATGGGCCTGCTACGCAGTCCATCGGGAGCAAGCCCCCTCCCACAATTTATCCATCGCCCGCTTTATCGCTTAACTGAGAGGCATCAGGCACTGGATGCCCCGCTTTTTGTTGCGACTCAATGGCGTGTAGTCAGAGCTTTTTCTCGTCGCTTTGCGAAGTGGTAATCCAGCTTTTCATCGAGCACAGGGCGAAGGCGCTGGTGCTGCAATCACCATTGGCCAAGGCGGTGCGCAACTTGTCGATATCGGCTTTCATCATGTAGCGAACGCCGTCCTTGAAGCCATTGCTGGTGCCGAAGCCGCCCAGGGTCATTTCGTTCAGCGCATCTTCCTTGCTCCACCCCTGCACGACCACGCGATACATCGCTGCCATCAGGCCGGTGCGGTCAGAGCCGTGTTTGCAGTGCATCAACACCGGGCCGTTGGCTTGGGCCTGCTGAATGGCGCGCAGCGCCGCGAGCACGTCGGTGTCGTCGACATGGTTGGTGCGATAGGTCAGTTGAACCTGTTTGATATCCGTCGATTTCAGCCAGCTGGCGTCCGATTCCGGCAGGAAGTTGATGACCGTGCCAATCTTGAGTTTTTCCAGCACAGGCACTGCACTGCTGTCCGGCAACGCGCTGCGATAGAGCGTGGGCGTCATCTGGTGCAGGTTGAATTGGTCGCCCACGGGCTGGGCCCATTCCGGCGAGCGCGTCGACGGGGCGTCCTCGGCTTGAGCGTGAACGCTTGCGAACAGTGCCATGAACACCAGGCCGAAGGCGGGCAGCAATCGAATCTTGAACATGCGCTTTGTAACCGAATAGGGAAATGGCTAATGGGCCATAGATTCGCCTACAGGCGGTCAACAGGGCGTGAGGTCCTCGTCAAAGAATTGTGAACAGTCGGTACTGATCTGTTGTTTTTTTGCAGCTCAGTTGACTATTCCAAATCCTTAGGCTGCTATCATTTGTAACTATTGGTTGCCAGGATGTGTCATGCCTGGGAATCCATGCCTTCACGCTGCTCCCAGAAGTGGCGGACAAACCCGTGACCCCATGATGAGGTGCCCCCATGTCTGATCAAGATCAAGACAACCCGCGGCGCGACTTTTTGCGCAAATCCTTGACCTTGATCCCGGTGGTCACGGTTGCCAGCACTAGCCTTGGCGGTTCAATGCTGATGGCCACGCCGGAGCCTGCCCAGGCCGCACCGGCCAAGGCGCCTGCGAGCGATAAAGCCTACGAGCCGAGTTATTTCACCGCTGAAGAATGGGCGTTTATCAACGCTGCCGTCGCCCGACTGATTCCCGCCGATGCCCAGGGCCCTGGCGCATTGGAAGCGGGAGCCCCGGAATATATCGACCGTCAGATGAACACGCCTTACGCCAGTGGCGCGCTGTGGTTCATGCAAGGCCCGTTCAATGCCGATGCAGCTCCCGAGATGGGCTGGCAGAGCAAATTGGTGCCCAAGGAGATCTATCGCCTGGGTATCGCCGCGACGGATGCATGGTCGAAAGCGTTCAACGGTAAAGTTTTTGCTGCGCAAGACAGCGCTACCCAGGATGACATGTTGCGTCGTCTTGAGGCGGGCGGCAGTGAAGTGAGTGCACATTTTGAAGCGGTGCCGGCGAAGATGTTCTTCAACCTGCTGCTGCAAAACACCAAGGAAGGCTTCTTTTGCGACCCGATCCACGGGGGCAACAAAGGCATGGTCGGCTGGACCATGATCGGCTTCCCCGGCGCCCGCGCCGATTTCATGGATTGGGTGGAACGCAACGAGCAATACCCCTTCCCGGCTGTTTCCATCCGCGGCGAGAGGGCATAAACGTGGCGACCATCATGAAGAAAGTGGATGCGGTGATCGTAGGCTTTGGCTGGACCGGCGCGATCATGGCCAAGGAGCTGACGGAGGCCGGCCTCAACGTGGTAGCGCTGGAGCGCGGCCCGATGCAGGACACTTACCCGGATGGCAACTATCCCCAGGTCATCGACGAACTGACCTACAGCGTGCGTAAAAAACTCTTTCAGGACATCTCCAAGGAGACGGTGACCATTCGCCACAGTGTGAATGATGTAGCCCTGCCTAACCGTCAGCTGGGTGCGTTCCTGCCGGGTAATGGCGTAGGTGGCGCGGGTTTGCACTGGTCGGGGGTGCATTTTCGCGTCGACCCGATCGAGCTGCGCATGCGCAGCCACTATGAAGAGCGCTACGGTAAGAACTTCATTCCCAAAGACATGACCATCCAGGACTTCGGCGTCAGCTATGAAGAACTGGAGCCGTTTTTCGACTACGCGGAAAAAGTCTTCGGCACCTCCGGCCAGGCCTGGACCGTCAAAGGCCAGTTGGTGGGTGAAGGCCGTGGCGGCAACCCGTATGCGCCGGACCGCTCCAACCCGTTCCCGTTGGAGGCGCAAAAAAATACCGTTTCCGCTCAGCTGTTTCAGAAAGCCGCTACCGAGGTCGGTTACAAGCCTTACAACCTGCCATCGGCCAATACGTCGGGGCCGTACACCAACCCCTACGGCGCGCAGATGGGGCCGTGCAACTTCTGCGGTTTCTGCAGCGGTTACGTGTGCTACATGTACTCCAAGGCCTCGCCGAACGTAAACATTCTGCCGGCTCTGCGCCAAGTGCCGAATTTCGAGCTGCGGCCCAATTCCCACGTGCTCAAGGTCAACCTCGACAGCACCGGGAAAAAAGCCACCGGCGTGAGCTACATCGACGCTCAAGGCCGGGAGTGCGAGCAGCCGGCGGATCTGGTGATCCTCGGTGCCTTCCAGTTCCATAACGTGCGCTTGATGCTGCTGTCGGGCATCGGCAAACCCTACGACCCGATTACCAATGAGGGCGTGGTGGGCAGGAACTTCGCCTACCAGAACATGGGCACCATCAAAGCCTTCTTCGACAAGGACACTCATACAAACAACTTCATCGGTGCGGGCGGCAATGGCGTGGCCATCGATGACTTCAACGCGGACAACTTCGACCATGGGCCACACGGCTTTGTGGGCGGCTCGCCGATGTGGGTCAACCAGGCGGGTAGCCGGCCGATTGCCGGTACCTCCAACCCACCGGGCACCCCGGCCTGGGGCAGTGCCTGGAAACGCGCCACTGCGGATTACTACACCCACCAGGTATCGATGGATGCCCACGGCGCTCATCAATCCTACCGGGGCAACTACCTGGACCTGGACCCGGTGTACCGCGATGCGTACGGCCAACCGCTGCTGCGGATGACGTTCGACTGGCAGGAAAACGACATCAAGATGAACCGATTCATGATCGAGAAGATGGGCAAGGTCGCCGAAGCGATGAACCCCAAAGCCATTGCCGTACTCGGTAAAAAGGTCGGGGAGCACTTCAACACGGCGTCCTACCAGACCACCCACCTCAACGGCGGCGCGATCATGGGCACCAACCCGAAGACCAGTGCGTTGAATCGCTATCTGCAGAGTTGGGATGTACACAACGTGTTTGTCCCGGGCGCTTCCGCATTCCCACAAGGCTTGGGCTACAACCCTACCGGCCTGGTGGCGGCGTTGACCTATTGGTCGGCGCGGGCGATCCGCGAGCAGTACCTGAAAAACCCCGGCCCGCTGGTACAGGCATAAGGAGCGATGAGCATGAAAGCATTCGTTATCGCCTCTCTGGCGGCCTCACTGGGTTTATTCAGCAGTTGCTCGGTCAGTGCGGCTGAAACCGATTTGATCAAACAGGGCGAATACCTGGCCCGCGCCGGCGACTGCGTGGCCTGTCACACCGCCAAGGGGGGCAAGCCCTTTGCCGGTGGCCTACCGATGGAAACCCCGATCGGCGTGATCTATTCCACCAACATCACGCCGGACAAGACGGGCCTGGGCGACTACAGCTTCGACGACTTCGACAAGGCCGTGCGCCATGGCGTCGCCAAGAACGGTAGTACGCTTTACCCGGCGATGCCCTACCCGTCTTATGCACGTGTCAGCGACAGCGACATGCATGCGTTGTACGCGTATTTCATGAAGGGTGTCGAGCCGGTCGCCCAAGTGAACAAGGACAGCGAGATTCCCTGGCCCTTGAGCATGCGCTGGCCCTTGGCGGCGTGGCGCTGGATGTTTGCCCCGGCTGTACAGGCGCAACCGGCCCAGGCTGCGGCCGACCCGGTGATCAGCCGTGGCGCTTACCTGGTAGAAGGCCTTGGCCATTGCGGCGCTTGCCATACAGCGCGTGCCTTGACCATGCAGGAAAAAGCCCTGAGTGCCACTGAAGGCAACGCGTTCCTGTCCGGCAGTGCGCCACTGGAAGGCTGGATCGCGAAAAGCCTGCGTGGCGACCACAAGGACGGCCTTGGCAGTTGGAGCGAAGCGCAGCTGGTGCAATTCCTCAAGACCGGCCGCAGTGATCGCAGTGCCGTGTTTGGTGGCATGAGCGACGTTGTAGTCCACAGCATGCAGTACATGTCGGAAGATGACCTGACGGCGATGGCCCGTTACCTCAAGAGCCTGCCGGCGGTCGATCCGCAGGATCTGCCGCACCAGTACGACAAACAGGTGGCTGAGGCATTGTGGAAAGGTGATGACAGCAAGCCGGGCGCGTCGGTCTACATCGACAATTGCGCGGCCTGCCATCGCACGGACGGCCATGGTTATACGCGGGTGTTCCCGGCGTTGGCGGGTAACCCGGTACTGCAGACGACGGATGCCACGTCGTTGATCAACATCGTGTTGAATGGCGGTACCTTGCCGGCGACCCACACCGCACCGTCGACCTTCACCATGCCCGCTTTCGCCTGGCGTCTGTCGGACCAGGAAGTGGCGGATGTGGTCAGTTTCGTTCGCGGCAGCTGGGGTAACAAGGGGGCCCCCGTGAAGGCCAGCGATGTGGCCGACCTGCGCAAGAGTGATATGCGCACGACCTCCGGCGATGACCTTGGGCAAGTGACGAACAAGCACTGATCCGCACTGGCCGCCAAACGGGACTGGTCAGAAACCTTGCGCCTCGATACTGTATATAAAAACAGTATCGAGGCGTTTTCATGTCTACTGCGCTGCCGCCCCGTGGCCGGGGCACGGCCACCAACCTGCACAACCGCTTTGCGCCTACCGTCAGCGTGGCCGAGGACGACGGCTGGTTTCAGGAGGTCCCGCCGACCCAAGGCACCGAAGTGCGTATCGAAACGGCCAAGTCCATCATCACCCGCAACAACTCGCCGGATTTGCCGTTTGATCGTTCGATCAACCCCTATCGCGGCTGCGAGCATGGCTGTATCTACTGCTATGCACGGCCCAGTCATGCCTATTGGGACATGTCGCCAGGGCTGGATTTCGAAACCCGGCTGATCGCCAAGACCAATGCCGCCGATGTGCTGGAGCAACAGTTGTCCAAGCCCGGCTATGTCTGCGCGCCGATCAACCTTGGGTCCAACACCGACCCGTACCAGCCTGTCGAACGTGAGTACAAGATCACCCGGCAAACTCTCGAAGTACTCCTGCGCTACCGGCACCCGGTGACGATCATCACCAAAGGCTCGCTGATATTGCGCGACCTTGACCTGCTGGCCGAGCTGGCCCGCCAGCGCCTGGTGGCGGTGATGATCAGCCTCACCAGCCTGGACGACGAACTCAAGCGCATCCTGGAGCCGCGTACGGCGGCGCCCAAGGCGCGGTTGCGGGCGATTCGGGTGATGCGTGAGGCGGGCATCCCGGTTGGGGTGCTGTGTTCGCCGATGATTCCCATGATCAACGACAGCGAACTCGAAAGCCTGCTCACTGAAGCTCACGCGGCCGGCGCGCAAAGCGCGGCGTACATGATGCTGCGCCTGCCGCTGGAAGTGGCGCCGCTGTTCGAAGAGTGGCTGGCGTCGCATTACCCGCAGCGTGCGGCCCATGTGATGAGCCTGGTGCGCCAGGTGCGGGGTGGCGAGGTGTACGACAGCCGTTTCGGCGTGCGCATGCGCGGCGAAGGCCCGTTTGCCGATTTGCTGGCGCAGCGCTTCAGCAAGGCGATCAAGCGGCTGGGGCTGAACCGTCGGGAAGGCTTCAACCTGGACTGCACAGCGTTCTGCCCACCGGGCAGACAAATGGCATTGCTGTAAACTGCCTAGGAATGTCGCACTGTTTATGTAGGAATAATCGCGTTTTGATATCACTGAAACCCGCGATCTAGAGCGGTTCATTCAGTTTGAGTTAAGTTTCGATGGTTACCTTGTTCCGCGAGTGACTGATAAGTCTGCGTCGCCGCTGTAGGAATTTTACTGGCTGGCGTCGATCTGACCTGAATACTCCCCCTGCATTAATCAAGAGGATGAATCATGAGTGACAAGGATAAACAGCCGTTGGCTGCGTCGGCTTCAGCCCCTCAGGTGGCGGAATCCGCCGATGCAGCGCTAAAGCATATCGTTGACGGCTTTTTGCATTTCCATCACGACGTCTTCCCGCAGCAGGAAGAGCTTTTCAAGAAACTCGCCACGGCCCAGAGCCCACGAGCGATGTTCATTACCTGCGCCGACTCGCGCATCGTGCCCGAACTGATCACCCAGAGCTCCCCTGGCGACCTGTTCGTGACCCGTAACGTCGGCAACGTAGTGCCGCCCTACGGCCAGATGAACGGGGGTGTTTCCACCGCGATCGAGTACGCGGTACTCGCCCTGGGTGTGCAGCACATCATCGTGTGTGGGCATTCCGATTGCGGCGCCATGCGTGCGGTACTCAACCCGCACACGCTGGAAAAGATGCCGACGGTCAAAGCCTGGTTGCGTCATGCCGAGGTCGCCAAGACCATGGTCCATGACAACTGCGACTGCGCCACTGAAGGCGAGAGCATGAAGTTGGTGACCGAAGAAAACGTCATCGCCCAACTGCAACATTTGCGCACCCACCCGTCCGTGGCTTCGCGCATGGCCAATGGTCACTTGTTCATCCATGGCTGGATCTACAACATCGAGACCAGCGAAATCCGGGCCTACGATGCGGAAACAGCGGCATTTCGACCGTTGAACGGCACCGAGCCGATTCCTTCCGCGACGCCTAAAGCGCGCTTCTAAAACACTTCCCTGCCGGGTAGAGCGGTGGCTGCCATGGATGCAGCCAGGCTTTGCCGCGCCCGGCGAATGCCTCGGGAGAGTCATCATGCGTGCTGCTCAATTGAAAGCTGTACTGCCACGGGAGCTGCTGGCTTCCGTGGTTGTGTTTCTGGTTGCCCTGCCCCTGTGCATGGGCATTGCGATCGCTTCCGGCATGCCGCCGGCCAAGGGTCTGATCACCGGGATCATCGGTGGCCTGGTGGTGGGTTGGTTGGCGGGATCGCCATTGCAGGTCAGTGGCCCGGCGGCGGGGTTGGCGGTGTTGGTGTTTGAACTGGTACGCCAGCACGGCATGTTGATGTTGGGGCCGATCTTGCTGCTGGCGGGGTTTCTGCAACTGGTGGCGGGTCGCTTGCGCCTGGGTTGCTGGTTCCGCGTGACGGCGCCGGCAGTGGTGTACGGCATGTTGGCGGGGATCGGCGTACTGATCGTGCTGTCGCAGATTCACGTGATGCTCGACGGCGCGCCCCAGCCCTCGGGGCTGGCGAACCTGGCGGGCTTTCCGGCTGCGCTGGGCGAGGCGATGCCGACCCTTGGCGGTGGCCTTGGTTGGCAGGCCGGCCTGCTCGGCTTGTCGACGATGTTGGTGATGTATGGGTGGGATAAATTGCGCCCGCAAAGCCTGCGTTTCGTTCCCGGCGCCCTATTGGGTGTGGGGCTGACGACCGTTGTCAGCCTGGTGCTGGCCTTGCAGGTCAAGCGCGTGCAAGTGCCGGAAAACCTTGCCGATGCCATCGACTGGCTGCGTCCCAGCGATCTGCTGAACCTGGCCGATCCACAGTTGTTGATCGCCGCGTTTGCTGTGGCGTTTATTGCCAGCGCAGAGACCTTGCTCTCTGCAGCGGCGGTCGATCGGATGCACAGCGGCCAGCGCTCCGATTTCGATAAGGAGTTGTCGGCTCAAGGCGTGGGCAACATGCTGTGTGGCCTGGTCGGCGCGTTGCCGATGACGGGTGTGATCGTACGCAGTTCGGCCAACGTGCAAGCCGGCGCCACCACCCGCATGTCGGCCATGTTCCACGGTTTGTGGCTGTTGGCTTTCGTCTTGCTGCTGTCGAGCGTACTGCAAAGTATTCCGGTGGCGAGTCTGGCGGGTGTGTTGGTGTATACCGGGATCAAACTGGTGGACATCAAGGCGTTCAAGGCGCTGGGACGCTATGGGCGCATGCCGATGTTCACCTATGCCGCGACGGCGTTGGCGATCATCTTCACCGATCTGCTGACGGGCGTGCTGGTGGGCTTCGGGCTCACGTTGGTGAAGCTGGCGTTCAAGGCGTCACGCTTGAAGGTGAGCCTGATCGACCTGCCGCAAGAGGGCGAGATGGAGTTGCGCCTGACGGGTGCGGCGACCTTCTTGAAGGTGCCGGTACTGACCCAGGTGCTGTCGACAGTGCCGGCGGGGACTACCGTGCATGTGCCGCTGAACAACCTGAGTTATATCGACCATTCCTGCCTGGAGTTGCTGGAGGAATGGGGCCGGGCGAATGCGGCCAAGGGGTCGACGCTGGTGATCGAGGCGCGTGGGTTGAAACGACGTTTGGAAGGTAGGGTGCGTACCACCGTGGGGATCGGGTCGGCGCCTTCTACTACCTGATTCAGCCGGAAACTGTGCGAGGGGGCCAGCCCCCTCCCACACTTGATCTTTGCAGGCCGGAAAATTCAGGCAGGCTGATCCAGCGACAACTCCACCCCCAGCTGCCGCGACAGGCACGGCCAGCGTTTCCACGCCGCTTCCGTATCCGGGCTTTTGAGTGTCTCGCGATAGGCCTCTACCGACTCCAGCGCAAAGTTCTCTTCGTTGAGCATTTCATCCACCGCCAGATGCACCGCCTCATCCAGCTGATTGGCGAATTGCTCGCCGATCAATTGGTGAGCAATCAAATTGGCCACGGTGGTATCGGTTGGAATCAGCGGTTGGCCGAAGTGCTTGATATACAGATCGTTGACCTCTTCCACCAGGCGATGGGCCAGGTAGGCTTCGTCCAGCAGGCCGTCGAGGCCCTCGTGCCCTGCCAGTATTGCAGGGGGCTGCAGGAAGAAGTGCTCGGCGATCTTCAGCACCGGCTTGATCTGGCTTTCAATGCCGGCTTCGCGGGCCACGTCATTGGCGGCTTCCAGCAAATCGGGAACGAGGTCGATGTAGGCGGTCACGAAGCGAGTCATGACAATGTTGCGATCACCGTCAGCCAGGGCGATGGCCGAATGCAGGTGCGGCAATTGTTTTTCCAGCTGCTGGGCAAGCTGGCCCGTAGTGGCTTCGTGTTGATGGGCACGGGAAATCTGCTCGCGCAATGCGGCGGTGTTCATGAAAACTCCAGTGAAACAGGCGTAGGAAAAGGGAGAGGATAAGGTAGCTCGTTTATACGAGCACCTAAGATGCATTTGTCATAATTATTTCATGGTTATGCACAGCGGTTATATCGAATTGCCATCTCGCGTCGGATAAACGTTTGCGCCCCCTGTTTTATTAGCTCCGCCCGTCGATTTTTGTTGATTTGCCCCTACACATTGCGGGGTTGCAGGTGCTGTCTATACTCGGGTTTGTACGCAATTAGCTGATGACGCCCAACTGCATGAAGCAGGCAAGGCTTGGCGGTTGTAAGCAGTATGGAAGCCGCTCCCTTCGCCGCAGGTGCAAACCGGCGGGATAACAAGAAACATAAAGGGGAACCCGCAATGACGCGACATCCACATGTTTGGATGGGCCTCCTGTTGTGGTCGGTATTCGGCCAGGCGCACGCCGCCTGGACAACGAATATGGCGCCAGGGGCGACTGAAGTCAGTCACGCTGTGTTCGACCTGCACATGACCATTTTCTGGATCTGTGTGGTGATCGGCATCGTTGTGTTTGGCGCGATGTTCTGGTCGATGATCCTGCACCGTCGCTCTACCGGCCAGGTGGCGGCGAAGTTCCACGAGAGTACGACCGTGGAGATTCTCTGGACCGTGGTGCCCTTTCTGATCCTGGTGGCCATGGCCATTCCGGCGACCAAGACCCTGATCAACATCTATGACAGCAGTGAGTCGGATATCGATATCCAGGTCACCGGCTATCAGTGGAAGTGGCACTACAAATACCTGGGCCAGGATGTGGAGTTCTTCAGCAACCTGGCCACGCCCGCCGAGCAGATTCATAACCAGGCCACCAAGGGCGAGCATTACCTGTTGGAAGTCGATCAACCGCTGGTGCTGCCAGTGGGGGCCAAGGTGCGCTTTCTGGTGACGGCTGCCGACGTGATCCACTCCTGGTGGGTGCCGGCCTTTGCGGTCAAGCGCGATGCCATCCCCGGCTTCGTCAACGAGGCCTGGACCCGTATCGAGAAGCCCGGCATCTACCGTGGCCAGTGCGCCGAGCTGTGCGGTAAGGACCACGGTTTCATGCCGATCGTGGTCGATGTCAAATCCAAGGCCGACTACGACACCTGGCTTGGCGAACGCAAAGCAGAAGCGGCCAAACTGCAGGAGCTGACCTCCAAAGAGTGGACGCTCGACGAACTGGTGGCCCGTGGCGACAAGATCTACCACACCACCTGCGTAGCCTGTCACCAGGCCGAAGGCCAGGGCTTGCCGCCGATGTTCCCGGCACTCAAAGGCTCGCCGATCGCCACCGGGCCGAAGGAAGACCACCTGCACCGCGTCTACTTCGGCAAGCCCGGTACCGCCATGGCTGCGTTTGGCAAGCAGCTGTCGGAAGTGGATATCGCCGCCGTGGTGACCTACGAACGCAACGCCTGGGGCAATAACAAAGGCGACATGGTCACGCCCAAAGATGTGCTGGCTCTGAAACAGGCGCAAAGCCAATGACTGCCCTCACTGCGTATGCCTTGAACCCATCCGCCCACTCGCGTGCAGGAGAACGGCCATGAGCACTGTGATCGACCATGGTCATACCGACCATGCCCACGGCCCCGCCAAGGGTCTGATGCGCTGGGTGCTGACCACCAACCACAAAGACATCGGCACCCTGTACCTGTGGTTCGCCTTCACCATGTTCCTGCTTGGCGGCTCGTTCGCCATGGTGATCCGTGCCGAGTTATTCCAGCCGGGCCTGCAGATTGTGCAGCCGGCGTTCTTCAATCAAATGACCACCATGCATGGCTTGATCATGGTGTTCGGCGCGGTGATGCCGGCCTTCGTCGGCCTGGCCAACTGGATGATCCCGCTGATGATCGGCGCGCCGGACATGGCCTTGCCGCGCATGAACAACTTCAGCTTCTGGTTGCTGCCGGCGGCGTTCCTGCTGCTGGTCTCGACCCTGTTCACCCCGGGCGGCGGGCCGAACTTCGGCTGGACCTTCTACGCCCCGCTCTCCACCACCTACGCGCCGGAAAGCGTGACGTTCTTTATTTTCGCCATCCACCTGATGGGCGTCAGTTCGATCATGGGCGCGATCAACGTGGTCGCCACCATCCTCAACCTGCGCGCGCCGGGCATGACGCTGATGAAGATGCCGCTGTTCGTGTGGACCTGGCTGATCACCGCGTTCCTGTTGATCGCGGTGATGCCGGTACTGGCCGGTTGCGTGACCATGATGCTGATGGACATCCACTTCGGTACCAGCTTCTTCAGCGCGGCCGGTGGTGGTGACCCGGTGTTGTTCCAGCATGTGTTCTGGTTCTTCGGCCACCCCGAGGTGTACATCATGATCCTGCCGGCCTTTGGCGCCGTCAGCTCGATCATCCCGACCTTCTCGCGCAAGCCGCTGTTCGGCTACACCTCGATGGTGTACGCCACGGCGAGCATTGCGTTCCTGTCATTCATCGTGTGGGCACACCACATGTTCGTGGTCGGCATTCCGTTGGTGGGCGAGTTGTTCTTCATGTACGCCACGCTGCTGATCGCCGTGCCGACGGGGGTGAAGGTGTTCAACTGGGTCAGCACCATGTGGCAAGGCTCGCTGACCTTCGAGACGCCGATGCTGTTCGCCGTGGCCTTCGTGATTCTATTCACCATCGGCGGTTTCTCCGGGCTGATGCTGGCAATCGCTCCGGCGGATTTCCAGTACCACGACACCTACTTTGTGGTGGCCCACTTCCATTACGTACTGGTGCCTGGGGCGATCTTCGGCATCTTCGCCTCGGCCTACTACTGGCTGCCGAAATGGACCGGCCACATGTATGACGAAACCCTGGGCAAGCTGCACTTCTGGCTGTCCTTCGTGGGCATGAACATGGCGTTTTTCCCGATGCACTTCGTCGGGCTGGCCGGCATGCCGCGCCGGGTGCCGGACTACAACCTGCAGTTCGCCGATTTCAACATGGTGTCGTCCATCGGTGCATTCATGTTCGGCGCCACGCAGATCTTCTTCCTGTTCATCGTGATCAAGTGCATCCGCGGCGGCCCCCCTGCGCCGGCCAAGCCGTGGGAAGGCGCCGAGGGCCTGGAGTGGAGTATCCCCTCACCCGCGCCGTACCACACCTTCACCACGCCGCCGGAGGTCAAATGAACCCCCTTCTGTATGGCGAACCGGCTCCCTGTGGGAGCAAGCCCCCTGCCACATTGGGTGTGCACCATGCTTGAGTCCATACCAATCAAGCGCCTCGTCACGCGACTGCTGATCCTGGTGGTGGCGATGTTCGCTTTCGGCTTCGCCCTGGTGCCGATTTACGACGTGATGTGCAAGGCGTTCGGCATCAACGGCAAGACCGCCGGGCAGTACGAGGGCGAGCAGGTGGTCGATCCGACGCGCCAAGTGCGCGTGCAGTTCTTGTCCACCAACGCGATCGATATGGTCTGGGAGTTTCACTCCAAGGCTGACGAGGTGGTGGTCAACCCTGGAGCGGTCACCGAGATGCTGTTCGTGGCCTACAACCCCACCGACAAAGCCATGACGGCCCAGGCGGTGCCGAGCATTTCGCCGGCCGAAGCGGCGATGTATTTCCATAAGACCGAATGCTTTTGCTTTACCCAGCAGGTGCTCCAGCCAGGTGAGCGTATCGAGATGCCGGTGCGCTTCATCGTCGACCGGGCGATGCCCAAGGATGTAAAGCATCTGACCCTGGCGTACACGCTGTTTGACATCACTGCGCGCCAGCCGCCGGTGGCCGTCCGCAGCGGCGGCTAGCTACTGTTTGCCCCCTCAATCAGGAGAGCGAATACATGTCGTCTCATGATACGTACTACGTACCAGCGCAAAGCAAATGGCCCATAATTGCCACGTTTGGCATGTTGACCACGGTGTACGGCCTGGGCGTGTGGTTCAACGACCTGAAGGCGGCGCGCCCGGAATCCCACGGGCCGTGGATCTTTTTCGTCGGTGGCCTGCTGCTGGCCTACATGCTGTTCGGCTGGTTCGGCGCGGTGATCAAGGAAAGTCGCGCCGGTTTGTACAGCCCGCAGATGGACCGTTCGTTTCGCTGGGGTATGACCTGGTTCATCTTCTCCGAGGTGATGTTCTTCATCGCGTTCTTCGGTGCGCTGTTTTATGTACGGCACATGTCCGGGCCATGGCTGGGCGGTGAAGGTCATAAAGGCATCGCGCACATGCTGTGGCCGAATTTCGAATTCACCTGGCCGCTGCTCAACAACCCGGACCCGAAACTCTTCCCGCCGCCGGAAGGCACCATCAGTCCGTGGGGCTTGCCGCTGGTGAACACGATCTTGCTGGTCAGCTCCAGCGTGACCATCACCATTGCCCATCACGCGTTGCGTAAAGGTCATCGTGGTGCGCTGAAATTGTGGCTGGCGCTCACCGTGCTACTGGGTTGGGCGTTCCTGGGCTTCCAGGCCGAGGAGTACATGCATGCCTATAAGGAGCTGGGCCTGACCCTGGGTTCGGGGGTGTATGGAGCAACTTTCTTCATGCTCACAGGCTTTCATGGCGCTCACGTGACCATCGGCACGCTGATTCTGTTTGTGATGCTGATGCGCATCTTGCGTGGGCATTTCAATGCCGAGCATCAGTTCGGCTTCGAGGCGGCCAGTTGGTATTGGCATTTCGTGGATGTGGTGTGGATCGGCCTGTTTTTCTTCGTTTATGTGCTGTGAGGCGCCTTACCACGGCGCATGAGAAACCAGCTGGCCGCTGAAAAAGCCCCAGGCGATCAAGCCCACGGTGATTGCGGCCAAGACGACACGCACGGTCAGGGCGGTGACGAGGCGGTTGGAGTGGCCTTCGTCCTTGACCAGAAAGAACAAGCCACTAAATAGGCTCACGACAGTCGCTATCAGCATCAGGGCAATGGCGGCTTTGAGCATGGTCTGGCTCCAGGGCGTTTATAGGGAGGGGCGATGAAAACCAGTATAGCCAGTGCCATCGCGCGCTTTCGCCCCGGTATCGCTCCCACGTTGGTGGTGCTGGTGTTGCTGCCGTTGATGGTGGGCCTGGGGTTCTGGCAGTTGGCTCGCGGCCATGAAAAACAGCTGCTGGTGGACCGGTATGCCGAGCGGCGTGTGGCCGACCCGATCAGCGGCGCGCAACTCGGTGACATGGCCGATCCCGCCTTCCACCGCGTGCGCTTGCGTGGTCAGTTCGACGGCGAACATAGCGTGCTGCTCGACAACCGCATGCGTGACGGCCGTGCGGGGGTGGAACTGCTGCAGCCGTTTCACGACCAGGCCAGCGGCCTGTGGTTGCTGCTCAATCGTGGTTGGCTGCCCTGGCCGGACCGACGCACGCCGCCGGTCTTCACCACACCTGAACCCCCTGTGAATCTGGACGCCTGGGTGTACGTCGCCCCTGGCGAAACCTTCCAGTTGCAGGCCGACCCGGCAACCCGGCGATGGCCGCGCCTGCTCACCGCCCTGCACCCCGCCGCGTTGTGGGCCGAGTTGGGCCGTAGCGGGTTCGCCTACGAGCTGCGCGCCGAGCCCGGCCCTGGTACGTACGACACCACCTGGGCGGTGGTCGCCATGGGCCCGGAAAAACACTTGGGATACGCCGTGCAGTGGTTCGCCATGGCACTGGCGTTGCTGGCGCTTTACCTCTACCTCGGATGGCACAACAAGAAGGAGAAGTCCCATGGGAGCGGCCATGAATCCACCCAGCATGTCTGAGGCCCCTGCCCGGCGCAAAGGCCGCTGGCAGCTGATGTTGATCCTGATGATGGTCATCGGGCCAATGGTGCTGGCCACCTTCATGTACAAGTTGCAGTTCTGGGTGCCGGACAGTCGCAGCTACCACGGTGAAATGATCGGCAACGGCCAGACCCGCGCCGACATCGGCGTGCAGGCGGATGAAGAGCGCTGGCAACTGCTGGTCACCGCGCCCGCCCCCTGCGCCGACGATTGCCGGCAACTGGTGTACCTGGCACGCCAGCTGCAAATCAGCCTGGGCCGCGATGCTTCCCGGGCCAGTCACGCACTGGCCAGTGCCCAGCCGGTGAGCGCTGAGTACGAGGCCAGGCTCAAGGCCGAGTACCCGCAACTGCAGCGCTATGCGCTGGACCTGTCGACCTTCACCAAAGACGCTGCCGCACCGGGTGAGGCGCAACTGTGGATCGTCGATCCTCACGGCAACCTGGTGTTGCGCTACGACGCCAAGGTCAAGGGCAAGGACCTGCTCAACGACCTGCGCCTGCTGCTGAAACTGTCGAACATCGGATAAGGGCATCGTCATGGCCAAACCTGGATTTCGCCTCGCGTTGTTTGCCACCTTGCTGGCGCTGCTGGTCGTGCTGTTGGGTGCCTACACCCGCCTGACCCACGCCGGCCTGGGTTGCCCGGACTGGCCCGGTTGCTACGGCTTTATCAGCGTGCCCAAGACCGAAGCCCAGTTGGCCCATGCCGAGCTGCATTTTCCCGACACGCCGGTGGAGGCGGACAAAGGCTGGGCCGAAATGACTCATCGCTACTTTGCCGGCACCTTGGGCGTGCTGATCGTGCTGCTGGCGGCGCGTTCGTGGAGCCATCGGCGTGACCCCGGCCAGCCGGTAAAATTGCCGCTGTTCTTGCTGACGGTGGTGTTCGCCCAAGCGGCATTCGGTATGTGGACAGTGACATTGAAGCTGTGGCCGCAGGTGGTCACCGGCCATCTGCTGGGCGGCTTTGCGACCCTGAGCCTGCTGTTCCTGCTGACTCTGCGCTTGTCCGGCGTGTTGCCCGCGTTGATCGTGCCCAAGCGCCTGCAATATTGGGCAACGGCAGGGTTGGTGCTGGTGATAGGGCAGATCGCGCTGGGCGGCTGGGTCAGTTCCAACTATGCGGCGGTGGCCTGTATCGACCTGCCGACGTGCCACGGCCAGTGGTGGCCGGCGGCGGACTTTGCCAATGGTTTTCACCTGACCCAGCACATCGGCCCCAACTACCTGGGCGGGCAGCTCGATAGCGATGCGCGCACGGCCATCCACCTGACCCACCGTATCGGCGCGGTTATCGTCGCGGTGGTGTTATTCGGCCTGGCCTGGCAGTTGCGCGCCGTGGGTATGACCCGGCTGGCGGGCTTGCTGCTGATCGCCCTGGCGGCGCAAATCGGCCTGGGCCTGAGCAATGTGTATTTCCATCTGCCGTTGCCGGTGGCCGTCGCGCATAACGCAGGGGGCGCGGCGTTGTTGCTGACGCTGGTGCTGGTCAATTACCACGCGCGTACCAGCCTGGTCCAGGTGCGCAATCAGTTGCCGTTCGGTTGGCGCTTCATTGCGCGCAAACAGGTGTCGGGCCTCATTACGCTCAAGGGAGAAATGCCATGGCGGCCTTGATCGGCGCACGTCACGATCAGGCGATCTGGCGTGATTACCTGGAACTGACCAAGCCTAAGGTAGTGGTGCTGATGCTCATCACGTCTCTGGTGGGCATGTTCCTCGCCACCCGGGCGGGCGTGCCATGGACGGTGCTGGTGTTCGGTAACCTGGGCATTGCCCTGTGTGCCGGTGGCGCGGCGGCGGTCAACCATGTGGTGGATCGACGGATCGATGCGGTGATGGCGCGCACCCACAAAAGGCCATTAGCCGAGGGGCGGGTCTCTCCAGTGGCCGCGTTGGCCTTTGCATTGTTTCTGGCGGTTGCGGGCCTGGTTCTGTTGCTGGTGTTTACCAACCCACTGGCGGCGTGGCTGACATTGGCCTCGTTGCTCGGTTACGCGGTGATCTACACCGGTTTTCTCAAGCGTGCGACCCCGCAAAACATTGTTATCGGCGGCCTGGCCGGTGCAGCTCCGCCGCTGCTGGGCTGGGTTGCCGTCACCGGGCACGTCAGCGCCGAACCGCTGTTGCTGGTGTTGATTATCTTCGCCTGGACCCCGCCACACTTCTGGGCCCTGGCCATTCACCGCAAGGAGGAATACGCCAAGGCCGATATCCCGATGCTGCCGGTTACCCACGGCGAGCATTACACCAAGGTGCATATCTTGCTCTATACCTTTGCCTTGCTGGCGGTGAGCTTGATGCCGTATGTGATTCACATGAGCGGCCTGCTGTACCTGGCCTGTGCGCTGGTATTGGGTGGGCGCTTTCTGCAATGGGCCTGGGTGCTGTACCGTGGCAGCAAGCCGCACGCGGCGATCAGCACCTTCAAGTACTCTATCGGGTACCTGTTTTTGCTGTTTATCGCCCTGCTCGTAGACCACTACTTACTGTTGAACCTATGACCCGAACTCAAAAAACCGTGTTTATCCTGGTGGCCATCGTCGCGTTGATCATGGGCCTGACCGTCAATAAAGTGCTTTCGGGCAAGGGTCAGGGTGATCCTACCGCGCTGATCGACGCCGGCATCATCTTGCTGCCCCAGAGTCGCCAGTTGCCGCCGGTGACCATGACCAATCAGGACGGCCAGCCCGTGCTGGTCAACGAATTGAAAGGCAAGTGGAGCCTGCTGTTCTTCGGCTACACCTTCTGCCCGGACATCTGCCCGACGACGCTTGCGCAGCTGCGTCAGATCAAGAGCGAACTGCCCAAGGAGGCGCTGGACAAGCTGCAGGTGATCCTGGTCAGTGTCGACCCGAACCGCGATACGCCGACCCAGCTCAAACAGTACCTGGGCTATTTCGACCCGCAGTTCCAAGGCCTGACCGGCGCGAATGTCGAGGAGGTGCAGAAGGTCTCGAATGCCGTGAGCATTCCGTTCATTCCGGCTGATACCAGCAAGCCGAACTACACCGTCGACCACAGCGGCAACCTGGCGCTGATCGGGCCGGATGGAACGCAGCGTGGGTTTATTCGCGCGCCGTTGAACAACCAGAAGCTGGTGGCGCAGTTGCCGGTTTTGCTACAGCGCAAATGAAGCGGGACGCAGAGCGTCCCGGGCTGCTTTCCCACGCGGAGCGTGGGAACGATCACTAGGTTGGATCAGAACGCCGGCAGAATCGCGCCCTTGTACTTCTCCAGAATGAACGCTTTCACTTCAGGCGTGTGCAGGGCTGCCACCAGCTTCTTCACCGCATCCGAGTCCTTGTTGTCTTCACGGGTCACCAGGATGTTCACGTAAGGCGAGTCGTTGCCTTCGATCACCAGCGCATCCTTGGAAGGGTCCAGCTTGGCTTCCAGGGCGTAGTTGGTGTTGATCAGCGCCAGGTCGACCTGGGTCAGCACGCGCGGCAAGGTGGCGGCTTCCAGTTCGCGGAATTTCAGGTGCTTGGGGTTGGCGGTGATGTCCTTGATGGTCGACAGGATGTTGGCCGGGTCCTTCAGGGTGATCAGGTTGTGCTTGGCCAGCAGCAACAGTGCGCGGCCGCCGTTGGTGGCGTCGTTCGGGATTACCACGTTGGCACCGTCCGGCAGGTCTTCCAGCTTTTTGTACTTGCTGGAGTACGCGCCCAGGGGTTCCAGGTGCACCGCGCCGACGCTCACCAGGTGAGTGCCCTTGGCCTTGTTGAACTCGTCCAGGTACGGCTGGTGCTGGAAGAAGTTGGCATCCAGGCGCTTTTCAGCCACTTGTACGTTCGGCTGTACATAGTCGGTGAAGACCTTGACGTTCAGGTCCACGCCTTCCTTGGCCAGGGCCGGCTTCACGAATTCGAGGATCTCTGCGTGTGGCACCGGCGATGCGGCGACCGTGAGGGTCTCGGCAGCATGGGCGGAAAACGCGGCAACGGCGGCGAAAGCAACCAGTAGTTTTTTCATCCAGCAAGCTCCTTGTTCGGGCATGTGCCGGCAGGGCCGGCAATGGCCGTTATTTTCGAGAAAAGTGCACCACCAGCTTGTCGCCGACGGTTTGCAGAATTTGCACCAGGATCAACAGCAGCACCACGGTGACCACCATCACATCGGTCTGGAAACGCTGGTAGCCGAAGCGGATCGCCAGGTCACCCAAACCACCGGCGCCGACCACACCGGCCATGGCGGTGTAGGAAACCAGTGTAATTGCTGTCACCGTAATCGCCGCGAAAATGCCGGGGCGTGCTTCGGGCAGCAACGCGTTGGTGATGATCTGGCGTGTGCTGGCGCCCATGGATTGGGTGGCTTCGATGATGCCGCGGTCCACTTCACGCAAGGCGGTTTCCACCAGGCGTGCGAAGAACGGCGTAGCACCTACCACCAGTGGCGGAATCGCGCCGGCCACACCCAGCGAAGTGCCGGTGATCAGGACCGTGAACGGGATCATCACGATCAGCAGGATGATGAACGGCAACGAGCGTAGGATGTTCACGATCAGCGACAGCAACGCGTACAGGCCCTTCTGTTCAAACAGTTGGCGCGGGCTGCACAGGAACAGCAGCACGCCCAGCGGCAGGCCGAGCAGTACGGTGAAGAACAGCGAGCCGAAGAGCATGGTCATGGTGTCGCCGGTGGCGAGCCAGATTTCGGACCAGTCGATATTGGCGAAGAAACTCAACAGGACTTCCATTAGCGCAGAACCTCCATGTGGACGTCTGCCGCAGTAAAGCGGGCGAAAGCGGCTTCCATGTCCCCGCCGGTAACGGCGAGGGTCAGTTGGCCATAGGGAATATCTTTGATGCGGTCGATACGACCGGCCAGGATGCTGTAGTCCACACCGGTTTCACGAGCGACGGTGCCCAGCAGCGGCGCGTAGGTCGCTTCGCCCTGGAACGTCAGGCGAATGATTCGACCCGGTACATGGGCAAAGTCATCCCGTTGCTCGCTTTCATCGATCTGATCGGCTTCCTGCACGAAACGCTTGGTGGTCGGGTGCTGAGGGTGCAGGAACACTTCGGCGACCGAGCCTTGCTCGACGATCACACCGGCGTCCATCACGGCTACTTGGTCGCAAACGCGGCGGATCACGTCCATTTCATGGGTGATCAGCACGATGGTCAGCTTCAGCTCGCGGTTGATCTCGGCCAGCAGTTGCAGCACCGAAGCGGTGGTCTGTGGGTCGAGGGCACTGGTGGCTTCGTCGCACAGCAGGATTTTCGGTTTGGTCGCCAAGGCACGGGCGATGCCGACGCGTTGCTTCTGGCCGCCGGACAACTGCGCCGGGTACTTCCTGGCGTGGTCCGACAGGCCGACGCGGGCGAGCAGTTCGGCCACGCGCAGGTCGATGTCCTTGCGTGACAATTCGCCGGCCAGGGTCAGCGGCAGCGCCACGTTGTCGGCGACGGTCTTGGAGGCCAGCAGGTTGAAGTGTTGGAAGATCATCCCGACTTGCTGGCGGAAACGACGCAGGCCGTTGGCATCCAGGGCGGTGACTTCTTCACCGTCGACAGTAATTTGGCCGCCGCTGGGTTGCTCCAGGCGGTTGATCAGGCGCAGCAGTGTGCTTTTACCCGCCCCGGAGTGGCCAATCAGGCCGAATACCTGGCCGTTTTCGACGCGCAGGCTGGTGGGGTGCAGGGCGGGGATTTCCTTACCGGCGACGCGGTAGGTTTTATGGACGTTATGAAACTCGATCACGTAGCGAACCTTGTGGGGCGCATGGAAAAGGGAGCAGCGGTTAGCCGGGCGCGCATTTTAGCCTGTCCGTATAGCGTTTCTTAGCATTTATTTCGCATTCAACCAGCGATTTGGCAATAACGCGATCAAAGGTCATAAAAAAGGAACGGTGCATAAAGGGATCAGTCACTACTTAGGCAATTCGAAATCCCCAGGTGCCGTGCCTGGGGGTTGTTCTAGAAGAGCCGGGGATCGCTCTGGCCACTTAAGAAGGAGTTTTTGCCCGATGAGTACTAAAAAGCCAGTCACCCCGCCAAAGAGTGAGCTTGCGGGGACCGACACCCTGGACCGTGGCAATACCAACGCCAAGCTGCAAGCGCTGGAGGAGTTTCGCTCCGATGCTACCGGCCAGGCCCTGCGCACCAACCAGGGTGTGAAGATTGCCGACAACCAGAACACCCTGAAAGTTGGCGCCCGTGGCCCCTCGTTGCTGGAAGACTTCATCATGCGTGAAAAGATCACGCATTTTGACCATGAACGCATCCCGGAGCGCATCGTGCATGCCCGGGGTACCGCGGCCCATGGTTATTTCCAGACTTATGAGAACCACTCGGCGCTGAGCAAGGCCGGGTTTTTGCGCAATCCTGAGCATAAAACCCCGGTATTTGTGCGCTTCTCCACTGTGCAAGGCCCTCGGGGTTCGGGCGACACCGTGCGCGATGTGCGCGGCTTCGCCGTGAAGTTCTTTACCGACGAAGGCAACTTCGATTTGGTTGGCAACAACATGCCGGTATTTTTCATACAGGACGCCATCAAGTTTCCTGACTTCGTACACGCGGTGAAGCCTGAGCCGCACAACGAGATTCCTACCGGTGGCTCGGCTCACGATACATTCTGGGATTTCGTTTCGCTGCAGCCGGAGTCGGCGCACATGGTGCTGTGGGCCATGTCCGACCGCGCCATCCCGAAAAGCCTACGCGCCATGCAGGGGTTTGGCGTTCATACTTTCCGCATGATCAACACCGAAGGTCAATCGAGCTTTGTGAAGTTCCACTGGCACCCGAAAGTCGGCACCTGCTCGCTGGTGTGGGACGAGGCGCAAAAGCTTGCCGGTAAAGATACCGATTACCACCGTCGCGACCTGTGGGAAGCGATTGAGAGTGGCGACTACCCGGAATGGGAATTGGGCGTGCAGATCGTAGCCGAAGAGGACGAGCACAAGTTTGACTTCGACCTGCTCGACCCGACCAAGATCATCCCCGAAGAACTGGTGCCGGTGACACCGCTGGGCAAGATGGTGCTCAACCGCAACCCGGACAACTTCTTTGCCGAAGTCGAGCAGGTCGCCTTTTGCCCAGGCCATATCGTGCCGGGTATCGACTTCACCAATGATCCGTTGCTGCAAGGCCGTCTGTTTTCTTACACGGATACTCAGATCAGCCGACTCGGTGGCCCGAACTTTCACGAATTGCCGATCAATCGTCCGGTCGTGCCTTTCCATAACGGCCAGCGCGATGCCCAACACCGTACGGTGATCGACAAGGGGCGTGCCGCATACGAACCGAATTCGATTGACGGAGGTTGGCCGAAAGAAACGCCTCCGGCTGCCGAGAATGGTGGTTTCGAAAGCTATTACGAGCGCGTCGACGCCAACAAGGTACGTGAGCGCAGCGAGTCGTTTGGTGACCACTTCTCGCAAGCCACGCTGTTTTTCAACAGCATGAGCCATCACGAGAAAGAGCACATCATCGCGGCCTACAGCTTCGAGTTGGGCAAGGTGGAGCGCGAGTTTATCCGCGCTCGCCAGGTGAATGAGATCCTGGCCAATATCGACCTGGAACTGGCCAAGCGCGTTGCACAGAACCTGGGCTTGCCGGCGCCGACCAAAGGTACGGTGCCGCCACGTAAGGCGTCGTTGAAAGTGTCGCCGGCCTTGAGCCAGGTGAACCTGCTGTCGGGCGATATCAAGACGCGCAAAGTCGCGATTCTGGCGGCTAACGGTGTGGATGGTGCGGCGATTGCGGCGTTGAAGGCAGCGCTGGAAGCCGAAGGTGCGCACGCCAAGTTGCTGGGGCCGACTTCAGCACCGGTGAAGACCGCTGATGGTAAGAGCCTGGCGGTAGACGCGTCGATGGAAGGCATGCCGTCCATTGCGTTTGATGCGGTGTTTGTACCGGGCGGTAAGGAGTCGATCAAGGCGCTGAGCGGGGATGGCGTGGCGTTGCACTACCTGTTGGAAGCGTACAAGCACCTGAAGGCGATTGCCGTTGCCGGTGATGCCAAGCCCTTGCTGGAGCTGCTCAAGCTTGAGGTGGATGCGGGGTTGATCGTGGGAGCGGATGCAAAAGCATTCAAGGCGTTTTTTGCCGCGATTGCCCAGCATCGGGTGTGGGAGCGTGAACCGAAGGCCAAGGCTATTCCGGCTTAAGTGATCGCAGAACGCTATCGGGAGCAAGCCCCCTCCCACACTTGAATGATGAAGTTTTCAAGTGTGGGAGGGGGCTTGCTCCCGATGCTTTTACTGGGTTTTGCGCGGAATCAGCACAACCTGCGCCGGGATCCTTTTCAGAATCTGCCGGTGGATCTTCAGGTCATATCCCGAATCAATTCGCTTCACCCGTTTGCTCAGCAAGGTGGACAGCCATGGGTAGTCCTGGGTGCGCGGCACTTGAATGCTCACGTCGCACTGGTAATTCACCACGTCGGTGGCAATCGCATCCAGTTGATGGCGAAGTTCTTCTATGTCGGTGAGGTTCAGCGCCACGGTCGTGCTTTCGGCTGCCGGGTCGATGACTTTGGCGACAGGCTTGGTTTCGGCGGCTTTCAACGCCGCTTCGGCTTTATCCAGCTCGGCTTTGCGGGCGTGGCTGATGGCGTTGTTGACGCCGCCGGTCAGCGCGGGCGCCTTGGGCATCAATGCGCGTGCACGGCTCAGCGCCGTGGCGGCGGCGTTGACGTCACCCTTTTGCAAGACGATCTGGCTGCGTTGCAGGTAGGCTTCGGCCAGCTGGCGTTGGTAAGTTTCCAGGGCCGGATCGTCAGGCGACTGGGCCTGCAATGCGGCGAGTTGATCTTCAGCGGTGGCCAGCTCGCTGCTGGCCAGGTTTTGCTCCAGTTGCGCGATGGCCACGGCACGCGCATCCGGGGCTGCGGGAGCGGCCGGCGGTGTGCTTTGGCAGGCGCCCAGCAGCAGGGAAAATGCGGCAAGGAGCAGATAACGGGCGTTGAACGGCTTCATTCCTGCGACTCTCTAATTGCGCAAAAAGCGAGCAAGTCTACACCCCTCGACGGGGCAGGACAAAACTCAGCAGAAACAGGGCGGCCGCCGTTACCACAATCGACGGTCCTGCGGGCGTGTCCTTGAACCAGGACAGCGCCAGGCCCCCGCACACTGCCAGCATCCCCAGCAGGCTGGCGCCGATGGCCATCTGCTCGGGGGAGCGGGCATGGCGCTGGGCGGCTGCGGCGGGAATGATCAGCAGCGACGTGATCAACAATACGCCGACTATCTTCATCGCAACAGCAATCACCACCGCGATCAACAGCATCAGGGCCATGCGCAGGGCCGGCACCGGCAAACCTTCCACCGTGGCCAGTTCTTCATGCACTGTGATCGCCAGCAACGGGCGCCACAGGGTTACCAGCAAAACCAGTACGACGGCGCTGCCGCCGAGTATCCAGGCAAGGTCGCCGGGGCTGATCGCCAGCAGATCGCCAAACAGGTAGGCCATCAGGTCGATGCGTACTTCGTGCATGAAGCTCAGTACCACCAGGCCCAGGGATAGGGTGCTTGGAGCCAGGATGCCCAGTAGCGTGTCGGAGGCCAGTGGCTGGCGTTGTTGCAGCGTCACCAGCAGGACCGCCAGCAGCAGGCAGCCCACGGTGACGGCGAGGGTCGGACTCACATCCAGCAAAAAGCCCAAGGCGACGCCCAGCAGGGCGGCGTGGGACAAGGTGTCGCCGAAATAGGCCATGCGCCGCCAGACCACGAACGAGCCCAATGGGCCCGCCACCAATGCCAAAGCCAAGCCTGCCAGCAGGGCGTAGAGCAGAAAATCAGCCATGCTTGCAGCTATCTCCATGAACGTGGGTATGAGGTTTGGCCGGATCAGTCACGACGGCGCCATGCAAATCATGGGCATGATCGTGATGGTGGTGGTAGATCGCCAGGCTCTGCGCGTTCTTGCCGAACAACTCGACGAAGGCCGGGTCGCCGCTGACCTGCTCCGGGTGGCCGGAGCAGCACACATGGCGGTTGAGGCACACCACTTGGTCGGTGGTGCTCATCACCAGGTGCAGGTCGTGGGAGACCATCAGCACGCCGCAGCCATGGCGGTCGCGCAGGCGGGTGATCAGGCTGTACAGCTCGGCCTGGCCTGCGACGTCGACGCCTTGTA
Source organism: Pseudomonas palleroniana (assembly GCF_022836895.1). Classification (NCBI taxonomy): domain Bacteria; kingdom Pseudomonadati; phylum Pseudomonadota; class Gammaproteobacteria; order Pseudomonadales; family Pseudomonadaceae; genus Pseudomonas; species Pseudomonas palleroniana. The sequence goes on along the minus strand of NZ_CP092411.1, from coordinate 440,200 downwards.
CAGGTTCGTCCAGTACCAGCAGTTCGGGCTCGCGCAACAGGGCGCGGGCCAGCAAGACGCGCTGCATTTCGCCGCCGGAGATGCTTTGCACCGGGCTGTCGATGACCTGCTCGGCGCCGACCTCCTTGAGCGCGGCCAGCGCGCGGGTACGGTCGACACCGGGCACCAGGCGCAGAAAGCGCAGTACCGACAGGGGCAGCGTCGGATCGACGTGCAGCTTCTGCGGCATGTAGCCGACACGCAGCTTGGGTTTGCGCCATACACGGCCGCTGTCGGGCTTGAGCAAACCGAGCACGGCACGCACCAGGGTGGTCTTGCCCGCGCCATTGGGGCCGATCAGCGTGACGATCTGCCCGGGCTCGACGCTCAGCGCGATGTTATCCAGTACGTTTTGCCCGGCGAACGTGACCGCGACCTGTTCCAGGCGGATTAACGCGTTGCTCATCAAGCCCCCTGGCAACCCGAGCAGAGCCCGACCACTTCGACCGTTTGCCCTTCAACCTTGAAGCCGACGTCGGCGGAGCTCTGGATGATGGCGTCGCTGATGCTTTTCTGTTCAAGCTCGATGGCGGCGTGGCACTCCCGGCAGATCAGGAACTGGCCTTGATGCGCGTGCTCCGGATGGCTGCAGCCGACAAAGGCGTTGAGGGAGGCGATGCGATGCACCAAGCCGTTTTCCAGCAGGAAGTCCAGCGCGCGGTATACGGTCGGCGGCGCGGCGCGGCGGCCGTCCTGCTCGCTGAGCACGCCAAGAATGTCGTAGGCGCCCAGCGGCTTGTGGCTTTGCCACACCAGTTCCAGCACCCGACGGCGCAATGCGGTCAGGCGCAGGCCCTTCTGCGTACACAGGGTGTCGGCTTCCGACAGCGCGGTATGCACGCAGTGGGAGTGGTCGTGGGGACGGCTGGCAAGCGGTGTTTTAGGCATGAGCGGCGACAGACATTTGATAGAGACGTTATTATGTTACCCGTTCCTACGCCATCGAGTGGTCATCGTGTTCCGACTTTTTCCCGTTTTTGTCGTATTTGTCACCAGTTTGTTCGTTACCGCAGCCGCTCAGGCTGAGGTCAAGGTGTTGACCAGCATCAAGCCGTTGCAGTTGATTGCCGCCGCCGTGCAGGATGGCGTGGCGATCCCGGAGGTCTTGTTGCCGCCTGGCGCGTCGCCGCATAACTATGCCTTGCGCCCATCCGACGTACGGCGCGTGCAGTCGGTGGACCTGCTGTATTGGATCGGCCCGGACATGGAGAGCTTCCTGCCGCGTGTGCTCAAGGGGCGTAGCCTGCCGACCGTCGCGGTACAGGATCTTCCAGGCATGAAGCTGCGTCGTTTCGCCGAAGATAGCCACTCCCACGCTGACGAAGCCGACGAACATGACCACGATCATCGCCCGGGCAGCCTGGATGCGCACCTGTGGCTATCGACGGTCAACGCGCGCGTGATCGCGGCACGCATGGCTGCTGATCTCAGCGCTGCCGACCCGGTCAATGCCGCGCGTTATCAGAGTAACGTTAAGGCTTTCGATGAGCGTCTGGATGCGTTGGACGCACGGTTGAAGGCTCGCCTGGCGACCATCGGCGACAAACCCTACTTCGTGTTCCATGAAGCTTTTGATTACTTCGAAGACGCCTATGGGCTCAAGCACACCGGTGTGTTCAGCGTGGCTGCCGAAGTACAGCCGGGTGCCCAGCACGTCGCGGCGATGCGCACGCGCCTGCAGGAAGTGGGCAAGACATGTGTGTTCAGTGAACCGCCATTGCGTCCGCGTTTGGCTGAGACGCTGGTGGCCGGCCTGCCGGTGAAGTTGGCGGAGTTGGATGCATTGGGCGGCTACACACCGGCCACGGCTCAAGGGTACGAGCAGGTGCTGGAGAAGCTGGGCAACGATTTGGCCGGGTGCCTGGAGTCGCTCTGACGGTTAACGCATGTGGGAGCTGGCTTGCTCCCACATTTTTGACCGAGTGGGTCCTTTAAAGGGCGAACGGCAGTTGGATCGTGACCTGCTGGCGCTGCGCCAAACGGTGCTCGAACTCGGCGGGGTCGTGAATCAGCACATCCTGCCCGGCAAACGACTCAGCGGCGATCAGCCGTGACAGCCAGAACCGCACACAAGCCACCCGTAACATCGTCGGCCACAATTCGGCCTCCTTCGCAGTGAACGGCCGCAGGCTCGCGTAGGCGCCCAGCAGTGCGCGGGCACGCGGCCCATCAATCACGCCTTGCGCATCCGAGCACCAGTCATTCAGGGCGATCGCCACGTCGTACAGCATCGGGCCGGAGCAGGCGTTGTAGAAGTCGATCAATCCTGTGAGATGCGTGCCTTCAAACATCGCATTGTCGCGGAACAGGTCGGCATGCACGTTGGCGCGTGGCAAGGCCAGGATCTCGGCCTTGTGGGCGTCGATCTCGGTCAATGCCGCTTGCAATAAACGTTGCTGCGCTTCGTTCAAGTGCGAAATCAGCTGTGCCCCTTCACTGAGCATCCACTCCAGCCCGCGATCGGTCTTGCGTTCCAGCACCTTCTCGCCTTGGGTGGCCAGGTGCAGGTGGCCCAGCAAGTCACCGACCTGGGCGCAATGCTGGGCGTTGGCGTCCTTGATGTGCTTGCCGGCCAGGCGCGGTTGCAGCAGCGCCGGTTTGCCGGCCAGCGTGCGCAGGGCGACGCCGTCGGTGGTGCGCAGCGCATAGGGCACTGGCAGGTCAGCGTCGTGGAGCACGTCGAGCAACTCGATGAAGAACGGCATCTCCGCGACGGGGCCGCGCTCAACCAGGGTCAGGACGAATTCGCCCTGTTCCAGGCTGATAAAGAAATTGGTGTTTTCGCTGCCAGCGGCAATCCCCTGGAAATCAAGCAGGCGGCCGAGCCCATAAGGGGCGAGAAAGGTTTCCAGCTCGGGCCGAGCCAGGGGGGTAAACACAGACATGGTTAAAACTGCCAGTACGGGCGCCGCGATGTGCGGCGCCAATTGAAGTTAAGAAATCATTTCCATTCGAAGATCTTCCATGACGGGATCAGCATATCCGGCTGGTCAGAGCGGATGAAGTTCGCGTCGGTTCCGTCCGCGCGCACCAGGAAATACGGTGGGGCACCCTTTACAGTGACCTTGATTGCGTACAGGAAACCGTTTTGGCGGTACTCCTGGATGGTTCTGTCGCCTTCCGTGCGAATGGTAACTTCCGGATCGCCCGAAGGGGCGCTGTCTGCCGCCATGGCAGCCATCGGAGCGAGTGCAATCAAGCCAGTGAGGAGCAGGCGATTGAATGTACGCATGATAACCTTGTCCCTTTGTCGTCATTGGTCCGGCTATTCTAGCGCCTGACCCGCCGAAAAGGTTGATCCTGCTCATGAGCCAAGCCCCCCTCGTCCTGGTGGACGGTTCTTCTTATCTGTATCGCGCGTTCCACGCGCTGCCACCGCTCACCACTTCCAAAGGCCTGCCGACCGGTGCGGTCAAGGGCGTGTTGAACATGCTCAAAAGCCTGCGCAAGCAGTACCCGGACAGCCCTTTCGCCGTGGTGTTTGACGCCAAGGGTGGGACTTTTCGCGATGACATGTACGCCGAATACAAGGCCAATCGCCCGAGCATGCCCGATGACATGCGCCTGCAGATCGAGCCGCTGCACCAGAGCGTGATTGCCCTGGGCTTCCCGCTGTTGTGCGTCGAAGGCGTCGAGGCCGATGACGTGATCGGCACCCTGGCCCGCAGCAGCGCAGCGGCCAACCGACCGGTGGTGATTTCCACCGGTGACAAAGACATGGCGCAGTTGGTCGATGGGCACATTACCTTGGTCAATACCATGACCGGTAGTTCGATGGACATCGAAGGCGTAAAGGAGAAATTTGGCGTCGCTCCGGAGCAGATCATCGACTATCTGGCTTTGATGGGGGATTCGTCTGACAACATTCCGGGCGTTCCGGGTATTGGTCCGAAGACCGCTTCAGGCTTGCTGGTGGGCGTGAATGGCGGGATCAAAGAGCTGTATGAGCAGTTGGATATCGTGCCGACCCTGCCGATCCGTGGGGCCAAGACCCTGCCGGCCAAGTTGGAAGAGCATAAGGAGATGGCGTTCCTTTCTTACCAACTGGCGACGATCAAGTGTGATGTGCCGCTGCACGTCGGCCTGGAAGACCTGCACCTGATCGAACCCGATCGTGAAAAGCTGCTGGAGCTGTACACGCTGCTGGAGTTCAAGAGCTGGTTCGACGAGATCCAGCGTGATGCCAAGCGCGTGGAACTCAACACGGCGCCCGTTGCTGAAGCCGTTGTGGAGGCGGTGGTGGTTGCGCCTGTCGAGGCGCGTTACACCACAATCCTTGACCAGGCGACCTTCGATGTCTGGCTGAAGAAGCTCAATGACGCGAAGTTGTTCGCGTTCGATACCGAAACCACTGGCATCGACGCCCAGCAGGCGCAGCTGGTCGGGGTTTCATTCGCGGTGCAGCCCCATGAAGCCGCGTACATTCCGTTGACGCATTCCTACATCGGCGCGCCGCCGCAGCTGGATCGCGACAGCGTGTTGCTCGCGTTGAAACCATTGCTGGAGGATCCGACCAAGCTCAAGGTCGGCCAGCACGCCAAGTTCGACATGAACATCCTGGCCAACTGCGCCATCGGTGGCGACCCGGCGCAGGGCATTACTGTGCGTGGTATCGCCTTCGACACCATGCTCGAATCCTATGTGCTCAACTCCACGGCAACCCGGCACGACATGGACAGCCTGGCCAAGAAGTACCTGGACTACGACACCGTCAGTTTCCAGGACATCGCCGGCAAGGGCGCCAAACAGCTGACATTCGACCAGATCCCGCTTGAGCAAGCCGGTCCCTACGCGGCGGAAGATGCCGATGTGACCTTGCGTCTGCATCAGGCGCTGCATGCGAAACTGGCGGCCATTCCAAGCCTGGCCGGCGTACTGACCGACATCGAGATTCCACTGGTGCCGGTGTTGGCGCGGATCGAGCGTCAGGGAGCCTTGGTGGATAAGGATCTGCTGGGCGTTCAGAGCATCGAGCTGGGCAACAAGATGGTCGAGCTGGAGCGTCAGGCGTTCGAGATCGCCGGTGAGGCGTTCAACCTGGGCTCGCCCAAGCAGCTAGGGGCGATTCTCTACGAGAAACTGGGCCTGCCGGTATTGAAGAAGACCGGCAAAGGCCAGGCGTCGACGGCTGAAGAAGTACTGGCCAAGCTGGCCGAAGATGACTTCCTGTTGCCCAAGGTGCTGATGCAGTACCGCAGCATGAGCAAGCTCAAAAGCACCTATACCGACCGGCTGCCGGAGCAGATCAACCCACGCACCGGGCGCATTCACACGTCTTATCACCAGGCGGTGGCGGCAACCGGGCGTTTGTCTTCCAGCGATCCGAACCTGCAGAACATACCGGTGCGCACCGCCGAAGGGCGGCGGATTCGCCAGGCATTTGTCGCGCCCAAGGGCTACAAACTGCTTGCGGCGGATTATTCCCAGATCGAATTGCGGATCATGGCGCACCTGTCCAGGGACGAGGGCCTGATGAACGCCTTCCGTAACAACCTGGACGTGCATACGGCGACGGCCGCCGAGGTGTTCAAGGTCGAGTTGGCCGAGGTCACGTCCGACCAGCGTCGCAGTGCCAAGGCGATCAACTTTGGCCTGATCTACGGGATGGGGGCGCAGAAGCTCGGCAAGGATATCGGGGTCGATACCAAGACCGCCAAGGCCTATATCGATGTGTACTTCGCACGTTACCCGGGCGTTCGCGAATATATGGAGCGCACCCGCGCCCAGGCTGCCGACCAGGGCTATGTAGAAACCTTCTTCGGGCGTCGGCTGTATTTGCCCGACATCAACTCCAATAAACCCCAGGACCGCGCAGCCGCCGAGCGCACGGCGATCAACGCGCCGATGCAAGGCACCGCGGCGGACATCATCAAGAAAGCCATGGTACGGGTGGATGACTGGCTGACGGAGTCGGGTCTGGATGCCAAGGTTATCCTCCAGGTGCACGACGAACTGGTGCTTGAGGTGCGTGAAGACCTGGTGGCGCAAGTCAGCGAAAAGATCCGCGAACACATGAGTGCGGCGGCGCAATTGGATGTGCCGTTGGTGGTGGATGTGGGAGTGGGCGATAACTGGGACGAGGCGCACTGATTTGGCGGCTCTGCCATCACCAACCGTGATGGCAGGGCGCTTTAGATCAGAAATCGATACGGGTTATTTCCAATAGTTTTTTGAATCTGCCGGAACTTAACCCGTGAACTGCCACTCAGAGTTACTGAATGGGTGGTGAAGCCCTTCAATGCTCCTATGTTGTGTTAAGTGTTGGCAGATATCTGGACCCCGCCCTAGCGGTCCGGAACTTGAACCCCGAACTTCCCCTCCCCATACGAAGTCCGGGGTTTTTTTTGCCCGCAGAAAAGCTATTCCGCGATTTCAGTGCCCTTGTCCGCCAATTCCATCCAGCCGGCCAGCACGGTGTAAGCCTCTTCCAGGCCCATGCGCTTGGGTGCCGAGAACAGTTGGATGGTGATCGCATCACCCCAACCTTTGCGGATTTCCGATTGGACCTTGAGCAGCGTGTTCTTGGCTGCGCCGTAGGTCAGCTTGTCGGCCTTGGTCAGCAGGATATGCATCGGCATGCCGCTGGCGACGGCCCAGTCGAGCATCAACAAGTCGAAGTCGGTCATTGGATGACGGATGTCCATCATCAGGATCAGGCCCTTCAAACTCTCGCGGCCACCCAGGTAAGCCTCCAGGTGACGCTGCCAGTGCAGCTTCAACGGGATAGGTACTTTTGCGTAACCGTAGCCCGGCAGGTCGACCAGACGCCGATCATCGTCTAGCTTGAAGAAATTGAGCAGCTGCGTGCGGCCCGGGGTTTTCGAGGTGCGCGCCAGGCTGGCATGGGTCAGGGTGTTCAGTGCGCTGGATTTACCGGCGTTGGAGCGACCGGCAAAGGCGACTTCAAAACCTTCGTCATCGGGGCATTGGTCAACTTTGGCGGCGCTGAGCATGAACGTGGACTGTTGGCACAGACCGAGGATGGGATTCTTGAGTTGCATGAGATTTCCGATGTGGGCGGTGCCGAGAAAGGGTGCGGCAAGCGGTGTCGTTTCCGTTTCAGTAGCGCCAGTATATAATGCCGCAGATTTTGTGTGTGCTTTGTCCCAGCGAAGGATGAAGTTCACGGGAGCGAAAGACCTTCATTGCGCATTAGAACGCAAAACGCTCTCAAACCCTGAAAAGGTCGATGTATGACCCTCAGGTTGCTCGCTTTTGGTGTCCTGATTCCGCTTTATGGCGCTCAGGCTACACAGGAACCGGAAGCGGTGTACAACCGAGTTTGCGTGGCTTGCCATGCCGGCCAACTGCCCAACGCCCCTGAACGGGGTGATCAGGCAGCGTGGGCGCCCAGACTGGCGCAGGGCATGGATACGCTGGTGCAACACGTAACCCAGGGTTTCAAGGCAATGCCGCCGCGTGGTTTGTGCATGGACTGCAGTACTGAGGATTACCAGGCCGTCATTGAATTGATGGCGAGTAAACCCGGTAGATAACTCTTAAACCCTTAGCCGTAGTTGGATTAGCTGATGAACAAACTGATCGTGAGTCTGCTGTTGACCTTGGGCATCACCGGTGTTGCCCATGCTGCAGGCGACGCTACAGCGGGCCAGGCGAAAGCCGCCGTGTGTGGTGCTTGCCATGGACCGGATGGCAACAGCCCGGCGCCGAACTTCCCCAAACTGGCCGGCCAGGGTGAGCGTTACCTGACCAAGCAGATGCACGACATCAAGGATGGCAAGCGCACGGTGCTGGAAATGACCGGCTTGCTGACCAACCTCAGTGATCAGGACCTGGCAGATATCGCGGCGTATTTTGCCAGCCAGAAAGGCAGTGTGGGAGCTGCCGATCCGAAATTGGTCGAAAAAGGCCAGGCATTGTTCCAAGGTGGCAAGCTCGCTGAAGACCAGCCTATTGGTGGCATGCCCGCCTGCAAGGCGTGCCACATCCCGGACGGCGGTGGTCTCGCCGCTGCAGGCTTCCCTCATCTGAGTGGCCAGCACGCCCAATACACCGCCAAGCAATTGAAGGACTTCCGCGAGAAAGTTCGTTATATCGATGGCGATGCGGGTAACAAAATGATGGGCGACATTGCTGCCAAGCTTTCGGATAAAGATATCGAAGCAGTATCCAGCTACATCCAAGGGCTGCACTGACAGGGCGGGCGACGTTAACGCTCGATTAATCCATCGATGCAAGCATAAAAAGGGTGGCTTAGGCCGCCCTTTTTTGTGGCCGCTGCCGTTACACTAACGAAATCATGTCCGCGTAGACCTGTCATAACAAAGGTCGCGTGAGGCGACTTTATTTGTCCAGGAGTAAAGCATGCGTAATCTGATCCTCAGCGCCGCTCTCGTTACCGCCAGCCTCTTCGGCATGACGGCACAAGCTGCCGATGTGCCGCTTGAAGCCGGTAAAACCTATGTTGAATTGCCTAACCCTGTACCGGTTTCGGTGCCTGGCAAGATCGAGGTCGTGGAGCTGTTCTGGTACGGCTGCCCGCATTGCTATGCTTTTGAGCCAACCATCAATCCATGGGTTGAAAAACTCCCGTCCGACGTGAACTTCAAGCGCATCCCGGCCATGTTCGGCGGCCCATGGGATGCCCACGGCCAATTGTTCCTGACCCTGGAAGCCATGGGTGTTGAGCACAAGGTCCATAACGCCGTATTCGACGCGATCCAGAAACAAGGCAAGCGCCTGACCAAGCCGGAAGAAATGGCCGACTTCGTCGCCACCCAGGGTGTCGACAAGGACAAGTTCCTCGCCACCTTCAACTCTTTCGCTATCCAGGGCCAGATCAAGCAGGCCAAGGAACTCGCGCAGAAGTATGGCGTGCAAGGCGTACCGACCATGATCGTCAACGGTAAGTACCGTTTCGACCTCGGCACTGCCGGTGGTCCGGAAGCTGTTCTCAACGTTGCAGACCAATTGATCGCCAAAGAGCGCGCCGCCAAGTAAGGGGGCTCACCATGCGCCGCCGGGGTACCGAACGTGTCGTAGGCCTGCATGAGCCGCGGGTCAACGAGCATCATCTGGAGTCCACAGGCTTGCCGGCTGACAGTCGCTTGCGCCTGCTCAGCTTCAATATTCAGGTGGGCATCAGTACCGAGAAGTACCGCCACTACCTTACCCGTGGCTGGCAGCATCTGCTGCCGCATAACGGGCGGGCCGGCAACCTGCAAAAAATCGGCAACCTGCTCAACGACTTCGATCTGGTCGCGTTGCAGGAAGTCGATGGCGGCAGCATTCGCTCCGGCTACATCAATCAGGTGGAGCACCTGGCTCAGTTGGGGGCCTTCCCCTACTGGTATCAGCAACTCAATCGCAACCTCGGGCGCCTGGCACAGCACAGTAATGGTGTGCTCAGCCGCCTGAAGCCAACTGCCATCGAAGACCATCCATTGCCAGGCCCCAAAGGGCGTGGGGCGATTCTGGTGCGCTTCGGCGAAGGCCCCGAAGCCCTGGTGGTGGTGATGATGCACCTGGCGCTCGGAGGGCGTACGCGCAACCTCCAGCTTGCCTACGTGCGTGAGCTGATTGGCAACTACAAGCATCAGGTGCTGATGGGTGACATGAACACCCATGCCAATGACCTGTTGCAGAATTCCCCGTTGCGTGACCTTGGGTTACTGGCGCCGCAAGTCGAAGCCACGTTCCCCAGTTGGCGCCCGCAACGCTGTCTGGATCATATCCTGCTGAGCCCGACCCTCACGCTCGAAAGTGTGCAGGTTTTGGCGCAGCCCATTTCCGACCACCTGCCGGTCGCGGTCGAGATTCGTCTGCCGGGTTCGCTCACGGCAGATGCATTGCCCGCGTTGAGCCCAGGCACCAGCGGACCCCTTGCATGAGCGACGACGCCCAGCGCTGGAAAGAGAAATACCTCAAGAGCATCGAGCAACAAGACAAGCTCGAACGCCGCTGGGCTGCCCGCCTCGACCTGCTGCGCCGGGGGCTGGTACGCAGCACGCTGGCCGCTGAAGGAACGGACCGCGCAGTCGATCAATGCATGAAGGAAATGCGCGACATCGTGCGCAGCGACGACATGGATGCCGCCCTCGCCGCCTTGCTGCCGCGTCTGGAAAAAGCCGTGCTGGATTCGGAACAGCGCCGCGAAACCCGGGTTGACCAGATCAGCACTGCGCTCACGGCACTGGTCGCGCAGTTGCAGAAGTTACCGCTGCCCCGTGAAGTGGCCCGCCCGCTGAAAGCCTTCGCCAAGCAACTCGATGGTCGTGTCGGGCAGGCGCGGGAGATACCGTTGCTCCTGAGTGAGCTCAGTAGCCTGCAAGGGCAGGCACTGGACAACCTGGAGCCGGACAGCGAAAGCCCCCGTTCAGGGCCGGGTCTGCTGCAGCGCCTGTTCGGCAGTAAAGATGCTGCAACCGAAGCCGGCGAACCGGTTCCTACAGCTACGCCGCAGCCGGTGGCGCCAAAGTCTGCGCCCGAGCCTCAGGAGCCGGCGCAGTCCGAGGTGCTGGCCGAAGCGTTGCGGGCATTCGAGCCAGCGCCATCAGCGCCGACGGCGTCGCCGCCTGAACCCGTTGTGCCCGTTGCGCAGGCCCAGGTCGCCAGCGAAACGTTTGTCTTCGAAGCCCCTGCGCAGTCGGTGGCCGCTGCCCCACCTGTCGAAGCCCCTGACGTTGAGGAGCCGGAGCCAACTCTTGAGGCGCCGGCATCCGAGAGTGCGCTCGCCGCTTTTATCGAAGCGCCCGAGGTGCAGGTCGACAGAGTGGAGGCGACGACCATCGGCAGCCTGTCGCTCCCGCCTGTGCTGGACAGCGCCGAACCCGACCCTGATGCGTTGCAAGCGGACGGCGTCTACGCCCTGCCCGACTCGCCCGAGCCGTCCTACAGCTCGGTCGCCAAACATATCGAAAGCACTTTGCTCGGCTTGCTGGAAGACCTCGACCTGCCCGAACGCCACCGGCCCCAGGCCGAGGCCATGCGCGAGCGTCTGGCCAATGGTTTGAACTGGTACGAGCTGCTGCCGATCCTGGATGACCTGGCGGTGTTGATGCTGGCGATCACCGACAGCGGCCAGCATGAGTTCGAGGCTTATCTCAAGCAGCTCAACGAGCGTCTCGAAGCGTTTCAAGGCCATTTGCAGGTTGCCAGTGACGGCCACGCCGATAGCCGTTCGGCCGCGCGCGAATTGGATACGCAGATTCGTGAACAGGTCGATGGCTTGCAAAGCAGCGTACAGGAAGCGTCCGACCTGAACAGTCTCAAGCAGGTGCTGGAAAGCCATCTTGAAGGTTTGCTCGGCACCATGGATGAGCATCAGCAGCAGCGCGACCAGCGTGAACAGGAAGTGGCGGCGCGTTTGAAGGGCTTGGCTGAGCGGGTTGCGAGCATGGAGCAGGAAGCTCAAGGCTATCGCGAACACCTGGAGGTGCAGCGTCAGAAAGCCTTGATTGACCCGCTCACCGGCCTGCCTAACCGCGCTGCCTGGAGTGAGCGCCTGGACCAGGAGGTCAATGCCTGGCACCAGCGCGGCAACAGCTTGTCGCTGGCGATACTGGACCTGGACCATTTCAAGCGCATCAACGACGGTTATGGGCACTTGGCCGGCGACAAAGTCTTGAAGATCATCGCCAACGTGCTGAGCAAGCGCCTGCGGCCAAGCGATTTTATTGCGCGTTTTGGTGGCGAGGAGTTTGTGTTGCTGATGCCCGACTCATTGCTGGCCGATGCCTTGGCCGTGGGTGAGGTGCTGCGTGCGGCGATTGAAGCGTGTCCGTTCCACTTCAAAGGCGAGCCGGTGACGATCACGGTGTCCATGGGCGTGGCGCAGTTTCTGCCGGGTGAGCGTAGTGATCTGGCGCTCAAGCGTGCCGACGAGGCGTTGTACCGAGCCAAGGCGGCAGGACGTAACAAGGTGCTGGCAGCTTAAAAGATGTTCCATTTTGTGATTTGACCGCCGCGCTACCCTTCATACGTTACACTGTTGCATTATCGTCTTCAGTGTAACGTGATCTGCCATGAAATCCCTGTACATCGCTTTTGTGTTTCTTCTACTCGCCGGCTGTGCAAGCGGCCCCCGTCTCGATACCAGCCACCCTTCGGCGAACCACGACAACCGCATACAGTTCGTCATCGTCCATTACACCTCCGCCAACCTTGAGCGTTCCTTGGCCCTGTTGACCCACGGCCAGGTCAGCAGCCATTACCTGATTGGTAACGATGCCTCGGGCACTATCTACAAGTTGGTGGATGAGAGCCAGCGGGCCTGGCATGCAGGCGAGAGCGAGTGGTTGGGGCGCACCTGGCTCAACTCCAGTTCCATCGGTATCGAAATCGTCAACCCGGGGTATCGCGATACCCCGACGGGCCGCGTCTGGTACCCGTACTCCGAGGCGCAGGTACAGTCACTCATCGTGCTGTTGAAAGACATCAGCAAGCGCAACGGAATTGACCCTAAGCACATCATCGGTCACAGCGATATCGCGCCGCTGCGCAAGCTTGATCCAGGCCCACTGTTTCCGTGGAAGCGGTTGGCGGCTGAAGGGTTGGGAGCCTGGCCGGACGCGCAGGCAGTGGCTCGTTTCCAGGCGCAGTATGTAGCGCAGTTGCCGAGCGTGGCCTGGTTCCAGGAAGAGCTGGCGCGCCTGGGCTACCAGACGCCTCAAACCGGCGAGCTGGATGTCGCCACGCGTCATGTAATAGCGGCTTTCCAGATGCATTTCAGGCCATCGCTGTTTGACGGCACGCCGGATGCCGAAAGTGCTGCGATCCTGAGCGCGTTGAACCATCGCTAATCGCCAGGCGGGTAAATGCTCGCTTACAAGGGCAGTGCCATGTAGAACTGCGTGCCCTGCCCTGGCCGTGAGTACACACCCATTCGGCCCCCGTGCAATTGCACGATCTCCTTGCACAGCGCCAGCCCGAGGCCGGCGCCGCCTTTCTTGCGGCCCACTTGTACGAAAGGTTCGAAGATGCGTCCCTGTTGGCCGTACGCAATACCTTCGCCGTTATCCTCCACGCTGATAATCACTCGTTCGCCATGGCGACGGGCCTGCAGGCGAATCTGCCCGCCTTCGGCGGTATGACGCAGGGCATTGGCCAGCAAATTGTCGAGCACGCGCTCCAGTTGGGCCTGGTCAGCGTGCAGTCGCGGCAAATCGGCTTGGGCTTCCACCAGCAACTCGATGTGTTGTGCATTCGCCGGTTCCGCAAACCGCGCTTGGGCGTGCTCCAGCAAGTCTGTGATATCGCACGGCGCCAGAGTGAGTTTCTGCAGGCCATTCTGGTAACGCGAAAAATTCAGCAAGTCGTTGATCAACTGCATCAGGCGCTGCATTTCTTCGTTGACCGTATCCAGCAAGTCCGCTTCCCGGGACTCTGCGGGAAACTTTGCCCGCTCACGAAACAAGCCGAAGGCCATATGCATGCCGGTCACCGGCGTGCGTAACTCATGGGAGGCGCGCAGGACAAACTCGCTGCGCACCCGCTCAAAGGCGCGCTGCTCCGTAACGTCGTGCAGCACCATCACCGCTCCGAGAATATGCCCCTGGGTATGGCTCACCGGGGTCAGGCTGTAGGTCAGCAGGCGCAACTCGCCTTCGACTTCCACCTCCAGATCTTCCGGTGCTCGCTCCAGATTGCCGCCGCGCAACACCAGTTGCAGTTGTTCATCCATTTCCGGGCGTGCGAGAGCCTCGCCCAGGCCCTGGCCGAGGCGTTCCTCGTCCCATCCCAGCTGGCGCTGTGCCACGGGGTTGAGGTGTTCCAGGCAGCCTTGGCGGTCAATCATCAGCAGGCCGTCATCAATACTGTCGAGCACCGCTTGCAGGCGTTGCTGGCCGGCCAGCAGCTCGTCGACATTGGTCGCCTGATGCTGGCGCAATGCTTCGGCCATGATGCCGAAGCGGCGCGTCAGCTGGTTCATCTCTGCTGCCGAGGAGATGGGCAGGGTGACTTCAAAGTCGCCCTGCCCGATCCTGTCGGCGGCTTTAGCCAGCGCTTCGATGGGCCCGCCGAAGCGTCGAGCGATGCCATGTGCCGTGATGAAACCGATGATCAACACCGCAAGCCCGACCAGTCCGAGCAGGCCGGAGATCACCAGCGCGCGTTCGCGGGACTCGTGTTCACTGTTGCTGATGTTTTCCAGAGCCTGCTTATGATCGACAATCAGGCCGTTGCGCAACACGTTGAAGGCTTCGGTGAGTTGTTCTCTGCTGCCGGGCGGCGGCGATGGCTGCTGGGATTTGTCAAACGCTTCCAGCAGGTTCTGGTAGTCGATGCGCGCCTGGCTGAAGCCATTGCCGCGACCGTTTTGCTGTTCATGGGCGATGCCCTGGTCCAGCAGTTCGAAATAGTGTTGCTTGGAGGCTTGCAACGCCTGCGTGTCAGGCGGCTTTTCCAGCATCATGATCAACTGGTCGCCCAGGCTCTGGCGCAGCTTGAGCCCCAGTTCCAGGTTGATGAAGCTGCTGCGGATCAATGACTCCTGGGTCTTGGCCATTTGCATAACGCTGACCAGGCCCAGGATCAACCCCAGCAGGGCGACGCTGATCAGCGCTGAGATACTCAGGAACAACCGAGTACGCAGTTTCATCGCAAGCTTCATAGGGTGTGGTTCACAGGTTGTACTGTTTGCGTTTGCGGTACAGGGTCGACGCGTCGATGCCCAGCGTGCGTGCCGCCTGGTCCAGGGTGTCGCTGGTGGCGAGCACAGCGCCGATATGCGCTTTCTCCAGCTCGTCCAGGCTCAGCGCCGCGCCGATGCGTGGCGCATTGTTGGTCGGCTGTTCAGCCATGCCGAGATGGCTGATCTCGACCTTCTCTTGAGGGCAGATGATGCTGGCCCGCTCCACCACGTTGCGCAGCTCACGGATATTGCCCGGCCAGCGATAGTTGAGCAGCGCTTCGCGTGCCTGATCACTGAACCCTCGGGCGGGCCGTGCGTACTCCTTCACGAACCGCGCCAGGAAACGGTCGGCCAGGGTCAGGATGTCTTCACTGCGTTCGCGCAGCGGCGGCAGGTGCAGGGTGATGACGTTGAGGCGGTAGAGCAAGTCTTCCCGGAAGCGGCCGTCGCGCACCATGTCTTCCAGGTTCAAGTTGGTGGCTGCGAGGATGCGCACATCGGCCCGTCGGGTCACCGGGTCGCCGACACGCTCGTACTCTTTGTCCTGGATAAAGCGCAGTAACTTGGGTTGCAACGTGAGTGGAAAGTCGCCGATCTCGTCGAGAAAAAGCGTACCGCCATCGGCCTGGTTGACCCGGCCCAATGTGCTCTCGCTGGCGCCGGTAAACGCACCGCGGCTGTGGCCGAACAGCTCGCTCTCCATCAACTCCGCTGTCAACGAAGGGCAATTGATGGTGACGCAGGATTTTTTCGCGCGCTTGCTCCAACCATGAATGGCGCGGGCCAATTCACCTTTACCGGTACCGGACTCGCCCAGGATCAGGATATTGGCGTCGGTACCCGCCACTTGGCGTGCGGTTTCCAGCACCACCATCATGGACGGGCTGTGGGAGTCGAGGCCGTCCTTGGGTTGGCGCACTTCGCCTTCCAGCGCCTCCAGGCGTGCCGACAATTGGCGCACTTCCAACTGCTTGGCCGTGGCCAAGCGCAATTGGTCAGGACTGCATGGCTTGACCAGATAATCGGCGGCACCGGCCTGGATGGCGTCCACGGCGGTATCCACGGCCGAATGCGCGGTGACGATCACCACACGCATCCACGGTGCCTGGATGCGCATCTGGGCCAGTACATCCAGACCGTTGTCTTCGCCCAGACGCAGGTCGAGGAAACACAGGTCGAACACTTGGCGTTGCATCAAGGCATCGGCTTGGGCGGCGCTGTTGGCTGTGGCTACGGTGTAGCCCTCGTCTTCCAGGCAGTATCTGAACGTGCGCAGGATTGCGGATTCGTCATCCACTAAAAGAATGCGGCCTTGAAGTTCCTTGGCTGATTCCATCTGTCCCGCGCTCCTTAACTATGAATGATGGTGGTTAGTCCCGGAATAATCGGGCAAGTTGCATGGTTCATTCTGATTCATAAAAAGCATCTTCGTGCAGCTATCTGCGCGCCTTCCTACAAACCCGCTGATTAGTGGCGTATTCATGCCTTCGTGCCACTTCGGCAACTCGATGAAGGCTTTCGATCCCTTTACCCGACCATTGGCTATCGTGCAATTCGCACGGCCCTGGGCAGGGCATCGTGCAGGATGCTGGGCGGCGCCTTCAAAGCAAAGTCGTAACATTCTGATTTTATTGAGTTTTTTTGTTTAAAAAAACTGGCATGCACTCTGCAATAACTCTCCCAACAGTGTCATGAACGAATAATCAGAATGCGGGAGAAATACAGCATGACTCGTCAACACCTCAGCCAACTGCGTATTTCGTCCCTGCGTTTGCAGCAAGGTCTTTTTGCCAGCCTGGCGCTGATGGTCACGTTGATTGTCGGGCAGCAAATGCAGGCTTGGCAGCAGAGTCATCAGCAGCAAGTCCCTCAGTTTGAACGTCCGATCATGACCCAGACCCATTTCTCTTCTCTTGAGAGCCGTTCTCTTGGCAACGTGACGGCTCCGCAATTGAGAGTGGTCGATCAGGATTCCACCCTGGGCGAACTGCCCGTCCAAGAACGTTGGGTGTTCTAGGCAAGAAAAGGTCGTTCTGGTTGAGCGGCTGCACGGTAATACCCCTGTTACCCCTATAGAAGCGTAAGGAGAATCACCATGTTGAGTTGGGCTATCACATTTCTGATCATCGCCATTGTGGCTGCCGTCTTGGGCTTCGGTGGTATCGCGGGCACCGCTACGGGTATCGCCAAGATCCTGTTCGTGGTTTTCCTGGTGATGTTCATCGCTTCGTTCTTCTTTGGTCGTCGCGGCCGAGGCTGACTATGACCACTTCGTCCTTTAAAACCTTGGCTGCCGTCCTGCTTCTGGGCGGCAGTAGCTGGGCAATGGCCGCCAATGACGGCCAATCCCGGGCCAACGAGTTGCTGAGTTCCGGTTCGCAGTTTCGTGAGACCTGGCAAGGCGTGGTGAAGAAAGAAGAGCGCCTGCCGGAATGGGTCATGAACCTGTCGGGCTCGGCCGAGCAGATGAATGCCGTCGAAGAGGATGGCGACAAGTACTTGGTGGGGCCGCTCTGCGAGACGGCAGACACCTGTCGCAGCAAACGTCTGATCGTCGCGTTCAGTTATGACAAGAAGCACGCCTACGCCATGTTGGTACAGGTACCGGCCGGGTTGCCGGCGGACAAGTCGCCGACACGCCACGCGGACTACCGTTTCCTTGGCAAGCCGGACGAAGGCATGCAAAAGCTGCTGATGGAGCAGCTCAAGAAAGATCCGAATTGGTACTAGGTTGCGTCTGACGTTTGCAGCGTCTACGAAACCTTCATCCATAGAAAGAAGCCACTGCGCTTCTTTCTGTCTGCATCGCTCGCCAAGGGCGATGCATGACCAGGGGGCCGGGTTGCTCTGATCGATCGAGATCGGCGTGACCTACGGGCACAGGGAGTGCCTGCGCGAGGGCCGGGTCAGGCGAAAAGCTGCGACGCAAGTTCACAAGTGTTTTTTTGCTTGCTGAACTTGCGGCGAGCTTATGACTCTCATCATCCGCCTCGCATGCCGCTCTTCGCATACCGCGCATAGCAACTATTTTCTCTTTCGCTGCTGACTAACCATTACTGGGTATGTCGGCGTGACCATCTATCGAGAAATTTTTTGCCGCACCATAGGACACTTCTGGCGCCAGGTCATGGATTTTCCGGGCAATTGCGCCACCGCCTGAAAGTCGTCCAGCATCTCTGAGCGAGCCGGGTTTGGCAGGTTCACGGCATATTTGCCAGACAATATGTCGCATTTGAACTGACCATTCGGACAGTTATTATCAAAAAAACTCATGCCGATTCGGCATAGGGTAGGCGTTTACGGCATTAGACGTCGCTCCCTTGCATCGGAATAGTTGCGCCTTTTTTCGCCTGCCAGTAAGCCATTTCGGCCACGCTGCGGTGACCTTCCATGGAGGCCGATGCTCACACTTTTTCGCTTTCGAGCGTTCCAGCTGGCGCATTCGCCTTAAGTCCACTTGAAGTAAGGGTAATGACATGAAGAAGGCAAAGCTAAGCCTCGCCTGGCAGATCCTCATCGGTTTGGTGCTGGGGATCGCAATCGGTGCAGTGCTCAACCATTTCAGTGCTGAAAAAGCCTGGTGGATCAGCAATGTGTTGCAGCCAGCGGGCGATATCTTTATCCGCCTGATCAAGATGATCGTGATCCCGATTGTGATTTCCTCTCTGATCGTCGGCATTGCCGGGGTCGGTGACGCGAAAAAGCTCGGCCGGATTGGTGTCAAAACCATCCTTTACTTCGAAATCGTCACCACCATTGCCATCGTGGTCGGCCTGCTGTTGGCCAACCTGTTCCACCCGGGCGCGGGTATCGACATGAGCACCCTGGGCACTGTCGATATCTCCAAGTACACCGCCACGGCTGCTGAAGTGCAGCATGAGCATGCGTTCATCGAGACCATTCTCAACCTGATTCCATCGAACATCTTTGCCGCCGTAGCCCGTGGCGAAATGCTGCCGATCATTTTCTTCTCGGTGCTGTTCGGCCTGGGCTTGTCGAGCCTCAAGCCTGAGCTGCGCGAGCCGCTGGTGACAATGTTCCAGGGCGTGTCCGAGAGCATGTTCAAAGTCACCCACATGATCATGAAGTACGCCCCGATCGGCGTCTTTGCACTGATCGCGGTGACGGTCGCCAACTTCGGCTTCGCTTCCTTGCTGCCGCTGGCCAAGCTGGTGATTCTGGTCTACGTCGCCATCCTGTTCTTCGCCTTTGCGGTGCTGGGCCTGATCGCTCGTCTGTTTGGCTTCTCGATCCTCAAGCTGATCCGCATCTTCAAGGATGAGCTGGTACTGGCCTACTCCACTGCCAGTTCCGAGACCGTGCTGCCACGCGTGATCGAAAAGATGGAAGCCTACGGCGCGCCGAAAGCGATCTGCAGCTTTGTGGTGCCGACCGGCTACTCGTTCAACCTCGACGGTTCGACGCTGTACCAGAGCATCGCGGCGATCTTTATCGCCCAGCTGTACGGCATCGACCTGTCGGTCGGCCAGCAACTGATGCTGGTGCTGACCCTGATGGTCACCTCCAAAGGTATCGCCGGCGTGCCGGGTGTGTCCTTCGTCGTGCTGTTGGCCACCCTGGGCAGTGTGGGTATTCCGCTGGAAGGCCTGGCGTTCATCGCCGGTGTCGACCGCATCATGGACATGGCGCGTACCGCACTCAACGTCATTGGCAACGCCTTGGCCGTATTGGTCATCTCCCGTTGGGAAGGCATGTACGACGACGCCAAGGGTGAGCGCTACTGGAACTCCCTGCCGCACTGGCGCAGCAAGACAGCCTCGGTGGTCGGCGAGACCAGCCGTAGCTGATAGCAATGTGATCTGAACCAACCCCGGGAAATCCGGGGTTTGTCGTTTCTGTCAGCCCCGCTATCATTCGCCCCATCTTTCGGGGGATTCATCTGATGCTCAATGGCCTGTGGCTTGGCTTCTTTGTCGTGGCAATGGTGTCGGCACTGGCGCAATGGCTGGTCGGCGGTAACGCCGGGATTTTCGCGGCGATGGTGGAAAGCATTTTCGCCATGGCCAAACTGTCGGTGGAAGTGATGGTGCTGTTGTTCGGCACCTTGACGCTGTGGCTGGGTTTTTTGCGCATCGCTGAAAAAGCCGGCATCGTCGACTGGCTGGCCAAGGCCCTCGGCCCGCTGTTTCGGCGCCTGATGCCCGAGGTGCCCGCCGGCCATCCGGCCATTGGCTTGATCACCCTGAACTTCGCCGCCAACGGCCTGGGCCTGGACAACGCCGCCACGCCGATTGGCCTCAAGGCGATGAAGGCACTGCAGGAACTCAACCCCCTCCCCAACACCGCAAGTAACGCGCAGATCCTGTTCCTGGTGCTCAACGCTTCGTCGCTGACGCTGCTGCCGGTGACCATCTTCATGTACCGCGCCCAGCAAGGCGCCGCCGACCCGACGCTGGTGTTCCTGCCGATCCTGCTGGCCACCAGCGCCTCGACCCTCGTCGGCCTGCTGTCGGTGGCGATCATGCAGCGCTTGCGCCTGTGGGACCCGGTGGTGCTGGCTTACCTGATTCCCGGCGCCTTGGTGTTGGGTGGTTTCATGGCGTTGCTGGCGACCTTGTCTGCCACGGCGTTGGCAAGCTTGTCTTCGATCCTCGGCAACCTGACGCTGTTTGGCCTGATCATGCTGTTCCTGGTAATCGGTGCGTTGCGCAAGGTCAAGGTGTACGAAGCGTTTGTCGAGGGCGCCAAGGAAGGCTTCGACGTGGCCAAGAACCTGCTGCCGTACCTGGTGGCGATGCTTTGCGCCGTGGGTGTGCTGCGCGCCTCCGGAGCGTTGGACTTCGGCCTGGAAGGCATTCGTCATGTGGTGGCCTGGACGGGCATGGACACGCGCTTTGTCGACGCGTTGCCGACCGCAATGGTCAAGCCGTTTTCCGGCAGCGCGGCGCGGGCGCTGTTGATCGAGACCATGCAGACCAAGGGTGTGGACAGCTTCCCGGCGCTGGTGGCGGCGACGATCCAGGGCAGTACGGAAACCACCTTTTATGTGTTGGCGGTGTACTTCGGCTCGGTGGGCATCCAGCGAGCCAGGCATGCGGTGGGGTGTGCGTTGCTGGCGGAGTTTGCCGGTGTGGCGGCGGCTATTGCGGTGTGCTACTGGTTCTTTGGCTGAGGCTGAGATAGCTATCGGGAGCAAGCCCCCTCCCACAGTTTGAATGTATTCACAGATCAAAATGTGGGAGGGGGCTTGCTCCCGATGAGGCCCTCAGCGTTTCGCCGCAGCGTTGCCCTGCGCAACCACCCAATCCACCACCTGCCTGTTCAACTGGTCTCCCGCCAGCCCGAATGCGGCAACCACCGCAGGCACCTTGGTATCACTTACCGGCTGGTGCACCTCAAATCGCCGGCTGGCGATGATCCGCTGATCACTGCCGCGCACCAGCCGCGCATCCAGGCGGATCACCACTTCCACCGCCCCGCCCCGGTATTCGCTCTGAAACGCCTGCAACTGCCCGCCCAGCTCATAGTCGGCTTGCAAGTTGGTCTCATCGGTACTCAGCAGCGTCACCCGTCCATCACGTTGGAAGCCGTCCATGAACCGATTGCGCAGCAAGACGGGCGATGGGTCGCTCCAGCGTGAGTTGGCATAGCTGCTGATCAGGTTGCCATCAGGCACCACGGCAATGCGTGGGCTGTCGAGAAATTCGCTGGTTTGCGGCTTGGCGATACGCAGCGACCAACTGACCGGTGCGCCTTGGGTCGCTGTCTGGGTCGAGGCCAGACGGTACACGTCCGAAGGGTCGGCCTTGGGCAGGATCGAGCACGCGCCGACCAGCACCAGTGCCAGAGGGGCGATCATTTGGTAAGCACGCTTCATGGCGTGAACTCCTTGTTCTTGTCGCTGCCCAGCAAGTAGCCACTGGGGTTGGCTTCCAGGCGACGGGAGATGGCGCGCAGCGAACCCAGGGTTTCGCGCAGTTCACGCACCGCCGGTGCCAGTTCGTTGAGGCCCTGCATGCCGCTGTTCACCGAGTCCTTGTTGTCGGTCAGCAAGGTGTTGAGGGTCGCGGTGCTTTGTTCGAGGGATTTCATCGCCTGCTCAGCGCTGCCGAAAGCTTGCTTGCCTTGCTCATTGAGCAGCCCGTTGGCGCTACGCATCAGCGTGGTGGTTTGCTCCAGCGCGGCGCCGGCCTGCTTGCTCACCTGCAGCAACTGCTGCATCACCACTTTGATATCGCCGCGCTGGTCGGCGATGGCACCGGTGGTTTGCTGCAAGTTGTCCAGGGTTTTGCTCAAACGCTCGACGTTCTCGCCGGAGAAGACGCGATTAGCGTTGTGCAGCAACAGGTTGACGCTGGTCATCAGGTCGTTGCTGTTGTTCAGCAGGCGCGCGATGGGCGACGGTGAGGCGATGATTTCCGGCAGGTTACCGTCCTTGCCCTTGAGTACCGGGCTTTGCGGTGTACCGCCGCTGAGCTGGATGATCGAGGTGCCGGTGATACCGGTCAGGGCCAGTTTGGCCTGGGTGTCTTCCTTGATCGGCGTCTGCCCGGCCAGGCGGATGCGGGCGAGGACGCGGCGGGGGTCTTTGGGGTCCAGGCGCAGGCTGGTGACATCCCCTACCTTGATCCCGCTGTACTGCACCGAGCTGCCTTGGGACAGGCCGCTGACCGCCTCGTTGAACACGACCTCGTAATCCTGGAAGGCGCTGTCGACGCTGGACTTGGCCAGCCACAGGCCAAATAGCATCGCGCCGACCACCACGATTACGCTGAACAGACCGATCATCACATGATGGGCTCGGGTTTCCATGTCATACCTCGTTGAGCGATTGAGCGGCATCCAACGCCGCGCGGCCACGGGGGCCGTGGAAATATTCGTGAATCCAGGCGTCGTCCGTTTCCGAGACGATATCGATGGCGTCCGCCACCAGCACTTTTTTCTGAGCCAGCACCGCGACGCGGTCGGTGATGGTGTATAGCGTGTCGAGGTCGTGGGTGACCAGGAACACGCTCAAGCCCAGGGCATCGCGCAGGGTCAGGATCAACTGGTCGAATTGCGCCGCGCCGATCGGATCGAGGCCGGCGGTGGGTTCATCGAGAAACAGGATGTCCGGGTCCAGCGCCAGCGCTCGGGCCAGGGCTGCGCGCTTGATCATGCCGCCGGACAGCGACGCCGGGTACTTGTCGGCCGCCGACAGCGGCAGCCCGGCCAGCGCCAGTTTGACCGCCGCCAGATGCTCGGCGTCGGCGCGGCTGAGGCCGGCGTGTTCGATCAATGGCAGGGCGACATTTTCGGTGACGGTCAGCGAAGAAAACAGCGCGCCCTTCTGGAACAGCACGCCAAAGCGCCGTTCCACCAGCGAGCGTTCATGTTCCGACAGGTTCGGCAGGTTCTTGCCGAACACGCGCACCTCGCCTTCGTTGGGCCGGCGCAGGCCGACGATGCTGCGCAACAGCACCGACTTACCGCTGCCGGAGCCACCGACCACCGCAAGGATCTCGCCTTTATACAGATCCAGGTCGAGGTTCTCGTGCACGCTCTGGCTGCCGAAGCGGTTGCACAGCCCGCGTACTTCAATGACCGCCTCAGTGGGCGCACGGTGTAGACGACTCACCAGCCCATCTCCATGAAGAACATCGCCGCGACCGCATCCAGCACGATCACTACAAAAATCGATTGCACCACGCTGGAGGTGGTGTGGGCGCCGACCGACTCGGCGCTGCCACTGACCTTGAAGCCTTCCAGGCAACCGATGGCGGCGATCAGGAAGGCGAAGATCGGTGCCTTCACCATGCCCACCAGAAAGTGCTGCACACCGATGTCCGATTGCAGCAGCGAGAGAAACATCGCCGGCGAGATATCCAGCGCCACCGCACACACGACGCCGCCACCGATGATCCCCGAGAGCATCGCCAGAAAGGTCAGCATCGGCAGCGCCACCAAGAGCGCCAACACACGAGGCAGGACCAGCAGTTCCATCGGGTCCAGGCCCAGGGTGCGGATGGCGTCGATTTCTTCGTTGGCCTTCATCGAGCCGATTTGCGCGGTGAAGGCGCTGGCGGTGCGGCCGGCGATCAGGATCGCGGTGAGCAGTACGCCGAATTCGCGCAGAAATGAGAAGGCTACCAGGTCCACGGTAAATATCGTCGCGCCGAAACTTTTGAGCACCGTGGCCCCAAGGAACGCCACCACGGCACCCACCAGAAACGTCAGCAGGGCCACAATGGGCGCGGCGTCGAGGCCGGTTTGTTCGATATGCGCCACCATGGGCGTCAGGCGCCAGCGTTTGGGGCGCAAAATGCCACGGGCGAAGGTTTCGAGGATCAGGCCGATAAAACCCAGCAGTTTCATCGCGTCCTGCCACACCGTGTCTACCGCTCGGCCGATGCGG
Organism: Pseudomonas palleroniana; assembly: GCF_022836895.1. Taxonomy (NCBI): domain Bacteria; kingdom Pseudomonadati; phylum Pseudomonadota; class Gammaproteobacteria; order Pseudomonadales; family Pseudomonadaceae; genus Pseudomonas; species Pseudomonas palleroniana. The sequence continues at coordinate 416,213 of NZ_CP092411.1, read as the reverse complement.
GCCAGCAGTTGAATGCCGGTGGCTTCTTCGGGTTCCTTGAGCGGCACGCAGAAATCATTCAACGAGTGGTAGACGGTCTTGAGCAAGGCGCGGTCGGCGGCGGACAGGCTGCAATCGGCTCGCTCGGCGGAGTGCTCGATACGGTCCGGGCCCAGCAGTTCCACCAGCAGCGATGCGCCGGCGGTATCCAAAGTGCCGAGGCCATTGAGGTCGATGTGGGCACCGGCGTCGTATTGGCCGTCGAGCGTGTTCGACAGCTTTTTCAGGTGGGCGTAGTGGGCAAGCGTCCAGTCCCCCGTAATCCTGAGTAACGGCGGAGTGGTGGACGTATCGAGGTGGGCTGCGCCGGCCGTCGTACTGGTGGTCATAAGCTCCGAGCTTGTCTGGTTATCCACAATTGCTACGTAATAGCACGATCCGCCCTACTTCGGGTTGTCCGTTTGTGCGGTGTCAGTGACTTTGAAGCGCAACACGCCGATGACTTGCCCGTCTTCGGTCAGCACGCGCACTTGCCAGCGGCCCACCGAATCCGCCGGGAAGTTCTGCTTATGGGTCCAGGCGCGATAGCCTTCCTTGCGCCCGCCGTGGATATCCAGGGCAATGCGATCAACCTCTTTGCCATTGAATTTCCACACATGATAGATCCGCTCATCCAAGCCGCGCGGCGCGTTGATCGCGGTATAGGCGTATAGCCCGTCGCTGCGCAGTTGGGCGGCGTTGACCTCCTTGAGGTCATCGCCGGGCGTGCGATCTTGCAGTTGGGTGCTGATAGCCACCTCGGTCATCCACAACGTGGCCGGCGGCACCCAGGTGCGCAGGAACCAGCCGGCGCAACCAATGGCCGCCGTCACCCCCAGCAGCATCGCCCAGCCTTTGACGCTGCGCAGCGGCAGGCTTGCGGCCAGGCTTGGGATCGACAGTGCCATGGCCACGCCCAGGGCCAATTTGTAACTTTCGGCGGTGGTCAGGTGCAGGATGATTGGCAGCGCAGTGAGCAGCGCGGCGAACAGGGTCAAGGTGTGCAGTGCGAGGAACAGCGAGCGCTTGGGCGCCAGCCACTTGTAGTACAGCGGGTCGGTGATCGACACCAGTGCCGCTGCGCCGAGTAAACCGGTGAAGATCGATTGGCCGCTGTTCCATGTGGTGGTGACAAAGAAAAACGGCAACACAAAAAACAGACTCTCCTGATGGATCATCTGGGTGGCGTAGCGCAACAGGGGCTCGGGGATTTCCCGGTTGAAGACTTTGGCAAACAGTTGGGTAAAGCTGTTCTCCAGCATCAGCCACAGCCAGCTCACTAGCATGATCACCGCGATCCAACTGGCCATGCCTTGCTGGCGATCCACCAGAATGAAGCTGCACACGCCCGAGATAAAACCGCCGAGTGCGATCACCCCGGGGTAGCGCTTGATCAGCTCCAGGATTCGCTGGATAAGGGGCGGCAGGTTTGGCATGGGCGGTTCACAGTCGGAGTAGGAAAAATCGCCGGACAGAATAACGTCTTAGCCTGGTGTGCGGTGCTTCATTGCGTGATCCGTTTGCGATAAAGCCTGAGGCCAATCAATAGCATGGCGATCAGTCCCAGCACGCCGGCACCGATCCACGTCAGGGCGTCATAGCTCAATAGCGGCTTTTCGATGCGCCAATAGCCCGGCTGGTTGAAGACTTGGCGCATGGCCTGGTTGGTTTGCTCAAGGTTAACCGCCTTGATGCGTTTGACCGGGTCGCTGAAGTGTCCGTCGGCGTAGTCGCCCGATGCGCGCCAGTAATAGTCGGCCAACTCGCTGTTGCCCTGCACGGCCCAGGCTTGGCGCGCGATGGCGGCTTGTTGCAGGCGGCTGAAAGTGGCCGGGTCGAGGCCGTCCTTGAGCAATTGCGTCTTGAGGTCTTGCAGTACCTGTTCCGCTTCGCCGAGGTCGCCCCGTTCAAGGTCGGCATTCAGGCTCAGGAAACCTACGCCGCCGAGCACTTCGCGCTCACTCCAGGGGCCGTAGGACAAACCGTGCTTGAGGCGCAGTTGGCGGTACAACGCCCAGTCGAGGTAGTCCTTGAGCAGGTCGTAGGTTTCATCGTGCTGGTCGTCCAGCACCGGTTCCGGGAACAGCCAGTGCAACTTGGCGCCGTTACCGAGCCAGCCGTGGATCAAGTCACGGTGGCTGGCGGCGGCGTGCTGGATCTCCGGCAGCGGCCGATGCTCGCTCGGCTCCACCGGCTCAAGTTGACCATAGGTGCGTTCCAGATAAGCCGGCAGTACCTTGTCGAGCTCGCCGACGACGATCAGTGTCATGTTGTTGGGGGCATACCAATTTTTGCGCAGCGCCTCCAACTGATTGCGGGTCAGGTGGTTGACCTGAGCCCGTTCGGCGCATTTGAGTCCCAGTTCGACAGCCAGTTGATTGCTGGCGCTGTGGCCCAGGTCCTGGCGGTCGAGCAAGCGTTGCAGGTGCGAGTAATGGCCTCCGTCTTCGCGTTCGACCACTTGCTTGGCCGCATTGATGTGCGCGTCGGTGAGTTCGGTGCGGGTAATGATGGCCAGCAGCAGGTCCAGCACCTTGCGCTGGTTTTGTGCCGGCGCCTCGATCACAAAGGTGGTGTCGGCGTTGCTGGTATAGGCATTCCATTCGCCGCCCAAGGCTTGCATACGGTCTTCGAGGTCACCCTCGCCTGCGCCGTCGATGCCGCTGAAGAGCACATGTTCGAGCAGGTGCGGCAGTTCTTTGTCCTCACAACCGAAGTCATCCAGGCCGACACCGACCACCAGGCGGATGGCCACGTGCCCGCGCTCGGTGCCCGGCTTGAGCAGCAGTTGCAGGCCGTTGGGCAAGGTGTAGCCCTCGACGTGCAGGCGGTCAAAGGCAAAGGTATATGCCGAACCCATGAGCAGGCAGGCGAATAACAGGCGACGCATAACAAACTTCCCGGCGGGTGAGGTCCACTGTTAACTGACTTCACGCGCCATCGTACGTTCAGGGCGAATGGGTGATGTCGGCAATATCTTCAGTGGAGAGCGCACCGGTGTCAGAGGTTTCCAGCACCACATAAGCGCTGCTGCAAAACAGCGAGTTAAGGCGCTTCATGTCGGCAATCAGTTCCAGGTGCAGGGAACTGGTCTCCAGGCTTTGTACGATCTTGCGTTGCAGGCGGCTGACATGGGCGTGAGCCAAGCGCCGTTCCTGGGCACGAAAGCGGCGCTTCTCGCGCAGCAATTGCCGGGCACTTTCCGGGTCGGCGCTGAGGAATACCGACAGCCCCAGGCGCAGGTTGGCGATCAACTGGCCGTGCAGGCCAGTGAGTTCTTCCAGGCCCACTTCGGAAAACTGCCGGCGCTGGGAGGTTTTCTGCTGCTGGACTTTGCGCAGCATGCGTTCGATCAGGTCGCCGGCCAGTTTCAAGTTGATCGACAACTCGATGATCTCGGCCCAGCGGCGGCTGTCGTGTTCACTGAGGTCTTCGCGGGGCATTTGCGCGAGGTACAGCTTGATTGCGCTGTAGAGCGCCTCGACGTCATCGCTGAGGCTGCGCATTTCCTGGGTGATGGCGGTCTGTTTGCCGCGCAGCACTTCTTGCATGGCGGTGAGCATGTTGTCGATCAGGTCGCCCAGGCGCAGGGTTTCGCGGGCGGCGTTGGCCAGGGCCAGGCTGGGTGTATCCAGGGCGGCCGGGTCCAGATGGCGCGGCTTGGCTTTGCCATTGGTCTCCGGTTGTTCCGGCAGCAGCCAGGCGCAGAGACGGGCCATCGGGCCGATGCTGGGCAGCAGGATCAAGCAGCGGCTGACGTTGTAGAGCAGATGGAAGGTGATGACCATGCCCTGGGTGCTGAAGTCCAAACCGTCCATCCAGCGTACGAGGGGGTCGAGTATCGGAATGATCAGCAACAAGCCGATCAGTTTGTACAACAGGCTGCCCAGGGCCACCTGGCGTCCGGCGGCGTTCTGCATGTTGGTGCTGAGGAAGGCCAGCACGCCGCTGCCGATGTTGGCACCGATCACCAGGCCGATGGCCACGTGCAGGCCGATCACCCCGGCACCGGCCAGGGTCGCGGTCAGCAGCACAGCGGCCAGGCTGGAGTAGGAAATCATCGCGAACAGGGCGCCGACCAGGGCATCGAGCAAGATATCGCCGGTCAGCGAGGCAAAGATGACTTTGACGCCCTGGGCATGGGTAATCGGCCCGGCGGCTTCGACAATCAATTGCAGCGCCAGAATGATCAGGCCCAGGCCGATGCCGACACGGCCCATCTGCCCTGCCCGCGTCTGTTTGCGCGACAGGAAGAAAATCACCCCGAGAAAAATCAACAGCGGCGAAAGCCAGGACAAATCGAACGTCAGCACCCGCGCCATCAACGCTGTACCGACGTCGGCGCCGAGCATGGTTGCCAGGGCGGGCATCAACCCCATCAAGCCCTGGCCGACAAACGAAGTCACCAGCATGGCCGTGGCGTTACTGCTCTGCACCATGGCCGTCACCAGGATCCCGGCGACAAACGCCAACCAGCGTTTGGACATGTTCTGCCCGATGACTTGGCGCAAGTTGGAACCGTAGACCCGCAAGATGCCGGTACGGACGATGTGCGTGCCCCAGATCAGCAGGGTCACGGCGGAAAGCAGATTGAGCAAGGTCAGCATGCTCGGCCCCCCGTATAGGTGCGCTCCAAAAAGAGCGAAGGAAAGTTGCCGCGTGCCGTTCTACGTCTTGTAGTTAAGCTGTAGTTGGCGAATGGGCTCTGCGCCAGCATCGCATAGCTAAAGTGAGGTTTGAAATAAAACTGTCATGAAATCGACTTTTCGTGGATGAAAAAAAGAGGCTTAAAAAGCCTCTTTTTTTGTCTGGCTCGGGTTATTGACCCGGAATGTCCTTGCGCAGTTTCACCGGCTCCTGCTGTTTCTTCTTTTTCGCAATGGCGGTGCGCATCTTGATGTTGATCGCTTCCACCGCGAGCGAGAACGCCATGGCGAAGTAGACGTAGCCTTTTGGCACGTGCACGTCGAAGGATTCGGCGATCAGCACCGTACCCACCACCAGCAGGAACGACAGCGCCAGCATTTTCAGCGACGGGTGCTTGTCGATGAATTCGCTGATGGTGCCGGCGGCCATCATCATCACCAGTACGGCGACGATGATCGCGGCCACCATGACCGGCACATGGGACACCATGCCGACGGCGGTGATCACCGAGTCCAGGGAGAACACGATGTCGATGATCGCGATCTGGATAATGGTGTAGATGAACTTGCCACCGGCACCCTTGGGCTCGTCGTGAGTTTCGTCTTCGCCTTCGAGCGCGTGGTACATCTCCTGGGAGCTTTTCCACAACAGGAACAAGCCACCGAAGAACAGGATCAGGTCGCGCCCGGAAATGCCTTGGCCAAACACCACGAACAGATCGGCGGTGAGTTGCATCACCCAGGTGATCGACAGCAGCAACAGAATTCGCGTGACCATGGCCAGGGCCAGGCCGAAGATCCGGGTGCGGGCCTGCATATGCTTGGGCATGCGGCTGACCAGGATCGAAATCATGATGATGTTATCGATACCCAGGACGATCTCGAGGGCCGTCAGGGTGAAGAAGGCAATCCAGATTTCCGGATTGGTCAGCCATTCCATGTGTATTCCTTTGAGCGAGTGTTAAACCGCGCGGCTGTCGCGCCGCGCGGTGGGGTTGTTACGGTTATAGAGTGCTGAACAGCGGAAAAATCCCCATCAGCAACGCGGCGAACATTATGCACAGGCACACCAGCACTGCCCACTTGAGGGTGAAGCGCTGGTGATCGCCAAACTCGATGCCGGCCAGGGCCACCAGCAGGTAGGTCGAGGGTACCAACGGGCTCAGCAAGTGCACGGGCTGGCCAACGATGGAGGCGCGGGCCATTTCCACGGCGGTGATGCCGTAGTGGCTGGCGGCTTCGGCGAGTACTGGCAGTACGCCGTAGTAGAACGCATCGTTGGACATGAAGAAGGTGAACGGCATGCTCACCAAAGCGGTGATCACCGCCAGGTAAGGGCCCAGCGCATCCGGGATGACCGCCAGCAGGCTCTTGGACATGGCGTCGACCATGCCGGTGCCTGACAGGATGCCGGTGAAGATACCGGCGGCGAAGATCAGCCCGACGACCGCCAGCACACTCCCTGCGTGGGCCGCGACGCGGTCCTTCTGCTGTTGCAGGCACGGGTAGTTGACGATCATGGCGATACTGAACGCCACCATGAACAGCACCGGCAGCGGCAGCAGGCCTGCAATCAGGGTGCACATCAGGGCGAAGGTCAGCGCGCCGTTGAACCAGATCAACTTTGGACGGCGGGCGTCCGGGTATTGCGAGACGCTGATCTCGCTGTGGTCGATCTCGTCGCCCTGCAGGTGCAGCTCACCCAAGCGGGCACGCTCACGCTTGCCGTACAGGTAGGCAATCACCAGGATGGCAACCACACCAGCGGCCATGGCCGGGATCATCGGCACGAAGATGTCCGAGGGGTCCACATGCAGTGCACTGGCGGCGCGTGCGGTCGGGCCGCCCCAAGGCGTCATGTTCATCACGCCACCGGCGAGGATGATCAAGCCGGCCATGATTCGCGGGCTCATGCCGATGCGCTGGTACAACGGCAGCATGGCGGCCACGCAAATCATGTAAGTGGTGGCGCCGTCACCATCGAGGGACACCACCAGGGCCAGGACGGCGGTGCCGACCGAGACTTTCAGTGGGTCGCCCTTGACCATCTTGAGGATCTTGCGCACGGCCGGGTCGAACAGGCCGGAGTCGATCATCAGGGCAAAATAGAGAATGGCGAACATCAGCATCACGCCGGTCGGCGCAAGCTTGGTGATGCCCGCGAGCATCATCGGGCCTATCTCCGGTGCAAAGCCACCAAACAAGGCGAACAGGATCGGTACGATGATCAAGGCGATCAGCGCGGACAGGCGCTTGGTCATGATCAGGAACATGAACGTAATGACCATGGCAAAGCCAAGGAAAGTCAGCATAGGGAAACTCCAGGCGTAGCGCGTCTAGGGAATGGCGAACCGGGTGGGGTCAGCGCAGAACGAAAAGCACGAGGCGTACGGGGGGAGTAGGGCTGAACAGGCGGGTACGGACGGACATCGGGAATCACCATTGTTGTTGTTAACAGTCGGTCTGTTGCCGACAGTGGGGCGATCCTAGACTTGAAACCTTTCAACCAGCTTTCGCTGAGTAAACAGGTGGTGGTGGACAGATGCGCGGTCTATGAATTTATGTAGATCCCACATTTGGACGGTGTTTGGCAGTGATTTTTCAGGGCAGTTCGAGACCGCCGGCGGCCTTGTGCAGTTGGCGCAGATGCTCGCCCATTTGCTTGAGGTTGGCTTCGCAGGCGGCAATCTCGTCGGCACGGGAAGGGTCCAGCAGCGCCCTGACCTCTTTATCCAGATCGCCGGTCAACGACTGCAATTGCTTCTGGCGCTCGGCGCTTTCCGATTCCAGGCGTTTGGACTCCGACGGTTGCGGCAGGCCGTAGCCACCGCTGCCCAGCAGTTCAGCCGGACGGCTGAGGAAGCCACTGTTGGCGAGGATTTGCTGCAGGGTGTTGTTGGCTTGTTCCATGCCACCGTTTTTCAGCTCGCGGGCGTTGAGGTAGCGTTGCTTGACTTCGTCCTGGGCCAGCATCAGTTGTCTGCGATAGCTGGCTTGTTCCAGCAGTAGCAGGGCGGCGCTGGTGCGTAAGTCGGCCTGGCTGAACCACTGTCGTCGCTCGGCCGCACTCAGGGACAGCCAATCTTCAACCTGGGTCTGCTGGATTGGCAGGCGTTTGCGCAGCACATCAAACATTGCCTGATAGCGTTCGCGGAACGAGTCGAAGTGATAGCCCAGGCGCAATGCCTCGCGTTTGTCGTCAAGTACGCTGGTATCGGCCAGGCCGCGGGCGCTGAGTACTTCCAGCAAGCCGTTGGGGGTGATGTTATCCAGGCCGGTCAGTTGTGGATTGGCGCTGCCGCTGCGCAACAGTTTCAGACTTTCCACCGCGCAGTTGTTGGAGATGAAGAAGTAGTTGCCGTCGTAGCTCCAGTGCATTTCGGCGGCGTGCTCGACGGTGTCGGTGATCTCCTGGCGGTTGAGCTTCAGTGGCACCGAGGCCAGGCCGCGCAGTTCCGTCTTGGTGTACTCATCGATCACCTGGGCCAGCGGCAGTACGAACAATCGCGACGGGTATTTGCCGACCAGGCCATCCCAGCTCGACAGTTGCACGTCACCCACGAAAGCGCGGTACGACAGCACCAGGTGCTGGTCGAGGTCCAGGCGACAGTCCGGGCCGCGCGGGCGGCCCGGTGCGCAGATTACCAGGCGCAACATGCTGTGGCCCCAGCGGCTCACTAGGTTCTGGTTGGCTTCGGCCAGCAGGTAGTCGATTTCGTAGACGCGCTCGGGGTCGACCTGACCCAGCGGCGTCTTGGCAAAGTCGTTGCCGGCATTCAGGAACGCGTAGGTCTTGGCGCAGGTGTCCTGCTCAGGTGGTGCCCAGCCGAAGTGTTCCTTGTAGTAGCGAAACAGCGCAGGGCGGCGGCAGGCGTAGCTGGGGTCGAGGAGAAAATACTCCATGTTGACCGCTACGAACTCCAGTGGGCTGGTGGTTTCGTAGAGATCCGGGCTGCGCGCAACTTGATGGTTGTGTTGCTCGCGCTCACCGCGACGGCCGACGTATTGCGGCCAGCCGGCTAGGTCGAGCAGGCGGGGGTCGTCGCTGAGGGTAAAGCGGCGGTCATTCTGACCCCGGCATTGATCGGGCAGGCCGATCAGGCCGGTGATGTTGTTCTGGCGGCTGCAGCGATTGATCAGAGCGCGGTCGTCTTTGGACCATAGGCGTGCACGATCGTAGATATGGGTCAGTTCATGCAGCACAGTGGCGAGCATTTCCCGGCGCACGGTGCCGTGGGGGCGATTGGTTTTCTGGGTGGCGGCGCTGCCATCGGTCAGGCTGGCGAGCAGGTTCCGGTTGAGGTCCAACTCGGACACCAGAGAAGCCTGGCCGTAGGCGTTTTCCGGCATCTTGTCGGTCCAGCCGACATCGATGCGCCGGTCCAACTGCTCGATAAAGCGCGGCGGCAAGGAGCGCATCGCTTCATCGAGCAATGCCTGGCTGGCCTGCTGTTCGGCCGGGCTCAAACCCTCGGTTATGAGCCTCAGTTGCAGGCTGGCCTGGGCGGTACCTGCACACAGCAGCACAGCCCAGGCCAGTAGCCAGGCGGCGACGCGCCTCACAGTGCGAGGATGGCTTCAGCGAGAGTCTGGTCACTGGCATCGCGGGCTTCAGGTACGCGAGTTCGCAAGGTGTCGAAAGCAGCTTCCAGTTGGGCGCCGCGGATCTCGCCATTGGAGGCGACGAAACTGGCTGCGTCATCGTGGGCTTCACGCACGATTTTGGAATCGCGGATGGAGGTGGTGGTGTCCGAAGTGAAATCAATCGTGCGGGCCGAAGCACGTACGATGATGTTACTGGTGGCTTTCAGGGTTTGCGCGTGGGCGACATCGGCCAACAACAGCAGGCCGAGAGCGGCGGCGATCAGCGGGCTACGCATGGACTAACTCCAGAATACAAAGATGACTATTGGACGAGAATTGCTTGCGCCAGTTCAAGGTCGCTGGCGTTAAGTTTTGGCTGGGTACGGCGCAGGTAATCCAGTGCGGATTCCAGTCGGGCGCCCCGCCATTGGCCGTCTGTGGCTATATACGCGGCAGCGTCATCCCGGGCGGCCAGTATTCTTTTTCTGTCAAAGGGCGCTGATGTCACCTTGCTGGTGGCATAGGCACTGATGACGGTGCTCTGGGTGGACACATCAAAGGCTGATGCCAGTGGTGACCAGCAGGCGCAAATCAATACAGGAACAAACAACAGGCGGTATGAAAATGCCATGGGTCTCGACAACTGAAAGCGAGCGCCAAGGCTAGCGCAATGCCCGGGCGAGAGCCAGCGGCGATGCGTCCGGGAGCGGCGGCGCTCCCGGAATTTCATCTGCGATCAGATTGCCAGGATTGCCTGGGCCAACTGCGCATCAGTCGCGGTATTCAACTGTGGCGCTTGTTGGCGGATGTGAGCCAGGGCGCTTTCCAGTTTCACGCCACGGATGGCGCCTTCGCTGGCGACGAAGCTGGCGGCGTCGTCACGGGCGGCTTGTACCACCTTGTGGTCACGCAAGGAGGAGGTTGCATCGGAGCTGGCATCGGAAGTGGCTTTGAGCGCACCGACGATCGAGTCAGTGGTCACGATGAGGCTGCTCGCGTTGGCGTTGGCAGTGATGGCCAACAGGGCAGCAGCACTCAGCAGGCGGAGACGGGACATGGGTTAACTCCTGTAGATAGACAAATAATGCGGCGCAGAGCGGCCACTGTGAAACGGACATGGGTGCTATTGGGCATCAGACGTCTGTTCTACAAAGTTCGCCACGTGGTGGTGGATATTAAGCCGTCATCTGTCCGTTCGGAAGCCTGCAATTTAATTGTACTGGTGTTTTTTGGAATTTATAAAACTGTACTAGTCCACGTAAACCAGGCCGCTGATTCGGCGCCCATAAACAGCAAAGCCCGCCTCCGGTTTCCCGGGGCGGGCTTTGCTTTGACAAATCAGGGTGCTGGCGGTGGACCCGGCGGGTCAGGGCCAGCGGGCGCCAATTAGCGCCAGAACGGCTTGCTCAGCTCTTCGTAGCGTTGAGCTTCGCTGATACCGGCGTCAGCCAGCAGACGCGAATCCAGACGAGCCAGTTGGTGGCGGCTGGAGATGCGGCGCTGCCACAACATCAGGTTGGCGAGAACGCGCAAAGGCAGGGAAGCCTGGGAGTTTACAGCTTTTTCTTCGAAGAACAGTTCGGAACTGAGTGTACGTTCCATGATGACATCCTTCCGCTTGTGGCGGGATTAGGTAGTGGTTTAACTGATGCCAATGATCCTCCTCTCGCGCAAGACTCTCTAGATACAGTTCACCTGTATTGTGAGAGGCCAGTTAACTGTTTATAGGTGCTGTACTGTACGGAAATAGGGCAACTGTACCTGTCTGCACTGAAACAGTGCGAAATAGGCATTTTCGGTGAGGGGAGTAGGATAATTTGGTAGGAAAAGACCGGTACAGCAGTACAGTTTTTTACGGATGTGTGGTTTGACCTGCCGAGCTGATGAAACTGTGTTTGCATCAGCCCGGATCTGTACCAATCAAGCCTTGAGCATATGCCCGGTTTCTTCCAGGTTGATGTGCCAACTCAGTGCTTCGCGCAGGATGTGTGGAGTATGCCCACCGATTGCACAGGCCGCGTCGAAGTAGCGGTTGAGCGCATCGCGGTAGGCCGGGTGCACGCAGTTGTCGATGATCACGCGGGCCCGTTCCCGCGGCGCGAGGCCGCGCAGGTCGGCCAGGCCGACTTCGGTTACCAGGATGTCGACATCATGTTCGGTGTGGTCCACATGGCTGACCATCGGTACCACGCTGGAAATCGCGCCGCCCTTGGCTATCGACTTGGTCACAAAGATCGCCAGGTGTGCGTTGCGGGCGAAATCCCCGGAGCCGCCGATGCCGTTCATCATCCGCGTACCGCAGACGTGGGTGGAGTTGACGTTGCCGTAGATGTCGAACTCCAGCGCGGTATTGATACCGATAATGCCCAGGCGGCGCACCACTTCCGGATGGTTGGAGATCTCCTGCGGGCGCAGTACCAGCTTGTCTTTATAGTGTTCCAGGTTGCCGAATACATCGGCATTGCGCCGTTCCGACAGCGTGATCGAGCTGCCGGATGCAAAACTCAGCTTGCCGGCGTCGATCAGGTCGAACGTCGAATCCTGCAACACTTCCGAGTACATGGTCAGTTCTTCGAACGGCGATTCGATCAGGCCGCACATCACTGCGTTGGCGATATTGCCGATACCGGCCTGCAGCGGACCCAGTTTGTTGGTCATGCGCCCAGCGTCCACTTCTTGCTTGAGGAAGTTGATCAGGTGATTGGCGATGCCCTGCGTGTCGCTGTCGGGCGGCGTCACGGTTGAGGCTGAGTCGGCCTGGTTGGTGATCACAATGGCGACGATTTTTTCCGGTGGGATCGGAATTGCAGTGCTGCCGATGCGGTCGTCGACTTTGACCAGCGGAATCGGTGTGCGCGTCGGCCGGTAAGTCGGGATATAGATGTCGTGCAGCCCTTCCAGATTCGGGTTGTGCGCCAGGTTGATCTCGACGATGACCTGCTTGGCGAATATCGCAAAGCTGGCCGAGTTGCCCACGGAGGTGGTCGGTACGATGTGCCCTTGTTCGGTAATCGCCACGGCTTCGATCACCGCGATGTCCGGCAACTTGAGTTGGTTGTTGCGCAGTTGCTCGACCGTTTCCGACAAATGCTGGTCGATAAACATCACTTCGCCGGCGTTAATCGCCTTGCGTAGGGTGCTGTCGACCTGGAATGGCATGCGACGGGACAGCACGCCGGCTTCGGTCAGCTGTTTGTCCAGGTCGTTGCCCAGGCTGGCGCCGGTCATCAGGGTGATTTTCAGTGGAGAGGTCTTGGCGCGTTCCGCCAGTGCATGCGGAACGGCCTTGGCTTCACCGGCACGGGTGAAGCCGCTCATGCCGACGGTCATGCCGTCCTCGATCAGTGCGGCGGCGTCGGCCGGGCTCATGACCTTATTCAACAGCGAAGGCAAGCGGATACGATCACGGTACATGAATGGTTATCTCAGGCTACGGAAGCAAGGTGCGCAGTTTAGTGATTTCAAAAAAATTCGGCCCGCTACCATGGTCGAATGCCGGGCAGCGATTTAGAGCCTTTGGTCGGGTTTCATCAGGTCAATAAAAAACCCCAGCCTACCGGAGGCCAGGGTTTTGGGTATTGCGCTGGCGCAGTGTTATTCGACGGCCTTGACCATATCTTCGATGACCTTCTTGGCGTCGCCGAAGACCATCATGGTCTTGTCCAGGTAGAACAACTCGTTATCCAGGCCGGCGTAACCGCTGGCCATCGAACGTTTGTTGACGATGATCGTCTTGGCCTTGAACGCTTCGAGGATCGGCATGCCGGCGATCGGTGAGTTCGGGTCGTTCTTGGCGGCTGGGTTGACCACGTCGTTGGCGCCCAACACCAGCACCACATCGGCCTGGCCGAATTCAGAGTTGATGTCTTCCATCTCGAACACTTGGTCGTAAGGCACTTCGGCCTCGGCGAGCAGCACGTTCATGTGCCCTGGCATCCGACCGGCCACCGGGTGGATCGCGTACTTCACGGTGACACCGTGGTGGGTCAGCTTCTCGGTCAGCTCCTTGAGCGCGTGTTGCGCCCGAGCCACCGCGAGGCCATAGCCCGGCACGATGATCACGGTGTCGGCGTTGGTCAGCAGGAACGTCGCGTCGTCGGCCGAGCCCGACTTCACTGGGCGCGCTTCCTTGGAACCGGTCGCCGCGCCGGCGTCCGAGGTATTGCCGAAACCACCCAGCAATACATTAAAGAAGGAGCGGTTCATTGCCTTGCACATGATGTACGACAGGATCGCGCCGCTGGAGCCTACCAGGGAGCCGGCGATGATCAGCATCGAGTTGTTCAGCGAGAAGCCGATACCCGCCGCTGCCCAGCCGGAGTAGCTGTTGAGCATCGATACGACGACGGGCATGTCGGCGCCGCCAATCGGGATGATGATCAGCACGCCGAGCACGAAGGCCAGGGCCAGCATCAGCGCGAACGCTGTGAGGTTGCCCGTGAACATGAACGCCAGGCCCAGGCCCAATGTTGCGAGGCCGAGCACCAGGTTCAGCTTGTGCTGGCCGCCGAACTGTACGGGTGCGCCCTGGAACAGGCGGAACTTGTACTTGCCCGACAGTTTGCCGAACGCGATCACTGAGCCTGAGAAGGTAATCGCACCGATGGCGGCACCGAGGAACAGCTCCAGGCGGTTGCCGGCAGGGATCGAGTCGCCCAGGTGTTTGACGATACCCAGGGATTGCGGCTCGACCACGGCGGCAATCGCGATGAACACGGCTGCCAGGCCGATCATGCTGTGCATGAAGGCTACCAGCTCCGGCATCTTGGTCATTTCTACGCGCTTGGCCATGATCGAGCCGGCCGTGCCGCCGATCAGCAGGCCGACAATCACGTAGCCGATACCGGCGGTGGCCAGCTCCGCGCCGAGCTTATAGATGAGGCCTACGGTGGTGAGTACAGCCAGCGCCATGCCGAGCATGCCGAACAGGTTGCCACGTCGCGAGGTGGTGGGGTGCGACAGGCCTTTGAGGGCCTGGATGAAGCAGATCGACGCGATCAGGTAGAGCGTCGTTACCAGGTTCATACTCATTACTTCTGCACCTCTTCTTTAACTTTGGGCGCTTTCTTCTTGAACATCTCCAGCATCCTGCGAGTGACCAGGAAGCCGCCGAATACGTTGACCGCCGCCAGGGCGACAGCCAGGGTGCCCATGGTCTTGCCCAGTGGCGTCACGGTGAGTGCCGCGGCCAGCATGGCGCCGACGATGACAATTGCGGAAATAGCGTTGGTCACGGCCATCAATGGCGTGTGCAGTGCGGGGGTAACGTTCCAGACCACGTGATAACCGACATAAATGGCCAGCACAAAGATGATCAGGTTGTAGATACCGGGGGAGATAAGCTCTTCCATCGTCTGAATCCCTGCTTAGGCGTTTTTGCGGATGACTTGGCCGTCGCGGCACATCAGGCACGCGGCGACGATGTCGTCTTCGAGGTTGATTTCAAACTGCCCTTCCTTGGTGAAGACCAGCTTCAGGAAGTCCAGCAGGTTGCGCGCATACAAGGCAGACGCGTCCGCGGCGACGGCACCGGCCAGGTTGGTTGGGCCGCAAATGATGACGCCGTTTTCCACCACTACCTGGTCAGCCACGGTCAGCGGGCAGTTGCCGCCTTGGGCGGCCGCGAGGTCGATGACCACTGACCCCGGCTTCATTTGTGCAACCGTTTCCGCGCTCAGCAGAGTCGGTGCCTTACGGCCTGGAATCAACGCGGTGGTGATGATGATGTCAGCCTGCTTGGCGCGTTCGCGCACCGCCAGGGCCTGGCGCTGCATCCAGCTGCTCGGCATCGGGCGTGCGTAACCACCGACACCGACGGCGCATTCGCGCTCTTCATCGGTTTCGTACGGAACGTCGACGAACTTGGCGCCGAGGGATTCGATCTGCTCTTTGACGGCCGGGCGCACGTCGGAAGCTTCGATCACTGCACCCAGACGTTTCGCTGTCGCGATAGCCTGGAGACCGGCAACCCCGGCACCCAGGATCAGTACACGGGCAGCCTTAACGGTGCCTGCGGCGGTCATCAGCATCGGCATGAAGCGTGGGTAGTGGTGAGCGGCGAGCAACACGGCTTTATAGCCGGCAATGTTGGCCTGGGAGGACAGCACATCCAGGCTCTGGGCCCGCGACGTGCGTGGAGCGGCTTCGAGTGCGAATGCAGTGATGCCGTGCTCGGCCAGCTTGGCGATGGTTTCGTTGCTGAACGGATTGAGCATGCCCACCAATACGGTACCGCTTTTGATCAGCGCCAGTTCGCTGTCGCTGGGGGCAACCACCTTGAGAATCAGCTCGGCACCCAATGCATCGTTGGCACTGCCAATGGTTGCGCCTGCCGTTTCATAGGCACTGTCGACGATGCTGGCTTTGACGCCCGCTCCGCTTTGCACAGTGACCTTATGGCCCTGGCCGATCAGCTTCTTGATGGTTTCCGGGGTGGCAGCCACCCGCGTTTCACCGGTCTGGGTTTCGAGAGGAACACCAATGTGCACGTCAAATCTCCTGCATGATCTTTTTGCTTTTGATCTTTTTGTAAAAAGGCCAGTGCACCGCGAGTGGCGCATCTGGGGCGGCCGATCAGCACGATCCCGCTGAAATGACAGCGGGGCGCGGCATTTTGCAGGCGAACTTTACGGCCTTCAAGAGATTATGACGGGTGACGAAAAATTAACTACAAGTCACCCTGTGACTGATTGTCGCAATGCACTGGAATAACCTCTTTAAATACAGGTGTTTAAAGGTATTAAGATGTTTTTTTGGTTTTTTTGCATCGTTGCTGTGAATGGTCGCGTATTGGCCGTTTTAAGTCGCTACAGGCCATGTAGATTGTGGCTTTTGGCCTCATTTTTTATCAATCAGTACAGTCTGCTTAAATGCGACATATACGTATATCTGTAGGATTAAAATTTATTTGACTACACGGTCAATAATCCGGGATTTCCCCTTTAAATGCTTGGGATGTAGCGTTGTGATTGATCGATCAGCCAATCCCTGAATGCGTGCAATGACGCTGATTCGACTTTTCGCTCGGGAATCATCAGGTGGTAAGCCTTCGAGCTGCTCAGTGCCTTGGCGTTGGCAATCACCAACTGCCTCTCATCCAGCTCGCGTTGGATGAGAAAGGGTGGAATCAGGGCGATGCCCATGTCATGCATGGCTGCCTGGGACAACATCGAGAATAGCTCGTAACGGGGGCCTGTCATGTCGCGGGGTATGTTCAAGTGTTGCGCGTTGAACCATTGGCGCCAGGCATAGGGTCGAGTGGTTTGCTGCAGCAGCGGCAGTTCTGCGATCTGCTGGGGGCTGAAGTGAGTGTGGGTACCCAGTAAGCGCGGGCTGCACACGGGAACCGGGTTTTCACCCATCAGTCGATGGGATTCGGTGCCGGACCAGTCGGCATCGCCAAAGTAGATTGCGGCATCGAACTCGGTGTCGGCAAACAGAAAGGGGCGCGTGCGATTGGTCAGGTTGACCGTGACTTCCGGGTGCTGGCGTTGAAAATCCTTGAGCCGTGGGATCAGCCATTGAGTGCCGAAAGTAGGGACTACGGCCAGTTCGATGACATTAGTGCCCTGCTGCCCCATGACCGACAAGGTGTCGCGTTCCACGGCATCCAATTGCATGGCGACGCGACGGCTATAGGACAGCCCTGCTTCCGTCAGCTTTACCCCGCGCCGCGAGCGCCGAAACAGCTCGACACTTAAAAACTCTTCAAGACTGGCGATCTGTCGACAGATGGCGCCCTGGGTAATGGAAAGCTCATGCGCCGCCTTGGTAAAGCTCTCGTGGCGGGCCGCCGCTTCGAAACTGACGAGGGCGGTGGTACTGGGGATTTTTCTGCGCATGTACGGTGTACTCACTTATAAAACGCGTGTGTGTGGTTCTTGGCGTTTTCGAAGTGAGAAATTAGCACAACCCTATGAGGAAACCTCGTTTGCCCTCTGCGTTTGCTCGGCCTAGGCTCCATCCACGACTTCTGATTCTTTGCGCGAGGACTTATTCATGGCTGGCAAGGCAAGCTTCAACTGGATCGATCCGCTGTTGTTGGATCAACAGCTCACCGAAGAAGAGCGCATGGTGCGTGACAGCGCTGAGCAATTTGCCCAGGACAAGCTGGCGCCGCGTGTCCTCGAAGCTTTCCGCCATGAAAAAACCGACCCTGCGATCTTCCGTGAAATGGGGGAAACCGGCCTGCTGGGGGCGATGATTCCCGAGCAGTACGGTGGCAGTGGTTTGAACTACGTCAGCTATGGGCTGATTGCGCGTGAAGTAGAGCGCGTAGATTCCGGCTATCGTTCGATGATGAGTGTGCAGTCATCACTGGTCATGGTGCCGATCAATGAATTTGGTACTGAGGCGCAGAAGCAGAAGTACCTGCCGAAATTGGCCTCTGGCGAATGGATTGGCTGTTTTGGCCTGACCGAACCCAATCATGGGTCTGACCCGGGCGCAATGATTACCCGCGCGCGCAAGGTGGAGGGTGGCTACAGTCTGACGGGCGCCAAAATGTGGATCACCAATAGCCCCATCGCCGATGTGTTTGTGGTGTGGGGCAAGGACGATGCCGGTGATATCCGTGGTTTTGTCTTGGAGAAAGGCTGGAAAGGTCTGAGCGCTCCGGCGATTCATGGCAAGGTTGGGTTGCGTGCTTCCATCACTGGCGAGATCGTCATGGATAACGTGTTTGTGCCGCAAGAGAATATCTTCCCGGATGTGCGAGGTTTGAAAGGGCCGTTCACCTGCCTCAACTCTGCGCGTTACGGTATTTCCTGGGGGGCGTTGGGTGCAGCTGAATTTTGCTGGCATACCGCCCGTCAATACACCCTCGATCGTCAGCAGTTCGGCCGTCCTTTGGCGGCGACCCAACTGATCCAGAAGAAGCTGGCCGACATGCAAACCGAGATCACTCTCGCCCTGCAAGGCTGCCTGCGTCTGGGGCGCATGAAGGATGAGGGTACGGCCGCGGTTGAGATTACCTCGATCATGAAGCGCAACTCGTGTGGCAAGTCCCTGGATATCGCGCGTATGGCGCGGGACATGCTGGGGGGTAACGGTATCTCCGATGAGTTCGGCGTCGCGCGTCACTTGGTCAACCTGGAGGTGGTGAATACCTACGAAGGTACTCATGACGTGCATGCCCTGATCCTGGGGCGTGCACAAACCGGTCTTCAGGCCTTCTATTAATAGGAGCACGGCATGGGCGCGCTTTCGCACCTGAGGGTGCTGGATTTATCGCGAGTATTGGCGGGGCCATGGTCCGGGCAGATTCTCGCGGACCTTGGGGCGGAAGTCATCAAGGTCGAGCGGCCAGGTGTGGGCGACGATACGCGAGCATGGGGTCCGCCGTTCCTCAAGGACGCTGATGGCGAGAGCACCAGCGAGGCGGCGTATTATCTGTCGGCGAATCGTAACAAGGAGTCGGTGACCATCGATTTCACGCGGCCAGAGGGGCAGAAACTGGTACGCGACCTGGCGGCCAAGTCCGACATCCTGATCGAGAACTTCAAGGTGGGTGGGCTGGCAGCCTATGGGCTGGATTATGAGTCGCTCAAGGAGCTCAATCCGGAGCTGATCTATTGCTCGATAACGGGCTTCGGCCAGACGGGGCCTTATGCGACGCGTCCCGGTTACGACTTTATGATTCAGGGGCTGGGCGGACTCATGAGTCTGACCGGTCGACCCGAGGGTGATGATGGGGCTGGGCCGGTGAAGGTTGGCGTGGCGTTGACCGACATCCTGACGGGGCTTTACTCGACCGTGGCGATCCTCGCCGCGCTGGCTCATCGGGATCATGATGGTGGTGGCCAGCATATCGATATGGCTCTGTTGGATGTGCAGGTGGCATGTCTGGCTAACCAAGCCATGAATTACCTGACGACGGGAGTGCCGCCAAAGCGTCTTGGTAATGCGCATCCGAATATCGTGCCCTATCAGGATTTCCCCACGGCTGATGGTGACTTCATATTGACGGTGGGTAACGACGGTCAATTTCGTAAGTTCGCTGAAGTGGCCGGCCGGCCGATGTGGGCAGATGACCCGCGCTTTGCAACCAATAAGGCGCGAGTGGCCAACCGTGCAGAGCTGATTCCGTTGATTCGCCAGGCTACGGTCTTCAAGACGACGGCTGAGTGGGTGTCACAGTTGGAGCAAGTGGGCGTGCCGTGTGGGCCGATCAATGATTTGGCGCAGGTGTTCGCCGACCCTCAGGTCAGGGCGCGTGGCTTGGCGATGACGCTACCCCATGGCTTGGCGGGGGTGGTACCTCAGGTTGCCAGCCCGATCAGGTTGTCCAAGACTCCAGTGGAGTATCGGAGTGCGCCTCCTCTATTAGGTGAGCATACCGTCAAGGTGCTGCAAGACGTTCTGGGATTGATGCCGGCCAGTGTCGCTGCTTTAAGAGAGGCAGGAGTAATCTGAAAGCGGTCTTCTATATAGAAGGCGCTGGAGCGGCCTGGTTGTTTTTTGAACAAAGGCAACTGTTTGATAGGAAAGAAGAATTAATGGTTGACGGCGAATTATATCTGTCTATAATTCGCCCCACTTCCGGCGCAGTCGAAACTGAAAACTCCTTGGTAAACAAGAAGTTACGAAGATTCAGGCAGCGAATAGCTTCAGTTCATCGAAGCCCAGAAGGAGTTGATAGGGCGGTGTTGTTTGGCTCTATCAACGGTTCGATCTTCTCGGTCGAAAGCGGAGAAAAAGAGGTGTTGACAGCAGCGTGTAACGCTGTAGAATTCGCCTCCCGCTAACGAGAGATCGGAAGCGCAAGTGGTTGAAGTTGTTGAAGAAATCTTCGAAAGCTTCTGAAAATAATCACTTGACAGCAAATGAGGCTGCTGTAGAATGCGCGCCTCGGTTGAGACGAAAGACTTAACCAACCGCTCTTTAACAACTGAATCAAGCAATTCGTGTGGGTGCTTGTGGAGTCAGACTGATAGTCAACAAGATTATCAGCATCACAAGTTACTCCGCGAGAAATCAAAGATGTAACCAACGATTGCTGAGCCAAGTTTAGGGTTTCTTAAAAACCCAAAGATGTTTGAACTGAAGAGTTTGATCATGGCTCAGATTGAACGCTGGCGGCAGGCCTAACACATGCAAGTCGAGCGGTAGAGAGAAGCTTGCTTCTCTTGAGAGCGGCGGACGGGTGAGTAATGCCTAGGAATCTGCCTGGTAGTGGGGGATAACGTTCGGAAACGGACGCTAATACCGCATACGTCCTACGGGAGAAAGCAGGGGACCTTCGGGCCTTGCGCTATCAGATGAGCCTAGGTCGGATTAGCTAGTTGGTGAGGTAATGGCTCACCAAGGCGACGATCCGTAACTGGTCTGAGAGGATGATCAGTCACACTGGAACTGAGACACGGTCCAGACTCCTACGGGAGGCAGCAGTGGGGAATATTGGACAATGGGCGAAAGCCTGATCCAGCCATGCCGCGTGTGTGAAGAAGGTCTTCGGATTGTAAAGCACTTTAAGTTGGGAGGAAGGGCAGTTGCCTAATACGTAACTGTTTTGACGTTACCGACAGAATAAGCACCGGCTAACTCTGTGCCAGCAGCCGCGGTAATACAGAGGGTGCAAGCGTTAATCGGAATTACTGGGCGTAAAGCGCGCGTAGGTGGTTTGTTAAGTTGGATGTGAAATCCCCGGGCTCAACCTGGGAACTGCATTCAAAACTGACTGACTAGAGTATGGTAGAGGGTGGTGGAATTTCCTGTGTAGCGGTGAAATGCGTAGATATAGGAAGGAACACCAGTGGCGAAGGCGACCACCTGGACTGATACTGACACTGAGGTGCGAAAGCGTGGGGAGCAAACAGGATTAGATACCCTGGTAGTCCACGCCGTAAACGATGTCAACTAGCCGTTGGAAGCCTTGAGCTTTTAGTGGCGCAGCTAACGCATTAAGTTGACCGCCTGGGGAGTACGGCCGCAAGGTTAAAACTCAAATGAATTGACGGGGGCCCGCACAAGCGGTGGAGCATGTGGTTTAATTCGAAGCAACGCGAAGAACCTTACCAGGCCTTGACATCCAATGAACTTTCCAGAGATGGATTGGTGCCTTCGGGAACATTGAGACAGGTGCTGCATGGCTGTCGTCAGCTCGTGTCGTGAGATGTTGGGTTAAGTCCCGTAACGAGCGCAACCCTTGTCCTTAGTTACCAGCACGTTATGGTGGGCACTCTAAGGAGACTGCCGGTGACAAACCGGAGGAAGGTGGGGATGACGTCAAGTCATCATGGCCCTTACGGCCTGGGCTACACACGTGCTACAATGGTCGGTACAAAGGGTTGCCAAGCCGCGAGGTGGAGCTAATCCCATAAAACCGATCGTAGTCCGGATCGCAGTCTGCAACTCGACTGCGTGAAGTCGGAATCGCTAGTAATCGCGAATCAGAATGTCGCGGTGAATACGTTCCCGGGCCTTGTACACACCGCCCGTCACACCATGGGAGTGGGTTGCACCAGAAGTAGCTAGTCTAACCTTCGGGAGGACGGTTACCACGGTGTGATTCATGACTGGGGTGAAGTCGTAACAAGGTAGCCGTAGGGGAACCTGCGGCTGGATCACCTCCTTAATCGACGACATCAGCTGCTTCATAAGCTCCCACACGAATTGCTTGATTCATTGAAGAAGACGATAAGAAGCAGCCCGAAATTGGGTCTGTAGCTCAGTTGGTTAGAGCGCACCCCTGATAAGGGTGAGGTCGGCAGTTCGAATCTGCCCAGACCCACCAATTTTGTGTGGGAAACGCCTGTAGAAATACGGGGCCATAGCTCAGCTGGGAGAGCGCCTGCCTTGCACGCAGGAGGTCAACGGTTCGATCCCGTTTGGCTCCACCACTACTGCTTCTGACGTTTAAAGCTTAGAAATGAGCATTCCATCGACGTGATGGTGAATGTTGATTTCTAGTCTTTGATTAGATCGTTCTTTAAAAATTTGGGTATGTGATAGAAAGATAGACTGAACGTTACTTTCACTGGTAACGGATCAGGCTAAGGTAAAATTTGTGAGTTCTCTTAGTTGAGAAATTCGAATTTTCGGCGAATGTCGTCTTCACAGTATAACCAGATTGCTTGGGGTTATATGGTCAAGTGAAGAAGCGCATACGGTGGATGCCTTGGCAGTCAGAGGCGATGAAAGACGTGGTAGCCTGCGAAAAGCTTCGGGGAGTCGGCAAACAGACTTTGATCCGGAGATGTCTGAATGGGGGAACCCAGCCATCATAAGATGGTTATCTTGTACTGAATACATAGGTGCAAGAAGCGAACCAGGGGAACTGAAACATCTAAGTACCCTGAGGAAAAGAAATCAACCGAGATTCCCTTAGTAGTGGCGAGCGAACGGGGACTAGCCCTTAAGTGGCTTTGAGATTAGCGGAACGCTCTGGAAAGTGCGGCCATAGTGGGTGATAGCCCTGTACGCGAAAATCTCTTAGTCATGAAATCGAGTAGGACGGAGCACGAGAAACTTTGTCTGAATATGGGGGGACCATCCTCCAAGGCTAAATACTACTGACTGACCGATAGTGAACTAGTACCGTGAGGGAAAGGCGAAAAGAACCCCGGAGAGGGGAGTGAAATAGATCCTGAAACCGTATGCGTACAAGCAGTGGGAGCAGACTTTGTTCTGTGACTGCGTACCTTTTGTATAATGGGTCAGCGACTTATTTTCAGTGGCGAGCTTAACCGAATAGGGGAGGCGTAGCGAAAGCGAGTCTTAATAGGGCGTCTAGTCGCTGGGAATAGACCCGAAACCGGGCGATCTATCCATGGGCAGGTTGAAGGTTGGGTAACACTAACTGGAGGACCGAACCGACTACCGTTGAAAAGTTAGCGGATGACCTGTGGATCGGAGTGAAAGGCTAATCAAGCTCGGAGATAGCTGGTTCTCCTCGAAAGCTATTTAGGTAGCGCCTCATGTATCACTGTAGGGGGTAGAGCACTGTTTCGGCTAGGGGGTCATCCCGACTTACCAAACCGATGCAAACTCCGAATACCTACAAGTGCCGAGCATGGGAGACACACGGCGGGTGCTAACGTCCGTCGTGAAAAGGGAAACAACCCAGACCGTCAGCTAAGGTCCCAAAGTTATGGTTAAGTGGGAAACGATGTGGGAAGGCTTAGACAGCTAGGAGGTTGGCTTAGAAGCAGCCACCCTTTAAAGAAAGCGTAATAGCTCACTAGTCGAGTCGGCCTGCGCGGAAGATGTAACGGGGCTCAAACCATACACCGAAGCTACGGGTATCACGTAAGTGATGCGGTAGAGGAGCGTTCTGTAAGCCTGTGAAGGTGAGTTGAGAAGCTTGCTGGAGGTATCAGAAGTGCGAATGCTGACATGAGTAACGACAATGGGTGTGAAAAACACCCACGCCGAAAGACCAAGGTTTCCTGCGCAACGTTAATCGACGCAGGGTTAGTCGGTCCCTAAGGCGAGGCTGAAAAGCGTAGTCGATGGAAAACAGGTTAATATTCCTGTACTTCTGGTTATTGCGATGGAGGGACGGAGAAGGCTAGGCCAGCTTGGCGTTGGTTGTCCAAGTTTAAGGTGGTAGGCTGGAATCTTAGGTAAATCCGGGATTCTAAGGCCGAGAGCTGATGACGAGTCATCTTTTAGATGACGAAGTGGTTGATGCCATGCTTCCAAGAAAAGCTTCTAAGCTTCAGGTAACCAGGAACCGTACCCCAAACCGACACAGGTGGTTGGGTAGAGAATACCAAGGCGCTTGAGAGAACTCGGGTGAAGGAACTAGGCAAAATGGCACCGTAACTTCGGGAGAAGGTGCGCCGGTGAGGGTGAAGGACTTGCTCCGTAAGCCCATGCCGGTCGAAGATACCAGGCCGCTGCGACTGTTTATTAAAAACACAGCACTCTGCAAACACGAAAGTGGACGTATAGGGTGTGACGCCTGCCCGGTGCCGGAAGGTTAATTGATGGGGTTAGCTAACGCGAAGCTCTTGATCGAAGCCCCGGTAAACGGCGGCCGTAACTATAACGGTCCTAAGGTAGCGAAATTCCTTGTCGGGTAAGTTCCGACCTGCACGAATGGCGTAACGATGGCGGCGCTGTCTCCACCCGAGACTCAGTGAAATTGAAATCGCTGTGAAGATGCAGTGTATCCGCGGCTAGACGGAAAGACCCCGTGAACCTTTACTATAGCTTTGCACTGGACTTTGAATTTGCTTGTGTAGGATAGGTGGGAGGCTTTGAAGCGTGGACGCCAGTCTGCGTGGAGCCATCCTTGAAATACCACCCTGGCAACTTTGAGGTTCTAACTCAGGTCCGTTATCCGGATCGAGGACAGTGTATGGTGGGTAGTTTGACTGGGGCGGTCTCCTCCTAAAGAGTAACGGAGGAGTACGAAGGTGCGCTCAGACCGGTCGGAAATCGGTCGTAGAGTATAAAGGCAAAAGCGCGCTTGACTGCGAGACAGACACGTCGAGCAGGTACGAAAGTAGGTCTTAGTGATCCGGTGGTTCTGTATGGAAGGGCCATCGCTCAACGGATAAAAGGTACTCCGGGGATAACAGGCTGATACCGCCCAAGAGTTCATATCGACGGCGGTGTTTGGCACCTCGATGTCGGCTCATCACATCCTGGGGCTGAAGCCGGTCCCAAGGGTATGGCTGTTCGCCATTTAAAGTGGTACGCGAGCTGGGTTTAGAACGTCGTGAGACAGTTCGGTCCCTATCTGCCGTGGACGTTTGAGATTTGAGAGGGGCTGCTCCTAGTACGAGAGGACCGGAGTGGACGAACCTCTGGTGTTCCGGTTGTCACGCCAGTGGCATTGCCGGGTAGCTATGTTCGGAATAGATAACCGCTGAAAGCATCTAAGCGGGAAACTAGCCTCAAGATGAGATCTCACTGGAACCTTGAGTTCCCTGAAGGGCCGTCGAAGACTACGACGTTGATAGGTTGGGTGTGTAAGCGCTGTGAGGCGTTGAGCTAACCAATACTAATTGCCCGTGAGGCTTGACCATATAACACCCAAGCAATTTGAGTCGAAAGGCCAGATTGCGGTGTGTGAAGACGCTATGAACCGAAAGTTCGACGCTCACAAGACACCGACTTCTATTACATACCCAATTTGCTGAAGCGAAGCCGACTGGCTGCGACTCAGTACCCGAATTTCTTGACGACCATAGAGCATTGGAACCACCTGATCCCATCCCGAACTCAGCAGTGAAACGATGCATCGCCGATGGTAGTGTGGGGTTTCCCCATGTGAGAGTAGGTCATCGTCAAGATTAAATTCCGAAACCCCATTTGCGAAAGCAGATGGGGTTTTGTTTTATGTAGAAGCACATGAAATTCACCGGCACGTTGCAAATGCAACGGACTGGTATACAGAATTTCTTGACGACCATAGAGCATTGGAACCACCTGATCCCATCCCGAACTCAGCAGTGAAACGATGCATCGCCGATGGTAGTGTGGGGTTTCCCCATGTGAGAGTAGGTCATCGTCAAGATTAAATTCCGAAACCCCTGTCTGCCAATGCAGACAGGGGTTTTGTCGTTTAAGGGGGTATGCTGCCCCAGCATCAAACCCAGCCCTGGGCCCCTACGCGCGTTGCCAGCACTTGCGCTGCGGCAATGGACGACAGAACTACCGCCTGTCTCTTTCCTACGCTCAAACAGGACACCTCTCACAATATTTCTAAGATTTATCGATTCTTGGCCGAAAGCCTGATGAGCCATGCGTGCACTGAAATAGAGCGGCCCAAGAGTCCGCCTATCCCTTACATGGAATGTTCCACTCGGCACGCTCATCCCCCTTTGGCAAAAGAAGTCGATGAAATGAATCTTAAGTTCAGTCATAAAATTCTGTTGGCCGCGTCAGGCGTCGTGGTTTTGGCCTTCGCATTATTCACGCTCTACAACGACTACCTGCAGCGCAGTACCATCAAGCAAAATTTGGCATCGTCCATTCAGCAGTCCGGTGAACTCACCGCCAGCAGCGTGCAGAACTGGCTCAGTGGGCGCATTTTGGTACTCGAAAACCTGACGCAAAACATTGCCCATCAAGGCAGCGGTGCCGACCTTCCTGGGTTGGTCGATCAGCCAGCGTTCACATCGAATTTCCAGTTCACTTATGTGGGTCAAACCAACGGCGTGTTCACCCAGCGCCCCGACGCGAAGATGCCTGACGGCTATGACCCGCGTCAGCGCCCTTGGTACAAGCAAGCAGTAGTGGCCGACAAACCCATGCTTACTCCTCCTTATATGGCGGCTGTGGGTGGGCAGATCGTGACGATCGCCATGCCAGTGAAAAAGAACGGCGAGTTGCTCGGCGTTGTTGGCGGTGACTTGAGCCTGCAAACCCTGGTGAAGATCATCAACTCGGTCGACTTCGGCGGTATCGGTCATGCGTTCCTGGTGAGTGGCGACGGCCAGGTCATCGTCAGCCCTGACCAGGACCAGGTGATGAAAAACCTGAAGGATATCTACCCTGGCACCAACCTGCGTATCGAGAAAGCCAACCAGGACGTAGTCCTCAATGGTCAGGATCGCATCCTCTCGTTCACCCCCATCAGCGGTTTGCCAGGCGCAGACTGGTACATTGGTCTGTCGATCGACAAAGACAAAGCCTACGCGCCACTAGGCAAGTTCCGCACCTCGGCATTGATTGCGATGTTGGTCGCTGTGATAGCTATCGCAGTGCTTCTGAGTCTGTTGATTCAGGTATTGCTGCGTCCGTTGACGACCATGGGCGTTGCTATGCAAGACATTGCTCAGGGGGAAGGCGACTTGACCCGCCGTCTCGACGTGACCAGCAAAGACGAATTCGGTGAAGTGGGTAGCGCGTTCAACCAGTTCGTTGAGCGTATCCACGCTTCCATTTCCGAAGTGTCGTCGGCAACGCGTCAGGTGCATGATCTGTCCCAACGCGTGATGGCCTCATCCAATGCGTCGATCATCGGTTCCGATGAGCAGAGTGCACGTACCAATAGCGTGGCTGCGGCGATCAACGAACTGGGCGCCGCCACCCAGGAAATCGCACGTAACGCTGCTGATGCTTCGCAGCACGCCAGTGGCGCCAGCGAACAGGCTGACGATGGTCGCAAGGTCGTTGAGCAAACTATCCAGGCAATGTCGGAGTTGTCGCAGAAGATCAGTTTGTCCTGCACTCAGATCGAAACCCTGAACGCCAGCACCGACAACATCGGTCACATTCTTGATGTGATCAAAGGCATTTCCCAGCAAACCAACTTGTTGGCCCTTAACGCAGCGATCGAAGCCGCTCGTGCGGGTGAAGCCGGGCGTGGGTTTGCCGTGGTGGCGGATGAGGTGCGTAACCTGGCGCATCGTACGCAAGAGTCGGCGGAAGAGATCCACAAAATGATCACTTCCCTGCAAGTGGGCTCGCGTGAAGCCGTGACCACTATGAATGCCAGCCAGGCCTCCAGCGAGGAGAGCGTTGAAGTCGCCAATCAGGCGGGTGAACGGTTGGTCAGCGTGACCCAGCGGATCGTAGAAATCGACGGTATGAACCAATCGGTGGCTGCCGCCACCGAGGAGCAAACCGCTGTGGTTGAAACCCTCAATGTCGACATCAACCAGATCAATCTGCTTAACCAGCAGGGTGTGGCCAACCTCAACGAAACGCTGAGGGACTGCGATGCCCTGTCCCAACAGGCAAGCCGATTGAAGCAATTGGTCGATAGCTTCAAGATCTAACCGTGCTGCACCGGAGCGAGACCACTCGCTCCGAGTGCTCAGCTAAGCATTCGGCGCACATTACGCAGTGCGCTGTCCGCGAACGCCTGCACAAACGCTTCGAACTCTACTTGCGTTGAAGCCAATGGCTCACCCACAAGCGTCCAGGTGGCCCTGGAGCTGCTTGCGCCAAGTGCTTGCACACTCATCGCCGCCCAGAATTGGGCCAAGCCCAAGGTGTTGTAGAGGGTGGTCCACGTCATCGACATGGCGGCTTCGTCTCGACTGTTGAGTTGCTCCACGACGCAATGCCCATTGTCGAAAAATTTCGTGCGCAATGCACCCACGCCTGCGCCGGTCATCTCAATGCGCGACAGGCCTGGAACGAAGGCATCAAAGCCTGCGAAGTTGCCCACCAACGCCCACAGGCGAGTTGCCTCGCAAGGGACAACGATGGAGGCCAGGATCGGTGTGCCGTTAGGGTTACGGATTAACGTATCGGGTTGTAGCGGTTTCATGAAGATGTCCTGAAGCAATTCAGAGAAAGCCGGTGGTCCTGAGGTAGTCGCAACCCTTACGTAGCAATGCCGGGTCTTTTGGCGGGTAATGTGTACCCATCTTCTCCACCCCCCAGCGTGCGTTGTCATAACAGATCATCGACGTGTCACCGATATCCTCACCCAGCACGCCCAGATAGAAACCCAACACACCAAACAACGCATTATCACGGCTTACTGCGCGCAGTGACCGTTGCCACTGTTCAATGCTTACCCGTTGGAAAATGTGCCCAGCCTGGCTGAACGCATCGAGATACTGATCCCAGCTCAAGGGTTGTGGGTTGTGCAGGTTGAAAACATTTCGCCCAGCGCAAAAACATGAACCGTGGAACGCTATGAAGCGGGCCAGGAAATCTACGGGCATCAGATCGAAATTCACATCCAGCTGTGGCGCCAGCCCCAATTGCAGGGACCCCTTGAGCATCAACATCAACCGATTTTTCTGCGGCTGGCAAACGCCACTTTGACTGTTGAAACTGATGTTCCCCGGTCGCAGGATATTCACCCAGGCGCCTTGCGCGACGGCACGTCCCAGCAAGCGTTCAGCGACCCACTTGGACAGGTTGTAGCCATTTTTCATATAGAGCGGCAACGTACTCGCGGCACCGGTTTCTAGAACGTGCCTATGGGCGTCGATACTGCTGCAGGCGGACAGTGTCGAAATGAAATTGAATACCTTCTTGCAATAGGTTTCGCAAAGGCGCAGGCACTCAAAGATCGGCTCGACGTTGTCCTTGGCGAGTAAGGCGTAATCCATTACGTGATTGACCTGGGCGGCGTTGTGCACCAACACACCGTAACTGCGCGCGAGGTGCTCATACACGTCGCAGGCAAGGCCCAGGCGAGGCAAGCGCATGTCAGCGGGGTACACCCGCACGCGGCTCAGGTCCAGATGTTGTTCCAGGCGATAGGCTCGTAACGCCTCGCTGAACCGAGCCGCCGCGCAATCGCCAGGCAGCTCCCGGATCAGGCACGCCACTTCCTGTGCTCCGCCATCCAGCAGCGCTTGGACAATATGGACCCCGACAAAGCTGTTGGCCCCTGTGACAATGACCTTGCGCGGGTCACCTGCACAGTTTCCATGCAGCATCTCGACCCCCAGCCCCCTTGTCGCATCTTTCTCCATCAGGCTTGAGGGTGTCTGGGGCAGTGCGCAGCCCTCCATCAGCGCTGCAAGCGTACGGATCGTGGGTGTTTCGAAGAAACGGCTCAAGGAAGGGCAGCGGCCAAACCGTTCGCGCAGACGCAACAAGAGGTTCGACAGCAGAATGGAGTGACCGCCCCGGTTGAAAAAGCTGTCGTCGATAGACAACTCGTGCACAGCCAACCCGAGTAACTCCGCCCACAGTTCCATCAACTGCGCTTGAAGAGGGGTTTGTGCCGTGTAATGAGTCACCTCACGAGCGGCAGGAGGCGACAGTGCTCGTAACGCCTGGCGATCAATCTTGCCATTGCTTGAGCGGGGCATGCTTGGCAACTCGCTCCAGCTCACGGGTTGCATGTATTCAGGCAGCCACTGTCGCGCGTGTTCCTTGAGGCTTGCCAGTGTGGCGCCGGGCTCCGGCTGAGCGGCAAAACCGATGATCCTTTGCATTGGAGTGGTCACCACGGCCACCTGGCGGAACAGGCGACTGTTGCGCAGGCACTGCTCGATCTCCTGGGGTTCGACTCGAAAGCCACGGATCTTGATCTGGTCATCCCGGCGACCGCACAGCTCGATTCCGGTTTGCGTCCACTTGGCCAGATCGCCGCTGCGGTAAGTCGCCAGCAACTGTCCGTCCGGCAAGGTCAGCGTAACAAAAGGGCTGTCGGCCTGCGATGCTGCGTTCACGTAGCCCAGGCTCACGCCGGGGCCGGCGATATACAGTTCGCCGACCACCTGATCCTCCACCGGACGCAGGTGCTCGTCGAGGATCATCACTTGGCTGTTGGCAATGGGACGGCCGATGTTGCGATGGCTGTCACCCAGCTGGAATGTCCGGTGGGTCGTCAGTACCGTGGCTTCAGTGGGGCCGTAGAGGTTGTGCAACTGGCACTGGCCCGCCAGTCGCTCGATCACGTAAGGCTCGCAGAAGTCGCCACCGGTGAGCACATGGGTAAGGCCCAATGGTTGGTCCAGCGGTAGGATGCTAAGCAATGCTGGCGGTAGAAACCCATGGGTGACGCGCTGCTGACGAATCAACTCGACCAGTTGCAGAGGATCCAGCCGTTGTTCTGCGGCAGGCACAATCAACTCGGCGCCAGCCATCAGGGCCGGGAATATGTCGATCAGCGACGAATCGAAACTCAACGGCGAAAACTGCAGCACACGACTCTGCTGATCCATCATCACGCAGGCACCGAGCCAGGCGGTGAAGTGCGCCAGGTTGTGTTGGCTGAGCAATACGCCCTTGGGTTGACCCGTGCTGCCCGAGGTAAACAACGCCATGCAAGGCGCGTCTACACAAGGCCGATAATGCATCAGCGGCTGCGTGCAATCGCTGTGGCGCGGGTCGATCCTGCTGACATCCAGTGTATCGAAATGCTCCCTTAGAGGGTGCCGGCCGTCTTCCAACAGCATGCAGGCTCCGATGCTTTCCAGCATGCTGTGTTGGCGCTGCACCGGGTGATCGGGTGACAGGGGTAAATACACTGCGCCGCACCCCAGCACCGCGAGAACGCTGGCGTAGAGTTCGACGGACTTTTCCAGGCACACGCCGATTACCTGGGGTGTCTCACGGCTTCCCAGCAGGGGTACCAATTGCTGCTGTATCGCCAAGGCGTATGCGTGAAGTTGGTGATAAGTCAGCACCTGCCCCGCGATATTCAGCGCAGGCCGATGGGCGTAGGCCTGAAGGCTCGCCTGCAACCGTTCGATCATGGGGACTTGGGCTGCCTGTAACAGTGCCGGTTGCGCGCTACGATTGAAACGGTGCAAAAACGCCAATGCTTCCAGCCCTTGCAAACCGTGTTCGGGCCATTCGTTAACCGTGACCGGTGCGCAGAAATAATCGGGGTCTCTCGAGAAATCGCTGACCAGCACGGCGACCCATTCCACCAGTGCGTTCGTTGCCTCTTGGCGCAGCCTCTGGCCGTTACCGCTTGGCTGCGCGCAAACGTCATGCACGGCCAGCAGGCACCGCTCACGGTTGTAACAGCGAAACTGGAGTGCAGGCAGCCCGTGTGCACCGATCGGGCCGATGCCCACGCGCAGGCTCAGCCGGGGTGTGTCGGCAAATACACTCGGCAGCGGTTGGCTACCGTCCTCGATCACCAGATCGACCGCCTCCACCCCGGCTGCGTGCCCGTACTGTTCCATCATCTGCCTGATGGCCCCGAGGGCCTCGCTTGTGGCGCCCCATCCAATCGTCAAGCACCTCATGCCAACCTCCCCGGCTGGGCCAGGTAGTCATTTAAAGCCTGGGCGACACTGGGGGTTTGCAGCACACCGCTGTGATGTAGAAAACTCATGATGTTGCCCACCAGCGGATGCCGGCGAGTAATAGGAAAGTCCATCGCGCCGATCTCATGGCGCAGTGTCACGCGGATGTCGAGATCGATATCCAAATGCTCGATCAGGTGCAGATCGAAGTCCTTCTGCAGCTCATTGGTCAGGTAATGCGCCAGGAAAACCGGCAGGATTTCAGCAATGCTGTCACGGTCCTCCGGGCTTGCCCCCTGCCAGTAGAGACGTACCAACTGCGTCCAGAATTGCGCGTGGCGCCCCTCGTCAGCCAAGTGATCAGCCATCAAGCCACGGATGGACCGCTTGACGCTGTCGTCCTTGGAGAACGCCGCTACGTCCTGCGTCACCGTATTTTCGGCAATGGCCACGGCAATCAACTCCACGGCATCGTGCAAGTGCGCCGGAGCGCCCGCCTGCGCTGCCGGCAGGGCGCGGCTCAGCTCGATTTGCCGGGGGAGTTCGAGAGGCTCAATACCCGTCATGTGCACGGCTTGCTGCAGGAAGTCCAGTGCGACCAGTGCGTGGTAATCCTCATCGATCACGACGGTCATCGCGTCGATGCGACAGGCCGCCGGGAAAGGCAGCGAGAAGCCGTTTTTGGCAATGCTGCGGGCGGTCTTGTCGACGATCTCGGTTTCGAAGATCACCACATTATTGACGAATTGGTAAAAGCTTTGCGCCAGTACGAAGTCGCGCCATTGCGGGCAATGGTCAAGAAAGGTCTCGCTGAGTACCAGCGGTTGGCGGCATAGGGGGTAGATTAATTTTTCGTCTTTCTCCAGCAGGCGTCGGGGGCGAATGCGGATGGTTGCACGACGTTCCCAGTCTTCGGCAAACGAGCGGTAGCCAATGGTATTCATGGGTGCGCCTCTCGCATCGAGGCCTGCACGTCGTTCCAAAACAGGATGCGGCTTTCCATGGCGCTGATTGCAGTGCTGTCGGCCTGTTTCTGGCGCGTCGGGTCTGCGCCGATCAGGCGCTGGAGCAACTGATGGGCTGCCGGGCCATGCGCGTGGCTGTCCATCTCGATATGGCGGTTGAGGTAGTGATGGAAGGTAGGTGCCTCACGCTCAATGAATCCGTGGCTGCGCGAGATGCGTTCGAACATCGACGGAATGACGCTTTCGCGGCCGTGCAGGAAGGCTGCCGCCACACAATGGCTGGGTGCGTTCCAGGCGATCTGCAACGTGCAGTCAACGAAGCGAGCAACGCCAAGGGGCGCGCTGACGGCTTGCAAGGCTGCGTTTGCCTCCACTTCCTGAAGCTGCAGGTCAATGAAGCGTGTGATCGCAAGTGTGCTGGCGCCCACTTCTGCCATTGCATCCAGGTACAGCTCGAAGTGACTGCTGTAGCCGCGAGTTGG
This sequence comes from Pseudomonas palleroniana, assembly GCF_022836895.1. Taxonomy (NCBI): domain Bacteria; kingdom Pseudomonadati; phylum Pseudomonadota; class Gammaproteobacteria; order Pseudomonadales; family Pseudomonadaceae; genus Pseudomonas; species Pseudomonas palleroniana. The sequence continues at coordinate 382,944 of NZ_CP092411.1, read as the reverse complement.
ATGCTCGTCCGACTCCTCGGCCAACACGATTTCATTGATCAGGCGGGCCGCGTGTGGGTCGGAGGGTGGGAACCAGGGGATCCCGGTGCAGGTCAGGTCCTGCTGCAAGCGTTTGGTCAGTGTCATGAAGTCCCAAACGGCAAATACGTGGTGCTCCATAAAGATTTGTAACTTACGGAGTGAAGTTATTTCTATAAATAGCGGGTGGCTGCACAACTGCAGTCTTTTTTGTTCAAGTAGATGTTGGTGCATGGTTGACGCCTGTATTGCGAATGCTCTGAGCAGTGATAAGGATTTTTTAATTATTAAATAGGCGGGTGACGCCAAGTCGGGGCCGCGGGCGCAGCTCCACCGTGATAACGGTGTGGGTGGCCAATTGAGAGGCTGGGGCTGTTGGGCGAAGATAATAAGCTGAATAAACGTTTGGGTGAGCTTATAAATGTATTAGATGTTTTTTCGAAAAATAACAGTGGGCGGAAATTGTCTTTTTAAAAGTGGGAAGTTTCTTTGTTGACGGTCGGTTTAATTGAGCGTGTTCAATTTTTTATAACTGATTAGCGCGGGACACTTCCAGATAGAAGTTGCCCCGCTTAATAAACAGTCAGGGAGGGGGAGCGGGAAGGGCTTACAGGGACCTTTTATTGTCGCTGGTGTCGAGACCATTGAGGTAATTGGCGATCACTTCCATCCCGCGCATCAGGTGATTGCGTAGCGTAAGGATGCTCTCGTCGATTTTTTTCTGTGCCACCAGGCTCAGCAGTTCCCGGTGATCTTCCTGGGACGTCGGGCCCAGGCCCATCGCCTCGAGGTTGAAGCGCAGGAACCGCTCCTCCTCGTTCAGCCCATGTTCGACCAACTTGAGTAGCCGCTGGTTAGGTGCCTTGCCATACAAGGCCATGTGGAACAGGCGATTGAGGCGTCCGATCTCGGTGTAGTCTTTTTCGCGCTCCAGAGCATTGATGCAAGATTCGGCCTCTTCAATGTCGGCGTCGGTGAGCAAGGGGATCGACAAGCGCAACGCTTCGGACTCCAGCAACATGCGCAAGCCATAGGTCTCAGCCGAATTGTCCTCGATCAAGGGGGCTACCACGGCGCCTTTGTGGGTCACCACATGCAGCAAGGACTGTGCCTCCAGTTGGCGCAGGGCTTCTCGCACGGGCATGCGGCTGACACCGAACAGGCTGGCCAGTTCTTGCTGGCGCATAGCCGTGCCACAGGGCAGACGCCCATCGAGAATGGCGTTTCGTAATGTTTCTTCAATAACGGAGCGGGCAAGATGGGCGGGAATAGGCTCGCTGATTTTGATGCTGCTTAAAGGGTTCGGCTTCTGCGTCACGGTTACGCTATCCTCCTTTCTTGAATAGAGTGTGTTTAATTGGATCCAATGCACACTAAAGATGGGTTGCACGCTTGTCAAACAACCAAAGTTTCCGTTTGTAAGGGCTTACAGGAAGTACTTTGTGCATCCCACAAATTGCGGTTATAAATTTGGCCGGCTCATGAATGATTGCACTGTGCCATTGTTTTTTCCGGGTCAAAGCTTCACCATCCCTTGAAATTCCGTCTTTCTTCACGGACTGAACGCCTTGGCGGTAAGTTTTATTTCTTCTCGAATCCTCAGCTGGCTGTTTTCAGCGTTATTGTTGGCCGGCTTGATGCTCGGCGGGCTGCATGCCGATTGGGATTTCTCCCAGATCAGTCGCAAAGCCACCGCCTTGTACGGACCGTTGGGGAAGGGGCAGCAACGTATCGACGAGTGGCAGCGGCTGCTCGCGACGCAGAAACAAGTCAGTGAACAAGAGCAGCTCAAGGTCGTCAACCTGTTCTTCAACCAGCACATGACCTACACGGAAGACATCGATCTGTGGCATGTGGAAGACTATTGGGAGACGCCTGTCGAAGCCTTGTGGAAGGGTGCCGGTGATTGCGAAGACTACGCTATCGCCAAGTATTTCAGCCTGCGCCACCTGGGGGTTTCCAGCGACAAATTGCGCATTACTTACGTCAAGGCCTTGCGTCAGAATCGCGCTCACATGGTCCTGACCTACTATCCGACCCCCGACGCTATCCCGTTGGTGCTCGACAGCCTGATGGACGAGATCCTCCCGGCCACCCGCCGTACCGACCTGCTTCCGGTGTACTCATTCAACGCCGAGGGGCTGTACTTGCCGGGTGCCAAGGGCAACAAGAAAGTCGGCGATACCAAACGCTTGTCGCGCTGGCAGGATGTGTTGAGAAAAATGCGTGCGGAAGGCTTCCCAGCCGAGCCTGCCAACTAGGAGTAACTGATCGGTGTCTTTGTTCAAACAACTGTTGATCGCAATCTGTCTGTTCCTCGTAGTCGCCTTCAGCGGCAGCTTCATGGTCAGCCTGGAGAGCTCGCGCACGCAATACGTCAACCAGTTGCGCTCCCACGCACAGGATGCGGCGACGGCATTGGCGCTGTCGCTGACGCCCAATATCGACGATCCGGCGATGGTGGAGCTGCTGGTCAGTTCGATCTTCGACAGCGGTTATTACGCGAGCATCCGCGTGGTGGACCTGGCAACCGACAAGACTATCGTCGAGCGTAGCGGCATTCCCGACAACAATGGCGTGCCCGACTGGTTCGTCAAGTTGATCGGCCTGGAACCGGCCGGGGGGGATGCGTTGGTCAATCGTGGTTGGGAGCAGGCGGCGCGGGTGGAGGTGATCAGCCACCCGATGTTCGCTCTGGCCAAACTCTGGCAGAGCGCCCTGGGCAGTCTCGGTTGGCTGCTGCTGTGCGGCGCGGTCAGTGCGGTGCTCGGCGCACTGTTGCTACGGCGACAATTGAAACCTTTGGACTACATGGTCAAGCAGTCCCATGCCATCGCCCGCCGCGAATTCCTCAGCCTGCCTGAGCTGCCCCGCACGCCGGAACTGCGGCGCGTGGTACAGGCCATGAACCAGATGGTAGAAAAGCTCAAGGCGCTGTTCCAGGAGCAGGCCGAACGCAGCGAAAAATTGCGCACCGAATCCTATCAGGACAACCTCACCGGCCTGGCCAATCGTCGCTACTTCGAGATGCAGCTCAACGCTCGTGTCAGCAACCCGGAAGACACCAGCACCGGCTATCTGCTGCTGTTGCGGGTCAAGGACCTGGCCGGTCTCAACCAGCGTCTGGGTGGCCAGCGCACTGACCAGTTGCTGCAAGCGGTCGGTCAGCAACTGCTGCGCCAGTGCGAGCCGTACCCGGAAACCCACAACCTCGTCACGCGTATTCGCGGTGGTGAGTTCGCCGTGCTGGCGCCGGGGCTGATGCGTGAAGAGGCGCTGCAGTTGGCGCAGAACCTCGAAAGCACCTTACACAGCCTGCAGGCCACCGGCGCCAGCGATGTGACGCCGGTCGCTTATATGGGCCTGGCACCGTTCAACCATGGCGACGCCCCCCAGGCGCTGCTGACCTTGGCTGACCAGGCCCTGGCGCAAGCTGAGGGGCAGGGCGATAGCAGTTGGGTATGCCTTGACCATAGCGCCGCCGCCAGTGTCGGTGACGATCACCATGCCTGGCACAGGTTGCTGGACCAGGCACTGACGCAGCAGCGCTTCGAGTTGTATTTCCAGCCGGTGGTGGCCAGCCAGGACCCGCAATTGGTGCTGCACTATAAAGTCCTGTCACGCCTGCAGGATGAAGACGGCCATACGATACCCGCCGGGCGTTTCCTGCCGTGGCTTGAACGCTTCGGCTGGACGTCCCGCCTGGACCGCCTGATGCTCGAACAAGTGCTCAAACAGATGGCCGGCCACACCCATAGCCTGGCGCTGAACCTCTCGGCCGCGACCTTGCAGGACGCCCAGGCGCTGAATCGGATTGTTGAATTGCTACGCCAGCACAGCAACCTGGGCCCGCGCCTGACCCTGGAGATCGGCGAGGAACAACTGCCGGAGCAGGCCCTGCTCGAGCAATTGACCCATCGCCTGCGCGAGGTGGGCTTTTCCCTGAGCCTGCAGCGTTTTGGCGGGCGCTTCAGCATGATCGGCAACTTGGCGCGCCTGGGCCTGGCGTACCTGAAGATCGACGGCAGCTACATCCGTGCCATCGACCAGGAGAGCGACAAGCGCCTGTTTATCGAGGCGATCCAGCGTGCGGCCCACAGCATCGACTTGCCGTTGATTGCCGAGCGCGTCGAGACCGAGGGCGAGCTGAAGGTGATTCGCGAGATGGGGATCTTCGGCGTGCAGGGGCAGTTATTTGGCGAGCCTGCGCCCTGGAAATAATCACAACGCGACTGTGGAGGCGGCTTTCTGTGGCGAGGGAGCTTGCTCCCGCCGGGCTGCGAAGCGGCCCCCAAAAAGCCGGGAGCGCTACGCACTCCAGCGGGAGCAAGCTCCCTCGCCACTGCAAGCCCACGCTCACATTTTCGATCGGGTTCGACTTTGAGAAGTCAGATCAGCCCAGTCTCTTCATCATTGATCAAGTGGCTGAGCCCACCCAATGATTCCCGCGCGTGGGTACGGTCGATCAGTTTTGCCTGGGCAGCGGGTGGCAGGTCCGTCACGCTGATAATGCCTTTGCTGGTCAGCACCTGGATCAAGTCGTCGAGCACCCGGATCATCTCCAGGTCACTCTGCTTGAGTTGCGCCAGGCTGGTTTCCACCACTTCGTTGGCGTACCAGGCCTGGATCTCATGGTGATCGGCCGGCAGGGTTTCGGTCGACTCGGCAAAGGCGGCGGCCTCCACGCGGCTTAGCGCGCCCTGGGCATCACGTTGCACATAAAACATAAGAACCCCTCGAAAATGAGCCACACGCCGTCGCCAGCATCGGCCAACAGTGTGTTGATAGGCACAAGTATGCGATGCAATCGCCCGGCAGGGCCAGCAACGAAATCGGCCGCCGGTGAGGGCGGCCGATATCCGAGGCTTAGGCGGTGTGGTCGATCTTGATGGTCGGGTCGGCACCACTGATCAGCGAGTTGATGCTGGTGTGGGACCAATCGTTGCCTTCCAGCTTGATCGTCACATCGGCATTGGCCAGGCCGCCGGCGGCGTTGAGCTTGCCTTCACTGCTCACTTGCAGCGTCGACACACCGTCCACCGTGGTGATCTTCAAGTAGTTGTCGATGGTGCTGTCCGTTTCACCCTTCAACAGGTCCCGCAGATCAATGCGGTCGCCTTCCGACGCCTTGAAGTCCTTGATCACATCGTTACCGACGTCACCGGCTTTCCACACGAAGGTGTCGGCACCTGAGCCACCGATCAGGATGTCATTGCCCGGCCCGCCGATCAGCGTGTCGTTACCGGTGCCGCCCAACAGGATGTCATTGCCTTTGCCGCCGTCCAGGTAGTCATTACCGCCCTGGCCGAACAGGATGTCATCGCCTGCGCCGCCCAGCAGCGTGTCGTTGCCGTCTTTGGCGCCGGACACATCGAAGTCGGCGTAGTGTTCGGTCACGTACTGGTGCACGTTCGAAGGGGTCACGGCCGTTACGGCTACACCGGTTTTCTGCGCCACAAAGGCTTGCAGCGCGTTGTAGCCCTCACCGGTAACGCCGCTGAAGCTCACCAGGTCGCCGAAGATAATATCGTTGCCGTCGCCGCCGTTCACGGTGTCGTTGCCAGGCAGCGTGGCCTCGGTGTGACCGAGGATGGCATTGGCCAGGTCCTTCGGATCGATGTTGCTTTGCGGCTTGCCATCGCTGTCGTACGGCTTGAGGTCATTGAGGCTGACATCGCCGTTGATACCGATCGCTTCCACCTGCGACAGCCCACCCAGCAGCGCAAACGCGCTCTTGGCGTTGCTCAACGTCGCCGAATCGGTGCTGTTGCCTGTACCGTTCAGGTTGGACAACTCGTAGGTGCCGTCACCTTGGGCGTGAAGGGTGCCCAGATTGTTGGCGACCCACCAGAAGCCGTTCCAGGTTTGCAATTGAGCCGTACCCGAGGTGTCGATGCTGAAGTAGTGGGTGTTATCCAAGTACTTGCTGAACGTTGTCCCCAGTGTGTAGTTGGACGTCGTCACCAGATCGTCGAGTTTGGTGTTGTAAATCGTCGGGTTGGTCTGCTCGCCGCTCTGGTAGTACGTCGGCTGGCCATCGGTGATGAAGTAGGTCAGGTTGGTGGCGCCGGTGTTGCTGGTCGCCAGGCCGCTCTGGAAGAAGTTCGCCGTGGTCTTGAACACGTCCTCATAGTTGGTACCGCCACCCGACGTCATCGAGTCCAGTACTCCCTTGAGCACGTTCAGCGCGTTCGGATCGTTGAGGTTGATCGCGACCGACTTGTTCACTTGGGTATCGAAGTCTGCCAGGAAGATATTCACCGTGCCCGAGGTGTTGGCGCCCAGGCTGTTTTTGAGCGAGTTGAACACCGAGGTCAGCGAGTCTTTCGCCGCGCTGATCGAAGCCGGGGTCATGCTGCCTGAACTGTCCACCATGAACGCGATGTTGTAGTTCTTGCCCTGCACCACGTTCAGGCCGCCGATGTCGGAAACCATAATATCGTTGCCATCGGTGCCGGTGAGCGAGTCGCTGCCCGAGGTGCCGGTGGCGGCGCTATAGGTCGCCGGGTACACGGTGACCGGCAATTGCGCGGTGGTGGTCGCAGAACCGCCGAGGCTTTCGGTGGAGGTCGAGGTAACCGCCAGGTTGAACTGGCCGCTGTAGTAGGTCGGTGGCTTAATCGACAGGGAGCTCAGGTCCCAACCGGTCACGTTGACTTCGCCCACAGCCTTGGTCGCGGTGAAAGTATGCCCGGATGCATCGGTGAGCACGGAGCCGGCCGGTATGCCACTGATCTTCACGCTGAGGGTTTCCGAGCCGTCGGTGTCGGTCAGTGCGGTGGTGACCTTGGACAGCTTGACGGTACCGTTTTCCAGACCTTCGTTGAGCTTGTAGCCCACGTAGTAACCGTCGCCGTTGCTGCCATGCAGGTCGGAGACGGTCACGCCGGCGTTGGTCAGGTCGGTGATGCCGGTGTACAGCGGCACGCCGCTGGTGCTCAGGTCTTGAACCGGGCCGCCATTGACCGACAGGTTGACGTCGTAGCTGCCAGGGCCGGACTGGTTGGCGTGATAGATCTCGAGGCTGTAATAACCACTCACTGTCGGTGTGATCGAGCCGCTGAACTTGCCGCTGTTGTTGCCCCACTGAGCGCTGGCCACGTCTTTGCCGCCGACGTTGATCACCAGGCTGTCATCGCCGGTACCGCTGAAGGTGTAGGTCTTGCCGGCTTCCATGTACATCAGGCCGGAGATCTTCGAGCCGCTGCCTGCTGTGACATTGGTGGTGGATTCGACGTTGGTCACCAACCCGCTGCTGTTTGGCGTGCCGGCGTTATCAATGGCGTTTTTCAGGTCGGCCGGTGCTGCGCCGTTCCCGTTGGTGCCGAGACCCGAAACGCTGTTCCAGCTTTGCTTGAGCAAGCCGATCGAATTGACGTTGTTGTCGGCCACATTCAGGGTCGGAGCATCGGCCACCGGGGTGATGTCGACTTTCATCGTGGCGCTGTTGCCCAGGTCCTTGCCGTCGGTAGGCTGGAACTTGAACTGCGCGTAATCCGCCTGCCTGTTACCAACGCCGGTGCCACCATAACCGTCGGCGCCGGACTCGTTGGCGTTCGGCATAAAGCGCAACTGGCCGCCGTCGATCTGGGCTTTGGTGAAGGTCTGGCCTGCGGTCACGCTAGTCCAGGTCGTGCCATCCGCCGCCAGGTATTGCAGCTTGCCGGCCACCGGCAGGTCGGTGATTTTCACGCCGAGGCTGCTTTGTGGCGAGTCCACATCGGTCACGCCGAAGTTGGCCCAGGTCAGCGCCAGTGGCGTGTCTTCGGTGCCGGTCACGGCACTGCCGGTCGCCACCGGTGGATCGTTGACCGCCACCACGTTGACGGTGGTGGTCGCCACGTTGGAGTAGTTGCCGCCATCGGTCACGGTCACGGTAATGGTCCGTGGCGTGGTGCTCGGGTCGTGGCTGCTGTTGGTGAACGTAATGTTCTGGATACGCTGCATGTAGTCAGCCAGCGTGGCGCTGCCCGACAACGTCAGGGTGATGGTGCCCGTCTGGTTGTTGGTGCTGACGGTAATGCCATTCACGCTGTTGCCCAGGTTCAGTGCATCACCGGCCTGTGCGTTGGTCAAGGTGACGGTCGCGCCGGTCAGCAGGGTGCTGTCCGGGTCGGTGATCTTGATATCCGTGTCGGCAATCGACACACCCGGCCCGGCGGTACCTTCGGTGAAGGTCGTCTTGTAGTCGGCACCGGTTGCGCCGCTGGAGTTGTTGGCATCCAGGTCGATGACCGGCGGCGCATCGTTGTCGATGATGTTGGTGCTGACGCTGCCTTTGTCGACCACCAGGTTCTCGAAGTTGCCACCCGTGGTTTTGTCGATGGTGATGACGATCTGCTCGGTCGGCTCGGTGATCTTGTCATCGATGGTACGGATATCAAACGGCACGCTGCTGGAGCCGGCAGGGATCTTCACGGTGTACACGCCGTTGAAGTCCGAGCCGTCGGTGGCGGTGCCGCTGTATTTGAGCGTCACGGTCACATCGGTTTGCGCCGGGTTGCTCAGGGTCAGGGTGTAGTGCGCGGTTGCGCCTTCGGTCACCGATGTGTCGCCAGTGATGCTGATGGTGGTGTTGTTGACCACGTCGGTGACTTTGGTGACTACGGTGCTGCCGTCGACGATCAGGTGCTCGTACTTGTCACCGCCGCTGACCACGCCGGTGATCTTGTTGCTGACATCGTTGGCGCCCACGTACGCATCGTTAGGCGCGGTGGCGGTAGTGACGCCGCTGGACTTGCCGTTACCGATAGTGATGGTCGAACCGTTATCCAGCTTCACCACCAGGTCGGAACCGACGTTGTTGACTGCCACACCGTTCTTGTCGACCAGCGACGCGGTGTAGATGATCTGTCCGCCTTCGCTGGTAGACCCCGTGGCCTTGAGCGACACGGTCACATCATCGATCGTGTCGTTGATGGTAGTGGTTGCGCCGCCCGGTGTGATGCTCACACCTTCGAAGTTACCGCCAGTGGTGCCAGTGATCTTGACGGTCTGGGTGCTTTTGTCGATGAACACGTCATCGCTTGGCGCCGGGACGGTCACCGTACCGACAGTTGCACCTTGCTTGATGCTGATGCTCGAACCGTTATCGAGCTGGATCACCATGTCGCTGCCGGCCTTGTTGCTCAAGGTGGCGGTGTAGGTGATCTGGCCGCCTTCGTTGACTGCGCTTGGCGCGGTCAGCGTGACGGTGGTGAGATCGGTTGTACCGGGAGTGTCGGTAACGGTGGTATTTACCGGCGTAGTGCCCGGTACCAGGTTCTCGAAGTGCTCGCCGCCGGTGACGCCTTTGATGGCGGTGGTGACGGTCTGGTCGCCTTTGTAGACGTCGTTCGGCGCCACGGTGGTGACGGTGCCGCTGGATTGGTTCACACCGATGGTGATGGTTTTACCGTTATCCAGGGTGACGGTCAGTGGGTTGGTGATGTTAGTTACCGGCGCGCCGTTTTTATCCACAAGACTGGCGGTGTAGACGATGTTGCCGCCTTCACCGATGGTGTTGGTGGCGGTCAGGACCACATCGACTTTGTCGATGGTGTCGTTGATGGTCGTTGTCGCGCCGTTACCTGCAACTTCCAGTTTCTCGAAGTTGCCGCCGGTGGCGTCGGTGATCTTGACGGTCTGGGTGCTCTTATCGATGAACACGTCATCGCTAGGTGCAGGAACGGTCACGGTGCCGACGGTATCGCCAGCCTTGATGGTAATGGTGGAACCGTTGTCGAGTTTCAGGGTGACGTCAGTACCTGCTTTGTTAGAAAGCGTGGCGGTGTACGTAATCTGACCACCTTCATTAACTGCGCTTGGCGCGGTCAGGGTCACGGTGGTGGTGTCAGCAGTGCCCGGAGTATCGGTAACGGTGGTATTTACCGGCGTAGTGCCCGGTACCAGGTTCTCGAAGTGCTCGCCGCCGGTCACCGTTTTGATCGCGGTGGTGACGGTCTGGTCGCCTTTGTAGACGTCGTTTGGAGCGACTACCGAAACAGAACCGCTCGACTGGTTCACACCGATGGTGATGGTTTTACCGTTATCCAGAGTGACCGTCAGGGGGCTAGCGATGTTGGTTACTGCTGCGCCGTTTTTATCCACAAGGCTGGCGGTGTAAACGATGTTGCCGCCTTCGCCCACAGTGTTGGTCGCGGTCAGGACCACATCGACCTTGTCGATGGTGTCGTTGATGGTGGTAGTTGCACCGTTACCTGCAACTTCCAGCTTCTCGAAGTTGCCGCCGGTAGCGTCGGTGATCTTGACGGTCTGGGTGCTCTTATCAATGAACACGTCATCGCTCGGCGCCGGGACGGTCACAGTACCGACGGTGTCACCGGCCTTGATGGTGATGGTCGACCCGTTATCCAGCTTCAGCGTGACATCGGTGCCGGCCTTGTTGCTCAAGGTCGCGGTGTACGTAATCTGACCGCCTTCATTAACTGCGCTTGGCGCGGTCAGGGTCACGGTGGTGGTGTCAGCAGTGCCCGGAGTATCGGTAACGGTGGTATTTACCGGCGTAGTGCCCGGTACCAGGTTCTCGAAATGCTCGCCGCCGGTGACGCCTTTGATGGCGGTGGTGACGGTCTGGTCGCCTTTGTAGACGTCGTTCGGCGCCACGGTGGTGACGGTGCCGCTGGATTGGTTCACACCGATGGTGATGGTTTTACCGTTATCCAGGGTGACGGTCAGCGGGTTGGTGATGTTGGTTACCGGCGCGCCGTTTTTATCCACAAGGCTGGCGGTGTAGACGATGTTGCCGCCTTCACCGACGGTGTTGGTGGCCGTCAGTACCACATCGACTTTGTCGATGGTGTCGTTGATCGTGGTGGTCGCGCCGTTGCCTGCAACTTCCAGTTTCTCGAAGTTGCCGCCGGTAGCGTCGGTGATCTTGACGGTCTGCGTGCTCTTGTCGATGAACACGTCATCGCTCGGCGCTGGAACGGTCACAGTGCCGACGGTATCGCCAGCCTTGATGGTGATGGTGGAACCGTTGTCGAGTTTCAGCGTGACGTCAGTACCCGCTTTGTTAGAAAGCGTGGCGGTGTACGTAATCTGACCACCTTCATTAACTGCGCTTGGCGCGGTCAGGGTCACGGTGGTGGTGTCCGCAGTGCCCGGAGTATCGGTAACGGTGGTGTTCACCGGCGTAGTGCCCGGTACCAGGTTCTCGAAGTGCTCGCCGCCGGTGACGCCTTTGATGGCGGTGGTGACGGTCTGGTCGCCTTTGTAAACGTCGTTCGGAGCGACTACCGAGACGGAACCGCTGGATTGGTTCACACCAATGGTGATGGTCTGGCCGTTATCCAACGTCACGGTCAGTGGGTTGGTGATGTTGGTCACCGCATTACCCGACTTGTCGACCAGCGAAGCGGTGTAAACGATATTGCCGCCTTCACCGACGGTGTTGGTGGCCGTCAGGACCACATCGACCTTGTCGATGGTGTCATTGATGGTCGTTGTCGCACCGTTACCTGCAACCTCCAGCTTCTCGAAGTTGCCGCCGGTAGCGTCGGTGATCTTGACGGTCTGCGTGCTCTTGTCGATGAACACGTCATCGCTTGGTGCAGGAACGGTCACAGTACCGACGGTGTCACCAGCCTTGATGGTAATGCTCGAGCCGTTGTCGAGTTTCAGGGTGACGTCGGTGCCGGCCTTATTGCTCAAGGTCGCGGTGTAAGTGATCTGACCACCTTCGTTAACTGCGCTTGGCGCGGTCAGGGTCACGGTGGTGGTGTCAGCAGTGCCCGGAGTATCGGTAACGGTGGTGTTCACCGGCGTAGTGCCCGGTACCAGGTTCTCGAAGTGTTCGCCGCCGGTGACGCCTTTGATGGCGGTGGTGACGGTTTGATCGCCTTTATAGACGTCGTTTGGAGCGACTACAGAAACAGACCCGCTCGACTGGTTCACACCGATGGTGATGGTTTTACCGTTATCCAAAGTGACCGTCAGGGGGCTAGTGATGTTGGTTACTGCTGCGCCGTTTTTATCCACAAGGCTGGCGGTGTAAACAATGTTGCCGCCTTCGCCAACGGTGTTGGTGGCCGTCAGTACAACATCGACCTTGTCGATGGTGTCGTTGATGGTAGTAGTTGCCCCGTTACCGGCAACTTCCAGCTTCTCGAAGTTGCCGCCCGTGGCGTCAGTGATCTTGACGGTCTGGGTGCTCTTGTCGATGAACACGTCATCGCTCGGCGCTGGGACGGTCACAGTACCGACGGTATCGCCAGCCTTGATGGTAATGGTGGAACCGTTGTCGAGTTTCAGTGTGACGTCGGTGCCGGCCTTGTTGCTCAAGGTCGCGGTGTACGTAATCTGACCACCTTCGTTGACCGCGCTTGGCGCGGTCAGCGTCACGGTAGTGGTGTCCGCAGTGCTCGGAGTATCGGTAACGGTGGTATTTACCGGCGTAGTGCCCGGTACCAGGTTCTCGAAGTGTTCGCCGCCGGTGACGCCTTTGATGGCGGTGGTGACGGTTTGATCGCCTTTATAGACGTCGTTTGGAGCGACTACAGAAACAGACCCGCTCGACTGGTTCACACCGATGGTGATGGTTTTACCGTTATCCAAAGTGACCGTCAGGGGGCTAGTGATGTTGGTTACTGCTGCGCCGTTTTTATCCACAAGGCTGGCGGTGTAAACAATGTTGCCGCCTTCGCCAACGGTGTTGGTGGCCGTCAGTACAACATCGACCTTGTCGATGGTGTCGTTGATGGTAGTAGTTGCCCCGTTACCGGCAACTTCCAGCTTCTCGAAGTTGCCGCCCGTGGCGTCAGTGATCTTGACGGTCTGGGTGCTCTTGTCGATGAACACGTCATCGCTCGGCGCTGGGACGGTCACAGTACCGACGGTATCGCCAGCCTTGATGGTAATGGTGGAACCGTTGTCGAGTTTCAGTGTGACGTCGGTGCCGGCCTTGTTGCTCAAGGTCGCGGTGTACGTAATCTGACCACCTTCGTTGACCGCGCTTGGCGCGGTCAGCGTCACGGTAGTGGTGTCCGCAGTGCTCGGAGTATCGGTAACGGTGGTATTTACCGGCGTAGTGCCCGGTACCAGGTTCTCGAAGTGTTCGCCGCCGGTGACGCCTTTGATGGCGGTGGTGACGGTTTGATCGCCTTTATAGACGTCGTTTGGAGCGACTACAGAAACAGACCCGCTCGACTGGTTTACACCGATGGTGATGGTTTGGCCGTTATCCAGGGTGACCGTTAACGGGTTGGTGATGTTAGTCACCGCATTACCCGACTTATCGACCAGCGAAGCGGTGTAAACGATGTTGCCGCCCTCACCAACAGTGTTGGTCGCGGTCAGGACCACATCGACCTTGTCGATGGTGTCGTTGATGATCGTTGTCGCGCCGTTGCCTGCAACTTCCAGCTTCTCGAAGTTGCCGCCGGTAGCGTCGGTGATCTTGACGGTCTGGGTGCTCTTATCAATGAACACGTCATCGCTCGGCGCCGGGACGGTCACAGTACCGACGGTATCGCCAGCCTTGATGGTAATAGTCGAACCGTTATCCAATTTCAGCGTGACGTCGGTGCCGGCCTTATTGCTCAAGGTCGCGGTGTAAGTGATCTGACCGCCTTCGTTAACTGCGCTTGGCGCAGTCAGGGTCACGGTGGTGGTATCTGCAGTGCCCGGTGTGTCCGTTACGGTCGTAGTGACTTTATCGGTACCTGGCACCAGATTTTCGAAATGCTCGCCTCCGCTCACAGTTTTGATCGCGGTAGTGATGGTCTGGTCGCCGTTGTAAACATCGTTCGGCGCCACGGTGGTGACGGTGCCGCTGGACTGGTTCACACCAATGGTGATGGTCTGGCCGTTATCCAACGTCACGGTCAGTGGATTGGTGATGTTGGTCACCGCATTACCCGACTTGTCGACCAGCGAAGCGGTGTAAACGATGTTGCCGCCTTCGCCCACAGTGTTAGTAGCGGTCAGTACGACATCGACTTTGTCGATGGTGTCGTTGATGGTGGTGGTCGCGCCGTTGCCTGCAACTTCCAGCTTCTCGAAGTTACCGCCGGTAGCGTCGGTAATCTTGACGGTCTGCGTGCTCTTGTCGATGAACACGTCATCGCTTGGTGCTGGGACGGTCACAGTGCCGACGGTATCGCCAGCCTTGATAGTGATGGTGGAACCGTTGTCGAGTTTCAGGGTGACGTCAGTACCCGCTTTGTTAGAAAGCGTGGCGGTGTACGTAATCTGACCACCTTCGTTAACTGCGCTTGGCGCAGTCAGGGTCACGGTGGTGGTGTCAGCAGTGCCCGGAGTATCGGTAACGGTGGTGTTCACCGGCGTAGTGCCCGGCACCAAGTTCTCGAAGTGCTCGCCGCCGGTCACCGTTTTGATCGCGGCAGTGACAGTCTGGTCGCCGTTGTAAACGTCGTTCGGCGCTACAGTGGTGACGGTGCCGCTGGACTGGTTCACACCGATGGTGATGGTCTGGCCATTGTCCAAAGTCACGGTCAGTGGATTGGTGATGTTGGTTACCGGCGCGCCGTTTTTATCCACAAGACTGGCGGTGTAGACGATGTTGCCGCCTTCACCAACGGTGTTGGTCGCGGTCAGGACCACATCGACCTTGTCGATGGTGTCGTTGATGATCGTTGTCGCGCCGTTGCCTGCAACTTCCAATTTCTCGAAGTTGCCGCCGGTAGCGTCGGTGATCTTGACGGTCTGCGTGCTCTTGTCGATGAACACGTCATCGCTAGGTGCAGGAACGGTCACGGTGCCGACGGTATCGCCAGCCTTGATGGTGATGGTGGAACCGTTGTCGAGTTTCAGGGTGACGTCAGTGCCCGCTTTATTGGAAAGCGTGGCGGTGTAGGTGATCTGACCACCTTCGTTAACTGCGCTTGGCGCGGTCAGGGTCACGGTGGTGGTGTCAGCAGTGCCCGGAGTATCGGTAACGGTGGTGTTTACCGGCGTAGTGCCTGGTACCAGGTTCTCGAAGTGCTCGCCGCCGGTAACGTCTTTGATGGCGGTGGTGACGGTTTGATCGCCTTTATAGACGTCGTTTGGAGCGACTACAGAAACAGACCCGCTCGACTGGTTTACACCAATGGTGATGGTTTGGCCGTTATCCAAGGTGACTGTCAGCGGGTTGGTGATGTTGGTTACTGCTGCGCCGTTTTTATCCACAAGGCTGGCGGTGTAAACGATGTTGCCGCCCTCACCAACAGTGTTGGTCGCGGTCAGGACCACATCGACCTTGTCGATGGTGTCGTTGATGATCGTTGTCGCGCCGTTGCCTGCAACTTCCAATTTCTCGAAGTTGCCGCCGGTAGCGTCGGTGATCTTGACGGTCTGCGTGCTCTTGTCGATGAACACGTCATCGCTAGGTGCAGGAACGGTCACGGTACCGACGGTATCGCCAGCCTTGATAGTGATGGTGGAACCGTTGTCGAGTTTCAGTGTGACGTCGGTGCCGGCCTTATTGCTCAAGGTCGCGGTGTAAGTGATCTGACCGCCTTCGTTAACTGCGCTTGGCGCAGTCAGGGTCACGGTGGTGGTATCTGCAGTGCCCGGTGTGTCCGTTACGGTCGTAGTGACTTTATCGGTACCTGGCACCAGATTTTCGAAATGCTCGCCTCCGCTCACAGTTTTGATCGCGGTAGTGATGGTCTGGTCGCCGTTGTAAACATCGTTCGGCGCCACGGTGGTGACGCTGCCGCTCGACTGATTCACACCGATGGTGATGGTCTGGCCGTTATCCAGGGTGACGGTCAGCGGGTTGGTGATGTTGATCACCGCATTACCCGACTTGTCGACCAGCGAAGCGGTGTAAACGATATTGCCGCCTTCACCCACAGTGTTGGTCGCGGTCAGGACCACATCGACTTTGTCGATGGTGTCGTTGATGGTGGTAGTTGCACCGTTACCTGCAACTTCCAGCTTTTCAAAGTTGCCGCCCGTGGCGTCAGTGATCTTGACGGTCTGGGTGCTCTTATCGATGAACACGTCATCGCTTGGCGCAGGGACGGTCACGGTGCCGACGGTGTCGCCGGCCTTGATGGTAATGGTCGAACCGTTATCCAACTTCAGGGTGACGTCAGTACCCGCTTTGTTAGAAAGCGTGGCGGTATATGTAATCTGACCACCTTCGTTAACTGCGCTTGGCGCGGTCAGGGTCACGGTGGTGGTGTCAGCAGTGCCCGGAGTATCGGTAACGGTGGTGTTCACTGGCGTAGTGCCCGGCACCAAGTTCTCGAAGTGCTCGCCGCCGGTCACCGTTTTGATCGCGGCAGTGACAGTCTGGTCGCCGTTGTAAACGTCGTTCGGCGCTACAGTGGTGACGGTGCCGCTGGACTGGTTCACACCGATGGTGATGGTCTGGCCATTGTCCAAAGTCACGGTCAGTGGATTGGTGATGTTGGTTACCGGCGCGCCGTTTTTATCCACAAGACTGGCGGTGTAGACGATGTTGCCGCCTTCACCAACGGTGTTGGTGGCCGTCAGGACCACATCGACCTTGTCGATGGTGTCGTTGATCGTGGTAGTTGCACCGTTACCTGCAACTTCCAGCTTCTCGAAGTTGCCGCCGGTAGCGTCGGTGATCTTGACGGTCTGCGTGCTCTTGTCGATGAACACGTCATCGCTTGGTGCTGGGACGGTCACCGTACCGACAGTTGCACCTTGCTTGATGCTGATGCTCGAACCGTTATCGAGCTGGATCACCATGTCGCTGCCGGCCTTGTTGCTCAAGGTGGCGGTGTAGGTGATCTGGCCGCCTTCGTTGACTGCGCTTGGCGCGGTCAGCGTGACGGTGGTGAGATCGGTTGTACCGGGAGTGTCGGTAACGGTGGTATTTACCGGCGTAGTGCCCGGTACCAGGTTCTCGAAGTGCTCGCCGCCGGTGACGCCTTTGATGGCGGTGGTGACGGTCTGGTCGCCTTTGTAGACGTCGTTCGGCGCCACGGTGGTGACGGTGCCGCTGGACTGGTTCACACCGATGGTGATGGTTTTACCGTTATCCAGGGTGACGGTCAGTGGGTTGGTGATGTTAGTTACCGGCGCGCCGTTTTTATCCACAAGACTGGCGGTGTAGACGATGTTGCCGCCTTCACCGATGGTGTTGGTGGCCGTCAGGACCACATCGACTTTGTCGATGGTGTCGTTGATGGTCGTTGTCGCGCCGTTACCTGCGACTTCCAGCTTCTCGAAGTTGCCGCCGGTAGCGTCGGTGATCTTGACGGTCTGCGTGCTCTTGTCGATGAACACGTCATCGCTCGGTGCCGGGACGGTCACGGTGCCGACGGTGTCACCGGCCTTGATGGTGATGGTGGAACCGTTGTCGAGTTTCAGGGTGACGTCAGTACCTGCTTTGTTAGAAAGCGTGGCGGTGTACGTAATCTGACCACCTTCATTAACTGCGCTTGGCGCGGTCAGGGTCACGGTGGTGGTGTCAGCAGTGCCCGGAGTATCGGTAACGGTGGTATTTACCGGCGTAGTGCCCGGTACCAAGTTCTCGAAGTGCTCGCCGCCGGTCACCGTTTTGATCGCGGTGGTGACGGTCTGGTCGCCTTTGTAGACGTCGTTTGGAGCGACTACCGAAACAGAACCGCTCGACTGGTTCACACCGATGGTGATGGTTTTACCGTTATCCAGAGTGACCGTCAGGGGGCTAGCGATGTTGGTTACTGCTGCGCCGTTTTTATCCACAAGGCTGGCGGTGTAAACGATGTTGCCGCCTTCGCCCACAGTGTTGGTCGCGGTCAGGACCACATCGACCTTGTCGATGGTGTCGTTGATGATCGTTGTCGCGCCGTTGCCTGCAACTTCCAGCTTCTCGAAGTTGCCGCCGGTAGCGTCGGTGATCTTGACGGTCTGGGTGCTCTTATCAATGAACACGTCATCGCTCGGCGCCGGGACGGTCACAGTACCGACGGTGTCACCGGCCTTGATGGTGATGGTCGACCCGTTATCCAGCTTCAGCGTGACATCGGTGCCGGCCTTGTTGCTCAAGGTCGCGGTGTACGTAATCTGACCGCCTTCATTAACTGCGCTTGGCGCGGTCAGGGTCACGGTGGTGGTGTCCGCAGTGCTCGGAGTATCGGTAACGGTGGTATTTACCGGCGTGGTGCCCGGCACCAGGTTCTCGAAGTGCTCGCCGCCGGTTACCGTTTTGATCGCGGTGGTAACGGTTTGGTCGCCGTTGTAAACATCATTAGGCGCCACGGTAGTGACGCTACCGCTCGACTGATTCACACCGATGGTGATGGTCTGGCCATTGTCCAAAGTCACGGTCAGTGGATTGGTGATGTTGGTCACCGCATTACCCGACTTGTCGACCAGCGAAGCGGTGTAAACGATGTTGCCGCCTTCGCCCACAGTGTTGGTGGCGGTCAGGACCACATCGACCTTGTCGATGGTGTCGTTGATCGTGGTGGTTGCACCGTTACCTGCAACCTCCAGCTTCTCGAAGTTGCCGCCGGTAGCGTCGGTGATCTTGACGGTCTGCGTGCTCTTGTCGATGAACACGTCATCGCTTGGCGCAGGAACGGTCACAGTACCGACGGTGTCACCAGCCTTGATGGTAATGCTCGAGCCGTTGTCGAGTTTCAGGGTGACGTCGGTGCCGGCCTTATTGCTCAAGGTCGCGGTGTAAGTGATCTGACCACCTTCGTTAACTGCGCTTGGCGCAGTCAGCGTGACGGTGGTGGTGTCCGCAGTGCTCGGAGTATCGGTAACGGTGGTATTTACCGGCGTGGTGCCCGGCACCAGGTTCTCGAAGTGCTCGCCGCCGGTTACCGTTTTGATCGCGGTGGTAACGGTTTGGTCGCCGTTGTAAACATCATTAGGCGCCACGGTAGTGACGCTACCGCTCGACTGATTCACACCGATGGTGATGGTCTGGCCATTGTCCAAAGTCACGGTCAGTGGATTGGTGATGTTGGTCACCGCATTACCCGACTTGTCGACCAGCGAAGCGGTGTAAACGATGTTGCCGCCTTCGCCCACAGTGTTGGTGGCGGTCAGGACCACATCGACCTTGTCGATGGTGTCGTTGATCGTGGTGGTTGCACCGTTACCTGCAACCTCCAGCTTCTCGAAGTTGCCGCCGGTAGCGTCGGTGATCTTGACGGTCTGGGTGCTCTTATCAATGAACACGTCATCGCTAGGCGCAGGAACGGTCACAGTGCCGACGGTATCGCCAGCCTTGATGGTAATGGTCGAACCGTTATCCAACTTCAGCGTGACATCAGTGCCCGCTTTATTTGAAAGCGTCGCGGTGTAGGTAATCTGTCCGCCTTCGTTTGCCTCAGTCGGCGCGGTCAGCGTCACGGTCGTAGTGTCGATCGAGTCCGTAATCGTGGTGACCGCCGGGGCCGTATTCGGCACCAGGCTCTCGAAATTGCCGCCGGTCGCCCCGGTAATGGTGGTGCTGACGGTGCTGCCATTGACGTAGACATCATTCGGCGGGGTGTCGACAACTACGCTGCCAACGGACTCGCCCGCCTTGATGGTAATCACCGAGCCATTGCTCAAAGTGACAGTCACCGGCGTCTGCGCCGGGTTGGTCAAGGTGGCGGTGTAGGTGATCTGGCCGCCTTCGACAACCGTTCCGGTAGCGGTCAGTGAAACGTTGGTGGTGTCGACCGAATCAACAATCGTGGTAACGGCCGGAGTCGTGCTCGGTACCAGGTTTTCAAAGTTGCCGCCGGTGGCGCCGGTAATAGTAGTGCTGACGGTAGAGCCGTTGTTGTAGACGTCGTTGGCCGGGGTATCGACAACCACAGTGCCAGTGGACTCGCCCGCTTTGATAGTAATCACCGAGCCATTGCTCAGAGTGACAGTCACTGGCGTTTGTGCTGGGTTGGTCAGCGTAGCGGTGTAGGTAATCTGACCGCCTTCGGTTACGGTTTGGGCCGCTGTCAGCGAAACAGTGGTGGTGTCGACCGAATCAACAATCGTGGTAACGGCCGGAGTCGTGCTCGGTACCAGGTTTTCAAAGTTGCCGCCGGTGGCGCCGGTAATAGTAGTGCTGACGGTAGAGCCGTTGTTGTAGACGTCGTTGGCCGGGGTATCGACAACCACAGTGCCAGTGGACTCGCCCGCTTTGATAGTAATCACCGAGCCATTGCTCAGAGTGACAGTCACTGGCGTTTGTGCTGGGTTGGTCAGCGTAGCGGTGTAGGTAATCTGACCGCCTTCGGTTACGGTTTGGGCCGCTGTCAGCGAAACAGTGGTGGTGTCGACCGAATCAACAATCGTGGTAACGGCCGGAGTCGTGCTCGGCACCAGGTTTTCGAAGTTGCCGCCGGTCGCGCCAGTAATGGTAGTGCTGACGGTAGAACCGTTGTTGTAGACGTCGTTAGCCGGGGTATCGACAACCACAGTGCCAGTGGACTCGCCCGCTTTGATAGTAATCACCGAGCCATTGCTCAAAGTGACAGTCACTGGTGTTTGTGCCGGATTGGTCAACGTGGCGGTGTAAGTGATCTGGCCGCCTTCGGTCACGGTCGAGCCAGCCGTCAGGGCAACGGTGGTGGTGTCGACGGAGTCAGTAATCGTGGTAATGGCCGGAGTCGTGCTCGGCACCAGATTCTCAAAGTTGCCGCCAGTCGCGCCGGTAATAGTAGTGCTGACGGTAGAACCGTTGTTGTAGACGTCGTTAGCCGGGGTATCGACAACCACAGTGCCAGTAGACTCGCCCGCCTTGATGGTAATCACCGAGCCATTGCTCAAAGTGACAGTCACTGGTGTTTGTGCCGGATTGGTCAACGTGGCGGTGTAAGTGATCTGGCCGCCTTCGGTCACGGTCGAGCCGGCCGTCAGGGCGACGGTGGTGGTGTCAACGGAGTCAACAATCGTGGTGACGGCCGGAGTCGTGCTCGGCACCAGGTTTTCAAAGTTGCCGCCGGTCGCGCCAGTAATAGTAGTGCTGACGGTAGAACCGTTGTTGTAGACGTCGTTAGCCGGGGTATCCACGACCACAGTGCCAGTGGACTCGCCCGCCTTGATGGTAATCACCGAGCCGTTGCTCAAAGTGACAGTCACTGGCGTCTGTGCTGGGTTGGTCAACGTGGCGGTGTAGGTGATCTGGCCGCCTTCAGTGACCGTCGAGCCTGCCGTCAGGGCGATGGTGGTGGTGTCGATGGTGTCGGTGACCTGGGTCACTGCCGGCGTGGTATCGATGTTCAGCACCAGGTTGTTGCCGCCGGTGGTACCGGTGACGTTGACGCTGATTTGGCTTGGGTCGATGTACGGGCTGTCGTTCGGGGCCAGGGGCACGTTGACGGTGCCGGTCAGTTGGCCCGACGGGATGGTGATCACTGCACCGTTGGACAACGTGATGTTGAGGTTGCCGATCGGTGCCTGGGTCACGGTGGCGGTGTAGGTCAGTACGCCACCGGCTTCGGTAATGGTCGACGTGGCGCCCAATGTCAGCGTGGCGGTTTGCAGAGTCAGGCCACCGTTATTACCGCCAGGCTGGGCGCCGACGTTCTGGGTCAGTGCCGCGTTGGCCTGGCCCAGGCCCGCGGTCGGGAAGCCGATAGTCGGGTCAACGCGGCCGGCGGTCGCGTCCAGCACGACGAAGCTGTGGCCACCGCCTGCGGCGCCATTACCGGCAGCGGCTGGGCCTGCGGCAGCGGCTTCCAGGTCGGTGGTCGGGTCCGCGCCCGCGACAATGGCTTGTTGCAGCTCGGCAACCGACGGCGCCGCGTTCTCGGCGGCAGCTGCCAGATCGACGGTGGAGTCCGGCAGGTCGGCGCTCCATTGGGTTTCCCGGCCCAGGTCCAGCGTGCGGCCGTCGGCCAGTTCCAGGCTCACAGCGCCCGACATGCCGGTGTCGACCTGGTCGCCCGCAAACAGGCGGTCACCTTCTACTAATACACGCCGCGTTCCTTCCGGAGAAATAACGAAAACTTGACCAACAATGCTTTTGACGATGGCAACAACACTGCTCATTAAAATTTTCTCCGGCGATCCGTTTCTGATGATTTCCATGTGGCCGCTCGAGGGGGAGGGCCAAACAGGAGGGGCGTAGTCTGTAAAGATGGTTTCGTCAAATATTTGGCTAGATTTATTCGCGATCTAGTTTATGCCAAACTATTGACCTTATGACCGCCATCCTAAACAATTGGCCCCGTAATGTCACATTGATATTTATGCGGCGAACCGTCCTACATGTGTGAAGCAGTTCCGCTTTTTGAACTTTCCGACGTACGGTCATTACGGTAGCCATTATCCGACGCAGCGGCCTGAATCGCTGTGATTTGAGACAAGAAGTCCTGGGGAATTTTTTAATGCGTCTGCACCTGTTCAAGGCAATACCGTTCGTTCTCGCCGCCAGTTTCGTACAAGCCCAGACACTGCCCCAAGCCATGCAGCAGGCCTTGGACGTGCACCCGGAAATTCAAGCCGGTGTGAACAGCCGTATCGCCGCTGATTACCAGCTGCGTGCAGCCCAAGGTGGATATCTGCCTCGGGTCGACCTGAACGCCGGTTACGGCCGCGAAGGCACCGATAACTCCACTACTCGCGCCGCCAATGGCCCCAACGGCAACCACTGGGACACCCTCAACCGCGGCGAGTCCAGCCTGCGCCTGCAACAGATGATCTTTGACGGCTTCGCCACTTCCAGCGAAGTCGGTCGCCAGCAAGCCAACGTCAACTCCCGCGCCTACTCCTTGCTCGGTACCTCCGAGCGCACCGGCCTGACCGTTGCCCAGGTGTACCTGGATGTACTGACCCGTCGTGAGTTCGTGCGCCTGGCCGAAGAAAACCTGCGCAACCACGAACGCATCTACGATCAGATCAAACTGCGTACCCAGCGCGGCGTCGGCAACGGCGCCGACCAGGACCAGGCCGAAGCGCGTCTGGCCCAGGCCCGCAACAACCTGATCACCGAGCAGACCAACCTGGCCGACTCCGAGGTCAACTACCTCAGTGCCGTTGGCCAGATGCCCGACCAACTGGAGCGTCCGGCACCGTTCATGGCCATGCTGCCGGCAGACCTGAATGAGGCACGCCGCCAGATGCTCGACAACAGCCCGGTGCTGCGTTCGGCCGAGTCGGATATCTCCGCCGCCGAGAAGCAGTACGAAGCCGCCAAGTCCACCTTCTACCCGCGCTTTGACGCCGAACTTGGCACCAACGCCGACAACAACGTCTCGGGTGACGCCAGCCACAACAACGGTTGGGAAGCCATGGTGCGCATGCGCTTCAACCTGTTTGCCGGCGGCAGCAACAAGGCTGACCTGCAATCCAAGTCGTACCAGGCCAACCAGGCCCTGGATATCCGCAACAACGCCCTGCGCCAGCTCAACGAAGAACTGGGCCTGGCCTGGAACGCCCTGAACAACGCCAACGCGCAGCTGCCCGTGGCCCAGCAGTACGTTGACCACAGCACCCGGGTGCGTACCTCTTATCAGCAGCAGTTTAGCCTCGGCCAACGAACCCTGCTCGATTTGCTCGACAGTGAGAACGAATTATTCACCGCTTCCCGTCGTCTGGAAGAGATCAAGAACATTCAGTTATTTACTCAGTATCGAATCAAGGCGACCATGGGCGAATTGCTCAAGAGCCAGGGAGTGGTCCCACCGATGGCCTCCGTCGTGCAGACCGACGTGAAGCCTAACGTCCAACTGCCTGGGATGAATTGAGCCGTCCCCATAGCCCCATCTGTTAGTCGAGAGTGCACCGCGTGGAATCCGAAGTCAGTCGAGTTCATCTCAACCATGATCCACGCACGCTGCACGACGACCCGTTACTCGACGGGTTGCTTGCGCTCTGCGCCCTGCACCAGAAACCGGCCAGCGCGGCCATGCTCACCACCGGCCTGCCGCTGCCTTCGCAGCGGTTGAGTGCCGAGTTGCTGCCCCGTGCAGCCGCGCGGGCGGGCCTGCAGGGGCGGTTGCTGCAACGCAAGCTGGAACAGATCCCAACGATTGCCCTGCCGGCGTTGCTGCTGCTCAAAGAGGGGCGCAGTGCCGTGCTGGTGGGCTGGCAAGGCGAAGACGAAGCCCGCATCCTGCTCAGCGAAAGCGACGGCGGTGAAGTCATCATCAAGCGCGAGTTACTGGCCGGCGACTATGCCGGCAAGGTTTTCTTCGCCCAACCGCAGCACAAATTCGACGTCAACCACGGCACCCTGATTCCTCGGGCGCGTTCGTGGTTCCGTGACACGCTGATGCGTTCGCGCTGGCTCTACACCGACGCCATTGCCGCCAGCTTCCTGATCAACATCATCGCGATGGCCGCGCCGCTGTTCGTGATGAACGTGTACGACCGTGTGGTGCCGAACCAGGCCACGGCCACTCTTTGGGTGCTGGCAGTGGGCATCTGCGGTGCCTATCTGTTCGACCTGATCCTCAAAAGCCTGCGCAGCCTGTGCCTGGACCTGGCCGGCAAAAAGACCGACCTGATTATCTCGGCCACGCTGTTCGAGCGCATTGTCGGCATGTCCATGAAGTACCGCCCGGCACGGGTCGGCAGCTTCGCGCAGAACATCCACGAGTTTCAGAGCCTGCGCGATTTCCTCGCTTCGCTGACCCTCACCAGCCTGATCGACCTGCCCTTCACCCTGCTGATTTTTCTGGTCATCGCGATTCTCGGCGGGCACCTGGTGTGGATTCCGGTGCTGGCGTTCCCGATTGCCCTGGGCATCGGCTATGCCCTGCAGAAACCACTCGTTGCGACCATGGAGCGCACTATGGCCCTGGCCGCCGAGCGTCAGTCGAGCCTGATCGAAACCCTCGCCGGGCTGGACGCAGTCAAGGTCAATAACGCCGAGAGCGAGCGCCAGTACGGTTGGGAACAGACCATCGGCACCTTGAGCCGCCTTGAACTGCGGGTGAAGTTGCTGTCGGGCCTGTCGATGAACATGACCCTGCTGATCCAGCAACTGGCCGGCGTGATCATGATCGTGTTCGGTGTGTACCAGATCATCGAAGGTAACCTGAGCATGGGTGGCCTGATCGCCTGCTACATGCTCAGCGGCCGCGCCTTGAGCCCGTTGGCTTCGCTGTCGGGCCTGCTGACCCGTTACCAGCAAGCCAAGGTCACCATGATGTCCACCGACCAGATGATGGAGCTGCCCCAGGAGCGCAATTTCGAAGAGCGCCCCATGAGCCGCCGCACCCTGCAAGGCGCCATCGAATGCCGGGGACTTAATTTCACTTACCCGAATCAACAGAACGCCGCGCTGAAAAACATCAACCTGGTGATCAAGCCCGGCGAGAAAATCGGCATCATCGGCCGCAGCGGCTCGGGCAAAAGCTCCCTGGCCAAACTGATCGTCGGCCTTTATCAGCCGGACTCCGGTGCCTTGCTGGTGGATGGCGTGGATGTGCGCCAGATCGACGTCAGCGAACTGCGCCACAACATCGGCTACGTGGCCCAGGACATCCAACTGCTCGCCGGTACGCTGCGCGACAACCTGGTGTGCGGTGCACGCTATGTCGAAGACGAAATGGTCCTGCAGGCCGCCGAACTGGCCGGCGTGCATGAGTTCGCCCGCCTGCATCCGCAGGGTTATGAGCTGCAAGTCGGCGAGCGCGGGCAAAACCTTTCCGGCGGCCAGCGCCAGAACGTTGCCCTGGCCCGTGCACTGTTGCTCAATCCGCCCATCCTGCTGCTGGACGAACCCACCAGCGCCATGGACAACACCGGTGAAGAGCGCCTGAAACAGCGCCTGCAAGCCGTGGTGCAAAACAAGACCATCGTGCTGGTCACTCACCGTGCCTCACTGCTCTCGCTGGTGGACCGCCTGCTGGTGGTCGACCGTGGGCAGATCCTCGCAGACGGCCCGAAAGCCGTGGTCATGGAAGCGTTGAAAAAGGGGCAGATCAGTGTTGCTTAACTCCATCAAAAGCGCGGTTGGCCGCTATTTCAAAGGTTCCGATTCGCTGCAGGGTCAGCCCCTGCCCGAAGTCAACAAAGCACTGGTCGAAGATGCGCCGCGGGTTATCCGCCTGACCATCTGGGCGATCATCGCGTTCTTCATCTTTCTGGTGACGTGGGCAGGCTTCTCCAGCATCGACGAAGTCACCCGTGGCGACGGCAAGGCAATCCCCTCGTCCAAGTTGCAGAAAATCCAGAACCTGGAAGGCGGTATCGTCTCCGAGTTGTACGTCAAGGAAGGCCAGGTGGTGGAAGCCGGCGCGCCGTTGATTCGCCTCGATGACACGCGTTTTGTTTCCAATGCCGGTGAAACCGAAGCCCTGCGCCTGGCCATGCAACTGCGCGTCGAGCGCCTGAGTGCCCAGGTGGATGACCGCCCGCTGAACATCCCCGACGATGTGCTCAAGGCCGCGCCCAACCAGGCTGCCAGTGAGCGCTCGTTGTATGACAGCCGCCGCCAGCAGTTGAAGGACGAAGTCGGCGGCTTGCAGGAACAACTGGTGCAACGCCAGCAGGAACTGCGTGAATTCACCTCCAAACAAAGCCAGTACCGCAGCCAGTTGTCCCTGCAACGCCAGGAAATCAACATGTCCGAACCGCTGGTGGCCCAGGGTGCGGTGTCGCCGGTGGAAGTGCTGCGCCTCAAGCGTGCCGAGATGGAAACCCGCGGCCAGTTGGACGCCACTACCCTGGCGATCCCCCGGGCCGAGTCGGCGATCAAGGAAGTACAACGCAAGATCGACGAAACCCGTGGCAAGTTCCGCAGCGAAGCGCTGACCCAACTCAACGAAGCCCGCACCGAACTGAACAAGGCCGAGTCCACCGGCCGCGCCCTGGAAGACCGGGTCAGCCGCACCCTGGTCACCTCGCCCGTGCGCGGGATCGTCAAGCAATTGCTGGTCAACACCGTCGGCGGCGTGATCCAGCCGGGCAGCGACATGGTAGAGATCGTGCCGCTGAACGACACGCTGCTGGTGGAAGCCAAGATCCGCCCGCAAGACATCGCCTTCCTGCACCCGGGGCAGGAAGCGATCGTCAAATTCACCGCCTATGACTACACCATCTACGGTGGCCTGAAAGCCAAGCTTGAGCGAATCGGTGCCGACACCATCACCGATGAAGACAAGAAAACCACCTACTACATGATCACCCTGCGCACCGACCGCAGCCACTTGGGAACCGATGAGAAGCCGTTGCTGATCATCCCGGGCATGGTCGCGTCGGTGGACATCATCACCGGCAAGAAGAGCATCCTGAGCTACCTGCTCAAGCCGATCATCAAGGCGCGGGCCGAGGCGTTGCACGAGCGTTGACTTGTAGCGCCTGAAGGAGCCTCATCGGGAGCAAGCCCCCTCCCACACTCAACCGCATTCCTATGCTGGAACTCGGTCAAGTGTGGGAGGGGGCTTGCTCCCGATAGGGCCATTAGCCTCCCCACACAACCCCGCACCTAATGCATATAGATATTCTTTAATGGTATTTAATCGCCAGTTCTTATATCTATAAAGTCACTCCCCAGTCCGACCGGGAGTGCCCACATGTCCGCCACCTCTACTGTTCCAACAGCGACCTCAACCGCCCAGCTCTTCGAGATCCGCCCACTCCCTGGCAGCGTCGGCGCCGAGATCATCGGCCTGGACTTGTCGCGCCCGGTCAACGACCAGGACTTCGCCCGCATCCACCGCGCACACCTAGACCACCATGTCGTCGTGTTCCGTGACCAACGCATCACCCCCGAACAACAGATCGCCTTCAGCCGCCGTTTCGGTGTGCTGCAGATCCATGTGCTCAAACAGTTCCTGCTGGCCAATCACCCGGAAATCCTGATCGTCTCCAACATCATCGAAAACGGCCAGTCCATCGGCCTGGGCGATGCGGGTAAGTTCTGGCATTCGGATCTGTCGTACAAGGAACTGCCTAGCCTGGGTTCGATGCTGCACGCCCAGGAGTTGCCGTCCGAAGGCGGCGACACGCTGTTTGCCGACATGCACAAAGCCTGGGACCAACTGCCTGAACATTTGCGCAAAGCGGTGGAGGGCCGCAGCGCCGCTCACTCATACACGGCGCGTTACAGCGAGACCAAATTCGAGGGCAACTGGCGCCCGACCCTGACCCCCGAGCAACTCGCTCAGGTCGCCGAAGTAGTGCACCCCATTGTGCGCACCCACCCGGAAACCGGGCGCAAGGCGTTATTTGTCAGCGAAGGCTTCACCACGCGCATTGTCGACCTGCCGGAAGACGAAAGCCGCGATCTGCTGGCCCAGTTGTACGCCCACAGCGTGCTGCCGCAAAACATCTACCGTCACCAGTGGCAGCCCCACGACATGGTGTTCTGGGACAACCGCTCGTTGATTCACCTCGCCGCCGGCTGCCCGAGCCACCTGCGGCGCAAGCTGTTTCGCACCACTATCCAGGGCGATGCGCCGTTCTGAATCCCATTCCCGGCAAGAGAGATGAAATGAACGCGCCCCTGCAAGGCCACGCGGCCAGCACTCTGAATACGGCTCAACCGTTGTTGGCGGTGGACAACGTCAGCCTCGAATACCGCACGCCCGAGCGTGTGGTGCGTGCCACTCACCAAGTCAGTTTCGAGATTGATCCGGCCGACCGCTACGTGTTGCTCGGCCCATCGGGCTGCGGCAAATCCACGTTGCTCAAGTCCATCGCCGGGTTTATCAAACCTTGTGAAGGCGAGATCCGCCTGCTGGGGCAAAAAGTCGAACAACCAGGCCCGGACCGTATCGTGGTGTTCCAGGAGTTCGACCAACTGCCGCCCTGGAAAACCGTCAAGCAGAACGTGATGTTCCCCTTGCTGGCGTCTAAAACCCTGAAGCGTCGCGACGCCGAAGAACGGGCGCTGCACTACCTCGACAAAGTCGGCCTCAGTGCGTTCGCCGAGGCTTATCCGCACACCCTGTCCGGTGGTATGAAAGCCCGCGTGGCCATTGCTCGCGCCTTGGCCATGCAGCCGAAAATCCTGCTGATGGACGAACCCTTTGCCGCCCTCGATGCCCTGACCCGCCGCAAGATGCAGGAAGAGCTGCTGCGGCTGTGGGAAGAAGTGCGCTTCACCCTGCTGTTCGTAACGCACTCCATCGAAGAAGCCTTGGTGGTGGGCAATCGCATTCTGTTGCTGTCGCCCCACCCCGGGCGGGTGCGTGCTGAAGTCCACAGCCATCAATACGACCTGCACAGCCTTGGCGGTGTGGAATTCCAGGCATCGGCGCAGCGCATCCATCGCCTGCTGTTCGACGAAGCGCCTGAAGCCGAGCGCGAGTTGGGTTTCGCCGATATCCGCATCGCTTACTGAAAGGGGCTGCCCATGCGTCAGGAATTTGAAATCAACCTCGAACCGCTGCTCAGCGTTCCCGTGGAGCGCGAGCTGCCGTTGCGTCAACGCCTGTGGCAACAAGGCTGGCTGCGCAAAGGCTTGATCCTGGTCGTGCTGGCGATCCTCTGGGAAGCTGTCGCGCGTTATCAAAACAACGACCTGTTACTGCCCAGCGTTCTGCAAACGACTCAGGCGCTGTTCGATGGCCTGCTCAGCGGCGAACTGCTGACTAAGGTCAGCATCTCGCTGGCGGTGTTGATCAAGGGATACCTGATCGGCATCGTACTGGCGTTTGCCCTGACCACGCTGGCGGTGTCGACCCAGCTGGGTCGCGACCTGCTGAGCACGCTGACCTCGATGTTCAACCCGCTGCCGGCGATTGCGTTGTTGCCGTTGGCGCTGCTGTGGTTCGGCCTGGGGCAGAACAGCTTGATTTTCGTGCTGGTGCATTCGGTGTTGTGGGCCTTGGCGCTGAACACCTACTCCGGTTTTCTCGGTGTTTCCGAAACCCTGCGCATGGCTGGACGCAACTATGGGCTCAAGGGCATGCGCTTCGTGCTGTTCATCCTGATCCCGGCGGCGCTGCCTTCGATCCTGGCCGGCCTGAAGATTGGCTGGGCATTTGCCTGGCGCACCCTGATCGCCGCCGAGCTGGTGTTCGGCGCCACCAGCGGAAAGGGCGGGTTGGGGTGGTACATCTTCCAGAACCGCAATGAGCTGTACACCGACAAGGTGTTTGCAGGGTTGGCCGTGGTGATCTTGATCGGCCTGTTGGTGGAAAACCTGGTGTTCAACACCTTCGAGCGGCTTACGGTGAAGCGTTGGGGCATGCAGCGCTCCTGACCCTGCTAGGATTGCACCCCATTCACTCCCCACTGATCACGAGTGCTTGGCATGCAACTACCGGATATGAACCTGCTGGTCGCCCTCGACGCCTTGCTCGACGAGGGCAGCGTAGTGGGTGCCGCTCGCAGGATGAACCTCAGCCCCGCGGCCATGAGCCGTACCCTGACACGTATTCGCGAGGCCGTGGGCGACCCGATTCTGGTGCGCGCCGGACGTGGCCTGGTGCCGACGCCCAAGGCTATTGAGCTGCAAGGCCAGGTGCGCAACGTGGTGGAGCAGGCGGCGCTGCTATTCCGCTCGGCGGATCAAGTGGATTTGAGCACCTTGCGCCGCCGTTTCAGCGTGCGTGCCAATGACTTCTTTATCGGCGTGTATGGCGGTCGGCTGTTCGACACCATGGAACGCATGGCGCCGTTGTGCGAGCTGTGCTTTGTGCCCGAGGGCGACACCGACGACGAAGCGCTACGCGAGGGGCGGCTGGATCTGCGCGTGAGCAACACCATGCCCGCCAGTCCTGAGGTGAAAGTGCAGAACCTGTTCTCCACCACCTTCATCGGCCTGGCGCGGGAAGGTCACCCGCTGTTTGACGAAGAGATCACCGCTGCGCGCTTTGCCAGCTATTCCCACATCAGTATTTCGCGGCGCGGCATCTCCCGTGGCCCGATTGATACGGCGCTGAATGCGCAGGGCCTGGAACGCCGCGTATCGATGATCGCCCCAGGTTTTCATGGGGCCATGTTCATGTTGCCCGATTCTGACCTGATCCTGCCGGTGCCGAAGGAAGCGCTCTACAGCGCCAATCGCTTGAACCTGCCGTTGCGGGCTTTCCCGCTGCCGATCTCCCTGCCGACCTTGGTCTTGGCTCAATCCTGGCACCCTCGCTTCGACAAAGACCCGGCCCACAAATGGCTGCGCGAGACCATGCGCGCGAGTTGCCATGCCACGTGGCTGGAGGCCCAGCCGACCTGATTCCTGAGGCGGGAGGGATAAAACAGTGGCAGGGGGCTCCTGTGGGAGGGGGCTTGCTCCCGATAGGCCGCGCAGCGGCCTCAAAATGGGACTGCTACGCAGTCCATCGGGAGCAAGCCCCCTCTCACATGGATTGCGTCTGACGCACTTATAACCTTCCAACAAGTAACTTTTTGTCATGGATTTGCCTGATTAGACTGCTCCGGTATTTCTAATGCCGAGCTGCCTGTTCATGACTTCCCTCGCTGCCCCCGCTCTCCAGGCCGCAGCCAAACCGACCGCGCTTACGCCACCGGCGTTCGGCCCGCGCATCATCATCGGCCTGGTCGGCGTGCTGCTGGCGGTACTCGTATCTGGTCTCAACGAGATGGTCACCAAGGTTGCCCTCGCCGACATCCGGGGTGCGCTGTACCTCGGCTTTGACGAAGGCACCTGGCTGGTCGCCGCCTACACCGCGACCTCTGTGGCGGCGATGGCCTTTGCGCCTTGGTGCTCGGTGACGTTTTCCCTGCGCCGCTTCACGCTGTGTGCGATCGGTTTGTTTACGGTGCTTGGCATCCTGTGCCCGTTCGCGCCGAACTACGAAAGCCTGCTGGTGCTGCGCACGGTTCAAGGCCTGGCGGGTGGCGCGCTGCCGCCGATGTTGATGACCGTGGCGCTGCGCTTCCTGCCGGCCAACGTCAAGCTGTACGGCTTGGCCGGGTATGCGCTTACCGCTACCTTCGGCCCGAGCCTGGGTACGCCACTGGCGGCGTTGTGGACCGAATACGTCGGCTGGCAATGGGCGTTCTGGCAGATAGTCGCACCGTGCCTGTTGGCCATGGCCGCGGTGGCCTACGGCTTGCCGCAAGATCCGCTACGTCTGGAGCGCTTCAAACAGTTCAACTGGCGCGGCTTGCTGCTGGGGTTCCCGGCGATCTGCATGCTGGTGATCGGCCTGTTGCAGGGCAATCGCCTGGACTGGTTCGAGTCGGGCCTGATCACCTTCCTGTTGAGTGGCGGCAGTCTGTTGCTGGTGCTGTTCATGCTCAATGAATGGTCGCACCCGGTACCGTTTTTCAAGTTGCAGATGCTCGGCCTGCGCAACTTGGCGTTTGCCCTGATCGTGTTGGCTGGCGTGCTGGTGGTGCTGACGTCGGTGATCATTATCCCGTCGAGTTTTCTCGCCCAGGTCCAGGGTTATCGCCCACTGCAAACCGCGCCGGTGATGCTGCTGATGGCACTGCCGCAGTTGATCGCGCTGCCGTTGGTGGCGGCGCTGTGCAACCTGCGCGGGGTCGATTGCCGGTGGGTGCTGGGGATCGGTTTGAGCCTGTTGGTGCTGTGTTGCGTCGGCAGTTCGCACCTGACCTCGGCCTGGGTTCGTGACGATTTCTATGGCTGGTACCTGTTGCAAATCTTCGGTCAGCCGATGGCGGTGCTGCCGCTATTGATGCTTTCCACCGGCAGCATCCAGCCGATGGACGGGCCGTACGCTTCGGCCTGGTTCAACACCATCAAGGGGCTCGCCGCCGTGGTCGCCACCGCCGTGCTGGATACCTTGAC
Organism: Pseudomonas palleroniana; assembly: GCF_022836895.1. NCBI lineage: Bacteria > Pseudomonadati > Pseudomonadota > Gammaproteobacteria > Pseudomonadales > Pseudomonadaceae > Pseudomonas > Pseudomonas palleroniana. The sequence continues at coordinate 350,399 of NZ_CP092411.1, read as the reverse complement.
CACACAGCGCCTGCATTTTCACTCGACCCTGTTGGTGGACCGCCTGGGCAACTCGCCCCTGGCCGACGGCGACTCACCGGGCCTGGCCCGGCGCCTGCACGAACAGGCCGTGGTGCTCACGTCTTCAGATCTCTACTACGTCATGGCCGCGGTCGCGGTGGCGTTGATCCTGCTGATTTTCTGGATGCCCACGCGGATCTTTCCGCCTCGCGCACCGACCTAGCCCAAAGGACTTCTCATGAAACGCAAAGACAAAATAGCCGTCTCCGTTATTGCGGTGTTCGCCGTGGGTGTGCTGGTTTACCTGGCCGTGCCGCAGCTTCTGGCCAACAAGCGCCAGACCACCAACGACGCTTTCGTCGCCGCCGACTTCACTTTGGTTGCGCCGCGCGTGGCGGGCTTCATCAAGGAAGTGCTGGTGGAAGACAACCAGCGCGTCAAAGCCGGCCAACTGTTGGCGCTGATCGACGACCGCGATTTTCGCGCCGCCGCCCAAGCGGCTGATGCGGATACCTTGGTGGCCCAGGCCCAATTGAAAAATGCCAACGCGACCCTGGAGCGCCAAAGCTCGGTGATCGCCCAGGCCCAGGCTACGGTGGCGGCTGATCGCGCCGAAATGGCCTTCGCCGAACACGAGTTGAATCGCTACAACCACCTTGCTGGTGTCGGCGCAGGCACGGTGCAGAACGCCCAGCAAGCCAAGACCCGCATCGATCAAGCCACCGCGCGTCTGGCCAAAGCCACGGCGGTGTTGGCGGCCGAGCGCAAGCAGGTGGAGATTCTCACCGCTCAGCGTGATGCCGCCGAAGGTGGACTCAAGCGTGCCCAGGCCGCGCTGGAAATGGCCAGTTACCAGCTGTCCTACACCCGCATCGTTGCGCCGGTGGATGGCATGGTCGGCGAGCGTGCGGTACGGGTGGGCGCTTATGTGACGCCGGGCAGCAAGATCCTGGCGGTGGTGCCGTTGGCCGAGGCCTATGTAGTGGCCAATTTCCAGGAGACGCAACTGTCGCATATGCAGGCTGGCCAGGCGGTGCAGGTCAGCGTCGACAGCCTCGACGGCGAGTTGCTCAAGGGGCATCTGGAAAGCCTTGCGCCCGCCACCGGAGTGACCTTTGCCTCGATCAAACCGGATAACGCCACGGGTAATTTCACCAAGGTGGTACAGCGGATTCCGGTAAAGATTGTCCTCGAACCCAACCAGCCGCTGACCGAGCGCCTGCGCGTCGGTATGTCGGTGGAAGCCAGCGTCGACACGCACGCAGTCGCGCAGCCGCGTGAGGTGGCCCAGCAATGAGACAGATGGCCTGGCTTACCTTGAGCCTTATCAGCCTGAGCGCGTGTACCGTTGGCCCGGATTTCCAACGGCCCCAAGGTCCACACGTCACGCAATGGAGCCAACCCCAGGGGCGTCAGGCCGCCAGCCGTGCAGTGACCGACCCGTTGCAGGAGCGCTGGTGGGACGTATTCCACGACGCACAACTGTCGGCGCTGACCCGGCGTGCGCTCACCGACAATCTTGACCTGAAACTGGCCAGCAGCCGTCTGCAACAAAGCCGCGCCGTGCGCCAGGTGACCACCGCTGAGCGTTATCCCAACCTCGTTGCAGCGGGCGGCTATCAGCGCAAACGCAACAGCGGCAAAGGCTTGAGTGACCCGTCCGGCGAGAACGGTCGCGCAGCGTTCAACCAGTGGGATGCGGGCTTCTCCGCCGCTTGGGAGCTGGACTTCTGGGGCCGGGTCAAACGCGAAACCGAAGCTGCCGACGCTACGCTGCAAGTCGCTGAAGACGACCGCCGCGCTGTGCTGCTTTCGGTGCTTGCCGAGACCGCTCAGGACTACATCCAACTGCGTGGCGTACAGAACACCCGCGCCGTCACCGAGCAAAACCTCGACGTCGCTCGCCACAGCCTCAAGCTCTCGCAATTGCGCCTGGCCGATGGTGTGGCCACGGATCTGGATGTCGCCGAAGCCGCTGCCCAGGTAGCGGCCATCGAAGCGCGCCTGCCGGAGTTGCAGCAACGCCAGGACCAGCTGATCAACGCCCTGAGCCTGCTGATGGGCGAGCCGCCACAGGCGCTGCATGCGCAATTGTCAAAGGACGCCGCTGTGCCACAAACCCAGCGGCAGGTCGCTATAGGCCTGCCGTCGGAACTCGCGGAGCGTCGCCCCGATATTCGTCAGGCCGAGGCCCGTTTGCATGCAGCCACCGCCAACATCGGTGTGGCCAAGGGCGACTTCTATCCGCGTATCACCCTGTCCGGCAGTCTCGGTTCGCAGGCCATGCAACTCGCCGATTTCGGCTCCTGGGGCTCTCGCGCGTTTGCCTTCGGTCCGCAGTTGAGCTTGCCGCTGTTCAATGGCGGGCGCCTGCAAGGCATGTTGAATTTGCGCGAAGCCCAGCAGCAGGAAGCGGCGCTGGCGTATCAGCAAACCGTGCTGCGGGCCTGGCACGAAATCGACGACCAGTTGACTCGCTACAACGCCAGCCAACTGCGGCGCGACAGCCTTGCCGAAGCCGTGCGCCAGAACCAGATCGCACTGACCACGGCACAGCAGCAGTACGTTGAAGGCGTGGTGGATTTCGTCAACGTGCTCACCGTGCAAAGCGCTTTGTTGGCGACGCAGGAGCAATGGGTGGAAAGCTCCACCGGCGTGTCGCTGGCGATGGTTGGCTTGTACAAAGCCTTGGGCGGTGGTTGGGAATCGGTGTACCCGCTGCAAACCGCGAAGCGCTGAATCACAAAGAGTTTTGTCAGTCGCGAAATAAGGTGTAATGATAATTGCTCTCAATAGTGTATCTGAGCTTTTCATGGACACCGCGACTGACGGCCAGCACCCGCTTCACCTCCTGTACCGCGATCATCATGGTTGGTTGCAAGGCTGGCTGCGCAAGCGCCTGGGCGACCGCGAGCACGCCGCCGACGTGGCCCAGGACACCTTCCTGCGCCTGCTGGTGTCCGGACGTTTCCCCGGTGACAAGGAGAGCCGCAGTTACCTGGCGCAGATTGCGCGCAACCTGGTGATCGATCAATGGCGGCGCCTGCGCATCGAGCGTGCCTACCTGGAAAGCATTGCGCACCTGCCTGAACCGGAGTCGCCGTCGCTGGAAACTCGCGCGCTGATCCTCGAAACCCTGCTGCAGATCGACGCCATGCTCGACCGCATGCCCGACAATGTGCGCCGGGCGTTCTTGCTGTCGCAATTCGAAGGCTTGAGCTACGCCCAGATTGCTGAGCGCCTGGGGGTTACCGTCAGCTCGGTGCAGAAGTACATGACCCGTGCCATCGTCGCCTGTTACCACGTGGCCTACGCCGAATGAAGCGCGACGCGCCCATCGCCCCAGCCATTGTCGAGCAAGCCAGCGAGTGGCTGATGTTGCAATGGGGCGGTGACCTGCAGGGTGAACGGCGCGAGGCGTTTGCCCGATGGCAGGCGGCTGACCCGGAACATCGCCGCGCCTGGCAACGTTTGCAGCAACTGCAGCACACCCTTGGCGCAGTGCCGGCCGAGAGCGCCCGCGCCGTACTGCGCGACACCCCGGACACCCAGCGCCGTGCGGCCCTCAAGCTGCTCGGCCTGCTGCTGGTCGCCGGCGGCAGCGGCTATCTGGTGCAGCGCAGCGAACCCTGGCAAGCGGCTTTCGCCGAGCACCGCACCACCACGGGCGAGATCCGCCGCGTGATCCTCAGCGACGGCACGCGGGTCGACCTCAACAGCGACAGTGCGTTTGACCTGCGCTTCAGCGACAGCGAGCGGCGCCTGCGTCTGATTCGTGGCGAGGTCCTGCTGACCAGCGGTCACGACCCGCTGCGCCCGCTGATCGTGCAAACCCCGGCCGGTGATGTGCAAGCGTTGGGCACGCGTTTTTCCGTGCGCGAATTGCCCGATGGCAGCCGTGTCGATCTCTATGAAGGCCGCGTGCGCGTCAGCCCTTGGAAGGGTGCGGCGGTGCAGATGAATGCCGGTGACAGCCTGTGGTTCAACGAGCGCGAAAGCTCGGCCTTGCCTGCGGTGAATGCTAACGCCAGCAGTTGGACCGAGCATCGTCTGATCGCCGAACGCCAGCCGCTGGGTGAGTTTGTCGCGCAGTTGAGTCGCTATCGGCCGGGCGTGTTGCGTTGTGATCCGAACGTTGCCGATTTGCGGCTGACCGGTGTGTTTCCGCTGCGTAATACCAACGCAATCCTGGCAGCCTTGGAGCGTTCGTTGCCGGTGCGAGTGCAGACGGTGACGCGCTTCTGGGTGACCATCAAGGCCAGGGTCTGAAAATATTCTGGTCAGCGCTTGTCGGTTTGCGCGCCTCGCTCGGGATAGCTCTTGAAAGCCAATCAAGAAGCGTTCTCACGGGGAGTCCAGCCATGCCGCACCACCCAATCCAACCCTTGGCCCGCGCCCTGCGCCGCAGCCTGTTCGTCAGCCTGCTGGCCACGGTGCCCCTGGCGCCAACCCTGGTTCAGGCCCAAGAGGGCAGCGAAGCCCGGCATGCCTATAACATTCCGGCGGGGAGTCTTGATCAGGCGCTTAATCGCTTCGCCAGCGTTTCGGGGATCTTGCTGTCGGTGGACGCTTCGCTCACTCAAGGCAGGCGTAGCGCGGGCCTGCAAGGCCAGTACGCGGTTGCGGATGGGTTGGGGCAATTGTTGGCGGGCAGTGGGTTGGTCGCGGTGCAGTCCCAAGGCAGTTGGTCATTGCAGGCGATTGCCGAAGGCGGCGCGGTGCAGTTGGGCGCTACGCAAATCAGCGGCGAAGCGCAGGAAAGCGCGTGGGGGCGGGTGGACGGCATCGTGGCCACGCGCAGCGCCTCCGGCAGCAAGACGGATTCGGCGCTGGTGGAAATTCCTCAGACCATCAACGTGATCAGCGCCGCCGAAATCAAGGCGCGTGGCTCACAGAGCGTCACCCAGGCATTGCTCTACACCCCGGGCATGAGTGCCGGCGGCTTTGCAGACCGGGTCAAGTTATTCGACGAACCCACTTCCCGCGGTTTTGCTCCCGTGCCGTTGTACCTGGATGGGTTGCACTTGCCCTACGGTGGCGGCAGTACCGGTGGCGCGTTGCAGATCGAGCCCTATGGGTTGGAGCGTATCGAAGTGCTCAAAGGCCCGGCCTCGGTGCTGTATGGGCAGAGCCAGCCCGGTGGCATCGTCAACATGGTCAGCAAGCGGCCCAGCGAAACGCCGATTCATCAGGTCGTGCTGGAGGCCGGCACGTACGCGCATAAAAGCGCCGCCATCGACCTGAGTGGCCCGCTGGATGAGCAAGGGCAATTCCTCTACCGCCTGACCGGGCTGGCCAATGACGGGCAGGACGAAATCAACTACGTCAAGAACAGACGCCAGTTCATCGCGCCCAGCTTCACCTGGCGCCCCAACGACGACACCCACTTGACCCTGTTTGCTCAATACCAGAAAGACAAAGGTGTGCCCGAAGCCCAAGGCTTGCCCGCGTCCGGCACGTTGTGGGCCAACCCCAACGGCAAGATCAAGCGCGACCTGTTTCTTGGCGAACCCGGCGTGAACCAATACAACCGCGAGCAGTACGTGCTGGGTTACGAGATCTCCCATCGTCTCAACGACACCTGGACCCTCAAGCAAAATGCACGTTATGCCGAGGTGGACGACCGCTATACCGCGCCACTGCACGGCTACGCCTTCGTTCCTAACCCGGTGACCGGTGTGCAGGACCAACGCTATCTGCAACGTTTTGGCGTGGACTGGGCGCAAAACAACAAAGTGTATGGCGTGGACAGCATCGCCCAGGCTGAATTCGACACCGGTGTGTTGGCTCACACCGCTATCGTTGGCCTGGATTACTACCATTCCAACTCGCTATTCCACGGCCTGTATGACCGCAACCCACCGGTCATCGATTTGTTCAAGCCGGTCTATGGCCAGCGCCTGAATTTCGGCCAGCCTTACCGCTGGGATCGCTCCATCACCCAGACCGGCCTGTACGCGCAGGACCAGATCAAGCTGGATAAATGGACGCTGGTGCTGGGCGGGCGCTATGACTGGGCCAATGTGGTGAACAAGGAACCGCTGGCCGATACCCGCTTCGCCAGCAAGGACCAGGCGTTCACTGGTCGTGCCGGGTTGGTGTACCTGTTCGATAACGGCCTGGCGCCCTTCATCAGCTACTCGCAATCCTTCCTGCCACTGGCCGGCACCGACGCCACCGGCAAGCCGTTCGAGCCCTCGACGGGCAACCAATATGAAGTCGGCATGAAATACCAGCCGCCAGGGCAGAAGAGTTTTGTGCAGGTTTCGGTATATCAACTGGATCAGAAAAACGTACTGACCACCAACCCTGTGGACACCACCTTTAGCACCCAAAGCGGTGCCATGCGCTCACGGGGTGTGGAGCTGGAAGCCAAGGCCGCCCTCAGCGACGCCTGGGAAGTCATTGCGTCGGCTGCGCGCAACGACATCAAGTACACCAAGGACAACGACGGCCGCCAAGGTCGCCATCCTGCCGGCATCTCGCCGCTCACTGCGTCGATGTGGGTCAACTACAGCGTACTGGGCAACACACCCTTGGCCGGCCTCGGCGCGGGCTTGGGCGTACGTTATGCGCGCCAGAGCCTGGGCGATTACTACGAAGGTGCCTTCAGCGTACCCTCATACAGTGTCTACGACGCCAGCCTGAGCTACGACTTGGGTCAGTCACCGCTGCAACTCAAAGGCGTGAAACTGGCGATGAACGTGCAGAACCTCACCAACAAGACCTACGTGTCGCAGTGCACCGGTGACCTGGATTGCTATTACGGTGAAGGGCGCACGGTGGTGTCGAGCCTGACCTACGACTGGTAGACGTGTGCTAGGTCCGCAATAACATAAAGGTGGCGTCATCTTCGGTTGAGTGCCCATCAAGGGTCTGCTCAGCTATAGCCTTGATCTGGTTTTCGACTGACAGCTCTGCCCAGAACCCATCGGTTGCCAGTATCCATGTTGTGTCTTTGATGATTTGCAGGATTTGAATGTGAGGCTCATGCGCACGACGGTGGCTCATGCAGTTGAGCAGGGTTTTGCGCGCGGGGTTGCTGGCGATGGCTGAGTGGCTCAAATCACCTCTCCAGTTGGGACCACAGTGGGGAGCATTGAGCCAGTTCACCCGCTGATCGTCGTCCAAGTAGCCTATGCAGCAGTCCCCTGCGTGAATGGAAACGGCCGTTTGCCCCACTACCAGTAGCGTCAGGTAACTGGTGGAGGCAAATGGAAAGTCTGCGGAAAGGTTTGAATGCACGTCGTCGAGTAAGGTAAGTGCCAACCGCATTGCCTTGTCAGGACATGATGCGATGGAGGGCGCTGCACGGGTAAAGGACTCAAGAAGGTAGCGGGTCAGTGTTCTCGCCAATTCGCCACTGTTCGGCTTAGAGGAGCCATCGGCGATCACGTAGAGATAAGCGTCCGAGTTCTGTGCTGAGCCGCTGACATCGCAGTTTTCGGCTCTGTCAGCACCTTGACGGCTGAGGCTCAAGTACCGGATCAAGTAGGCACTCCGAATCCAACCAGGGTCGTTAATCGTTCGAGAAGCAACGCCTCTCGATCAGAGTCCTGAGCGGTGCTTTGGATCACGTCCTGAAATGCGGGTAACTTCAGAAACGCCTCAAACTGCTCGCTTACAAAACGGCGCAGTTCGATCGGTGCTTGCGCCACTTCTTGAATGAGTTCTTCCCGACCGTCCAGTAACGCGACGATGTCTTCAATATCATTGGACATCAGCATGTCACCCCGACCTCGTCCTTGATATGCCTGTAGTTTTGCGGCGAGAAACCACGGAGCGGCAAATGTCTTGATGAGTGTTCCGCTGGGGAGTTTGTAGTCGACGGCATTTTCTAATCCGCCGACAAACCAGCTATTGGAAAAGCCCAGTACCTTTTCATCCGTTGGCATGAAGTCGACCTTCAGATGACCTAGTCTCAGGCGGCAGGTGACGGAGTCCTGGCCGGTATTTTTGAAGCCTCGGGGTTTCAAATTTCCTTCCAGGCGATACCAGTCGGCGGTGCCAGTCAGATGAATGACTAGGTCAACATCATCCGTGCCGCGAATCGACTCTAAGGTGTATTCGTCAGTGATAAGCAAGATGGTTGTACATCCACCGACAAACGCTACATGCTCGCGTAGGTCACTGCCCAGCGCATCGGCGACTTCTTCAAGCATTTGCAACATCATTTCCCGGTTCGATGTCACAAGATCCACTCCCGTAGCATGGCGTCAGCGATTTTGGTTTCACGAGGACCACCGATGCGAATGGCGTCCACTAGTGCAAGGAAGTGATAGAGCAATTCATCTTTTTTGACTGCTACCGGTACGGTTTTGAATAAAGGCAGCACTTGCTGCCCTTTCCTCTTCCCGTTGGCGTCGGGCCAGACGGGGATGAGATCACCACCACTCATGACCTTGCCTGCCATTATTGGGGCGGCAAATGCGGTTGGAATGCCGCGTACGATAGGACCTGGCTTGGCGGGAAATACGTAGCGAATTGCATATTTTACGAAGTCCAGTAGAGCGGTGTTTCTGACGGTTGGTTTTCCACTCGATAAGTCGGTGAAGATAAGACCAATCTCCCGGCAGCGATTAAGCGAGTTGGATACTTCGCTCTTGCTCAGTGCGAGGGAAGCCGACAAGGCCCTGACGGAATAGCTTTCAAGGTTGGGTGGAGTGGTGGCGTCTTCGCTGTCCTCCCATCCTTCCCATTTCTCTACAGGTGAAAGTTCGATTTTCTCACTATTTCCTGTAAGGCGCAGATTGAGAACGTGATCCAAGTAGTCTGGGGATGCCTCCGGTGCAAGCAGCATCGCTTCCTCAAAGTCGCGTTTGAGCGTGAACTCTCGCTTCTTGACTCTCTCGCCTCTGGCCTGCAGGTCCAGACTGATCAGCTTGAAGAGTATTACAATGTCTTGACTTTTCATTCATGCTCGCATTCCAGTGTCCACCGTCCATGGACTGTGGACAAAAACTTTCATGTCTACGGCACCCATGTCAAGAAATTTGTCAATTCTGCAAAAACACCACATACCCTCGAAACCACTCATTCCCTTGCAAATACCCCGGTGCTTCCCATTCCCCGCCTTGAATCAGCCCCACCTTGAACGGCAATCCCAATCGATTCATCCGGGGTAAGTACGCCGCGTAATCCGGGATGCTATGGCGGCCCTGATAGGTCTGCACCACCACCTCATCCACCACGCCCTTGAGCTGGGCGATGGCCGCCGGGTCGGCGTTGCTGCTCCAGTCCATCAGGCCGGTGATGCTCAGGCGCAGGTCGGCGGGCAGGCGTTGGCGCAGATTGCGCAGGAAGGCTGCGTATTCATGCAGGTATTGGGTGCGGGCGTCGAAGTCGATCTGGATCCCGACCACCGGGTTGCCGGCGTCGCGCCAGCGTTGCACCTGGCCGAACACTTGGGTGTAGATCTGCTCCGGCCAATGCAAGGTGTGGGCACGGTACACCACCCAGACCTCGCCTTGGGTGAGGCGCGGTACGCTGATGCCCTGGGCGATCAATTGCACGCCGCGCCGTGGCGCGCGGCGGGTGGAGTTGATCTGGCCCTGCAGGATGTACAGGGTTTTGGCCTGCTTGAGCACCGGCTGCGGCGTGACGCCGCTCCATAGCCAGAAGGCGTCGTAGTCGCCGGCGTCAACAGCGCCAAAGGCCGGGCTTGCCAACAGCAGCAAGCCGAGCCACAGGTGCTTCACCAGTAGTACTGCAGAGACTTGCCCCACTCGGTGTCGGCAAAGCTGGTTTTGAGCTGGCGGAACCACGCCTTGCGCACGGCCGGTTCAACTTCATTGCCACCGCAGCTGTTATAGCCTGACGGCGCATAGCAGTTGATGGCGCGGAACAGGGCATAGGCCTTGTCGTTCTTCGGAGCCTTGGCGTTGGCGATGACGAGTTTGTAGCCGTCGAGCCGCGAGAAGGTTTCACCCTTGAAGTCCGACGCCGTACTGCCCAGGCTGCCGGCGGCACGGGCTTGTTCCAGCGGCATGCCGTCCAGGCCGTTACGCAGGATGAACTCGCCGAAGCAATTCAGGCCCTGCGGGTTTTTCGCGTCGTTTTGCAAGGTTGCTGCGGTTTGCGCGATGCTCGGGCACGCATAGCCGGATTCGGCTTTGTCCCCGTTCCACTGGAACATTTTCAGGCTCTGGCCTGAGGTATAGACGTAGCCCAGGCTGGTGCCCAGCTTGTCTTCGGGCGCCGGGGCCGGCAGTTGTTTGAAGTCGGCGGCGAAGTCGGCGAACTGGCTGTGCAACAGGTCTTTATAAAGCAGCACGAATTGCGCGGTGTTGCGCTCCACGGGGTCACTGGCCTTGGCCAGTTGTTGGCGCAGCAGGTCCGGCCCGGCCACGTTGCGCAGCAGGATGTAACGCACTTGCTGGGCGCTGATCGGCGAGTCGGCGGCAAACACCTTGGCCAATTGGCCGCTGCGTTCGTAGTTCATGGCCAGGGCCAATTCCAGCTGGTCACGTTGCAGTGGCAGCTTGGCCAGCGGGAGCAATTGCAGCCACAGCGACTCGGCGGCTTTCCAGTCTTTTTTCTCCTCCAGGGCCAATGCGCGCAAGGTCTGTTGGCTGAAGGCGAAATAATCCAGGCTCGACGGCACTTCCTTGGGTAACAGCTTCAAGGCGTTGTCGGGCTGATGCTCGACGTACAGCGCGTAGGCCGCCTGTACGTAGTCGAACTGAGCCGGCTCATTGGCAAACACGCCTTTCTGCCCGTCGAGCTCTTCGCGAGTCAGTTCCGGCGGGGTATGGGCGCGCATCGCCATCAGGTCGGTGACCAACTGAATCATGGGGTTTTGCACGGTGCTGCGATTGACCATCAACAGTTTGAGGTCGGCTTCTTCCACCAGTTCTTCCAGCGACGCGTTGCGCTGTGTATCCGTCGCCTGGGTCAGTTGCCACGCATAGGCCTCGGCCAGTTTGTCGGTATCATCCGCCAGCCAGTACACCCGGCGCAGCAGGCCACGGGCCGAGGTGGCGTAAGCGCCCTGTGGATAAATTTTCAGGTAACCGAGGAAGCCCTCTTCGGCGTTGCTCAGGGCCGACTTGTCCACACGTTCGAGCTTCGGCATGCCGTATTCGTCGAAGGCCTCGGCCTGTGCCTGGTTCAGCGAGGTGCGGGCGGTCATGTACAGCGCGGTTTCTTTCAGCCAGGGCAAGGTGCTGCTGCTGGCAGCGGCAAAACCGCGTTCGGCGTCGCTGAAGCGCCCGCTGTAGAAGTCGGCGGCTGCTTGCAGATAGGTACGCAGCAGTTGGCCTTCGGGCGACTGAATCTGTTGCGGCTCCACGACCTGGCCATTCCAATCGCAGGTGGCGAGCAACTGCACACGGGCTTTGACCAGCACGTCGCGCTCGGCCGCCGGCATGTCGGCCTTGACGACTTGGCCGATAAACGCCGCGGCGCTGTCGTCATCATTGCTGCGGCAACGGCTGCCTTCACCGCTGAGGAAGGCTTGGCCGGCGGCCTTGCTATCGCCGCGCTGGATGCCCAATGGCGCGAGCAGTTCGTCAAGCCCGGGGGCCGAGGAGTCGTCTGCTTCTGCGGGCGGGGTGTCATTGGACGTCAGGCGATACACCGGGAACGGCACCGGACCGAAGCCTTGCTCCAGGTCGGTGTCATTCAGTGCGTTGGGTGTCAGGGGCATCGCCTGTTTATCTGCCAGTAACAGGCGCAGGTTGACCCGGCTGTCATTGCCCGGGCTCAGGAAGGGCAGGTTGCTGCAGCCTTCAAGGCTGTCGCGTGATACCCGCCAGTCGGGGTAGCACGAATCATCGCCGCTGGCCTGGGCTTGGAAGGAAAGGCCGGCGAGCAACGCCAGACCCAGAGGAGGCAGAAAACCGATGCGCATGACGTGTCCTTTGATCCTGAGTCCTTGGAGGGTCGCAATCATAACGTACGCCTGCGAAGACGTCGGTAGCGCCCTACAATAAATTCAGATTTATCCGTTTTCGGTAGTGGCAATTTGATTTGCCTGCCCTAGACTGCCGACATCATCAGGGAGTAGTTACCGCATGGAGCCGTTACGTAGTTGGGTGTTTGGAGTTTCATGTCTGATGGGCCTGACGCAACTGGCCATGGCGGACGACCCGTTGTTGGATCACCCCCCTGCGGCGGCGACCGGCGCCGACGAGGCGCGTGGCGTGTTGCGTGCCCGCGACCAGGCGATGCTGGCCAGCGAGCTGTCGGGGCGGATCGTCGAGTTGCCCTTCAGCGAGGGCGAATCGTTCAAGAAGGGCGACACTCTGGCACGCTTCGACTGCTCGGCCTACCAGGCCCAGCTCAATGCCGCCCAGGCCGCCAGCCGTGGCGCCGGTGAGGAGCTTGCCCACAACAAACAACTGGCGGCACTCAACTCCGTCGGGCGTTTTGAAGTGGCCCGCGCCGAAGCCAAACTCACCGAGACCCAGGCTCAAACCCAGGTTTATCAAGTACAGGTCAAACGCTGCAGCGTGCTGGCGCCGTATGACGGCCAAGTGGTGCAGCGCAAGGTCCAGCGTTACGAAAGCGTATCGGCCGGGGCGCCGTTGCTGGAGATCGTCGATAACCACAGCCTGGAAATCCACCTGCGGGTGCCGTCGCGCTGGATGGGCAAACTCAAGCCCGGGCAAACCTTCAATTTCACTCCCGACGAAACCGGTCAGGCATTCACGGCCACGGTCAAGCGCCTGGGTGCTCGTATTGATGAAGGCAGCCAGACACTGCTGCTGGTCGCCACCTTGCCGAACGCTTCCGGGCTGCTGGCAGGCATGAGCGGTACTGCCCGCTTTGCGCAATTGCAATGAACGCACCGCTGGCGGGCCACGCCGAGCGCGTGTTTGCGCAGTTTCTCGATCTTGAGCGTCAGATTCGTGCGGCGCGTACCACCGAGCAACTGGCCTACAGCCTGGCCAACGATGGCCAACCACTGTTTGGCTATCGCCATGCCGCCCTGTTGATCGCCGGTAAGGTGCGGGCGGTGACGGCGGTGAGCAGCGTCGATCCCAACGCGCCGTTCGTGGCTTTTGTCGAACAAGCGGTGGCGCAGTTGCACAAGCTGGCGATGAGCCAAACCGCACGGGTGGTGCCGGCTGAGCAATTGAGTGGTGCGGTGCAAGCCGATTGGCAGAGCCTGTCGGCCGGGCATGTGTTCTGGTTGCCGTTGATTGACCCCCAGGGCCGAGTGTTCGGCGGCCTGTGGCTGGCGCGGGACACGCCGTGGAGCCCGGCCGAGCAAGTACTGCTGGCGCAACTGGGCGACACTTGCAGCCATGCCTGGCATGCGTTGCAACCGCGCCAGCCGTGGCGCTTGCGCCTGACCCGCAAACGCCAGATAGCGGCGGTGGTGGCGTTGCTGCTGACGCTGCTGATCCCGGTACATCAGTCGGTGCTGGCGCCCGCCGAAGTGGTGCCGCTGGCCGGGCAAGTCGTCGCGGCGCCGCTGGATGGGGTGATCGCGGAGTTCCTGGTCAAACCTAACCAGACGGTGAAAACCGGCGACCTGTTGCTGCGCTTTGAAAGCACCACGCTGACGGCCCAGGCCGATGTGGCCGCGCGTGCGCTGGGCGTGGCCGAGGCGGAGCTCAAGGCCAATTCCCAGCGTGCCTTTGCCGATGCCGAGTCCAGCTCGAAGATTGACCTGCTGGCCGCCCGCGTCGAGCAAAAACGTGCTGAACGTGACTATGCACGTGAGCTGCTCAAACGTAGCGAAGTGCGCGCCGAACGCGACGGGATCGCCGTATTCGCAGATGCCGATCGCTGGACCGGTAAACCGGTGCAAACCGGCGAGCGGCTGTTGCAGATCGCCGATCCGGCCCAGGCGGAGTTGCGCATTGAATTGGCGGTGGGTGATGCGATTGCCTTGGCGCCCAATGCCCAGGTCGCGTTGTTTCTCGACAGCGACCCGCTGCAACGTCACCTCGCGACCCTGCAACGGGTCGCCTATGAAGCGCAGCCCACACCGGGTGGGCAGTTGGCCTATCGCCTCGATGCGCAATTCGATGATGCGCCGCCCCGTATCGGCCTGCGCGGTACCGCGAAACTCTATGGAGAGCGGGCGCCGCTGGCCCTGTACCTGCTGCGCCGGCCGCTGGCAGGCTTACGCCAGAGCGTGGGTCTCTGATGAGCCTGCCCAGGCTGCGCGAAGACCTGCAATTGTCCGCCGCCGGCGCCGCGTTGGACGGCTCGCCGCGCTGGACCCTGGCCGACCCGGTACGTGGGCGTTATTTCAAACTTGACGCCAGCGCGATTCGTTTGTTGCGTCACTGGTCGCTGGGCGATCCGGAAAAAGTCCTGCAGGCCGCCAACCGCGAACCGGGTTTGCCCCTGGAGGGTCGCGAAGTGGAGGAGCTGCTGAACTTTTTGCGTGCCCATGACCTGATCGCCGCCTTCGACCCGCAGCAGCGGGCGAGTTACCCCTATAAAGCGGCCGCGCAAAAGCGCAGCCTGTGGCAGGTGTTGCTGCATCAGTACCTGTTTTTCCGCATTCCGTTGTGGCGCCCGGATGCGTTTCTCAACCGTGTATGGCCTTGGCTGGCACGCTTTGGCCCGGGATTGTTGCGTTACGGCTTGCCGATCATCCTGGGCTTGGGCGTGTTTCTGGTCGCACGCGACTGGCAGCGTTTCCTGGCGACCTTCCCGCACCTGTTCAGCCTCGGCGGCGCCCTGGCATTCGGTGTGGCGTTGTTTTTCGCCAAGCTGTGCCATGAATTCGGCCATGCCTTCATGGCCAAGCGCGCCGGGTGCCGGGTGCAGAGCATGGGCGTGGCGTTCATGGTGTTGCTGCCGATGTTCTACACCGATGTGAGCGACGCGTGGCGGGTCAATGATCGCCGTGCGCGGTTGATGATCGGAGCCGGCGGGGTGATGGCCGAGTTGTTGCTGGCGTGCATTGCCCTGCTCGCATGGTCGTTGTTGCCCGACGGTCCGGCGCGCACGGCGGCGTTCATGTTGGCCAGCGCGACTTGGCTGACCACGTTGGCGATCAACCTCAACCCGTTCATGCGCTTTGATGGTTATTTTCTGATCAGTGACTGGTGGGGCGTGGATAACTTGCAAGGCCGCGCTTTTGCACTGTGCCGTTGGCGCCTGCGCGAACTGTTGTTCGGTTATGGCGAGCCGGCGCCGGAGCCGTGGTCGCCGACGATGCAACGACGCTTGCTGGGGTGGGGTTACCTGGCGTGGCTGTGGCGGGCGGCGCTGTTCCTGGGGATTGCGCTGGCGGTGTATCACCTGTTTTTCAAGCTGCTCGGGATCTTCCTGATGCTGGTGGAACTGGTGTGGTTCATCTGCTTGCCGGTCTTCAAGGAGTGGCGCGAATGGTGGAGTCGTCGCACCCAGGCCCATGCCCCCCGGGTGTTGCTCAGCAGCCTGGGCCTGCTGTTGCTGCTGCTGGCGCTGGTGGTGCCGTGGCGCAGCGCCGTGGAGTTGCCGGCCATGCTCGAAGCCGGACGTGCCAGCGCATTGCATGCGCCCGTGGCGGCGCGGGTCAAGCAGGTACGGGTGGCCGATGGCGAGGCCGTCACCCAAGGCCAGGTATTGTTCGAGTTGGAGTCGCCGGATCTGGAAGCGCGACAAAGCATCGTGCGCCGTGAAGTGGAGATTCTGCAGTTGCAGATGCGTCGCCAGGCCGGGCGCACTGAAACGGCGGCGGATGCCGGGATCAACGATCAGCGTCTGTCCCAGGCCCTGGCCGAATACCGAGGCCTGGCTGCCCAGCGCGAGCGGTTGCTGTTGCGCGCACCCCATGCAGGCACGGTGCGCGATGTGTTGCCGCAATTGAGCGTGGGCCGTTGGCTGTCGCCCAAGGATTCGCTCGCGCAAGTGGTGGAAGAGGGGGGCACGCCTGCGGGGTTACCTGGCCGAGGCAGAGTTGTGGCGGGTAGCCCCGGGCGCCACCGGGCGCTTTATCGCCGATGACCCGATGCATGCCGCTATCCCTGTCGAATTGACCGATATCGACACCAATGGCGTGGCCTACCTGGACCAGGAGGCACTCACCTCCGACCACCATGGGCCAATCGCCGTACGCCGTGATGAAAACCAGCGCCCGGAGCCGGTGCAGGCCCAGTACGGCGCGCGGTTGAAAAGCGTGCAACCGATCCAAACACCCCGCCAGCCCCTGCGCGGTGTGGTGGTGTTGCAAGGGCGCAGTGAGTCGGTGCTGGGCGTCGCCTGGCGTCGGGCGGCAGCGTTGGGGGTGCGAGAAAGCGGGTTCTGACAGGAGTTGAACGATGTTGAACAAGGATGGCGCCCTGGCGCAGGGCTTGGTGGTCCGCCCGTCACGCAGCAGCGATGGGCCGTTTTTGCAGAGCCTCTACCGTTCGGCGCGTGCGGATCTGCAATGGATCGATGGCGAGCAGGCGTTGGTGGAGGCGGTGATTGCCCAGCAGTTCCAGGTGCAGGAACGAGGGATGGACGAGCATTTTCCCGGCGCCCTGCATTATGTGATCGAGAAACTGGCCACGCCCATCGGTGCGTTGAGCGCCGACTTCGGGCCTGCTGAAATCCGTGTGTTGTACCTGGCTTTCGTCCCTACCGCCCGTGGGCAAGGCTTTGGTCGTGCGGTGTTGCAAGGGGTGCAGCAGGCCGCTGCCCAAGTGTGTTGCCCGGTGGCGACGGTGGTGTGGGCGAGTAACCCCCATGCGCGCCAGCATTATCTGGCGCTGGGGTTTGAGGTGGAAGAACAGACACCCGCCGCGCAGCGCCTGGTGTGGTACCCGTCTCAGTTGAAAACGATGCAGAAATAACCGCGCTGGGTGTCGCGGCCCATCGCGGGTTCGCGGGATACGAACACGTTTTCCAGGCAACTGTCCCCCAGAAGCAGGCGGCAGAGGCCGTCGACGAAATCGGTCGGTACGAGGCTTTCGAGCAACACGCTGAACGCCGTGCGTGAGCCGCCAGGCAGGCTGGCCTTGGGGGCGGGGGTGAGGCGTTGGATCTGGATGGGCAATGCAGAACCATCGGGCAGGTAAAGCACGCTGGTCTGGTTCAACAAAGGCTGGAAATGATTGAGGGTCATCAGGTTCAGCATAAGGCGGCTCCACTTGGGAAATGCCGAGGCCCGTGGGCCTCGGCCAGGGGCTTAGCTGCGGGACGGAAAGATGCCGTTCAGCGCAATGCTGAAGTTGATCACCAGGAACGGGTTCATCGTGGCCATGGCCTGGCCTTGGCCGGCGGGGTCGATGGTGCCGGTCAAGGTGGTACTGACGCCTTTGAGCGTCACCGGGTTGGCGCCCTGTTGGTCCGAGTAGATCGTCGCGCTGCCCGGGCCGGGGCCGGAAGCGCCGATAAACGCGTTGGCGGCAGTGGGGACCGTGACCGGGTTGCTGGTGACACTGGTCAGTTGCACGGTGGTGGTGGAAGTGAAGGCCGCGGTGCCATGTGTGTGGGTCGGCAGGTTGGCCAGGGTGGCGGTGACGTTCTCGACCCCGGCGAACGCGCCGATGACTCGCGGCGACAGGTTCGCGCCGTTGCCTTGGCCGATGGGCAAGCGCCCCTGCAAATCCGGCAGCTTGAAGGACTGCACACCGTCGCCGCCGTACGTGGTGCTGATCAGGGCGAACAGCGCCTGGTACTGGCTGATGGACAAGGTTTGACCGGCGCACAAGGCCCAGTCTCTAGGGGCGAAATTAAACGCGAACGGTTGAATAGTGCCGATGAATACTTCCATGGATCGTTCATCCTTGCTTATGGCTCTATGGGTGTGTGACGCCAATTGATCTGGCGTCATCGCAGAGCGTAGACGCCGCTGATGCGCGGCGCCCGGCGGTCGCGAAACCGCGAGCGAAACCGGGGCTTTTGGCCTAGAGTGGCGCATGTTGACGCAACGGCGGGGTTTGCCCGGGAATCGGGCAGTGTCAGGGGAATTGAGGTGCGACGGTCTGTGGTAGAACAAGACAACAAAGTGGGGGTTTTTCCCGCAGTCAATCGCCTGTCGGCGGCTTGGGAAGGTGCCGGTTGGCTCAGCCGTTTATGGTGGGTGCCGATTCTGGCGCTGGCCATGGCCGTGCGTTTCTATGGCCTCACGGCCTCGGCGATCTGGGGCGACGAAGGCTCGAGCCTGTTGCTGAGCGAATACGCCATCGATGACCTGTGGTTTCACGCGGCCCATGATGTGCACCCGCCCTTGTACTTTTTCATGTTGCGCGGCTGGATCGGGCTGTTTGGCGATGGCATCTGGTCGATTCGCGGTATGAGTGCAATCCCCGGTGTGGTCGCGGTGGGCCTGGGGATCTGGCTGACGCGGCAACTGTCCACCCGGCGCGCGGCGATACTGGCGGGGGTGCTGCTGGCGCTGTTCCCCACGGCCGTGCGCTACAGCCAGGAAGTGCGCATGTACTCGCTGCTGGCCGTGTGGCTGCTGGCCGCCACGCTGGCGCTGGTGTACTGGGTACGCCGGCCCGAGCGCACGCGCTACCTGGCGGCCTACGTGCTGCTGATGGTGGCCGGGTTCTATACCCATTACTTCACAGCCTTGTGTGTGCTGGTGCATTGGTCCTACCTGGGGCTGTTGTGCGCGTCCCAGGCGCCGGGCCAGCGTCTGATCCTGCGCCCTTCGTGGTGGTGCGCCAATACGCTGATCGTGGCGCTGTACCTGCCCTGGTTGCCGAACCTGCTGGACCTGACCCAACACGTTGAACAGCTCAAGGTCGGCGGCGATATCGGTTGGGAAGACCCGGTCACGCTGATCTCCATGCCGTCGATGGTCTGGCAGTTCATGCTCCAGGATGAGGGCATCGATTTCTGGAAACCGTTGTTCTGGCTGTTTCCGCTGTTGCTGATTGGCGTCGTGGTTGCGACCGCCTGGCGTGATCGTGAGGCCCATCGGCCGGCGGGCCTGCTGGCGATGTTTTTCCTGCTGCCGCTGTTGCTGGTGTACGCGGTGTCGTTTATTTCCCCGGTCTTTATCGAGCGCTACCTCACGGTGTATGCCCTCGGCTTGCCGATCATGGTGGCCTTGGCCATCGACCGTTTGCCCAAGCGGCTGTCACGTTGGGGCGTCGCGTTCCTGGTGCTGTTTGTCAGCGTGGAACTGCTGGGGGTGAAGAACAACGCCACCGTGGACGAGCATGACCAATTCAACGTGCCGGTGGAGTTCGTCAACCGTAACTATCAGGAAGACGACCGCATCGTTCTCAGTGACATGCTGTGGTACCTCAGCTACGTGTATTACGACCAGACCGACGCCCAACTACAGCTCTACACGCCACCCAAAGCCGACGGTACGCCGACTCGGCCGACCGCCTACGGCTTTGGCACCCTGGTGGACCAGGACGGTGGGCGCATTTATCTCGACCGCCTGTCGGCATTGCCGGCGGATACCCGCCGCGTGTGGCTGATCAGCAGTGCCGAGCCGCCGGATGATTTCGCCCCGATACCCGCCGATTGGCGCGAACTCATGCGCCAGGATGGCGGCGGCGCAAGAGCGCGCCTGTTTGTCCTGTGTCGCGGGCCAGAGCCTTCGCAGCCTGAGGGCTGCCGCTAATTGCGAATTGGCATTAAGAAAATGTCTAAATAGTGGCAAATAACCACTAGTGAGCACCGCAATCCTCAGCTACGCTTCGGGCATAAATGGATTTGTCCTACAAAGTGGTGAAAGGATTGCGCTATCACTTTATCTCCGGTCTGCCGCGTTCCGGCTCGACCTTACTTTCTGCGATCCTGCTGCAGAACCCCCGTTTTCGCGCGGGCATGAGCAGCCCCGTAGGGACGCTGTTCAATGGCGTGCTGGCGCAGTGCAGCGCCGGCAGCGAGTTTGGCTCGGTCATTGATCCGGACACCCGCCGTCGCCTGTTGCGCGGCCTGTTTGATGCTTACTACGGCGACAAACCCTCCACCCCCGTGGTGTTCGACACCAACCGCCAGTGGTGCGCGCGCATGCCTGCCTTGCACGACCTGTTCCCCCAGGCCAAGGTCATCGCCTGCGTGCGCAATGTCGCGTGGATCATGGACAGCCTGGAACGCCTTTACCGCGCCAATCCGTTTGAGAACACCAAACTGTTCAACGACGATATCGAGCGCAACACCGTGTACAGCCGCGTCGAAACCCTCGGCCAGCGCAATCGCCTGGTGGGTTATGCCTGGTCGGCCCTCAAAGAGGCTTACTACGGCGAAAACGCCGGTTCGATGCTGATCGTCGACTACGACCTGCTGTCCCAGGCGCCGGAGCGCGTGATGCGGTTGGTCTACGCATTCATCGGCGAGCCGTGGTTCGAGCATGACTTCGATAACCTCAGCTACGACGCACCGGACTTCGACGAGGCGCTGGGCGTCAGAGGGTTGCACCGGGTCAAACCCAAGGTCGCGCTGCAACCTCGGCGTACGATCCTGCCGCCCGACCTCTTCGAGCAGTTCGCGCATATGGATTTCTGGCGGGATGGGAGCCTGAGCGCCGCCAATGTGATTCGCACTAAAGCCGATGCCGTGATCAATTGATCGCGGTTTTTTCATAGCGGGTATCTGCATTCGACAAGCGGGTGAGCAACATGTGGTGGAGCAAAGGTAAGGCACGGCAGGCAACGACAGGCGCCAACACCCTGGCGACGCCGATGATCATGTTCCTGGAGCCGCGCATGTTGTTTGACGGTGCGGTCGCGGCCACCGTAGCCGATGCCGCCCAGGCTGACAGCCACGCCACCGCCGATGCGGCGGCCAAGGCACCGACGGCCGAACATGCCTCCGTCAGTAAAGACACCCATGGCCAAACCGATGCGCCGGCGACACCGGCACCCGTGGCGGTACCGGGGCAGACCGTGGTGTTCGTCGACGCCCGGGTCAAGGACTCCGCCGACCTGCTCAAGGGGGCTGCTCCCGGCACTCAGGTCGTGCAACTGGATGCGAGCAAGGACGGCCTGCAGCAGATGGCCGATTACCTGGGCAGCCATCAGGGCGTGAGTTCGGTGCAGATTATCGCTCACGGCAACACCGGTGATCTGTGGCTGGGCAGTACCTATCTGTCGGCCGACAACGTTGCGGCTCGCAGCGAAGTGTTGGCGCAGATCGGCCAGGACATGAATGTGGGTGGCGACATCCTGATCTATGCCTGCAACACGGCGCAGGGCACCCAGGGGCTGAACTTTGTCGACTCACTCGCGCAATTGACGGGCCGGGATATTGCCGCATCCACCAACCGCACCGGCGGGGGCGGCGACTGGACGCTGGAAATTGCCACCGGCTCCATCGAGAGCCACACCGCGTTGTCGTACCAGGCGATGTCGGCGTACCAGTACGGCTTGGCCACGATTACGGTGACCAACAACGGCGACAGTGGCGCCGGTTCATTGCGCCAAGCCCTGAGCGATTCGGTGACGGGCGATACCGTGACGTTCAACTCAAGCATGACGGTTAACCTGAACTCTCAACTGGTGATCACGAAGAATGTCACGGTTGCAGGTGATTTGAACCACGACGGCGTGGCGGACGTTACCCTCAGCGGGCAGTACAAGACCCAGGTGCTGAGAGTTAATAATGGGGTGACCGCGACACTCGATGGCCTGGTCATCACCCAAGGGCTGGCGGTCGGGAATGGCGCGCAGGCAGGTGTCGACGGCACAGCTGCGATGGGCGGCGGTATCGTCAACTTCGGTAACCTGACCTTGAATAATGTCACGGTGACCAGCAATGCCGCCTCGGGTGGCGGTGGCGGTGGCGGGGTGACCGCGCCTTATGCCGGTGGCCCGGTCGGTGGCGGTGGCGGTGGCGGCGGTGCGCTTGGCGGACAAGTCGGAGGCCACGGCGGTATCGCCGGCACTGGTACGGGGGTATACGCCGGGACCTCCGGTAGCGCCAACACCGGTGGCACGGGCGGCTCCTATAGCCCTACCTACATGGGCGGCAGGGGTGGCAGCAGCGTGGGTGGCGCAGGCGGTGTGGGCGCCGGTGGCTACAGTAACGGTGGCAGCGGCGGCACGGCGAACAACGGCACTATCAGTATCGGCGGCGGTGGTGGCGGTTCCGGATGGGATAGGCCGGGTCGTGCCGGCGCCTCGGCCAGTGGCGGTATCTACAACGCCACCAGCGGTACCCTGACCGTTGTCGGCACCTCGGTGATTTCCAATAACATCGCGGCCGGTGGTGGCGGCGGCGGCGGCGGTGGGAGTGGTGGCAGCGCTGACCCGGGCGGTGCGGGCGGCAAAGGCGTCGGCGCGATCTGGAACAAAGGCACGCTGTTGATGACCGCCGCCAACTTCGCGGCCCTGAGCGGTAACGTTGGTGGCAGCGGCTCCGGCGGCCAGGCGGCGGGCGGAGGCGGCACGGGCGCTACCGTGGCGGCCACGAACAATATCTTCAATGATGGCGGCACCCTGAACACCGCCTACGCACCAACGCCATCAGCAACCATCGTCGTCACCACCACGGCCCAGCACATTGGCAGCACTTCGTTGGTGACCATTACCTTCAGCCAGGCCGTCACCGGTTTCACCAACGCTGACCTGACCGTGTCGAACGGCACCTTGAGCGCTGTCAGTTCCAGTGATGGCGGCGTCACCTGGACGGCGACGTTCACCCCAAGTTCGAGCGTGACCAGCGCGACCAACCATATCGTCCTGGATAATACCGGTGTCACCGGCGTGTCGAATGGCCTGGCGGGCAGCGGGACTTCTACCTCCAATAACTACACCGTCGATACGGTACGGCCGACCGCCACGGTTGCGGTGGCCAGCACGGGGTTGAATATCGGCGGCACCTCCGTGGTGAACGTCACCTTCAGCGAAGCGGTATCCGGCTTCAGCCTGGCCGACATGACGGCGTCCAACGGCACCCTGAGCAACCTGTCCACCAGCGATAACATCCACTGGACAGCGACCCTGACACCGACGGGCGGGATCACCAGTGGTATCAACGTCATTACCCTGGACAACACGCTTTACACCGACGCCTCGACCAATACCGGCACCGGCGTCACCACGTCCAATAACTACAGCGTCGACACCGTGCGCCCCACCGCTAGCATTGTGGTGTCTAACCCAGCGCTGAACATCGGTGGCACTTCTCTTGTGACCATCACTTTCAGCGAAGCCGTCTCCGGCTTTACCAACGCCGACCTGGTCGTCGCCGACGGCACGCTGAGCGCGGTGAGCAGCAGCGATGGCGGCATCACTTGGACCGCCACCCTGACGCCAAGCGCTGGGGTTAGCCATAGCGGTGACGTGATTACCTTGAGTAATACCGGGGTCGCCGACCTGGCAGGCAACGCCGGCAGTGGCACCACCAGTTCCAACGCGTATGCCGTCGACACGCTGCGGCCGAATGCGACCATTGTGTTTTCCAACACTACCCTGGCTATCGGTCAGACCTCCCTGGTGACGATTACCTTCAGTGAGGCGGTGAGCGGTTTCACCAACGCCGACCTGACGATCACCAATGGCACCTTGAGCGCTGTCTCCAGCAGTGACGGCGGTGTGACCTGGACCGCCACTTTCACCCCGACAGCCAGTATCACCAGCCCGACCAACCACATCACGCTGGACAAGACGGGCGTGCAGGATCTGGCAGGCAACGCCGGCAGCGGCACGACCAACTCCAATAACGTGGCGATCGACACCCAGCGCCCGACGGCCACGATAGTGGTCGCCAACCCGATATTGGCGATTGGCCAGACTTCGCTGGTTACAGTGACCTTCAGCGAAGCCGTCACGGGTTTCACCAATGCCGACCTGACTATCGCCAACGGCACGCTGAGTGCGGTGAGCAGCAGTGACGGTGGGATCACCTGGACCGCAACGTTCACCCCGTCGGCGAGTACCACCAACGCCGCCAACCACATCACCCTGGACAATACCGGCTACAGCGACCAGAGCGGCAACACCGGCACCGGCACGACAGACTCCAATAACTTCGCCATCGACACCCAGCGGCCGACGGCGACTATTGTCATCGCCGACCCGGTGCTGAGCGCCGGTGAAACCACATTGGTGACCATCACATTCAGTGAGGCCGTGAGCGGTTTTACCAACGCTGACCTGACCATCGCCAACGGCACCTTGACGGCGGTGAGCAGCAGCGACGGCGGTATCACCTGGACCGCTACCCTCACGCCGACGGTCGGTGTCAGCGATGCCACCAACGTCATTACCCTGGCCAACGCCGGTGTCGCCGACCTGGCCGGCAACGCGGGCTCGGGCACCACCAGTTCGGCCAACTACACGGTCGACACCGTGCTGCCCACGGCGACCATCGTTGTTGCGGACAGCGCTTTGAAAATTGGCGAAACCTCTGCGGTGACGATCACGTTCAGCGAGGCGGTGACAGGTTTCACCAATGCCGACCTGACGATTGCCAACGGCACCTTGACGGCGGTGAGCAGCAGCGATGGGGGGATCACCTGGACGGCGACCTTCACGCCGAGCAGCGCCATAACCGACGCGACCAACCTGATCTCCCTCGACAACAGCGGCGTACGCAACCTTTCGGGCAATGCCGGCAGTGGTACCACCAGCTCCAACAACTACGCCATCGATACCCAGCGCCCAACCGCAACTATCGTGGTGACGGACACCGCCCTGGGTATCGGCCAGACCTCGTTGGTGACGGTGACATTCTCCGAGGCGGTCACCGGCTTTACCAATGCCGACCTGACGATTGCCAATGGCACATTGAGCGCGGTGAGCAGCAGTGATGGTGGCATCACCTGGACCGCGACGCTCACCCCGGCGGCCGGTATCACCGATACCAGCAATGTGATCACCCTGGATAACACCGGCGTTGCCGATTTGGCCGGCAACGCCGGCGGCGGCACGACCGACTCCAACAACTACGCCGTCGACAGCCAACGGCCGACCGCGACCATTGTGGTTGCTGATTCGGCGCTGACAGCCGGTGAAACATCACTGGTGACGATCACCTTCAGTGAGGCGGTGACCGGCTTCACCAACAGCGACCTGAGTGTGCCCAATGGCACGCTCAGTGCCGTGAGCAGTGCCGATGGCGGCGTGACCTGGACGGCTACCTTCAGCCCGAACGTCGGCACCCGGGACGCCACTAACCTGATCATCCTGGACAATACCGGCATCACCGACCTGGCCGGCAACGCGGGCTCAGGCACTACCAGCTCGGCCAACTTCACCCTCGACACCGTACGGCCGACCGCGACCATCGTGGTGGCGGACAACGCGGTGAAAATCGGTGATACCTCGCTGGTGACCATCACCTTCAGCGAGGCGGTGAGCGGTTTCACCAACGCCGACCTGACCGTTGCCAACGGCACCTTGACGGCGGTGAGCAGCAGCGACGGAGGGATTACCTGGACGGCGACCTTCACGCCTACCAACAACATCACCGACGCCACCAACCTGATCACGCTGGACAACAGCGGCGTGCAGAATGCCTCGGGCAACGTCGGCAGCGGCACCACCGACTCCAACAATTACGCTATCGACACCCAGCGGCCAACGGCGACCATCGTGTTGGCCAACAACAGCTTGAACATCGGCGCCACGTCGTTGGTGACCATCACGTTCAGCGAGGCGGTCAGCGGTTTCAGCAACGCCGACCTGACCGTCGCCGGCGGTACCTTGAGCAACGTGAGCAGTGCCGACGGAGGTATCACCTGGACCGCCAACTTGACGCCCACCCAGGGTGTAAGCCACACGGGTGACGTCATTACGCTGAACAACGCGGGCGTCAACGACCTGGCCGGGAACAGCGGTGCGGGCAGCACGCTGTCGAATGCCTACAACATCGACACCCAGGCGCCCACCGCCACGATCGTGGTCGCCAACCCGACTTTGGCCATTGGCCAGACTTCTGGGGTGACGATAACCTTCAGCGAGGCCGTCAGCGGCTTCGACAACAGCGACTTGAGCGTGCCCAATGGCACTCTGAGTACCGTGAGCAGCGCCGATGGTGGTGTGACTTGGACGGCGACCTTTACCCCTACCAGCAACATCCGCGACACCACTAACCTGATCACCCTGAATAATGCGGGCGTCAGCGACCTGGCCGGCAACGCGGGCTCAGGCATCACCAACTCGGCCAACTTCACCATTGACACCGTACGGCCGACCGCGAGCATCGTGGTGGCGGACAACGCGGTGAAAGTCGGCGATACCTCGTTGGTGACCATCACCTTCAGCGAGGCGGTGAGCGGTTTCACCAACGCCGACCTGACCGTTGCCAACGGCACCTTGACGGCGGTGAGCAGCAGCGACGGAGGGATTACCTGGACGGCGACCTTCACGCCGACCAACAACATCACCGACACCAGCAACCTGATCACGCTGGACAACAGCAGCGTGCAGAATGCCTCGGGCAACGTCGGCAGCGGCACCACCGACTCCAACAATTACGCTATCGACACCCAGCGGCCAACGGCGACCATCGTCGTTGCCAATAACGGCTTGAACATCGGCGCCACGTCGTTGGTGACCATCACGTTCAGCGAGGCGGTCAGCGGTTTCAGCAACGCCGACCTGACCGTCGCCGATGGCACGCTGAGCAACGTGAGCAGTGCCGACGGGGGTATCACCTGGACCGCCATCCTGACACCTGTCGCTGGTGTGACGCATGCTGCAGCCGTCATCACGCTGAACAACACCGGAGTCGATGACCTTGCGGGTAACAGTGGCGCGGGTATTACCCAGTCGAATGCCTATAGCGTCGATACCCAGGCGCCGACCGCCAGCATTGTGCTTGCCAACCCGACGTTGGCCATTGGCCAAACCTCGTTGGTGACCATTACGTTCAGTGAGGCGGTCAGCGGTTTTGACAACAACGACTTGAGCGTCCCTAACGGCACACTGTCGGCGGTGAGCAGTGTGGACGGCGGTATCACCTGGACCGCGACCTTCACCCCGACCAGCAACATTCATGACACCACCAACCTGATCACCCTGAACAACACGGGCGTTACCGACCTGGCCAACAACGCCGGCACAGGTGTCACCCTTTCGGGCAATTTCAGCATTGATACAGTGCGGCCGACGGCGAACATCGTGGTCGACCACAGCGCACTCAAGCAGGGTGAAACGGCTCGAGTCACCATCACCTTCTCCGAGGCGGTCAACGGTTTCACCACTGCCGATCTGAGCGTGGCCAATGGCACCCTGAGCAACCTGGCATCCAGTGATGGCGGTATGACCTGGACGGCGACGTTGACGCCAACGGCCAACATCACCGACACCAGCAACCTGATCACCCTCGACAACAGTGGCGTGCAGAACGCTTCAGGCAACGCGGGCAGCGGCACCACCGATTCCAACAACTACGCCATCGACACCCAGCGTCCCACCGCGACTATTTCCGTGGCCGACAGCGCCCTGAACATCGGGCAAACCACCACGGTGACCATCGCCTTCAGTGAAGCCGTGACGGGCTTCGACCTCTCGCAACTGAGTGTGGCCAATGGCGTGCTGTCCAACCTGGCGAGCCAGGACGGCGGCAAAACCTGGACCGCCACCCTGACGCCGACGGCCGCTATCACCGACGCAACCAACCTGATCGTGCTGGATGCCAGCCAGGTCAACGACGCCGCCGGTAACGCCGGCAGCGGCATTGCGATCTCCAATAACTACGCGATCGATGGCGAACGCCCCACTGCGACCATCAGTATTGCCAACCCAAGCCTGACCGTCGGCCAGACCACTGTCGTGACGTTCACCTTCAGCGAGAAAGTCAGTGGCTTCAGCCTGGATGACCTGAGTGTGGCCAACGGCGCCTTGTCCAACCTGGCGACCAGCGACGGCGGCAAGACCTGGACGGCGACACTGACGCCAACGGCCAATCTCAACGATCCGAGCAACTTCATTACCCTCGATAACCGCCTGGTGAGTGACCTTTCGGGCAACGTGGGCAGTGGTTTTGCCAACTCCAATAACTACGCGATCAATACCGTGGCATTGACTGGCGACCCACTGTTCCGCGTCACCAACCCGGCACCGCCTCAAGGCGCACCGAACGCTCCGTTGCAGCCGAGCGTGTTTGGCGCGCCGCTGGGCAACCTCGGCTCACCTATCGGCTTCCCGCCGTTGTTCGAGCAACGTCAGCTGGGTGCAGGCTTGCCACCGGTCGGCAGCATCTTTATCCACAACGGCGCGCTGGCACCCAGCTATATCGCCCAGGTGTTCGGCACCGATGGTGCCGGTGACGGCAGTGCCAACGGTTTCCTGGGTTTTGGTGGCGGCGATGGTGGGGTATTCGGCTCAAGCACCTTGTCGAGCCTGTTCAGCCATGAAACCCACGGCGATGACAGCACCCTCAAAGCGTTCGACAGCAAACCGATCAACGGCCAGGGCGACCCGGCCCAGGGGCTGCGCGGCGTGTTTGGCGCGCCGAGCCTCGGCCAGCAATTGCAGCAGCTCAAAGACACAGAACAGCGCCAGGTGATGGACCTGGCGCACGCACTGCAACAAGTCGGCATCAGCGAAATGCAGGCTTGAACATACTTAACTCCAGGCGCAGTAACAGGGGCAGTCCAAGGATGAAATCAAGTCATAAGTTGTTCGGCGCCAGCCTGCTGGCGCTGGCGATCAGCGGTTGTGCAGTCACCAGTGAACCGATTGAACGCAGTGTCAGTGAGCAGCGAGCCCGTAGCGATCTGCAAGGTATGTACAAAGGCCAGGAGCCGCTGAATGGCCCGCTTACCCTGCACCAGGCCATGGCCCGTGCGGTTAAGTACAACCTCGAAGGCCGCTTGAAGGTGATGGAAGAGGCGCTGGCCAAACGCCAATCCGACCTCTCCAGCTTCGACATGCTGCCACGCATGGCCTTGTCCGCAGGCTATGCCGGGCGCAACAACACCAACGCCTCCAGCAGCCAGAGTGTGCGCACTGGCACCCAATCCCTGGAGCCGTCGACTTCCCAAGACCGCGACCGCCGCGTAGCCGACCTGACCATGGTGTGGAACGTGCTCGACTTTGGCGTCAGCTATATCAGCGCCAAGCAGCAGGGCGACCAGCGCCTGATCATCCAGGAGCGTCGGCGCAAGGTGATCAACACCATCGTGCAGGATGTGCGCTCGGCCTATTGGCGCGCGGTAGCGGCCGAACGCTTGCTGACCCAGATCGACAGCCTGATGGCACGGGTCGACCAGGCCCAGACCAACAGCCAGAGCATGAGCGAACAGCGTATCGGCGACCCGGTGCAGGCGCTGGGTTACCAGCGCTCGCTGATCGAAGCCACGCGCCAGTTGCAGGAGCAGCGCCGCGCGTTGTCGCTGGCCAAGACCGAACTGGCCACGCTGATCAACCTGCCCATGGGCAGCGAGCTCAAGCTGGCCACACCGGATGACTACAGCGTGCCGCAGTTGAAGGTCAACCTGGCCAGCCTGGAACAGGAAGCCCTGGCCAACCGCCCGGAACTGCGTGAGCAGGACTACCAGACCCGTATCAGCGCCGCCGAAACCCGCAAAGCCATGCTGCGCCTGCTGCCGGGCCTGGAGTTTTCAGCCGGGGGGCATTACGACAGCAACTCGTTCCTGACCGACAACCGCTGGGCTGACTACGGCGCCAAGGTCACCTGGAATCTGTTCAACGTGATCTCCGCACCTGCCGCCATCGATGTGGCCAAGGCCGGTGAGGAAGTCGCCACTGCACGACGCCAGGCCATGTCCATCGCGGTGCTGGCGCAGATCTACGTGGCCAACGCCAACTATCAGGACGCGGTACGCCAGTTCAAGACCAACGAACAGTTGGCCAACATTGATGGGCAAATCCTCACCCAGCTGCGCAACCGACATGAGGCCGCAGGGCTCGGCGAACTTGACCTGATCCAGGGCGAACTCAACACCTTGCAGGCGGACCTGCGTCGCGACCTGGCCTACGCTGACCTGCGCAACGCCTACGGCCAGATCTTCGCCAGCGCCGGGCTTGACCCGCTGCCTGAACAGCTGGACTCCGACCGCGTGCAAACCATCGCTACGGCACTGGCCAGCCGTGAGTCAGCCTGGGCTGCGGGCAACATCACGACGCCGGTGCCGCGTGCCGTCGCCCAGTAACCTGGTGGCGCCGACGGCGAGCATCACGCGCCGTCAACGCGAGGCGCGCAATGGGCATCGCGGTGTGGCGATCTTGCTCACCGGCCTGCCGGCGTCGGGTAAATCCACCCTGGCCCAGGGCCTGCAAGCGGCGCTGTTCGAGCAAGGCAAACAAAGCCTGGTGCTCGACGGCGACGCCTTGCGCGGTGGCCTCAACCAAGACCTGGGCTTTGCCGACAGCGACCGTCTGGAAAACATCCGCCGCGCCAGCGAACTCGCGGCGCTGCTGGTGGACAACGGGCAAATCGTGATCCTTGCGATGATCGCGCCTCTGGCCGAACTGCGTGCGGTGTTTGCCGAACGCCTGGCTGCCGATTATCGGGAAGTCTGGTGCAGCGCCTCGCTGGCGGTGTGCGAAGGGCGTGACCCCAAAGGGCATTACGCCCGTGCACGGCGTGGGGAGTTGCCAGGGTTTACCGGGGTTGGCTCGCCTTACGAACAACCGTTGCACGCCTCGTTGGTATTGGATACCGGCGTGCTGTCGGCGCAACAGTGCGTCGAGCGGCTGTTGGCGTGGCTTGCGCCTGAACTAGACTCTGGGGAATCGTCTTTTTAGGAGGCTCCCATGGAATCGCCAGTGCATAGCTTGCCGTCATTGTTCAAGCAACTTGGGCTGCCGGATGACCCGGTGAGTATCGAGAAATTCGTGGCGGTGCATTCGCCACTCAAGCGTGACCAGAGACTGGAAGATGCGTTTTTCTGGACCGACAACCAGAAGCAATTTCTGCGCAGCGAAATTCTGGATGACGCGGATTGGGCTGAGGTGGTGGATGAATTGAATCTTCTGCTGCACGGCGGAAGAGGGGTGCAAAAAACTTAGCAAAAACGTGAAAAGTTGAAAAAATCTGATGTGGGTTGAAAAAAACTGGCCTGTAATCGTGTAAGTGAACTTTTCCTGAGGTTGATAGCTGTCTTTGCTGCGTTATGTCTATTTCGGCGCAGCGATAATCCAGGCCGCCACCCATCCGCAAATTTGTATCAAAACTTGACGACATTCGAATGATCCACCATATTGATAGTTAGCAAACTAACAGTATGCGAACTATCCAGTGTCCCAAGCCCTCGAACAACTCCAGATGAACCTCAGCAGCAGCATGGTGGTGGGCGCCCGTAATTGGCGCAAAATCTGCCAGACCACGCTGGTGAGCTATGGCATCTCCGAAGCCTGCGCCGTGCCGCTGTTGATGATCGGCCGCCTGGGTGACGGTGTGCATCAAGTCAAAGTCGCCCAGGCCTCCGGTATGGAAAGCCCGTCGTTGGTGCGCCTGCTCGACCAGCTGTGCAGCGGCGGCTATGTGTGCCGCACCGAGGACATTCACGACCGTCGCGCCAAGGCGTTGAGCCTCACCGAGCGTGGCCGTGAGTTGGTGGAAGCCGTGGAAGCGCAACTGGTCCGCCTGCGCCATGACGTACTGGCCGATATTCCCCACAGTGACTTGGAAGCCGCGCTGCGAGTGCTGCGCGCCTTTGAGGCGGCGTCGCTTTGAACGGATTTTTTACCGGCATGCCGCCGGCCCGCGATTGGTTCTACGGGGTACGTACGTTCGCGGCATCGATGATCGCGCTGTATATCGCCATGCTCATGCAAATGCCGCGTCCGTATTGGGCGATGGCCACGGTGTATATCGTCTCCAGCCCGTTTGTCGGCCCCACCAGCTCCAAAGCCTTGTACCGCGCCATCGGCACCTTGATGGGGGCCGCGGCGGCCGTGTTTTTTGTGCCGATGTTCGTGCAGTCGCCCTATGTGCTGGTGGTGGTGATTGCGCTCTGGACGGGCATTTTGCTGTTCCTGTCCATGCACCTGCGTACCGCGAATAACTATGCGTTGATGCTCGCCGGCTACACCTTGCCGCTGATCGCCTTGCCGGTCGTGGATAACCCGCTGGCGGTGTGGGACGTGGCTGAGGCGCGTACCGAAGAAATCTTCCTCGGTATCGCCGTGGCGGCGGTGGTGGGCGCGATGTTCTGGCCGCGGCGCCTGATGCCGGTGTTCGATGGTTCGGTGGCCAAGTGGTTTGCCGACGCCCAGGTCTATAGCCAGCGTTTTCTGACACGCAACGTGGATCCCGAACAGATCAGTACTTTGCGCAGCGGTATGGTTGCCACCTTCAACACCCTTGAATTGATGATCGGCCAGTTGCCCCACGAAGGCGCGCGGCCGCAGACGGTGCGCAACACCAAGGAGCTGCGTGGGCGCATGATCCACCTGCTGCCGGTGGTGGATGCCCTGGACGACGCGTTGTATGCCATCGAACATCGCGCCCCGGAGTTTCTCGAGCGCCTTACGCCTGTGCTTGAAGCGGCCCGCCAATGGCTGGAAACCACCCAGCAAAGCGCGCCCATGGAAAGCTGGCGCGCCCTGCGTGATCAGATCGACGCTCAGCAACCCCAAGGCGACGCGCTGGATGACCGGCACTCGTTGTTGTTCTCCAACGCCCTGTATCGCTTGGCCGAGTGGGTCGACCTGTGGCAGGACTGCCGCAGCCTGCAAGCCGCTATCCAGTGCGAAAGCCAGGAGCCCTGGCGCGCCGTGTACCGCCACTGGCGCCTGGGCCGGCTCACGCCGTTTCTGGACCGTGGCCTGATGTTTTACTCGGCGTTTTCCACTGTCACCGCGATCATCGTCGCTTCTGTGCTGTGGATTTTGCTGGGCTGGACCGACGGCGGCAGCGCGGTGATTCTGGCCGCCGTGGCGTGCAGCTTTTTCGCCTCGATGGACGACCCGGCGCCGCAGATCTACCGGTTCTTTTTCTGGACCGCGATGTCGGTGCTGTTCGCCAGCCTCTATCTGTTTCTGGTACTGCCCAACCTGCACGATTTCCCGATGCTGGTGCTGGCGTTTGCCGTGCCATTCATCTGCATCGGCACGCTGACGGTGCAACCGCGTTTCTACCTGGGCATGTTGTTGACGCTGGTGAACACCTCGTCGTTCATCAGCATCCAGGGCGCCTATGATGCGGACTTCCTCAACTTCGCCAACGTCAACCTGGCCGGGCCCGTGGGCCTGCTGTTCGCCTTTGTGTGGACGCTGATCGCACGGCCCTTCGGCGCCGAACTGGCGGCCAAGCGCTTGACCCGTTTCAGCTGGCGCGACATCGTCAGCCTGACCGAGCCTGCGACCCTGGCCGAACACCGGCATATGGCCGTGCAAATGCTCGACCGCCTGATGCAGCACTTGCCGCGCCTGGCCCTGATCAACCAGGACACCGGCACCGCCCTGCGCGATTTGCGCGTGGCCCTCAACCTGCTCGACCTGTTGGCCTACGCGCCGCGTGTCTATGGCGTACCCCGGGTGTTGCTCAACCAGGTGGTGGAAGGCGTGGGCGGTTACTTCAAGGCATGCCTGAAGGCCGGTGAACGCTTGCCCGCGCCCAGCGGTCTGCTGATGACCCTGGACCGCACGCGCCGCGCCCTCAACGGCCAGGGCCTGCAAGACGAAGACGACACCCGCTTGCATCTGCTGCATGCACTGGCCGGCTTGCGCCTGTCGTTGCTGCCCGGCGTGGAATTTATTGGGGGCAGCGAAATGCAAGCGCCGTTGCCTGATGGAGCGCCTTTATGATCGGTGATCTGGATATCAGCGGGGTGTTCCTGCCCACGCTACTGGTGCTGATGGGCATTACCTATGGGTTGTTCCTGGTGGTGCACGGGCTGTTGAACCGTGTCCACTTTTATCGCCTGGTCTGGCACCGGGCATTGTTCAATGTGGGGCTCTACGCGCTGTTGCTGGGCGCCGTGGACTCACTCAGTCGATACCTGATGACATGAAAAAACCTTTTTTAACCATCGGCCGTGTAGTCCTGACGCTGTTGATCGTATCGTTTGCGGTCGTCGTTGTGTGGCGCATGGTCATGTACTACATGTTTGCACCCTGGACGCGTGACGGGCATATCCGTGCCGACATCGTGCAGATCGCTCCGGACGTGTCCGGGCTGATCCAGCAAGTCGACGTGCGCGACAACCAACTGGTGACCAAGGGCCAAGTGCTGTTCGCTGTCGACCAGGACCGTTTCAAGCTGGCTCTGCGCCAGGCCCAGGCGGCCGTGGCCGACCGCCAGGAAACCCTGGCCCAGGCCCAGCGCGAGTACAAACGTAACCGCGGCCTGGGCAACCTGGTGCCGAGCGAGCAACTGGAGGAAAGCCAGTCCCGCGTCGCCCGCGCCCAATCGGCCCTGGCCGAAGCTCAAGTGACCGTGGACGCGGCCCAGCTCAACCTCGACCGCTCGGTGATCCGCAGCCCGGTCGACGGCTACGTCAACGACCGGGCACCACGTACCCAGGAGTTCGTGACCGCCGGGCGCCCGGTGCTGTCGGTGGTGGACAGCAATTCGTTCCACATCGATGGCTATTTCGAAGAGACCAAGCTCGACGGCATCCACGTCGGCATGGGCGTGGATATCCGCGTGATTGGCGACAACGCCCGTCTGCGCGGGCATGTGCAGAGCATTGTCGCCGGGATCGAGGACCGCGACCGCAGCAGCGGCTCCAACCTGTTGCCCAACGTCAACCCGGCGTTCAGCTGGGTACGCCTGGCCCAGCGAATTCCGGTGCGGATTGCCTTTGATGACGTACCGGCGGATTTCCGCATGATCGCCGGGCGTACGGCCACGGTGTCGATCATCGGTGACAAACCTCAAGACGGAGCCAAGCCATGAAGCAGCTTCTGGCAACCGCTGCGTTGGGGGTGCTGCTGTCGGCCTGCCAAGCGGTAGGCCCGGATTACCAGCTGCCGGAACAATCGGCCGTCAACCGTAGCGACCTGCAAGGACCGCTCGCGGGAGACGGGCACAACGTGGTGTCGGCGCCGGTGCCGGCCGACTGGTGGAAACTCTACAAAGACCCGCGCCTGGATGAGCTGGTGCGTCAGGCCATGGCCTCCAACACCGACTTGCGGGTGGCTGCCGCCAACCTGCAGCGTGCTCGCTACCAGACCCAGGAGGCTGAATCCGCCGGTGGCTGGAGTGCCGGGGTCAAGGCCGAGGCACAGCGCTTGCAGGAGTCCGGCGAGGCGTTTCTGCTCCCGGAAAAAGTCCCGGTGTCGAACATCGGCAGCGTCGGTATCACCACCTCGTATCAGTTTGATCTGTTCGGCACTCTGCAACGCGGCATCGAAAGCGCCCAAGCCAGCGCCGACGCGGCCCAAGCCGCCGCCGATATCGCACGCATTACCCTGGTGGCCGACGTGGTGCGTTCCTACACCCAGGTCTGTGCCGCCAACGAAGAGCTGGCGATTGCCAACGAATCTCTCGACCTGCAGGGCCAAAGTACCCAGCTGACCCAGCGCCTGCGCGACGCCGGGCGTGGCGATGAAACCCAGGTGACCCGTTCGCAGACCCAATACAAATCCCTGCGCGCCGACATGCCGCGCTATACCGCGGCGCGGCAGGCGGGCTTGTTCCGCTTGTCGATGTTGCTGGCCAAGCCGGTGGACCAATTGCCGGCCGGCACCGCCACGTGCGCCGAGCTGCCGCACATCGCCCAGTTGCTCCCGGTGGGCGACGGCGCCGCGCTGCTCAAGCGTCGCCCGGATGTCCGCCAGGCCGAACGCCAATTGGCCGCCGCCACCGCACGGATCGGCGTGGCCACCGGCGCGCTGTACCCGGACATCAGTATCGGTGCCACCGTGGGCACCGTGGGTATTCTGGATGACCTGGGCACGGCGCCCACCAACCGCTGGGGCTTTGGCCCGCTGATCAGTTGGACGGTACCGACCAACGGCGCGCGGGCGCGCATTCACGAGGCCGAAGCCGCCACCCAGGGCGCTCTTGCGCACTTTGACGGTGTGGTGCTTAACGCCATCCGCGAAACCCAGACCGGCCTGGCGCAATATACGGCGCAGTTGCAACGCCGCGACGCCTTGGCCGATGCCGGCGCGTCGGCCAAGGTGGCTTCGGAGCAGACACACCGCTTCTTCCAGGCCGGTCGTGCATCGTTCCTCGCGGACCTGCAAGCCACCCGTACCTACACCGACGTGCGGGCGCAACTGGCGGCGGCGAACACTCAGGTTGCCATGAGCCAGATCGACCTGTTCCTGGCCTTGGGCGGTGGTTGGGAAAGCGGACGAACGCAAGCGGCGCCAGCCAGCAAACCCTGAGCAAATAGCTATGCTTTGACAGGCGGGCCCCCGTGGTTTTCCAACCAGGGGCGTCCGCGGCTCACTGCTCGCGTTTGCTCATGGGGATTCCAATAATGAAAAACCCTTATGCTCCCGCTTTCTGGTGCGTGCTCTTCGCGCTGGTGCTGTTATCGGCTGCCTATTTCTACGGTGTCATGCTCGCGCATCAACTCGACAAGGCCATGGTGTTCCTCGACAGCGCCTGCCTGGTGATCGGCACGTTGTCCATCGGCGTGGTGGCCTGGGCGTCGTACCAAGGCCAACGGGTGAAGCGAAAACTGCTCGAACAGGGTAAGACCCGCGTGGCGATCTGGGACACCAAAGTCGCCCTGCGCCGCGTCGAAACCGTGTTCGACCGCTATTTCTGGGGCAGCTACTGGCAGCCTGGGCGCACCTTCCAGGAAGTCATGGGCGAACTCACCGGCACGCCCCTGGAAAAAAGCCTCGAAGCCCTGAAAAAACAGTGCGTGGTCCTCGACCGGCAGGTCGCCGACGGCAGGCATTGGCTGAAGAACGCCCGGGAACTATCGGACGTGGCCAACCAGATGGCCCGCGAGCGCTACCAGTTGGACTTCTGTGATCCCAAGGTCGACACCCCGGGCAATGCTGTGATCCATCGTGAGTTCGAGGTGCTGGTCTACACCTGGACGGCGCGCCTGAAGAGCTTTGATCACCAACTCGATGAGATCGATATGGAGTACTCCTGAACCAAGTGCGGACTTGATCGCTCTGAGAAAACTGGGCCGTGCGCGGCCGCCAGTGCTAATCTTCCCCCGTTTTCGGCGGGCTTGAGCCAACCCCTGCGGGGTTCAAGGAAGACAGCCCACTTCTCACAGGATTTGATCAGGTCACTTCATGAATAAGCCAGCCGTTGTTTTCTTGGGTCTTGTTGTCGCGATCGGTGCCGTCAGTGCAGGCGGTGCCTGGTACACCGGTAAGCAATTGGAGCCGGTGCTGCAAACCGCGATCCAGAACGCCAACAAGGAACTGCAGACCGCCATGGCCGGCGTCGACGGCAACGTGAGCCTGGAGCTGGTGTCGCTGGAGCGCGGCGTGTTCAGCAGCACCGCGCACTACCGCCTCAAGGGGCAGGGCACGGTATTCGGCCAGGACAACCCGAACCCCGAGTTGCTGTTCGTTGACCATATCGAACACGGCCCCCTGCCGTTCTCGCGCCTGGTCACGCTGAAGTGGCTGCCGGTCATGGCGACCAGTCACTACGCTCTGGAAAAGAACGCCACCACTGAAAAATGGTTCGCTGCCAGCAAAGACGTGTCGCCGCTCAAAGGCGTGGCCAATATCGGCTACAGCCGTTCGGTCAGCGGTAACCTCGAGTTGCTGCCACTGGAGATCAAGGACGACAAGTCCTCGGTGAGTTTCTCCGGCGCCAACCTGGACTTCGACAGCACCGCCGAAGGCCAGAAGGTCAAGGCCAACGGCTACATGAACAGCCTCAAGGTCAGCGCCATCGACGGCAATGGCGAGCCGTTCGAAGCCGAGCTGGCCGGCCTGACCGTGGCCAGCAACCTGCAAAAGTCCACCTTCGGCTTCTACACCGGGCAAAACACGGTTGAGTTGACCGACACCAAAGTCACCTTCGGCCCGCAGAAAGCCGTGCTGACCCTCAAGGGCTTCGAGCAGAAAGACACCAGCGAAACCAAGGACAACAACCTGGCCGGCCGTGTCGACTACAAAATCGACGAGATCGGTTACCAGGGCAAACCTGTTGGTTCGGCAGCCATGGCCCTGAGTATGAAGAACGTCGATATCCCGGCGATGCTGGTGCTGACCAAGCTCTACCAGGACAAGATGCAGCCGGTGCAAGCCGCCGCCGCTGCCGGCCAGCCAGTGCCTGAACTGCAATTGACCGAAGCCGAACAGACCCTGGCTGAAACCAACGTCAACCAGGTGCTGGCCGCCAAGCCACAACTGGCGGTGGAAAACCTGTCACTGAAAACCACCCACGGCGAAAGCAAATTCAACCTGGTCGTGGACCTGGCCAAACCGGCCTCCATGGAGCTGCCGCCGGTTGAACTGGGCAAGCAGATGGTGGCCTTGCTGGATGCCAACCTGACCCTCTCCAAGCCGATGGTGGCGGACGTGGCGGCGTTGCAGGCCCAGGTGGGCGGTGTCACTGACCCGCAAACCATCGAACAGCAATCGCAGATGACGGCCGAAACGGTCAGTGGCGTGGCCGTTGGGTCTCAGTTGGCGACCCTGGTCGGTAGCGACGTAGTCTCCAAGCTGCATTACGCCAACAATGAAGTGACCTTCAACGGCCAGAAGATGACCGTCGAGCAATTCATCGGCTTTGTCATGGCTAAATTCGGCACCGTCAACCGCGCTCAATAACCTTACAGGTTGCGAGCACGGTCAAAAAAATGTGGGAGGGGGCTTGCTCCCGATAGCGGTAGCTCAGCCAGTGCATTGGTGACTGGAGGACCGCTATCGGGAGCAAGCCCCCTACCACCTGCACGGCTAATTCTGAACAATTGTTCCTGCCAGGTCTTTTCCTTACATTTCTGATGGATAGTTCCTACAGGAAAGCTAGGTCGGGTCACTAGACGCCGACACCCTGATGCAAACCGCTCAGGACCACCTATCGTTGTAGCTTTCCGTGTGTAAGGAAGCTCACGACATGCTGCGAAACCTCCCTCTCAGTGCGCCAGGCCGTCTGCGTCTGCTTATCGGCGCCGCTTTGTGCAGCCAGTTGCTCATCCCCGCCTGCGCATTGGCCGATCCGGCCTACGATGCGCTGATCATCCAAGCGCGTAACGGCAACTTCACGCCCGCCCTGACCCAACTGCGCCAACTGCCCGTCGAGCGACAGACGCCGGGGCAGATCAGCGATCACCTGGTCATCGCCGGCTGGGCCGGGCAAGACGCCGAAGTGCTGAAGGTGTACGAAGCCCAAGGCAAACATCGCAACCTGACGACCCAGGCACTGGCCACGGTGGCCCGTACTTATCGCAACCAGAAGCAGTGGCCGCAGGCCCTGGCGGTCTACCAGCAGGCGCTGCTGCGCGAGCCGAATAATGTCGACCTGAAACTGGGCCAGGCCCTGACCCAGGCCGACGCCGGCCAAACCAACGAA
Source organism: Pseudomonas palleroniana (assembly GCF_022836895.1). Lineage (NCBI taxonomy): Bacteria > Pseudomonadati > Pseudomonadota > Gammaproteobacteria > Pseudomonadales > Pseudomonadaceae > Pseudomonas > Pseudomonas palleroniana. Next base: position 311,240 of record NZ_CP092411.1, on the reverse strand, counting down.
GCGCTGTTGCGCACCCGTGCGCTGGTGGCCGCCAAGCCGGATGACGCCAACCGGCGCATGGCCTTGGGCTACGCGCTGACCCGCGCCGGCCTGAACTACGATGCCCTGAATGAGTTCGACAAGGCATTCGTGCTCGCCGGCGACAAGCCTGAGGTGATCCGCGAATACATGGTTGCCCTGCAAAGGGCCCGCTTGCCGGAGCCGGCGTTGCGCCTGTCGGCCAAGCATCCGGGGGTGCTGGACGCGGTGACCCAGCGCCGCCTGGAAGGTGATCTCGCCGCCGAGCGCGTGCGGATGGCCGAGTTCGCCACGCGCAGCGAGAAAGAGCGTTATGTGATCGCTGACCGTGCCCTCAACGATTACGACCAACTGCTGGCCCGTTGGACGCCGGACGCCAGTGCCCATGACGATGTGGTGGGCTGGCGCATCGACCGCCTGGGAGCCCTCAAGGCGCGGGCACGCACCGCCGAGGTGATCCGCGAGTACCAAACCCTGCAAGGCGAGGGCGTGCAATTGCCGACGTACGCCATCCGTTGGGTCGCCGCCGCTTACCTCGACCAGCGCCAGCCGGAAAAAGCCGAGCCGCTGTACCGCCAGGCACTGGCTGCGCCGGATGCCGACCCGGCCGACCGTGTCGAAGACAGCACCGCGCTGTTCTACGCCCTGGTGGAAAGTGACAAAGCCCTGGAGGCCCGCGACGTCGCCAACAACCTGGCCAAGAGCCAGAACCCCCGCCAGGAACTCAAAGGCTTGCCCATCGGCAACCCCAACGACAACTGGATGGACGCGCAACAACTGGCCGCCCAGGCGAGCACCTTCGCCGGGAACCTGCCGGACAGTGAAGCCGGCCTTGAAGCACTGGTGCAAAAAGCCCCCGGTAACGTCAGCCTGCAACTGGCCCAAGCCAATATGTACCGTGCCCGCGATTGGCCGCGCCGCGCCGAGGCGGCGCTCAAGGAAACCGAAGCCCAGGCGCCGCGAGATATCGGCCTGGAAGTGTCCCAGGCCTATACCGCCATGGACCTGCAAGAGTGGCGGCAAATGGATGCGCTGACCGACGACGTGCTGGCGCGCAACCCGGACAACCGCCAGGTACAACGCCTTGACCGTCTGCGTAATGTGCACCACATGGCCGAGCTGCGCGTGGAAGCCTACACCGGCAAAAGCTACGGCGGCGGCAATAATGGCGACGTTGGCGCCGTGACCGGTAGCCGCGACTGGGGTATCGAAAGCGTGATCTACACGCCGCCCATCGATGAAGATTGGCGCCTGTTCGCAGGGGCCGGCTACGCCACCGCCGACTTCAGCGAAGGCACCGGCCAACACCGTTGGCAACGTGTCGGCGTGGAGCGGCGTACCCGCGACATGACCCTGCAAGCCGAGGTGTCCAACCACTCCTACGGCTTTGGTTCCAAACAAGGCGCGAGCGTGTCGATTGCTCGCGACATCAACGACAACTGGCAATACGGCGGCAGCCTCGGCTACCTCCTGGCCACGACGCCGCTGCGGGCGTTGAATGCCGACATCACCGCCAATGGCGGCAGCGGTTTCATCCGCTGGCGTGCCAACGAAAGCCGTGAGTGGAAGCTGGCCGTGAGCCCGTCCCATTTCAGTGACGGCAACGACCGTCTCGAAGCCTTGCTCACGGGCCGCGAGGGCCTCTACAGCTCGCCCCATGTGCAAGTCGACCTGGGCCTGGAAGTCGGCGCCAGCCATAACACCAAGAGCGACACGGTGTACTTCAACCCCAAGTCGGACTTCACCGTGTTGCCCACGGTCACGGTCAATCATGTGCTCTACCACCGCTATGAAACCCAGTGGAGCCAGCAATTCCAGGTCGGTGTCGGTACCTACAGCCAGCGCGATTATTCCACCGGCGGTATCGGTTTGATCGGCTACGGCCAGCGCCTGCTCTGGAACGATGTGCTGGAGGTCGGTGCCAACCTGAGCCTGATCAGCCGCCCTTACGACGGCGACCGAGAACGCGATCTGCGTCTGCTCGTCGACCTCACTTACCGATTCTAGAAAGAGCCGACCATGACCGTCCTCCGCCATTGCTTGTTGATCCTGGGTGTAATGCTGGCCGGCGCCTGCGCCCAGCAACCCGCGCCTTACACCCCGCCCGCCGAACGGCCGATAGCGCCCAACGAAGCGCCGTGGCCGAAAAACCACTTCCTGGGTATTGCCTACCACGACGTTAACGACCGCGACCCCGACCAGGCCGTGGTGGCGGTGCGTACCGAACGTCTGATCGAACAATTGGCGTGGTTGCGCGAGAACGGCTATCAGGCGGTTTCCGTCGACCAGATCCTGGCGGCGCGCCGGGGCGGCCCCGAATTGCCGCCCAAGGCCGTCATGCTCAGTTTCGATGATGGTTATTCCAGCTTTTACACGCGGGTCATGCCGATCCTGCGCGCCTACCACTGGCCGGCGTTGCTGGCGCCGGTAGGCTACTGGATTGATACGCCGATGAATCAGCCGGTGGATTTCGCCGGGATGCCACGGCCGCGCGGAGAATTCCTCACCTGGCAGCAAATCCGGGAAGTGTCCCAGTCCGGGCTGGTGGAGATTGCCGCACACACTGACGCCAGCCACACAGGCATATTGGCCAACCCTCAGGGCAACCTGGAGCCGGCCGCGACCAGCTTGCGCTTTGACCCGGCCACGGGCCGCTATGAAACCCAGGCGCAGTTCGATGCGCGGATGCGTGCCGATATCGCCGCCATCTCGAAAAAAATCCAGACCGTCACCGGCAAGGCGCCACGGGTCTGGGTGTGGCCGTACGGTGCGGCCAAGGGCACTACATTGGCGCTCGTCGCAGAGCAGGGTTACCAGATGGCGCTGACCCTGGACGACGGCATCGATGACCTCGGCAAGCTGATGAACAGCCCGCGCTTCCTCGTCGCCTCCGACCCGGATGGCGAACACTTCGCCAACAGCATCGTCGCGGTACAGACCCCGGCGCCGTTGCGCGTGCTGCACGTGGACCTGGATAACGTGTATGACCCGGACCCGGCCCAACAAGCGCGCAACCTCGACCAGTTGGTGCAGCGCGTGGTGGACATGGGTGCGGGCACCGTCTTCCTGCAAGCCTTCGCCGACCCCAAGGGTGACGGCCTGGTGCGTTCGCTGTACTTCCCCAACCGTCACCTGCCGGTGCGCGCCGACTTGTTCAACCGCGTGGCCTGGCAGTTGCATACCCGCGCCCATGCCAGCGTCTATGCGTGGATGCCGGTGCTGAGCTTCGCCCTCGACCCCAAGTTGCCCCGCGTAACGCGTTGGGATCCGCAGACCGGCAAGGTCGGTCTCGACCCGGATCAATACAAGCGCCTGTCGCCGTTTGATCCCCAGGTGCGCAAGGTCATCGGTGAGCTCTATGAGGACCTGGCGCGCAACAGTGCCATCGACGGCGTGCTGTACCACGATGATGCGGTGCTGTCGGATTTCGAAGACGCCAGCCCCGCTGCGCTCAAGACCTATGCCGCCAACGGCCTGCCCGGCAGCATCGCGGCCCTGCGCGCCGACCCTGCGGTGATGCAACGCTGGACCCGCTTCAAGAGCCGCTACCTGATCGACTTCACCAATGAACTGACGGCCAAGGTCCGCGCCATTGGCGGGCCGCAGGTGCTGACCGCGCGCAATATCTTCGCCGAGCCGATGCTTAACCCGCCAAGCGAAGCCTGGTTTGCGCAGAACCTCGACGACTTCCTCCAGACCTATGACTGGACCGCGCCGATGGCCATGCCATTGATGGAAGGCCAAACGCAGAAAAACTCCAATGCCTGGCTGGAGAAACTGGTTGCCACGGTCAAAGCCCGCCCCGGCGCGCTTGAACGCACGGTGTTCGAGCTGCAAGCCAAAGACTGGCGTACTCAAGAGGCGACCGACATCGACGGTGCGCAAATGGCTGAATGGATGGGGGTACTCAAACGCCAGGGGGTCAAGAGCTTCGGCTATTACCCGGACAACTTCCTGGAAAACTCACCGGACCTGAAAACCGTGCGTCCGGCCCTTTCCAACCAGTGGAATCCTTGATCATGTTCGACAGAATCCTGGCTTTATTCGTCCTGGCGCTGGTATTGGGCGTGCCCCTGGGCTTGATCTTCCTGGTCACCGGGCAGTTCCTGATGGACTTCGTGTTTTTCTACCCGTTGTTCATGTCGGGGCTGTGGATTGCCGGCGGCTTGTACTTCTGGCTGCATTGGGAGCGCCACTGGGCCTGGGAGGAAGACACCCCGGCGCCGACCCTGGCCGGCAACCCGATGATTTCGATCATCGTCCCTTGCTACAACGAGGGCGATAACGCTGCCGAGACCATTTACGCGGCGCTGGACCAGCTGTACCCGAATATCGAAGTGATCGCGGTCAACGACGGCTCTAGCGACAACACCGCCGCCGTGCTTGACGCCCTCGCTCTGGAAAACCCGCGCCTGCGCGTGCTGCACCTGGCGCAGAACCAAGGCAAGGCCGTTGCTCTGCGCATGGGCGCCGTGGCCGCCCGCAGTGAATACCTGGTGTGCATCGACGGCGATGCGTTGCTCGACAAAAACGCTGCCGCCTACATGGTTGCGCCAATGCTCGACAACCCGCGCCTGGGCGCCGTGACCGGCAACCCGCGCATCCGCACACGCTCCACCTTGATTGGTCGGGTGCAGGTGGGCGAGTTCTCTTCGATCATCGGTTTGATCAAGCGCACCCAGCGCGTGTTCGGGCGGATCTTCACCGTGTCGGGGGTGGTGGTGGCGTTCCGTAAAAAGGCGCTGGACCGCATCGACTACTGGAGCACCGACATGATCACCGAGGACATCGATGTCAGTTGGAAGCTGCAGCTCGACCACTGGGCCATCTTCTACGAGCCTCGTGCCCTGTGCTGGATCCTGATGCCTGAAACCGTCGGCGGCCTGTGGAAGCAGCGCCTGCGTTGGGCCCAGGGCGGCGCCGAAGTGCTGTTCAAGAACATCCGTGGCATCTGGCAATGGCGCCATCGTTACCTGTGGCCGCTGCTGTTCGAATACTGCCTGTCCACCGGTTGGGCCTTCACCTTCCTGCTCTCGGTGATTTTCTGGGCCGTGGGTAAATTCATCGTGCTGCCACCGGCGATTGCCGTGGACTCGCTGGTGCCCCCGGCGTTTACCGGCCTGGTGCTGGCGATGGTGTGCCTGATGCAGTTTGCGGTGAGCATCCTGATCGACCGGCGTTATGAAAAAGACCTGTGGAAGACCCTGTTCTGGACCGTGTGGTACCCGATGGTGTTCTGGCTGGTCAGCTTGTTGACCACGCTGGTCAGCTTTCCCAAGGTGTTGTTCAAGCAACACCAGAAACGCGCACGCTGGGTCAGCCCGGATCGCGGTATCAAACCCAGCCCAGAGGAGGCGTGAGCATGAAACTGGTCAGAACCCGGCAAAACGCCGTGATGTGGTTCATCGATGTGCTGCTGACCCTGGCGGCTTGGGCCGGTCTGATCTGGCTGCTGGCGCGCGGCATGAGCGCCATGCTGGAAACCCATGGCGGCCCACGCCTGGAAGCGCCGATCTTCGCCGCACTCAATACCTTGCAGGTGTACCTGTGGATCGCCGTGTTCAACGCGCTGATCCTGATCAGTTGGGCGCGTTACCAACAACGCAAGGGCCGCAAGTTCGCCCAGCGCCGCGCCGAGGCGAATGCCCTGAGCGACAAGCTTCTGATTGAGAGTTTCAAGTTGGGCGAAGGCGACCTGGAACAATTGCGCAAGCCGGGTGTGCTGGTGATCCACAACGACGAAGAGGGTGGCGTGGGGGAAGTGAAGCCCCACGTGTCCCGTGACGTGGAACGCCCGCCATTGACCCTAGTGCCCGGCCAGCCAAAAGACCAAGGCGCCTGTAACATGTAGGAGCGAGCTTGCTCGCGAAAAATATCAACGATAACGTGGGTTGCCTGAATGAGCGCGGCGCCCGCGAGTTTTTCGCGAGCAAGCTCGCTCCTACAAAAAAGCGGTGGGGGCAGTCGGTGGATGAATCCGATAAATGGGATCCAATTCACACTATACCCGCGAACTTTTCCCCAAACCCTCGCACTAACCTAACGCGCCAAGAGCTTAGTGGCCTAATAATGGCAACTAATCGGTTCTTCGCCTTATCGCCATCAAAAAATCAGCCACCTGTCGGAATAATCCTTCACGGTATCGGCATGTTTGTTTTTTGATAGGTTTTAATTGTTATTAATCAATTGGTTGTGGGTTTAACGCGGGCGAATGTGCAACTGGCCCAGTGTCTTTGAACGCTGGAAGTTCGATGTTAATTTGCCGCCCCTTGATTTTTCGATGGATCGAACATGTCTTTGTTACCACGGACTCGGTATTTACTGTGCACTGTCTTGCTCGCCTACTTGAGCCTGAACAGCGCCACCGCCGCCCCCACGCCGGGCGATCAAGACTTGATCCGCGACCGGCAGAATCGCCTGCTCGAAGAGCAGCAGCGACGCCTTGAAGAACTCAAGGACCTGCCCGGCAAAGAGACCAAGCCCCAGGCCCCGGCCACGCCTGCGGACACCCGCTGCTTCCCGATCAAAGACATCGAACTCAAGGGCGCCGACAGCCTGTCTGCCAGCGACCGCACGCTGCTGCTCAAACCCTATGTCGGCCAATGCCTGGGCGTCTCGCAACTCAATGAACTGCTCAAGGTCATCACTGACTATTACATCGCCAAAGGCCGCGTCACCAGTCGCGCCTACCTGCCGCAGCAGGACCTCTCCAGCGGCCACCTCCAGGTGTTGGTGGTGGAAGGCAAACTCGAAGCGGTGCGAAGCGCAGCCGGCAGCAACGTCACCGAACGCGAACTGGCCATGGCGTTTCCCGGCAAGGTCGGTCAAGCGCTGAACCTGCGCGAAGTCGAGCAATTGGTGGACCAGCTCAACCGTCTGCCGTCGAAACAGGCGCAAATGGAACTGACCCCCGGCCAGCAGATCGGTGGCAGCGACGTGGTGGTCAAAAACACCCCACAAAAGCCCTGGCGCGCCAGCCTGTCGCGCAATAACGACGGGCAACGCAGCACCGGTGAACAGCAATGGGGCGCGGGCCTGGAGTGGGACAGCCCGCTGGGCCTGGCCGACCAACTGGTGCTGCGCGGCGGCCACGACGCCATCAGCGACCACCAGAAGACCTCGAAAAACAGCATGCTTTATTACAACGTGCCGTGGGGTTGGTGGAACTTCAGTTACACCTACAGCGAGAGCGATTACCGCGCCATTGGCTACTCCGACACCTTCAAGTTCAAGCAGTCGGGCGACAGCCAAAACCATCAATTGCGTGCCGAACGGGTGATCCACCGCGATGACGTCAGCAAGACCTCGCTCAACGTCGGCCTGGCTCACCTGCGCACCAACAACTACATCCTCGATAGCCGTGTCGACGTGAGCAGCAACCGCCTCAGTGAGTTGCAGTTTGGCATCAACCACGGCCGACGCATCGGCAACGCCTTCGTCAACGTCGACCTGGGCGTGCAGAACGGCATCGGCGCCTTTGATGCTCAGCGCGACGACCAGCATCGCGATCAGTTCGGCAACCTCACGCCTACCCCGGATTACCGCAAATACACGGCCACCGTCAGCTACTTGCAGCCGTTCAGCCTGTGGGGCGAGTCGTTCAGTTTCACCAGCCTGGCCACCGGGCAGCGCAGTGAAGACGTGCTGTTCTCGCCGCAACGCATCAGCCTCGGCGGCTCGTCGTCGGTGCGCGGTTTCAAGGACCAGCAACTGTCCGGCGACAGCGGCGGCTACTGGCGCAATGAAGTGCGCTGGGCGCGCCCGGTCACCCTTGAATGGTTGCGCCCGGCCTTCGCCGAATACGGCACCAGCCTCGGTTACGACCAAGGCGTGATTCGCAACGACCGATACAACGGCGACAACCACGGCCGCGTCTCAAGCAACTCCGTGGAGCTGTTCGCCCGCGGCAAATACGTCAGCACCAGCGTGACGTTTGCCCACTCGTTGGAAAGACCGGGAGTAGTAACCGAGCGCGAAGCGCCGATCTACTTCCGCATGGACTTCTTCCTGTAATTCAACGCCCGTTACATCGAGAATTTGACAATGGATGTTCGCCACTTTGCCTTTCTGGCCCGCCAACCTTCCGCTGCGCTGAAACCGCGCGATTCGTTCCTTGGCTTGCCCAAGCGCGGCCTGGTGCTGATCCTGGCCAACGCGCTGTTCTGGCAGCCCTTGCTGGCCCAGGCCGAAGGCATTGTGGTCAGCAACCCGGCCACCAGCGTCGGCCAGGCCGGCAATGGCGTGCCCGTGGTGAACATCGCCACGCCCAATGGCGCAGGCTTGTCCCATAACCAGTTCAAGGACTACAACGTCGGCGCCAACGGCGTCATCCTCAACAACGCCACCGGCGCGGTGCAAAACACCCAGCTGGGCGGCTACATCGTCGGTAACCCGAACCTCAAGGGCGGCGCGGCGAACGTCATCCTCAACGAAGTCAACGGCGGCAGCCCGAGCCAGTTGCGCGGCTACACCGAAGTGGCGGGGCAGTCGGCCAAAGTCATCGTCGCCAACCCCTATGGCGTCACCTGCAGCGGCTGCGGTTTTATCAACACCCCGAATGTCACGCTGACCACCGGTAAACCGGTGATCGACGCAAACGGCCAACTGCAGCGTTACCAAGTCGACGGCGGCGCCGTGACTATCGATGGCCAAGGCTTGAACGCCAGCAACGTCGACCGCTTCGAGGTCATCACCCGTTCGGCCAAGATCAACGCACAGATCAACGCCCGCGAGCTGGCCGTGGTTGCCGGGCGCAACGACGTCGACGCCCAAAGCCTGAAAGCCACCGCACGTGCCGACGACGGCAGCGCCAAACCCGAGCTGGCGATTGACTCCTCGGCCCTGGGCGGCATGTATGCCGGCGCGATCAAACTGGTGGGCACCGAAGCCGGTGTGGGCGTGAAGCTCGACGGCACCCTGGCGGCCAGTGGCGGCGATATCCAGCTCGATGCCAATGGGCATTTGAGCCTGGCGCAGGCCGCCGCCAGCGGCGCCGTCAACGTCAGAGCCGCAAGCCTCGACGCCAAGGGGCCGGTGTATGCCGGCACCACCCTGGACGTACAAACCCAAGGCGATCTCACTAACCGTCAAAGCCTGGCCGCCCGCGACCGCATCGCGCTGTCCAGCGGTGGCACCTTGACCAATGGCGACATCATCGAAGCGGGCGTCAACGCCGATAACACCCGCAACACAACGGGCGATGTGAGCCTGAGCGGCAAGACCGTCAACAACACCGGCACCAGTGTCATCGCCAGCCGCACCTTGAACGTGAATGCCCAAACCCTGAACAACCAGGGCGGCACCCTGAGTGCCAAACAGCACACCCAGATCACCGCCGCCACGCTCGACAACCAGAACAAAGGCCGCATTCTCAGCAATGCCGGGTTGACCCTCACGGCTGATCACCTGCAGAACAGCCAAGGTGGGCTGGTCACCAGCAATGGCGCGCTGACTGCATCCGTCGGTGATGTGCAAAACCAGGGCGGTGAAGTCTCCAGCCTGGACACCGCAACGCTGACGGTCGCGACCCTCGATAACGTTGCGGGGCTGGTCACGGCCGGCAAGACGCTGAGCCTGAATATCGGTGCACTCAACAACCAGAACGGGCTGATCACCAGCCAAGGCAACGTCGCCCTCAGCGGGAACAGCCTGGATAACCGCCAGAAAGGTCTGGTCGCGGGTATCGGTGGTGTGCGGTTGAATGTCGTCAACATCGACAACCGCAACGGCGAACTGTCCAGCCGCGCAGGTGTGCAGGTCACCGGCACGCAACTGGATAACAGCGATGGCGGGCTGGTCATTACCGGCGGTGGCGATGCCGGCCTGAATGTCGATCAGTTGCTCAACGGCAACCAGGGCCTGATCAGCAGCGAAGGGCCGCTGAGCGTCACGGCGCGCACCCTGGCCAACAACGGCGGCACGCTGTCCAGCGCTGGCCCGCTGACCCTCAACGCGCTTGGCACGGTAAGCAACCAGGGCGGGCGCCTGGTGACCGACGCCAGCCTGATCCTCAACAGCGCGAGTCTCGACAACAGCCAAAAAGGCACTCTGAGCGCTCGCCAGGCCGCGCAGATCGGCACCGCCGACCTGAACAACCAGCAAGGCGGCCAGATCACCAGCGCCCAAGCGCTGACCCTGGACCTCAACCGTGGCCAGTTCAACAACCAGGGCGGGCTGATCAACGCGCCGCTGTTGATGCTCAACAACCTCAAGGATGTGCAGAACCAAGGCGGCGAGCTCTCCAGCAGCCAAGCGTTCACACTTACCGCCGACAACCTGGACAACAGCGGCGGCAAGCTGCTGAGCAACACTGCGCTGACCTTGCGCATCGGCCAGGCCCTGGCGAACGTCAAAGGCATGATTGCCGCAGCGTCGGTCGACGCTCACGCCGCCAGCCTCGACAACAGTGGCGGCACGCTCACCAGCCGTGGTGACACCCTGCTCAACATTGATGGCCGCCTGACCAATCGCGACCAGGGCCTGCTCAATGCGGGCACTACTCTGACGCTGAACAGCGCCGCGCTGGACAACCAGGCCGGCTCACTGCTGGGCAGTGCGATTGCCTTGGACTTCGGCAGCGCCACCGGCGACCTGAACAACACCGGCGGCCTGATCACCACCGCCGGCAACCTGAGCATCAATCATCTGCGCGACCTGACCAACCAGGGCGGCGAACTCTCCAGCGCGCAAACCCTGAACCTCAGCGGCCGCACGTTGAACAACAGCAACGGCAAGCTGATCAGCAATAACCTGCTGGTGCTCAATGCCGACAACCTGATCAACCAGAATGGCCTGATGTCCGGCTGGCAGGGCCTGACCGTCAGTGGCGCGAACCTCGACAACCGCAACAGCGGCACCTTGTCGAGCCGTTACGGCGACCTGAATGCCACCTTGACCGCCGGCCTGCTAAATAGCGGGGCCGGTGCGCTGGTCAGCCAGAAAACACTGACCGTGAGCGTCGGCGAACTGGACAACAGCAATAAGGGCGTACTCTCCAGCGCTGCCGGCCAGAACCTCACCGTAGGTGGGTTGTTGAACAACACCCAGGGCGGCGTGATCGACAGCGGCGCAGCCCTGAACCTGAATGCGCAAAACCTGGATAACAGTGCCGGCAGCATCACTGGCGGCACCGCCACCACCCTCGACTTGCTGGCGACCCTGACCAACATCAATGGCAAGTTGGCCAGCGGCGGCCCGCTGTTGATCCGCCGTGCCGCGCAGGTCAACAACCAGGGCGGCCAGATCGCCAGCCAAGGTCTGTTGACCCTGTTGACCGGCGGCCTGGATAACCGTAACCGTGGCACGCTGGCCGCTAACGACCGCTTGAGCGTCACCGCCAGCGGCTTGGTGCAGAACGGCAACGACGGTTTGATCTACAGTCAGAACGCTGACCTCAAGCTCAGCGCCAACCGGCTGGACAACGGCCAAGGCGCCGTGCAGAGCCAGACCGGCCTGACCCTCGACGTGGCCGACGCCATCGACAATCAGAGCGGCAAGCTGATCGCCCAGACCGGCGACCTGAATGTCAACGCCGCTAGCCTCGACAGCCGTGGCGGCACCCTCGCCAGCCTCAAGGCCTTGCTCCAGACCCGCATCGTTGGCGTGCTGCGCAACGGCTATGACCTCAACAACAATCGCCAGGGTGGCGTGATGCAGGGGCAAACCTTGGACCTGCAAGCCGGCGCTGTGGACAACTATGGCGGGCGCATTTCTGCTCAGGGCGGCAACGGCCTGGTCACCACCGGTAATTTCGACAACCGCAACGGCGGGCTCTACGCCAAGGGCCTGATGCGCGTGGTCGGGCATGACTTCGATAACAGCGGCGACAACGACGGCCAGATTGCCGGCCAACAGATCGACCTGGATCTGAGTGGCGCACTCAACAACCGCCTGGGCATCATCGAAAGCGAATCCACCCTCAAGGTGCGCGCCGCCAGCCTCGACAACCAGACCGGGCGCCTGCGTGCACTGGGCACAACGGGCACTACCGAATTCGCCATCGGTGGGCTGTTCGACAACCGCAACGGTGTGCTTGAAACCGCCAACACCAACCTGACCCTCACCGCCGGCAGCTTCCAGAACCTGGGCGGCAACGTACTGCACGTGGGCACCGGCAACTTCGGCATTGCCCCCGCCAACCTCAACGACGTGGGCGGCAGCCTGGTCACGCGGGGTGACCTGACCATCAGCCAAGGCAAATGGACCAACAGCAGCGTGATCCAGGCCGGGCAACTGACGGTCAACGTTGACACCCTCGACCAGACCGCCACCGGCCAACTGCTCGGCGCCCGACGCTTCATCGGCAGCGGCGCCAACTGGAATACTCAGGGCCTGATCGCCAGCGACGGCACGATCGACCTGACCTTGAGCGGCGCGCTTAACAGCACCGGCCGCATCAGCAGCCTGGGCAACCTGCACCTGAGCGCGGCACAGGCGACCCTGAGTGACACCGCAAGCATTGCCGGCGGCGGCATCACCACCGCCGACATCACTGGGACGCTCAACAACCGCGGGCGCATGACCGCCGCCACCGACCTGGTGCTCAACGCCGGCACGCTCAACAACTACGCGACCCTCGGCAGTGGCCAGCGACTGGTCGCCACCACCGGCGCCTTGCTCAACGACCACGGCCTGATCTTCAGCGGCGGCGACATGAGCCTGCGTGTGGACGCGTTGAACAACAGCTATGCAGACGTCTACAGCCTGGGCAACCTGAGCGTCGATCGCGACGGTAAGGGCGGCCTGGCCAGCAGCATCCTCAACAGTTCATCGACGATCCAGAGTGACGGCAACCTCAGCCTGTCCGCCAACTCGATCAAAAACCAACGGGCGGTACTGACCGTCAACGACGCGGGTGTCTACACCGCCTCGGCCACCGAAGGCACATGCATCGAGTACGTCAACGCCGGTGACTGCCATGGCGGCGATACCCCGCGCAATTACGTTTGGGAACTGGTGACCCGCGACAAACTGGAAGTCACCGCCGCCAGTGCCGGTTCAAGCATCACCTCGGGCGGCAACATGACCCTGGCCGGCGGCGACCTGCTCAACAGCAGCAGCTCGATTGCGGCCGGCGGCAACTTCACCGCGCGCTTGAACAACCTGGTCAACACCGGCATCGAAACCGGCGAGACCGAGACCTATCGCCTCTTCACGTCAAAGCGCACCAAACACCCGGGCGGCTGGTTCAGTGCTGCCGCCGCACTCACCAACAAATACTGGTACCAAAGCGCCGGCTACAACCCCAATGACCTCGGCGGCCTTGAAGCCACCGTGGCCAACTTCATTGGCATGATGGAGATCGAGCGCACCCAGTTCGGCAAAGTCACCAAAATCGCCAGCGATGATCAACGTTACGCCGCGGTGATTCAGGCCGCCGGCGCGGTCGACGTCAAGGCGCAAGCCGGTATCGACAACAGCGTGGTGCGCCTGGGCTACAACTACATCGGTGCGGGCGCGAAAACCACCACCGGTGCTACCGGTGCCAGTGGCGCCGCGGGTTATTCCACCCGCGTCACCCTCAACCAGCAATTGCCGCCTGACCTGGCCCAGCAGCAGATCAACCCGCTGAGCCTGCCCGGCTTCACCTTGCCCACAGGCCAGGGCGGGCTGTTCCGCCTCAGTGGCGAAAGCGCCAGCGCGCCGGCCAGTACCGGCCCGCAAGGTTGGACCCTGGGTGGCGGCAGCGTAGACCGAGCAGCGGTTTCCGGCCCGGTCGTACCTGGCAGCGGCACCTCGGCCGACGGCGTGGTGATCAACCGCGTGCAAGGCCTGCCCGACAGCCAGTTTGTCTCCAACCCACAGAAATACCTGATCGAAACCAACCCACTGCTGACCAACCTCAGCCAGTTTTTAAGCTCCGATTACATGCTGTCCAAACTGGGCTTCGACCCGGACCAGACGCAGAAACGCCTGGGCGACGGGCTGTATGAACAACGGTTGATCCAGCAAGCGGTAATCGCCCGCACCGGCCAGCGCTTCATCGATGGCCAGACCAGCGACGCCTCGATGTTCAAGTACCTGATGGACAACGCCATCGGCAGCAAGCAGGCGCTCAACCTGGCGGTAGGCGTGAGCCTCACCGCCGAGCAAGTCGCGGCCCTGACCCACGACATCGTGTGGATGGAAAACGCCACCGTCGCCGGCCAGCAAGTGCTGGTGCCCGTGCTCTACCTGGCCCAGGCCAACAACCGCCTGGCGCCCAACGGTGCACTGATCTCCGGTAGCGACCTGAGCCTGGTCAGCGGCGCCGACCTCAACAACGTCGGCACCCTGCGCGCCACCAACAACCTGGCTGCCAGCGCCGGGCGCAACATGGTCAACAGCGGCCTGGTGCAAGCCGGCAATCGCCTCGACCTGCTGGCCGGCAACAACCTCACCAACCGCGCCGGCGGCCTCATCGCCGGGCGCGACGTCAGCGTCAGCGCGGTAAATGGCGATGTACTCAACGAACGCACCGTCACCAGCCACCAGAGCAGCAGCGGCTACCGCACCGAGCGCACCGACTTCGTCGACAACGCCGCCCGCATCGAAGCCGCTAATAGCCTGACCCTGCAAGCCGGGCGTGACGTCAACAGCACCGGCGGCACGCTCAAAAGCGGCGCCGATACGCGGATCCAGGCCGGGCGTGACGTTAACCTAGCCACTGCCGAACAACGTAAAGCCAACATCGTCAGCACCTACTCGCGCAGCAGCGACGTGGCCCAGTACGCCACCGTGGTAGAGGCGGGGCGCGACTTCCAGATCGTAGCGGCACGGGACATCAGCGCCATTGGCAGCCAGGCGAACGCCACGCGTGATCTGGCGCTGGTGGCCAAGGGCAATGTGAACCTGGCGTCGGCGGCGACTGAACAGCATTCGGCGTTTAATTCGAAGAAGGTCACCAGTGTTGAAGACCATGTTCAGCAGGTATCGACCGTGCTCAAGGCTGGCGGTGACGCCACCCTGAGCGCCGGGCAGAACCTGCAACTGGTGGCCAGCCAAGTGAATGCGGGCAAAGAAGCCTACCTGGTTGCGGGTAACGACCTTGCGCTGAAGGCGGCTGAAAATCAGGACTACAGCTTCTACAGCAAGACCAAGAAGACTTCGTCCGGGAAGAAATTCCGCCTGGATGAGACATCCGCCGTCAACAATGTTGGCAGCCTGGTCAGCGCGGGCACCAACAGCAACATTGTGGCAGGTGCAAACCTGTTGCTGGCTGGCAGTGCCGTCACTGCCGATAAAGGCGCAGCGCAACTGGTCGCGGGCCAGGACGTAAGCATTCTCGCGGTCACCAACTCCGACAGCGCCCGTCATGAACGCAAAGAAAGCAAGAGCAGTTGGGGCGGGTTCAAGTCGAGTAAGGTCGAGGACAAGGTCGACGAGAAACGCACTACGGCCGTGGGCAGTATGGTGTCTGGCGATACTGTCACTGTCGCCAGCGGGCAAGACGTCAAGGTTACCGGTTCATCCTTGGTGAGCACGGGGGATCTGGCTGTGCAGGCCGGGCGTGATTTGACTATTGATGCAGCGCAAAACACGTTCTCACGCACCGACATGCACAAGGAAAAAAACCGCGACCTTACCGGCGTTTTGACGGGCAACAAGCTGGGGCTGGATGACGCCACCGGCAATCAGCATTTGTACATCAATAGCCAGAAACATAATGGCACAGCCAACGAAACGACGCTGACGGGCAGCACCGTCGGGTCCAGCGCCGGCAATGTAAATCTGGTCGCCGGGCGTGAACTGAACGTGATCGCCAGTGATCTGGTGAGCACCAAGGACATGTCGCTCAATGGTTCTAATGTCAGCATTGCGGCCGGAACAGAAACGGCCAATCAAACCAGTAAGGACAGCTCCAAGAGCCTGGCAGTAGGGCGGGTGATCGGTGGTGTGGTGGTCGACACCTACAAGAGTATTCGCAACGATGTGCAGGCCGTGCAAAAGGCCGATGACAGCCGTCTGAAGGCCGTCAAAGGGGCTCAGGCGGCGCTCTCGGTCTACGATGCTTTGGGTGGCAGCAATGAAGCGGCCAACGATTCAGACGGCAAGCCCGCCAATAGCAAAGGGTCGGTGTTCAAGATTGGTACTGAACTCGCGAATACCCGCAAGAAAAGCACCAGCGAGTACAACGCCGAGACGGTGAAGCAATCGACCCTCAACAGTGGCGGTGGCCTGGCGATCGTGGCAACCGGCAACGCCCCGGGCACCACAGGTGACCTGCATGTGATCGGTAGCAGCATTAAAGCCAAAGACACGCTGTTGCAGGCCAAGAACGACGTCATCCTGGAAAGCGCTCAGGACCGTAAGAACTGGGACAACCAGAATAAAAATAACAAGACCAGCATCGGTGTAAGCCTCAGTTTCGGTGAACAGAGCGGCTTCGTGTTGGACCTGGGTGCGCAGATGGCCAAGGGTATGGGAACCGGCCATGAAGTCACCCAGGTCAACAGTACAGTGGAGACGGGCCTTCTCGTTCTCAAGAGTGGCCAGGACACCACCCTGGCAGGCGCGCAGGTGCATGCCGACGCCATTAAGGCGCAGGTGGGCGGTAACCTGAACATCGCCTCCCGCCAGGACGAAGCGAGCCAGAAGAACAAGCAAACCAGCGGCGGTGTTGGCGTGAGCATTTGCGTGCCACCTTTCTGCCTGGGCTCCATGGTTTCAGGCTCCGCGAATATCGCCGGCAACAAAATGAACAGCGATTACAACGCGGTGACCCAGCAAACCGGCCTTTATGCCGGCAAGGGTGGCTATGACATCAATGTGGGTAAAAACACTACGCTTCAGGGCGCGGTAATCGCCAGCGAAGCCGGCAACGACAAGAACTACCTGAGTACTGATCGCCTGCTCGTCAGCGATATCAAAAACAACAGCGACATCAAAAGCCAGGCCGCGAGCTTGAGCTATTCCGGCGCGACAGCAGGGTTCACCGATGCGCGCTCGGGCGTGGGCGGCACGATTCCGTTGTTGCTCAAGGAGTCCGACAGCAACAAAACCCGCAGCGCTGTCAGCCCTGGAACAATCGAGGTAAGGAACGCGGCCGGGGTCAATGACCTGGTCGGCTTGAACCGTGACACTGCCAACGCCAACAAGCCGCTCGACCGGCCCGACGAAAAGGCCATGCAAGAGCGGATCGACTTGATCCAAAGCTCGGCGCAACTGTCGAGCAGCGTGATCAACAAAGTGGCCGAAGCCAAGGCGAGCAAAGCCGCTGCATTGAGCAAGCAGGCAGATGATCAGGCCAAAGCGGGCTCACCCGATGCTGAGCAAACCGCACTGGCGGCAAACGCGGCATATCTGGATGCCAAGGGCTGGCAGGTGGGTGGTGACAAACGTGTGATGGCCGATATCGCCACTGGTTTGATCGCTGCGGGGTTAGGCGGAGCGACAGGAAGTACAGCCGTCGGGATTGTTGCCAATACGTCCTCCAGTGACATCTTTAAAAAGATAGGCGACTACGCTCAGGCCAGATCCATAGATCCGAAATCTGATGCGGCCACGCGTGCCGCGTGGGCCGAGGGTGGCGCGGCGCGTGTGATGTTGCATGCGTTGGCTGGCGCGGCAATTGGGTTGTCCAGCGGTAGCCCTCAAAGCGGTGCACTCGGTGCAGGTGCATCAGCCGCGTTGATACCGGCGATCACAGATGCTTTGGAAAAAAACCAAATCAAGGGTACGGATCAAGATGCGCTGGCGTCTTTGATTGCGGCGGGTGTGGGCACCGTTGTAGGTGCTGGTAATGGCGTAAACGGTTCGATAGTGGCTGGCGGAACGGCTAATAGTGTTGAAGTATTTAACCGCCGCCTGCACAAGACCCAGGAAGTGCCAATTCTGGAGAAGAAGGCCGAGGAGCTGGAAAAACGGGGCAAAGCTGAGTCCAGTACACGTTGGATTGATTTGCTGATGATTGCCGCAGGCGGTGCGGTCGATAAAGCTGACGAAGCACGCTTGAATGCACTGGTGCAGCAATCCAAGGGCAATGACACCGAGTCCGAGCGATTCATGGAGGATTTGAACACTGCCAAGGGAATTGTTGCCCAGTTAGCCGCACAGGAAATTCCGCTGACCTGGAAAGATGGCACGCCCATTGTGGTCAAGGGCGAGAAGGTCTACGCCTTCAGTGCCACAGAGAGTCAGAAAAACGACCCCACACTTTTTAATGCGGCAAATGTCTACGGCCCCGGAGCGGTCTACGATCAATGGCGGCAGTACGGTCAGGAGCAGACGGCTCAGCACCAAAACGAGCTATCGGGGTTGTCGACGTATGAGTCGAGTGTTGCGGATGCATCGCAGCGGTTGGCGGACATTGCGATCAAGGGGACTAAAGACTTCACGCCTGAACTCGACATTGTGACGGCTGCGGTACCGGCGGCACGGGGTGCCAAGACTGTTATAGAGCTGATTTTGGAGAGGATTGCGGCCAGGAGATTGGTTGCGGGTGCTGAGCAGGAAGTGGGGAGGGCTGTTGCTGCGGGTGGGGGTAGCGGTGCAATAGCTACTACGACCGTGATTGACACTGCTCCGATGGCCCAACGGGTCATGGACGTTCGAGCTGGATTGCCATCTGGTTTACGGAGAAGTGGTAACGTAGCTGTCGCGGAAATAGATATACCCGGAATACCTAGACAGATGGCCGCACACAGCCAAGTTTCTGATGCTGGTAAGGGGCTTGTCGGCTCCGGAAATGGGAATTTTGTCGCTCAATCTGTACCCAATAAGGCAGGAGACTTGGTTTATCGGGGAATAGATACGGAGTACAAAATTCTAGATAATATCGCTGACCAGTTGGGGGGAAATACCTCCGCCAGAGGAACAGTAAATATCCTTACGGAGAAAGCGGCTTGTGCCAGCTGTCTGAATGTGGCTGAGCAGTTCAAGGCGAAGTACCCCAATATTACCGTTAATATTCTTGATAATCAGGGGGTTATGTTACGCCCTCCGAGGAAGACGCCGTAATGGAAGACAGAGTGACTTATGGTGAAATCCGGGCTTGGTTTCTGGGTAGCTATTATAGCTATTGCAAGGTCAAGCTCAGCCACCAAAGCTCATGGGCTGAAGGTGAAAGTGAAGTGGGTTATGCCTATGGCGAGCTTGAAAATTCATTTGAATTGCCTATTGAAAAGTTAATGCTAGAGGTTATAGCCCTTATTCTTTCGGCAGGGCGATCTCCGGCAAAGGTCAAAAAATATCATCTGGATACCATCTCTAAATTGTTAGAGAAAATTGAACTCTCCTCTATCTTGGAAGAACTGCCTTCTGATGAAATGGCAGAGCTTAAAGATGACCTTAGGTTATTAGGTATATGTTAATAGGCTAAGGTAGTTATAGTCCGAAATATTTTTTTGTCCAAAAGAAATCGTGTCGTTTGACACGCAAGCAGCGCTGACGCAGCAGGTTGCTGACTTGCGTGCTACGTTAACAGGCAGCGCTAAGACCAGTAGTAACATGGGTGTTGAAGAAATAGGGGGAAGACCACGGTTAATTCAAGTGTTAATAGTGGTCTGACCCCTATTTTTACTGGGCGTATAAATTTGATTTCAGAGAAAATGGTTTGCCCAAGTTGTACTAATATTGTTACTCAGTTTCGCGAGCGATATCCTAATATCCAATTAAATATATTTACTGTGGAGAAGTGATTGTGGCGTTCGATTTGGCTGTGGAAGAAATTTATCCGATAGTATCTAGGCTTTATGAAAAGGCTATATCACAGATTCGTCTTCGGCCAGAGCAGGCCTTCGCTTATGTTCAAGATGAAGCGGGCTCTATTTGCACGTCTGCTGATATAGGCTTGTTTGCAGTATTGCAAACTGCAATATTTGGTGAGGGTATGAAGTATGGATTAGAGCTATCTAGAGAAAGCCCTTATGCGGAGGATATGTTAGAGGGTTTGGCTAGGGCTTATGAAAAATGCTGCGTCGATGATTTGGCACAAGTGGGGCTCAAAGGCGAGCAACTGGCAGAGATGATCGATTGTATGGCACAGGTTAGGAAGAAATATCTTCTGCCTGGATAAGTTGGTGCACAGTGCGAGCCATCAAGATTTTTTAAGCCCATATGCGGTCTATCGAAAGTTAAGAAGTAGGGGTCGTAAGAAATAGGGGTCAGTCCACGGTTTATGTTTTTTTGAGGTCAACAGAGTTGCTCTTTTAAAATGTGATTTATTTTTTTGTAATTATTCGATTTTGTTGGCCTAGTGATGGGCGGCTAAGCTGTAAGCTCTTATGCAGTTAGGGGTTTATATGGCTCGCCGTCCTAGGGTTTTAATGCCGGATATCCCGTTGCATATTATTCAGCGGCGGGGAAACAATCGGTCTGCGTGTTTTTATTCAGATGAAGACTATTTTTTTACATTGATACATTAGCCGTGCTCGCTGAATTGTATAGCTGTAAAATTCACGCATTGTGCTTGATGACAAATCACGTTCATTTGTTGTTGACTCCCACCTGCTGCGCAGGGGCGGGCTTACTTATGAAGGGGTTGGGGCAGCGCTACGTTCAATATGTCAATCGAACATATCAACGAACGGGCACGTTGTGGGAAGGACGTTTCCGCTCCTGTCTGGTTCAACAAGACAATTATGTTTTAGCTTGCTATCGATATATCGAAATGAACCCGGTTAGAGCA
This sequence comes from Pseudomonas palleroniana, assembly GCF_022836895.1. NCBI lineage: Bacteria > Pseudomonadati > Pseudomonadota > Gammaproteobacteria > Pseudomonadales > Pseudomonadaceae > Pseudomonas > Pseudomonas palleroniana. Next base: position 290,617 of record NZ_CP092411.1, on the reverse strand, counting down.
GGCATGGTTGCTCATCCGGGCGACTATCGCTGGACCAGCACAGGGCGAATGCACAGTGCGAGCCATCAAGTTTTTTAAGCCCACATGCGGTCTATAGGGAGTTAGGTAGCAGCGCCGTGCAACGAGCCGAATCCTACCGGTATTTATTCAAGGATAGGCTTTCAGCTGGGTCGATAGAGCAAATTCGATCTGCTACAAACGGTAATTACGTTTTGGGCGATCAGAAGTTTGCGGCCGAGATTGAGCAGGCATTAGGTAAAAGAGTTTCGAAGGGTGTGTCAGGACGTCCAAAAAGTGTGAGCTAAAGAATAGAGGAATAGTGGTCTGACCCCCATTTTCACTTGAGAAACACTCATCAAATGCACGAGTATTGACGCAGGAGGAGTTCTTTCATGAGTTTGGACGCTAAGCTTAGCGCATTAGAAAGTGAGCTGTTTGAAGGGCGCAAATCAATTGCCCTGTTTGTTTTGAAAGAGCAGCATTATTATGTTGTGGATGATAAGTCCAATTACTGTATCGATGTCCGGCCGGATTATTTTTCGTATATTGAAGCAGGCCGGCTAAAGCAGGAAGATTATGAAAAAGCTCTTGGTCTCTTTCGCGGTGGAATTTCAGTTTTAGGAGCTGATAATTTTTTTCAGTACATCGATAGTACCGAAGCAGAAGTGATAAGTTTTACGATGATGCGAGATTTTTTTTTCAAAGGCTTAACTTTGGAGAGTGCTAAGAGTTTTTATAAGGATGTAGAGAGGTTCTTGTCTTATGGAGGAGAAGTGGATTTGCGAAAATGGAATTTTTTGCGTATGAAATTGCCGAGCTTTTACATAAATTTCGACCGAGGGATTTATCGACATACCGACTATGGTCGGTTGCATGAGGAATTGGCGTTGCCAAAAACACAGTGGGATGCTCGTTGTAGTAGCGATTTTGGATTGCTCATGCCTGACGATGTTCAATACTGGATCGTAGATAGAATGAATTTTTTTAAGCTCTATGGCGGTTGAAATATTCAAGTGGAAAGGGTTCGGTTTTATTTAATTAAAGTTTTTGCGTTCTAAATAAAATAGGGGTCAGGCCACGGTTTTTGCTTTTTATAGTTCGGTGGAGTTGCTCTTTAAGAACATGATTTATTTTTTGTAATTATTTCACTCTGTTGGCCTGTGGAAGAGCGGCTAAGCTGTAAGCTCCTATCCAGTTAGGGGGTTATATGGCTCGCCGTGCTAGGGTTTTACTGCCGGATATCCCGTTGCATATTATTCAGCGGGGAAACAATCGGTCTGCGTGTTTTTATTCAGATGAAGACTATATTTTTTACATTGATACGTTAGCGGTGCTTGCTGAATTGTATGGGTGTAAAGTTCACGCATTGTGCTTGATGACAAATCATGTTCATTTGCTGTTGACTCCCAGCTGCTGCGCAGGGGCCGGCCTGCTTATGAAGGGGCTGGGGCAGCGCTACGCTCAATATGTCAATCGAACATATCAACGAACGGGCACGTTGTGGGAAGGCCGTTTCCGCTCCTGTTTGGTTCAAGAAGACAACTATGTTTTAGCTTGCTATCGATATATCGAAATGAACCCGGTCAGAGCGGATATGGTTGCTCATCCGGGCGACTATCGCTGGACCAGCTACAGGACAAACGCACAGTGCGAGCTATCAGGCTTTATAAGCCCGCATGCGGTTTATAACGAATTAGGTAGCGGCACCGCGCAACGAACCGAAGCTTACCGGTCTATATTCAATGAACGACTTTCACCTGGGCTGATAGAACAAATTCGATCTTCTACAAACGGTAATTATGTTTTGGGCGATCAGAAGTTTGCGTCCGAGATCGCACAGGCTTTAGGTAAAAGAGTTTCGAAGGGTCTGTCGGGACGCCCAAAAAGTAGAAGAATAGTGGTCTGACCCCTATTTCCCACTAAAGGAGGTCAATGATGTTGTTGTGCTTAGAAAAGGCGAGCGTGCCGATGAGGTTGGTATATGAGCACTCCGAAAAGCTAAAGGCTGACCCGGACCGGGTTGCAGCGGCACAAGCGCTTACAGTCAATCAATCTAAACCCGCACTAGGACTTAAAGGCACATATGGGCTTTATGGGTCGCCAGAGTGGTGGGTAAATATCCAGCAACGAAAAATGCCCTTATTGTTCGTTTCTGGTATCGTTCACCGTGCGTATGTCGCAGGCCAGGACGGCGGCAACGAAAACAATGGTATCGATTTACTTTTGGATGATGGCTCAGTTCGTGCTGAAGGTATTTATGTCAACGATAAGGCGGATATTTCACTCTTCCGAGTTGGATGCCGAGTGCAGCTTGTTTTTGCTCTAGATGAGTTAAAAAAACAGCCTGCACCGGACGGCGGCATAAACTATTTGGAAGTTCCGTTAGAAATGGCGGTTTCATTGGAGCCTGTCACCAAATCTGTCTAGAGAAGAAATAGGGGTAGACCACGGTTTTATATTTTTTTAGGTCAACAGAGTTGCTCTTTTAAAATGTGATTTATTCTTTGTAATTTTTCGATTTTGTTGGCGTAGTGATGGGCGGCTAAGCTGTAAGCTCTTATACAGTTAGGGGTTTATATGGCTCGCCGTCCTAGGGTTTTAATGCCGGATATCCCGTTGCATATTATTCGGCGGGGAAACAATCAGTCTGCGTGTTTTTATTCAGATGAAGACTATTTTTTTACATTGATACATTAGCCGTGCTCGCTGAATTGTATAGCTGTAAAATTCACGCATTGTGCTTGATGACAAATCACGTTCATTTGTTGTTGACTCCCACATGCTGCGCAGGGGCGGGCTTACTTATGAAGGGGTTGGGGCAGCGCTACGTTCAATATGTCAATCGAACATATCAACGAACGGGCACGTTGTGGGAAGTACGTTTCCGCTCCTGTCTGGTTCAACAAGACAACTATGTTTTAGCTTGCTATCGATATATCGAAATGAACCCGGTTAGAGCAGGCATGGTTGCTCATCCGGGCGACTATCGCTGGACCAGCTACAGGGCGAATGCACAGTGCGAGCCATCAAGTTTTTTAAGCCCACATGCGGCCTATAGGGAGTTAGGTAGCACGCCGTGCAACGAGCCGAATCCTACCGGTATTTATTCAAGGATCGGCTTTCAGCTGGGTCGATGGAACAAATTCGATCTGCTACAAACGGTAATTACGTTTTGGGCGATCAGAAGTTTGCGGCCGAGATTGAGCAGGCTTTAGGTAAAAGAGTTTCGAAGGGTGTGTCAGGACGTCCAAAAAGCGTGAGCTAAGAGAATAGAGGAATAGTGGTCTGACCCCTATTTTCCCCTATTTTCCCTCTGGCAATTCCAGAAAAGGTGCTTGGGTGCCGAAATGAATGACGTAATTAAACAGTTTGACATACTTTGCGATGTGGCTGTGGCCGCTTTTAGCGAGAAACTAGAGATTTCCTATGAGATGACTTTGTTAAATATTTTGGAGTTTGTAAAAAAAAATCCTGGCTATAGAGAGGATTTTATAGACAGATTTAAAATGATGTTAACGTCTGGAAACTCACCATTTGAAGCTGTAGCGTTTTGCATGCGTGAACTTCAGTGGCCTGAAATTAAGGAATTTGTAATTTTAAATATGAATCCTTCGGAGAATCCTCGTAGTGAGGCTCTGCGAAGCACATTAACCGCATATGACGAACTCTGGCCTGATGCGGATCTTTATAGTTACTACCGCATGGATTAGTTGGCGCAAAAGGGATACCTACGACACCAACTTGGGATAATGCTGTATCCAGAGCCGATGGCGGCTTTGGCTACCTCCCCCCTCCGGCAAAATTACGTACGAGGGAAACAGGGGGCAGGCCACGGTTAATTCAAGTGTTAATAGTGGTCTGACCCCTATTTTTCTATCCGGTTGGAAAAGTAGGGGAGATTGCTAAAGGGGCTGAAGGCGCTGCGGAGGTGGGTGCAAAAGGCGGGTCTTCAGAAACTGTCACTTATTTCAGAGTTGAGGGCGGGGGATCTGGCACTAAGACCAGCCAAAATCGTATTACTGCCAATGAAGATGGGACTATTACCATTAACCCAGGTTGCACAGGGCAACTTTGCGTAAGTGTTGGCAATGCTGATCATTCCACGTACTACTTGACGAACAAACGACCTGATGGTTCCGTAGTGGTTTTTGACATTGATGCTAGCCTTCATAAAGAAATTATGGAAAAAGTAATCCCTCAGCGGCCTGTCGCTGGAATGACGAAGGATCCTAATGCGCCGAAAAGAGTAGACAAAGATCAGCCCGGTTACTCTCTTGAGTTACCTAAAGTTTGGGAGTCGCTTCTCGAAAAGAGCTCGAGTAACGCCCGTGTTTATACGCAAGATGAGTTTTTAAAGGAATTCAAGAAATGACGGTGAGTCAGACAGTTTTTGATGATCTTTGGGATGGGGAAAAAAGTGTATGTTTTTTTGTGCATTCTGGAAAATGTTACTGGGTTGTAGATGAGAAATATAATTTTTCTCTTGATGCGGAAAAAGACTACCGTACCTATCTTGAAGATGGTGATATAACCCAAGAGCAATACGAGCAGTCATGTAAGATTTTTAGAGGTGGTATCCTAAAAATGACGGCGGAAAATTTTCCGCAGTACCTGGATATATCGAGTGAAAAAATACTATCTCCAAACGATTTAGATAACTTTATAGGGGCAGATCCTGAGGTTTTTGAAAAAATTGAATATTATTTTTTAACCGGTGAGGGTTTGACCCCTGCTCTGTATAAACAGGCCAATATCATTCATTCCAGATTTCCTAGGTTCTACATAAACTTTGACAGGAAAATTTTTATGCACATGGATGATGTGCGCGCTCATGAAAGTCTTGCTTATCCAGATTGGACTGCTGAATGCTTTGATTTTAGCTTTCTGATTCCTGCGAGCGAGCGGTATTGGATAGTGGCGGGTAATGACTATTGGAAACTTCGATTTATATGAATGGGGATAGAGAAAAGAAGCGAAACAGGGGTCAGACCCTGAGGGATCGCCACAAATCTACTCCAAGCTCTGCGCTTGATGGTGCACTTGATCACGCAGGGCTTTTTCCAACATTTCCAAGTCTTCTCGCCCACCAAAATCGGTACAACTGCGCCAATATTCCATGCCTAGCCGCCAAAATGACAGTACACGTTTCACCTTGAGGCTGTTGCTTTGATAGCGCCGTTCCAAATCACGTTCTCGCGCCTTAAGCCCGGTTAAAAAGAGGAGATAGTTGGCGAGGGCAGCAATCAACAGCAGCGCCTCTATTCGCTTTGGGCACCTGCTTCGATGCAGATTCAAACCCAACCCCAAGTGTTCACTTTTCACATCTCGGAAGCCTTCTTCAGTCTGCATACGCCGCTTATAAATTGCCACGATTTTTGCTGAATTCCACTCGCTTTGCTTCAGATTGCTTGCAAGCAACCACGGCTCTCGCTCTCGACTGGCGGACTGCCGGCTAAGCTTGCTTTTGGCAATTGACCCAGTGACTCGTTGATGTTTACGGCCCTTGGCAGAGTGGCGAACGCAGTACAAATCAATGAAGTGAGGCGCGCTGCGGGTCATCTCGACTCGACCCAGCGACTTGGGCGATGAGGTGGCCAGAGCATACAAATTCTTCACGGGTAACCATTCACTTTCTTCGCGACGATAAAGCTCACGATTACGTATGCGAGCCACGTAATACCAGCCTTGCGCGGCTACAACCTTCATCCATGGTCGCCGGAAGCCTGCATCAGTTACCAAGATTGGGATACAGCCATCAGGCAGCAATTCAGCCAGCGTTTTAATCAGGCGGCTTTGATACTTGTGGCAGCCTTCTCGCTCATGAACACTTTCATAAATAGGAAATGAACGACCTGCCAGCGGGATTGCGGCTCTCAACAAAAAAGCGCAACCAGGGGCATCAATTCGAGACCAATCGACCAAGATCAGCGGATGCTTCAATGAGCCCAGCAACGCTCGTAGCATCACCCAGTAGTACAACGGGCGCTCTGATCTCAGATGCTGATTTCCCAGCAATCGGTCGACGCGCTTGATGGCATGTTTGGGATAGGCCTGACCCGGCATGGAGCGCCCGAGGCCAGTCAGTGTTAGGCGACGGCCCTGCAGTAACGAACTGACACAACTCATCAGCGTTGTCAGGCGGCGAGAATGGATTGAGGGGAGTGCTTGAGCGAGTGCTCTGTGTAAAAATCGGATGGCCTGCATGGTTCGGGATCTTAGTTTTGTGTGGTGCAAACCAAGTTGCCGATCCATGCAGGTCTCTTCAATATTCCAACTTCTTGATTTTCGGTAAGAAAAATCGGGGATCCCTCAGGGTCTGACCCCTATTATCCCCGAAGCCTGGAAAAATCGAGCAGTTACAGAAACTGCAAAATAACACTATGCTCAACCCGGATCGTAAAGAAGTCATACTTTTTGCTCCGAACGTGGTTAAACCGCAGCAGATCAAAGCTTATGAAAATATAGGGGTTAAAGTTATTAATAGCGTCGACGAACTGCTTGAGTATGGTGCTAGAAAAGGAGGGTTGTAGTTGTGAGTGACTCAGCATTAATTATATCGGGTGTGGAAGTTGATGAAGGCGCGTTTGCTGATTTTCTCCACTCTATAGGTGGAGTAGTTAGCGCCGGGAAACGTAATCGCGGAATGTTGAGCAGGGGTGACGCAGCTTTGTATGTTTCATTGCTCGCCACCGAAAAATTCATAGAGTTTTATGAATTGCAAGATATTCTCGATTGGGAGAGTTTGTTAGGTGCCACTCCGAGGGCAATGGTTGAAATACAGTTGGGGCACTCGAAAGGTTCGATGGAAATGTACTTATGGCTGGCGTACGAGTTTGGTAAGAAATGGAATTGTGTTGTTGATGATGTTAGTTCGGTGACTATTAAGTATTCTGAGGTTTGTGAAAGATATAGAAGTTCGATTGTGGAATAGCAAGCGTGGAATAGTGGCCTGCCCGGCTTTTCCCTGTTTTCATATGGGGTCGTGTTTTTTTGAGTTTTTGATCCCAGCAGGGCCACCCCAGTCCCGCTGTCGCCAAGGAAAAATCCTTTATGAAGAAAGTTGCTTTCATCCTCGCAGCCCTGGCTCTTGCGGGCTGCCACTCCACTGCCCGCGACTCGTCGCCTAGCCTGTTGAAAGATGGCGTGCAGTTGCAGCAGAACAAAGTCGTGGCCGATGCCGAGCACGCGAAGGTGATCATGCGCGCCACCGGTTTTACCTACCCCGTGCAGTTTTCTGTGCGCCGTGGCGGCGATGTCGATCAGCGGCCGGAGATCCTAGGCACGGTGGTGGATTCCGGTCGGGGCAAGGTGTTCGGCTGGATTGCCAAGATGAGTGAGGTGGCCAACAGTGCCGCGGTCAAGCGCTTCCCGCAGTTGGAAGTACTGGCTGATCCGGGGCAGACAATCGAGGTGCTGGGCGAGTCGCGGGTGTATGACTCGAATTACTACCGATACGCCGAAAAGATTGTCTACGCCTGCGGCCCGATGAGCTCGGCGTTCAAGCCGCAGAAGCAGAAGGTTTACTTGGTGGAGTTCGTGATCGTCGGCTCGGGCTGTGAGCAGCATGTGTATGACATCACCGACCCCGCACAGCGTATTCCCGTCCCCGCGCCCTAAACGCAAACCGTGTAGAACGAAATAGGGGTCAGACCCTGAGGGATGGAGGACAGGCCACCTTGGCAATGAAATTTAGGTATTCAATAAATAGAGGAATAGTGGTCTGCCCCCTATTTTTCCGCAGAGGCAAGACTGGCAGTGCCGTGCCGTGATTCGACTGCTCTCTGGTCTGGAGACGCCTGGTGCTATCGCACACGTTCCGTCGAATAGTTGTGGGAGAAAATAAAGGTAATTGGCGGTTTGGGCCGGCAGCTGCAACGCAGCGCCAAGGTTGCATAGGCGACAGGCCACTTTTACTGCCCAAGCGTGGCCCGCACCTACTTACTGCCTCACCGTTAAAAGGGCAACTCGTCAGCCACCCTGTCACGGTCAGTTGGCGCTGTTGAGCCTGCGGCTGATGACATCCAGCAAATCACACCCATCGCGCAGCGTAATGGCTAACAATTGGGCGAAGTCTTGAAGCACCACGGCATCGCTGCTGAGCTGTTCGCGGAAGGCCAGGTTTTCCAGCAGTTGGGTGACGGCTCGAATCCGGTACGCGGCGGCGTCGTGGAGGACGTCGAGGGGCGCACTGGTGTCGATAAGCAGAGCGGGGACGGTGCTGTCGTGGCCCGTGAGGGGCATGTATTGGTTCATTTGAAGCCTCGTTTTGATGATATGAGAGCCATCACCTGTTCGTCGCCAAACGAATTGGGTGGCAGCTGTACGCAGGTTGGCGAACCGGAAACGAGAAACCGGCAGACCCGAAGGTCTCCCGCGCACAGCCGCCATAAACGCGACTCTGCGGGTGCAAAAGAGTCTGCAAAAAAACGCAGACCGTTTTTGCACTCGTTATCGGGTCGCCAAACCCGATCGCCCTGTTTGGGCGACGGCCGGACTATAAGCCCCTCACCCAACCCACGCAAGGCATCAGAGCCCCGACTCAAGTCCGTCCAGCCCCACTGACTTCAGCGCCTCCCGACCTCTGCACACGGGTACAACGCAAATCCCCAGTAGTTTAGGGAATCTTCCTACCGCACAAGGAACCATTTCCTTCAAAACCGGGTCTTTACCCCGCCCACCCGCAACCGGTCGGGCTGCATGGACTGCAGCGTTTTAAATACATTAAGGATTAATGTGAACCTCGCTCCCCCATTCCCTCTTCTGCCACCACCGGCTGCGGTGCGTTTGCTCGCGCCTGCGTTTCAGGAAGGCGCCTGGGGGGCATGCATACGGATCAAGTGATCCTTCGCTTGGCACACCTACGGCCGCCGGGCGTATTGGCGGCTTTGACTGTAGTTCATGGAGTTTGAAATGAAGCGTAAGCCGTTCCAGAAAACCCTGTTGGCCCTGATGGTCAGCGCCGGTGCCGCGCATGTTGCTGCGGTGGAGTTCGATGTCAGCACCGGCCAGAACAAATGGAAAGGGCAGGTGTTCAACGAAGCGGTCACTTTGGTCGGTTCACGTAACGTGGTGGCTACGCAGCGTTACGTCGATGGGGCCAGTGTTGCCGAGACGGATATTCAGGGCTCGCTGACCAATCGCGCCGATTACACAATCGATGGCAGCGGCCTGAACATCCGCGGGTTTGTGGTGGATGGCGCGCTGGACTCTGACCTCCGGGCCCGAGGCGGTAATATCACGGGCGATGTGCTACAGGCCGGTACGATCCGGTTGACCAACCAGACCTGGGCCGAAGGGTTTGAGGTGGGGCCCGCAAACATCGGCGGCAGTGTGATCAACTCGGGCAATATCATCACCGTCGACGTACCGGGTTCCGGTCCGAATAGCGACGGTGAAGGCATTTACCTCAACGGCACCACCGTAGGCGGCGATGTCGTCAACTCCGGTCTGGTAGACGTGACGTCCTACTACGGCTACGGCCTGATCCTGGACACCCATAACAATATGCCGGTGACCATCGGCGGCAAGATTCTCAACTCGGGGACTATTCGCGTCACGGGTGAGGAGGCGTTGGGCATTGAGGTGGAAACCGATACCAGTGACCTGCGCATAGAAAACAGCGGATTGGTGACGGTCAATGGCGGCCTTGCCCGAGCGGTGCGATTCGACTCCGGTACTTATGATTATCTGCTCAACAGCGGCACGATCGAAGCCAATGGCGCCAGCGCGGTCGCTGTCAATCTGCGCGGTGCCACCTTCACCCAGAACCCACAGGCGGGCGCACGAGGCATTATCAACCGTGGCCTGATCAAGGCTGACAGCACAGCGATCCTGGTCGACGCGCCGTACCAAACCTCGCCGTTCGAAATCAACCAGCAAGCGGGCGAAATTCGCAGCAACTCCGGCACCGCCATCGATGCCGCCAACCTCGCCACGCTGAACTGGACCGGTGGCCAAATCACCGGCGACCTGCTTAACCTGAATGCGGTGAATATCGCAGGCCAGGCTGATTTCGTCGGCAAGCGCATCATCGCGCCGGTCTCGATCAACTCCGGTTCGCTGAACCTTTCGGCGCCCGGTACCACGCTCACCGGTAACCTCAACGTCGCCAGTGGTGCGGGTATCGACATGCGCCTGGCCGACAGCGTAGTGCCGACCACGCCGTACCTGACCGTGAACGGTGCAGCGAATTTCGCCCAGGCTTCGAAGCTGACCGTGAGCGCCAAACCGGGCGACTTCGCCAGCACCAACAGCGGCACGCAGTACACCCTGTTGCAAGCCACCAACCTGCAAAACAACGGCCTGTCTGTGGCCAGTTCGTCATCGCTGCTGAACGTCCTGAGCTACTCGGCCGACGCGCAAACGGTCAAGGCCGTGGTGGCGGTCAAAGACAACCAGCAAGTGCAGCAGGAACTCGCGGCGGTGGGCGCAGGCGCCGCGTCAGCGACGGCGGTGAACACCTTCAAGAACGACGTGCTGAGCGGTCTCAATCAGAACGACGCGGTGTTCCAGGCCCTGGCTAACGCCGGCACGGCGCAGCAGCTTGCTCAGGTGAGTGAACAGCTCAAGCCAGACGTCAACCGTGGTGCCCTGGATGTGGCGTTGTCGGGCCAGACTGTCGTCAACAGCGCGATCTTCAACCGCCTCACTGGCCAGCGCGACAGCCATCAAACCGGCGGCGTGTGGGTGCAGGGCCTGAGCAGCAACATGGATCAGGATGGGCGCGGCGGCAACAACGACTATTCGGCCAACAGCAGCGGCTTGGCCGTGGGCGTGGACGGTCGTGTGAATGAAACGACCACCTTGGGCGTGGCCTACAGCTACCTCAATTCCAACATCCATTCGGACCTTGGCAACAAGACCGACGTCGAAGGCCATGCGCTGTCGCTGTATGGCAACTGGGCGCTGCAGAACTGGTTCGTCGACGGCAGCCTCAGCTACGGCCATAACGACAACGACAGTAAACGCCATATCGCCGGCACCACGGCCAAGGGCAGCTACGGCAGCAATGTGTTGTCGGCCAGCGTGATCAGCGGCTACAGCTTCAAACCGTCCCAGGCCGTGGTGATCGAGCCACGGGTGGCCGCGCGTTACTCCAACGTGCGCATGGATGGCTATACCGAGAAAGGTTCCTCGGCGGCCCTGAGCACTTCGTCGCAGCGTTATGAAGTGGGCGAGTTGGGTGCGGGCGTGCGCCTGGCCGGCAACTTGCCGATGGGCGCGGGCAACCTGCAGCCGGAAGCAACCTTGATGGCCTACCACGACCTGATGGGCGACCGCGTGGCGCAGACCTCCAGCTTCGTGACCGGCGGTTCGGCGTTTACCGTGACCGGCGCGTCGGTGGCGCGTGACAGCTATGAAGCCAGTGTGGGCGTGAACTACCAGGTGTCGGACTTCACGCTCGGCGCCAGCTACACCCGCCAGGCACGCAGTGGTTTCGATGCCGACGGCGTGATGCTCAAGGCGCGCTACGCGTTCTAAGGCATACGGCAAAAAAGTGTGGGAGGGGGCTTGCTCCCGATAGCAGTGAACGAGTCAATGATGTGTGGACTGACTCACCGCTATCGGGGGCAAGCCCCCTCCCACAGTTGGTTTGTGCGAAGCCGGAACGTTTGGGTCAGAACAACTTGCGCTGCACGGCCTCATCCAGCGTGCTGCGCGTCAACGCGTCCACCACATCGCGGGTGTTCGCCTGGAACGGAATACCCACGATCAGCACCAAGTGCATCCAGGTGCGTACCGACTCGCTCTTCTTGACCCGGCCCAATTCCTTGCCGTCTTTGTCCTTGAACACCGTTTCCAGGGTGAAGGTGTTCTTCGCTGTGGACGGAATGATGAAGAAGGTCGCACCGGTAATGATCGCCGAGGCCATGCTGAACTGTTCGTTGTTGTACAAAGTGGCGTCGGCGTAGATGTCCGAATCGACCTTATCGGTGCTCACCCGTGCAAAGCGGTTGGACTGGCGAAAGCCATCGGCCACTGCCTTTTCCCACAGGGCTGCGGGAGCGCCGGCAGCCGCGTTGGCGGGGCCGCCGTTAGTCTGGAAGAGTGCCGTGGTGCGCAGGTAGGCGCTGGGTTTCTGCGCAGGCGCGTTGGCGGTCGGCGGCCAGGTTTGTACCGGCGGCAGTTCATGTTGCGAGTAAGACACGCAGCCCGTCAGCAAGACTGCCGCGAGTACCAGGCCGAGCTTGATCAATCCTTTCATGGGGGCTTCCTGCAGTTATGGTTTGGCCAGTTTTGCGGTGGCGGTGTCGAGCAGTTGCGCGACCAGTTCGTTCAGTTGCTTGGCGCCCATGGTCGGGGCCCAGTATTCGCGACCGTAAAGGCCCACGTTGCGCTCGAACTTGACCTCTTGTTTGCTGCTGGCCAGCTCCTTGCCGTCACGGTCGACGATCGTCAAGTCGCCGGCCAGGTCGAAGGTGTCGACGTAGATCGGGCCGTTGACCCAGATCCAGATGGTCAGCGTCAGCAATGCGCCGGGCACATACCCTGGGTGCACGCCGCGATGGCCTTTGAGGGAGGTCATGTTGAATTTGAGCGATACATCCTGCTCACCCAGGCGCACCGGGTATTCGGTGACCTGCTTGAAATAACCGGCCGTGCGCACATACTCGTTGAGCTGTAGCGTCAAGGAGTGGCTGATAGCGGTTTTGTTGGCATCGTTGACACCGACGGCATTGACCGTCACATCAGCGATTTGCGCACTGCGCGGGCTGCTGACGGAAGCCGGGTGCAGCGGGGCGCCAATCGGGCCGGTGACGGTGTAGGACACACAGCCAGTCATCGACAGAACGGCGATCAGGGCCGCAGCCCGCATGAGGATTTTCAACACGCAATATCCCTATAAATGAATAAACCAGGCCAGTGTCTCGACCGATTGGGCGTGAACTTGAGGGGCTTGGATGATTGAGGCGTCAGGTGCCGTACCGTTTTTCGTACGTCAGATTCATGCGTCTGCAGCGATTGCTGGCAGGATGATGGCTTGATGATATCATGCGCATGGCGTGTCTTTAAGCCCTGCCGTTTCAAACACTGCACATTTATGACTGGTGCATGCGGATTAACCCGAACCCTTATTAACTTGCGTCTGACCTTGTGAACGGATCATTCACTCACGAGGTTCAGCCCATGTCCCATCCTCTGCTCTTGTTGCGTCCTGCCGCCCAAGGTTTTGCCGTTACCGTGCTGGTGGCGCTGGCCGGCTGTGGGGGCCCGTCGTCCACGCAAGTGGCCACGCCGGATGAGTCGGCGCCCATTTCCGAGTTGCAAAGCGTGGCGCCCCAAGGGGCTTTGGCGAAAGCCGCGATAACGCCCGCACCGATGACTGCGCGCTTGCAGATGCCGGAATCAGCGGCGATGGATTATCGCAGCGAACCCCGCGAGCAATACGAAAACCTGCCGCAGAACCCGGTGCATCGCGTCGCCGAAACCCCGGTCTCCACCTTCAGTGTGGATGTCGATACCGGCAGCTACGCCAACGTACGACGCTTCCTCAACCAAGGCCGCCTGCCGCCCGAAGGCGCCGTGCGATTGGAGGAAATGCTCAATTACTTCCCCTACAGCTACGCACTGCCCACCGACGGCTCGCCCTTTGGTGTGACCACCGAAGTCGCTGCCACGCCGTGGAACCCGCATACCCAGCTGCTGCGCATTGGCATCAAGGCGTCCGATAAAGCCGTGGCGGAACTGGCGCCCGCCAACTTGGTGTTCCTGGTGGATGTGTCCGGCTCCATGGACCGCCGCGAAGGTTTGCCACTGGTGAAAAGCACGCTGAAATTGCTGGTGGATCAGTTGCGCGGGCAAGACCGCGTATCGCTGGTGGTCTACGCCGGTGAATCCCGCGTGGTGCTCCAACCGACGTCGGGCCGTGACAAGGTGAAGATCCGCAACGCCATCGACCAGCTCACCGCCGGCGGCTCCACGGCCGGTGCTTCCGGTATTGAAATGGCCTACCAGATGGCCCGCGAAGGCTTTATCGACAAGGGCATCAACCGCATCCTGCTGGCCACCGACGGCGACTTCAACGTGGGCGTCAGCGACTTCGACAGCCTCAAGCAGATGGCGGTCGAGCAGCGCAAAAGCGGCGTATCCCTCACTACCCTCGGCTTCGGTGTAGACAACTACAACGAACACCTGATGGAGCAACTGGCCGACGCGGGCGACGGTAACTACGCCTACATCGACAACCTGCGCGAAGCGCGCAAAGTGTTGGTCGAGCAACTCAGCTCGACCCTGGCCGTGGTAGCACGGGATGTGAAATTGCAGGTGGAATTCAACCCTGCCCAGGTCAGCGAATACCGCCTGTTGGGCTATGAAAACCGCACCCTCAAGCGTGAGGATTTCAACAACGACAAGGTCGATGCCGGTGAAATTGGTGCAGGGCACACGGTGACCGCGCTGTACGAAATTGTCCCCAAGGGCGAGAAGGGCTGGCTGGAGCCGTTGCGATACGCCGCTGCGCCTGCGGCCGACGGTCAGTCCGCCGAGCTGGCGATGTTACGGGTGCGCTACAAGCCCGCTGCGGGCGGCAACAGCCAGTTGATCGAACGCCCTATCGCCAACCAGCCCACCCCGGCCAGCGACGACCTGCGCTTCTCGGCTGCCGTGGCCGCTTTCGCCCAACAGCTCAAGGGCGATGGCCGCTACACTGGCAGCATGAGTTTGCAGGACACCGCCAAACTGGCCCGCTCGGCTCGCGGCGATGACCCGTTCGGCCTACGCAATGAGTTCGTGCAACTGGTGGAGTTGGCCCAGAACCTCAAACCCTGATCTCGACCCCGTCCAAATCTGGAAGGCTTGCCCCAACCTGTAGTGAGCGGGCTTGCCCCGCGCCGGGTGGCGCAGCCGCCCCAACAGGGACGCCGCGGTATTTCAGAAGGACCGAGGTGCCTGGGTTTGGGGCGGCTGCGCCACCCGGCGCGGGGCAAGCCCGCTCACTACAGGTGATGTGTTCTGCAACTGGCCTACCGCTAGACCCGCTTCGACCGACAGAAAGGAGTTCGCCCACCCCATGGCCGTTCCACACGATTCACCCAGCGACGAATCGCTGCTGGCCCGTTACCGCGCCGGTGATGCCGCCGCCTTTGAAGGGCTCTATGCGCGGCACCGCCAGGGCCTGTACCGCTTTCTCCTATCCCTGAGCAACAAGGCTGAACTGGCTGAAGAAATCTATCAGGACACCTGGCTCAGCCTGATCCGCAGCACCACCCAACCCCAGGGCCGGGCAAGTTTTCGTACGTGGTTGTTTCAGATCGCCCGTAACCGCCTGATCGACCATTGGCGCAAGCACGGCATCCACAACCCGTTGCACGACAGTTACGATGAACAACTGCACGCCCAGGCCGACGACAGCGCCGGCCCCGAGCAGCAACTAAGCCTGAGCCGCGACCAGGCGCGGCTCGACGCCGCGTTGCAAGACCTGCCCGAAGACCAGCGCGAAGTCTTCCTGCTGCGCCTGCACGGCGACCTTGAAGTGCCGCAAATTGCCGCCCTCACCGGCGCCCCGCTGGAAACCGTAAAAAGCCGCCTGCGTTACGCCCAGCAGAAACTGCGCCGCCTGCTGGCCGAGGAGATACCTGTATGACCGACTCCCGACAGACCCCGGATTCCGACGACCTGCTGATCCAGCATGTGCGTCAACACAGCATTGGCGAGCCGCCTGCGTCGCTGGATGCCTTCATCCTGGCCACCGCGCGCCGCGAGGTGCCTGCGCCCAAGCTCAGCCTGTGGCAGCGCTGGAGCCGTGCCTGCCGTCAGCCGCGTTGGCAAATGGCGTTCGCCACGGTTGCCGGCGTGGCATTGATGCTCGGCGTGGTGATGCGTACCACCGAGCTCGACCTCGATACACAGGGGCCACAGGGCCCACAGGGGCGCCTGGCGGCGCCGGCGGCGCTGTCTGCGCCTGCGCCTATGAGTGCACCGCCCCAGGCCGAGTCTTACAGTGCCCCGCAGCGAAGTGAGGCGTTGCCCCAAGGCAAACTGGCCAAACGAACCGCGCCGCAGCCGCTGGAGCAGGGGCTGCTGGAAGTATTGCGCTTGCGTGCGGCAGGGGACGAAGCGGCTGCGACGGCAAAACTGGCCGAGTTGAAGCAACGCTTTCCCTCGCAAAATATCGAGGAGCAGCTAAAGGCATTGCAGTCTCGATGAGCCTGTGGCGATGGCATCTTCCGCGGCCATCGCCAGCCTCTGGGCAACGGGTCATAAGCATATGAATTTATAATTAGTCGCGGCGCTTACAATTGCTGCTAGTTTAATCAGCGAAAGACGTCATTGTTCCTGCTGGCCAACAGAGCGGGTCATGTTTCATAGGATGAAAAGTTGCATGCGGACTTCAAGGGATTAAAGTCTTCTCAGCATTCGCTACATGGCCACTGGGAAATCGCTCTACCTGTTGAAAGTCCATTCAATTGGATTGATAAACGGTGCCTTACATGACGGCTACGCTAAATGACTCGCTGGCAAACACGGTGGTCTCTGAGATTCAACAACCCCTGGATATTTTCGAGCGTAAAGAATCCAACGTACGCTCTTATTGCCGGGACTTTACCGACACTTTCCATACCGCTGAAGGCTCGACCCTGACCAGTGAACAGGGTCAGGTATTCATCGATTTTTTCAGTGGAGCCGGTGCCCTGAACTACGGGCATAACAACAAGGTGTTAAAGGCTGCGCTGCTGGAGTACATCGCCGACAATGGCATCACCCATGGCCTGGACTTCAAGACCACGGCCAAAAAGGCCTTCCTGACCGCGTTCGAGGAGCACATCCTGGCGCCGCGCAACCTGCGTTACAAGGTGCAGTTTCCTGGGCCAACCGGCACCAACGCGGTGGAGGCGGCCATCAAGCTGGCGCGCAAGTACACCGGGCGCCAGAACGTCGTGGCGTTCACCAACGCGTTCCATGGCATGTCCCTGGGCAGCCTCGCCTTGACCAGCAACCCACGCAAGCGCGCCGGGGCCGGGGTCACCCTGAACAACGTGACGTTCATGCCGTACGACCAGTATTTCGGCGACAACGTGGACACTTCGCACTACCTGGCCAACATGTTGCGCAGCGGCAGTGGTATCGACAAGCCGGCGGCGATCGTGCTGGAAACCGTGCAGGGCGAGGGCGGAGTGAACAGTGCCTCGGCCGCATGGGTGCAGGCTGTACAGCGCATCGCGCAGGCCCACGACATCCTGCTGATCATCGATGACATCCAGGCCGGTTGCGGCCGTACCGGTGACTTTTTCAGCTTTGAAGCCCTGGGGGTCACGCCGGATATCGTGACCTTGTCGAAATCCATCAGTGGCTACGGCTTGCCCATGGCCCTGGTGTTGCTCGCGCCGCATCTGGACGTGTGGGAGCCGGGCGAGCACAACGGTACGTTCCGGGGCAACAACCTGGCCTTCGTCACGGGCAAAGCGGTGATCGAGCACTACTGGCGCGACACCGGTTTTACCCAAGCGTTGAAAGCCAAGGCCGACTTCCTGCAAGCGTCGCTGGCGGCGCTTTCCCAACACTTCGCCGCCAAGGCGCCCAACCGTCTCAAGGGGCGTGGTTTCTTCAGGGGGCTCGAGTTTGAAGACAAGAGCCTGGCGCAACGAATCGCGGCCAAGGCCTACCTGCGAGGGTTGATCATTGAGACGTCGGGCATTGACGATCAGGTGCTCAAATTCCTCCCAGCGCTGACTATCACGCCGGCGCAGATTACCCAGGGCCTGCAGATACTGGAGCAAGCTTTCGCCGAGGTAACCGCGCCATGAGCCAAGCGATTGTTACCCGACATGCGTCCCTAGATGACGCGCAGGCCATCGCGCCGCTGCTGGACAAATACCGTGAGTTCTATGGTGAGGCCCCCGACTTGTCGCGGTCACTGGCCTTTATCCAGCAACGGTTCTTTTTGGGCGAGTCGATCATTATCGTGGCCGAGATAAATAACGAAGTGATCGGTTTTACCCAACTCTTCCCGAGTTTTTCCAGTGTCACGCTGGAGCGTCTCTGGATATTGAATGACTTATATGTAGAAGCTTCCAAGCGCAGTGCGGGAGTTGGGTTGGCCTTGTTGACGGCGGCGCGCAACTTTGCGCTGAGCACTCATGCCAAACAGTTGTTTATTGAAGGCGCCGAAGATAATCCACGGGCCAGAAACTTATATACGCGCTTTGGCTTTATCGAGAACACGGCCTACCACTATTACCATCTTCCACTCGCCCGCGCCCAAGGATAGGAGCTTTCCATGTCAGAGACTATTTACGATATCGTCGGGATCGGCTTCGGCCCCTCCAACCTGGCGCTGGCCATCGCGCTCGAAGAAGCCACCTCACCCTTGACCTACCGCTTCCTGGACGCCAAGCAGGCTCCGGACTGGCAGGATGAGATGTTGCTCAGCGGCTCGGATATCCAGAACAACCCCCTGCGGGATCTGGTGACACCCCGCAACCCACGCAGCCGCTATGGCTTCGTCAATTACCTGAAAGAAACCGGCCGCCTGTTCGACTACCTCAACTTGCCGCTGACCTATCCGCTGCGGCGCGAGTACGCCGAATACATCAAGTGGGTGGCCGGGCATTTTCTGGGCAGTGTCGAATCATCGGCGTTCGCCCGGCGCGTCGAGCCGCTGAACGTCAAAGGCGAGCCCGTGTGGAAGGTCACCTACAATGATCAGCGGGTCATCTACGGGCGTAGCCTGGTGCTGGGCACTGGGCGCACGGCGAACATTCCGGCGGTGTTCGATGGCCTGCCTGGCCCGCAGGTGTTCCACCTCAACCATTACCTGGAACGTATTCATGCCTTGCCGCCGACTGCGCAACGCATCGGCGTGGTGGGCTCCAGCCAGAGCGCGGTGGAAATTGTGCTCGACCTGACCGCCAGGTTTCCGGACAAGGACATCTATTCGTTGCACCGCAGCTTCAGCTTCCGCCTCAAGGACACCAGCCCGTTCAGCGACAAGGTGTATTTTCCGGAGTTCATCGACTACTACTTCAACCTGCCGCCCGAGGCCAAGGCACGGGTGGACAAGCAGCTGCGCGGGACGAACTACAGCTCGGCCGATGAGGACGTGATCAATGCGCTGTATGTGCGCATCCATGAAGAAAAACTGCAGGGCAAACAGCGCATCCACATTCTCAACAATGTTGCCATCGAGCAGGCGTCCATAAGCGCCTCCGGGCAGGTGGAACTGGCGCTCAAGGAGGTCAACCAGCTCACGCACTCGACCCTGGCACTGGACGCCGTGGTGCTCGCCACCGGCTTCAAGGACATCGCCGCCAAGGAAAACGGCGAGCTCTACCCACCGCTGCTGGCGCCTTATCACCGACGGTTTCGCACCGACGCCCAGGGTGCGCTGGTGGTCAACCGCGATTACAGCCTGACCGCACTGGACGACTTGCCCGCCGTGTATCTCAACGGGCTCTGCGAAAGCTCCCACGGCCTGGGGGATGCCGGTTCGTTCAGCCTGATCTCCCTGCGGGTCGAGCACATCCTGGCGGCCCTGGAGGAGACGCTGGCGTTGACCGAGGCACCGGCACAAGCGTTGGCTTGATCCAACCCGGCAGCAGCCGTTGCCGGCTGCTGCTTCTTACAAGGAGTTCTCATGTTTACAGCGGCATTGATCTACATCCTGGCGGTGATCAGCCCCGGGCCCAACTTCATCATCGTCAGCCGGTTTTCGTCGCTGGGGTCCGTCTCCACCGGCATCGGCGCAACCTTGGGCATCTGTACCGTCGGCGTGTTCTTCTCGACCATTTCCCTGCTCGGCCTGGCGGCGTTGCTGCATCAGTATCCGGCGTTTTCCAAAGTCGCCACGCTGTGCGGTTCGGCGTACCTGCTGTACATCGCCTACAGCATCATCAAAAGTGTGCTGGCGAAAAACACCGGCACCGCCGAAAGCCCGGCGCCTGGGGTGACCAGTTTTGCCAAGGCTTATCGCGTGGGGGTCATCACCAACATCAGCAATATGAAAACCATCGCCTTCATGATCAGTATCTATGCAGGCTTTCTCTCTTCACCGCGTTCGGACCTGGATAAAGTCCTGGTCGTCATGCTGTGTTCGAGCCTGGAAATCATCTGGTACTCACTGGTGGCGCTGTTGTTCGGCCAAGGCCCGATCAAGGCACTGTTCCTCAAGTACACGCGGCAGATCGACGTCGGGCTGGCGGTCTTCCTTGTCGCGTTCTCACTGAACAACGCCATCCCTGTACTGATTGCCAGTCGATGAGGCTTTGTCATGGAATGGAACGAAGTACTCAGGGATGTAGGTGTGCGCTTCAAATACCGCAGCTGGTTGCTGATCGACCTGTCGCCGGATGAACTGGCCTTGCGCGAACCGCTGGCCACACCGGGCCAGGAGTACTCGGGCATGGCCCTGATCCTGGATTGCAGCCTGGAGAGCATGTTCCAGATCGTCGATGGCCTGGGGCCGGGCATCAGCTATGCCGCCTCGCTGCAGGCCAGCAAGCGGCCGGTGGTGGCGGTGCCTGCGAGGAGGGCGCACTTCCAGGATTTTCGATGGGCGTGCTGAGCACCCACAAAAAAGCCCCAGGTTTTTCGACCTGGGGCTTTTTCATGCATATCTGGTGCACCCGGCGGGATTCGAACCCACGACCCCTGCCTTCGGAGGGCAGTACTCTATCCAGCTGAGCTACGGATGCTTGTGCGGGCGACATCATACCCATGTCGGCCAGATGCGTCCATGCCGGTGTTTTCACTGGCGATCGTAGGCAGGGTCAGGGCCAAAAGCGGCTATTTGCCATTATCTTTCACAACTCCTCCTACCGTACGTCCCTTTGTTTGCTTTGCTCTTGTGGCTCCAGCACCGCTGTGACGCCGCAATTCCCTCCCCCCTGGCCAGGTGAACGCATGCATTCCAAAGGAACCGTGATGCTCGATCTCCCGCTGAGACTGACCTTGCTCGCCCGCTCCGATTTATTCCGAGGGCTGCCGGAGCCGCTCTTGTGCTACGTCGCCACCCATATGGTGGAGCGCACGCTGGTTGATCGTGAGCTGCTTTATTTCAAGGATGACGCTCTCGAATTTATTGCGTTGGTGGTGGAGGGCCGGATCTATTCGGTGGTTCACGGGCCGGATGGGCGCGAGCAGATCATCGGCAGCATGGGCGCTGGACAGGTTGTGGGCGAGACGGCGTTGATCAATGACCATGGTCGTGAGTCTTCGACCTTTGCCGGCAGCCCGACGCGCTTGCTGCAACTGGGGCGTCGACATTTTGCTCCGCTGTTTGAGGAGCCGGTGTTTCTGCGGCGCTTGTTGATGCTGATGATGGTGCGCCTGCTGCATGCCATCGAACTGCTCGAATTGGTCTGCCTGCATCGGCTGGAGTCGCGGCTGGCGCGGTTCCTTTTGGCCAATATGGATGAGATCGACCTGGCCCTCGCCATGCCCAGCGTGTCATTGCCCGCCAACCAAGGGGTGTTGGCGGCCATGCTCAATACCAGTCGCCCCAAACTCAATGTGCAACTGCAGTTGTGGCGCCGCAGTGGCCTGATCAGCGGCAGCCTGGAGCGGATGGTGATCAACGACCTGGAGCATTTGCGGCGCAAGGCATTTGCCTTGAATTAGCCCTCGCGGTGTTCCCCAGGTAACAGCGCGCGCCTGTTTGTGCCTCGCACACTGGCCCTTCATCAAGGATGCACAGGAGTGCTTGCGATGGGGATGACTGTTCCGTTCAAGGATCAATGGGTGGCGGATGACCGCTTGTTTGAAGCGAGTTGGCGCGCCGTCCAGGGCGAGTTGAAGCGGCGTGCGCTGCGGCGTGCCAAGGGTAACCGGGATCAGGGCCAGGAGTGGTTGTCGGCAACGGCGATCAAGGCCCTGCTTTTTTTTCGGCGCTCGCCCGAGCGTATTCGCGACCCTCAGGGGTTTCTGTTCCTCGTGCTCGACCATGTGTTTCTCGACAGCCTGCGGCGTGGCAAGCGTGAGGGGCAGCTGTTCGATGACTCGGTCGATCTTGAGCACGATCACCTGGCCGCGCTCGCCGCCCCCTGCGCCTCAGTGTTGGAGTGGGTGGAGCGTTATGAGCGCCTGGAGCAAGTGACGGCGCATGTGGCGCGCTTGCCTGTCGCACAGCAGCGGTTGTTCGAGATGCGCTTTGTCGATGACCTGCCTTACCCCCAGATCGCCGCTGAACTGCAGGTCAAGCTGCCGTTGGTGCGCAAGCGGGTGCAATTGCTGCGCAGCGCCTTGCGCTGAATACCGTTCACAGACGTCGGCGTGAGGCGTTCTAGTTTAGGAGCGCGTCACGCCACCCCCACCCCGATCGGGTGAATTCCATCAAGGAGAGATGTATGACAGAGGTCAACAGCCAGATCACCGACGCGGTGACCCAAACCAACGTCAAGGTGGTCGCGGAGGCGCCGGCGCAGGCCATTGCGTCGTTGTATCAGGTGGCTAGCAGTGCGGCAGGCTTGTCGTTGCAGAACGCCGTCAACAGCCAGCAGGCGATGAACCAGATTTCCAACGCGGTGATCTCCAAGGCCGTTGCGTTGATCATGCAGATTGGCGAGAAGGGTTAAACCCTGGGGAGACTTGCCATGTCATGGTTCAGCAAAAAGAAGCCCAGCCCGGCGCCTGAAACATCCGCCGCGCAACCTCCGGCGTCCGCCCCGGCAGCGTCACCCACTCGCTCGATCATGGCGCGCATGAACGAGCATTTGCTCAACCAGGCGAGCACGCCCTCGTCTGACAGCACCGCCGCGCTCAACAGCCAGATCGTCCAGGCGGTGCAGTTCACCAATGCGCAGAATTTCGCTTACGCACCGGCGCAGATCGCCGTGCCGGCCGACATGATGATCAGCCAGGCGGCGGGGTTGGTCGCGCAATCGGCGGCGGGTTATTTCGATGGGGTCAGCAAGATCGCCTTGGCGGCTCAGGCTGTGCTGTTGCAGCAAATGACCGAGAACATCGTCAAGGACAACCTGCCGGCCGCCGCCGAAGACGCCCTGGGCGCATTGGCCACCGACCTGCTGGTGGGCGCGGCGGCCGCCGTGGCTGCCGCAGCCGGTGCGATGGAGGCCGAGGCCGCCAGCGTGGCCATCGACAAGATCGACCAGAGCATCGCCAAGTACGCCGACACCTTGGCCAACCGGGCAGCGCCAGCGGCCTGAACCGAGCACAGCGTTCCGGCGTTCTGCTGGAACGGTGCAACAGCAACTTGAAAGTAACTTTTCTTGAGTGAGGAGCGACATCATGGACGTTGGAGATCTTATTTTTTCGGTGAAGCAAGAAGACGACAGTACGACGCGGGCATTTATCAAGGCCGGTCAGTTGGTTAAAGCCAAAGTGTTCTCCCAGGACACGACGTATCTGAATGTGGTTCACCCGGCGATTGCGGTGAGCAAGACGATGGTGATCGAAAGCGTTGGCAGTGGCTTGGCCTTGACTGACGTGAGCCTGGAAAAACCACCTCGCACCGCCATGGTGTTTTCCTGCCGTGACACTGAACTGGGGTTTGCGGCGGCGGTAGCGGCCAAACAGTTCTATTTCGACAAGCTCGGTGGCGAAATTGACGGTCGCTACAGCATGTGGAACGCGATGCTTTCGGCGTTCAAGGCTTGGGAGTCCGACACTTCCCTGCAGGATCGAATCAATGAATCGGTAGCCATTGGCAGCAGTTCCTTTTGCTCACAATTCGCGGCCAACGCTTATGAGATGGGCAACCTCTACAACGCGGCTAACCTGGTGCCACCACCGCCTGCCATTTTCAATCGGCGGCCTTCGTCGATTACGCCCGCAGAACTTGCGACGTTCTGTGACTCGTCGCCGCGGTTCTACTTTGCGGGCTTCTGGGAGGACGGTCAGGAGGTGCGGCTTTAGCGGGCCTGTCGCCAGCCCTACATTGCCCAAGGAGATCGACATGGCCCACCCATCCATCCCCTCAGTGCTATCGAGCGATGACCGTCAACGGCTGGAAGCGATGCTGCGCAACCCGCAGATGTTCGCCGGAACGCCCCAAGCCATCGTCGACGAAACCCTCAAGCGCGCTACCCAAGTACTTGAGCAATCGAGAGTCAACGAACAGGCGATCCGCAAGGCCGCCGAGCAGAGTGAAGAGGCGGTACGCCAAGCGCTGAACAGCACGCCTGAGGACAGCGCCGGTCGGGCGCAGCTCAAGCGTGAAGTGAACGCCGAGATCCAGAAGTTGATTGCGCAGATCGAGGCCGCCCTGGCCAAGGCTGCCGGCTCCTGAAACCGCACACTTCACAGCGCCTGTTTCGCAACGTTCATTCATGAACACGGAATGCACCGTGTACTCAATAAGGAAGTTAATCATGGCATTTGTTAACGAACAAATTACCGACGCGGTCACCCAGACCAACGTCAAGGTAGTGGCCGAGTCGCCGGCGATGGCGATGAGCACCATCTATCAATCGATGGCGCAGGCCACGGCGATTCTGTTCCAGAACGCCGTGTCCGCGCAGCAGCAGCAAAACACCCTGGCCCAGGCCGCCACCAACCAGGGCGTGATGCAGATCTACAGCGTCGACACCACGGCGGGTGCGGCGGCTACCGAGAAAGTCGCCCAGGGCGGCGTGTCGGATAACCTCACCAGCCTGTTGACCGTGCTCAAGTCTTTCCAGTCTTAAGCACTGAGCGATAACGGATGTTGTTCTTTCTTAACAAAGGAGTTTCACCCATGAGTACTGTCAGCCCGCAAATCACCGATGCCGTTACCCAGACCAACGTCAAGGTCGTTGCCGAGGCACCGGCGATGGCCATGAGCACGATCTACCAATCGATGGGCCAGGCCACGGCGATCCTGTTCCAGAACTCGGTCTCGGCCCAGCAGCAGCAAAACACCCTGGCCCAGGCCGCCACCAACCAGGGCGTGATGCAGATCTACAGCGTCGACACCACCGCAGGTGCTGCCGCCACCGAGAAAGTCGCCCAGGGCGGCGTGGCCGACAACCTGACCAGCCTGTTGACCATCCTCAAATCGTTCCAGCCTTAAACCGCAACCGCTCCAGGCACCCCCGTCGCCCAACAGGCGCCGGGGGTGTTGTCGTTTGCACGCTTGATCCGAAAGGTGCGGCAAATGCGCGGTTTTCGTTCTTTTTTTCGAACAGACTCTTGCCCTGCCCCCCCATTGATCCTAGGATTCGTTTGAGATTTCAAACGCTCTGTCTCCCGTGCGCTTTCTGATCATCGTGCGCGCTGGGGCTGATTTCCCTGACGGCAGCCCACAAGGCGCCTTTCAACAACTCTAATTCGCTCCGCGTGCGCGCGGTGCTGTTAAGGAAAGCCGACATGCAGCTCAAAGATACCCAGTTGTTCCGCCAGCAAGCCTTTATCGATGGCGCTTGGGTCGATGCGGACAACGGTCAAACCATCAAGGTCAACAACCCGGCCACGGGCGAAATCCTCGGCACCGTGCCGAAGATGGGCGCCGCGGAAACCCGCCGCGCCATCGAAGCCGCCGACAAGGCCCTGCCGGCCTGGCGTGCGCTGACGGCCAAGGAGCGCGCCAACAAGCTGCGCCGTTGGTTCGAACTGCTGATCGAAAACCAGGACGACCTCGGCCGCCTGATGACCCTCGAACAAGGCAAGCCGCTGGCCGAAGCCAAGGGCGAAATCGCCTACGCCGCATCCTTTATCGAGTGGTTCGCCGAAGAAGCCAAGCGCATCTACGGTGACGTGATTCCCGGCCACCAGCCCGACAAGCGCCTGATCGTGATCAAGCAGCCGATCGGCGTGACCGCTGCGATCACCCCGTGGAACTTCCCGGCCGCCATGATCACCCGTAAAGCCGGCCCGGCCCTGGCCGCCGGCTGCACCATGGTGATCAAGCCCGCTTCGCAAACCCCGTTCTCGGCCCTGGCCCTGGTTGAGCTGGCGCACCGTGCCGGTATCCCCAAAGGCGTGCTGAGCGTGGTGACCGGCAGCGCCGGCGATATTGGCGGCGAGCTGACCAGCAACCCGATCGTGCGTAAATTGTCCTTCACCGGCTCCACCGAAATCGGTCGCCAGTTGATGGCCGAATGCGCCAAGGACATCAAGAAAGTCTCCCTGGAGTTGGGCGGCAACGCACCGTTCATCGTGTTCGACGACGCCGACCTGGATAAGGCCGTCGAAGGCGCGATCATCTCCAAGTATCGCAACAACGGCCAGACCTGCGTCTGCGCCAACCGCCTGTACATCCAGGATTCGGTGTACGACGCGTTTGCGGAAAAACTCCAGGTAGCGGTGACCAAGCTCAAGATCGGTAACGGTC
Source organism: Pseudomonas palleroniana (assembly GCF_022836895.1). Taxonomy (NCBI): domain Bacteria; kingdom Pseudomonadati; phylum Pseudomonadota; class Gammaproteobacteria; order Pseudomonadales; family Pseudomonadaceae; genus Pseudomonas; species Pseudomonas palleroniana. The sequence goes on along the minus strand of NZ_CP092411.1, from coordinate 264,414 downwards.
TCGAAGAGGGCACCACCACCGGTCCGCTGATTGACGAAAAAGCCGTGGCCAAGGTCCAGGAGCACATTGCCGATGCCCTCGGCAAAGGCGCCAAGCTGCTGGCCGGTGGCAAGGTGATGGAAGGCAACTTCTTCGAGCCGACCATCCTGGTCGATGTGCCGAAAGACGCCGCCGTCGCCAAGGAAGAGACCTTCGGCCCGCTGGCGCCGCTGTTCCGCTTCAAGGACGAAGCTGAAGTGATCGCCATGTCCAACGACACCGAGTTCGGCCTGGCGTCCTACTTCTATGCCCGCGACCTGGGCCGTGTGTTCCGTGTGGCCGAGGCCCTGGAATACGGCATGGTGGGCGTCAACACCGGGTTGATCTCCAATGAAGTGGCACCGTTCGGCGGCATCAAGGCTTCGGGCCTGGGCCGTGAAGGTTCCAAGTACGGGATCGAGGATTACTTGGAAATCAAATACCTCTGCCTGGGCATCTGACCGGCAGGAGCATGCGGTAAACGCAGAGGGCACGAGAGCGCTGACCCTTTGCGTGTTTCACCCCGTTATTCGTAGTGGCCGGGAAAGCTGTGGCAGTCGATCATCGCATGCTGCCGTAGTTGCCTCCCGCCACGTATGCCTTGGACCACGCCACCCGATGAGTGGCGAATGAGGACTTTATGAGCAAGACCAACGCATCCCTGATGAAACGCCGCGAAGCCGCTGTACCCCGCGGTGTCGGCCAGATTCACCCGATCTTCGCCGAATCCGCGAAGAACGCCAGCGTCACCGACGTTGAAGGTCGCGAGTTCATCGACTTCGCCGGCGGTATCGCCGTGCTGAACACCGGCCACGTGCACCCGAAAATCATCGCGGCCGTGACCGAGCAACTGAACAAGCTGACCCACACCTGCTTCCAGGTTCTGGCCTACGAGCCTTACGTGGAACTGTGCGAGAAAGTGAACGCCAAGGTGCCAGGTGATTTCGCCAAGAAAACCCTGCTGGTCACCACCGGTTCCGAAGCCGTCGAGAACGCCGTGAAAATCGCCCGTGCCGCCACCGGCCGTGCCGGCGTGATCGCGTTCACCGGCGCTTACCACGGCCGCACCATGATGACCCTGGGCCTGACCGGCAAAGTGGTGCCTTACTCGGCCGGTATGGGCCTGATGCCAGGCGGCATCTTCCGTGCGCTGTACCCCAATGAGCTGCACGGTGTGAGCATCGATGATTCGATCGCCAGCATCGAACGCATCTTCAAGAACGACGCCGAGCCTCGTGATATCGCGGCCATCATCATTGAGCCGGTGCAGGGCGAGGGCGGCTTCTATGTCGCGCCGAAAGCCTTCATGAAACGCCTGCGCGAACTGTGCGACAAGCACGGCATCCTGCTGATCGCCGATGAAGTGCAAACCGGTGCCGGGCGTACGGGTACTTTCTTCGCCATGGAACAGATGGGCGTCGCTGCCGACCTGACCACCTTCGCCAAATCCATCGCCGGCGGCTTCCCGTTGGCCGGTGTGTGCGGCAAGGCCGAATACATGGACGCCATCGCTCCGGGTGGCCTGGGCGGCACCTATGCCGGTAGCCCGATCGCTTGCGCCGCGGCCCTGGCCGTGATGGATGTGTTCGAAGAAGAGCACCTGCTGGACCGCTGCAAGGCCGTGGGCGAGCGCCTGGTGACTGGCCTGAAGGCGATTCAAGCCAAGTACCCGGTGATTGGCGACGTGCGTGCCCTGGGCGCGATGATTGCGGTCGAGCTGTTCGAAGATGGCGACAGCCACAAGCCGAACGCCGCCGCTGTGGCTTCGGTGGTGGCCAAGGCGCGTGACAAGGGCTTGATCCTGTTGTCTTGCGGTACCTACGGCAACGTGTTGCGCGTACTGGTCCCGCTGACCTCGCCGGACGAGCAGTTGGACAAAGGCTTGGCAATCATCGAAGAGTGCTTCTCCGAGCTGTAAGCGGACGCTGAACGGTTTGACGGAAAAAACCCGCTTCGGCGGGTTTTTTTACGCCGGTTACCTAACAGACGCCCGAGTTGAAATGTGGGAGGGGGGGCTTGCCCTAATATCAGTCAGTTAAGGATTAACGCGGTCACTGTGGGAGGGGGCTTGATCCCGATGGCGGTGTGTCAGTCACGGTTTCTGAACCTGACACACCGCCATCGGGAGCAAGCCCCCCTCCCACAATTTATTCATCGTCCGCTTTATCGCTTAACTGACTGGCATTAGGGTTTGCCCCGATAGCGTCGTGTTAGCCAATCGTCTGGTGCCTGGCACGCCCTCCGCCGAGCTTCAGCCCGCTACCACGCGGTTCTTGCCCTGGCGTTTGGCTTCGTACATCGCGGCGTCGGCCCGGGCAAACAGGCTGTCCAGGGTCGAGTCGTCTTCGCGCAGGCCGGCCAGGCCCTGGCTGATGGTCACGGTGAACTCACGGCCCTCATAGCTGAAACCCAACGCCTGGATTTCCTTGCCCAGCCGCTCGGCGACCTGCAACGCCATCTCGGGCGCACAACCGGGCAACACTGCGGCGAACTCTTCGCCGCCAATGCGTCCGAACAGATCGCCACGGCGCAATACCCCTCGACCGCTTTCGGCGATGCGCCGCAGTACCTGATCGCCCTCCAGATGGCCGTAGGAGTCGTTGATGTCCTTGAAATCATCAATGTCCAGCAACAGGAAAGCCAGCGGGGTGCCTTGGGCACAGGCGCTGTCGAACGCCTGGTTGGCGCACTCGAAGAAGTGCCGGCGATTGCTGCTCTGGGTCAGCACGTCGGTGGTGGCCAAGCGATGCAGCTCAAGCTCCAGCTGCTTTTTTTCGGTGATGTCCTCGGCTATGCCGACCACGATCACCGGCTTGCCCGGCTCGACCTGTTGGTTGATATAGCACTTGTCGCTCAGCCAGCGGATGTGACCGTCGGCGGTGATGATGCGGTACTCGCGGTCTTCCACGGCGCCTTGTTCGAGCACGCGGGCCAGGCTTTGTTCGGCGTAGTCGAGGTCTTCGGGGTGGACGCTGTTGCGCCATTCACGGTGGTCGGCCAGCAGCAGGCTGGCGGAGCGACCAAATATCCGTTCATAGGCCGGGCTCACGTAAAGCACGCGGCGGGTTTCCCAATCGATGGACCACAGCACGGCATTCACGCTGACCAGCAGCGAGCTGAGCAGCTGTTCGCGCTCACTCAGCCGCTCGACCTCTCCTTGGGCATGCATCAACGCCAACAGGGTTGATGCCGCAGCCGGGCGGGGGTGTTCGGCCGTCGGGGTATTGGGTGCAAAGGGCTTTTCGTGAACCATCGGCACAACTCTCTCTGGGCACGCTGCCGGCATCGGGCAGCGGTCACTACAAGGGCCACCATGATGGCGAAGTGTTGATTGAGAGAGGGGATTTGCGGTGAAGTTCCATGATCCGGTTGACTAAGAAATGACGTCAGAAACCGGTGGCAAGCCAAACTCGGCGTGCTGTCAAGTCAAGGCGAGCGCTCTACCTTGGGCGATCGAGCTTGCTCGGGTTGGACTGCGCAGCAGTCCCAGCCAAACCAAAGGCTGGGGCCGCTTTGCGGCCCAGCGGGAGCAAGCGCCCTCACCACAGGAGGGCTTTGAGAACTGGTCAGGCCGCTGCAGGGCGCAGCGAATAGGTCTTGAGCTGGTGAGCAAAATCGCGCAGGGATTGGATGCCGCTGGCCTCGGCCTCGTGCACCCATTCCTTGATCGCCGCCAGCATGTCGTGGCCATTGGAACTGGTCTTCACCCAGATCTGCTGCAACGCCAGGCGCTTCTCGTAGATCACGGTCAGCGCATGGCTGTGCTCCAGCATGTTCTGGATGCGCAGGTGGTGACGGTCATCCAGCAGGCTGGTTTCCCGCGAGAGCAGGCGCTTGGCACGGTGGAACTGGTGACGCACCGAGTGATCGACTTTCTCCAGCTCCTGCTTGACCAGCGGCCCGATCACCAGCTTGCGGTACTGCGCCATGATCTGGAAGCGGTTGTTGAGGATCGCCATGGCGGTGTCCATGTCCAGGTGGCCCTTGCCCTCGACGCGGTGCGCGATAGGCGCAACGCGCTGCACCTTGGCCAAGCGCAGGAAGCTGAATACCTTGATCCACGCCCAGCCCAGGTCGAACTCCCACTTCTTGACCGACAGCTTGGCCGAGTTGGGGTAGGTATGGTGGTTGTTGTGCAGCTCTTCGCCGCCGACGATGATGCCCCAGGGCACCAGGTTGGTGGCCGCGTCACGGCATTCGAAATTGCGGTAGCCCACGGCATGCCCCAGGCCGTTGATCACACCGGCGGCCCAGAACGGAATCCACATCATCTGGATCGCCCAGATGGTGATGCCGATAGTGCCGAACAGCAGCAGGTCGATCACGCCCATGATCGCCACGCCCAGCAACGGGTAGGGCGTGTAGATTTTGCGTTCGATCCAGTCGTCCGGGCAGTTCTTGCCGTAGATGCGCAGGGTCTCGGGGTTTTCAGCCTCGGCCCGATACAGCTCGGCACCTTTGCGCAGCACTGTGGACAAACCTTTGATGACCGGGCTGTGCGGGTCGTCGACGGTTTCGCATTTGGCGTGGTGTTTGCGGTGGATGGCCGTCCACTCGCGGGTGTTCTGCGCCGTGGTCAGCCACAGCCAGAAGCGGAAGAAGTGTTTCAGGCCGGCATTGAGCTCCAGGGAGCGATGGGCCGAATAACGGTGCAGATAGACGGTGACCCCGACAATGGTCACGTGGGTCATCAACAGCGTGACTGCCACCAGTTGCCAGGCTGACAGGTCAAGAAAACCGTTGTACCACATAGGCTGTATGGCCCTCAGATAAAGAAAAAGACAGCTCACGCATTATCACTAAGCCAACAGAGAAAACCAGCCACCGTTTCAGATAGGAGTGACTGGATGTTTCTTATTCTATAATCCTCAGCCTTTGTAGGGCGATTCTGTTTTTTTGGTAAGGATTACTGAAGATATGCTGTATTCATACCGAGGAGCCCTACGCGTAGGGCTGGTGTACCTGCTGGTTTCCGTTGTGTGGCTCCAGCTCAGCAACCACCTATTGATCAACTTTCTCGATAACCCGTGGGAGTTGGGACGCTGGCTGCAGGCGCGCGGCTACGTGTGGGTGGGCCTCAGTGCGCTGGTGATCTACCTGATCTGTGCGCGCTTTGCGCGTACACACCAGGTGCAGCAGCCCTTGAAGGAGAATCGCGAGCGCCTGCAACAGGCTGCCGCAGTGTTCGATTGCACCCGCGAAGGGGTGCTGGTCACCGACGCTCGGGGATTGATCGTGCACGTCAACCGCGCCTTCATGGCGATCACCGGCTACAGCGGCGAAGACGTCATGGGCAAGCGGCCGAGCCTGTTCAAATCGGGGCGCCATTCGTCGAATTTCTACCAGCAGATGTTCCAGACCCTGGAGCGCACCGACGAATGGAGCGGTGAAATCTGGAACCGGCGCAAAAGCGGCGAGATTTATCCACAGTGGCAAACCATCCGCGTGATCCGCGATGACCAAGGCAAGGCCACTCACTACGTGGCGGTCTTTTCCGATATCAGCGCCATCAAGGATTCCGAGCACGAACTGGCCCGCCTGGCCCATCATGACCCACTGACCGACCTGCCCAACCGCCTGCTCTTCAGCGACCGTGCCCACCAGGCACTGGCCTCGGCTCAAGTGCATAAACGTGGCTGTGCGCTGCTGTTGATGGACCTGGACCACTTCAAGATCATCAACGACAGCCTCGGCCACACCACCGGCGACCAATTGCTCAAGGCGGTGGGGGAGCGCTTGAAAGGCCTGTTCGGCCCCGGCGTCACGCTGGCGCGCCTGGGTGGGGATGAGTTCGCCGTGTTGGTGGAAAGTTGTCCACAGGTGGTTCAGGCGGCCGCATTGGCCCAGAGAATCCTCGATGCGATGAAAGAGCCGTTCGTGTTTGACGGCAACCAGCTGTTTATCAGTGCCAGCATTGGCATCAGCCTGTTTCCCAGCGACGCCCTCAGCGCCGAACAGCTGCTGCGCAATGCCGACTCGGCCTTGTTCAAGGCCAAGAGCGCCGGGCGCGAAGGTTACGCGCTGTACACCGAAGAACTCACCGCCCATGCCCAGCATCGGGTGGAAATCGCCGGTGAATTGCGCCGCGCCCTTGAGCAGCAAGAGCTGCGTGTCTACTACCAACCCGTGCATGACCTGCAAGACAGCCGCCTGGTCGGCGTCGAAGCCTTGGTGCGCTGGCAGCATCCGGAGCGTGGCCTGGTGCCGCCGGGTGAATTTATCCCGATCGCCGAGCGCACCGGGCTGATTGCCGACATTGATGCCTGGGTGATGCACGAAGCCTGTCGCCAGATGTGCCAATGGCTGGCTGAAGGCGCGCCGCTGAGTTTTATCGCGGTCAACGTGTCCAGCCGTTTGTTTGCCCGACGCGAACTGTACGAACAAGTTGCCCAGGTCTTGCACAGCACTGGCCTGGCGCCGGCGTTCCTGGAGCTGGAAGTCACGGAAAGTGCGGTGATGGACGACCCTGAAGTCGCCCTGGAGCAATTGCACCGCCTGCGTGAACTGGGCTTGCGCCTGGCCATCGATGATTTTGGCACCGGCTATTCCTCGCTGCTGCGCCTCAAGCGCCTGCCGGTGCAGAAGCTCAAGATCGACCAGGGCTTTGTCGCCGGGTTGCCGTGGGATGAAGACGATGCGGCCATTGTGCGCGTGGTGATCGCCCTGGCGAAAAGCATGGGCATGCAAGTGCATGCCGAAGGGATTGAGCAGGTGGAGCAGGCAAGGTTTCTGTTGGAGCAGGAATGCGATATGGGCCAGGGGTATTGGTTTGGGCGGCCCATGCCGGCGGCGGAAATCGACTGGTCCCGGGCGCCTGCGATCCGCCCTTGAAGATGGCCAAGTGTGGGAGGGGGCTTGCTCCCGATAGCGGTGGTTCAGCCAAGAGTTTCCAACCTGACGCACCGCTATCGGGAGCAAGCCCCCTCCCCCATGTGGAACGTCACTAGGCTTGATTTCAGCGATTGAAGATAAAAAACCTTTGCAACTCCAAGTCTTGCCAGAAAATTCTTTCTGGTTATATAAACATTCTTAAATAGTATTTTTAAGAATATCCGCGCTTATCTACTATCGCTCTCACGCCGCAAGCAGTGCCGCCACTGCGAGGCACTATTCATTTCAGGAGCGAGACCATGAGCGCATCTCTACGTAGCGTCGACGGCCAGGACGAAGCAGCCATTTTGCGTGAGATCCAGAGCGCCTTGCGCGATCTGCGGTTTGGCGCGGTGGAAATCACTGTGCACAACGCTCAAGTGGTACAGATCGAACGCAAGGAAAAATTCCGTTTGCAGAACCCGGGTAACAAACCGAACTAAGCAACTACGGCGATAGACCCCGCAACTATAAGAAAAAGCCAACACCCCGAATTTCAGGAGCCTTCTATGTCGTCGATTCGCCGTTATGCCCTGGCCGCCCTGGCCAGTGCCGTGTTTGCCGGTTCCGCCGTTGCCAAGGACTACGAGTTGCTCAACGTCTCGTACGACCCGACTCGTGAGCTGTACCAGGACTACAACGCTGAGTTCACCCAATTCTGGAAACAGTCCCACCCGGATGACAACGTCAAGATCCAGCAATCCCATGGCGGTTCGGGCAAGCAGGGCCGGGCGGTGATCGACGGCCTGCGCGCTGACGTTGTGACGCTGGCGCTGGCCGGCGACATCGACGAAATCGCCAAGCTGGGCAAGACCCTGCCGGAAAACTGGCAAACCCGCCTGCCGGACGCCAGCACCCCGTACACCTCGACCATCGTGTTCCTGGTGCGCAAGGGCAACCCCAAGGGCATCAAGGACTGGGGCGACCTGATCAAGAAAGACGTTTCGGTGATTACCCCGAACCCGAAAACCTCCGGCGGTGCTCGCTGGAACTTCCTCGCCGCCTGGGCCTACGGCCTGAAGGCTGGTGGTAGCGAAGCCAAGGCCCAGGAATACGTGAAAGAGCTATTCAAGCACGTCCCTGTGCTGGACACCGGCGCCCGCGGCTCGACCATCACCTTCGTCAACAACGGTCAGGGTGACGTGTTGCTGGCCTGGGAAAACGAGGCGTTCCTGGCGTTGAAAGAAGACGGCGGCGCCGATAAGTTCGATATCGTCGTGCCGTCCCTGTCGATCCTCGCGGAGCCGCCGGTGGCCGTGGTCGACAAGAACGCCGAGAAAAAGGGCAACACCGAGATCGCTACCGAGTACCTGAAACACCTGTACAGCCCGGCTGGCCAGGAGATTGCCGCGAAGAACTTCTACCGCCCACGCGATGAGAAAGTCGCTGCAAAATACGCCCAGCAGTTCCCGAAACTGGACCTGGTGACTATCGACAAAGACTTCGGCGGCTGGAAAACTGCCCAACCGAAATTCTTCAATGACGGTGGTGTGTTCGACCAGATCTACACGGCGCAATAAGCCAAATTATCTGTTGGAGCCCGCTTTCCGTGGCGAGGGAGCTTGCTCCCGCTGGAGCGCGAAGCGCTCCCAAACCGGCAACTCAGTCGCCTGGTTTTGGGGCCGCTGCGCAGCCCAGCGGGAGCAAGCTCCCTCGCCACGATAGGTTCGCTACCGCAGTGGTATGTCACCGCTAACCAAGGACTCTTATGTCGCGTCGTATTTCCCCCGTCATACCCGGCTTCGGGCTGACGCTGGGCTACACCGTGGTGTACCTCAGCCTGATCGTACTCATCCCCCTGGCGGCGATGTTTGTACACGCCGCTCAACTCACCTGGGATCAGTTCTGGAACATCATCAGCGCACCACGGGTGCTGGCGGCGTTGAAACTCAGCTTCAGCACCGCGCTGTATGCCGCCCTGATCAACGGCGTGATCGGCACGCTGCTGGCCTGGGTGCTGGTGCGCTACACCTTCCCCGGACGCAAGATCATCGATGCGATGATCGACCTGCCGTTCGCCCTGCCCACCGCCGTGGCCGGTATCGCGCTGACTGCGCTGTACACGCCTAATGGCCTGGTTGGCCAGTTCGCCGCAGACCTGGGCTTCAAGATCGCCTACACACCGTTGGGTATCACCCTGGCGCTGACCTTCGTCACGCTGCCATTCGTGGTGCGTACGGTGCAGCCGGTGCTCGCCGATATCCCCCGGGAAGTTGAAGAGGCCGCCGCCTGCCTGGGCGCCAAGCCGCTGCAGGTTTTCCGCTACATCCTGGTGCCTGCGTTGTTGCCTGCCTGGCTGACCGGCTTCGCCCTGGCATTTGCCCGAGGCGTGGGTGAATACGGTTCGGTGATTTTCATCGCCGGCAACATGCCGATGAAAACCGAGATCCTGCCGTTGCTGATCATGGTCAAGCTCGATCAGTACGACTACCGCGGCGCCACTTCCATCGGCGTGTTGATGCTGGTGGTTTCCTTTGTCTTGCTGCTGCTGATCAACTTGTTGCAGCGGCGCATCGAACGTCCATAAGGAGGCGCGGAACATGTCCCAATCGTCTATTTCCGCCGCGTCCTCGGCCAACGCTGCCCGGCGTGGCAGTGCCGTATCGCGACGTATCCTGATCAGCCTCGGCTGGCTGGTGTTTGCACTGTTCCTGCTGTTGCCACTGTTTATCGTGGTGTCCCAGGGCTTGAAGAATGGTCTCGGTGCTTTCTTCACCGCGATCCTCGAACCCGACGCGCTGTCGGCGCTGAAGCTCACGGTGATCGCGGTAGTGATTTCGGTGCCGCTCAACCTGGTGTTCGGCGTCAGCGCGGCATGGTGCGTAAGCAAATATTCGTTCCGTGGCAAAAGCATCCTGGTGACGCTGATCGACCTGCCGTTTTCGGTTTCACCGGTGATCGCGGGCCTGGTCTATGTACTGATGTTTGGTGCCCAGGGGTTTTTTGGCCCATGGCTGCAAGCGCATGACATCCAGATCGTATTCGCCTTGCCCGGCATTGTGCTTGCCACCATCTTCGTCACCGTGCCTTTCGTGGCGCGTGAGTTGATCCCGCTGATGCAGGAGCAGGGCACCCAGGAAGAAGAGGCTGCGCGCCTGCTCGGCGCCAATGGCTGGCAGATGTTCTGGCATGTGACCGTGCCGAACATCAAATGGGGCCTGATCTACGGTGTGGTGCTGTGCACCGCCCGGGCGATGGGCGAGTTCGGCGCGGTGTCGGTCGTGTCCGGCCACATTCGTGGCGTGACCAACACCCTGCCGCTGCATGTCGAGATTCTCTACAACGAATACAACCACGTTGCCGCGTTTGCGGTGGCCAGCCTGTTGCTGATCCTGGCGCTCTTCATCCTGCTGCTCAAGCAGTGGAGCGAGAACCGTATCAACCGCCTGCGCAAAAGCGCCGGTGAGGAATAAGTCATGTCGATCGAAGTCCGTAATGTCAGCAAGAACTTCAACGCCTTCAAGGCCCTGAACAGCATCAATCTGGACATCCAGAGTGGCGAGCTGGTGGCGTTGCTCGGCCCGTCCGGCTGCGGCAAGACCACCTTGTTGCGCATCATCGCGGGCCTCGAGACCCCGGACGCCGGCAATATCGTGTTCCACGGTGAAGACGTGTCCGGCCACGACGTGCGTGATCGCAACGTCGGCTTTGTGTTCCAGCACTATGCGTTGTTTCGCCATATGACGGTGTTCGATAACGTCGCCTTCGGCCTGCGCATGAAGCCGAAAAACCAACGCCCGAGCGAAAGCCAGATCGCGGGCAAGGTGCACGAGCTGCTGAACATGGTGCAGCTCGATTGGCTGTCCGATCGCTACCCGGAACAACTCTCCGGTGGCCAGCGCCAGCGTATCGCCCTGGCCCGTGCCCTGGCGGTGGAGCCCAAGGTGCTGCTGCTGGATGAGCCGTTCGGTGCCCTTGACGCCAAGGTGCGCAAGGAGCTGCGCCGCTGGCTGGCGCGCCTGCACGAAGACATCAACCTGACCTCGGTGTTCGTGACCCACGACCAGGAAGAGGCCATGGAAGTCGCCGACCGTATCGTGGTGATGAACAAAGGCGTGATCGAGCAGATCGGCTCACCGGGCGACGTCTATGAAAACCCGGCCAGCGACTTTGTGTACCACTTCCTCGGCGACTCCAACCGTCTGCATCTGGGTGAGGACCAGCACGTACTGTTCCGGCCGCACGAAGTGTCGCTGTCGCGGCATGAGCTGGAAGACCACCACGCGGCTGAGGTACGCGATATCCGCCCGCTCGGCGCAACGACGCGGGTAACGCTGAAAGTGGAAGGCCAGAGCGAACTGATCGAGGCCGAAGTGGTGAAGGATCACGATAGCCTGACCGGCTTGGCGCGGGGCGAAACCCTGTTCTTCAAACCCAAGGTCTGGCAGAAAGCCTGACAGGCTCGCAAACCCAATCTGAATGTGGCCAATCTGAGATAGGACCAATCTGAAATGGGGCCACTGTGGGAGGGGGCTTGCTCCCGATAGCGGTGGGGCAGCGGCAGATAAGCTGGCTGATCCACCGCCATCGGGAGCAAGCCCCTCCCACTTTTAGACTTCTCTCGGTTTCAGATCGCGGCGTGCCACAGGGCCTGAGCGCTGTTCGATCTGCTCTTTCAGGCCATGGCGCAACCCCAGCAAAAACGCCAACTCCGCCACCACAAACAACGGCCCGACGATCAGCCCCGACACATCATCCACAAACGCAGGCTTGCGGCCTTCGTAGTAATGCCCGACAAACTGAATCAGCCAGCCCACCACAAACAGACCGATGCCACTGCTCAGCCACACCGTCGTGCTCTGCGCTGCGAGTGCGTGCCCGGCCCACACCGACAAGCCCATCAATACCGTCATCAACACGCCCAGCGCCAGCTCCAGGCGCAGGTAAAACCACGCCGAAAACAACGCCAGCAACACCGCAGGTGATAACCACAGCCCGCCTACCGCCCACGCGGGACGTGACAGCAGCACGGCAACCGCCACCACGATGAGTGGGATACCGATAAAGTGGCTGGCGATATTGCGCGGGTCGCGATGGTAGGCGGCGTATTGACTGAGGTGGTCGACGAGGCTTTTCATTGTTGTTCCTCCTGTAGGATGTTTGATCATGCCCTGTCAGCCAGCGACTGACTGTCAGCTGGCCGACAATCTTCGGAGTTCTCATGGACACAGAGCAATGGCACTCACGGCTGGCCGCCGGGCATTGGTTCAGCCATTTGCCTGGGCCTTTTCAGCATAGCCTGCTGGCCCATGCCCGGTTGCGGCAGCTGGAGGCCGGGCAATACCTGTTCAAGCGTGGCGACCCGCCTTGCGGCCTGTATGCGGTGCTGGACGGCGCGGTACGCATCAGCGCGGTGAATGCCCAAGGCAAGGAAGCGGTATTGAGCCTGGTTGAAACGCCTTACTGGTTCGGCGAAATCTGCCTGTTCGATAACCTGCCGCGCACCCATGATGCCCTGGCCATGGGCGCCTGCACGCTGTTGCAGGTGCCACAGGTGGCGCTGCTTGGCGTCCTCGAACATCATCCGGCGTATTGGCGCGACCTGGCCTTGTTGATGAGCCACAAGCTGCGCCTGTCGTTGATCAATATCGAACAGATGAGCCTGATGCCCGCGTCCGCGCGCCTGGCCCATCGGCTGCTGATGATCGCCGAGGGCTACGGCGAAACAGACCAGGTGCGGCGCACCCTGCAACTGCCCCAGGAGGATCTTGCGGCGATGCTGGGCCTGTCTCGCCAGACCACCAACAGTCTGCTCAAGGCCCTGGAACTGCAGGGCACCATCGGCCTGAGTTACGGCGCGATTGAAGTCCTGGATTTACAGGGCCTGCGGCGTGCCGCAGGCACCTGAGCGAGGAACTACGAGCCGCGATAGGTGGAGAACCCGTAAGGGCTGAGCAGCAGCGGGATGTGGTAATGCTGGTCGGCCTGCTTGACCTGGAAAATCACCGGTACCTCGGGGAAGAATGTCTCGCGGTTGGCCTTCTTGTAATAGTCGCCGGTCTTGAACACCACGCGATACTCACCCGGCGTCATGCTGCGGTTGGCGGGGAACAGTTCGGCGATACGGCCCTGCTGGTTGGTGACACCTTCGGACAGTGGCTGCCATTGATTGCCGACCTGCTGCTCCAGGGTCACGCTGACGCCGGCGGATGGCAGCCCATTCTCCAGGTTGAGTACATGCACGCTCAACGGGTTGCCATCGGCCAGGGCCAGGTTGCACAAGCCACTGAGGCTGAGGGCGGCGAGGGTGATGCTGAGGGTTTTCATCGAGAACTCCTTGTCAGGGGAAAAATCAGAGGGAAATGCTCAAGCCCAATTGTTGGGCGGCCTGCACGGCACAGGTTTCGTCCTGCGCCGCGCCACCGGCCCCGGCAACGCCCAGCGCACCGACCAGTTGTGCATCGGCAAACAGCGGCACGCCACCACCGAGCAACAGTAGCTCGGGCAAGCTATTGAGGTTGGCGGCCTCGGGGTTGTTGCGCGCCCGTTCGGCGAACAGCCGGGTCGGGGTTTTGGTCGAGAGCGCTGTGTACGCTTTGCGCTGGCTGGCGAGGCTATTATGCGGGCCGACGCCGTCGGCGCGCAGGCTCAGCAGCAGGTTGCCGCCGCGGTCCACGACGGTCAGCGCGGCGTTGCAGTGCTCAAGGCCGGCGTCGGCCAGTTGGCGTGCAGTATGCAGATCAAGGTCGGCATGGTGGGGCAACGGCGGGGCGGCCAACGCCCCGGTGCAGACGGCAAGGCTCAAGAACAAGGCATGGCGAGGCATAAGGACGACTCCGGAAAACAGGTCGCCACTCTAGGCGGTGAACAGGGTCAGAAACCGCACAATTTAATGACAGGTTTGTAATCAAACCCAGCCGCAACCGGCACGGCATCCTCTAGCGCAAGCCCTCGCGAAACTGCCCCGGTGTCATCCCCGTCCAGCGCTTGAACGCCCGGTTGAAACTGCTGGTATCGGCAAACCCCAGCAGGTGGCTGATTTCAGCCAGTGAACAGTGCGGGTCGCGCAGGTGCAACAACGCCAGGTTCTCCCGGCAGTCGTTGAGCAAGGTATCGAAGCGGCAGCCTTCATCCGCCAGATGGCGTTGCAAGCTGCGCAGGCTCAAGTGCAGTGCCTGGGCGATCCGTTCGGCACTCGGCTCACCGTCGGGCAACTGTGCCTCGATAGAGGCCCGCACCTTGCGCTCCCAGGTCAGCGGTTGCAATTGGGCGAGGGTGCGTTTGAGCACGGTTTCGTTGTGTTCGGCCAATTCGGGGTTGGCATCGTCCAAGTGGCTATCGAAATCGTGGGCGGCGAATTCCAGGCGGTCTTCTGCGGCGCCGAAAAACAGCGGCGCGCGAAACACCGTGTGCCACGGCTTGGGGTCGGCCGGTTCGGGCCGCCGCAAGTACACCGCCAAGGGAGCGTAGTCACGGCCCAGGCGATTGCGGCAGGTGCGCACATAAATCGCCGCAAACGCGTCAATGGCTTCAAACGCCGGTGCCGGGCTGCCTGGCGGCTGCAACAGACGGAAGCGGTAGCGCTCGCCATCGCCGCTCAACTCCAGGGTCAAGGCATCGCTGACCACCTGGTGATAACGCACGATGCGCTCGAATACCTCGCGCAAGCTGCCGCTGGCCACCAAGGCATAGCCCAGTGCATGAAAGGTGGTGGGGCTGACGAACCGCGACACCCGCAGGCCAATCGCCGGATCACCGCTGGCCTGCACCGCCAGTTGCCACAGGCGCGTGGTCGCCGACAGTGGATAGCGCGCATTCGGGTCGTCCATCTGCTGCGGGTCGAGGCCGGCCTCCGCGCACAACGCGGCACTGTCGAGGTCCAGGGCGTCGAGCTGTTTGCGCAAGGCGCGGGTCCAGCTGGCGAGGGAGGTGGGTTCAGTCATGGCGATTGGCGCTTGCGGTCAACAGGTTGGCGTGTGGGGCTGATGCCCTGGCGCACCGCTTGGGCCAGGATGCACCTATCCATAGACAAGAGGATGGAAGCATGGACGGTACTTCTGCAAGTCCCCAACAGATGAACGCACAACAACGCTCGGCGCACATCCGTGACGTGGTGCTGGCCGAAGGGCTGCGGCTGCGCCGGCGCCACCCCTGGTTGCTGCATCAGGATGCACTGGGCGCGGGCATCCTGGCGTTTGCGCTGGTCGGCATGCTGGGTTCGGCGGCGCTCTACATCAACGGGCACATAGCCTGGTGGGTGTGCCTGCTGCTCAATGCTTTTCTGGCCTCATTGACCCATGAGTTGGAGCACGACCTGATCCACAGCATGTACTTTCGCAAGCAGCGCCTGCCCCACAACCTGATGATGGGCCTGGTGTGGCTGGCGCGGCCGAGCACGATCAACCCCTGGATACGCCGGCACCTGCACCTCAATCACCACAAGGTCTCCGGTACCGAAAGCGATATGGAAGAGCGCGCCATCACCAATGGTGAACCCTGGGGGTTTGCGCGATTGCTGATGGTGGGCGACAACGTGATGTCGGCGTTTATCCGCATGCTGCGCGCCAAGACCTGGAACCACAAATTGAAGATTCTGAAACGTTCGCTGCTGGTCTACGCACCGCTGGCGCTACTGCATTGGGGGGCGTGGTATGTGTTTCTGGGCTTCCATGCCGCCAACGGCATTGCCGGCCTGATGGGCACGCCGATTGGCTGGTCCGACGGTACTTTGCAGATGATGCAGGTGATCGACATCGCCGCCGTGGTGATCATCGGCCCCAACGTGCTGCGCACCTTCTGCCTGCACTTCGTCAGCTCCAACATGCATTACTACGGTGATGTGGAGCTGGGCAATGTGATCCAGCAGACCCAGGTGTTGAACCCCTGGTGGTTGTGGCCGTTGCAGGCGTTCTGCTTCAACTTCGGCAGCACCCATGGCATCCACCATTTTGTGGTGAAGGAGCCGTTTTACATTCGCCAGATGACGGCCAAGGTGGCCCACAAGGTCATGGCCGAGATGGGCGTGCGCTTCAATGACTTCGGCACGTTTGCCCGTGCCAATCGCTTTGAGCGCCAGGAGCGCCCCGACGCCGCGCTGTCTTTCAGCAAGCAATAAAGGCCAGGGGCAGATCGCGGATCTGCTCGCGCACGGGCGGCTGGTAATGGCCATCACTGGTCAGTTCGTGCAACAGCTCTTCGCGCAACTGGTGGAACTCGAAGCTGCTGCGCTGGCGCGGATGCGGCAAGGCGATGTCCACCACCTGCTTGATCCGCCCTGGCCGGGGCTCCATCACCACTACGCGGTCGGCGAGGAAAATCGCTTCTTCCACATCGTGGGTCACCAGCACCGTGGTGATCCTGGCGCGGGTGCGGATAGCCAATAACTCGTCCTGCATCTGCTGGCGGGTCAGTGCATCCAGGGCGCCGAACGGTTCGTCCAGCAACAGGATGCGCGGGCTGGCCACCAGGCCACGGGCGATGGCGACCCGTTGCGCCATGCCGCCGGACAATTGGTGAGGATAGGCGCGGGTAAAGTCAGTCAGGCCGACCAGCGCGATAAAGTCGCTGATGCGCCGGTCGCGTTCGGCTTCGCTCAGCGCTTCGTTGACCAGGCCCAGGCCGATGTTTTGCGCCACCGTCAGCCAGGGGAACAAGCGGTGCTCCTGGAACACGATGCCGCGCTCCCCGCCGATGCCGCGCACGGCTTTGCCGTCGACCTGGATCTCACCGCGAAACTGCGTGTCGAGCCCCACCAGCAGGCGCAGCAGGGTGGATTTGCCACAGCCGCTGGAACCCACAATCGCCACAAACTCGCCTTCGGCGATGTCCAGGTTGAATTCGCGGATGGCTTCCAGCGGGAAGCCGTCCACATCAAAGGTTTTGCCCACATGGTTGAAGCTGACGATAGCTGTGTTCATACGTGTCTCCAGCGGGTGGCGCGGGTTTCGATGCGTTGGCCGATCAGGTTGAGAGTGGCGCCCGTGAGGCCGACCAACAGCATGCCGCTCATGATCAGGTCCATGCGCAACAGCTGCTGGGCGCCGATCATCAGGCTGCCGATACCGCCGTTGGAAGGCATGAAGTATTCCGCGCCGATGGTGCCCAGCCAGGCGTAAATCAGGCTCAGGCGCAGGCCGGCGAAAATGCCCGCCGCCGCCCCCGGCAGTACCAGGTGGCGCAGGCGTTGGAACAGGTTCAGGCGCAGCACCTGCGTGGCTTCGCGCAGCTGCGGTGACAGGTTCAAGACGCTGCGTTGGGTGGCAATAAACAGCGGGAAAAATGCCGCCAGCGCGATAAACACCGACTTGGCCCCTTCACCCAGGCCGAACCAGGCGGTCAACAGCGGCACCCAGGCGAAAATCGCGATCTGGCGCAACGCGGCCAACGATGGGCCGAGCACTCGCTCACTACGTCGCGACAAGCCCAGCCACAGGCCCACGGCAAAACCCAGGCCGCCGCCCAGCAGCAGGCCGGCGAGCGTGCGCCCCAGGCTTTTGCCCAACGCACTGCTCAAGCTGCCATCCAGCACGCCGGCGATCGCGCTGTGCAGCACGGTCCACGGGCTGACCAGAATGTTCGGGTCTACCCACGCCTGTTGCGT
The DNA here is from genome assembly GCF_022836895.1 of Pseudomonas palleroniana. NCBI lineage: Bacteria > Pseudomonadati > Pseudomonadota > Gammaproteobacteria > Pseudomonadales > Pseudomonadaceae > Pseudomonas > Pseudomonas palleroniana. The sequence goes on along the minus strand of NZ_CP092411.1, from coordinate 246,986 downwards.
CGCGACTTGCCACAACGCCAATAACAGGAGCGGCAACAGCCACGGTTGCAGGCGCTGCCAGCCGGTATAGCGTGGCCCGCGCCGGATCTGCGCGGTGGCCGGGTGGGGCCAGTGCACCCAGAGGCGATCCAGCCAGCCGACGCCACGATCCATCACCACACCCAGCACGCCGATGACCACGATGCATACGAAGACGATATCGAGCATGAACAACTGGCGCGCCCAGACCATCAGGTAGCCGATGCCTTCGCTGGAGGCCAGCAGTTCCACCGCCAGCAACGATGTCCAGCCGGCTGCCAGCGCCAGGCGCACCCCAGCCATGAACGCCGGCAGCGCGGCGGGCAGGATCAGTCGGCGGATCAGCAGGTGAGCGGGCAGGCGCAGCACGCGGGCCGCTTCGCGCAACGTGGGCTGGGCGTCGCGTACGCCGACCAGGGTGTGCAGGGTGACGGGCACCACGATCGCCTTTACCAGCACCACCAGTTTCAGGGTTTCGCCGATGCCGAAAAACACCATGAACAACGGAATCCAGGCCAGGGTCGGCACTTGTGACAGCGCACTGAAGGTGGGGAATACCAGGCGCTCGGCGCGGGCACTGAACCCCAGCAACGCGCCCAGTAAAGCCCCGGTGCCGATACCGGCCAGCAACCCCCAGAACAGGCGTTGCAAACTGATCGCCAGGTGGCTCCACAGCTCGCCTCCAGCCAGTTCCACTGCGCTGCTCCACACCAGCGCAGGCGGCGGCAGGATCTGCTCGCTCATCCAGTGATTGCGGCTGGCTAACCACCACAGTGCGAATAACGTCAGGGGCAGCAGCCAAGGCAACAGGCGTTCGCCAAGGTTCGGCCAGCGCCGCGCCGCACCTTTGGCCGCATCGGTGGAGGGGGCCGCGAGCGGTAGGCTCAAAAGTGAAATCCGGGCCATGGAGGACCTCCGTTGTTGCCGAGGGCTTTATGTGATTTTGATCTTACAAAAACTCAATCAAGATGATTGGGGGATAAGAAAATCATTTAAAGCTTCCGCCCGACACGCATCCAATGCATTCGAAGAATATTTTCGATGCTGTTGATGCATAGCCCTCTGGAGCCGGCGGTTTAGCTTGCATAGTGCTAAAAGCTATTAAATTGTGAATTTATAGTATTTAAAGTTTTGATCGGCCTATGCCTACTTTCTGCTCCCCAGGCGACCTACGCCCACCAGGAGCTGAGCTTATGAAACTGCCTTTCAAACGACTGATCACGCTGTTCGCGGGCACCGCGTTGGCCGGCCTGGTGCACGCCGCCGACCTCAAGGAAATCCGCATCGCCGTGCCTGACCTGAGTGCCGGCAGCCAGCACAGTGGCGGTGGCATTACCGACGTACTGCACAGCCAGCAGATTTTTGAAAAGGCGTTTGCCGACCAAGGCATCACGATCCAGTGGAATTACTTCAAGGGCGCCGGCCCCGTGATCAATGAAGCGTTTGCCAATGGCCAGGTGGACCTGGCTTACCTGGGCGACCTGGCGGCGATCATCGGACGTTCCAATGGCCTGGATACCCGCCTGCTCAGTGCCTCGGCGCGGGGTGTGAAGCACTACCTCGGCGTGGTGCCGGGTTCGGGCATCAAGACCCTGCAAGACCTCAAGGGCAAGCGCGTTGCAGTGTTCCGGGGCACAGCCAGCCAGTTGTCGTTCGACGCTGCCTTGGCCAGCCAAGGCTTGAGCGAGAAAGACCTGAAGGTCATCAACCTGGACTTCAATGCCGCCGTGGCGGCGCTGGCGGCCAAGCAGATCGACGCCACCTGGGGCAGCTCGGGCCTGAGCGCGCTGCAGGCCAAGGGCCTGGCTGAGATCCCCTTGACCACCAAGGACCTGGGCGGCGCGGGCAGTGTCCAGGCGGTGCTGGTGGGCAGCGGCAAGTTTGTCGACGAGCACCCGCAGGTCGTGGCGAAGTTGCTCAAGGCCCAGCAGCAGGCCGTGCAGTGGTTGACCGATGACAACCACAAGCAGGCTTACATCGAGCTGGTGTCGGAACGCGCCAGTTACCCCGCCGTGATCCTGACCAACGATTTGAAGGACCAGAAACTCAGCGAGATTTTCCCTTCGACCCTGGACCCGGTGTTCCTTGGCAAATTACAGAACGCAGTGGACTTGGCGTCGAAGGAGCGGCTGATTCGCAAGCCATTCCAGGTTAGTGATTGGGTGGTGCCGAATCTGGCGGCGGCGGGGCTTTGAGGTTTTGGGGGGCTGGGCTATCGCCATCGGGAGCAAGCCCCCTCCCACAGTTGAAGGTATTCACAGATCAACTGTTGGAGGGGGCTTGCTCCCGATGAGGCCCTCAAACCGCTAAACGAACGGCCTGACTGTCCACTTCCACCAATGTCTCGATCATTGCCTTCGCCGCCGGTGATAACCGCGAGCCGGTGCGGCTGACCACGCCGCATCGCGCACTCATGGTTTCCATGTTCTGCGGCAGATTGCGCCAGTGCAGCAGCACCAGGGTGCCCCGGGCGATGTCTTCGGCAAACGCTTCCTCGGTGCCCACCCCTATGGCATTGGACTGCAGCACGATCTTCACCAGCGCCGGGAAATGCTCGGTCTGGATACTCGGTGAAAAGTCCATGCGCCCACTGAGGTTCGCCAGCAGCTTGCGGATGCCTTGGGAGATCAGTGGGGAGGCGAGCGGGTAGTCGAACATGTCGTTGGTCGACAGGCTGTCCTTGGCCAGCAGCGGGTGGCCCGGACGGCAGAAAAATACGCCGCGCTTGGGCGTCAGTGCGCGGGTCTGGAAGTTCGGGTCGGCTTCGAACTGACGAATGTCGGCAATGAAGAATTCGATCTCTTCACGGCTCAGGGCGCGGCTGAGTTTTTCCCAGTTATCCACCTGGAAATGCGTGCGGATTTTCGGGTGGTCGGTGATAAAGCGCGCCACCGCATCGGGTACCAGTCTCACGGCCGGGGCCGGGCCGCAACCGAAGCGCAGGTCGCCGGCGTCAAGCTTGGTCATGCGCGTCACTTCACTGCTCAACAAGGCGGCGCCATGCACCAGGCTCAGGGCATGTTGCAGCACCACCTGGCCTTCCGGTGTGGGGCGCAAGTCTTTGTGGCCACGGTCTACCAGCACACAGCCGAACTCTTGTTCCAGCCCCTGGATGCTGCGGCTGAACGCCGGTTGGGTGATACCCATGGCGTCTGCTGCGCGCACGAAACTGCGGTGTTCGTTGAGGGCGATGAAGTACCGAAGTTGGCGAAGATCCATATGCTTTCCCGGCATCTGAAAAATAGGTCGAAGGCATTTGCGACCCTGGGAGCTGAGGTTTTAAATGCAAGCTCTTATTCCGTCAACGAAGCATCTGTTGATTTGCTAGATCTAAATTGCATATCAATAGAGCGCACAAGAGGGTCGTCACCATGAGCAACGCCGCATTCGCTGTTCAACCCGTTTCCCAGGCACTGGACATCCACCCGGTCGCCGGGCGTATAGGGGCCGAGATCCGTGGCATCAAACTGTCTGGGGAGCTGGACGCCGCGACGGTCGAGGCCATCCAGCAGGCCCTGGTGCAGTACAAGGTGATCTTCTTCCGCGAGCAGACCCACCTGGATGACCAGAGCCAGGAAGCCTTCGCCCACTTGCTCGGCGAACCGATCGCGCACCCGACGGTGCCGGTCCGTGACGGCACGCGCTTTCTGTTGGAGCTGGACGGCACGCGCGGCCAGCGCGCCAACTCCTGGCACACCGATGTGACCTTTGTTGACGCCTACCCCAAAGCCTCGATCCTGCGTTCGGTGCTGGCCCCCAAGGCGGGTGGCGATACGGTCTGGGCCAATACGGCCAGCGCCTACAACGACCTCAGCGTCGAACTGCGGGCCCTGGCCGACAACCTGTGGGCGGTGCACAGCAACGAATACGACTACGCCGGGCGCAAGCCGGATGTGTCGGTGGAAAAGCTTGAGGAATACCGCAAGGTGTTCACCTCCACGGTGTACGAAACCGAACACCCGGTGGTACGTGTGCATCCGGTCAGTGGTGAGAAAACCCTGCTGTTGGGGCACTTCGTCAAACGCCTGAAGGGGTATTCCCAGGCCGACTCGACACAGCTGTTCAACCTGCTGCAAAGCCATGTCACCCGCCTGGAGAACACCGTGCGCTGGCGTTGGAACACCGGCGACGTGGCGATCTGGGACAACCGCGCCACCCAGCATTACGCGGTGGATGACTACGGTACCCAGGAGCGCATCGTGCGTCGGGTGACGCTCAAGGGCGACGTGCCGGTGAGTGTGCAGGGGCAGCGCAGTCAGACGACAAAGGGACTTTGAGCGGCAAGTTTTCAGCGACAAGCTACAAGTAAAAGCCACCTGGCTCTTACTTGTAGCTGCTCCCGAAGGCCTACCAAACCCCGATTTGAACCACTTTTTCCGCCTCCGGCTCACCGTATCTGAACTGCCGGCCACGCACGTCGATCTCCGTGTGGCTGATGGTGGTGCGCCGCTTCAAGCCGCGCAGCCACTCGAACAGATAACCCCGGTGCGTTTCGCGCACCGCCGCATAGGCGGGGTCGGCACCCAGGTCGTGCACTTCCTGCGGGTCGTTTTCCAGGTCGAACAGTTGTGCGCGAAAGCCGTCATACGCCAGGTATTTCCAGCGTTCGCTGCGCACCATGGTCATGCGGCAGCGGTCGATAGGCTGCGCCAGGCGTTCGCGGGCGGGGGCCTGGAACGCGTAGTCGTATTCGGCGATGGCGTAGTTGCGCCAGCTCACGGGGGCGCCGTGCAACAGCGGGATCAGCGAGCGGCCTTCGAGGCGATGGTCGGCCGCAGGCAAGCCCAGGGCGTCGAGGAAAGTCGGTAGCGCGTCGATGGTCTCCACCAGGCGTTCGTCCACTGAACCACGGGTGATATCGGCGCTTGCGCGTGGGTCGCGCACGATCAAGGGCACGCCCACCGCCGGCTCCAGCAGGAACTCTTTTTCCCCGAGGAAGTGATCGCCCAGAAAATCGCCATGGTCACTGGTGAAGAGGATCAAGGTGTCGTCCCAGCGGCCATTGCTTTGCAAATAATCGAACAGCCGGCCGAGTTGATCGTCGATCTGTTTGATCAGGCCCATGTAGGTTGGAATGACCGTGAGCCGCACTTCGTCACGGGAAAAATTCACGCTCTCCTGGTGCTGACGGAACGCCTGGTATACCGGGTGATCGCTGGTGTGCTCCGGCTGGATCGGCGCCTGGATATGCTCGGCGCCGTACAACGCGTGATAGGGTGCCGGGGCGATATAGGGCCAGTGCGGCTTGATGTAGGACAGGTGCAGGCACCACGGCTGCTCGGCTTGCTCGCGAATGAAGTCGATGGCGCGGTCGGTGGTGTAGACCGTTTCCGAATGTGCTTCGGCGACGCGCGCAGGTAGCCCGGCGTTGCGCATCTTCCAGCCGCTGAGCACCTCACCGTTTTCACCGGCGGCGGCATTAGCCCATTCATGCCAAGGGTTGGTGCCGTCGTAGCCTTTTTCGCGCAGGTAGTGGGTGTAAGGCGCTGACTCGCGCTTGTCTTCGAACAACGGGCTGTCGGGGTAGATGCCGTCGTGCCGGAAGTAGGCGTCGAAGCCGACCTCATTCAGCGGCTCGGCCTGTGCGCTGTCGGGGTCGATATGCAGGCGCTGCAAGGCTTCCAGGTTTGGCGTGGCGTGGGTCTTGCCGACCAGCGCGGTGCGGATGCCGTGGGGGCGCAGGTAATCGCCGATGGTCAGTTCTTCCAGGGGCAGCGGCACGGCGTTCCACGCCACTTGATGACTGCTGACATAGCGCCCGGTGTACGCCGACATCCGCGACGGCCCACAGATGGTGCCCTGGGTATAGGCCCGGCTGAAACGCACGCCGGCTGCGGCCAGACGGTCGATATTCGGCGTGTGCAGGTGGGCATGGCCGTAGCACGACAGGTAATCGCGACGTAGTTGGTCGCACATGATGTACAGCACGTTGCGCAGGGGTTTTGGCTGAGGCATGGCAAGGGCACCAAACGGAGGAAAGGCTTACGTTTTCGCCGTTCGGCTGGGTGATCGGCAAGTGCATTTGGCGAATGGTTTTTATGCAGCGCACGCATCGTGGTTACTGGGGGGCCGCCGACGCTTCGGATGACAGCGAATCGGGATTGATGCTGTCAACAGCTCGGACTTATTTGCTGTCGGCAACTGTGGATTTCTGAGCAAGCAAGTTACATCGGCAATTGAATCAGGGCGGTGTGACACCGCCCCGATTGCTTTACACGGTTACCGATCAAGCGTTGGGGATGCTTTGCAGGTCGCGGATCATCTGCTCGATGACCTGTTCTGCGTGTTCGCCATAGCTATCGGCGTCCATGTCGATCCGCCCTGAAATAAGCTCGTTATGCTCATCCAGAGTGATCTCGAAAGCGACCCGGCAGGTATCGTTCGGCAATAGCTGCAGGCTCATCCACTGGTTGTCACCCAGATCGATGCGTCTGCCTTCGCTGCGTGAGTTCCAGGCGTTGAACAATTGGGGAAACGGCAGTTCAAAGCCGGCGGTACGTGTAGACATACCTTCGGGATACAACGCTGCCGGTTCGATGTGCTGCCGCGTCGCGGCATTGATCACCGCCCGCTGCACCCGCTTGACCACTGTTGCCAGCGGTTCGTCGGGTTCATGCCGGGTACTGACCGGGACGGTATTGGACAACGGCCCCACCACAGTCTGAGCCGTAGCATCCGGGCGATTGGCGAAGGGCACTCCCGTCACCACAGTCGAGACTCCACTGACGGCACTGATTGCCCGTTGATAGATGGCCAGCAGCAGCGCAAACGGCGTCACGCGCAAGGTTTTGGCATAGTCCGATACCAGGCTGCGGGCAACGGGGGCCGTGAACTTCAGACTCTGCATGCGCCCCTTGCCGATTGTGTTTTTGCTGCGTACTGCATCAAGTCCGTAGGGGCCTGTTCCCGGGTAGATCTCCAGCTGCTGCGCTGTGCTCACGGGCTGTTCCGGCAGGTGCAGCGCCTGGCAATAGTCGTTCCATTCCGTGCAGGAAACCGGGGGCAGGCCCCGGTAACACCGGGTGATGTCGTCGATCAACAGATCAATCGACGCACCATCGCAGGTATAGATCCAGAAGCCGATCCAGACATGCAGGCCAGCCGCGTCGACCGCCGAGGCGATGCGCAGCCCGGGTTCGCCGGCGTGCCGGGCGCGATAGGCGAGAAAGTCCTGATCGCTGAGCGTGGCCTGCACCTGGCCCAATTGCTCACGTAACGCCTGACGCAATGCCTGCTCAGTGGGGGCGCGGCCGATCAGGTGTTCCTGTTCCAGCTCGAACCGTGCCGCGAGGATTGGATGTCGCGCCAGGGTATGGGCCACGGCATCGAATACTTGTGGCTGGTCACACTCTGCGCTGAAGTCCAGACGCAGGGCGCCGCAATAGGCGCGCCCTGTCTGGTCAAGCATCGCCCCGGTCCATTTTTCCCGCAGTCCCGCGACGCTGGACAGCGTCGTGAGGGGGCCCTTGAAGGGCGGGATCAGGTAGTTCTGACGCATGACGGTTTCCTAAGGCTGGGGGCTCGACGGGGTTGGCTCGAGCGCCAGGGCATTGCGTCCGGCCCAGATCAGCAAGGCACCTCCGAACATGACCAGCGCCGACACGGCGAAGGCGGCCACGAAACCGTTCGCGTCGATGGTCGGCACGCCACTGTTGTCGGAGACCGCCAGTGCCAAGGCTGCCAGCAGGGTGACTCCGAACACCTGGAACAGTTGTTGAAGGGTGGTGGTGATGCCCGACCCTGCACCGGCGTCGGCCTCGCTAAGGTCGCTGGTGGCCAACGACTGGGCGACCGGGGCGACACAGCCGAAGCCGATGGAGGTCACCAGCATCGCCGGAAGCATTCCCAGCCAGTAGCTGTGCAGGGGTACGCCGAAGGCAAACAAGGCGAACCCCAGAGCCGAAACTGCCAGGCCGACCACGGCGGCGGCCTGCGAATTCCAGCGCTGCATGACGAACTGCGAAAGGAAGATCCCAGGGAAGAAACCCAGGCAGAAGGGCAGCCACGCCAGGCCCGTCTGCATCGGCGTCAGGCCGAGATAGTCTTGCAGCAACAGCACGCCCAGATAAAACAGAGCGCCGGAGGTCGCAGCGAGAATAGCGACGATGGCGTAACCAGCCATGCGCGGAGAGCGCGTCATCAGGCGTGCCGGAATAATGCCGTTTTCCGAACGCTTGCAACGAAGCAGTACGACCGCGATCCCCGACATGCCAAGCAGCAGAAGCGCCATGCGCTGGCCAGAAAGATGCTCAATGCCAGAACCCATGACGGCCATGACGGCCATGACGGTCGCGGCCACGGCCACGACCAGGATCAGCGCGTTGCCCAGATCCAGAGAGGTGGAGCTGCGGTGGCTGAACTTGGGAATCATGACGGCGGCAGCTACGATCAGGAGCATGACAATCGGTACGTTGATCCCGAAGACCCAGCGCCACGACAGATAGTGCGTCAATACACCGGAGAGCAATACGCCGATGATCGAGCCCAGGCCGCCCAGCGCTGCCCAGATGCCAAACGCCTTGCCGCGTTCGGGGCCGGAAGGAAACAGCAGTGACACCATTGCCAGTCCGGTGGCTGACGCCAGAGCCTCACCGAGCCCCTGACCGGCACGGCTGATGATCAGCACGGTGGCATCTTGGGCGAAGGTTGCCAGTAAGGAAAATCCGCCAAAAATCACTACGCCGACCTGAAAGGTGCGGCGCACCCCGAAGGCATCGCCGATCCGTCCGCCCAGCAGCAACAGCGAACCTGCGGTAATGAGGTAGGCATTGACAATCCAGGTCAGGGATCCGTCCGTGAGTCCCAGGTCGTGTTTGATCCGTGGCAGGGCGACGTTCACCACGGTGGCATCCAGCAGCAGAATCAACTGGATGATCGAGATGACAGCCAGTGCCTGCCATCGTTTTTCGTGCAGCGTTGTGTTGGTTGGTGTGTGCATCATGTTTATCCAATCCTTAGATTTAAAGAGGTGTCGACCAGCATCCGGTCGGCACCCAGGGCTTTCTTCTTGAGCGATCAGCCCATGGCGTGGACGTTGGCCAATGCCAATGAGTTACGGATCATTTTGATCCCGTGGGCGGTGCCGACGCTCTCGGGGTGAAACTGCACGCTTTCGATCGGCCGGGTACGGTGCCGTGCCGCCATGTTGACGCCATCGTCCGAGTACGCTGTGGCCACCAATGGGCTTGATGCTTGCGGCTCGGTGATGGCCAGCGAGTGGTAACGCACCACAGTGACGGCCGACGGTACATCCTGGAACACGCCACGACCGTCATGATGCACCTGGGCGTATTTGCCATGCTGGGTGGTCGGTGCACGGCTGAGCTTCCAGCCGAAATGTTCGCCCAGTGCCTGATGCCCCAGGCAGACACCGAAAATGGCCTGCTGCTCATCCATCGCGCGAATGATCTGCGGGTAGCCATGATCTTCGGGAGTGCCCGGCCCCGGACCCAGAACCAACAACTGCGGTTGCCACTGTCGGTATTGGGCGATCGGATCATCGTTGACGCGAACGACCCGGGTTTCTGCACCCACGGCCGAGTAATACTGCTCGATGACATACACAAAGCTGTCGAAGGCGTCGATCAACATCACTTTCATGCGCAGGCTCCCATCGCTCGGGAAAACGACTTGATCTTCGCTCCCGCTTCATTCCATTCATCCTCGGCCTCGGAGTCAGCGACGACTCCCGCCGCCGACTGCAACACATAGCGTCCGGCGTTGCCGACAATCGTGCGGATCGTCAGTGCCAGCACCGCGCTGTTGGCTCCGGTGATATAGCCGACACAACCGGTGTACAGCCCGCGTGCGGTGCCTTCCAGCTCGGCGATTATTTCCATTGCGCGGACCTTGGGTGCGCCGGTCATGGTTCCCGCCGGGAAATTGGCCACGATCAGATCCCATACGTCGCATTGCTCGCGTACTTTGGTTTCCACAGTGGACACAAGGTGCAGCAAGGACCCGTAAGTGTCCTGCTGCATGAACGAGCTCACCTGGACGCCCCCGGGAACCGCGCACCGAGCCAGGTCGTTGCGCGCCAGATCGACGAGCATCAGGTGCTCGGCTGCTTCCTTGGGAATCTTGTCCAGCGGACTGCCGCGCTGATCCTCCCGGCTCATGGTGCCGGCGATGGGCCGGACCTGGGCCACGCCGTCCTGCAGGCGGATCATCAGTTCAGGACTGGATGACACGACATGCAGGTCGGCAAGGTCGAGGTAGTACATGTAGGGCGCCGGATTGACCGTTGCCAGACGCTCGTAAAGATCGACCGGAGCAATCGTCGCGCTGCACACGGCACGCCGGCACAACTGCACCTGATAGATGTCACCGGCTCGGATGTACTCCTTGGCCCGTAAAACGGCGGCACAGAAGTCCTCGCGATCAGTGACGTCTTCGATCACCGCGACTTCAGTGCCGAATCTTGCAACAGGTGCCGTCACCGGAGGATTGCGCAGCACGGCGAACAGGGCATCCAGTTGCGCTGCCGCGTTGTCGCGGGTATTGAGTACGTCGATCCGCGCCGGACCTTCGGGAGCTTCGTAGCGGACGACATGCCGATAGACCCGCACCACTACCTCAGGGACATCTGGCTCGATGGCAATCTCCGGCAGGTTTTCGACAAACCGCGCGGCGCTGTAGCCCAGCGCCAGCACCAGCGGAAAGCCCTCCGGCAGGGCCAGGGTCTGGGTGACGCGTCGCAGGCGTTCGCACAGGCTCGCTTGCGAATTGTTCAGCAGCTGCTCGCACGCGGCCTGGGCCCACTGGAACGGGGCACCGGTCGAGATGTGCCAGGTGTCGTTGATCAGTTTCAACTCCAACAACAGGTCGATCATGAAGGTGGTCTGGTTGCCGTCGACCGGCAGAAAACCCGCACCGGTCTCGAACAATGCCGGGCACGGATACAGCCCCAGCAGGCCTCGCCGCACCTGGGCAAGCGGCGCGGCATCGCTGATTTCGTGGTGCTCCACGCTCCACAGCGGGATGGGTTGTAATGAGCTCACAGGACGGGCTCCCGTTGATCGCGGATACGTGCATGCTTCCAGGAAATGTAGGCACCGGTCTCGGTCCTCGGGTCCAGGCTCTGCGCCAGTTGCAATTGGACCGAGGTGCCGAAATGGCCGGCCATCTGCTCCTGTACCTCGGCCAGCGAACGCTCACCGATCCCTGCCACCATCGACACCTCGACCTGGTCGCTGCCGTCGCTGGCGGAACAGATCCTGACCTCGTAGCCGGAGACCCACTCGGCCGCCGTCAGCACCGCCGACTCGATCAGAGCCGGGAGTACCTGGCGACCGGCCAGGGTCATCACATCACTCACCCGGCCAAAGACCCGCAGGCAACGCGAACGATTGCCGCACCCGCATTCTTCGGCAGAATGCAGGCGCGCCAGGTCTCCGGTGCGGTAGCGGATCAGCGGTTTGGCGCCGGGTACGAGCATCGTCAGGCACAGCTCGCCGATATCGCCGTCCATCCCGGGCACCGGAAGAATCTCCGCCAGATAGTTGGTCTCGGAAAAGTGCAGGTTGCCGTTCGGGCAACCGGTGGCCACTGCGTGGGCTTCCTGAGAGCCATACAGGCCGTGGGTGCAATGCGCATCCCAGACCCGGGTAATATTGCTCAGCATCTGCGGCGTGCACAGTTCGCCCAACACCATGATCTGCCCGACTGCTGTGGCGCGCGGATCAATCCCCTGACTCACATAGAGGCGGGCCAGGGCCAGCGCGACGGCGGGTGAACAGATCAGCGAGCGGACACCGAGGTCGTTGATCAACTGGGCGGCTTTGACCAGGCCGACCCGAGGGCTTTCCGGCCATAGCCGTACGTAAGGAATGCCCAGATTGCGGCAGACCTCGCCATAGGTATCACCGAACGCGTAGAGCTCCGATGGCCCCATGATCGCGGTGAGGGCATCAGTGGTGCCGAAGGTCGACTGATACAGGTCGGCAACAGCTTTCTGCACATAGGCGCCGCTGGTTTCGACATCGATCGCCGCGCGCGGGCAGGGGGTTGGCAGCCCGGTGGTCCCAGTGGTCTCGTAGTACACCGCGATCTGATCGAACGGTAGGCTGCAGACTGAGCGGCCCACGGCGCGCAGGTCGTCCTTGGTGGTGAACGGTACGCCGTCCAGCGCCGGCAAGGCGCTTGGACTGCCTGCTTGCGAGCGCAGGTGATCGGCATAGAACGCCGAGCGTTGCGCGACATAGCGCAAGACTTCCCCGGCCCGTTGCTGCCCGTTGGCCTGCAGCGCCTGCGGCGTCGTGCGTCCATCCAGGTAAGCGTCCACATCATCCAGCCATTGCTGGTGCAGGTTGTCTCTGATCATGACTCGGTCTCCGAGCTCAGGCACTTGGCGAACTCACCGATGGTCTCGGTGAGCATGAGGTCCTCCAGCTCAATGGGCTGTGACAACTTGGAGCCAAGTTCGACCTTGATCTTCATTGCCGACAGCGAGTCGCCGCCCATGTCGAAGAAGTTGTCGTCGGGCAGTACTGGCTGTCCGAGATGCTGGCTGATCACACCAATCACGATGCGCAGGGTGGATTGCGAAGCCTTGCCATTGGGTTCTTTCATGTCATTTCTCATGGTTTCTCTCAGGGCCAGCACATCCACCTTGCCGTTCTTCGACAGGGGCAAGCGGGGCAACGACTGGACAGTTTTCGGCACCATGTACGCGGGCAGCCGTTGGCTCAAGGTCAACGTGATTGCAGGCGCCAGTCCGGGCTCGCCGACATACACCAGGGCAATTTGTTTGGGATGCCCGTCAGGCCCCGGCAGTGCTATCGCACAGGCCCGCGAGACGCCGGCGCAGGACTCTGCGACGCTCTCGATTTCTCCAAGCTCGATGCGCAGACCATTGAGCTTGATCTGGTTGTCAATACGTCCGAGGATCTCGATTTCGCCGTTAGGCAGGTAACGCCCAAGGTCGCCGGTGCGGTACATGCGCCGTCCGCTGCGCGGGTGCTGGACAAAGGCCTTGCTGGTCAGTTCCGGCTGGCCGATGTAGCCACGGGCCAGGGAAACATCGCTCTCTACCAGCATTTCCCCGGGCACCCAATCCGGGCAATCGGTCCAGTCGTCGGCCACGATGTGGTAGGCAGAGTTACGCATGGGCGCGCCGTAGATCACCGAACGCACTCGCTGGCCTTCTTGTTCGTCGATCTCGTGCAACACCGACCAGTTGGTGGTCTCGGTGGGACCTCCGCAGGAATACAATCGCGCGTTCGGATACAGCGCCCTGGCGCGTGGCAACAGTGGCAGTGGAATCCAGTCGCCTGCCATTACGATGTTGGCCAGCGAATCCACCGCGCAGAAACTCCGTGCAGTTTCGGCAACACTGCACAGCAGGTCCATGATCGCCGGAACACAGGCCCAGAAGGTCACGCCGTTACGCCGCTGGAGTCGTAGCCAAGCATCGGGGTCCGGGCCCGCCGCCTGAGCCGGCACCACCACCGAGCCGCCGTGCAGCAGGGGGCCGAAGATATCGAAGACCGACATGTCGAAATGCAGGGCTGCAGTGGCCAGATGGCGAGTGGAGGCATTCAGGCCAAAGCGCTCGACGACGTCATAAACGTGGTTGACGACTGCGGCCTCCGGGATCTCGACACCCTTGGGGTTACCGGTAGAGCCGGAGGTGAAGATCACATACGGCGAGTAGTCCGCAGCCAAAGGTGGGAGAGTCAGCTCCGTGTTCTCGGCAGTCCAGTAATGCAGGTCCTCATCGGTCAGTACCAGCCGCTTGACCTGCTCCGGCAACGGAGTATCAATATCGGCGATAACCGTGTGCACTCCGGCCTGCGACAGCACAGAACGAATACGCTCGGACGGCAGATCGATATCCACCGGCACATAACCGACCCCGGCCAGCAGGCAGCCATAGACAGCCGCGTAGTGGCCGCTACCCTTGGGCAGGACGATGCCGACAAAACGTTCATCAGGGTTACGTGTGTGTTGGATCATCTTACTGATCCTTGCCGCGGCCCGGCCGATTTCACCCCAGCTGTAGCTCCTCCGGGTATCGATCACTGCGGTTTCCCCGGCGCGCTCGGCAATCCGTGCCAATAGCAGGTCACGCAAGTGAACCTGCGGCACGGGGGCCTGAGTCGCGTTTACGGTGCGACGTATGTCAATCTGCGCGGCGGGGCGCAGGTCAAGCCAGGTGCGTTGCCAGATCTCACTGTCGTCGGCCAGTTGCTGCAGCAATGTGCTGAATGCGCCGAACATCGACTCCACGACTTCGGGGCGAATGACCCCGGTGAGGTAATCCCATTTGAAGTACAACGTGCCTTTGGATTCGCGCAGTTGCACATCGAGGGTGACTTGCGGTGTCTGCGAGACGCCGTAAACCTCTGGCCCAAGCAGCGCCACATCATGGCGTCCTGGGTGCCCGAGCAGGCTGGTGAGTACGATCGGCATCAGTGGTGCGCCGCCACTGCGTCGGACCCGGGCCAGCTCGCGCAGCACCTCTACACCGTTGAACAGGCGATGATCCAGCGCCTGCCAGATGGCGCCCTGCAGTTGCTGGCCACGAACCTCGAGGGTGTCGGCGGCCGCGGTTTCATAGGGCACCAGCAAGGTGTTGGTGAAGTCACCGACAACCTGGTCGATATCGGTAGTGACGGGCATCCGGTCGGAGACCGGGAAGTTCAGGGTGAAACGGTCTTCTTCGCTCCAGCAGCGCAACACTTCGCACAAGGCCAGCGCGACCACGCCGGACGGCGATATGTTGCGCGCCTGCGCCCGGGCCTGCAGTCGCTCCCAGGCATCCACGGCGAGGGTGCCTTCGTGTCGCTCGAAGTGCGACGTGCCGCTGAACTCTCCAGGCTCCAGTTGAGGCAGTCGCGGGGCTGCCGGCAAGTGATTGATCTTCTCCAGCCAGTATTCGCGGTCGGCCTGGTACTGGGCGCTCTTGAGCACTTTTTGCCGGTAGGCGACGTAGTCATGGAAGCTGGTCTGCAGCGCCGGAAGTTGTGGATCATCTTCCAGATACAGATCAATCAGGTCGGGAATGATCACCTGGAAAATCGACCAGGCGTCGGCGATCAACATGTCGATGCACAGATGCACTCGGCTGGCGCTGGCACTGATGCGGCTGATGCGGAACTGGAACAGCGGCCATTGCGTGGTGCCGATTTCTTCGTTGGCCATGCGGTCGCGAACCGCATCGATCTCGCGCTCGATCTGCGCGCCGTCCAGAGCACTGAGATCGACGTATTTCACCGCTTGCGTGCCGTCGACGTCGCCGATGCTCTGGCGGCCGCTGGCATCGATGGTCATGCGCAGCATTGGATGTCGCTGCACCAGCAACCCCACGGCACGGGTGAAACGCTCGCTATCGAGGGCTTGCACTTCCCACTCGAAATACCCCTGGCAGCCGACGCCGCCGTAGTCGTAGAACGAACCACGACCGATCCACAGCGCCTGCTGGCTTTCGTTCAGCTCGAACGGCAGCTGTTGCTGCTCTGCCGGTAAGTGCTCGAACGTCGGCAACTGAGTGTTGTGCGAGGCATTGGCCAGGCGCACCAGATTCGCCAGGACCGGCTCCTCCAGGAATGCCCCCATTTGCACATGAATGCCATGCTTGCAGGCCAGTTCGCCGACCATGCGCAAGGCGCGCAGGGAGTCGCCACCGGCGTCGAAAAAGCTCGCCTCCAGCATGGCTTCGTCACAGAGCGTCCAGGCCAGCCAGCAGTCACGTACCGCGTGGTCTGCCGGGCTCTGCGGGACAAAAACGGTCTGGTCCGCATCGCGCTCGATCGGGCTGACCTGCAACGCGCTGTAGTCCACCTTGCCATTGCGCCCGAGGGGCAGGGCGCCGGTCACGATCTGGCTGGGTTGGGCTGCCGGATGCAAGCGCGCGGCCAAGTGCTGGCGAACCCGGGCGACCACTTCGTTGGCATCGGGAGCCAGCTCCAGGAACAATGCCAGCGTCGCGCCGAGGTCATTGCTCAAGCAATTGGCCGCGGCCTTCACCACGCCCGGAACTTGCAGCGCGGTGATCTCCAGTTCAGTCAGGTCGACCCGGTGGCCGCGGATCTTGACCACCGAGTCGGTACGGCCAAAGATTTCCACAGTGCCATCGGCCGCCATGCGCGCCCGGTCGCCGGTGCTGTATTGCAAGGCCGACGTGGCGTCCAGAGTGTTGCCACGAAAGGCTTTCCTGGTGTCCTCGGGATTGACATAGCCCACCGACAGCGTTTCGCCGGTGATGATCAACTCACCGACACAACGGGCCGGCAGTTGTTGGCCATTGCGGTCGACCACGTACATCCGGGCGCCAGGAATCGCGCGGCCTACCGAGGGTAGCAAGGTGCGGCGCGGGGCGCTCAGGTCTTCGATGGAGACTACGGCGGCTTCTGCGGAGCCGTAGACATTGATCACCCGGTAGCCGAGGTCGCTCGGCGGCCATTGCTTGCAGCGTTCACCGGCGATCAGCATGGTGCGCAGACCGGTGCGGGTGTTCGTTGCCCACAATGCTTCGGCAATGGAAGTCATGGCCAGTGTGTGGTTCATGTCGCCTTCAAGTAGCCAGCGTGCCAGCAGGTTGACGTCCTGCAGCACCTGGGGCGCTGGGATGCATACCGTGCCGCCGGCACACAGAACCGGCAGGGGGTCGACTTCGACCATCCCGTAGCCGGGCGACGACAGCCATGAGCCGCGGCTATGCTCGCCAAGTCCGGCCTGCTCGATGACAGCGTCGAGGGTTGCGGCCATCCCTCGATAGGACAGGCAAACGGCTTTGGGCCGTCCGGTACTGCCGGAAGTCCCGGCGATAAAACAGGCTTCATTGGTGCTGTCGACCCACTTGCCGTGCTCCCAATCGACGAGGGTAGGACGGACCTGCATCTTATCGATATCCAGCAGCGGAAAGGTCAGCAGATCGCACGCGCGTTCGGTGGTGCTGCCAGCGGTCAACACCGCATGCGGGCTGCACTCTTCGATGAAGGCACGGATGCGTTCATCGGGATGCGCCGGGTCGATCAGTACGCAGGTACCGCCCATGCGTTGCACGGCGACGATCGCGACCAGATGCTGCCAGCCGCGTTCCAGGAATAATGCCAGGCGCGGGCTCGAACGGCGGGAGGTGACGCGTTCGCGTATGTGCTGGACCAATGCCTCGGAGGCGTTCCAGAGTTCGGCGTAAGTCAGGGTGCGATCGCTGTTGTCGTCGACGATTGCCGCAGCCGAGGGTTTGCTCTGCACATGCCGGTAAATGCGTTCCACGAGAAACTGGCGCTCGACAGCCTCGGCCGGGGCCGGGCAGCCCGGTTGGAGCGCGGGCGCCGGCAGGGCCTTGGAATCAAGCACACGGGCGCAGGCGAAGGCCACCAACTCCAGTAATTCCAGGCTTACCGCTGGGGTCATGTAATCGCTGCGTACCGACAGTTGGCAGCGACCCTCGTGCACCAACAGCCAGACCGGTGTTTGCGCCGCTGGCAGGTGCTTGCCATCGCTGATCTCGATATCGGCTCGCAATTGCGGCTCGCCATGGGACGCTTCGGCACTGTTGCGCAATTGTGAGATGTAGTCGCGAGCGTCTTCTGCAAGGTTCAATGTCATGCAATCGACGCTGAGCAGTGACGGCTTGGCTTCATCATGTATTGCCAACGTCAGCCGGCCTTCCGGACTGAGCAGGGAGCCCAGAACCGCAGCGACCGTGACCAGGTCATCCATGGTGGCCGTCAGGCCAGCGGGCAAGACGATCTCTTGCTGTTCTCGGGTGTTGTCCGCTGATTGCCCGGCCTGTGGTTGCGCAAAGGCGTCCCACAGGCTGCGCTCACTCCCTGACAGCGATTGTGGCGCTTGGGGTACTGATGTCATGTCGTCCCTCATCTTGTTCATGCTTCCCTGTTTTCACGCTGTGAGTTCGTTTTCGATCTGGTGAATAGCCCCGATCTGCTCCGCCAGAACCGTGGCAGCCTCAAGCACGGCTGCACGTTCCTGGTCAGTCAGTGTCGAGGCATCGACTGCGATGACGCGTTTGCTGCCCTTGGCCGCCGTGTGCCAGGTCGCGGCAGCCCGGCCACCGATGAGCACCACCGGCCGGCCGTTGCCGGCCGTGTCGTAGCCGCCGATGCGTTCCAGTTCAAGGCAGTCGCGCTGCCTGGAACCGGGCGCATAGCCCATGACCAACGGGTCCCAGGCCGGCAGAAAGCGGATCTGCTTGCTCGCGGGTTTCTGCTCGCGTTGCAGGAACTGCTCAAGACGCGCTTTCCCGGCCTCGCTATGCCACATCTGATCGGCGACCCGGCAGGCTGCACAGCCTTGAAGCAGCGCGCGTGCGGTCTCCTTTGAAACACCGAGCCACCAGGCAAGGTCATCGACCGTGACCGGTCCATAGTGCTCGACGTAACGCCCAGCGATGTCACGCAGCAACGAGTCGCGGTCCAGTGGCGCACCGTCACCCGGCAACAGCCCTTCAGGTGCAGCTGAATACAGCCAGCGGTTCGACCAATGATTGGCCGCTGGTATGCGAACCAACGCGCCGTCATAGGTCGCCACTGACGTCAACGCCCGCGCCTGGGGCGCCGGCAGTTCGAGTGCACTGGCAATGTCTTGCAGACGCACGGCGGCACCTGTGCTCAAAGTGATCAGCGCCGGCAGCAGGCGTCGGTAATCGTCCAGGCCAAGCCCGACGTCCCGTAGCCGCCACTCGTGGCCTGCCAACGGCAGGCGAGTGGCCGCAAAGACGTTGCCTGCCAGCTCGCCGGGCAGCAGGAACTTGGAGCGCCGCATACCCGGGATACGCAACAACTCGCTGTCGTTTTCTTTCGCCAGTACGCTCTTGCGATCGAGGTTTTGATTGCGTGCCATGACCGCCAGCCAACTGGTGGGTCGCGCCGAATAAACGCCGACATAGGCCTGTGCTATCTGTGTCACCGTTGCTTGTGCCAGGCGCTTGAAATGTTCCGACACCATCCATTCCCGCAGGAGAATGTCAGTGAGGCCATTGCAGGCAGTTCTAATGCTCATATGATTCTCGATTGGCTCTGTGGCTGCGCTGTTCAGTCGCCGACGACATCGAAGTTGCAACTGCGAGTGGCCTCGACCTGGTACATGTCGGACTTGGTCGGTACGAAGAACTTGCCGTCGTTACCCTCGCGATGGCGTTCCCCAGGCACCGAGACCGGCAGCGCCGGCTGCCCGGTGAGCTGCTCGTAGTCGCGGATCAGACGCGTCATGGACACCATGCGATCAAGCATCCGACGCAGCATCTCCATGCCTTCCTTGTCACCCAGCACTTCGCCTTTCTTGTCGCCTACGAGCATCGCCGGGAAGCCGTAGCCGACCATGATCATGCGGTTGAGCAAGGCGCACTGGAGCATCTGGTTGTAGACCTCGACATGGCCCATGCGCCGACCAGTGACCATGACCCCGGCCACTTTGTTGGTGAGGGTGCGGTCGTGGCGCAGGAACCCGGTGCCGACCCGTTCCAGGAACGCCGACATCAGAGGGGTTGCGCCAAAGCCATGCACGGCACAGGCGAAGATCACGCCATCGCTGGCTTCCATGAGGCGCACGGCGCGCGCGGCGTCATCTTTCTGGGCGCAGGGTTCGTTGCGAAAATTGCAATCACCGCAGGCCCCGCAAGGGTCGATTTTGGCGTTGGCCAATGAGAAAACTTCGAGAATGACATCCTGTTTTTCCAGGTACTCGGCCGCCCACTCCAGCGCCCTGGCATTGTTGCCATCCACCCGTTCCGAGCCATTGATGGCGACATACTTGATCTTGTCCGTCATGATGCTTCTCTCTCCTTAGAGTTTTGCCTGTTCCCAGGCACGACGATCGGCGGACCGTCGTGCCATGCCTCCAGCGCTGCCGGAGACTGTTTTAGCGTGCGAGGTAATCGGCGATCGGATACTTCGCGCAAAGCGCCTCGGCCTCTGCGCAGAATTGCTGGCGCAGGAGTGGATCGAGGGTGAACTCGCTGTCACCGAGCGGCGTTACCTCGTCCAGGATCCGGCAGAGCAGGTCGACGATCTCCCGGCAACCTTGCGGGTCGACATGACGCTGGGCGAGGGCGCCGGTACCTATGCGCAGGCCGCTGGTGACGAAAGACGAGCGGGTTTCGCCGGGCACACGGTTCTTGTTGACGACGATTCCACAGTGCTCCAGCGCGGTCTCGGCGATAGCGCCGGTCATCGCAGCACGCAGGCGGATCAGAATGGTGTGGTTCTCGCTGCGACCACCCACCACTTCATAGTCCCTGGCCTGGAATTCGCTGGCCATTACGTCCGCTGCAGTGCGGATGCGCTGCATCTCGGCATCGAACTCAGGGGTCATGGCGTACCCCAGTGCCGCGGCCTTGGCAGCCATCATGTTGACGGCCGGTGCGCCTTGCATCCGCGGGAACACCGCCAGTTCGAGCACGCGGCTGAACGTCGCTTCACGGCCAGGGACTTTTTCGTGGGCGTCACGGCCGGAGAGAATCAGCCCACCACGCGGGCCGGCGAGCTGCTTGTGGGTACAGGTGGTGGTGACGTGCGCAGCGTTAATCGGGCTTGGATGCCGCCCGGTTGCCACCAGACCGGCAATGTGCGAGATGTCGGCCATCAGGATGGCACCGGCTTCGTCGGCGATCCGGCGGAAGCGCTCGAAATCCACGACTCTGGAGTAGGCCGTGGCACCGCAGATGATCAGTCGCGGGCGATGTTCCAAAGCCAGCCTGCGGACTTCGTCGTAGTCGATCAGGCCTTCCTTGGTGGTGCCATAGCCAATGGCGTTGTAGTAAGTGCCCGAGAACGTCACGGGACTGCCATGGGTCAGGTGGCCGCCGTTATCCAGAGCCATGCCCAGCAGCGTGTCGCCAGGTTCGAGCAAAGCCGCGAGTACTGAATAGTTGGCGCTGGAAGCCGAGTGCGACTGCACACCGGCGTACTGCGCAGAGAACAGCTCGCGGGCGCGTTGGATTGCCAGAGACTCGACCAGGTCGACGTTCTCGCAACCGGCGTGATAACGGCGTCCGGGCACACCTTCGGCAGTCACGTTGACCAGTACGGAGGACGACGCGGCCAGGGTGCGCGGCTTGACCGCGCAGCAAGAGGCCACCAGCGAGAGCGTGCGTTGCTGGCGAGCGACCTCGGCGTCGAGAATCCGCGCCAGTGCGGCATCATGTTCCTGCATATCGGCCAGGCCCCGCTTGAGCAGATCAGCCTGGGTCAGAAGTGGTTGATGATTGACTGTCATGACTTGCTATCCCTTCCTTTGGTGTTGTGTGCTGTAAAAGCCAGTACGGTTTCCTCGACCTCGTGCGCATGGGTACGCACAAAGTAGTGCCCGCCACCGGCGAGGGTGGCGGCTTGGGTGACGTTGATGAACTTGCCCCATTGCGCCAATACGACTTCAGGCTCGGCGGTGGCCGGGTCCTCGTCACCCAGCAGCACCAGTGCAGATACGCCGTTGGCCGGGTACTGTGTCAGGTAGCGATAGGCTTCGCAGGCGATCAGGTGGTCTCTTCGACCGCGAGCCAGCATGCTCTCGACCTGAGTGTCGAGCAGCCCGGTGAAGGCCCCCAGCGATCGCAAGTAGTCGGTCCAGATCTGGTCCGAAGTGGTTTCAGCAGCACGAATCGCGGCGTCTGCATCCAGCACCGGGCGTGAGGCGGCCACCACCAGAGCGAGATGGTTGTGGTGGGCGGCCATGCTTGATGCGATGCACGCAGCGGTCGCCGCGCCTGCGCAGTGGCCATAGATCACCAGATGGGCAGCGCCGATTTCTTCGATGTCGCTGGTAAGGCCGTCGAGCAGACTTTGAAAATCCTCGGCGTTCTCCACCTCGGTATCACCGAAGTCCACGCCGAACACCTGCACATCCGGATTACCTTGAAACAGATTTCGGTAGGCCGTGGCGTCTCCGCCGCCGAAAGGCACCGCAATCACCGCAGTCGAACCCGCGGCTGCTTGGACGTCGCCAAAACAGACCAGACGTGCGGCTTGTCGGGCGGCGGCGCGGACAATGCGTTGAGCAAGGCCCGCTGCCGTCGGGTGCTCGAAAAGAGTCACTATGGGCAAATTGCAAGACAGCCGCGACATTACGCGAATCGCTTCAAAGGAGTCGCCGCCAAGGTTGAAGAAGTTGTCCTCGTGGCCGACACTCGGCAGGCCGAGCACCTCGGCAAAAGTGGCGCAGACGCGAGCCACTTCATCAGCCAGAGCGTGTTCATCAAGCTGGATGTTTTCAGTCATTCCATTCACTCCTATCCATAAATACATCAGCGAGTTCATTGAGCAGATTGGTGGCTGCGCTGGCGTCGCAAAACGGTCCCTCGAGTTCCAGGAGCAGTTGCGAAGCGCCGGTACGCCGTATGTCGATGCCGACCGGAAAAGTTGCACTCATCACGTGTGAAGCCGGTATGCCGCGTCGACCGGCACCATTGATGAACAGCTCGGACGCGCGGCAGCAGGCCAGCGCCTGGCGCGCCGCCTGCGAGCGACGGGCGCATGCTTCAAGGCTGATTTGCCCGGGAAGCACAAGCGCTCCAGGGGTCGCCACAGAGCGTGGAACAAGACCCGTCATCATGCCGATGGCATCCTGCTGGTGAGCCTCGCGCCAGTTGTGCGACGAACACAGGATGTCGCCTTCGGCGATGACAGCGGCCCGCTGCAGGCAGTCCAGGAGTTTCGCTACGGGCGGCTTGTCGGTATTGATTGATGCGATGTCCAGGGTGCGTTGCAGGCTGATGCGCTGGCGTTGGATGTCGAAGGCCAAGCGCCCGGTTTGCAGCAAACGCACGGGGGTCATGGCGTGCGCCGCAGCGGTCAGATGCGCGCCATCAACTTGCGCGAGCTGTGTTTGCGCCCGGACGTATTCGCCATGGCGTTCGCGCCCTCGACGCATGCACATCAGGGCCGAGTCGATATCTTCTGTTTGTAGCTGTCGTGCCAGCACCTCAAGGCTATGTTCGTCGGCCAACCCATGATGGATCGAGACCAGGCAGTGCACTCCAGCGCGGGTGGTCAGGCTGCCGACGGCAAATAGCGCAGTGCCGGATCTGACAGCCAACTGAACCTTGCGCAAGGCTTCTGGAACGCCGTCTTCCCCCAGATCAAGCACTGCAAGATACTGGCCGAGCGCTTCGCCCCATCCAGCGATCACCAACTGACGCAAAAGTCCAAAATCCGGATGGGTCGCGGTTTTGAAAGGTATGACGATGGAAACTTCCTGAGCGACCCCGGCATAGATGCCTTGGGCGACCAGGGCCTTGGCCTCGACACTCAGACTGGCATCGGCAAGTGCTTGCGTCATGCTCATCTGCTCGGTCGATTCTTTGTTCGAGCGTTCAACTGTTATTTTTGACACGTCAGGTCCTCGACGCATAGGCAGCAGCCAGCGGCGATCTCAATCCATTGAGGAGTACATTCCCGGGCACTCGCATCTCTCCCGTTCAGCGGGAAAGACATAGAACGCGCACAGGTTTTTGTACGACAGACTCAGTCAGTCATGTCGTAAAAATGTGTCGGTTATTTGCTGACTATGAGCGGGCCAATCAATTTCTAAGGCGCACGCTAAGGAGAGAGCCTGACGTCATCTCGGGCAGGGCTCTGAGGGTATGGGAAATATTACTTACAGCATTTCGCTCATGGGATGAGGTGCTGAAAGCTGGAGACACAGGCGAGTGCGGCAGGCATCGAGCCACAGTCATGTCGGCAGAGAAAAACATTTAGCCATTCCTTAGCTTTGGTCGAAAAGTGTCGCCTCTTGGCGAACTCAACAATGCATCCTTTGACGCGGCTCCAAACTCGTCCTGATGGAGCCAAGGAAACCCCCTACGCGTCATGTGGGTAACTTAAGTCGGAAATGTCGTAATCGCAAGTAAGATTTCTCCGATTTTAAAAAATTGTCGGACGATCTGAAACTGCAGTTCGGCAGTGAAGAACAAAAAGGGGCTTTTGTCAGCGCAGTATTGGAGGAGTGGTTCAACGGTGAAGTGCGCTGCGGTAACAGGCCGCAGCGCCGAGGTGAGAGGAGAGATAGAGGGAAAGGGTTCAGCCGTGAATATGTTCAGCCGCATGCATGGCCAGGTAGGCATCCAGCTTCTTGTCGTTCAAACCCAAGGTGTCGAGAATTTGCGCCATGAAACTGACCGGCGCGCTGCCGGGAGCCGTGACCACACCCTGGTCGGCAACAGCGTACGGTACGTCCTGGTAATAATCTGCTCCGCGATAATGCACCTGCTTCAGGTTGTCAACGCAATTAGAGGTGTGCTGCAAGTGATCCAGCACTCCAGCCTTGGCCAGTACGCGGGTACCGTCACAGATTCCCGCCACGACAATGTTTCTGTCGTGGGCCTCACGGACCAACGCCTCGATGGCGGGCGCCTTGTCTGTTTTCCAGATCGGGCCTCCCGTCACAATCAGCAAGTCGACATCGTCCAGCCGAATGACCTCGATGGCCAGGTTGGGGATGATGGTCATGCCTCCGGATGATGTCACTTGCTTGCCACCGGGAGCGGCAAAACAAGTCTCGAAGCCATAGTAGGCTCGGCCCGTGGAGTTGATCAGCGCGGGCTCCCAGTCAGAAAAATTTTCGGTGAGAATAGTAACGGCGCGTACCATTTGAGTGTCCTTCTCAAGTTTCCATGATAATCAGCAGCAACCTGCCCAGCAGGGTTTTCCAGGTGGGCATGGCCGTCGAGTGTAGATGCAAGCGGGGCTGATGAAATGATGTGGCTGAGTTTTGGCAGTGTGTATTTCAACTGACAATGACAGTGATCAACGCGGCGGCATATTCAGCCGCTGGAGAGAAACTCCGTCCCTTCATCTGATGCCGACTGCGAATTGGCAACAGCAACGGATGACCCTGACTCCTTACTAGGCAAGTGCTCGATATCGAGGTAGCGCAATAGAAATCAGAGCCACCAGCAGTACAAAACGCTGGAACAGGCTGGCGGTGGGGGGATGCCCCACAGCAAGCGATCTGGTATTGCTGCGTTGCGAGGGGGGGGCCTGAAGCATCAACGCATTACGACCTATCAAACAGCTAAATTTTCCAATGAACATACGTCCTTATCCTGTTCATCCACTTCTTTGATCTGTTCGATCATCGCCTCCGCCAGCGGCGACAGCCGATAGCCCGCCCGGCTGACAATGCCGTAGCGGGTGTAACGCTCCTCCAGGTCCTCCGCCAGCCCATCGATTGTCAGGCACACCAATTCGCCCCGGGCCATGTGCAGCACGTCGCTGTTGGCACTGACGATACCGATGGCGTCCGAGCGCAGTACCACACCCATCAGGCTGTAGCCGTTTTCACATTCCACGTTGGGCAGGTAATCCGGGCGGCCGCTGAGGTCGACGATGACTTTGCGCAGGTTCGGCGGGCGGATGGTCACGGCCAGGGGGTAACTCATCAGCTCGGTGGCGCTCACGCTCTCGCGCTGGGCCAGCGGGTGCCCGGCGCGGCAGCAGAAGTACCAGCGGCGTGGGCGCAAGCGGTGGGTGTGGTAGTCCGGGTTGGCTTCGAAGTGGCGGGTGTCGGCGACGAAGAATTCGAACTCTTCGCTGAGCAGGCGTTTGCTCAGGCTTTGCCAGTCATCCACCTGGAATTGCACGCGGGCCTTGGGGTAGCGCCCGATAAAACTGCCGATGGCGCGGGGGACCAACCCGCCGGCCGGTGCCGGCCCGCAACCGAAGCGCAGTTCACCGGCCTCCAGGCCATTGAATTGGCTGATCTCGTTGGCCAATTGCTGTGCGCCGCTGACCAGGCGGCGTGCATGTTCCAGCAGGACCTGGCCCTGTTTGGTGGGCGCCAGGTCCTTGCGCCCACGATCGACCAGTTGGCACCCGGCGCTGTGTTCCAGCGCCTGGATGCTACGGCTGAACGCTGACTGCGACAGGCTCACGGCCAACGCCGCGGCGACAAAACTGCGGTGTTCGGCAAGGGCGATGAAGTGGCGAAGCTGGCGCAGGTCGATATGCATTTTTCACATCAAAAATATCCGGGAAATGCATTGGCTATGCATCAGGTCGACTCCTTATAAAGGCAATCTCTTATGCAGTAAATGTCCGTTAAACCATAAATAAATAACCTTAGGGAATATGCGTTTTTGGCTATTTCCGCTTGGGGAGCCGCTTATGAGTCTGTTGAAGTCCTTGCCCATGGCCGTGTTAGTGGCCGGTAGCAGCAGTTGGTCGCCGAGCCAGGCCGCCGAAGTACCCGCGCCGGCAAGCAAGGGCGAGAACGCCAGCGGCCAACTGGAGACCGTCACGGTCACCGCCAGGCGGCGTACCGAAAGCGCCCAGGACGTGCCGACGCCGATGAGCGTGATCGGTGGCCAGGCCTTGGAAAGTCAGCGGGTGTATCGGATTCAGGATCTGCAGCAACTGGTGCCCAGCGTCAATGTCGCCTATATGCATGCACGCCAGTCCAGCGTGTCGATCCGCGGGCTGGGCAACAACCCGGCCAGCGACGGCCTGGAAGGCAGCGTGGGGCTGTATATCGACAACGTGTACCTTGGGCGGCCGGGCATGGCGGTGTTCGACTTGATGGACATCGAGCAGCTTGAAGTCTTACGCGGCCCGCAAGGCACACTGTTCGGCAAGAACACCACGGCGGGGGTGATCAACATCAGCACCCGCGCACCGAGTTTCACCCCCGAGCGCAGTATCGAGACGTCGTTGGGCGAGGACGGTTACTTCCAGACCAAGGGCACGATCTCCGGCCCGCTCAGCGATGACTTGGCGGGGCGTTTCTCGGCCTATCGCACGCGCAGCGACGGCGACATCAAGAACCAATACGACGGCCACGACCTCAATGGCGGTTCACGCCAGGGCTTTCGCGGGCAACTGCTGTACAAGCCCAGCGAGACATTCAACCTGCGTTGGATCGGCGATTACAACGAGGAAGATTCCAGCGCCGGCACCCGAGTGTTGTACAGCACCGGGCCGACCATCAATGGCACCAACCTGTATGCGTCGCGGGCCGCTGCTGCGGGGGCAACGCTGGTGGACGGCACGCATCGCAAGGTCAACCTGGACAGCGACCAGCACGTCACGGTGTTCCAGGGCGGTACATCGCTGGAGGCCAACTGGACGTTGCCGAGTGACTTCACGCTGACGTCGGTCAGTGCCTATCGCTGGTGGAATTTCACCCCGCGCAACGATGACGGACTCAACGTGCCCGCGTCGTATAACGCCGGCGTGTCGGTGGAAGATAAACAATGGTCCCAGGAGTTCCGGCTGGCCTCGCCCACGGGTGGCTTCTTCGACTACGTGCTGGGCGCGTATTACTTCGGCTCCGACCTGGATAACAAGTCCTTCGCCTACTACGGGCCCAAGGCCGATATCTGGAACGGCACACCTGCCGGTGCGTTGAACAATGTCAGCAGTGTCGGCAACGGGCATATCCGCACCGACAGTTTTGCGTTGTTCGCCCAAGGCACCTGGCACCTGACGGAGCGTCTGGATTTCACCGCCGGCCTACGCGGCACCTATGAAGAGAAAAGCGCCTGGGTCACGCGTAATGCGCCGCTGGGTGGTGCTGCGGTGGCCGGCGCCGCTGCTACGGCGCGACGCGGGCGCACGGGAGTGTATGACTCGGGCGACCTTAATCAGTACAGCGCCACGCCCTCGGGGCTGCTCAACCTCACCTATCACTTCAATGAAAACCTGTTGGGTTACGCGACCCTGTCCCATGGCGAAAAATCCGGTGGGGTCAATTTGGCCGTGGGCTCCGCGCCAACCGCCGGGGCCGACTCCTTGCTGATCGGCACCGAGCGTGCCAACAACGCCGAATTGGGCTTCAAGAGCACGCTGTGGGATCGCCGCCTGCAGCTTAACGCCAACCTGTTCTGGACCCAGGTCAACGGCTACCAGACCAACGCCTATGACCAGGACAACCGCGTGCAGTACCTGACCAATGCCGGGTCCGTACGCTCGCGTGGTGTGGAAGTGGAAAGCACCCTGGTGCCGGTCAAGGGCCTGACGCTGAACCTCAACGGCTCGTTCAATGATGTGAGCTACCTGTCTTACAAGGATGCGCCATGCCCGCCGGAAGTCAGCTTGCGCCCCGGTGCGCCGGCGTCGTGCGACCTCACGGGGCATCAAGTGGTCGGCGCGTCCAAGTGGATCGCCAACGCCAATGGCGAATACAAATGGAACCTGGATAACGGCTTCGAGCCCTACGTGACCGCCAGCTATGCGTTCCGCTCCAAAGCGGTGGGCACCGTGGAAGACTCCGATTACGGACAGATTCCCGCCTATGCCGTGGTCAACCTGTCTACCGGCCTGCGCGGCAACTACCAGCAGGGGCAGTGGGATGTGTCGTTGTGGCTGAAAAATGCCTTCGACAAAACCTACTACACCACGTTGTGGACAGGCGGTAACGGCGGCTATGAAGGCTTGTTGGGGACGCCCCGCACCCTAGGCGTGACTGGCCGCTACGACTTCTGAGCCGCTGCGATAGGTGGCCGGGCTGAATACTCGTGTCACCACCAGCATCGCCACCACGGTAACGGCCAGTACCCACCAGGCGCTGACAAAAGTGCCGGTGAGTTCACGTAGCCAGCCCGTCAGCCATGGCGAAATGGCGTTGATCAAAAAGCCCACGCCTTGCACGAAGGCCGCCAGTTGCCCGGCCTGGCGCGGGTCGCGGTGGTGGTCGAGGGTCAGCAGCAAACTCAAGGCGAAGCAGGCGCCCAGGCCGAAGCCGATCAGCGCCACCCACACATGGGGGAACTGCTGCGGTGCCATCAACAGGCCGAGGTAGCCCACGGTCTGCGCCAGCAGACTGATGCCGAGCAGGGGGCGTCGGTCGATGCCGCGCTGGGCCAGCACCGGCATCAGCAGCGCGGCGCTCACTTGGAAGAGGGTCATGAAGGCCAGCAGCGAACCGCTGGGCAGTACGCCCCAGCCCAGTTGCTGATAGTACGCAGGCAGCCACGCCACCATGCTCATGTAACCGCAATTGACCAGGCCGAAATACACGGCCAGCAGCCACGCCCGACGATTGCGCAGGCCCTTGAAGGTGGGGATCACGGTTGCGCTTCTGGCCGCACCCAGCGGTACAAACCCCCACAACAACAGTGCAGCGATTGCGGGCAGCAGCCAGACCCCAAGGCCCGCCTGCCATTGCTGAAAATGCGTGGCGACTACCGGGCTCAGCAGGGCCGCCAGCCCGCCACCGGCCATCAATGACGCCGAATACACGCCCATCGCCACCGGCACGCGGTGGTGGAATTCGCGCTTGATCATCGCCGGCACCAATGCCTGGATCAGCGCCACGCCGGCACCACCCAGCAACGCCGTGGCCAGCAGTGCCGAAGCCTGGCCCATCAACCAGCGTGCCAGGCAGGCCAGCAGGATCATTATCAAGCCCAGGGCGATGCCGCGTCGTTCACCCAGGCGGGCCTCCAGACGCACACCCACCAGTGCCACCAGGCCCATGCAAATCACCGGCAGGCTGGTGAGCAGGGCGCTGCTCTGGAAGCTCAAGCCGGTAGCCTGGCGAATGTCCGCGAGCAACGGGCTGATGGAGCTGAGGATCGGCCGCAGGTTCAGGCCCAGCACGACCAGCAGGCCCCAGCCGGCGAGGGATGTTTGGCGGGTCATGCAGTGCCCTTACGCTCAATCGACGAGGCGTGAGTATGGCGAGCGTCGCAGGTATTCTGAAATTAAATATAACCATGCCAACCAGTGGCAAATGCAATGGTGACGCCTATGTTCGATCCCGTGTTATTGCGCAGCTTTGTGACCGTGGTGGATTGCGCCAATTTCACTCGCGCCGCCGAGCGCCTGCACCTGACCCAATCCACCGTGAGCCAGCAGATCCGGCGCCTGGAAGACGCGGTAGCGTGCCAGTTGCTCGACCGCGACCAGCGCCGGGTGGTCGCTACCGCCGAAGGTGAACGGTTGCTGGCCTATGCACGGCGCATCCTCGCGCTGCATGAAGAAGCCGCCGATGTGTTGGTCAACCAGCAAAACGACGGTGTGCTGCGCCTTGGGGTGCCGGAGGATTTTGCCGCCGAGCGCCTGATGCCATTGCTCTCGGCCTTTGTGGTGAGCCATCCCCGAGTGAGGCTGGAGGTCACCAGCGGCCTCGGTCCCGAATTGCAGCGCCAGTACCGCAGCGGTGAATTTGACGTGCTGCTGGTCAAGCAGATGGGCCACAGCGATGACTGCCTGGCTTCCTGGCCAGAACCGTTGTGCTGGGTCGACAGCCGCAGCACCCCGTGCCTGGGGCGCGACCCGCTGCCGCTGGTGGCGTTTCCGGTGGGTGGGTTATACCGCAACGAAATGTTGCATCACCTGGAAGTGGGGGGCTGGCGCTGGCGTATCGGCTATTCCAGCGCGAGTTTGGCCAGCGTGTGTTCGGCAGTGTCGGCGGGGTTGGGGATCAGCCTGTTGCCGCGACGGGTGCTGCAACCAGGGCATGTGGTACTCGGCGAGGAGAGTGGTTTGCCGACGGTGCAGGGCGTGCGGCTGGCGGTATATGGCCGCAGCGGCTTGGGGGCGCCAGGGCAGACTTTGCAGCGCCAATTGCTCGATTTGTGTGCAAACAGCCCAGGCTGAGCCATACCTTTTCTGAATATTTTGTATGCCTGAAAAGCATTGAAAAACAAAGCCTTCGGTCCAGGCCACGGCGGGCGCGGCCTGGGCGGAAGATAAGATATCTGTTATGCCTTTTTAATCTATCTATAACTTTAAAGATTACTTTAAGGGATAAGCGTCCAGCCCCGATGATTCAGCCCTCGACGGCCGCTTCGGCAGGCCTGTCGGTTTTTTTGTGTGAAAACCGTAGGGAGTGAATCCATGGGCAATGTCCAGACCGCCGCCAGTGCACACGAGGCGCAATGGCGCCAGGCACCGGGTGGTGAGTTGGTCGACCTTGGCCGGCCGCACCGCGCGCCATTGGGGCAACTGCGGCTGCAGAAGGCTCCCAAGCGTTTTTCGAGTCGCCGCGAAGGGGTTCTGCTGGGGCTGCTGGTGTTGGCCTTGCACGGTGCGGTGGTTTATTGGGTGAGCCAGAAACCCACGCCGGTGCTGCCGATTGTGCCGCCGGAAATACCACCGATGACCATCGAGTTTTCCCAGCCGGCACCGCCGGTGGTCGAGCCGCCACCGCCTGTGCCGCCGCCTCCACCGCCGCCCGTGGTTGAGCCGCCGCCACCGGTGGTGGATGAGTTGGCAGCCAAGCCTGCGCCGCCAAAGCCAATCCCGAAACCTGTGCCCAAGCCGCAGCCCAAGCCCAAGCCGAAACCTGAGCCGGCCCCGAAGGCGGTCGAGCAGCCGCCCGCGCCACCTGTGCCTGCGCCGCCCGCTCCGGCAGCGCCCGTCGCAGCGCCTGCACCGGTTACACCGGCTTCGGCCAACGCCGCTTACTTGAAGAACCCGGCGCCCGAATACCCGTCATTGGCCCAGCGTCGTGGTTGGGAAGGCACGGTACTGCTGCGGGTACACGTCTTGGCCAGCGGCAAGCCGGGGGAGATCCAGGTGCAGAAAAGCAGCGGTCGCCAGCAACTCGATGATGCCGCGCTGGCTGCTGTAAAGCGCTGGAGTTTTGTACCGGCCAAGCAGGGCGATGTCGCCCAGGACGGCTGGGTCAGCGTACCGATCGATTTCAAGATTCACTAACTATCGCGCTGCGGTGTGTTTTGCACGCCGCGACCTGTAAAGAGGGAAAACATCATGGCATTGGCATCTCCACTTGAATCCATCGAAAGCGCGGTGATCTGGCTGTTGGTGGCCTTTTCGGTCGCCACCTGGGGGCTGGCGTTGTTGAAGGGCGTGCAATTCGGTCGCCTCAAGGCTCAGGACCGCAAGTTCCATCAGCGGTTCTGGGCGGCCTCCAGTCTCGATTCCGCCGCGGAGCTGGCTGAAACCCAGCCGGGCGCGGCGGCCCGGGTAGCCCAGGCCGGTTATGCGGCGATCCAGGTGGGTGATTCTGCCCATGCAGCGGATTTGAGCCAGGCCATCAACCATCAGGACCGCCTCGAACGTGCCCTGCGCCAGCAGATCGTGCGTGAGCGTCGCTCACTGGAAACCGGCCTGGCCGTGGTCGCCAGCATCGGCAGCACCTCGCCGTTCATCGGTCTGTTCGGCACTGTGTGGGGGATCATGGAGGCGCTCAAGGGCATCAGCGCTGCCGGCTCCGCCAGCCTGGAAACCGTGGCTGGCCCGATTGGTGCGGCGCTGGTCGCTACGGGTGTGGGGATTGCCGTGGCCGTGCCGGCGGTGTTGGTCTACAACTATTTCCTGCGCCGCCTGAAGCTGACGGCGGCCGATCTGGATGATTTTGCCCACGACTTCTACAGCCTGGCGCAGAAGCATTCCTTCCGCGTGCTGCTCCACCCCTCGCTGACCAAGAGCGCGGCCGGCAACCCGCAGAAAGTGAAGGAGGCGTCCTGAGATGGCCTTCTCCACGCAAGACAGCGATGAGGTGCTGAGCGAGATCAACGTCACACCGTTGGTGGACGTGATGCTGGTGCTGCTGGTGGTGTTTATCGTCACTGCGCCGCTGTTGACCAACGCGATTCCGATCAACCTGCCCAAGACCCAGGCCGTGGCGCCGGTGGAGCAAAAAGATCCGCTGGTGGTGAGCATCGACGGTGCCGGCAAACTGTTTATCAACAAGGACGAAATCCAGCCGGACCTGCTGGAGTTCAACTTGCAGGCGGCCAAGGCCAAGGACCCCGATGTGCGGGTGCAACTGCAGGCTGATGATGGTGTGAACTACGGCGAAGTGGCGCGAGCCATGGCGTCTATCGAGCGCGCGGGGATTACCAAGCTGTCGGTGATAACCGCGCGTTAGCTGCAAAAGCCTCGACGATTTTTTGGCCGTTTCCTTGGCAGGGTGCGGCCTTTTTTTTGCCTGAAATTCACACATCACCAAAATCTCAGTTTGGAAAACGGTCAGGGTGGGAGGGGGCTTGCTCCCGATGGCAGTGGTTCAGCCAATAAATTGGTGGCTGACAGATCGCTATCGGGAGCAAGCCCCCTCCCACTTTTGATATTGAGTGGTTATGTGATTTTGGTTATTAATAAATAGCTTCTTATTCCTTAACGAATATAAACCCTGTCCTTATACTGCTCAGCAACGTTAGACGCTGCAGGAGGGCACACCCATGCACAGCGAGTTGATTCGTTACCTGATCGTGCCGGGCTGGCAAGGATCGCCAGAAGATCATTGGCAGAGCCATTGGCAGAACAGCCTGCCCAACAGTACGCGCGTGGAGCAGGCCGATTGGCTGACTCCCCGTCGCGAAGACTGGGTGGCTGCGCTGGCCGAGGCGATTGCCGCCGACAGTACGCCGGTGATTCTCATCGCCCACAGCCTGGGCTGCATCACGGTCGCGCATTGGGCGGCCACAGCACCGCTGGCGTTTTTGCGTCAGGTGCGCGGCGCCTTGCTGGTGGCTCCGGCTGATGTCGAGCGCCCGGCCTGTGCCCCCGCCCTACGCAACTTTGCACCCATCCCCACCGACTTGCTGCCGTTTCCCAGCCAAGTGGTCAGCTCCGACAACGACAGCGCCGTCAGCGCTGCGAGAGCCTTGGAGCTTGCGCGCCATTGGGGCGCCGAAGCCGGCATTTTGTCAGGGGCCGGTCATATCAATGTGAAGTCCGGCCACCAGCGATGGGAGCAGGGTTTCGCCTACCTTTATCGCTTGCAAAGCCGTCTCGAACATCACGCCCGGCGCACTGCCTGATATTTTTTCAACGCCCCGTCCCTTGAGCGGATTGGGGGCGGGAGCCTGCCATGAGTCATGAAACCTACGGCCAGCCACTGCTGACCTTCCCCGATTCTGAAAAAAGCCCGCTGAGCATCCGTGCCAAGGCGTTGGTGTTTGTCGACCCGCGTTCGCGGCAACTGCGCGAAGACCTGGAAAACCTCGCCCCGCTGGCCCTGCCCGTGTTGATTCGCGGCGAGACCGGTACAGGTAAAGAGCTGCTGGCGCGGCAGATTCACCGTGGCAGTGACCGCACCGGGCTGTTCGTGTCAGTCAATTGCGGTGCGATCAGCCCCACCTATGCCGATGCCGAGTTGTTCGGATACGCCGCCGGCAGCCACAGTGGCGCGGCCAGTAGCCGTGCTGGGTGGTTTGGCTCGGCCAATGGCGGCACGTTGTACCTGGACGAGATCGGTGACTTGCCCCTGCCGATCCAGGTGAAACTGCTCGCCGCCCTGGAAAACCATGAGGTCACCCGCGTCGGCGCCCATCAGCCAAGCCCGGTGGATGTGCGCCTGGTGGCCGCGACGAGCATCGACCTGGCCCAGGCGGTGGCGGCCGGCAAGTTCCATGAGCGCCTGTTCCATTACCTGAGCGAGGGCCAACTCGAGCTGCCGGCCTTGCGCGAACGCGTCGGCGATATCCTGTCCCTGGCCGAATATTTCCTCGGCATCTACAGTCAGCGCCTGGACCTGCCGGTGCCGCTGATCAGCGACGCCGCCCAGCGTGTGCTGGAGCGCCACAGTTGGCCGGGCAATACCCGTGAACTGGAAAACGTGATCCATTTTGCGCTGCTGGTCAGCAGTGGCGATGAGATTTTGCCCGAGCATTTGAACCTGCCGGTGGCCGGCTCACCGCTGGAACAGGTGCAGCGCCTGTTCAGCACTGCCACGCCAGCGGAACAGGAAACCTTGCGCAAATGGCTACATGAACAAAATGGAATATCAACGTGAATAAAAGATATTGTTCGGGAATAAAAAATCTAGGTATTGTCCCTTCCACGCCGCGATAGCACTTCGCTGGCACACCACATAAAAACGGTCGTCAGAGACGCCCCGGAATTTCGATAAGGACACTGCATGAAAAAGGTTCTGTTGTTTACCGCACTGGCGGCTGCCCTGACTGCAAGCCTGGCCCAGGCCAACGAGAAGCTGGTGGTCGCCGCGACCCCGATCCCGCACGCCGAGATCCTTGAGCTGGTCAAGCCGACCCTGGCCAAGGAAGGTGTGGATCTGGACATCAAAGTCTTCACCGATTACGTGCAGCCAAACGTGCAGGTGGCCGAGAAGCGTCTGGACGCCAACTACTTCCAGACGCTGCCGTACCTGGAAAACTTCAACAAAGGCAAGGGCACCAACCTGGTCACCGTGGTCGGTGTGCACGTCGAACCTTTCGGCGGCTACTCGAAGAAGATCAAGAACATTTCCGAGCTCAAAGATGGCGCCACCGTTGCCATTCCCAACGAAGGCTCCAACAGCGGCCGTGCCCTGTTGCTGCTGCAGAAGGCCGGTGTGATCACCCTGAAAGACCCAAGCAACGCCCTGGCCACGCCGAAAGACATCGCCAGCAACCCCAAGCACCTGAAATTCAAAGAGCTGGAATCGGCGCTGTTGCCACGCGTGCTGGACCAGGTTGACCTGGACCTGATCAACACCAACTACGCCCTGGAGGCTGGCCTGAACCCAGCCAAGGACGCGCTGATCATCGAGGACGCCAAGTCGCCGTATGTGAACTTCCTGGTGGCTCGCCCGGACAACAAGGACAGCGATGCTATCCAGAAACTGTCCAAGGCCCTGACCAGCCCTGAAGTCAAAGCCTTCATCGAGAAGAAGTACAACGGCGCGGTCGTGCCTGCGTTCTGATCTAAGCCAGACCCCCTTCAAGGTTTGAATTGTGGGAGGGGGCAAGCCTTAATGCCAGTCAGTTAAGGCTTAACGCGGTCACTGTGGGAGGGGGCTTGCTCCCGATAGCAGGGTGTCAGTCACCAGATTTATTGGCTGATTCACCGCTATCGGGAGCAAGTCGAATCGTCGCACCGCCCCTCCCACACTTTGATTTCCTTCTCAAAGTGATTCTTCAGTGTTTTAGAGCGCGCGGCTGTTGATCGCCCGGCGCAACGCCACCAACCACTTCACCAGCTCCTGCGGATCCATCGGTTTCGCTTCGTTCATTGTTCGATCCCTCGAATCTTTCGACCCCAAAACCATAGTTGCCACTGGCCAAACCCGCGAGTTCGAGGGTTATCTTTTTGGGTGATATCAATATGCTATTTTGGTATTTAAATTTTATTTTTTATACCTTTAAAGTTCGTGCTTGCCGACGTTACCCACGTCGATATGGATTGCACTCGCCGCCTTACCCTGCGGCGTCACGGACTCACGATGACCTTCGATTTCGCATTTATCCTCAGCACCTTGCCGGCGTTTCTCCGCGCCGTTGGGGTGACGCTGCAAGTGGGCCTGATCGCCATCGCCACCTCACTGCTGGTGGCGCTGGTCAACGCAGCGCTGCTGGTGTTTCGCACGCCGTATTTGTCGCGCCTGGTGGCGCTCTATGTGGAGCTGGCGCGTAACACGCCGCTGCTGATCCAACTGTTCTTCGTGTACTTCGCCTTGCCGGCCCTGGGTTTCAATATCTCCGGGTTCTGGGCAGCGATCATCACCATGACGTTCCTCGGCGGCGCCTACCTCACTGAAGTGCTGCGCGCCGGTGTAGAAGCGGTGCCACTGACGCAGATCGAGTCGGGCAAGTCCATCGGCCTGTCCGACTGGCAACTGTTGCGCTATGTGATCCTGCCTCAGGCCGGCATTCTCAGCCTGCCGGCGTTGTTCGCCAATTTCATTTTCCTGCTCAAGGAGACCACGGTGGTGTCAGCCGTGGCGGTGCCGGAGATTCTCTACACGACCAAGAGCTACATCGCGCTCTACTACAAGACCTACGAAATGCTTGCCGTGCTGACGCTGATTTGTGTGTTGCTGTTCTTGCCGCTGTCGTTGCTGCTCAGCCGCCTGGAAAGGAGGCTCCAGCATGGCCAGTTCGGGTCTTGAGTTGTTGTGGGTGTCGTTGCCGCAACTGGGCAAGGGCGCTGCGCAAACCCTGTCGATATCTTTGTTGAGCATCGCCTTCAGCACCGTCGGCGGCGTGGTGTATGGCGTGTTGCGCATGCTGAACAACCGGGCGCTCAACCGGGTGCTGCGGGTTTACCTGGAGCTGTTCCGGGCGATTCCGGTGCTGGTGTGGCTGTACCTGCTGTTTTTCGGCCTGCCGATTTTCTTTGGCCTGAGCATTCCGAGCTTCTGGTGTGCGGTGTTGGTGCTGTCGCTGTGGGGCGCCAGTGAAGTGGGCGAAGTGGTGCGCGGCGCGTTGCATTCGTTGCCCCGGGGCCAGCGCGAAGCGGGCTTGTCGATTGGCCTGTCCACGCCCCAACTGTACGGCTACGTGCTGCTGCCCCAGGCCCTCAAGCGCATGACGCCGCCGACCATCAACGTCTACACGCGGATCATCAAGACCAGCTCCCTGGCCGTGCTGATCGGTGTCGTGGATGTGATCAAGGTCGGCCAGCAAATCATTGAACGCACCTATGAGTCGGTATTGATCTACGGCGTACTGTTCCTGTTTTTCTTCTTTATCTGCTACCCGTTGTCGGCCGCCTCCAAGCGGCTGGAACGGCGCTGGGCCCAAGCATGAGCGCATTGATCGAGTTCCAGGGTTTCAACAAATACTTTGGCGAGGCGCAGGTGCTCAAGGGCATCGACCTCTGCGTGCAAAGCAGCGAAGTGGTGGTGATCCTCGGCCCCAGCGGCTGCGGCAAGAGCACCTTGCTGCGCTGCCTCAACGGGCTGGAAGTTGCGCATAGCGGCAGCCTGCGTTTTGCCGGCAGGGAGCTGTTGGATAAATCCACGGACTGGCGCCAGGTACGCCAGGACATCGGCATGGTGTTCCAGAGCTACCACCTGTTCCCGCACATGAGCGTGCTCGACAACATCCTACTCGGCCCATTGAAAGTGCAAAAACGCGACCCCCGCGAAGCTCGCGAGCAGGCGGAAAAACTACTGCAACGCGTGGGCCTTGCCGACAAGCGGGATGCCTTCCCGCGCCAGCTCTCCGGCGGCCAGCAGCAACGCATCGCCATCGTGCGTTCGTTGTGCATGAACCCTCAGGTCATGCTCTTTGATGAGGTCACCGCAGCCCTCGACCCGGAAATGGTCAAGGAGGTGCTGGAGGTGATCCAGGACCTGGCCCGCGATGGCATGACCTTGCTGATCGTCACCCACGAAATGGCCTTCGCCCGCGCCGTCGCCGACCGCGTGGTGTTCATGGAGGCCGGTCGCATCCTCGAACACAACACCCCCGAAGAATTCTTTACGAACCCGCAAACCGCACGCGCGCAGCAGTTCCTGGAGAAGTTCTCCTTTGTTTCAACACTGCCCAAAAAGACCAAGGAACTGGAGCTGATATGAAAAAGTTACTGCTGCCACTGTTTGCCGTCGCGTTGCTGGCCGGCTGCGATAAAAAGGCCGAAGAGCCTGCCAAACCTGCGGCCGCCGCCGCGAGCTACATCGACAAAATCAAAGCGCGCGACAAGCTGATTGTTGGCGTATTTACCGACAAGCCGCCGTTCGGCTTTGTGAATGAGGCGGGTCGCTACGTCGGCTTCGATACCGACATCGGCCGTCAATTTGCCAAGGACCTGCTGGGCGATGAGAACAAGGTCGAGTTCGTTGCCGTCGAGCCGGCCAGCCGTATTCCGTTCCTGCAAAGCGACAAGGTCGACCTGATCCTCGCCAACATGACCGTCACCCCGGAACGCAAGGAAGCCGTGGATTTCACCAACCCCAACCTCAAAGTCGCGGTACAGGCCCTGGTGCCCAACGACAGCGCGGTGAAGAGCCTGGATGACCTGGCGACCCGCACCACCATCGTGACCACCGGCACGACCGCCGATATCTGGCTGACCAAGAACCATCCGGATTGGAAACTGCTCAAGTTCGAGAAAAACTCCGAGTCCCTGCAAGCGCTGTCGGCCGGCCGGGGCGATGCGTATGCCCAGGACAATCTGGTGTTGTTCAGCTGGGCCAAGCAGAACCCTGGCTATCGTGTGCTGCAAGAAAAACTCGGTGACGAAGCGCCGATTGCACCGGCGGTGAAGAAGGGCAATACCGAACTGCGCGATTGGGTGAATGCCGAGTTGGCAAAGCTGGGCGAAGAGAAGTTTTTGCTCAAGCTGTATGACCAGTATGTGCGTAAGGAACTGAGCGATGACACCCCGCCTGAGAGCGTGATTGTCGAAGGCGGGAAGTGGCAGGGCTGATAGCCTTACCCCTGTAGGAGCGAGCTTGTGTGGCGAGGGAGCTTGCTCCCGCTGGAGTGCGAAGCACTCCCAGACCGGTTGACGAAGTGTATCTGACACATATCGATCGCACGGTTTGGGGCCGCTTCGCAGCCCAGCGGGAGCAAGCTCCCTCGCCACGACAAGCTCGCTCCTACGGGGGATATACCTACTCCGGCCAATGCCAGGCCGGGGCATCCAGAATCCCCTGCCCGACGATCTGGGTCTCCCCCAACACCTTCTCCAGCACAATCGAGTTGCACCCCTCATCCTGCTGCAACGCTGCAATCAAGCGGCTGGCATGGGACACCACCCACACCTGACACTGCCGGGACGCCTGGATGATCAAGCGGGCCAACGCCGGCAACAAATCCGGGTGCAGGCTGGTTTCCGGTTCGTTGAGCACCATCATGGTCGGCGGCCGTGGCGTCAGCAGCGCCGCGATCAGCAGCAGGTAACG
This sequence comes from Pseudomonas palleroniana, assembly GCF_022836895.1. NCBI lineage: Bacteria > Pseudomonadati > Pseudomonadota > Gammaproteobacteria > Pseudomonadales > Pseudomonadaceae > Pseudomonas > Pseudomonas palleroniana. Next base: position 207,524 of record NZ_CP092411.1, on the reverse strand, counting down.
CAAGGTCCCGTCCGACAGCTCCGCCGCCGACAACGGCCGCAGCAACCCTTCCTGATAAAACTCGATGGCAAAGCGCCCGCCCTGCAACGGCTGGATATTCAAGCGTGCACCGGGGAAGGCATCGCTGACCGCGCGCTGCAACGCCTCGGGATCGCCAATTTCGCGGATGGTCTGCAAGGCCGCCGCCAAGTCCCGACCATCGTGGTGCAGCACGGGCGTGCGGGTGCCTAATTGCGGTTGGCGCACGGGGGCGTCCACGTCGCTGCGAAAGTGATCATAGAAGCGCCAGCCACGAATGCTCTCGCGCAGCAACAGCACCTCCGGCGAGCCACGCAGGCTGCCGACCTGATCGAACAGGCTGTGGTAGTTGGGTGTATGTTGGGCCAGTACGTCCCAGGAGCGGCCGTCACGCGCCCGCACCATGGGGCCGGAACGCTGCACCAGCAGGCTGGCCGGGCGATAGAGAGGGCCGGCCCAGATGCATTCCTTCTTGACCTGCGGGTCGAGGGAAAATAACGACGTTGTCGGCTCAGGCAGCCCCAGTGAGATGGCGTAACTGAAGTCCTCCCCGGCAAAGCCCAGGCGCAAGCGTTTCACGCCTTGGCGCACGGTGGATTCAATCGGTACCTCGCCGTTGCGCATGCGCCGGCTGATGTTTTCCGGCCCGGCCCAGAACGTCGAGTCCAACCCGCCCTCGCGGGCCAGTGCGTTGATCACCCCGCCCTGGGCGGTTTCCGCCAGCAGGCGCAGGGCGCGGTACAGGTTGGACTTGCCGCTGCCATTGGGGCCGGTGACCAGGTTGAGCCGGTCCAGGGGCACCACCAATTTATTGATCGAACGGTAATTGGCGACGGCGAGGGTTTTCAGCATGGGTCAGTAACCGGTAGGGGAACCATTGGAGTATGGGAGCCTCCATGCAGATAAGGAACCCTCAACTAAGCTCACAGTCGCATACACACTGGCAAGTCGGCATCACGCAAAAGGAGCCTGCATGGGCGGTCGTATTTCCACCTGTATCATCGGCTTGGGCCTACTGACGCTATTAAGCGGCTGCGGCGAGGAAAAGGCCGAACCCAAGCAACATTCCAGGGTCTTCGTGCAGACCGTGCAGCCGGCGGATTTTGCCGCAGCCGTCACGCTCACCGGCGATATCCAGGCCCGGGTGCAAACCGACCTGTCCTTTCGCGTGGGGGGCAAGATCATCCAGCGGATGGTGGATGTGGGTGACCGCGTGAGCGCCAGGCAAGTGCTGGCCAAGCTCGACCCCAAGGACTTGCAGACCAACGTCGACTCCGCCCAGGCCCAGGTCGTGGCGGAGCAGGCCCGGGTCAAGCAGACGGCCGCCGCCTTTGTGCGTCAGGAAAAGCTGCTGCCCAAGGGCTATACCAGCCGCAGTGAATACGACGCCGCCCAGGCCGCGCTGCGCAGCAGCCAAAGCGCGCTGACCGCGGCCCAGGCTCAATTGGCCAATGCCCGCGACCAACTCGGCTACACCGCGTTGGTCGCCGACGCCCCTGGCGTGATCACCGCGCGCCAGGCCGAAGTCGGCCAAGTGGTACAGGCCACCGTACCGATCTTCAGCCTGGCCCGGGACGGCGAGCGCGACGCGGTGTTCAACGTTTACGAATCCCTGCTGGTGGAACCGCCGCCGGAGGCTCCGATCACCGTCAGCCTGTTGGATAACCCCAGCATCAAGGCCGTGGGCAAGGTGCGTGAAGTGACCCCGGCCGTGGCCGCGAATACCGGCACCGTGCAGGTCAAGATTGCCCTGCAGAACCTGCCCAAGGGCATGGAGTTGGGTTCGGTGGTGAGCGCCACCGCCAATGGCCCGGCCAAGGCCAGCATCGAATTGCCGTGGTCGGCGTTGACCAAAGACCTCAACGAGCCTGCTGTTTGGCTGATCGACGCTGACGGCAAGGCGCAACTGCACAAAGTCAGCGTGGCGCGTTACCTCACCGGCAAAGTGATCATCGGCGACGGCCTCAAAGGCGGCGAAAAAGTCGTGGTAGCCGGTGGGCAATTGCTGCATCCCGGCATGCTGGTCGAGATCGCCCAGCAAGGAGCCCAGCCATGAAGCGCCTGACGGCATTACTCGCCGCCAGCCTGTTGCTGGCGGCTTGCTCCAAGGAAGAGGCGCCGCCCGAGCCTGTTCGCCCGGTGTTGTCCATGCAGGTGAAGGCCGAGGACCAGGAAAACCTCGGCCGCTTTGCCGGCACCATCCAGGCTCGCTATGAGAGCAACCTGGGGTTCCGTGTGCCCGGGCGTATCGCACGGCGCGCGGTGGATGTGGGCGCCGAGGTGGAGCAGGGCGCTCTGCTTGCCGTGCTCGACCCCACCGATCAACAAAACCAACTGCGTGCGGCCCAGGGTGACCTGGCTCGGGTGCAGGCGCAGTTCATCAACGCCCAGGCCAACGCACGTCGCCAGCAAGAGTTGTTCAACCGTGGGGTGGGCGCCCAGGCCCAGCTCGATGCGGCCCAGACCGACCTGAAAACCACCCAGGCGTCCCTCGACCAGGCGCGGGCGTCGGTCAACCAGGCCAAGGATCAGCTCAACTACGCTGAGCTGCGCACCGACCATGCCGGTATTGTCACTGCCTGGAATGCCGAAGCCGGCCAGGTGGTGAGTGCCGGCCAGCAAGTGGTGACCCTGGCCCGTCCGGATATCAAGGAAGCGGTGATCGATCTGCCTGCCGGCCTTGCCGAGCGGCTGCCCGCCGATGGGGTGTTTGTGGTTGCCGGGCAGCTTGACCCCAGCGTACAGACCATCGCCACTGTGCGTGAGATCGAACCTCAGGCCCAAAGCGCCACGCGCACCCGGCGTGCGCGCCTGACATTGGCCGAGACCCCGCCCGCGTTTCGCCTCGGTACGGCAATCAGCGTGACCCTGAGCACCGCCATTGCGCCGCGTATCGAAGTGCCGCTGAGTGCCTTGCAGGAGGTCGACGGCAAGACCCGCCTCTGGCTGCTCGACACCCAGAGCCAGACGGTGCAGCCGCGTGACGTCACGGTGCTCAGCCGTGACGCCGACAACGCCTTGCTCAATGGCGGGGTCAAACCCGGCGAACGCATTGTCACCGCTGGCGTGAACAGCCTGAAACCCGGGCAGAAAGTCAAAATCGATGAGGACAGCCCGCGATGAAAGGGAGCTTCAACTTATCCGACTGGGCCCTCAAGCATCAGTCCTTCGTCTGGTACCTGATGTTCGTCGCACTGCTGATGGGCGTGTTCTCGTACATGAACCTGGGCCGCGAGGAAGACCCCTCGTTCACCATCAAAACCATGGTGATCCAGACCCGTTGGCCGGGGGCGACCCAGGAAGAAACGCTCAAGCAGGTCACCGACCGCATTGAGAAGAAGCTCGAAGAACTCGACTCCCTCGACTACGTGAAAAGCTACACGCGCCCGGGTGAATCCACGGTGTTCGTGTTCCTCAAGGACACCACCAGCGCCAATGCCATCCCCGATATCTGGTATCAGGTGCGCAAGAAGATCGACGACATTCGCGGCACCTTCCCCCAGGGGTTGCAAGGCCCATCGTTCAACGATGAGTTCGGCGATGTATTCGGTTCGGTGTATGCCTTTACCGGCGACGGCCTGTCGATGCGCCAGTTGCGCGACTACGTCGAACAGGTGCGTGCCGAGATTCGTTCGGTGCCGGGCCTGGGCAAGGTCGAGATGATCGGCCAGCAGGACGAAGTGATTTACCTGAACTTCTCCACGCGCAAACTCGCGGCGCTGGGTATCGACCAACGCCAAGTGGTACAAAGCCTGCAATCACAGAACGCGGTGACGCCAGCCGGGGTGATCGAAGCCGGGCCGGAGCGGATTTCCGTGCGCACCTCGGGGCAGTTCGCCTCGGAAAAGGATCTGGCCAACGTCAACCTGCGGCTCAATGATCGCTTCTATCGCCTGGCGGACATCGCCGACATCAGCCGTGGCTACGTCGACCCGGCGCGGCCGATGTTCCGGTTCAATGGCAAGCCGGCCATCGGCTTGGCGATTGCCATGCAGAAGGGCGGCAATATTCAGTCCTTCGGCAAGGCGCTGCATGAGCGCATGGATGAGCTGACTGCCGACCTGCCGGTGGGCGTCGGCGTACACAAGGTCTCCGATCAGGCCGAAGTGGTGGAGGAGGCCGTGGGCGGTTTCACCAGTGCGCTGTTCGAGGCGGTGGTCATCGTCCTGGTGGTGAGCTTTATCAGCCTCGGCATGCGCGCCGGGCTGGTGGTGGCGTGCTCGATCCCGTTGGTGCTGGCGCTGGTGTTCGTGTTCATGGAATACAGCGGTATCACCATGCAACGGGTGTCGTTGGGTGCCTTGATCATCGCGCTCGGGCTGTTGGTGGACGATGCGATGATCACCGTGGAAATGATGATCACGCGTCTGGAAAAAGGTGAAACCAAGGAGCAGGCGGCCACCTACGCCTACACCTCCACCGCGTTCCCGATGCTCACGGGCACGCTGGTGACCGTCGCAGGCTTTGTACCGATTGGCCTCAACGCCAGTTCGGCGGGCGAGTACACCTTTACCCTGTTCGCGGTAATTGCCGTGGCGATGCTGGTGTCGTGGGTGGTGGCGGTGCTGTTTGCACCGGTGATCGGCGTGCATATCCTCAGCGCCAACGTGAAGCCGCACAACGCCGAGCCAGGACGGATCGGCCGCGCTTTCAATGGCGGCATGTTGTGGGCCATGCGCAACCGCTGGTGGGCGATCGGTATCACGGTGGGGCTGTTCGTGGCGTCGGTGTTCTCGATGCAGTTTGTGCAGAACCAGTTCTTTCCGTCGTCGGACCGCCCGGAAATTCTCGTCGACCTCAATCTGCCGCAGAACGCCTCGATCAATGAGACCCGCAAGGCCGTCGACCGCCTTGAAGCGATCATCAAGGATGACCCGGACATCCAACGCTGGAGCACCTATATCGGCCAGGGCGCGATTCGTTTCTACCTGCCCCTCGACCAGCAACTGGAAAACCCCTACTACGCGCAGCTGGTGATCGTGAGCAAAGGCCTGGAAGAGCGCGGCGCCTTGATTGCGCGCCTGCAAAAGCGTCTGCGCGATGACTTCGTCGGCATCGGCAGCTATGTGCAGCCGCTGGAAATGGGCCCGCCGGTAGGGCGGCCGATTCAGTATCGCGTATCCGGCAAAGACACCGACCAGGTGCGCAAGCACGCTATCGAACTGGCCACTTTGCTCGACCAGAACAGCCACCTGGGCGAGATCATCTACGACTGGAACGAGCCGGGCAAAGTGTTGCGCGTGGACATCGCCCAGGATAAGGCACGGCAACTCGGGCTGTCGTCGGAAGACGTGGCGCAGTTGATGAACAGCGTGGTCAGCGGTGCCTCGGTGACCCAGGTGCACGATGATATCTACCTGATCAACGTGGTCGGCCGCGCCGAAGATGCCGAGCGTGGCACGCCGGAAACCCTGCAGAACCTGCAGATCGTCACACCCAACGGCACCTCGATTCCGCTGCTGGCGTTCGCCACCGTGCGCTATGAGCTGGAGCAGCCGTTGGTATGGCGCCGCGACCGCAAACCGACCATTACCGTCAAGGCTTCGGTGCGCGATGAGATACAACCCACCGACCTGGTCAAACAGCTGGCGCCGACCATCGAGAAATTCAGCGCCGGGTTGACGGTGGGCTACAAGGTCGCCACCGGCGGCACCGTGGAAGAAAGCGGCAAGGCCCAAGGCCCGATCGCCAAGGTGGTGCCGCTGATGCTGTTCCTGATGGCGACCTTCCTGATGATCCAGTTGCACAGCGTGCAGAAGATGTTCCTGGTGGCCAGTGTCGCGCCGCTGGGGTTGATCGGCGTGGTGCTGGCGTTGATTCCTACGGGTACGCCCATGGGGTTCGTGGCGATCCTGGGGATCCTGGCGCTGATCGGCATCATCATCCGCAACTCGGTGATTCTGGTGACCCAGATCGACGAGTATGAACTGGCGGGCTATACGCCCTGGGATGCGGTGGTGGAAGCCACCGAACATCGGCGCCGGCCTATCTTGCTCACGGCAGCAGCGGCGAGCCTGGGCATGATCCCGATTGCGCGTGAAGTGTTCTGGGGGCCGATGGCCTACGCGATGATCGGCGGGATCATCATCGCAACATTGTTAACACTTTTGTTTTTGCCTGCGCTGTATGTGGCTTGGTACAAGATCCGGGAGCCCAAACCAGAACAGAACTGAACATGAGTCATGCCCTGCGCCACGTGTTGTTGATGTGCACCCTGTTGTTGGCCCCCGTCGCCTTTGCCGGCACGGTATTGGAAAATTCCCTGTGGCGGGTCGAACTCGACCCGGCCACCCTGGCCATCCGCGTCACACCCAGCGGTCAGCCGCCGGTGCAGGCCTCCAGCGGCGTGGCCGCCCATGCCGTCAGTCAACTTTCACACAATGGCCAGCAAGCCAGTTGGCAGTGGGATGCGGGCGCCTTTCAGGTGAGCGCCACGCTCGAGCAACGCGACCTGACGCTGACCATCCGGGCACTTGACGCCGGTACCTTGCCGATCCTTCAACAACCGGCCAGTGCCCTCGGCAAGGGCTTGATGTGGCCATTGGCTGAAGGGCACTACGTACCCGCCGCTGATCGCGTATGGAGCGCTTTCCTGCTGCAACAGGGTGAGATCAATACCACCCAGGACTTGAGCTTGCCGCTGTGGGGCACGGATCACGGCGGCTTCACCTTGAACTGGCTGCTGACCAACCCCTATAACAACCGCCTGCAATGGCAGCAGGGCATGACATTGTCCCTGGCCCATGAATTCACTGCGCTCGAGCCCTCGGCACCGATGACCCTGTTATTGCACCTGGGCGACGCCGACCCCCTGGCCGGTGCCAAGCGCTACCGCCAATGGCTGGTGGAGCAGGGGCGCTATGAGCCGTTGGCGGACAAACTGCGGCACACGCCCGAGGCGCAAAAGCTGCTGGGTGCCAGCCATGTCTACCTGTGGGGCAACGACCTGTTGGCCGCGCAGGATGTGCGCGACTGGCCGCTGTTGCTCAAGCGCCTGCGCGCTCATGAACTCAAGGGTTTGTTGGACAAGGAATCCACCCAGGTGCTGGCGCGACCCACGGCATTGAATCGCTATGAGCAAACCGTGCTGTTGCGCGGCCTCAATGCGGCAATCAACAGAAAAGCCCGGCAGAGCTGGCAGGTGGATGCACCCGATATGACCCGACTCGCCGCCCGCTATGGTGAGCTGCGCAACGAGCTGGCCGTGGCGTTTGCCGGCGCCTTGCGCGACCACCCCGAAACCTGGGGCAACCAGACGGTCCGGACGCTGCGCGACGCCGGGCTGCAACGCGTGTTGCTGACCCTCGGCGAAGGTTGGGAAGGCGGGCTCTGGCATCCTGAAACGATGCGTGCCGGCGTCGACGCCGGTTACCTGATGGCGCCGTACGACTCCTATGAAACCGCCTTGTCAGCCACGGAAAACCCGGACTGGACCACCGCCCATTTGGGCAACAAGGCCTACCGCGACTGCGCGATTGTGTTGAAAAGCGGCAAACTGAAAACCGGCTTCCAGCAATCCGGCCATTACACCGACCCGCGCTGCGTACGGCCTTTGCTGGAAGCCCGAGTGAAGGCCATCCAGGCCAAGGCCGGGTTCAATGCCTGGTTCCTCGACGCCTATGCCACCAGCATGGTCTTCGACAGCTACCGCGATGGCGCCACGATGACCCAGGCGCAAAATGCCGAAGGCAATATCGACGCCTCGCGCTGGCTCAACACGGTGCTCAAACTGCCTGCCGGCTCCGAAGACGGCAATGCCATTACCGCACAGGGGATCCTGTTCGCCCACGGCATGCAGACGCCGGTGATCGGTTGGGGGGACCGCCAGATGACCCAGGACAAACAGTCGCCCTATTACGTGGGCAACTGGTATCCGCCGGAAGAACCGACCGTGTTCTTCAAGCCGGTGCCGCTCAACGAGCCGTTGCGCACCGTATATTTCGCGCCGAGCATGCGCCTGCCGTTGTATCAGGCGGTATTCCACGGCTCGGTGATCACCACCCATCACTGGCTGTTCGACAGCCTGAAACTGAGCAATGTCAGGGCTGAGAACGAGCTCACCCAACTGCTCTACAACGTGCCGCCGCTGTATCACCTGAGCGCCTCGACGGTTAAACAGCGGTTGCCGGTGATGGTGCGTCAGGATCGGTTTTTTCGGCCATTGCATCAGCGCCTGGCGACTCAGGCCCTGACGGATTTCCGTTGGCTGACGGCGGACCGGCAGGTGCAGCAGACCACCTTTGCGGATGGGACACGGTTGGTGGCCAACTTTGCCGCCGAGGAAAAGGACGGGTATGCGGGGCGCAGTGTGACGGCGCTGGTGGCGGGCGAAAAACCGGTGGTGTATCAGGTGGATCAGGGCCGCCTGTGAGGCCATCGGGAGCAAGCCCCCTCCCACACTTGGCTGTGTTCACAAATCTAAATGTGGGAGGGGGCTTGCTCCCGATAGCGTCAGATCCGGCAACAAAAATCTATCGCTTGCGCCACACACTCGCCAACCAAGGCTGCTGCTCCCGAGGCAACCCCGTCGGCCGGTAGTAATGCTCCAGCTCCACAAAGCCCGCCGCCGTCAGCAACGCTCGCCATGCCTCCAGGTCGTGATAAGACCCATACCGTGGCCCATTCCAGCCCTCCTGGTTTTCACCCCGAGGGTTGGAGCTGAACAGCACGCCCGCTGGCTTCAGCGCGGCATGCAGTTGCTTGAGCACACGGGGTAGTTCCTGCTTGGGAATATGGAACAGCACGGCATTGGCAAAGATCCCATCGAAGCGTTCGGCGGGCAGATCCAGCTTGAGGAAGTCCTGCTGCAATACCTCACAGCCGCTGTCTTGCCGCGCCATCTGCGCAAACCGCTTGGAGCCATCGAGCCCCACGGCGATATGGCCCAAGCGCGTGAAGGTCTGCAGATCCCGCCCCGGCCCGCAGCCGAAATCCAGCACGGTAAACGGCGCTGTGCCCTGGAGATGCCGCAGCAAGGCATCGATGTTCTGGCTGACATCGTGATCGCGGGTGCCTTCGCGGAAGTCTTCGGCCACCTTGTTGTAGTGGCCGAGTGTGGTGGAGGTGATCTGGTCGAGGTCGTCGGGCTTGAGGATCATGACAGGCAATACCGAATGCTGGGATACGCCGACTATACCTCACCGTTTGTTGAGTACCCGCGCCAAGCGATCTCCACCCAATTGAATCACTGCCACCAGCACCACCAGCAACACGATCACCGTCAGCATGATCTGCGTGTCAAAACGCTGATAGCCATAGCGGTACGCAATATCCCCCAAGCCTCCCGCGCCAATTGCCCCGGCCATGGCCGACGAGTTGATCATGGTCACCAGGGTGATGGTAAACCCGCCGACAATCCCTGGCAGTGCCTCGGGCAACAGCACGTGCCAGATGATGTGCCAGCGCCGGCAGCCCATGGCCTGGGCGGCCTCGATCAAGCCGTGGTCGACCTCGCGCAGGCTCACCTCGGCGATGCGCGCAAAGAACGGCGTGGCGGCGATGGTCAGTGGCACCACGGCCGCCCACACGCCATAGGTGGTGCCGACAATCAGCCGGGTGAACGGGATCAACGCCACCATCAGAATCAAGAACGGAATAGAGCGGAACAGATTGACGAACGCGCCCAGCACGCGGTTCAACGCCGGTGCCTGATAGATTCCGCCCTTGTCGCTGGTGACCAGGAATACCGCCAGCGGAATCCCCACCAGCAAGGCGATCAACGATGACACTCCCACCATCAACAAGGTGTCGATGGCGCCCTGCAACAAACGATCAAACCACATAACCCAGCACCTCCACCTGTTGCGCCCAATTCCCGGCACGCTGGCGCAGCTCCGCAGCGTTGTGGGGCGAGCCACTCACCGCCAGCAGCAGTTGCCCCAGGGCATGCCCTTGAATACGTTCCACGCCGCCTTGCAGCAAGCGCACACGCCCGCCGAGAGCGCCAAACAGCGCGGCCAGGTCGGGTTCATCGTGGGCGCTGCCGGTGAACTGCAAGCGCAACACCAGTGCAGCATCAGCCGAGGTCTGGGTGGCCTGCAAACGATCCTGCAGTTCTTGCGGCAGCCCGTGTTGCAGCGGCGCCAACAGGGTTTTGCTGACCTCGTGCTGCGGGTTGCCGAACACTTGCCACACCGGGCCTTGTTCGACGATGCGCCCGTGTTCCAGCACGACCACGCGGTCGCAGATCTCGCGGATCACCGCCATCTCATGGGTGATCAACACAATGGTCAGGCCCAGGCGCTGGTTGATCTCGCGCAGCAGGCCGAGAATCGATTGGGTGGTCTCCGGGTCGAGGGCCGAGGTGGCTTCGTCGCACAGCAGAATCTCGGGGTCGTGCACCAATGAACGGGCGATGCCCACGCGCTGTTTTTGCCCTCCGGACAGTTGCGCCGGGTAGCTGTGGTGTTTGTCCTTGAGGCCCACCAGTTCCAGCAGCTCGCGGACCTTTTGCTCACGCTGCGGCTTGGGGATGCCGGCCACCTTGAGCGGCAACTCGACGTTCTGCCAGACGGTCTTGGCCGACATCAAATTGAAGTGCTGGAAGATCATGCCGATGCGCCGACGCAGCGCCACCAGGTGGTCCTCGTCGTACCCGCCGATGTCCACCTGATCGATCAGCACGCGCCCGCTGCTGGGTTGCTCCAGGCGGTTGATGGTGCGGATCAACGAAGATTTACCGGCGCCGCTGCGGCCGATGATGCCGAACACTTCGCCGCGCTGTATGGCCAGGTCGATACCTTGCAGGGCATGCACGCTGCCGTCATAGGTTTTGCCCAAGTTGATAAAACGCACATGGGCGCGGTTCAGGTCGGGGTGCAGTATGGTCTGGCTGGCATCCCTGGGCGGTGTGCCCAGGTCGCGCAGCTGGCGGTAGGCGGCGGTCATCTTCAGCCTTCCCAGCCGACTTGGTAGAGCTTGCCGAGGGATTTATCCAGGGCGGCGCGCACGACCGGCGAATGTTGGTAGATATCGACGAATTTGATCACCCGCGGATCGGTTTTGCTTTTCGGCTGGATCACAAACTGGATCACGTATTCCGGGTGGTCGAGGCCGTCGAACAGCAAGGCCGATTCGGCATCGAAGGTCTTGGACAGGCGGATATACGCCGGGTAACCCTGCACCAGATCGGCGTCGTCATAGGCGCGCACCAGTTGCACGGCTTCCACTTGCAGGATCTTGATCTTTTTCGGGTTGGCGATGATGTCTTCTTCGGTGGCCTTGTAGCCCACGCCCGGCTTGAGGGTGATCAACCCGGCCTTGGCCAGCAGCTGCAGGCCCCGCCCGCTGTTGATCGGGTCGTTGGCGATGGCCACGCTGGCACCCTGGGGCAGGTCATCGAAGCGTTTGTACTTTTTCGAGTACAGGCCGACGTTGTTGATGATGCCCGGCGCATAGGGCACCAGGTCAAATCCGGCGGCGGCCTTGGCATTTTCCAGGAACGGGATGTGCTGGAAGTAATTCACGTCGATATCACCGGCAGCCAGGCTGACGTTGGGCGCGATCCAATCGGTGAATTCGACCAGTTCGACTTTCAGCCCCTGCTTGCCGGCTTCGGCCACGGCGGCCTCCAGGGGAATCGCGAAGGCGGCGGTGGTGCCGATTTTCAGCGGTGCATCGGCGGCGAACACCGTCGCGCTGAACAGGCCGAAGGCCAGGGCCAGTGCTTTGACTGGGTGGGTGAGCAGTGTTTTTTTCATAAGATGTTTCCAGTCATAAGGTATGGGTGCAAACCATGGAGACTCAGTGTGGGAGTGGGCTTGCTCCCGATTGCGGTCGCTCGGTTGATAAATCTGGTGGCTGACACACCGCTATCGGGGGCAAGCCCCCTCCCACATTTCTGATCAACGTCGGTAGGTGGATCCTGTGTGTTGTTCGGGTAAGCGTGGCGTGCCGTGGAAGACCTTTTCTCTTAGCGTTCCAGCCTCGTACGCGGTTTTGTAGGACCCACGCCTTTGCAACTCCGGCACCACCAGATCAATGAAATCCACATAGCTTTCCGGCGTCACAATCCGCGTCAGGTTGAAGCCATCCAGCCCGGTTTCGCTGATCCAGGATTCCAGCTCATCAGCGACCTGTTCCGGCGAGCCGACCAGGGTGATGTAGCGGCCACCCAGGGCGTGTTGCTCCAGTAATCTGCGCCGGGTCCAATCGTTGTTCTGCAGGTTCTTGGTCGCCGACTGGATGGCGTTGCTCTTCACGTACTGGATCGGTTCGTCCAGTTCGTATTGGGCAAAATCAATCGCGGTGGACGCCGAGAAATGCGCCACGCCGGCTTCCGCGCTGGCGTAGCTCAGGTATTCGGCGTGCTTGGCCCAGGCCTGCGCTTCGGTGGCGCCAACGATCACGTTGAGGCCCATGAAAACCTTGATGTCATCCGCGTTGCGCCCGGCCTCGACCGCGCTGGCGCGCACCTTGTCCACCTGGGCCTTGGTCGCCGGCTTGTTCTGCCCGCTGATGAACACACACTCGGCGTGCCGCCCGGCGAACAGCAAACCACGTTCGGAGCTGCCGGCCTGGAACAGCACCGGCGTGCGCTGCGGCGAGGGTTCGCACAAGTGATAACCCTCGACCTGATAAAACTCGCCGTGGTGCTCGACCTTGTGCACCTTGCCCGGCTGCGCATACACCCGCGCCTGCGGATCGTTAAGCACGGCGTCATCTTCCCAACTGCCTTCCCAGAGCTTGTAGAGCACCTCCAGGTATTCGTCGGCCTGGTCGTAGCGCCGGTCATGCTCGGCCTGCTCGGTGAGGCCCATGGCCTTGGCGGCACTGTCGAGGTAGCCGGTGACGATGTTCCAGCCCACCCGGCCCCGGCTCAGGTGGTCGAGGGTGGACATGCGTCGGGCGAACAGGTACGGCGGTTCGTAGGTCAGGTTAGCCGTCAGGCCGAAGCCGAGATGGTTCGTCACGGCGGCCATGGCCGACACCAGCAACAAAGGGTCGTTGACCGGTAGCTGAATCGACTCTTTGAGCGGCACATCGATGGAGTTCTGGTAGACGTCGTACACGCCGACGATGTCGGCGATGAACAAACCGTCGAACAGGCCGCGTTCCAGGGTCTTGGCCAGTTCGGTCCAGTACTCGAGGGTTTTGTACTGCGTCGAGGTGTCCCGTGGATGCGTCCACAGGCCGTGGTTGATATGCCCGATGCAGTTCATGTTGAAGGCATTGAGCAGGATTTTCTTTTTCACTGTTTCAGGCGCGGGCATCAGATCGTCCCCCGCAATGGCGGGTTTTCATCATTGAGGTAGTAATTGCCCACCGCGTGATACTTCCAGCGCACCGGGTCGTGCAGGGTGTGCACGCGGGCGTTGCGCCAGTGCCGGTCGAGGCCATGCTCGGCCAGTGTGGCCTGGCTGCCGGCCAGTTCGAACAGCGTGCTGCCGGCGGCCAGGGAAATCTCGGTGCTCAAGGCCCGCACTTCGGCGACGGCGATGGAGGCGGCGGCAACGCTCTGGGCATTGCTGTCGGCCTGGGCGCGGTCGAGAAATTCGCCCGAGCGCTCCAGCAGTGCCTCGGCGGCGTGCAGGCGGGTGCTCAGGTGGCCGAAGCTTTTCAGGGTCAGCGGGTCTTCGCTGGCCTTGTCGTTGCCGGAGTCGATCCACGGCCGGGTCTTGGTGCGCACAAAGTGCAATGCATCTTCGAAGGCGGCGCGGGCGATGCCGGTGTCGATGGCCGCATGCAGGATCTGCGCGAGCGGGCCGACGGTGGTCGGGCGTTCGAAGGCGCTCTGGAACGCGACCACATCTTGCGCCGCGACCCACACGTTATCGAATACCACCGAACCGCTGCCGGTGGTGCGCTGGCCGAAGCCGCTCCAGTCATCAATTACACTCAGGCCTTCGCTGTCGCGGGGGACAAATGCCAGTTGCTGGACGCCGTGTTCATCCACTACCGAGGTGGGAATGCGCTGGGCGTAGATCGCGCCGGTCGAGTAGAACTTGCGTCCGTTGATGCGAAAGCCTTCACCGTCGCGGGTAAGGCTCGTTACGCGGTCATGCGCGGTCTTGGTGCCCAATTCCGCCAAGGCGTTGCCAAACCGCTGGCCGGCCAGCACCTCGGCGTACAGGCGTTTTTGCTGGGCCGGGCTGCCGTTCACCCGCAGCACTTCCAGCGCATAGAAATGGTTCTGCGGAATCTGGCCCAGTGACGCGTCCGCCTGGGCTATCAGCGCGATGACCTTGGCCAGGGTGACGTTGGACACGCCTGCGCCGCCGTAGGCCTTGGGTACGCTGATGCCCCACAGGCCGGAGCGGGAAAACACGTCCAGTTCGGGCAAGGGCAGGCGGCGTTCACGGTCGCGCTGAGCGCTGTCGCGGCGAAAGTCGTCGGCCAGGTCGCTGGCGACAATAAGGGCTTGTTCATCGCTGGTGATAACCGCGACGTTTGTAGAGACAGTCATGTGTGTTCTCCAGAAGCTCGTGGAAAAAGTGTTCTGGTCGGTCAAATCCAGGAGTGACGAGCAGGCAAGGTGCCGTTCAATCGATAGGCGCCGATCGCGTGATATTTCCAGCGCACCGGGTCATGCAGGGTGTGCACCCGGGCATTGCGCCAGTGGCGATCGAGGTTGAATTCGGCGAGGGTGGCGCGGCTGCCGGCCAGTTCGAAGAGTTTTTCGCTGACCAGCAGCGACACTTCGGTGGTCAGCACTTTCGCCTCGGCCACGGCAATCGAAGCCCGGGCGGCCGATTGCGCGGTGATCGGCGCGGCACTCACTTCATCCAGCACCTTGCCGGCCTTGCGCAGCAGCGCTTCGGCGGCGTGCAGTTCGATTTTCAGCTTGCCGATATCGGCAATCACGTACAGGTCATCGCTGGCACGCTCGACCTTGGCATCGATCCACGGGCGTGAGCGTTCGCGCACAAAAGCCAGGGTGTCGTCGAGTGCACCCCGGGCAATGCCGGCGTCGATGGCGGCCTGGATCAACTGTGAAACCGCACCCTGGATATTCGGCTTCTCGCCGATGCGCCAGTTGTCGACCACCAGCTCTGCGTCCACCGGCACCCGGTCCAGCAGCACCGTGCCGCTGGCGGTGGTGCGTTGGCCGAAGCCCGACCAATCATCAACGATACGCAGCCCTTCGGTGCCACGGCGCACGAATGCCATGACCTGTTTGCCGTCTTCGTTCAGGGCTTTGATCGCGACCCAATGGGCAAACAATGCGCCGGTGGAATAGAACTTTTGGCCGCTGATGACGTAACCCTCGCCCTCGGCGGTGATGCGCGCCTTGAGTTCCAGGGTGTTTCGGGTGCCACGTTCCGGGCCGCCATTACCGATGCGCCAGCCGTCGAGCACGCTTTGGAACAGCTGCTTCTTCTGGCGCTCGGTGGCGGTGCCCTGCAACAGATACAGGATGCCGAAGTGGTTTTGCGGGATCTGCCCGAGGGCCGGGTCCGCCGCGCTGATGATCGCGAACACCTCGGCCAGGGTCACGAATGACACCTGCGGGCCGCCGTATTCGCGGGGAATGGAAATACTGCCCAGCCCACTGCGGGTGAACTGTTCGATCTGCGCCCATGGCAACTGGCGCTGCCGGTCGCGCTTGGCGGCCTGCAGGCGTGCGGCCTCGGCCAACTCGTGGGCTGCCTCCAGCGCCTGGGCGTCGCTGCGCAGCACGGTGGCCGGCAACAACAGTGGGGCTACGTCCAGATCACTCTGGAGGGGTGTTAGAGCCAAATTAGACATCAGCGCCGCTCCTTGGCTGCACGTAATGCCCTGGCGTTATGCACCGGGGTAATTCTGACCATACCGACCTCGCATTCAATGAAATAAAAACAGAAAAATCAGAGATGTCCGGTGGTCCGGTGCATATACCCTAAGCGCCTTTATTTTTTAAATAAACTAACTTTTAGGAATATGCATAGAAGGGCTGTCACCCAGGCTCGCAGGGTGAGCCGGGGTGACGCGGTTGATAGATCGTCGCAGCCCTGGCCGGGCGGGCCGGCGCCGGTGCGGCACAGGCGGCAATGTTCAAGGTGCGGCTCGGGGCCCAGCGTGAATTATTGCCGACGCGATCGAGAATGCAGTAGGTCACCTCCAGTCGGCTGTCATCACCCGCTTCGACAATCACGGTTGAAGGCACCCAGACTTGCACCGCCAGGCCAATGCCTTTGGCCTGGATTTTCGGCAGGTCCATCCGTACGTCGCCCCAGCGCAGGGTAATGGCGTCGCCGCAGGCCATGTTCAGGTAAGGCTCGATGGTCAGTGGGATGCCACGCCGGACCTGGCTTGGGTTGACGCCGTAGCGGCGGATGGTATCGGGCAGCCCGACGGGGGCGAGGTTTTGGTTCTCGTCGCTGAACAGCGCCGAAGGCAGGCCGCCCGGGTAGTTGGTCTTGACCCGTACATGGGTGATCGCAGAGCGTGCCGGGCCGTAGCCGACTTGCATGACTTGGTAATGAACCTGGGCCTGGCCATCCAGCACAAAGCTTTCCGGAACACGCAGGTGGGTTGGCGTACCCACCTTGCAGGCGGTGATGCGCCGTGAGGTGGTAAAGCAGTTGTTCCAGAACAATTCGATCAGGTCGCCTTCCTCCATCCCGGGGTAGGGCGCGATGTCCACCTGCAATTGGGCGGCGGCGAGGGCGTTGATGCCATGCCGTTGCGCCTGGGGCAGGGTCGGAGCGGTGAGCATGGCCGGGGTTGCAGTGCGCGTCATAAGTAATCTCCTTGATGCAGCCAGCAGCAATCGTTCCAGCACCGATCGCGCGGTTGCGCGCAGGGTGCCGAAAGGAACGATTCAGTGAATAGCCGGGATAGGATCCAATCCTCTGGGCGCTAGATAAGAGGGTTGGCCAGGAGGCGTCAATGGCGGCACAGGGCTAAACGGCGGGTTGGAGCAGATTCAGAAAGGGCTGACCGGGGGAGGGATTTTAAGAGGCGGACGGCGGGGTGTTTTGCCGTTGTATGCGAGCCGCCTTTGTAGGCTCCGCTGACCTGTAGTGAGCGGGCTTGCCCCGCGCTGGAGTGCGTAGCGGCCCCAAATTTTTGGGAGCGCTGCGCACTCCAGCGGGGGGCAAGCCCCCTCACTACAGGTGTGCAGTGTCAGTGGGCGAGAAACTTGCTCAGGAACTGTTTGGTGCGTTCTTCCTTGGGGTTGGCAAACAGCGCTTTGGCCTCACCTTGTTCCACGATCACGCCCTTGTCGAAGAAGATCACTCGATTGGCCACGTCCCGGGCAAAACTCATTTCGTGGGTGACGATCACCATGGTGCGGTTTTCTTCGGCGAGGCTGCGGATAGTCGCCAGTACTTCGCCCACCAGTTCCGGGTCGAGGGCCGAGGTGGGTTCATCGAACAGGATCACCTCCGGCTCCATGGCCAGCGCACGGGCAATCGCCACGCGCTGTTGCTGGCCACCGGACAAACGCCTGGGGTACGACGCTTCCTTGCCCGCCAGGCCAACCCTGGCCAATAGCTTGCGACCCAACTCGATCGCCGCTTCGCGTGGCATCTTCTTGACCACAATCGGTCCTTCGATGACGTTTTCCAGCGCCGTGCGGTGGGGGAACAGGTTGAAGTTCTGGAACACAAAACCTACGTGCTGGCGCAAACGTCGCACCAGGCCCTGTTGCTGGTTGAGCGGCTTGCTGCCGTCGATCTCGATATCACCGACCTTGATGCGGCCGCTGGTGGGTTCTTCGAGGAAGTTCAGGCAGCGCAGGAGGGTGGTCTTGCCGGAACCGCTGGGGCCGATGATGGCGACGACTTCGCCTTCCTTGACCTCAAGGTCGATGCCGTTGAGCACCACCTGACCGTTGAATTGTTTGGTCAGTTTTTCAACCACGATCATGCTTCAAGACTCCAGGTCATGCCGGTTGACCCGGTCTTCCAGGCGATTTTGAAAATGCGCCAGGATGCTTGCCAGTATCCAGTAGATCAGGGCTGCGGACAGGTACATGGTGAAAATTTCGAAGGTGCGCGCCGACACCAGTTGTGCCTGGCGAAACAGCTCGGGCACCTGGATGGTGGCGGCCAGCGCCGTGTCCTTGACCAGCGAAATAAAACTGTTGCCCAACGGCGGCAGCGCCGTGCGCATGGCCTGCGGCAGGATGGCCCGGCGCAGGGTCTGTGCACGTGTCATGCCGATACTGGCGGCCGCTTCCCATTGGCCGCGCTCGATGGAGGCGATGGCGGCACGCAGGATTTCACAGGCATACGCGGCCATGTTCAGCGAAAAGCCGATCAGTGCCGCCGGGATCGGGTCCAGTTCGATGCCCACTTGCGGCAAGCCGTAGTAGATCAGGAACAGTTGCACCAGCAAGGGCGTGCCGCGAAAGAACGAGACATAGACCCGGGCGGTCCAGCTCAACAGCTTGAAGCGCGACAGGCGCATCAAGGCCAGGCCGAAGCCCAGCAGCAAGCCGAAAAACATCCCGCCGAGGCTGAGAATCACCGTGTAGTACGCGCCCTTGAGCAGAAAGGGCGCGGAGTCCAGCGCGAGTTGGAAACCTGCTTCCATTATTCGGTGACGTCAGCGTTGAAGTACTTCTCGGACAGCTTCTTCAAGGTGCCGTCAGCGCGCAGCTTGTCGAGGGCCTTGTTCACGGCGTCGAGCAATTCAGGCTCACCTTTGCGCAGGGCGATACCGGCTTCCTGGCGGGAGAAAGCAGGACCGGCAGCGGCGGTGTCCGTGGCTTTCTTGGCGTATTCCAGGGCGGCCAGACGGTCGATCAGGATGGCATCGGTACGGCCGATGCGCAGGTCCTGGAACTTGGTCGGATCATCGTTGTAGGTCTTGATGATGGCTTTGGGTTGGTTGTCCTTGAGCCATTGCTCGTAGTTGGTGCCCAGGCCCACACCGACTTTCTTGCCGGCCAGGTCGTCGGCGCTCTTGATGGTGTCGACATTTTTCTTCAGGGTCAGCGCCTGGATACCGGAGACGGTGTAGGGCTTGGAGAAGTCGTACTTCTTCTTGCGCTCTTCGGAGATGGTCACTTGGTTGACCACAGCGTCAAGGCGCTTGGATTCCAGGGCGGCGAGGATACCGTCCCATGGGGTGGCTTGCAGCTTGACCTTGACGCCCAGCTCCTTGGCCAGCGCTTCGGACAGCTCGACTTCGAAGCCGCTGAGCTTGCCGCTTTCATCGACAAAGCTGAACGGCGGGTAGGTGCCTTCCAGGCCGATCTTGATCTCGCCCGCTTTCTTGATGGTGTTCAACTGCTCGCCGGCAACCGCCTGGCCCATCCAACCGGCGCCCAGCGCCAGACCCAAAGTGCCAACCAGCAACGTGCGACGCAATACGGAAATAGTCATGAAGAGCCCCTGTGTTTTTATGTTGAGCGAAGCAGGTGACGCAGTAGGCGTATCGTGCCTTAAAGCGCAGTGCGCGTCTTCGCCTGCGGCGCGACTATAAAGTCTGTTTTTAAGACTTGAAAATAATATAAATTTAATTTGATATTCTTTTTTTGAATATGAGGCTGTTTTAAAATGTGGGAGGGGGCTTGCTCCCGATACCAGTGTGTCAGTCAGCACATATCTGTCTGACAGATTGCTATCGGGAGCAAGCCCCCTCCCACATTTACCCCACATTCGGTCCGCGTTTATTCAGTTGAACACCGCGTCGTAGGCGAACAACGCCGGCGCCCCACCGGTATGCAGGAAAATGATCGGCCCGTCCTCGAAGCGCTGACGCCCGATGCCGTCCAGCAAACCTGCCATGGCCTTGCCAGTGTAGACCGGGTCCAGCAGCAAGCCTTCCTGGCTCGCCAATAGCTTGACCGCTGAAAGGGTGCCGGCGTTCGGTTCGCCATAACGGGGGCCGAAGTATTCGTCCCACAAAATGACCTTGAACGCTTCGGGAAGGCTCACACCGAGCAACTCGGCAGTGCGTTCGGCCAGGCCCTGAACTTTGGGGCGCTGGGCTTCGTCGGTGCGCGATACGGTGACGCCGACTACCGGCAAATCCGGCAGGGCTTCACTCAGCGCCAAGGCCAGGCCGCTGTGGGTGCCTGCGCTGCCGGAGGCCAGCACCACGGCGGCGAACTGGAGGCCGCTGTCTTCAATCTGCGCGGCCAGTTCCAGCCCGGCGCGTACATAGCCCAGGGCGCCGAGGGCATTGGAGCCGCCAATGGGCACCAGGTACGGCTTCTTGCCGTTGCTGCGCAAGCGCTCGGCGAGGGCGTCGAGCTGTTCGTCGGCGTGGTCGAGGTTCTCCACCAATTCGACTTTGGCGTCGAACAGGTCCAGCAATAGCCGGTTGCCGTTGCCCAGGTAGTTGGGGTCTTCGGTACCGGTCGGGTTTTCCAGCAAGGCCACGCAACCCAGGCCCAGTTTGGCGGCGAGAGCGGCGGTCTGGCGTACGTGGTTGGACTGGATGGCGCCGGCGGTCACCAGGGTGTCGGCGCCTTGGGCGATGGCATCGGCGGCCAGGTATTCAAGCTTGCGCAGCTTGTTGCCGCCCATGGCCAGGGGTGTCGTGTCGTCGCGTTTGACGTAGATATCCCTGCCCAGCCAGGCCGACAGCCGCTCGAGTTTTTCCAGGGCAGTGGCGCCGCCCAGCAGTTCCAGACGGTTAAAGCGGTCGAGCTGTTGTTTGATCATGGCTACGCACGGTGGCTAAGTAATGAGGCGACTATAGGCAGGCACTTTTCAACGGGCAACCGTCAATCGCTTATGCCGTATGGTTCTTAGTATCGCACCATTGGTTCTTAAGGGCGGCCAGGGTGCATACCGTAAAGTGAGCGCCATTACGTCAGGAGTGAATACCGTGAGTGAGCGTTCCAGTCATTGGCAATTGCAGACCATCGTCAGCCAGCTGCGCAGCGCCCGGGACCAGTGGCGCACCCGCAATGGCCGGCTGAGCGGCGAGCATGGCGGCCGCGAATTACCTTCCCGCGACGCCGTGGCGCAGATCCTCGAAGCGCTGTGCGGTGCGCTGTTTCCCATGCGCCTGGGGCCGGTGGATCTGCGTGAGGAAAGTGAAGACTTTTACGTCGGCCATACCCTGGACGTCGCGCTCAACGCGTTGCTCGCCCAGGCCCGCCTGGAGCTGCGCTATGCCGCGCGCCAAGGCGGCCAGGATGACAGCCAGGTCGACGCCCTGGCCATCCGCTTGATCCAGGATTTCGCGCTGGCCTTGCCGTCCCTGCGCAGCCTGTTGGACACCGATGTGCTGGCCGCTTACCACGGCGATCCCGCCGCACGCAGTGTGGACGAAGTGCTGCTGTGCTACCCCGGCATCCTGGCGGTGATTCACCACCGCCTGGCGCACCATCTGTACCGCGCCGGCCTGCCGCTGTTGGCGCGCATCAGCGCCGAGATTGCCCACTCGGCCACCGGCATCGATATCCACCCCGGCGCGCAGATCGGCCCGAGTTTCTTTATCGACCATGGGACCGGGGTGGTGATCGGCGAGACCGCGATCATCGGCGAGCGTGTGCGCATCTACCAGGCGGTGACGCTGGGAGCCAAGCGCTTCCCGGCGGATGAGGATGGGCAATTGCAGAAGGGCCATCCGCGTCATCCGATCGTCGAGGACGATGTGGTGATCTATGCCGGGGCGACGATCCTTGGGCGTATCACCATCGGCAAGGGCTCGACCATTGGCGGCAATGTGTGGCTGACCCGCAACGTGCCGGCCGGGGCGAACATCACCCAGGCCAATCTGCAACATGATGACGGCTCGCAGAAATAAGCCGCACTTGGACTGAATGTGGGAGGGGCGGTGCGACGATTCGACTTGCTCCCGATAGCGGTCTGTAGTCAGTGCATGTGTTGGCTGACCCAGCGCTATCGGGAGCAAGCCCCCTCCCACATGGGTAATAACATTCCAATTCACTCTGCAGTCGCTGAACGAATTGTCTCGCCTGAGCGTCATACCGATCCCTGAGATAGTGTAGGAATTACCTACCACTCAGCCCTGCGATTAGTCCCGGACCGCCGATTCATGTTTAACTTGAACGTTCGTTCAAGTTAAAACCGGTGGTTCGCTGCCCGCTCACAACAGGAGGCTTACCTTTGCTGAGTCCGTTATTTCCAGCCACAACCCGTGTCGCCGGGGTGCATCGTTCATGAGTGCATCGTCCACCCCATCCAGTGGCCTGGTGCGCATGAATGCGCCCGTTTTCTACTTTGCCGCAACCGCCATTCTCTTGTTTGGCGTCACTGTCATCGCTATCCCGCAACAGGCCGGTGCCTGGCTCCTGGCGGCGCAAAACTGGGCGGCCAACACGGTCGGCTGGTACTACATGCTGGCGATGACGCTGTATCTGGTCTTCGTGGTGGTCACCGCGCTATCGGGCTACGGCAAGATAAAACTCGGTGCCGACCACGACGAGCCCGAGTTCAGCTACCTGTCCTGGGCCGGCATGCTGTTCGCCGCCGGCATCAGCATCACGTTGTTCTTCTTCTGTGTGTCGGAACCCTTGACGCACCTGGTGCAACCGCCGCAAGGCGCGCCGATGAACGCCGATGCCGCGCGCCAGGCCATGCAGATCCTGTTTCTGCACTGGGGCCTGCATGGCTGGGGCGTGTTCGCCTTTGTCGGCATGGCCCTGGCGTATTTCGCCTACCGGCATAACCTGCCGCTGGCGTTGCGTTCGGCGCTGTATCCGCTGATCGGCAAACGCATCAACGGCCCCATCGGCTACGCGGTGGATGGCTTCGGCATCATCGCAACGGTGTTCGGCCTGGGGGCCGACATGGGCTTCGGAGTGCTGCACCTCAACTCGGGCCTGGACTACCTGTTCGGTATCGCTCACACCCAGTGGATTCAGGTCGGCCTGATCACGCTGATGATGGGCGCGGCGATCATCGTGGCCGTGGCCGGTGTGGACAAGGGCGTGCGCGTGATGTCCGACATCAACATGCTGCTGGCCTGTGCGCTGCTGCTGTTCGTGTTGTTCGCCGGGCCTACCCAGCACCTGCTCAATACGCTGATCCAGAACGTCGGTGACTACCTCGGCGCGTTGCCGACCAAGAGTTTCGACGTGTATGCCTACGACAAGCCCAGCGACTGGCTGGGCGGTTGGACGGTGTTCTACTGGGCCTGGTGGATTGCATGGTCGCCCTTCGTGGGCCTGTTTATCGCACGGATTTCCCGTGGCCGGACCATTCGTGAGTTTGTGTTCGGTGTGCTGCTGATCCCGTTGGGTTTCACCCTGGCGTGGATGTCGATTTTCGGCAACAGCGCCATCGATCAAGTGCTCAACCACGGTATGGCGGCGCTCGGTCAGTCGGCCATTGATGAGCCCTCGATGAGCCTCTACCTGCTGCTGGAAACCTACCCGTGGAGCAAAACCGTCATCGCCGTCACGGTGTTTATCAGCTTCGTGTTCTTCGTGACCTCGGCCGACTCCGGCACCGTGGTGCTGTCGACCTTGTCGTCCAAGGGCGGCAGCGCCGATGAAGACGGGCCGAAATGGCTGCGGGTGTTCTGGGGCGCGATGACCGCGCTGGTCACCAGTGCCTTGCTGTTTGCCGGCAGTATCGACTCGCTCAAATCGGCAGTGGTGCTGACCTCGTTGCCGTTCTCGTTGATCCTGCTGCTGATGATGTGGGGGCTGCACAAGGCCTTTTACCTGGAGTCGCAGAAGCAGATCGCCCAGTTGCATTCGCTGGCGCCGGTGTCGGCGGCGCGTAAAGGCCGGGGTGGTTGGCGCCAGCGCTTGAGCCAGGCGGTGCACTTCCCATCACGAGATGAGGTATACCGCTTCCTCGACACCACCGTGCGCCCGGCCATTGAAGAAGTGACGGCGGTATTTGTCGAGAAGGGCTTGAACGTGGTCACGCAGCCGGACCCGGCCAATGACAGCGTCAGCCTGGAGATCGGTCATGGCGAGGAGCGCCCGTTTGTTTACCAGGTGCAGATGCGCGGCTACTTCACGCCGTCGTTTGCCCGCGGTGGCATGGGCAAGAAAGAGATCAACAACCGCCGCTATTACCGCGCCGAAGTGCACTTGAGCGAAGGCAGCCAGGACTACGACCTGGTGGGCTATACCAAGGAGCAGATCATCAACGACATCCTCGACCAGTACGAGCGACACCTGCAGTTCTTGCATCTGGTGCGTTAGCCTGAAAGTCCAGAGGAACCCCCGCAAAGCCCCGTTCTACGGGGCTTTCTTAAACTTAATTTCATCCGTCAAAGCCGCATTTTGACTCCGAACTGTCATCTCGCCACTGCGTAATTGTGTGAAGCGTTTGACGCTTTCATTTCAGAACAGTGACGGAGACAGGTACCGATGAAGACGTTATTAAGCCCCATGGTGGGTGTCGCCGTGGCGAGCTTTATGCTGTCCGCCCATGCCGATTTTGTCGATGACAGCCACGCCGATGTGACCCTGCTCAACCGCTATCTCAACCAGCAGGGGCGTGATGTGGTGAACAGCAATGCCAAGGCCCACAGCATTCGCGATTGGGGCCAGGGGTTCGAGTTCAACTTCAAGTCCGGCTACACCGAAGGCCCGGTGGGTTTTGGCCTGGACCTGCAGGCGTTCTACGGCTTGAAGCTGGACTCCGGTGGCGACCTCAATGACAAGGATCACCAGGGACGCTACCCCGGCAGCATGTTCCCGCTGGACAACGGCAAGTCCGCCGACCAGTTCGGCGTGTTGAGCCCGACGTTCAAGATGCGTTTCGCCAAGGATGAACTGCGCGTCGGCACGCTCTACGGCAACAACCCGATACTGGCCAACACCGACGGGCGCCTGTACCAGCAGACCAATACCGGCGTGCAACTGGTGTCCAAGGACCTCAGCGACTTTACCTTCACCGGCGGCGATATCTTCAAGACCAAGATCCGCAATGAAACCGGCGACCAGGGCATGATCACCGCCGGCGGTACCAAAGAGAGCGATCGCTTCCTGTTTGGCGGTGCGGACTACACCGGCATCCAGAACACCACGGTCAGCCTGTGGTACTCCAACCTGGAGGATTACTACCAGCAGTTCTTCCTCGGTGCCAAGCGCCATGACGCGTTGTCGGTGGGCGCCATCGATACCGATGTGCGCGTGTTCCGCAGCCTGGGTGTGGGCGGCAATGCCGATGGCGACAACGACTACGCCGCGAGCGGTCTCTATGGCGATGGCGTGAACAAAGGGCGCATCAACCAGACCACCGCCAGCTTGCTTGAGAGCTACAGCCTTGACGGGCATACCGTCGGCTTGGGTATCCAGAAGAACAGCGGCGACAGCGACTTCCCGTACCTGGATTCCGGCCTGAATAGCGGTGACAACCGCCAGGGCCCAGGCTCAGGCGCCGACACCCCGGCACTCACCAACATGCAGTTGAACAAATTCCAGCACGCCGGCGAGCGCACTTGGCTGGCGCAGTACAAATATGACTTCGGCAAACTCGGTCTCACCGGCCTGACGTTCTCCGCCGCCTACGCCCACGGTGATGACATCCGCACGGCGCAAGGCACGACCAGCGAATGGGAACGTAACGTCGCCGTGGCGTATCAAGTCCCCACCGGTACCCTGAAGGGCCTCGGCGTGACCTGGAAAAACGCCCACGCCAGCCCGGACATCAGCGGTGCGACCGTGCAAGATGAAAACCGTTTCTATGTCAGCTATGTCGTTCCCCTCTGGTAGGAAATTGCTGTAAAACGGACAGGCAGACTTAAGCGATTCAGCTGGTTAAAAGGCCTGGGAATAAGCTTATTTCCGGGCCTTATTTGCCTACGTCCAAGAGAGGATTCGATGACTTACATTGCTGCCGAAAACCGCTATGAATCTATCCCGTACCGCCGCGTAGGCCGCAGTGGGCTGGTGCTACCGGCACTGTCCCTGGGCCTGTGGCACAACTTTGGCGACAGCACCCCGATCGACACCCAGCGCGCCCTGCTGCGCACCGCGTTCGACCTGGGCATCAATCACTTCGACCTGGCCAACAACTACGGCCCGCCCTATGGCAGCGCCGAGATCAATTTCGGCCGTCTGCTGCGTGAAGATTTCAAGCACTACCGCGACGAGCTGATCATCTCCAGCAAGGCCGGCTGGGACATGTGGCCCGGCCCTTATGGCCAGGGTGGCGGTTCGCGCAAATACGTCCTGGCGAGCCTGGACCAGAGCCTGCAACGCCTGGGCGTCGACTACGTGGATATCTTCTATTCCCACCGTTTTGATGCCGACACACCACTTGAAGAAACCGCCGGCGCCCTCGCCACTGCCGTGCAACAAGGCAAGGCGTTGTACATCGGTATCTCGTCGTATTCCGGCGTGAAAACCCGCGAAATGGCCGCACTGCTCAAAGAGTGGAAAGTGCCGTTGCTGATTCACCAGCCGGCGTACAACCTGCTCAACCGCTGGGTGGAAAAAGACCTGTTGGAGACCACCGAAGAACTCGGCGCCGGTGTGATTGCCTTCACGCCGCTGGCCCAGGGGCTGCTCACCGACAAGTACCTCAACGGCGTGCCGGCGGATGCGCGGGTCAACCGCCCGGGGGGTGGTTCGTTGCAAGCCAAACACTTGTCGGAAACCAACATTGCCCATGTGCGTGCACTGAACGAAATCGCCCAGCGCCGCGGCCAGAGCCTGGCGCAATTGGCGCTGGCCTGGACCTTGCGCGACCCTCGAGTGACCAGTGCGCTGATCGGCGCCAGCCGGCCGGAGCAGATCATCGAAAACGTCGGGGCGTTGAAGAACTTGAGCTTCAGCGCGCAGGAGTTGGCGGAGATCGATCGGTTTGCGCAGGAAGGCGGGATCAACCTGTGGGAAAAGCCGTCCACTGCTGAATAACCTGGCAGCACAGGGTCAATGTGGGAGGGGGCTTGCTCCCGATGGCGGTGGATCAGCCAATGCATAAGTTGACTGATTCACCGCTATCGGGAGCAAGCCCCCTCCCACATATGTTCTTTGTCAGGCTTTAGAAAGGAACGTCGCCCAGGATTGTCGCCCGGTGCATCACCCGCCGCTGCGGCCGGTAATCGTCTACCGCGTAATGCTGCGTCACACGGTTGTCCCAGAACGCCACGTCATTCTCCTGCCAGCGCCAGCGAATGGTGAATTCCGGGCGTGTGGCGTGGGCAAACAGCAGCTTGAGAATCGCCTCGCTTTCCGCCGGTTCCAGTTCATTGATTCGGGTGGTGAACCCTTCGCTGACAAACAGTGATTTGCGCCCGCTCACCGGGTGCGTACGCACGACTGGGTGCGACAGTGGCGGGTTTTTCTTGCGGGTTTCTTCCCAGCGCAGCAGGTCTTCGGCGCTGTTGCCAAAGCGCTCCAGCGGGAAAGACTTGGTGAAGTCGTGGGTGGCGGTCAGGCCGTTGAGTAAGCGCTTCAGCGGCTCGGAGAGCGCCTCATAGGCGGCAATGCCACTGGCCCACAACGTATCGCCGCCAAACGCCGGCAGCTGTTTGGCGCTGAGTACCGCACCGAGTGCCGGGGTGGGCAGGAATGTCACGTCGGTATGCCAGACGGCGTTGTCGCGCACATCGGTGACGGCGGTATCGAGGATCAGCACTTCGGGCTGTTCCGGCACGTTGGGGTAGATCGGGTGAATGTGCAGGTCGCCAAAGTTCGCCGCGAACCGTGCTTGTTGCTGTGGGGTGATCGGCTGGCCACGGAAGAACAGCACCGAGTGGCTGAGTAACGCCTGCTCGATGGCATCGCGGTGTTCGGTGCTCAGCGGCTGGGTAATATCCACGCCGCTGATCTGTGCGCCCAGGGCAGTGCTTAGTGGGGTAACGGTCAGGCTGCTCAATTCAGTTCTCATCACTCAGTGTGCCTGGCCATGCCAAGGCACTAATTTACGCTGCAGGGCACGCAGGCCCATTTCCATGGCGAAGGCGATCAGGGCAATCACCAGAATCCCCAGCACCACCACATCGGTGACCAGGAACTGCGCCGCCGACTGCACCATGAAACCCAGGCCGCTGGTGGCGGCGATCAGCTCGGCGGCGACCAGGGTCGACCAGCCCACGCCCAGGCCGATGCGCACACCGGTAAGGATGTCGGGCAGTGCGCTCGGCAGGATCACGTGGCGAATCAACTGGGCGCGGCTGGCGCCCAGCGATTGCGCGGCGCGTAGTTTGGCCGGGTCGACGGTGCGCACGCCGGTCGCCGTGGCGATGGCGATCGGCGCAAAGATCGCCAGGTAAATCAGCAGCACCTTGGACAACTCGCCGATGCCGCACCAGATCACGATCAACGGCAGGTAGGCCAAAGGTGGGATAGGCCGGTAGAACTCGATCAGCGGGTCGAGAATGCCGCGAGCGATACGGTTGGCACCGATGGCGATGCCCACCGGCACGGCGGTCAGCACCGCAAAGCCCAGGCCCAGGCCGATACGGCTCAAGCTCGCTGCCAAGTGCTGCCACAAGGTGGAATCCATGTAGCCCGTGGTCGCCAGCAGCCAGCCTTTTTGCAGCACCGCAGAAGGTGGCGGCAGGAACAGCGGTTCGATCAAGCCAGTGGCGGTGACGGCCCACCAGAGCGTCAGCAGCGCTACCACGGTCAGCACACTGATCCAGCGCGTGCTCAGGCTGCGACGCACCGCGATAACCGCATGCGCCGGACGCTTGGCGGTGGTGTTGGAGGAAAGTTCGTAACTGCTCATGCGCGCACCTGCCGTTGCGAGAACACTTTGCCCAGCACGTGCTCACGGGTTTCGATAAAGCGTGGGTCGGACTTGATGGCTCGCGCCGATTCGCCGGCGGCGTAACGCTGGCCAAAGTCCAGGTGCAGGCGTTCGACGATCTGGCCAGGGTTGGGGGCCAGCAGGATCAAATCAGTGGCGAGGAACACCGCTTCTTCGATGTCGTGGGTAATCAGGAACACCGGCTTGGCCGTGCGCCGCCAGACCTGCAGCAGCAGTTCCTGCATCTGTTCGCGGGTGAAGGCATCGAGGGCGCCGAAGGGCTCGTCCATCAGCAACACACGAGGGTCGGCCGCCAGGGCACGGGCCAGGCCCACGCGTTGTTTCTGGCCGCCGGAAAGTTGCCAGATACGGCGCTTGTCGAAACCCGCCAGGTCCACCAGGGCCAGCATTTCCCGGGCGCGCACTTCACGTTGTGCCTTGGGCACACCGGCCAGTTCGAGACCGAAGCCGACATTGGCCAGCACGTCCTGCCAGGGCAGCAGGGCGTCATCCTGGAACACCACGCCACGTTCGGCGCTGGGGCCTTTGACCGGCACGCCGTCCAGGGTGATGCGCCCGGCGCTGGGTTCGACGAAACCGGCTATCAGGTTCAACAGCGAGGTCTTGCCACTGCCGGACGGGCCGAGAGCGACCAGCAACTGCTGGGGCCCCAGGTCCAGTGAAATGTCAGCCAGTACCGGTGATGTGGCGCCTGGGTACTGTGCGCTGATGCGCTCCAGTTGTAGCAAGGCCATCGCTATGGACTCCCGATCAGTGGGTGATGAATTTGGCGCTGACGTAAGGTGCATAGTCCGGCAGTACGGCGTCGACTTTGCCTTGTTCCTTGAGGAACGCTGCCGTGTCGGTCACGGCCTGGGTGGTCGGTGCGCCCAGCAGGGTCACTTGGTCAGCGGCCAGCGGGTAGACATTGCCTTGCAGCAGCAGGGGGATATCACTGGCCTTGGCGCCGGAGAGCTTCACCAGCTTGTCGACGTTGCCTTTATCGGCCAGCCAGGCTTGTGGGTCTTTGCGGTAGGCGGCATAGGCATCCAGGGTGACTTTGGCGAACGCACTGACGATTTCCGGGTGCTTTTCGGCGAAGTCTTTGCGCACGATCCACGCATCGAAGGTCGGTGCGCCGAGCTTGGCCAGTTCGCCGGAGGTGATCAGCACCTTGCCGTTTTCCTTGGCTACGCCCAGGGCTGGGTCCCAGACATAGGTCGCGTCGATGTCGCCACGCTTCCAGGCGGCGATGATTGCCGGTGGCGCGAGGTTGAGGATGGTCACTTTGGACGGGTCGATATTCCAGTGTTTCAGCGCCGCCAGCAGGCTGTAGTGTCCAGTGGAGACAAACGGCACGGCGACCTTTTTACCGATCAGGTCCTGCGGGCTGTTGATCCCCGAACCATCGCGCGCCACCAGGGCTTCGGCGCCGCCGATCTGGGTGGCGACGAGGAAGGTTTGCACCGGCACTTTGCGGGTAATGGCTGCGGTCAGCGGGCTCGAACCGAGGTAGCCGATCTGCACGTCACCGGAGGCAATGGCGGCGATGATGTCGGCGCCGTTGTCGAATTTGCGCCAGTTGATCTTGGCCTGGGTGGCTTTCTCATAAGCACCGTCGGCCTGGGCGACTTTGGCCGGGTCTACGGTGGTCTGGTAAGCGATCGTCACATCCGCCGCCTGGGCAAACAGGCTGGCACCGGCCAGGGACAACGCCGCCAGAAGGCGCAGTGGGATTAAACGTTTCAAAGGGGATGCTCCTCAATCAGGCGGCCGAGGGTCGGCGTGTGAGGAGACTAAATGATCTAAGAACTCTAAAATAAATAACTTATTAGAATTAGCTTATGAGAAGAACGCTGACCTGTAGTGAGCGGGCTTGCCCCGCGCTGGGTGGCGCAGCCGCCCAAAATACGGACGCCGCGGTGTGTCAGTGGGACCGAGGTGCCTGGGTTTGGGGCGGCTTCGCCACCCAGCGCGGGGCAAGCCCGCTCACTACTGAAGTCTCTTTAGTTGCTGATGGCCAGGATGCTGGCTTGGTACGAGCCAACAAACACATCGAAGTCGCCCACTTCGTTCTGTTCCAGCTCCGCTTGCTGTGCCAGCGACGTGCGTGCCAGCTCCTCAAAGCGCGCCTGTTCTTGCGCCGGCAGCGGTTCTTTGCGGAAGTGTTCAGCGTGCAGTTGGCTCTGGTGCAGGGAGAACTGCGCAAAACTCTCTTTACGTTCGGCCATTGCCGCCAACACTTGGGCCGACGGCGTCAGGGACGAATCCTTGACCTTCGCCAACTGGGCGTCCAGCGCCTGGCTGTGCTCGGTGATGCCGTGGCTCTCATCCAGCAGCGCGGCCAACGGTGCGATCTTTTCCAGCAATTCGGTGGCCCATTGCTTCATGTCCACCGCCGCCCCGTCGCGTTGCAACTGCAGGCCAGGGCGGCGACCTTCCTTGACCACACTGAGGAAGTTGGACGTGGCGTTGCCGCAGGCGTTGTTAGCGAACAGCGGGCTGTCGTTCAGGGCGCAGTACAGCAGGAAGGCGTCGAGGAAACGCGACTCCGGCAGGTCGATACCCATCGGCAGGAACGGGTTGATGTCCAGGCAGCGCACTTCGATGTACTGGATGCCACGGGCCATCAGCGCCTGGATCGGCCGCTCACCGGTGTAGGTCACCCGCTTGGGGCGAATGTTGGAGTAGTACTCGTTTTCGATCTGCAGGATGTTGGTGTTGAGCTGAACCCACTCACCGTCCTTATGCGTGCCGACTTCGACATACGGCGGGTAGGGCGTCGCCACCGCCGTGCGCAGGCTATCGGTGTAGCTGGCCAGGTCGTTGTAGCACGGCGTGAGGCCGGCCTGGGCGTTGCTCTGGTAACCCAGGTCGCTCATGCGCAGGCTGGTGGCGTAAGGCAGGTACAGGGTGTCGGCGTCCAGCACTTCCAACTGGTGCGAGCGACCGCGCAGGAAACCGGCGTCGAGGGCCGGCGAGGCACCGAACAGGTACATCAGCAGCCAACTGTAGCGGCGGAAGTTGCGGATCAGCGCGATGTAGGCATCGGACTGGTAGTCACGGTCGGTGCCGACGAAACCTTCGGTCTCCTTGAGCAACGGCCACAACGCTTCCGGCAGGGAAAAGTTGTAGTGGATGCCGGCAATGCATTGCATGGTCTTGCCGTAACGCAGGGCCAGGCCCTTGCGGTACACGTACTTGAGCTGTCCGATATTGGAGGTGCCGTAGTAGGCAATCGGAATGTCTTCCTCGGCCGGCAACGGGCACGGCATCGAGGGGCTCCACAGGTATTCGCTGCCGAGCTTGGTGTAGGCAAACCTGTGGATCTTGTCGAGGCTGCTCAGGGTGTCGGCCGGGTCGGGCAGGGCGGGAGTAATGAACTCCAGCAGCGACTCCGAGTAGTCGGTGGTGATCTGTTCGTGGGTCAACGCGGCGCCCAGGGCTTCAGGGTGCGGTGTTTGCGCCAGGCGACCTTCAGCTGTGACACGTAGGCATTCGCGCTCGATGCCGTGCAAGCACTGCTCTAGCAGGGAGAGGTGTTCGCGCTTGCCGAGCAAGGCCAGGCGGCGGTTGAGAAGTTCGCTCAAGTTGGATTCCTTCACGCGTCAGTCGCCCCAATATGGGGGTAGGCAGGACGGTCTACAAGGGTGAAGTTAAAACTGGCGTGATCGCCTGGTTTAGAGTCGATATGACCCGATCAGTAAAAGCCGACTTCACTCCATGAATTGGGCTATAGCGCAGCAAGAAAATTCCGACGCTGTTATCGCAGCGCCGAAATTAACTCAAATCGAGGGTGGGGAGCTATAGGGCAGCGAACGTGCCTTGTGCTTTTGCGACTAATCGTTCGTCCTGATACACATCGGCTTCGACCACCAATGTGCGTCGACCCGCGTGGAGCACCCGGGCGGTACACAGCACGTCACCGTCAGACACGGCACGGATGTAGTTGATCTTGCACTCGATGGTCGCGCTCTGCTGGTCAAACCCATGGGAGCTGGAGCAGGCCAGCCCCATCGTAATGTCCACCAGGCTGAAAATCGCCCCGCCATGGAGCTTGCCCGCGCGGTTGCGCAGTTGCGGCTCCAGGGTCAGGGCCACCTCGGCAACGCCCTCGTCCAGGCGTTGCAGGCGGCAGCCGATCAGCTCGCTGAACGCGCTTTGGGTCAAGCCGGCCGGGATTTCCATCAGCGTTTCTTCAACTGTTTGGCATTGGCGAACAGTGAGGCCATGGCATTGTTGCTCGGTGCGGCATTCGCGGTTTCCTTGCGTGGCGCGTTGTTTTGCGACTGGCGCGGTGCCGAGCCCGGGCGGGCACCACGGGCGCCGTCGATTTTCTCGCCTGGGGTGTCGCTCATGCGCATCGACAGGCCGACGCGCTTGCGTGGGATGTCGACCTCCATGACCTTGACCTTGACCACGTCACCGGCTTTAACCGCTTCGCGTGGGTCTTTGATGAACTTCTCCGAAAGCGCGGAAATATGCACCAAACCGTCCTGATGCACGCCGATATCCACAAAGGCACCGAAATTGGTCACGTTGGTGACTACGCCTTCGAGGATCATGCCCGGCTGCAGGTCCTTGAGGTCTTCGACGCCCTCCTGGAATTCAGCGGTCTTGAACTCGGGGCGTGGGTCGCGGCCAGGTTTTTCCAGTTCTTGCAGGATGTCGGTGATGGTAGGCACGCCGAAGGTTTCATCGGTGTACTTCTTCGGGTCCAGGCGCTTGAGGAAAGCGGCGTCGCCGATCAGCGAGCGGATGTCGCGGTCGGTCTCGGCGGCGATGCGCTGTACCAGCGGGTAGGCTTCCGGGTGGACTGCGGACGCGTCCAGCGGGTTATCACCGTTCATCACGCGCAGGAAGCCGGCGGCCTGTTCGAAAGTTTTTTCACCCAGGCGTGCGACTTTTTTCAACGCGGCGCGGGTTTTGAAGGCACCGTTTTCATCGCGGTGGGTGACGATGTTCTGGGCCAGGGTGGCGTTGAGGCCGGAAATACGCGCCAGCAACGCTACGGATGCGGTGTTTACGTCCACGCCCACGGCGTTCACACAGTCTTCTACCACCGCGTCCAGGCCACGTGCCAGTTTCAGCTGCGACACGTCGTGCTGGTACTGGCCGACGCCAATGGATTTAGGGTCGATCTTCACCAGTTCGGCCAGCGGGTCCTGCAAGCGACGGGCGATGGACACCGCGCCACGGATCGACACGTCGAGGTCCGGGAATTCCTTGGATGCCAATTCCGACGCCGAGTACACCGAAGCACCGGCCTCGGAGACCATGACTTTGGTCATCTTCATGGCTGGGTATTTTTTGATCAGTTCGGCAGCCAGCTTGTCGGTTTCGCGGCTGGCGGTGCCGTTGCCGATGGCGATCAGGTCCACTGAGTGCTTGGCGCACAGGGCGGCCAGGATCGCCAGGGTCTGGTCCCACTTGTTGTGCGGTACGTGGGGGTACACGGTGGCGTGGTCGAGCAGCTTGCCGGTAGCATCGACCACGGCGACCTTGCAACCGGTGCGCAGGCCCGGGTCCAGGCCCAGGGTCGCGCGCGGGCCTGCCGGGGCGGCCAGCAACAGGTCGTGCAGGTTGTGGGCGAACACGTTGATCGCCTCGGTTTCAGCGCCGTCGCGCAGCTCGCCCAGCAGATCGGTTTCCAGGTGGGTGTAGAGCTTGACCTTCCAGGTCCAGCGCACGACTTCACCGAGCCATTTGTCCGCAGGACGATTCTGATTCTGGATGCCGAATTGCTGGCCGATCATGCCTTCGCACGGGTGCATGGTGCCCGGCAGTTCGTCACCGACTTTCAGTGAGGAGCTGAGAATGCCTTCGTTGCGGCCACGGAAAATGGCGAGCGCACGGTGGGACGGCATGCTTTTGAGCGGTTCGTCGTGTTCGAAGTAGTCGCGGAACTTGGCGCCTTCTTCCTCTTTGCCGGCGATGACGCGGGCGCTGAGCGTGGCTTCCTGCTTGAGGAAGGTGCGCAGTTTTTCCAGCAGGCTGGCGTCTTCGGCGAAGCGCTCCATCAGGATGTATTTGGCGCCTTCGAGGGCGGCCTTGACGTCAGCGACGCCTTTGTCGGCATTGACGAAGCGGGCCGCTTCGGTGTCCGGGGTCAGCGATGGGTCGTTGAACAGGCTGTCGGCCAACTCACCCAGGCCGGCTTCCAGGGCGATCTGGCCCTTGGTACGGCGCTTTTGCTTGTATGGCAGGTAGAGGTCTTCGAGGCGGGTCTTGGTGTCGGCGAGCTTGATGTCGCGTTCCAGTTGTGGGGTCAGCTTGCCCTGTTCCTCGATGCTGGCGAGGATGCTGATGCGCCGTTCGTCGAGTTCTCGCAGGTAGCGCAAGCGCTCTTCCAGGTGGCGTAGTTGGGTGTCGTCGAGGCTGCCGGTCACTTCTTTTCGGTAACGGGCGATGAAGGGCACCGTGGAGCCTTCATCCAGTAGAGCGACGGCCGCTTCGACCTGCTGTGGGCGTACACCGAGTTCCTCGGCGATGCGGCTGTTGATGCTGTCCATAAAACCACCTGAAATTCTTGAAAGCAGCTTGCAGGCCCGGAAAACAAGGCTTGCAAGGCTGGTTGAGCGGCCCGTCTGGCGCCGCTGCCTGGGTCAAGAGGCAGCCTATTGACCCTCGAAATTGAAAAAATCACGACAAGCGGGTGAAAAAAAGCCCGGCAGTAAACGGTAACGATCTGACGTTGCCCTGCACGAAGGCGCCGCATTATAACCAGCGTTCCGACCTTGGGTGGTACTGCGCCGCTGGTCGCCGCACGCGGGTTCGCTGGCGGCAGAGGAAAAATCTGCTAACAATGCACACGGTGCGTATAACGGCACCTAAGCCATAATGCGCGCCGAGATAAGAGGAGCATCCAATGAGCAGCACTGTACAAACTGCTGAAGGCGAAAAAATTCTCATCGTTGACGACGATCCAGGGCTGAGCAGCCTGCTGGAGCGCTTCTTCAACTCCAAGGGCTACCGTGCCCGCGCGGTGCCGAACACCGAGCAGATGGATCGCCTGTTGGGGCGCGAAGTGTTCAACCTGGTCGTACTCGACCTGATGCTGCCCGGCGAAGACGGCCTGACCGCGTGCAAGCGCCTGCGCGGTGCGAACAACCAGATTCCAATCATCATGCTGACCGCCAAGGGCGATGAGCTGAGCCGCATCAAGGGCCTTGAGCTTGGCGCTGATGATTACCTGGCCAAGCCATTCAACCCGGACGAATTGATGGCCCGGGTCAAGGCGGTATTGCGTCGCCAGGCTCCGCCGGTACCGGGCGCGCCAGGCAGCGAAGACGAAAGCGTCACTTTTGGCGACTACGAATTGTCGCTGGCCACCCGTGAACTCAAGCGTGGCGATGAAGTGCACATGCTGACCACCGGCGAATTCGCGGTCCTCAAGGCGTTGGTGATGAACGCGCGCCAGCCATTGACCCGCGACAAGCTGATGAACCTGGCCCGTGGCCGGGAGTGGGATGCCCTGGAGCGTTCCATCGACGTGCAGATTTCCCGTCTGCGCCGGATGATCGAGCCTGATCCTTCCAAGCCGCGGTATATCCAGACGGTGTGGGGCGTGGGTTATGTATTCGTGCCGGATGGCAATAAAACCAGTTGATCCATGATTTGCAGGGGCGGGTATTTCGGTGTTTGGCTCCATGAGAGTCAACGGGATGCCCGGCGTCTGCAATTCTGCGAGCGCCCCTCGTTCCTGCAAGGTATCTAGCTGTCCTCTATGAAAACCCCGCTGTGGTTCCCGCAAAGTTTCTTTTCCCGCACGCTCTGGCTGGTGCTGATCGTCGTTCTGTTTTCCAAGGCCCTCACGCTGGTTTATCTGCTGATGAACGAAGACGTGCTGGTTGATCGGCAATACAGTCACGGCGTCGCCCTGACCCTGCGCGCCTATTGGGCTGCCGACCCGGAGAACCGCGAGAAGATCGCCAAGGCCGCGACGCTGGTTCGCGTGGCGGGTGCGGGTGTGCCGGAGGGCGAACAGCATTGGCCCTACAGCGAGATCTACCAGCGACAGATGCAGGCCGAGCTGGGGGACGACACCGAGGTGCGGCTGCGCATGCATGTGTCGCCTGCGCTATGGGTGAGGGCGCCCAGCCTGGGCCAGGATTGGCTGAAAGTACCGCTGTACCCGCATCCGCTGCGGGGGCAGAAGATCTGGAACGTGTTGGGATGGTTCCTGGCCATTGGTTTGCTTTCTACCGCATCCGCCTGGATTTTCGTGCGCCAGCTCAACCAGCCCCTGAAACGCCTGGTGTTCGCAGCCCGCCAACTGGGGCAGGGGCGTAGCGTGCGCCTGCCGGTCAGTGATACGCCCAGTGAGATGACTGAGGTGTACAGCGCGTTCAACCAGATGGCGGAGGATGTCGAGCAGGCGGGTCGCGAGCGCGAGCTGATGCTGGCGGGCGTATCCCATGACTTGCGCACGCCATTGACGCGCTTGCGGTTGTCCCTGGAATTGATGGGCAGTCACAACGATCTGACGGATGACATGGTCCGCGACATCGAGGACATGGACGCGATTCTCGATCAGTTCCTGGCGTTTATCCGTGATGGCCGCGATGAAGTGGTTGAAGAAGTCGACCTCACGGACCTGGTGCGTGAAGTCGTGGCCCCCTATAACCAGAACGGTGAGCAGGTGCGCATGCGTCTGGAGCCGATCCAACCGTTTGCGCTGCGTCGGGTGTCGATGAAGCGTCTGCTGAACAACCTCATCGGTAACGCCTTGCATCATGCCGGTTCAGATGTGGAAGTGGCGGCCTACGTGTCCGGCGACAGCGCCGCACCCTATGTCGTGCTGAGTGTGATGGACCGAGGTACGGGGATCGACCCGGCGGAACTGGAAGGTATCTTCAACCCCTTCACCCGTGGCGATCGTGCCCGTGGGGGCAAAGGCACAGGCCTGGGGTTGGCGATTGTGCGGCGGATTGCCTCGATGCACGGAGGCAATGTTGAGCTGCGTAATCGTGAGGAAGGTGGCCTGGAGGCTCGTGTGCGCCTGCCGCTTGGCTTGATGCTGCCTAGAGATGCGGTATAGGTATAGGAGCAGCTGCAAGCTATTAGCTACAAGCCACAAGAAGAAGCAGCCTGCCTTCTCTTGCAGCTTGCAGCTGCTTCATTAGCCCTTGCCTTTGGTTCGGGTCATATTCGGGCCGCCATTCTTCTCTAGATGCTGAATGATGATCCCCGCCACATCCTTGCCCGTGGTGGTCTCGATGCCTTCCAGGCCCGGTGACGAGTTCACCTCCATCACCAGGGGGCCATGGTTGGAGCGCAGGATATCCACACCCGCCACGCTCAACCCCATCACTTTGGCGGCGCGCAGCGCGGTCATGCGTTCTTCCGGGGTGATCTTGATCAGGCTGGCGCTGCCGCCACGGTGCAGGTTGGAGCGGAACTCCCCTGGTTTGGCCTGGCGCTTCATCGCCGCAATCACTTTGTCGCCCACTACGAAGCAGCGGATATCCGCGCCACCGGCTTCCTTGATGTATTCCTGCACCATGATGTTCTGTTTGAGGCCCATGAATGCCTCGATCACCGATTCAGCGGCCGTTGCCGTTTCACACAGCACCACGCCAATGCCCTGGGTGCCTTCCAGCACCTTGATCACCAGCGGCGCGCCGTTGACCATGTCGATAAGGTCAGGGATGTCATCCGGTGAGTGGGCAAAGCCGGTAACCGGCAGGCCGATCCCGCGACGCGAGAGCAGTTGCAGCGAGCGCAGCTTGTCCCGCGAGCGTGCGATGGCTACCGATTCATTGAGGGGGAATACCCCCATCATTTCGAACTGACGCAACACCGCGCAGCCGTAGAAAGTGACCGAGGCACCGATGCGCGGGATCACCGCATCAAAACCCTCCAGTGGCTTGCCCCGGTAATGGATCTGGGGCTTGTGGCTGGCAATGTTCATGTAGGCCCGCAACGTGTCGATCACCACCATTTCGTGGCCACGTTCGGTACCGGCCTCAACCAGGCGGCGGGTGGAATACAGACGCGGGTTTCGCGACAGCACAGCGATCTTCATGCAGCACCTGGGGCAGAAATAGTTGAGACCGGGAACACCGGCTTGTCTTGAACGTACTTGACGCCGGGATTGACCACCAACTGGCCGTCAATCAACGCCTTGGAACCGAGCAACAGGCGATAACGCATGGCCTTGCGGCAGGCCAGGGTGAACTCCACCCGCCATACCCGGTCACCCAGCGCCAACGTAGTGCTGATCACGTATCGCACCTGCGCATGCCCGTTGGAGCTCTTGATGGTTTTCATCGTCACCAGGGGCGCTTCACAACGGCGGTGACGCAGTTGGACAACGCTGCCCAGGTGCGCGGTAAAGCGAACCCACTTTTCACCGTCACGCTCAAAGGGCTCTATATCGGTGGCATGCAGGCTTGAGGTGCTGGCGCCGGTGTCGATCTTCGCGCGCAGGCCCGCCACCCCCAAATCAGGGAGGGCCACCCACTCGCGCAGACCCACAACGGTCAAATGGTCAAATGTCTTCAATATAGGTAACCGGTCAATTCGCCCAGGCGTGAGGGGAAACCTCGGCCAGGGCTTTGAATGCAGGCTTGGCGAACCAGAAGCCTTGCATCAGAAATATTCCGCAGTCGGACAGGAAGTCGCGCTCGCCGGCACTTTCAATGCCTTCGGCGATGACGGTAACGCCCAACTGCTCACAAATTGTGACAATCCCCTGGACGATCACCTGACGGACACGATCCTGATCGACATCGCGGATCAGCGCCATGTCGAGTTTGATCAAGTCAGGTTGGAAATCGGCCAGCAGATTCAGCCCCGAATAGCCCGCGCCGAAATCGTCGATGGCGGTCTTGAAACCGAATTCGCGATATTCACGCAGAATATTCGTCAAATGGCGATAGTTATCTACATGCTCGTTTTCAAGTGTCTCGAAAATCAGCTGGTCGAGCGGGAAGTTATGTGCCCGAGCCGCCTCTAGAGTGCTGCGGATACACAGCTCTGGCCGATAGACGGCATTGGGCATGAAGTTGATGGACAGGTGGGTTTGCATCCCCAATGCCGCTGCGCCGGCGATCGCCTGGGTGCGGCAACGCTGGTCGAAGCGGTAACGGTTGCTCTCGTTGACTTGCGCCAGTATCGATAGCGCCCCTTCGCCATTGACCCCCCGTACCAGGGCCTCGTTGGCGAAAATGGAATGATCGCGAAGGTCTACGATAGGCTGGTAGGCGAAAGCGAAGTCGAAACCCAGCGGCTCGCTTTGCTGGCAGCCCACGCAGCGTTGGCCAGGCGAGGTGAGTGAAACGGGGAAGTCGGTCACGGCGTATCCTCGCGAAAACAGGGTGCTACCTGGCGTATCTTAGGTGAGCCTTGGGGTTTATGCGTCGAAGGGGTTCAACGGTTAAGTTGCGACATTTTTCAGCGAGAGGAATTCAAGTGGCTCAGAAGCAGGAAGAGGACGAAAAAGTCCGTTTGGACAAGTGGCTATGGGCCGCACGTTTTTACAAGACCCGTGCCTTGGCCAAGGCAGCCATCGAGAGTGGCAAGGTGCATCACCGGGGCGAGCGCTGCAAACCGGGCAAGGAACCGCGCGTAGGGGATGAGTTCCAGATTCGTACCGGCTTTGATGAAAAGGCCATTGTGGTTCAGGCTCTGTCGATTGTACGACGTGGCGCGCCCGAGGCTCAGACGCTGTATGCCGAGACTGATGCGAGTATCGCCAAGCGTGAGCATGCAGCAGCCATGCGCAAGGCGGGGGCTCTGGGGGTCAGTACCGATGGGAAACCGAGCAAGAAGCAACGCCGCGATCTGTTCAAGTTCCGTGGCAGTGGCGGTGACGAATAAAGTCGCCGGTAATCGCTTGGGGCTTCACTTGGCTTGGAACAAACCCGGATTGTTCATAAACTGCGTCATCTTCGCGTCAATATTATTCAACTCAGATACCCAGACCTATGACTGATCTACCGGATACCGACTTCACCCAACGCTTTATCTTCGACGAGACCGACGCCCGCGGCGAACTGGTCTCGTTGGAGCGCAGCTATGCCGAAGTCCTCGCCAAGCACCCCTATCCGGAGCCGGTCGCGCAACTGCTCGGCGAGCTGATGGCGGCGGCGGCGCTGCTGGTGGGTACGATGAAATTCGACGGTTTGCTGATCCTGCAAGCGCGTTCCGAAGGGCCGATTCCGCTGCTGATGATCGAGTGCTCCAGCGAGCGCGACATCCGTGGCCTGGCCCGCTACGACGCTGACCGGATTGCCGCGGACGCGTGCCTGGCCGACCTGATGCCCAATGGTGTACTGGCGCTCACCGTTGACCCGACCGAGGGCCAGCGCTATCAGGGGATTGTCGACCTCGATGGCGAAACCCTGTCGGACTGCTTCACCAACTACTTCGTGATGTCCCAGCAAGTCGGTACGCGTTTCTGGCTTAAAGCCGACGGCAAGCGTGCCCGTGGCCTGTTGCTGCAACAACTGCCGGCCGATCGCATCAAGGACGACGACGAGCGTGCCGAAAGCTGGCGCAACCTCACCGCACTGGCCGGCACCCTGACCACCGAGGAGTTGCTGGCGCTGGACAATGAAACCATCTTGCACCGCCTTTATCACGAAGAAGCTGTGCGGCTGTTCGATGCCCAAAGCCTGCGCTTCCATTGCAGTTGCTCGCGCGAGCGCTCGGCCAATGCTCTGGTCAGCCTGGGCCTTGAAGATGCACAGAATCTGGTGGTGGAACACGGCGGCCATATTGAAATCGACTGCCAGTTCTGCAACCAGCGCTACCTGTTCGATGCCGCTGATGTAGTCCAGTTATTCGCCGGCGCAGGCATCGACACCCCTTCCGACACCCGCCACTAAAACGTTTAAGCACAGGTAAATCACCTGACAAACGCCGGATTAGCGCAGTTCTGACGGGAGGGCCCTACTCTTTTTGGGCTTTTCTGGCATAATCCGGCCCACTTTTTTCGCGGTAGTAGTGCGCAACTTTCTACTACAAAACGTTTGGAGCACTCGGCTACAGGCCGACGGGGAACCTCATGACGCAAGCCAATAACGCTGTATACACCGATCTGAGTGTTGATGATCTGGTCAAAGAAGCCCTGCAGCGCGGTGAAGGCGTGCTTGCCGATACTGGCGCGCTGGTCGTAGAAACCGGTCACCGTACCGGCCGTTCGCCAGTCGATCGTTTCATCGTTGAAGAGCCTTCCACCCAGGACGCCATCGCCTGGGGCCCGATCAACCGCAAGTTCCCGGCCGACAAGTTCGACGCCCTGTGGGCGCGTGTCGAAGCCTTCAACAATGCGCAAGAGCATTTCGTTTCCCACGTTCACGTCGGTGCTGCGCACGATCACTACCTGCCCGTGAAAATGACCACCCAGACTGCCTGGCAGAACCTGTTCGGTCGTTGCCTGTTCATCAACCCGGCCCAGTACAACCCGGCCGGTCGTGAAGAGTGGCAGGTGCTTAACGTAGCCAACTTCGAGTGCGTGCCAGAGCGTGACGGCACCAACTCCGACGGTTGCGTGATCCTTAACTTCGCACAGAAAAAAGTGCTGATCGCCGGCATGCGTTACGCCGGTGAAATGAAGAAAGCCATGTTCTCGGTGCAGAACTTCCTGCTGCCGGCCGCCGACGTACTGCCGATGCACTGCGCCGCCAACATCGGCGAAGCCGGTGACGTGACCCTGTTCTTCGGTCTGTCGGGCACCGGTAAAACCACCCTGTCCGCCGACGAAAGCCGTTACCTGATCGGTGACGACGAACACGGTTGGGGCGAAGGCGTGGTGTTCAACATCGAAGGCGGTTGCTACGCCAAGTGCATCGACTTGTCCGAGAAGAACGAGCCGGTAATCTGGAAAGCCATCAAGCACGGTGCCGTGCTCGAAAACGTCGTGATCGACGACGCCAAGCACGCCGACTATGCCGATGTCAGCCTGACCCAGAACAGCCGCGCCGCCTACCCGCTGGAGCACGTGGCCAAGCGTTCCGAGAAGAACCTGGGCGGCGAGCCAAACGCTGTGATCTTCCTGACCTGCGACCTGACCGGCGTGTTGCCGCCAGTGTCTATCCTCAGCGAAGAGCAAGCGGCCTACCACTTCCTGTCCGGCTACACCGC
Source organism: Pseudomonas palleroniana (assembly GCF_022836895.1). NCBI lineage: Bacteria > Pseudomonadati > Pseudomonadota > Gammaproteobacteria > Pseudomonadales > Pseudomonadaceae > Pseudomonas > Pseudomonas palleroniana. The sequence continues at coordinate 164,898 of NZ_CP092411.1, read as the reverse complement.
TCTGGTGGGCTCGACCGAAATGGGTTCCGGCAGCGGCATCAAGTCGACCTTCTCCACCTGCTTCGGCGCGCCGTTCTTCCCACGCCCGGCCGGTGAATACGCAGAACTGCTGATCAAGCGCATCCGTGGCTTCGGCTCCAAGGTCTACCTGGTCAACACCGGCTGGACTGGTGGTGGTTATGGCGTCGGCAAGCGCTTCAACATCCCAACCACTCGCGGTGTGATTGCAGCGATCCAGAGCGGCGCGTTGATTGGTGCGCAAACCGAGCACCTCGACACCATCAACCTCGACGTGCCATTGGCCGTACCGGGCGTTGAAACCGGCCTGTTGAACCCACGTAACACCTGGGCCGACAAAGCTGCATACGACGAAGCGGCGAAGGCACTGGCCGGCCTGTTCATCGAGAACTTCAAGAAGTTTGAAGTGAGCGATGCGATCAAGGCCGCGGGTCCCAAGTTGTAAGGTTCGAACGTTGTAAAAAAGCCGCCCCTAGTGGGCGGCTTTTTTATTTTTGAAGTTTTGGGGCTTCTTCGATCAGAGACCTTCAATCTCTTGCTGCCTGGATCTATAGGTGCAAGATAATCGCCCCGACCAGCACTAACGCAACCCCTGACACCTGCACCGCCGACAGCCGTTCCTTGAAGAACACAAACCCCAGAATCGCTGCAATCCCGCCCGACAAAGTACTGATCACCGTCACTACTGACACCGACCCCGCCATCGCTCCCCACGAAAACGCCGAGAAACCGCCCAGGTTCATCAAACTCGCCCCGGTCAATGCCGCGCAGTTTTTTAGCGGCGGGATTTTCAAACCGTCCTTGATGTTAAGCACCATAACCACCAGCACGCACAGACCCACCAGGTAGCCGAGCCACAGCATAATGATTGGCCCCAGCACCGGCAGTGTGTAGCGGCCTTGCAGCCAGAAACTGGTGCCATACAGCAACGCGGCGAGCATGGCGTAGGCGATGGAAAGGCGTGGGTTGTTGTGGGGGAGGTCGTTGTCCTTGTGGATGCTGGAGAGCATCACGCCGACCACGCACAAGGCGATGCAGCTCAGTTGCGTCAGGCTGATGTGCTCACCGCTGGCCCAAGACAGCAAGGTGGTCACCACGCCGTAGGACGTCACCAGCGGCGCGACGATGGCCGCTTTGCCGAGGGCGAAGGCCTTGGACAGCGCAAGGGCCCCGGAGACAGTGAGCAGGGCGGCGGCGATGCCCAGGAGCCAGACGCTCAGCGGGGCATCCAGGGATTTGAACAAGAGGCTGGGGAGAATGACCAAAAACAGCGTCATGATCAGGAAACCCAGTGCTTGGCCGAAATAGACGGCGCGTTTAACGCCCACGGCTCGGGCGTTGAGACCCACGAGAAAATCCGTGCCGCCCCAGAGCAGAGCTGCCAGCAGGCCCATTATTACGTCCATGTAAGGTCCTTGTGTTTCAGCTCAGGTTTTCCAGCGTCTGCGTGTCCCAGCTTTGGGTCTTGATAGCCAGGTACAGCATACCGATCGTCAGCGGCACTTTGTCACCTCGTCCCTTGGCTCGACGTTTGAGAAACACATCAAACACCGGTGGGTTGAAGTAACGATAAGTGTCGAAGTCGCCCAGGTCGAGCGCGAATTCCTGTTCCAGTGCTTCCATCAGTAGTTTGGCTTCTCCACCGTCGCAACCCAGGTCGAGGTTGATCGAGGTTTCCAGGCGAAGGGTCTTGTGTTCCGGCAGGCCGATTTCTTCGTGCAGCAGTTGCAGGAGATGCTGCATAACGACGTCTTCGGGGAAGTTGGGGGCGAGGTTCATTGGTAGGGGCACGCAGAAGTGGGTGAGGACAGGCTCTATGAGCCTGGCAAGAATAGAAACAGAGGAAATCGCTGAAGACAATGGCAACCTCGGGAAGACGAAATATCCAGGGCATTGCACATCGCATGAAGGCTTGGCAGTGCTTCAACAGGCAACACTGGTCTTTGTGGAGCGAGCTTGCCCGCGAAAAACCAAAGGAGGCCGCGCGCCTTCTGGTTTACCGCGTCATCGTTGACGATTTTCGCGATCGAGCTCGCTCCTACACAGGGTGTCGCTTAGATTTGCGGTTGTGCGGGTTGCAGTTGAACGTGTTGCGCAGCTTCCAGCAGATCCGTGGCTGCGCAAATGCGTTGATGGGCGGCGGACTGTGAGCGGGTTGGCCAGCCGGAAACAGCACTCCGACACGTCCGAAGACGTCCCCTACACAGCCGCCATAGCACTGCGATACATCAGCGAGCAGGCGGGATAAAAACCACGTCACATTCTGTATAAAAAAAACGCAAGCAGTCTGAATTCAGCGTATGTTTCACCGCAAAATCTCGTAGGGCGATTCCGCCCACCACTTAAAGGGAGTTAAGCATGGGTTTGCTTCGTGTCGCCTCGGCGATGTCATTGTGTGCGGTGGCGTTTTCAATTCAAGCCGAGCAATTGCCGATTGAGGTGCTGAGTGCGGTGGTCAAGGACCAGAAGATTGCCGATGCCGAAGTGCTGTTGCAGCGTAATGGTGCGCAAAACGTCGTGGGTCGTACCAACGCCCAGGGCCAGGTGACACTGACCAGCGAAGCGGCCGACGATGCGTCCAACCTGCTGATCATCAAAAAAGCCGGCTACTCGAATCTGGTGGTGAAGTGTCCTTGCGCAGGGATGACCTACGCCATCAGCCCGGTCATGGAAAACCTCGACGGCCTGCGGGTCGTGCTGACCTGGGGCAAAACCCCGGAAGACCTCGACTCTCACATGATCTTCCCTGGTAACAATATCTTCTTCGGCAACCAGAAAGGCACCGACGCCGAACTGGATGTGGATGACACCGACAGCTACGGCCCGGAAACCATCACCCTGCAGAAAAAGCACTACGGCGAAAGTTATGTCTACGCTGTGCATGACTTCACCAATAGCGGCAATCCAGGCTCTCGCCAGCTGTCCAACAGTGAGGCCAAGGTGTTCGTATACATGGGCCAATCCCTGGTACGCACCTACTACGTGCCGAAGAACCGTAGCGGTAACTTGTGGACGGTGTTCCGCATGACCGGTAGCGGTGATTTCCAGGACATCAACAATTTCAGTGGTGTGCAAGTCGATGCTCCGAACGTCCTCAACGAAGTCAAAGCGTTGCTGGATGACAGCGTTGCAGTGACCGCGGTGGCCGTCAGCTCTTCCGCACAAACCGATGCGAAGCGTCTGAACGTGCAGGGTGAAGCAGCCTACCAGGCAGGTAATCTGGACCAGGCCATCGAGCTGTTCCGTCAAGCCATCGAGTTGGATAACGGCTTCGGTAAAGCCTATGGCAACCTGGGCCTGGCGTATCAGAAGGCCGGTAACACCGCCGAGTCGATCTGGGCCAACCGCAAGGCTATCGCCCTGGCTACCGGTGCGAATGCTGCAACCGTGCGTGCAGGGGCCTACTACAACATTGCGCGCATCTACGAAGCTGCGGGGCAGTTCCCGGACGCCTTGCGTCACTACCAGTTAGCCAAGGAGCAGAAGGCCAACCCGGTGTATGACACGGCGATCGAGCGGGTACAGAACCGCTGATTCAGCCCCTGCTGTAGAACTAAGAATGTGGGGTGGGGTTTGCTCCCTCCCACATTTGGATCTGTATCTTTCCTGCCGGCACCTCGGATTATTCCCCCTTCGGCCCTGGGCCATCCCTGACCCCATGTATCATCCTGTCTCTTTTTACTTGCGACCTTTCTCGATTCGCTGAGATTCACAGGCTATGTTTTCCAGCCATCTCAGCAGTCAATGGAGTGACAGCCTATGCACGACACCCTCCAACAGGTCTTCGGTTATCCACAGTTCCGCCCGGGCCAGGAACAAACGGTCAGGGCCGTGCTGGCCGCCCGTTCGGCAGCCGCGATCTTCCCTACAGGGTCGGGCAAGTCCTTGTGTTACCAGCTATCGGCCGTGCTGCTTCCGCATCTGACGTTGGTGGTGTCGCCGTTGTTGGCGTTGATGCAGGATCAATTGGGCTTTCTGCAGCGTCACGGGATTTCAGCCGGCAGTATCGACTCGGCCCAGAGCCGCGATGAGGCCAATGAGGTAATGGCCCGTGCTCGCTCGGGCGAGCTGAAAATCCTGATGATTTCCGTGGAGCGCTTGAAGAACGAGCGTTTTCGTAATTTCCTGCAAAGCGTGCAGATCTCTCTGCTGGTGGTGGACGAGGCGCACTGTATTTCGGAGTGGGGCCATAACTTCCGCCCGGACTATTTGAAGCTTCCAGACTACCAACGGCAGTTCAATATCCCACAGGCGCTGCTGCTGACGGCCACGGCCACGCCCAAGGTGATTGCCGACATGCAGGCCAAGTTCAGCATTGCACCGCAGGATGTGGTGACCACTGGTTTCTACCGGCCCAACCTCAATTTGCTGGTGGAGCCGGTAAGCGGCCCCGACAAGCGTCGGCGTTTGGTCGAGTGGATGAGCGAGCGCGCCAACCAGCCGAGCATCGTCTATGTCACCCTGCAGAAGACCGCCGAGCAGATTGCCGAGCACCTGAATCGCAATGGCATCCAGGCTCAGGCCTACCATGCCGGTTTGCCCCACGATAAACGTGAGGGCATCCAGCAACGCTTCATGGGTGGACGCTCCAATTGCATCGTCGCCACCATCGCGTTTGGCATGGGCATCGACAAAAGTGATATCCGCAATGTGGTGCACTTCGACTTGCCCAAGTCCATTGAGAACTACAGTCAGGAAATCGGCCGTGCCGGGCGCGACGCTCAAGCCTCCGACTGCCTGGTACTGGCTAATCGCGACAGCCTCAACGTGCTGGAGAATTTCGTTTATGGTGATACACCCGAGCAAGAGGGCATTCTGCGTGTGCTGGAGGCATTGCAGGCGGCGCGGCCAGAGGGGCAATGGGAGTTTTTGCTGAGGTCATTGTCTGAGCACAGCAATATCCGCGAGTTGCCGCTCAAGACGTTGCTGGTGCAGTTGGAACTCAAGGGCGTGATTGCGCCGCGCTACGCGTTCTATGCTGAATACCGTTTCAAATACCTGGTCGAACCTGAGGCGTTGCTGGCAAGGTTTTCGGGGGAGCGACAACAGTTCGTCGCAGCGATCATCGAGGTGTGCAAGCGTGCGCGAACCTGGGCGACGGTGGATTTTGACGCGCTGTATCAGCAGCACAACGCCGAACGCAATCGAGTGGTGAAAGCCCTGGATTACTTTCAGGAGCAAGGCTTGATCGAACTCGAAAGCAAGCAGATGACCGAGGTCTACAGCCTGCTCGATACCGACTTTGATCCACAGGCCTTGAGCGCCGAGTTATACACAGGCTTCAAGCAGCACGAGGTTACCGAGGTGGCGCGGATTCACGCCATGCTGGATCTGTTCGCCACCGAACGCTGCCTGGGGCAGCGCCTGGCCGAATATTTTGGCGACGAAAACGCACCTCAACGTTGCGGGCACTGTTCGGTATGCCACGGCCGTGTGGCGCACCTTCCGCCACCGCCAAGCTTACCGCCCCTTGTGGATAAAAATTTCATGGAGCTGTGCGGGGATTTTATCCACAGGCATCATGCATTGACGGGCCAATTGCCCGGCTCCGAGCGGTTGACGCGGTTTCTCGGTGGTATCAGCGTGCCCTTGTTCAATTCATTGAAGGCGCGGGGTATCCCGGGGTTTGCTGCGCTGGAGGATTACCCTTACGCCGAAGTGCGCGAATGGGCCGAAGCCCATCTGAAACACCTGTAAATTCACTTCACGAGACCCGCCCATGCCTGATTCAGTGCCAACACGTGCCGACTACCCCCACTTGCAACCGATTATCACGCGTTGGCACGACAACGATGTGTACGGCCATGTGAACAACGTCACCTACTACAGCTTCTTCGACACCACGGTGAATACCTACCTGATCGAACAGGGAGGGTTGGATATTCATGACGGTGAAGTGGTGGGATTTGTGGTGAGTTCTGCGTGCGACTATTTCGCGTCGGTTGCCTTTCCCGAACGCATTGACGTCGGCTTGCGGGTGGGCAAGTTGGGCAATAGCTCAGTGCAGTATGAATTGGCGGTGTTCAAGGCGGGCGAGGAGGACGCCTGCGCGGCGGGGCGTTTTGTACATGTGTTCGTGGATCGAGGGTCGAACCAGCCGGTCACTATTCCGGCGATGTTGCGCGAGGCGTTGCAGCGTTTGGTGGTGTAGGCGCGCACGCCTACACCCAGGACGAAGGCTTCAGGCCTTATCAATCATCATAACGGTGGTGATGCTTGTTCTTGCGATGCCCATAAGCGTGACCGCGCCCGCGATGGTCATCACGGTCGTAGCGACGGTTGTCACGGCCACGGTAATGGCGGTCTTCGTCATCGCTCTTGTTGCCCATGTAGTTGCCCAGTGCGCCACCTGCGCCGCCACCGGCTGCTGCGCCGATCAGGCTACCGGTGCTGCCGCCGACACTGCGGCCAACCACGTTGCCGCCTGCTGCGCCCAGTGCGCCGCCAATGGCGGCTTCGCCACGGCTGCGTTTGTCGGCGCCGACCGCACTGCCACCCGCGCCGCCCAATGCCGCACCGATGGTCGAACCGGTGTTGCCGCCTAGCTGCTGGCCAACAACTGAACCTAGAACCCCGCCCAATGCGCCGCCCACGCCTGCTTCGGCGGTGCCACCGGCCATGGCTGCGCCACTGACCAGGCCAAGGGACAACAAGAGAATCGAGGAGAACTTCATTAGGGAGACCTCAAGAGGATGACGGCGCGATCTTGGGGCTGTATCGATACTGTGACAATAGAAATCCGACCAGTAGCACGAGTTGTACACAATTCTATAACTTACTGTTTTTACTGGGGAACTTAAGTCTTTTTTATGAGTCTTTAGCTACTTGGGAAAGGCCGCTTTTATGCAAAAGCGGCCTTTTTTGTGCCTGGAATTTACGCCGAGCGCGCCATGATCAGGCCGTCGTCACTCGCCGCCTCCAGGCAAATAGCCACGAACTTCGATGTCGGTGTATGGCTGCCATCCCCGGTGCTTTCCAGTGGCACCAGCGGGTTCACTTCCGGGTAGTAAGCGGCTGCCTGCCCTGCCGGAATATCAAATGCGAGCAAGGTGAAGCCCTTCACACGGCGCTCACGCCCGTCTTCCCACAGCGACACGATGTCGGCTTTCTGCCCGGGCTTGAAGCCCAGGCGGATGATGTCGGCTTCGTTGACAAAGAGCACGTCACGCTGGCCTTTCACCCCACGGTAGCGGTCATCCAGGCCGTAAATAGTGGTGTTGTACTGATCATGGGAACGCATTGACTGCATGATCAGGTCCGGCACGCGGCCGGTCGCATGGGTGCGCTCGTGAATCAGGTCTTCAGGCAGGATATTCGGACGGAAGTTGGCGCGCCCCGAAGGGGTGTTCCAGCGACGCGCGCCGGCAGCGTTGCCCAGGTAGAAACCGCCCGGATGCTTGATGTTTTCGTTGAAGTCCTTGAAGCCCGGGATGGTGTCGGCGATCAGGTCGCGAATGCGTCCGTAGTCAGCCACCAGCCAGTTCCAATCCACCGGCTTGCTGCCCAGGGTAGCGGCGGCGATACCGGCCAGGATCGCAGGTTCGGATTTCATCAACTTCGACAACGGTTGCAGCTGGCCATTGGAGCCGTGAACCATGCTGAACGAGTCTTCCACGGTGACCGCTTGCGGGCCGTTGGCCTGGATGTCGATATCGGTACGGCCCAGGCATGGCAGGATCAGCGCATCCTTGCCATGCATCAGGTGGCTGCGGTTGAGCTTGGTGCTGATCTGCACCGTCAGGTCGCAGTTGCGCAGGGCCTGGAAGGTACGCAGGCTGTCTGGCGTGGCTTGTGCGAAGTTGCCGCCCAGGCCGATAAACACTTTGGAACGGCCTTCGAGCATGGCGTGGATCGCTTCGACCACGTTGTGACCGTTCGTGCGTGGCACCTGGAACTGGAAGCGGCGCTCCAGCGCATCAAGGAAGGCCACCGGCGGGCGTTCGTTGATGCCCATGGTGCGGTCACCCTGCACGTTACTGTGGCCACGCACCGGGCACAGGCCGGCGCCTGGACGACCGATGTTGCCGCGCAGCAGCATCAGGTTGGCAATTTCCTGGATGGTGGGTACCGAGTGGCGGTGTTGGGTGATGCCCATCGCCCAGCACATGATCACGTTCTTGCCTGTGGCGTACATTCGCGCCGCTTGCTCGATTTCCACCAGGGTCAGGCCGGACTGCTTGACGATTTCATCCCAGGAGGTGTCGTCGATCTGGCCCAGGTAATCGAGCACGTTGGCGGTGTGGGCGTTGAGGAAATCGTGATCGAACACGGCTTCCTTACCTTCAGCCTGGGCCTGGCGCTCCCACAGCAGCAGGAACTTGGCCATGCCGCGAAGGATGGCCATGTCGCCGCCCAGTGCGGGGCGGAAATAGGCGGTGTTGGTCGGCTTATCGCCGTTGGTCAGCATTTCCAGCGGATGTTGCGGATGCTGGAAGCGCTCCAGGCCGCGCTCCTTGAGCGGGTTGATGCACACCACCTGAGCGCCACGCTTGACGGCTTCGCGCAGCGGTTCAAGCATGCGCGGGTGGTTGGTGCCGGGGTTCTGGCCCCAGACGAAAATCGCGTCGGCATGTTCGAAGTCATCGAAGGTCACGGTGCCTTTGCCCACGCCGACGCTCTGCGCCAAAGCCACGCCGCTGGCCTCGTGACACATGTTCGAACAATCCGGGAAGTTGTTGGTGCCGTAGGCGCGCACGAACAGCTGATACAGGTAGGCCGCTTCGTTGCTGGCACGGCCCGAGGTGTAGAACTCGGCCATGTCCGGGCTGGGCAGTGCGTTAAGGTGTTTGCCGATCAGCTCGAAGGCGGCTTCCCAACTAATGGGCTTGTAGCGGTCCGTCTCGGCGTCATAGCGCATCGGCTCGGTCAGGCGGCCTTGATACTCCAGCCAATAGTCACTCTGTTCCAGCAACGCGCTGACACTGTGCTTGGCAAAGAAAGCCGCGTCGACACGGCGTTTGGTGGCTTCCCAGTTAACCGCCTTGGCGCCGTTCTCGCAGAACTTGACCATGCCGCTTTCCGGCGAGTCGCCCCAGGCGCAGCCTGGGCAGTCAAAGCCGCCGTTCTGGTTGGTCTTGAGCATCATGCGCAGGTTTTTCAGCGCGTTGTCGCTGGTCAGCCAGGCTTGCGCCACGCTGATCAGTGCGCCCCAGCCACCGGCCGGGCCTTTATAGGGCTTGTAGCGCGGGGTAGGGGTTTGGTCGGCTTGGTGATGATTGCTCATGGCGGGTCTCCATCGCAGGGCTGTAAACCCGCGCGTACTACTCTGCGGCAGTGCTACCAGCGGATTGATCTAGGCTTAGACTAGGCGCGACAAAGGGTCGCGTCTAATTGCCAGTATTGATCTATTGATAGATGGCGTCGATCACGGGTCTTTGGTCGGCGTGGAACCCAAGTCTGTAGGACTGGTCTAGTCTTGGGCATCTGGAAACCAAATCCCAAGGAGAGCGCACTATGAGTATTCTCAGTTTTGTTAAGGAAGCAGGCGAAAAGCTGATCAATCTGCTGACGCCCGGTAATGCCAGCGCCAGTGACGAGCTGAAAAAGCATATCCAGGATGTCGGGCTGGGTAATCCGAACGTGCATGCCACCGTTGACGGTGACAAGGTCACGATTACCGGTGAAGTGGCCAGCCAGGAAGAGAAAGAAAAAATCATCCTGGCGGCAGGCAATATTGCCGGCGTAGCCAGTGTGGATGATCAAATCACTGTATCCGGGCCAGCTGTTGCGGCTGCCCGTTTCGTCGTAGTGAAAAAAGGTGACACCCTCAGCGCGATCTCGCTGGCGGTGTACGGTAATGCCAACCTGTACAACAAGATCTTTGAGGCCAACAAGCCATTGTTGTCACATCCTGACAAGATCTACCCAGGGCAGACGCTGCGTATTCCTGAGTAACAGGCTGGGCCTGATGAGGGAGGGGGGCAACCCCCTCCCTCATTGCGTTAAAGGCCGGCAATCAGATCACGGTAGTCTCCGACGGCGGCAAACTCTGCGGTGTCCTTGGGGCCTTTTCGGCTATCCGGTTCCTTCACTGCCAGCAAATGGCTCACGCCGAAATCCCGGGCGCTGCGCAGGATCGGCAAGGTGTCGTCGATGAACAGGCTGCGTGCCGGGTCGAAGCCGATGTCGGCGTGCAGGGCGTGCCAGAACTGCGGGTTTTCCTTGGCGAAGCCATAGTCGTGGGAACTGATCAAACGCTCGAAATACGGCGCCAGTTCAATGCGTTCCAACTTCAATGACAACGAATCACGATGAGCATTGGTGATCAGGATCACGCGCTTGCCGGCCTGCTTGATCGCCGCCAGAAAAGTGTCCGCATCCGGGCGCAAGGCGATCAGGTGGGCGGTTTCCAGCTTGAGCTCACGCACCGGAATGTTCAGCTCCGTGCTCCAGAAATCCAGGCAATACCATTGCAACTGTCCGGCGTTACGCTCGAACAGAGGCTGCAACTCCATTTCGGCCATGGCGCGGCTCACCCCATGCAGCTCGGCATAGCGCTGGGGCAGGTGCTCCATCCAGAAGTGGTTGTCGTAATGCAGGTCGAGCAAGGTGCCGTCCATGTCCAGCAAGACGGTGTCGATGGCGTGCCAGGGCAAAGAGGGCATGGGGTGGTCTCATGTAAGTAAAGATATCCGACACAGACAATCGGAAAAGCCACGGTATAGTAACCCGATCACGCCAAGGAGCCGCTTATGCGCCAGAAACCCACCGTTCTCGCCCGAGAAATAGTCGCCAGTAGCCGTTTGTTCCGCGTGGAGGAAGTGCAATTGCGCTTTTCCAATGGCGTTGAGCGCACCTACGAACGCCTGGTGGGGCGTGGTACCGGTTATGGGGCGGTGATGATTGTGGCGATGATCGATGCCGATCATGCGTTGTTGGTGGAAGAGTACTGCGGCGGTACCGATGAATATGAGTTGTCCCTTCCCAAGGGCTTGATCGAGCCCGGAGAAGACGTGCTGGCGGCGGCAAACCGCGAACTCAAGGAGGAAGCCGGCTATGGCGCGCGTCAACTGGAACACCTCACCGAACTCTCGCTGTCGCCTGGTTACATGAGCCAGAAAATCCAGGTGGTATTGGCCACCGATCTCTACGAAGAACGCCTGGAAGGCGATGAGCCAGAGCCGATGCGGGTGGACCGGGTCAACCTGCGCGAGCTGTCGCAGTTGGCGCAGAACGAGCAGTTCAGCGAAGGCCGCGCCCTGGCCGCGTTGTATCTGGTGCGAGACCTGTTGACCCAGCGTGGAGCGTTTATCGTATGAGCGAACTGTTTCTGGGCCATCCGTTTATCGCTCCAGTGATCGAGCTGGCACGCCAGGCCGGTGAGGTCATCCTGCCTTACTGGCGGGCCGATGTTGCCGTCACCTCCAAGGCTGACGACTCCCCCGTGACGGCGGCGGACCTGGCCGCTCACCATCTGATTCTGGCCGGCCTGACCGCGCTGGACCCGAGTATTCCGGTGCTGTCCGAAGAGGACGCGAATATAGACCAGAGCGTACGTGCCGGCTGGCAGCGGTGGTGGCTGGTGGACCCGTTGGATGGCACCAAGGAATTTATCGGCGGCAGTGAAGAGTTCACCGTCAACATCGCGCTGGTTGAGCAGGGCCGCGTGGTATTTGGCGTGGTCTCCATGCCGACCAGTGGTCGCTGTTATTTCGGTGGCGCGGGCCTTGGCGCCTGGCGTTCCGATGTAAATGAAGCGCCCAGGCAGATTCAGGTGCGCGAGGCACCGGCAGTGGGCGAACCCTTTACGGTGGTTGCCAGTCGTCGCCATACCAGCCCTGAGCAGGAGCGCCTGCTGGACGGTTTGAGTGCCGGGTTGGGCGAGCTGAAGCTGGCCAATATCGGCAGTTCGTTGAAGTTTTGCCTGTTGGCCGAGGGCAGTGCCGATTGCTACCCGCGGCTGGCGCCGACGTCGCAATGGGACACCGCCGCTGCTCAAGGTGTGCTCGAAGGCGCAGGCGGTGAAGTGTTGGAGTTGAGTGGCGAGCCGTTCAGTTACCCGGCCCGGGAATCATTGCTGAATCCGTTCTTCCTGGCTCTGCCGGCCAAGGCGGCCTGGCGCGAGCGATTGCTGGCCCTGGCCCGCCGTTAAGATCCCACACGCCAAAATGTGGGAGGGGGCTTGCTCCCGATAGCGGTGGGCCAGTCGACATATTCGTTAACTGACACAGCGCTATCGGGAGCAAGCCCACACATTCAGTTTTGCGTCGTAGCATCTAGCGGTGCAGGACGTACTGCCCAGTGAAGGCCACAGCGCGATCTGCACTGCCCTCGTTCACAATCCACGTCTCCAGCATCAGGCGTGCACGGCCATAGCGCTTGTACGTCGCCACGAAGCGCTTCCACACCTTTTCTTCGGGGGCAGGGCACACTACGGTGGCATCCCGTGTGACCGGCAGCGGATAACTGATCTGTCCTTCCTGGATGACGATGTGCCCATCCTCAACCCCTTCTTCACGCAGCTTCAAGTGCAACCAGCCCCAGCCGGCCAATACCGCGCCGCAGTAGAGACTGCCGCCAAACATGGGGCTCTTGTGGTTGATGTTGGCCTGCAACGGCAGATGCAGCGCCAATTTGCCCTGTTGCCAGTCGAGTACCTTGAGACCCATTTCCCGGGTGAGGGGGATGTCATGGTGCAGCACGGATTCCAGGTAACGGCTGTCGCGGTTCATGTGGGCCTCTTGGTGTGTGTGGGTCATTCTTCGTCGGTACTCTGGTTGGCGAAGATCAAGCCGTGCTTGCGCAATTTGTCGTGCAGGGTTTTGCGCGGGATGCCGAGCGCCTCGGCGAGGCTGCGCACGGAGCTGTGGGGGCGCGTCAGTTCGGCGGCGATCAGGCTTTTTTCGAACTGTTCGACTTGTTCGCTCAAGCCGCCCGGTGTGGAGGTGAGCACGGCCGTGGAAGGGCTGTCCTGGGTGTTGTCCAAGGCCAGTTCCAGGCCCAAGGCGAAGCGCTCGGCTGCATTCTGCAGTTCGCGCACATTGCCCGGCCAGCTGTGGCGCAACAGCAGCGCACGCTGGCCCGGTTGCAACTCCTGCAATGGCAGGCCGTGGCGGCTGCCGGCTTCGTCCGCGAAGTGTTGGAACAGCATCAACGCATCTTCCCCTCGTTCACGCAGCGGCGGAATGCGCAACGGAGCGACGTTTAGCCGGTAATACAGGTCGGCACGGAAGCGCCCTTGGTCGGCGGCCTGGCGCAGATCTTCCTTGGTGGCGGCAATGATGCGGATATCGAGCGGGATCAGTTGGTTACCACCCAGACGCTCGACCACGCGCTCCTGCAGCAGGCGAAGCAGCTTGACCTGGACATCCAGGCTCATGCTTTCGATTTCATCGAGGAACAGTGTGCCGCCGTTGGCAAATTCGAACTTGCCGATACGGCGCTTCTGCGCGCCGGTAAAAGCACCGGGCTCGTGGCCGAACAGTTCGCTTTCCACCACCGATTCGGCCAGGGCGCCGGCGTTGATCGCGACGAACGGCCCGCTGCGCCGGCTCGACAAGTCATGCAGCGCACGCGCCACGACTTCCTTGCCGGCGCCGGTTTCACCGAGGATCAGCACGTCGGCCTTGGTCGCCGCCAGGGCACCGATCTGCTCGCGCAGGCGCAGCATTTGTGGCGAGTGCCCCACCAGGCGTGTGCTCAGTTGCTGGCGGTCGCTGAGGGCCAGGCGCAGGCTGCGGTTGTCCAGCACCAGGCGGCGCAGCGCCAGGGCGCGGCGCACGCTATCGAGCAGGGCGTCGCTGGCGAAGGGTTTTTCCAGAAAGTCGTAGGCCCCGGCACGCATGGCTTGCACCGCCAACGGCACGTCGCCGTGGCCGGTGATCAACAGCACCGGCAGGTCCGGGTCCTGGCCGTGCAGTTCGGCGAGCAGCTCCAGGCCGTCCATGCCGGGCATGCGAATGTCGCTGACCACTACCCCTGGCCAGTCCCGCGTCAAGCGCGCAGTGAGGCCGGTCGCTTCACCCAGCGTCAGGACAGCCAGCCCGGCCAGGTCCAGGGTCTGGCACAGGGCCTGACGCAGGTGTGGATCGTCGTCGATCAACACCACCTGAATCTGGTTATCGATACTCATACACTGCGGTCCTCGGACGGTTGCAGACTGACGCCCGGCGAACCGGCACGCAATTTCAAGGTTAACAACGCGCCGCCTTCCTTGTGGTTGGCAAATAGCAGTTCGCCGCCAAAGGCACGCATCAGGGTTTCGCAGATCGCCAGGCCCAACCCCAAGCCCTGGGTGCGGGTCTTGGTGGTGTAGAACGGTTCGCTGGCGCGGCCCAGGGCTTCCATGCAAAACCCGGGGCCGTTGTCGCGAATGTACAGGTTGACGCCCTGTTCAGTGGTTTGGGCACTCAACCAGAGTTTTCGCGGCGGGCCTTTTTCGGTGAGGGCGTCCAGGGCGTTGGCCAGCAGGTTGCCAAGCACTTGGCGCAAGCGGGTTTCCCCGGCTTGCACCCATAAGGTCGCCTCCGGCAGATCGCGGATCAGTTCGACTTCCATCGACCGCCGCCGCTTGGCCAGCAACGCCAGTGCATCATCCAGCGCCGGCTGCAGGGCCACGCTTTCCGGTGCATGGCGGTCGCGCCGGGCGAACGCACGCAGGTGCGCGATGATCGAGGCCATGCGCCCGGTCAGTTCGCTGATCAGCTTGAGGTTGCCCCGGGCGTCGTTGGTACGTTCATGGTCGAGCAGGATCTCGGCGTTTTCTGCATAACTGCGGATCGCTGCCAGGGGCTGATTCAGTTCGTGGCTGATGCTCGCCGACATGGTGCCCAGGGCTGACAGCTTGCCGGCTTGCACCAGGTCATCCTGGGCGCGCACCAGTTCCTGCTGAGCGTGCTCGCGTTCCAGTACTTCCTGTTTCAAACGCCGGTTAAGGCCCTCCAGATCGCTGGTACGCTCGGCCACGCGCGCTTCCAGCTCGCGGCGCGCCTTGGCTTCGAAGGCAATGCGCTCCAGGTAATGCCGCCGACGTTGCATCATCAGCCCCAGCAACAGCATCAACACCAACAGCGTCGCGCCACCGACGGCGACCACCGTGCGCACCGGGCGATTGATCAGCGAGCGTGGCGCGAGGATCTCCACATTCCAGCCGGTTTCGGCGATGGCCGTGGATTGACGCAGCCATGCCGTGGCACTCAGCGCCAGCGGCTGTGGGTCGCGGGTGGGGTAGGGTTGGATCGCGATAATCGCCTCACGCTCTGCGGCGCTCAGTGGCCGGGTGGCGCGAAACCGCCATTGCGGGCGCGAGGTCAGGATTACCACGCCATTGTGGTCGGTCACCAACAGCTGTTCCGGTGTATTGCCCCACAGGCTTTCGGTATGGTCCAGGTCGACCTTGACCACCAGTACGCCGATGATCTTTTCGCCATCGCGCACGGCGGCGGCAAAGAAGTAGCCGCGCTTGGCCGAAGTGGTACCCAGGCCGAAAAAACGCCCCAGACGCCCAGCCATGGCCTCGCTGAAATACGGTCGGAACGAGAAGTTACGGCCGACGAAACTGTCTTGCTTGTCCCAGTTGGAAGCCGCCAGGGTTTTGCCGGAGGTATCCATCAGGTACATCACTTCTGCCCCGGCCTGGGCGGCGACGTCCTGGAGCAACTGGTTGGCGTTGGCCAGGTTGGTGCTCACCTGAGGCGCGTCCAGGGCCGTGCGCAGGGCGGGCAGGTCCCCCAGGATCTGCGGCAAGACTTCGTAGCGGTGCAGGGTGCCCAACAGGTTGGCCACGTACAGGTCGAGGGTTTGCCGGTTCTGACCCGCCAACTCGCTGCCGTAATAGCGCTCGGCCAAGTGTTCCAGCGGCCACAGCAGCGGGGCCAGGCATAACGCCAACAGGGCGAGGCTGCGCCAGCGAGGTCTTCGTGGAAGGGGTGGAGTCATGGAAGTCATGCGCCTGTGGGTACAGGCGCATTATGCCTAGTGCTGCCCTGCAAGACACTCGCGTAATGCGTCTTGCCAACGCGGCTGGCTGACCTGCCATTGTTGCTGCAGGCGGCTGCAATCCAGACGCGAGTTCAGCGGGCGCTGGGCGGGCGTCGGGTAAGCGCTGGACGGGATCGCTTCCAGCTCGGCGCAAGGCTTGCCTTGCGCACGCAGGTGTTCGCCAATCGCCTGGGCAAAGCCGAACCATGAGGTCTCGCCCTGGGCGGTCAGGTGATACACCCCCCATTCACCCGCTTCGCCAGCCAACCAGCGCTCGATCAGGGCGCGGGTACTCTCGGCGATGCTGCCGGCCCAGGTCGGCGCGCCGATCTGGTCAGCGACGATGCGCATGTGCGGTTTTTCTTGCAGCAGACGCTGCATGGTCAGCAGGAAATTCTTGCCGTGGCTCGAATACACCCAGCTGGTACGTAAAATCAGGTACTCCCCGCCCACCGCTGCAATCGCCTGCTCGCCCGAAAGCTTGCTCTGGCCATAGACGCCCAGCGGGTTTGGCGCGTCGTTTTCGGTATACGGCGCCGGCTTGGTGCCATCGAACACGTAGTCGGTCGAGTAGTGAATCAGTGGGATGCCCAGGGCCTTGGCTTCTTCGGCAAGGATGCCGGGCGCGGTTGCGTTGATGGCAAACGCTGCATCCGGTTCGCTTTCGGCCTGATCGACAGCGGTGTGAGCCGCAGCATTGATGATCAGGCCGGGGCGATGGGTGCGAACCTGTTGGCGGATCTGCTCGACGTTGGCCAGGTCGAGTTGGTCGCGGCCCAGTACGATGAGTTCGCCCAGGCCCAGGAGCCGCTGTTGCAGCTCCTGGGAGACTTGGCCGTGTTGGCCGGTGATCAAGATTTTCAGACGGGAGGTCACGAGAACACGTCCGCGTCTTTGAAACTCTTGCCGTTCTGGTCTTTGGCGGACAGGATCGGCGGGCCATCGAGTTGCCAGTCAATGTTGAGCGTGGGGTCGTTCCAACTGATGCAACGTTCGGCTGCCGGCGTGTAATAGTCGGTGGTTTTGTAGAGGAACTCGGCGTAATCACTGAGTACCACAAAACCATGGGCGAACCCCGGTGGAATCCACAGTTGGCGACTATTGCCGGCAGACAGGCGCACGCTGGCCCATTTGCCGAAGTTGGGCGAACTGCGGCGGATATCCACCGCCACGTCCAGAACCTCACCGGCTGTCACACGCACCAGTTTGCCCTGGGCGTGCTCGACCTGATAGTGCAGGCCCCGCAACACGCCCTTTTGCGAGCGTGAGTGGTTGTCCTGCACAAACTGCTGTTGCAACCCGGTGGCTTGTTCAAAGTGCCGGGCGTTGAAACTTTCATAGAAAAAACCGCGATCATCGCCAAAAACCTTCGGTTCGATGATCAATACACCGGGCAATTCAGTCGCGGTTACATTCATTTAGTGTCCTCGTCGGCCAGTGAGTACAGGTATTGACCATAGCCGGTTTTTCCAAAGTATTTGGCGCGCTCCAGCAGATAGTCGCGGTCGATCCAGCCGTTCTGATAGGCGATCTCTTCCAGGCAAGCAACTTTCAGGCCCTGGCGATGCTCGATGGTCTGCACGTAGGTTGAAGCTTCCAGCAGGCTGTCATGGGTGCCAGTGTCGAGCCAGGCGAAGCCGCGGCCGAAACGTTCAACGTGGAGGTCACCTCGCTTGAGGTAGGCGTTGTTGACATCGGTGATTTCCAATTCGCCACGCGGCGAAGGCTTGACCGCCTTGGCAATCTGGATCACGTCGTTGTCGTAGAAATACAGCCCGGTCACGGCATAGCTCGACTTGGGCTTCGCCGGTTTCTCTTCGATGGACAGGGCACGGCCGTCCTTGTCGAAGTCGATCACGCCGAAACGCTCAGGATCCTTGACCCAATAGCCAAACACGGTGGCGCCGGACGGGCGTTGGGCCGCGGTGCGCAACTGCTCGCCGAAGTGCTGGCCGTGGAAAATGTTGTCGCCCAGGATCAGGCACACCGGGTCTTCACCGATGAATTCTTCACCAATGATGAAGGCTTGAGCCAGCCCGTCCGGAGACGGCTGTTCGGCATAGCTGAAGCGCACGCCGAACTGGCTGCCGTCACCCAGCAGGTTACGATACTGCGGCAAGTCCGTTGGTGTAGAAATCACCAGGATGTCCTTGATCCCCGCCAGCATCAGCACCGAGATCGGGTAGTAGATCATCGGCTTGTCGTAAACCGGCAACAGTTGCTTGGACACGCCCAGGGTGATGGGGTGCAAACGGGTGCCGGAACCGCCGGCCAATACAATACCCTTCATCATGCGATCAGATCCTTTGCGTCAGTGTTGCCGAGTCGTTCACCTTGATAACTGCCATCCTGGACCCTGCGGCACCATTCCAGGTTGTCGAGGTACCACTGCACGGTCTTGCGCAGACCGGTTTCGAAGGTTTCTTGCGGAACCCAGCCCAGCTCGCGTTCGATCTTGCTGGCATCGATCGCGTAGCGTTGATCGTGGCCTGGGCGATCCTTGACGAAGGTGATCAGGTCGGTGAATTTTTCCACGCCGGCCGGGCGTTGCGGCGCCAGTTCTTCGAGCAGGGCGCAGATGCCGCGCACCACATCGATGTTCTTCTGCTCATTGTGACCACCAATGTTGTAGGTCTCGCCGACTACGCCGGTGGTTACCACCTTGAGCAGGGCACGGGCGTGGTCTTCGACGAACAGCCAGTCGCGCACTTGCAAACCATCGCCATAGACCGGCAGTGGCTTGCCCGCGAGGGCGTTGAGGATGACCAGCGGGATCAGCTTCTCGGGGAAGTGGAACGGCCCGTAGTTGTTCGAGCAGTTGGTCAGCAACACCGGCAGGCCATAAGTGCGCTGCCAGGCGCGTACCAGGTGGTCGGAGGCTGCCTTGCTCGCGGAATAAGGTGAGCTGGGTGCGTAAGGCGTGGTTTCAGTGAAGAGATCGTCTACACCGTGCAGGTCGCCGTATACCTCATCCGTGGAGATGTGGTGAAAGCGGAACGCGCTTTTGGCCGGTTCTGCCAGCTTCTGCCAATAAGCCCGTGTGGCTTCCAGCAGGCTGTAGGTACCGACGATGTTGGTCTGGATAAAATCCGACGGACCGTCAATGGAGCGGTCGACATGGGACTCGGCCGCCAGGTGCATGATCGCCTGCGGCTCGAAGCGCGCCAGTACGGCACTGACGGTGGCCTGGTCGACGATGTCGGCCTGGACGAACTCATAGCGGCTGTTGGACGCGATGCTGGTCAGCGACTCAAGGTTGCCGGCGTAGGTGAGTTTGTCCAGGTTAAGCACTTCGTGCTCAGTGTGTTCTATCAGGTGGCGAATCAGGGCGGAGCCAATAAATCCGGCACCGCCGGTGATGAGAATGCGCATGTCGAGGGCCTTTTCCTTAGACGGACACTGGGCGAAAGAAGCATAGCTTGAGTTGTGAGGCGGGCTGGTGCAAGCACGGCGAGCATGAGGGGTTGATTAACTGCCCATAACAATGGCGATATAGACGCCTGAAAAAACAGAGGGCGTCACAATGTTGCTTGCCACATTGATCCATCGTGCCAGTTTGCCTTGCCCACAAGTGAGCCCTGACCAAGCGGCGCAATTACTCAAGCAGCATTATGGCCTTGATGGTTCCTTGCAGTCATTGGGTAGCCAACAAGACGTCAACTACAAGATCGACAGCGAGCGTGGCCGGTTTGTTCTGAAAATCAGCCGGGGCGATTACGCCGCCATTGAATTACAGGCCCAGCATGCCGCCCTCAAGGACCTGCAGGGACGCGAGCACCTACGTGTGCCGAAGGTCATCCAGAGCCTCAAGGGCGACGAACTGCTGACGGTAAGCCTCGATGACCAAACCCTGCATCTGCGGCTGTTGGAGTATATCGACGGCCGGCCCCTGACCGATTTGCCGCACCTGAGCCGCGAAGTGATCCAAGGCTTCGGAGCGCTGTGCGGGCGGATGAGCCAGGCCCTGGCGGGCTTCGAACACCCGGGCCTGGAGCGTACCCTGCAGTGGGACCCGCGCCATGCACAGGAACTGATCACCCATTTGTTGACGACTCTGCAGGATCTGCCTCAGCGCGCCGCCCTGGCACAGGTGGCCCGGCAGGTCGAAGCGTACGTGAAGCCTCTGGCGCAACGGTTGCCATGGCAGGCGGTGCATATGGACATCACTGACGACAATGTCGTGTGGCAGCGCGACGCCCAGCGGCATTGGCAATGCCAGGGCGTGATTGATTTCGGTGATCTGGTGCACACCTGGCGCATTGCCGACCTGTCAGTCACCTGCGCGGCGCTGCTGCACCATGCCGAAGGGGATCCGTTTGCCATTTTGCCGGCGATCCAGGCGTGCCACGCAGTCACGCCGTTGCAACGCGAAGAGCTGCAAGTGCTATGGCCGTTGATCGTCGCCCGTGCGGCGGTGCTGGTGCTGAGCAGCGAACAGCAGCAACGCCTGGACCCGGACAATGCTTACCTGTTGAAAAACGCCGAGCACGAGTGGGAAATCTTCCATGTGGCGACATCGGTACCGTTCGAGTTGATGGAGGCCGCGATCTTCAGTTGCCTCGGTGACACGTTGCCGACGATTGCCGAGCAGGACTTTGCCCCTTTGCTGCCTGGCCTGGTAGGACGTGAGTTTGCGTTGATCGACCTGGGCGTACTCAGCCCGCATTTCGAGGCCGGCAACTGGGAAGTGCCGGGTATCGACCACCGGCTGCTGGATGAGGCGGCGGCGGTGCATGGGCTGGCGGCCAGCCGATATGGGCAGTATCGGTTGTCGCGCACGCGCCCCGACAGCGCCGCCGAGCCGGAAACCTTTGCCCTGCATGTGGAGCTGCATCTTCCCCATGGCAGTATCGTACAAGCGCCTTTTGCCGGGACATTGCACGCGGGCGCCGACGGTTTAGTGTGTTTGCAGGGTACGCCATTGAGCCTGCGCTTATGGGGCGTGAAGACGCAGTTGACGCCTGGCTCGGCACTGGTCAAAGGGCAGGTCCTGGGGCAAGTGCAGGCGCCACTCACGGTCCAGTTGTGCCGGGCGGAGCTTGAGCCGCCGTTGTTTTGCACGCCCTCCAGGGCGCCGGCCTGGCAGGCGCTTTGCCCCTCACCCGCAACACTGTTGGGCCTGGCCTGTGATGCCGAGCCGGAACTGGACCCCGAAGCCCTGCTGGCGCGACGTGACGCCAGTTTCGCGCGTTCGCAGAAGCACTATTACGTCGATCCGCCGCGTATCGAGCGGGGTTGGCGCAACCACCTGATCGATATGCAGGGCCGTTCCTACCTGGACATGCTCAACAACGTGGCGGTGCTGGGCCATGGTCACCCGCGTATGGCCGCAGTGGCGGCGCGGCAATGGTCGTTGCTCAATACCAACTCGCGCTTTCACTACGCGGCGATTGCCGAGTTCTCCGAACGTTTGCTGGCGCTGGCGCCGGATGGCATGGACCGGGTATTCCTGGTCAATAGCGGCACCGAGGCCAACGATCTGGCGATCCGCCTGGCATGGGCCTACAGCGGCGGGCGCGACATGCTCAGCGTGCTGGAGGCGTACCACGGTTGGTCGGTGGCGGCGGATGCGGTGTCCACTTCGATTGCCGACAACCCCCAGGCATTGAGCAGCCGCCCGGATTGGGTGCACCCGGTGACCGCACCGAATACCTATCGAGGTGAGTTCCGCGGGCCGGACAGCGCGCCGGATTACGTACGAAGCGTGGAGCATAACCTGGCGAAAATCGCCGCGAGCAAACGCCAGTTGGCGGGCTTCATCTGCGAGCCGGTGTACGGCAATGCCGGTGGAATTTCCCTGCCGCCGGGCTATTTGCAGCAGGTATATAGCCTGGTACGTGCCCAGGGCGGTGTGTGTATCGCCGATGAGGTGCAAGTGGGCTACGGCCGCATGGGGCATTTTTTCTGGGGCTTTGAGGAGCAGGGCGTGGTGCCGGACATCATCACTATGGCCAAAGGCATGGGCAACGGCCAGCCGCTGGGTGCGGTAATCACCCGACGGGAGATCGCCGAGGCGCTGGAGGCCGAGGGCTATTTCTTCTCGTCGGCAGGGGGGAGCCCGGTCAGTTGCCGTATCGGCATGGCGGTACTGGATGTGATGGAGGAAGAAAAGCTGTGGGAAAACGCCCAGGTAGTGGGAGGGCATTTCAAGGCTCGCCTGGAGGCACTGATCGACCGTCACCCATTGGTAGGGGCTGTTCACGGCTCTGGGTTCTATCTGGGATTGGAGCTGGTTCGTGATCGGCATACCTTGGAGCCCGCCACTTTCGAGACCGCGCTGTTGTGCGATCGTCTGCGCGAGCTGGGCATCTTCATGCAGCCGACCGGCGACTATCTCAACATCTTGAAGATCAAGCCGCCGATGGTCACGTCCAGGCGCAGCGTGGATTTCTTCGTCGACATGCTGTCGAAGGTGCTGGATGAGCAATTGTAAGTAGCCGATTTTTATCGGCCAATTTATGTAATATCTTCCTTGTATGATCTTTTATTGCTTTTAAAGTCGATTTTTATCCGCTATAAAGTCGGCCATTCCCCCATTCGGAGTCCTGAACGCCATGACCACCCTGCACAGCACACCTCGCGCCGATGGCTTCTATATGCCCGCCGAATGGGCGCCACAGACCCAAACCTGGATGATCTGGCCCGAGCGCCCGGACAACTGGCGCCTGGGCGGCAAACCGGCGCAGGCGGCTCATGTGGCGGTGGCCAAGGCGATTGCGCGTTTTGAGCCGGTGACGGTTGTTGTTTCCGCCGGCCAGTACGAAAACGCCCGCGCACGTTTGGATGTGCCCAATATCCGTGTCGTGGAAATGTCCAGCGACGACGCCTGGGTGCGAGACACCGGCCCGACTTTTGTCATCAACAACAGCGGTGAGGTGCGTGGGGTTAACTGGGACTTCAACGCCTGGGGCGGTTTTGACGGGGGGTTGTATGCGCCGTGGAACCGTGACTCGCAGGTGGGCGGCAAGATCCTGGAGATCGAGCGCGCACCGCGTTACCGCACCGAAGGGTTCGTGCTGGAAGGCGGTTCCATCCATGTCGACGGCGAAGGCACGCTGATCACCACCGAAGAATGCCTGCTGAACCGTAATCGCAACCCGCATCTGGACCGCGCGGCCATCGAGTCCGTGCTGAGCGTCAATCTGGCTGTGGATAAGATTATCTGGCTGCCGGACGGTCTGTTCAACGACGAAACCGACGGCCATGTGGATAACTTCTGCTGCTACGTACGCCCAGGCGAAGTGCTGCTGGCCTGGACCGACGACCCGCAAGACCCGAACTATGCGCGCTGCCACGCGGCCATGGATGTGCTGCAAAGTAGCACTGACGCACAGGGACGCTCGTTCATCGTGCACAAAATGCCGATCCCGGGGCCGCTGTTCGCCACCGAGGAAGAGTGCGCAGGCGTGGACCCGGTGGATGGCAGCCAGGAGCGTAACCCGAGCGTTCGGTTGGCCGGTTCCTATGTCAACTTCCTGATCGTCAACGGCGGCATCATCGCGCCGAGCTTTGACGATCCGATGGACGGCCAGGCCAGGACCATCCTGCAGCACCTGTTCCCGCAGCACGAAGTGGTGATGGTGCCGGGCCGTGAACTGTTACTGGGTGGCGGTAATATCCATTGCCTGACCCAACAACAGCCCGCCCCGCACAAAAACTGAGTGCAGTTGTAACAGCGCTGGCATCAGCGCTGCGCGCTACCTCTTTAGAGCGCCCATAGCAAGCCCGCGGCCCAGCAATGTCGCGGGCTTTTTTATGCTCTAAAGCCTGCAAATACGGGACATTGGCATAGCTCTTGTATCGGTGTTGTCACCATGATCAAGGTTTGATGACCGCGCAGTTCTGTCACAAACCTTGAGTAAGTTAGCCGCTCACGCAGTAGGAGAGAGCGCTGAAATGAATGCCGATATCAACCTGATCTACACGCGCCCGTTCCACCCGACGCGGGTCAACGGTGATGCGATCCACGCATTGGCGCTGTGGTTGAAGGCAAATGGTCCGCGACCAGTCAGGCGGGCAGACCTGCGCAGCGTGGTGATGCAGCGCTATCCGGTGGGGTTGTTCAGTGACGATGAAGTGCAAGCATTGTGTGAGTTATTGAAGAACTGAAGAGCGCCACGCGCAACTGCCGGTTTGCGCATACCCATCCATAGTGGGCGCAGTAGGACGCTGCTTAGAATTATTTCGCCTAAATACAGACGATTCACGAAATTGACACATAGTTCAACGGGCGCATAGGATTGCGCCCAACGCCTGTGGCTAACCGCCATGACTTACTCCAATAAAAAAAGGCCCGCGGCAGTTCAGTCGTCCGCGGGCCTTCTTTTTTCCGGAAAAAGCCGACACCAGAAAAGCGACACGGAGCCTGGTGTCACAGCGCGTACTCAACCAGTAATAAGGAATATAAGAATATGTTGAAGCAACGGATGAGTTTGATCGCTCTGGGGATTTTGAGCGCATCGACAGCCATGGCAAACGACCAGGAGCAATCCAAGGGTTTTGTTGACGACAGCCACCTGAACATTGCTGCCCGTAACGCCTACATCAGCCGCGACTACAAAAACGGCAAGCAAGACAAAGCCGAATGGGGCCAAGGCTTCATCGGCAAGTTCGAGTCCGGTTTCACCCAAGGCACCGTCGGTGTGGGTGTGGACGTGATCGGCCAGTACGCCATTCGCCTGGACGGTGGCAAAGGCCGTAGCGGCGCTGGCGGTATCGACTTCTTCAAACAAGGCGACAGCGGCGAAGCCGCCAACGACCTGGCCAAGGGTGGCGCAGCCGTCAAGGCGCGCATCTCCAATACCGTGATCAAATACGGTCAGCAGATGCCAGCCGTACCGGTCCTGCAGTACGACAACTCCCGCCTGTTGTCGGAAACCTATGAAGGCACCTCGATCGTCTCCAAAGAGATCGCCGGTCTGCAACTGGACGCCGGTCACTTCACCAAGGAAGCCCGCAAGAGCGCCGAAGGCAGCGACAGCGGCCGCCTGAAAAGCATCGACTACATCGGTGGTAGCTACAAATTCACCGAAAGCCTGTCGGCTGCACTGTATGCCTCCAACATGCAGGACGTGCTGAAGAAGCAATACGTCAACGTCAACTACGTGCTGGCCCTGCCAGAGAAACAGTCCCTGACGTTTGACTTCAACGGCTACAAAACCAAGCTGGACCGCAGCTTCGCCCTGGAAAACCAAGGTGATGCGGACGCTCGCGACAACAAGATCTGGAGCCTGGGCGCTACCTGGGCGGTCGGCCCGCACAGCTTCACCGTCGCTCACCAGCGCAGCACCGGCGACACCGGCTACCTGTACGGCGGCTACCGCAACGCCGGCGGCATCGGCGACGGTGGCAACACCATCCTGCTGGCCAACTCCTACTGGTCTGACTTCAACGGCAAGGACGAGCGTTCCTGGCAGGTTGGCTACGGCATCGACTTCGCCACCTTCGGCGTACCGGGCCTGACCTACAACGTTGCCTACGTACGCGGTACCAACATCGACGACGGTAGCAACCGTGGCGATGGCACCGAGCGTGAGATCTGGAACCAGTTCAAGTACGTCGTCCAGAGCGGCCCAGCCAAAGACCTGAGCCTGCGTGCGCGTGCGTCCTGGTTGCGCGTCTCCAACAACGCCAGCAACTACAACGTAGGCGGTAACGAAATCCGTCTGTTCGCCGACTACCCGATCAACGTTTTCTGATTGATCGCAAGTCGCGCCTGATCCCAGGCGATAAAAACCCCGACTGGTTCGGGGTTTTTTTATGTGCAGGCGATCACTTATCGGGTGCGTGTCGGGCGTGGTCATCCCGAGGCGAACGCCCGAAAAAAGCCTTATAGGCCCGGCTGAACGCTGCCTCGGACTCATAGCCCACCGCAAACCCAACCTCGCCGATGCGACCTCCCTGCCGGGAAAGCATGGTTTTTGCCAAGGTCAGCCGCCACTCATTCTGATAGCGCAACGGTGAGCGCCCGACCAACGTACTGAACCGCTCGCAGAAATTGGAACGCGACATGCCGGCAACTTCCGCCAGCGCATCAATGCGCCACTGCTGGCCGGGCGTTGCGTGGATAGCCCGCAGCGCCCGGGCGATACGCGCATCCGATAACCCGCCGAGCCATCCCGACGCACCACCCTGTTGAACCCAGGTGCGCAGGATGCGAATCACCACCAGATCGATCAGGCGCGAAATCATCAACGCACCGCCGGGCTGCGTGTCATGGGCTTCGAGCAACATGAAATGCAGAATACCTTCGGCCCAGGCCGCCGCTTCGGTCTGTCGGATGTGGATCAACTGCGGCAGGGCAAACAGCATCGCCTGGAAACTGCTCGCATCGAACCAGAATCGGCAGACCACCACCGTGGCCGGCCCACTGCATGCCGTAATCCTGATACCTGTGGGGTCGTGAGGGAGTAGCAGCACATCGCCCTGTTCCAGCATCACCGGTGGTTGACCACCACTCTCCAGTTGCAACCCGCCTTGCTGGACTACGCAGATATGCGCGCTCTTTTCATCAAGTTTGAGCGGCTGCCCGATGGTCAGCTCAGAGGCATAAACGCGGTCGCCCGTCAGACGAATCTGCGCCAGTACCTGAGACAAAAGGTCGCCCTTGGCCAGGCCTTCCAACTTCATTTCCGGATGAATGATCAAATGTTCGAGGGGATTGGTCATGTCTGCACGGCCATGCCTTTAATAAGCTGATTACCGGATCATAACGCGCTGAGGCGATCTGGATGAGCGTTTCCAGCGCAGGTCGTTTATGCACATCTTCCAATCACACGGGAAACGCAAAATGTTCGGAATCTCCACCCTCGGCTGGATCCACACCCTCGGCAGCCTGCCCGCCATTCCACTGGCGGCCTACATGTTCATCCGCTGCGGGCGCATCGTTCCCCGCTCAACACCGGGCAGGTTCTATCTGGCATCGATGTTGATCGGTGCCTTCAGCGTGTTCCTGGTCGCCAAACAACCGGTCAGCAACCTCATTGGCGTCATCACGATTGCCTTGCTCGTGGCCGGTTATGGCGTTGCGCACCTGGCCTGGCTGGGCCGTGCGCGGATTTATCTGGAAACCATCTTCCTGAGCCTGACGGCGTTTTTCCTGATGGTGCCGACGGTGTCCGAGACATTGCGCCGGGTGCCTGATGGTCATCCTTTTGTTACCGATTTGAAATCGCCGGTGCTGATCGGTGCGCAGGCGGGGATAGCGCTGGTGCTTGTTATTGGCGTTACTGTGCAGATGATCTACTTGCGTAGGAGAGGGGGGCGGGTTGCTTGATTGTCTGTCGAGTATGAGTCGTGTGTGGGTGTTTGGGGGCTTGCGCGGAAAATAGGCAGGAATCCACCGGAAGCAGCCGTTTTCAACCAGTCGCAGGAACAATATGGCTGCTTCACTCAACCCCTTCTCGTATCATCAGCGCCTTCGCATCTGGAACGAACTGTGTGAAATCGCTAACT
This sequence comes from Pseudomonas palleroniana, assembly GCF_022836895.1. Taxonomy (NCBI): domain Bacteria; kingdom Pseudomonadati; phylum Pseudomonadota; class Gammaproteobacteria; order Pseudomonadales; family Pseudomonadaceae; genus Pseudomonas; species Pseudomonas palleroniana. The sequence continues at coordinate 137,508 of NZ_CP092411.1, read as the reverse complement.
GAAAAAACTCCGGCTGCCCCTGATGGGACGAAGTGGGACGTAGGCGAGGCTGTCAATCAGCTCTCGTGGGACGACTTGCGCATCATCAAGACGCTCAGTGATTGCGGCAATCGTTCGGCTACAGCCAAGAAGCTTGGCATCAATGTATCCACCGTTTCGCGCCGAGTTGCTCAAGTTGAGAGAACGCTCGGCATCGCGCTGTTCGACCACCGCAAATCCGGGTATCTGCTCACCGCCGAGGGCGCTGAATTGCGAGCACTTGCCGAGCGAGTGGAGTTGGATATCGTCAGCGTCACGCGGCGTGTTTCACGTTCAGGCCAAGGCCCTCTGGGCAAACTTCGAATTACCACCAGCGACTCGCTGCTGCTGTACTTCTTCACCCCCATCATCGCGGATTTCAAAGCCCTGAACGAGGGCATCACCATCGAGGTGCTGGTGGGCAATGAAACCCTCAGCCTCGCCCGGGATGAATCGGATATCGCGATTCGAGCGACCAGAAAACCTGCGGAAAGCCTGGTGGGACGCAAGCTGGCGAATATTGCCTGGGCACCTTACTGCTGCGCCAAACAGGTGACTGCCGCGCCCCTTTTCGAAGAGGGCCAGGCATGGGTGTCATACTCAGCAGCGCTCTTCGGTTTGAAGGCGACAAGCTATGTCGAAAACCGAGTCGCTGCTGAGCGCATCGCGTACCGCACCGATTCAGTTGCAGCAGCAAGCGCTGCAATTGCGGCGGGTCTGGGATTTGGATTCCTTCCCTGCATGTTGGGCGACATAACCCCAGGGTTGGTACGCGCCGGCCCGGTGGTGCCAGAGCTTCAGGATGAGTTGTGGTTGCTGACTCACCAGGACATTCGAAAATCGTGGCGAGTCAAAGCATTCATGACCTTCTGCGCCGCTGCCGTGGCCAGTCAAAAACCCTTGGTCGAGGGGCAGTTGATACTCCCGGTCGTCTAGATCGAAACCGGGAGTGCAGCTCAGATGTCTCGGGCGCCAATCACGGCCTTGCACACGATCTCAATCAACTGCTGGCGCTGGGCAAGTCTCGACACCCCAATGATATTGCTCGCGCACTGCGGCCGCTCAGTGCCATAGGCCGCCTTGCGCACTTTGCCGACCACGGCAAACGCAGCGTCCATATCCAGCACATAAAGGGTTTCCTCGACAACATCTTGCAGAGTGGCGCCATACAAGGCGAGCAGCTTCGAAATGTTGTCATAAGAGACCCGCATCTGCTCTCCCATCGAAGAGAAATCACTGGGCTTGCCGTCGGCGTTCAGCGGTGCAGGGGCTACCAGATTACCTTCCTCATCATGGTTGAATTGACCTGATACGTAGATCTCGTTTCCTACCCGCCGTGCCTGCGGATAGCCATATGCCTCCTCCCAGGAAACGCCCCAGTAGGCGGTCTGCTTGTTGAACGGTTGTGACGCTGCCATTGCATTCTCCTGCACATGACGGATCGGTTTGATCCGAATGGGTGGGCGAATGCTAACAGCGCGATCGCGTAGATGATGGCGCATAAATGAGCCAATACAGGCGCAAAAGTGCGCCACCAAGAAGTGTCTTGATTGGTTATCTTTTGCTCGTCCTCAAGCCATGACGCTGAGGAGTGCGCTCATGGCTACGGTGATGCCTGCAAGGTGCGGGACCCGAGACGTGTGCGATAGAACTTCATCCAAGCCGAAAGGAAAACAAAAAATGAGCAATCCTAAAACTGAAGTCCTGACTCCGCTGAACAGCCAACTGATCTTCATCGATCAGCAGCCCCAGATGGCCTTCGGCGTTCAGAGCATTGACCGGCAAACGCTGAAAAACAATAGCGTTGCCTTGGCCAAGGCCGCGAAGATTTTTAATGTCCCCACCACCTTCACCACGGTTGAGACAGAAAGCTTCTCAGGTCACACCTACCCTGAGCTACTCGCTGTATTCCCGGACGCCCCGTTGTTGGAGCGCACCTCCATGAACTCCTGGGACGATCAGAAGGTACGCGACGCCCTCAAGAGAAATGGTCGCAACAAGATCATCGTCTCCGGCTTGTGGACCGAGGTATGCAACACCACCTTCGCCCTGTCGGCAATGAACGATGCCGGCTATGAAATCTATATGGTTGCAGACGCCTCCGGCGGCACCACCAAAGAAGCCCACGATTACGCCATGCAGCGCATGATCCAGGCCGGCGTGGTACCGGTAACCTGGCAGCAGGTGCTGCTGGAATGGCAGCGGGACTGGAAGAACCGCGACACCTACGACGCCGTAATGGAACTGGTCAAGGAACATTCTGGCGCCTATGGCATGGGCGTCGACTACGCCTACACCATGGTGCACAAGGCGCCTGAGCGCGTTCAGCACGGCCCTACTTTGGCGCCTGTCGCTGCATCTGTCTGAGCCATCGCCAGCCCCTGCCCTGGGGGCTGTTCACAGACTTGCGAAGGGTGCGCAGTCGACTGAACCGAGTCAAACGAGCCTGGCCTGGAACCTCTGGGGGGGGCCAGTGCCCAGTGCTGTTCGAGTCAGGCGCTTGCACCCGGTTACCCGGATTAATAGATGTGTATGAACATGGACAAATCTACCGTGCTTGCGACCCTCACACTGGCTTCGACAGAACCGCTCAAATCCTGGCAGATCAGCACTGCCAAACAACTGATGCTGGGCAGACTGGATACCGGTATTTCAGTGACTGAACTCGCTGAAGCCTGCGCATTGTCGCGCAGTCACTTCACCCGCATGTTCAAGGAAAGCACCCGGATGCCCCCGCAGCGATGGCTGCGTGAACAGCGGGTCATGAAGAGCAGAGAGTTATTGAAGACTTCCACGATGTTGCTCACAGAGATCGCGCTGGAATGCGGCTTCAGCGATCAATCTCACTTCTGCCGTACCTTCGTGAAAACTGTAGGCATGACACCGACGGCTTGGCAGCGACAGGCAGTCTGCCCGACTCCGGTCGTGGCTTGAGACGGTAAGGCACCCGAAGACATTCAAAAGTGAGGAAAACCATGAAAATTCTCTACACCGCAGTCGCCACCGCAACCGGTGGTCGTGATGGCCGGGCCATCTCCAGCGACAACAACCTTGACGTGAAACTGGCCACTCCGAAGGAGTTGGGTGGCGCCGGTGGTGAGGCCACCAACCCTGAGCAACTGTTCGCCGCCGGTTACTCGGCCTGCTTCATCAGTGCACTGAAATTCGTCGCCGGCCAGAGCAAACGCAGCATTCCGGTCGACGCCACGATCACGGCGCAGGTAGGCATTGGCCAGATCCCAGGCGGCTTTGGCCTGGATATCGACCTGAACATCAACCTGCCGGGCCTGGAGCAAGCCGATGCACACGCGTTGGTGGAGGAGGCCCATCAAGTGTGCCCGTATTCCAACGCCACCCGTGGCAACGTCGATGTGCGTTTGCACGTCACCGTCTAACTTTCCGAGATCTACGCCTCGCCGCTGCGCGCTACCACTGAGCAGTTGAAAGGCCGCCAGCTGGCTTTCAAATAGCGTTACCTACTTTGCAGATACGGCGCCATCAAGCTGGCAAACCACTCGATGAAGGCACTGAGGCGGCGAGAGCGTTGGCGACGATCCGGATACAGTACAGACACGGTCATCGACGGCGGCCGGTAAGCTGCCAGCACTTCCACCAACTCGCCGCTATCGAGTAGATGCTGCACATCGAACAACGGCACCTGAATCAAACCGAGGCCTGTGCGGCATGCGGTGATATAGCTTTCCGCACTATTGACCACCAAGCGACAGGGCAGTGGCAACGAATGCCGGACGCCGTCGAGACAGTATTCCCACTGAACCTCCTGCCCGCTCGATCCCGCCACATAGCCGACGCATACGTGCCGCTCCTGCAACTCGGCAAGGTCGGTGGGTACGCCAAACTCGCTCAGGTAAGCGGGACTGGCACAGTTGATCGTCAACACCTGCCCTAACGGTTTCACTACCAGGCTGCTGATCTGCGGCGTGCCGAAACGAATCACACAATCGACGCCCTCCTGCACCAGGTCTATCGAGCGGTCGGTGGAACCCAGGCCCAGTTCCAGGTGCGGGTAACGCTGGAGAAAATCGGGCAGCGCAGGAATGAGCAGGCGCCGGGCGATACGACTGGGCACATCGACCTCCAGACGCCCCATCACCTGCTCTTGATGGGTGTGGAACAGTTGGTCGATCTCATCGATCTCGACTAATACCTGGCGTGCGCGCTGCAGTAACTGGCTGCCATCGGTGGTCAACGACACCTTACGCGTGGTGCGGTGCAGCAAGCGCGTTCCGGTATTGGCTTCCAATTGTTGAATCGCCGCCGATACTGTGGCACGCGGCAGTTTCAGCAGGCGTGCGGCCTGGATGAAGCTGCCGAGCTCAGCCACCTGAACGAAAATTTGGTACTGGTCGATGCGGTCCATGGGTTATCAGTGCTCGACGACGGCGTTAGCCTGTTTCACTCGAAACCGGCGGGTGATGTGCAGACTGATCGACGCTCATAGCAACCCCACGGCCTGGTTTGTCGGGAAAAGTGTCAACGCCGCATTACGGGGTTGCAATCGCTTTTCGCCCGTTACTTGGTGGTATACCCGCCGTTGATCAAAATCGTCTGGCCCGTCACCCACCAGCCATCACTCACCAGGTTGCGAATGAACGGGACCACATCCTCGATATCAGTCAGGCCCGTGCGCGAGAACGGCGAAAGCGCCGCGGCGGTCTTATGATAGTTCACCGCATCCTGACCTTCGGCCGGATAAAAAAACGGTGTATCCATCGGGCCCGGGCCCACTGCCGTCACCGAAATACCTCGCGCGCCGGGTTCTTTTGCAGCCGCTCGGGTGAACTGCTCCACCGGCGCTTTACTGCCGGCATACGCCGCGTAGAACGGCGTGAACGCGCCGAGCAGCGAGGTGACGATGGTGCAGATCTTGCCGTTGTCGTTGAGGTGCTTGCCGGCTTCCTTGAGAAAGAAAAACGCGGTTTTAGAGTTAACCGCCATCATCTCGTCGTACTCAGCTTCAGTGATCTCAGCTATGGGTTTCTTCAACACCTTGCCCACGGTGTTGATCGCAATATCCGGACGCCCGACTGCAGCCACGGCATCGCTGAACAGCTTTTCCACGGCCCCGGCTGTGGTCAGGTCTGCCTGCAACACCACCGCCTGGGTTCCCAGCGCCTCGAGAGCCGCCGCAGTGGCGTTGGCATCGCCCTGGCTGGAGGCGCTGTTGTAATGCACCACTACCGCCTTGGCACCCTGCAGGGCGAGATCGCGGGCGAGCAAACCGCCGAGATTTTTCACACCGCCGGCGATCAGTACGACCTTGCCATTGATTGAATGTTTGGACATGACAATGCTCCTTGGGCTGGGAAAGGTACGACCCAGTCTAGAGAGGCAGGGGGCAAAGATAAGCACGCTGATGCTGGATGCACTGTTCAGCGTTTTCGGCCAATAGGTGTGAAGTTACTTACGTTGTGTTGGTGTATTGGCTGGAAGATTGTCAGTGGGTTGACGGAAAAATGGACGTTCCAGAAACGACAAAGCCCTCGCATTTCTGCGAGGGCTTCGTTTTGTATGGTGCCGGCACCAGGAGTCGAACCCGGGACCTACTGATTACAAGTCAGTTGCTCTACCAACTGAGCTATACCGGCGTGTTAGGGCGACGATTATAGCGATTGGCAGGCATCTGTAAACCCCTGAATTCTGACTATTTTTGCAAATACAGAGGTTTTCTTGAGCAGGCCGTATTTTCATGGCGGCGAGTCGTGCTCCGGGGCCGTCTAATCAGCTCAGTTGCCATCGCCGCAGTTGTCCGTGAATTTCATGTAATCCAACACCTGCGTCTGGCCCTTTGAGTCGAGATAGGTCATTCGCGCGTTCACTATGCCGCATCCCGAGCGGGAGTCTTCGCTGGTGGAGAGTACGCGCTGGATGTCTGGCTTGGGGGTTACGCCGGCGTGTGCGGTGGCGGTCAGTGCAAGCAGGGCGGCGGCGATCAGGGGTTTCCAGTTGTTGGGGTTCATCGTAGTGTCCTCAGGGTCAGTGATGGGGTGAGGTCATTGAGCGCCTGGGAGGTATCTGGTCTGTGTCGTCGATCTCGGGTTTTGTCTCGTTGTGTATTGGCTGAATATTTATGTACTTGCCGATACGAAGGAGGGCTGAAGGGGAAGGGGGCATTAAGTGGCTAGAAAGCCATTTAATTGACTTTAAGCCGTTCGTCCGAAAAATAAACTGCGAAAACATCAAAATAATGACACTTTTCTGTGCCTGACCCAGAATGCATTCACCGGGACGCCTATAAAAAAGACCTGCGGCTAGTGCCTGCTTGCCGAACTTCACGTCTTTAAGTTGCGTCGTGAGGAGAAGGCTATGAGCCTCAGCGAAGAACTTTTGGCGTTATTTGGCAAAGATGTCAGCCACGATGCCCAAGGCATTAATGCGCGGATGCACTTTTTTGGCAGTGTGCCTGGCGACGAAAACACCCACTCACATTCCCCGCCCGCCGATATCGCGGTTGTGCGCGCCAAGGTCGTGGCGCTGGTGTCTATCAATGGCGGCGTTGGGCGCAGCACGTTGGCCACGGCCTTGAGCAGTGGCTTGCAGCGTCATGGTGAGTCAGTGGTGGCGCTGGATCTGGACCCGCAAAATGCCTTGCACCATCACTTTGGCGTCAGTGCGGCGTTGCCCGGTATTGGTCGCACCAGTCTGGAGCATGGGCAGTGGGGGGCTTTGCAACAGGTCAGCTTCGCCGGTTGCCAGGTGATTACCTTTGGCGATATCGATATCCAGCAGCAGGAAAACCTGGAGCGTTGGCTCAAGCATGAGCCCAACTGGTTGGCGCAGCGTCTCGCGTCCCTGGGCCTGAGCGAGCGGCAAACGCTGATCATCGATACGCCTGCCGGTAATAACGTCTACTTCCATCAAGCGCTGAGCGTTGCCGACGTGGTGCTGCTGGTGGTTCATCCCGATGCTGCGTGTCTTGCCACTCTGGAGCATTTTGACCAACTGCTGGCGCCCCATCTTGAGGGCTCTCGCCCACCCTCTGTGCATGTAGTGGTCAATCAGGTGGACGAGAGTGATGCCTTCGGCCTGGACATGGTCGAGGCCTTCAAGCAGCGCCTGGAGTCCCCACCATTTGAAGTACATCGTGACGTGGCAATCAACGAGGCGCTGGCCTTTGCGGCAGACCCGTTGGACAGCGCAGCCAAGCGGCTGGCCGGAGACGATATCAATGAGATTTGCCTGGCATTGAAGGCACCGAAAAAGAAACCATAAAGCGCGCTTTATAGGCTTAATGCCAGATGCTTATGCACAATCGGTTGGTTGCGGCTGTCAGGCGACGGCCATTTTGTGGAGCGGTTCTCAACACGCTGCAACTGCCTGTTTTGTGTGCATTTTATTTTGTGAACAAAAAATGACCAGCGTGCCTTTTGGCCTGCAGCGCTGATGGGAACAGCCTCTGTAAAGAATCCATCAACAGAGTTATCCACAGGGGCATGTAGGAAATTTTGCCCCTTAATCGCGCTCGGCCAGCACCATCAAGTTGCGTGGGGTCAGGGCCGGCTCACAGAAGCTGCCTATCTCGACCTTGTAGCCCTGTTCCGACAGATAGAGCGCCCGGTCCAACACTAGCCACATCTCCAGCGGGCGTCGAAACAAGCCTCGGACCAATTCCAGGTTGCGTACCTGTGCAAGGCGGCGCCAACCCTCGGCCTCCAGTGCAGCCCAATCCTGTTCACCTGTGGATAAGCCCTTGAGATTCGCCAGTTCCCGGCAGTAGTCGGCGAAGGATTTGCCCAGCCAACTGGCGGGCAGCGAGGGGGTGGGTAAGTAGTCGTCGTGGCCGCGTAACTGGCGTTGCAAGTGATCAAAGCCCAGGCGTCGAGCCATGGAGGTGTCACGTTGTTGGCGCACGCGATTGCCGGCGGTGACGGTTTCGCTCAATGGCAGGCCCAAGTCATCTTTTGACAGGCGCAGGCCTGACGTACGGCCGGCGCTCGATAGCGGTTGGTAGTGCTCGCCATTGATGCGGTTATAGCAGCAGGGCGCCAGCGCCAGTTTTTTGCAGCCGGCAGCACTGGCCAGTTGCAACAGGCGCACGTGCAAGTCGCCGCAGGCGTGCAAGGCGACGGGCGTGTGGGCGGGGCTGAGTGTCACATCCGCCATCACGTCTTGCAGGCGATGCGTGACCGGCAATCGGTGGTGCTCGCTCAGCGCCTGGCCTGAGGCGATCAGGGCCGGGTCGTATTCCAGGCAAGTCAGTTGCTGGCCGGGTTGCAGCAGGCGACGGCCGAGATGACCTTTGCCGGCACACCAGTCCAGCCAGTGGCCAGGTGTTTCGGTGAATTGCAATGCGGCGCCGAAGGCTTCGATCTGCTGCCATTTGCGGCCGGGCACGTCGACGTTCAGGCGGTGGCGGGCCGGCTCCAGTGTGCGTTTCGGTAACTCGTCCACTGCACTGAGGCGCAATGCCCGCTCCGCCAACTGTGGAAAAGGCGCAGGCGCCGCTAACGCGTGGGCGTGGTTGTGGCTGGATTCGGCATCCGCCAACGAGCGTTGGCGAAGCCAGTGGGCCAACTCGGGATGCGCGGCTTCCCAGGGTAATTGCAGGTGCGTAAAGGGCCGTGGTCGCCACAGCCCTTGATGCTCGATCAGAAACGCATCCAGCGCTTTGAAACGGGCCTCAGCGTCCCTGGCAGGCATCGACGCGCAACCAGCGTTCGAGCAGTTTGAAGCCGCGCACCAGGATGTAAGCCATCAGCAGGTAGAACAACCCGGCGGCGAAGAAAATCTCCACCGGCAAGTAGGTGCGGGCGATGATCGTACGCGCCATGCCCGTCAGCTCCAACAAGGTCACGGTGCTGGCCAGGGCGCTGGCCTTGAGCATCAGGATCACTTCGTTGCTGTAGGCCGGCAGGCCGATGCGCGAGGCGCGGGGCAGGATGATGTAGAACAACGTCTTGGGCTTGGACATGCCCAGGGCGCGTGCCGCTTCGATCTCACCCGGCGGGATGGCCTGGATCGCGCCGCGCAGGATCTCGGCGATATAAGCGGCGGTGTGCAGGGTCATCGTCGCCGTGGCGCACCAGAACGGATCGCGCAGGTAGGGCCACAGCACGCTCTCACGGACCGTATCGAACTGTGCCAGGCCGTAATAGACCAGGAACAACTGCACCAGCAGTGGCGTGCCCCGGAAGAAGAAAATGTAGGCGTAGGGCAGGGCGCTCACGTACCAGCGGCGCGAGGAACGGGCGATGCCCAGCGGGATCGCCAGCAGCAGGCCGGCAATCACCGCGATGGCGACCAGTTCCAGCGTAAGGGTGGCGCCCTGGGCGAGTTTGGGCAGCCACTTGATGATCACGGCCCAGTTCAGGCCCAGGTCGAAATGCGCCAGCCAGCTGTAGTCGCCGCTCATTGGGTGCTCCTTGCAAAGCCGCGGGCGGCGCGTTTTTCCAGGAAGTGCATGCCGGTCATGGCCAGCACGGTGAGGCCCAGGTACATGAATGCCGCGACCATGAAGAAGGTGAAGGGCTGCTTGGTCACGGTCACGCCGATCTGGGCGTGGCGCATGATTTCTTCCAGGCCGATCACCGAAACCAGTGCAGTGTCTTTCATCAGAATCATGAACAGGTTGCCCAGGCCGGGCAGGGCGATGCGCCACATCTGCGGCATGATCAGGCGGGTGAAAATCCTGAACTTCGACAGCCCCAACGCCACACCCGCTTCGCGGTGGCCCTTGGGAATGGCGAGGATCGCGCCACGGAACACTTCCGTGGCGTAGGCGCCAAAGCACAGGCCGAGGGCGATCACCCCGGCGGCAAAGGCACTGAGAGAAAGGTCGGGGTTACCGAAGAACTCACCGAGGGCACGCATCAGGTTGACCGTGCCGAAATAAATCAGCAGCACCCAGAGCAATTCGGGAATACCGCGGACGATGGTCGAGTAAGCGCCGCCAAGCCATTGCAGCGGCTTGTACGGGGACGTCTTGGCCAAGGCGCCGGCAAGGCCCAGCACCAGCCCCAGGCACAGGGCCGTGAGTGCCAGTTTGACGGTCATCAGCGCGCCGGCGGCAAGTGCCGGGCCGAATCCGTAGAGATCGAAATTCATGGTGTTTTCATATCGCAAGGCAGAGCTTAAAGCCGGCGTGCTCCGCTGAGCACGCCGGGCAAGTCGTTCAGATCATTCGATGCTGAACGGGAAGTACTTGTCGTTGATCTTCTTGTAGGTGCCGTCTGCCTTGATCTCCGCCAGGGCTTTGTTCAGGCGCTCGCGCAGTGGGTCGCCCTTGCGTACGGCGATACCGATCTTGTCGCTTTCTACCACCGGGTCGCCCTTGAACTCGTAGGCCGAACCGTCTTTGCTCTTGAGCCATTCGTACTGCACGTACTTGTCGGCGAGGATGCCGTCCAGGCGCCCGGACGTCAGGTCGAGGTAGGCGTTTTCCTGGGTGTCATACAGCTTGGCGGTGGTGTCCGGCAGCTTGTCTTCCAGGTAAGTACCGGCCAGGGTCGCTCGCTGTGCGCCGATGGTTTTGCCCTTCAGGTATGCCGCGTCGGTCTTGAAGTCCGCAGTGGCTTTCGGCGCGATGAATTGCAGCTTGTTGGAGTAGTACGGGTCGGTGAAGTCGACGGCCTGCTTGCGTTCATCGGTGATCGACAGCGAAGACACCAGGAAGTCGAATTTCTTGGCGTTCAGGGCCGGGATGATGCCGTCCCAGTCGGAGACATACACTTCACATTTCTCGACTTTCATCTTGGCGCACAGGGCGTCGCCGATGTCTTTGTCGAAGCCCACGACGTTGCCGCTGGCGTCTTTATTGTTGAAGGGCGGGTAGGCCGCTTCGATCCCCATCTTCAGGGTTTCCGCCATGGCTGTGGCGCTGAACGCCATCGAGACGGCCGCGGCCAGAAGGAATTTTTTATAGTTCTGCATGCATGTTGCTCCGTTAGCGGTTGCTGGACATGAATTGTTTGCAGCGTGCCGAAAGCGGGTTTTCAAACACCTGCTGTGGCGATCCTTGCTCTTCGACCAGGCCCTGGTGCAAAAACACCACTTCGCTGGACACCTGGCGGGCAAAGCCCATTTCATGGGTGACCAGCAGCATGGTGCGGCCTTCTTCGGCCAGTGCGCGGATCACATTAAGTACTTCCTGAACCATTTCCGGGTCAAGGGCCGAGGTCGGTTCGTCGAACAGGATGACCTTGGGCTGCATCGCCAAGGTGCGCGCAATGGCCGCCCGTTGCTGCTGGCCGCCGGACAGTTGCGCAGGGTAGGCGTGGCGCTTGTCGGCGATGCCGACCTTGGCCAGCAGGGCTTCGGCCACTTCAATGGCTTCGGCCTTGCTCTGGCCGAGCACGCGGCGGGGCGCCTCGATGATGTTGTCGAGGATGCTCATGTGCGGCCACAGGTTAAAGTTTTGAAACACAAAACCAATTTCGCTGCGCAGGCGGTTGATCTGTTTGCCGTCGGCAGCCATCAGCTCGCCGTTTTTCGCGGCCTTGAGCTTGAGTTCTTCACCGGCGACCAGGATCTGGCCCTGATGGGGGTTTTCCAGCAGGTTGATGCAGCGCAAGAAGGTGGACTTGCCGGAACCGGAGGAACCCAGGATCGAGATCACGTCGCCGTCGCGGGCGGTCAGCGAGATACCTTTAAGTACCTCCAGCTCACCATAGCGTTTATGCAAGTTGCGGATTTCAAGCGCGGGCGTGGCCTCGGCCATGTGCGGTCCTCATTGTGTTCGTTGCGTTCGACGCTGTTGGGCCGCCTTCCTGGCGAGGCGCCAAGCTAGCATAGCGTTCGGATGGCAGCCAACAGCGCTGCGGGCGGTTAACGGGTGGTCTGCGGCAGGGTGTCGCATCGGCACAGCAGCGTGTCGCGCCATCTACAACCTGACAGACGTTTGAACCCGGTAAATCCACAGGCTTCGCGTAAAAAAGGGCGCGATGGTGCCAGCTTTGGGCGGGTGTTGGAAGGGTTAACCGGGCAAACGGTGCTTATCAGCCCTTTTATGAGGCGTCACGTACTTTTTGTGTGTGCTTTTGGTGCGTTTGTTCGTCTTGAAAGTGGGTCGCACGGTAACGCTATAGCGGAATGCCATTGTTCTCAATGACTTGCGTCGGTTGTTGAATCGTCCTACAGCCCGCGTCAATCGCGGCTTTGTAACATTTTGGCGCAAATCTTGCGTAAAAAATAAAGAACGCCCCGTTGGTTTCTTTTCACGAGAAAGACTGCAGGCGGGACGGACCGTTTTCGCAATTCCTCGCAAAGGTGTGTCAATGAGTAGTACGCAAAGCTCCAATGACCTCGAACAGGGGCTCAAACCGCGTCATGTCACCATGCTGTCGATTGCCGGCGTTATTGGTGCCGGTTTGTTTGTCGGCTCCGGCCATGCGATCGCAGCAGCCGGCCCGGCCGTGTTATTGGCCTACGCGGCGGCCGGTACGCTGGTGGTATTAGTGATGCGCATGTTGGCCGAAATGGCCGTTGCGTCGCCGGACACCGGTTCGTTTTCCACTTATGCCGACCGTGCGATCGGCCATTGGGCCGGTTTCACCATCGGCTGGTTGTACTGGTGGTTCTGGGTGCTGGTGATTCCGCTGGAGGCCAACGCCGCTGCGACCATCCTTCATGCCTGGTTCCCCGGCGTGGCAATCTGGGCGTTTACCCTGATCATCACCTTGCTGCTGACGGCGACCAACCTGTTCAGCGTGAAGAACTACGGTGAGTTCGAGTTCTGGTTTGCACTGATCAAAGTGGTGGCGATCGTCGGCTTCGTGATCCTCGGGTTGGCGGCGGTTTTCGGTTTCCTGCCAACCAGCCAGGTCAGTGGCGTCTCGCACCTGTTCGACACCCAGGGCTTCATGCCTAATGGCATCGGCGCAGTCTTGGCGGCCATCCTGACGACGATGTTCTCGTTCATGGGCACTGAGATCGTCACCATCGCGGCGGCTGAATCGAAGAACCCCGGCCAACAAATCACCAAGGCCACCAACTCGGTGATCTGGCGGATTGGTTTGTTCTATCTGTTGTCGATTTTTATCGTCGTATCCCTGGTGCCATGGAACGATCCGACTCTAGCGGCGGTAGGTTCCTACCAGACGGTGCTGGAGCGCATGGGCATCCCGAATGCCAAGCTGATCGTCGACCTGGTGGTCTTGGTTGCCGTGACCAGCTGCCTGAACTCGGCGCTGTACACCGCCTCGCGCATGCTGTTCTCCCTGGGGCGTCGCGGTGATGCGCCGGCTGTGTCCAAGCGCACCAACAAGAGCGGCACGCCTTATTGGGCGGTGTTGCTGTCCACTGGCGCGGCGTTCCTGGCGGTGTTTGCCAACTACGTGGCGCCGGCGGCAGTGTTCGAGTTCCTGCTGGCCAGTTCCGGTGCCATTGCGTTGCTGGTGTACCTGGTGATTGCGGTGTCGCAACTGCGCATGCGCCAGAAGCGCACGGCGGCGGGCGAGAAGATCGCGTTCAAAATGTGGCTCTTCCCGGGCCTGACCTACGCGGTGATGGTGTTCATCGTCGGTACGTTGACCGTCATGCTGTTCCAGGAAGCGCATCGGGTCGAGATTATCGCGACCGGCATCTTGAGCTTGTTGGTGGTGTTGGCGGGGTTGGTTGTGGCAAGCCGTCGCAAGGCTCAAAGAGTGGGTGCTGCAGTACTGAACTGACACGCCGCAGAACAAAAATGTGGGAGGGGGCTTGCTCCTGATAGCGGTGTGTCAGTACCAGATGCTCTGACAGACCTGATGCTATCGGGAGCAAGCCCCCTCCCACATTTCGTTCTGCGTCAGCCTTCCGAGTTCGCGAGCGCTTGGGAGGCTGCCACGTAATCGGCCTGGAACTCTGACGATTCGATCCACGCCAGCGCCGCCGCTTCGTCATCGCTGTCCGTGGCCCACTGCCGATACTCGATCAGCGCCGCCAGGATAAAATCGGTGGCTTCCTCTTCGCCTTCCTGCTCCAGCACCAGTGCCAGCAAAGGGTGCGACAGGAATGCCGCACACAGCGCCTGCTGGCTGATTTCACCGGCTGTGCGCATTTCAACAAACAGCTCGGTCAAATCCACCGATTCAAGGTCGATACGGCTGTCATCGCCGGCGAACGCATCCGGCTTCGCCGCGACGGCGCGTTGGGTGCGGTTTTGCTTGGCCTTGGCCTTTGCCCGGTGGGCGCGTTTTTGCTGTTTGTTTGGCGAAGCCATGGGCTTGCGTCCTTGGTTCAGGATCGGGGTCGGGTATTGAAGCGCAGGTTGGGTGAAATCCCAAGGGAATCTACGTGCGTTCCGTCACTCGGTGCCCGGGCGTACCGTCTGCCATCTTGCCTTTTTGTAGCCACGCCAGTGCTATGGGCCATAGTCGGTTCTGGTACTCGCTACGGAAGAACGCGAAATGTCCGACGTTTTTCTCGCCGATATTTTCGGGGGCAATCCGCCAGTGAGTGCATTCGCTGTTGTTGAAATAGCCCAGTAACCGTTCGATGGCCGCCACGGTGCCAAACGGGTCGTCGGTCATGCTGATGGCCAGTATCCGCGCCTTCACGCGGCTAAATGGCAGCTCACCCAGGATGCGACCGCTGGGGCGTCTTTCGTAACTCGAGGTCGGTGTGGCCCAATCCTTCACCACGCCCGTCGGCGTGTCCTCCAACCAGCCCAGGCGCTTGCCTGGGAAGTAACCGCACAGTGCCGTCAGCAAGGGCATCGCCACATGCCATTTGGCAAGCATGCGCCAGCGTTCGCTTGCGTGATAATCGCGCCAGTAGGCGAACTGCGCGCCTACCGTGACAACCCGCCGAATCACCGCTCCCGATGCCCCCAGCCCGGCAGCGCAACCGCCGAAACTGTGGGCGACCACATCAATCGGTTGCCCGGGAAATTCTCGCTGAGCCCGTTGCAGCATTGCCTCGAAATCCAGCACGCCCCAATCTGACCAAGAGGCCTTGAAGCCGCGCAGGGAGCCGTCCCTGGATTCGCCGATGCCGCGATAGTCGTAAGTGATGACGTCCAAGCCATTGGCAAACAGATAGTCGGCAAAGCGTGAATAATGGCGGCAGCGCACGGACGTGGCGGCGTTGATGATGACCACCGGGCGTGTTGGGTCGGTACGGATGTGCCGCCAGGTGAAGCCGCCGATAGGGTAGCCGTCGGCGGCAGCTTGTCGAAAGGTTTCCGGGGCAGGTCGGGTCGGCAGGTTCATCGGTTGCCTCAATCCATGCGCTTGTAGGGTAAGCCTGGAGACTCATGCGCTTTTTTATAAGAAGCCGAAATTACCAAATTTAACCTGCCATGCGTGCAGAAAGTGCCGGTATGCTCGGTGTATCGCGTCGGCCGCCCAGGCTTGCGATCGTGTTGATTGAACAGAGTTGGCCCATGACCCGCGACACCCTCGAACACCATCAAATCCCTGTCTACTTTGCGGCGGTCCTGCTGGCTGCCTGCTTCGGCTTGCTCGCGCCCGTGGCGGCCCAGGGGCTTGGCATGCTGGTCATGCCCGCCATTGCGGTGCTGATGTACGCGATGTTCCTGCAAATTCCGTTTCTGGACCTGCGCCAGGGCTTGATCAACAAACGCTTCATCTGGGCATTGTTGCTGGCCAATTTTGTCCTGGTGCCATTGCTCGTATGGGCGTTGACACTTGGACTGGTGGAGCACCCGGGGTTGCTGGTGGGGGCGCTGTTGGTGCTGCTCACGCCGTGCATCGACTACGTGGTGGTGTTTACCCATATCGGCAAGGGCGATTCGCGGTCAATGCTGGCGGCGACGCCGCTGCTGTTGTTGCTGCAATTGGTGTTGCTGCCGGTTTACCTGAGTTTCCTGTTGGGCGCGCAGTTCGAGGGGGTGGTGGCGGTGGGGCCGTTTGTCGAGGCATTCCTGGGGTTGATCGTGGCGCCGATGATCCTTGCGGTGCTGACCACGGCTCTGGCGCGCCGCTCCAAGATTGTCGGCGCGTGGAGCAATGCCTGGGCCTGGCTGCCGGTGCCGGCGATGGCGCTGGTGCTGTTTGTGGTGATCGGCGGGCAGATCAGCGCAGTGGTGCGCGATATCGGCCTGTTGTTGCCGGTGGTTCCGGTCTACCTGGGCTTCCTGTTGTTGGCGCCGCTGACGGGCGCATTTGCATCGAAGTTGTTTGCTTTGCCCGCGGTGACGGCTCGGGCGGTGACCTTCAGTGCATCGACCCGCAATTCGCTGGTGGTGCTGCCCCTGGCGTTGGCTCTGCCCGAAGAGGTGCGAGGTATTGCCGCAACGGCAGTCATCCTGCAAACACTGGTCGAGTTGGTGGGGGAGCTGATCTACATTCGGCTGGTGCCTCGGTGGGTGTGGCCCGCCAATCGGTAAAGCGTGAATGTTGGGTTTTGTTCAGGCGTCATTCAGGACGGGCTGCGGCACCATAAGTCGGCGCACCCTACCTGAAAGGACAATCGATGGATCACCGCAGTCGTTTTCGCCTGGAGTCCCTGGGCATTTTTCTGATCGCCTTACTGCTATTCACCCTAGGGATCTGGGATCAGCAGCCCCAGGGTTTTGATGGGCGTTGGGCGCTGTTTATGCAGGAAATGTTTCGCCATGGTGCGAGCCTTTTCCCTACTACCTATGGTCAGCCGTATGCGGATTACCCCGGCACGGCGACTTTCTTCAGTTTTGTGTTTGCCCGGTTGTTTGGTGCGCCGAATCACTTGGCGAATGTGCTGCCTACGGCGCTCGCCTCGGCAGGTGTGGTCGCCCTGATCTACCGCTTGCTGGCGCCTGCCGGCCGTCCTTGGGCGCTGCTCACGGTGTTGCTGACGCTGCTCACGACCCAGTTATTGGAAAAATCCCGCTCGGTATGCCTGGACCAGATGGTCGCGTTGTTGTGCATCGGCAGTTTCTATCTGCTGCACAGCGGCGAGCGTCTGGGTTCGCGGATACGGCAGTTGGCGGTGTTCCCGCTGTTCGTCCTGGGCTTCGCGATTCGCGGGCCGCTGGGGTTGATCGAGGTGTGCGGGGTGGTGTGCGTGTATTGGGCGCTGGCTCGGCCAGGCGAGAGGGTCAAGCAGGTGCTGGTCCACGGCGTTGTCGGGTTGGTGCTGCTTGCGGCGTGCTGGTGGCTGCTGATGAAGCTGGCACGTATCAGTGGCGGCGATGCCTTTGCCGATGAAGTGTTCAAGATGCAGGTGGGTGGCCGTCTTGATGAGTCGGGCGAGCCATTTTATTTCTACTTCAAGCTGAGTCTGTATCGCTACTTCCCTGTGGTGCCGTTGGCGCTGGCGACCTTGATTGCGCTGCGTCATCGTTGGTCTGAGCGTTGGGCGAATGAGGACATGCAGCTATTTTGGCGTTTGGGTGCGTGTGGCTTGATGATTTTGCTCGGCCTGTCGGTGCCACACTTCAAGCGTGCTTACTACATCCTGCCGATGGTGCCGATGTTTGCCGCTGTCGCCGCCTATGGGCTGCTTTACGCGCAAAATTGGTTGGTGGGTGTACGTCGCGGTTATGAATGGCTTGTCGCAGCGCTACCGGCCTTGGGCGTGGTTGTGCTCTTCGTCTGTCGACAGGCGTGGCAAAAGCACGGTTACTGGCCTGATGTTTCGCTGCCGCTGCTGATCGGTGTGCTGGTCATTCTTCAAGTGGCGGCCCTGGTGGCCTGGCGGCGGGAGCTGAGGTTGGTGTCGCTCAGTGTGGTCGCGCTGGCGGCGCAATGGCTGCTGCTGGTGGCGGTGATCGAGCCGGCCAAGGACCTGCAATTCGATACGCAGCGGTTCGTCAGCCGGGTAGAAACACTTCGGGTATCGCAGCCCGGCCCGTTGGTGTTTGTCGATCTGGCGCGGGACACCTGGGCCATACGCTACATGATGAACCTGGACCACGATGAGCAGCCGCTGTTCGTGGGGCGTAACGAGCTTGAGAAGTTGAACGCGTTGCCGCGTCCATCCTGGGTGATTGTCTCGCGTAAAGAGACTGCGCTATTGAAGGGCACGCCGGTGGAGCAACTGGCGCCCAGCTTCGAAGGGCGCTTGAATGACAATCCGTTGATGGTGTTTTTGCTCAATTAAACTGCGGGTCCAGTGCAGGCTACTTGCACTGGTAGCCCTCCGGCATCTTCACGGTGTAGTTGCGTTGCACGCGATCCTGAAAATTCAGGTTCTGCAAACCCTGTTCAACCAGGAACGCCTCGACTTTGGCCGCCTGGCAATCCTCGTTGTAGGACGTTGCCCGAAGCACATACACCGCGCGCCGGCTCGCTTCGTCCCGAGCCGTGGCGGTGAGCGTGGTGAGCGTGGTGTAGCCGGTTCGCTCCGAGGTGCCCACTGGGCCATAGGTGGTATTGGGTTTGCTGGTGCAGGTCAGTTGATCGTCTTTTTTCTTGCTCTTCTTGCACTCAGTGGTAGTGCTGGTCGGCACCTGGCCGTACTCGGTGGCGGTGTAGCGGTAAGTGACCTGGCGGCTGTCGACATCGAGCGTGACGGTCATTCTGATCGGCGCGGGGTTCTGAGGCAGGGTGGTGTCAGTGAACACGTTGCGAAAGCCCTGCTCCTTCATGGCCCTGACCATGTCTCGAAGGTAGTAGCGCGCATTGAGCGTGTTCTGCGCATTGCCGCCAACGGAGGTCGTCACCAGTACGGTTGCCTCTCGATCAAAGTGATAGTCCGGATCAGGCGTTGCGTTGATCGAAACATCCATTTGCGTGGCGCATCCGCTGAGCAGTGCAGCCAGCAGTAACAGCGCGCAGGACAAATACCGGGTCATGAAATCACTACCTTGCAGCCAGAAATGTAAAAACTAGACGATTGAGCCGCACGATAAACAAGCTTCAATTTGGGGCAGTCCGGCGTGGCCCTGAGTTCGTCCAGCCGGCGTTAAATCGTGGGCAATAAAAAACCCCAAGGAATCATCTTCGCTTGGGGTTTTTCGGTATTAGTGGTGCCCAGAGACGGAATCGAACCGCCGACACGGGGATTTTCAATCCCCTGCTCTACCGACTGAGCTATCTGGGCAACGGGGCGCATTAAACGGGTTTTTCAGGGGGTCGTCAAGCAAGTTTTCAAAAAATATTTAATTATTACCGTCGCTTACGTTCCGACCCCGGTTTTTGATCAGTTATTGAGCAGGTGGCACGTAGCCGTCGGCCTTGGCGTAATCTTCGCCGGAAAAGAACTTGTCCATTTCGCCCTGCAAGTATTTGCGGTCTTCGGCGTTCATCATGTTCAGGCGTTTTTCGTTGATCAGCAGGGTCTGGTGTTTCTGCCAGTCGGCCCATGCCTGGGCAGACACGTGATCGAACACATCCTGGCCCTTGGCGCCCGGATACGGTGGGCGTTCCAGGCCCGGCAGTTGTTCTTTGTACTTGCGGCACATTACGGTGCGGGTCATGACGACTCTCCTGCGTTCAATACATCGGCCGCGCGCTTCAGCAATTTTTTGACCGGGGCGGCGAGGCCCAGGCGCGGCGGGGTGGCGAGGTTATACCAGAGCCAGTCGGCCTCGGCCACGTGATGGACGGTTTCCTCAACCTGCACCAGCCAGGGCTCGATGGCCAGCTGGAAGTGGCTGAAGGTGTGGATCAGCCCGGGCAGTGGCTGCTGCTTGCCCAACGCCAGCGCGTGCTGGTTGGCGAGGTGGTCCAGGTCTTCCAGGTCATCGAGCTCCGGCAGGCTCCACAAACCGCCCCACAGGCCCGTGGACGGGCGTCGGTAAAGCAGGATCGCGCCTTCGGTGTTGGCCAGCAGCGGCATCAGTGTGCGCTTTTGCGGGATGGTCTTGCGCGGCTTGGGGACCGGGTAGCGCGTCTCCAGGCCGAGCATGTGGGCTTCGCAGCCTTTTTCCAGCGGGCACAGCAGGCAGCTTGGCTTGCTGCGCGTGCAGAGCGTGGCGCCCATATCCATCATCGCCTGGGTATAGGCGTTGACCCGGTCATGCGGTGTAAAGCGCTCTGCGGTAGCCCACAGCTGCTTGGCGACCTTGGGTTCGCCGGGGTAGCCCTCTTGCGCGGTAAAGCGCGCGAGCACGCGTTTGACGTTGCCGTCGAGGATCGGGGCGCGCAGGCCCATGCTCAGGCTGGCGATCGCGCCGGCGGTGGACAGGCCGATACCGGGCAGCTCGGTGAGTTTTTCGACATCGCGGGGAAATTCGCCGCCGTATTCGGCGACGACGATCTTGGCGGTCTTCTGCAGGTTGCGGGCACGGGTGTAGTAACCCAGGCCCGTCCACAGGTGCAGCACCTCGTCTTCCGGCGCGGCGGCCAGGGCCTCGACCGTCGGCAGCGAGGCCATGAAGCGATCGAAGTAGTTCAACACCGTGCTGACCTGGGTCTGCTGCAGCATGATCTCCGAGACCCACACCCGGTAAGGCGTGATGCCCTGTTGCCAGGGCAGGTCATGGCGCCCGTGGCGGTCGTACCAGTCGAGCACCGCCTGTGAAAATTGCTCGTTTCTCATCGCTTGAACAGGCCTTTCAGGGCGTCTTTCAACTGTGGGTTGACCTTGTCGAGCTTCTCTTCAAGCTTGTCGCTGAGCTTGTTGCCGGCCGCCTTGAGCGCCACCTGGGTCAAGCCATCCTTGTCCAGGCGGCAGGCCTTGGCGCCCAACTCCAGCGGGCCACGGCAGCGTAGCGGTACTTCGATACCCTGGAAGTTGCTGCCGACCTGGCAGGCCGGGTCCGGAACGTCGCGCTTGTCGCCTTCGACGATGATGCCGACGCGGTAGTCCATGCCCAGTACGCGCAGGTCGACGTCACCGTTGCCGTTGACCGTCAAGCCCGGGATGCGCACTTTCAGGTCTGGATTGCTGGCCACGCCGTTACGCAAAGTCAGGTTGCCGCGCAGTTCCTGGAAGGGCGTGTCCTTGCCCTGTGGGGTGCTGCTCAGGGTCTTGCGGTTGAGCAGGGCGATGCCGGTGCACAGTTGCTGTTCAAGGTTGGCATTGAGCAGCATGCCGTTGTTGATCACAAAGCTGGCGGTGCCGTTGAGGCTGTCGACCAAGGCTTTCTGGCTGTTGCCACGGCCTGTGAGGTTGCTGTCCAGGGTGACCTGGCCTTTCACCGGCGGGTTTTGCCCCTGGGCCTGCAGGATGCGTTCGACCGGCACTTGCTTGATATGGGTTTGCAGTGCCACGACCGGGATGTCTTGGCGCACATCCAGCGTACCGTTGGCTTGGAACGTACCGTTGTAGAGACCGCCACTCAGGTTGTCGAGCTTGAGTTGGCCGTCGATGCCGGAGGCTTGGAGTGCAGCATTCTGGATCGGCAGCTTGCTCAGGGTCAGTTGGCCGAAGGCCAGGTCGGCGTTCACATCCAGGGTGCGCAGGCGGGTCAGCGGCAGCAGCCTGTCGGTGCTCCAGGCGCCTTTGGTCGGGGCGTCCGGCAGTGGTGTGGTGCCACCGGCGGCCATGGCGCCCATTTCGCTGTTCTGGACTTCAGCCTGGCGTGCGGCGGCGGCGCCTTTGGCGGACTCGGATTTAGGCGGCAAGTAGTTGTCGGCATTGAAGGTATCGCCCTTGAGCTGCACGCGCAGGGACTGCTTGGCGAAGTCATCCACGGCAACGCGACCGGTGAAGGTGCTGCCATCCAGCTTGAGGTTCAGGTCTTCCAGGGCCACGCTGGTAGGCGTGCCCTTGAGGCGGCTGACCAGTTCGACCTTGCTCAGGCTGCCCTCGGCCATCGCCGGCAATGGGTGGCCGACGCTTTCGAGAAACTTGGCCAGGTCAAATTGGGCAATGGACAGGGCACCGTTGAGCTGCGGGGTTTTGTTCAGGTCGTTGACCTTGAGTTCACCCAGCGCGCGTAACTGGTTGGCGGACAGTTTCAGGTTGGTCCATTCGGCGATATTGGCCGCCAGGTCTACCAGCACCTGACCCTGGGTGGAATAGGTCATGGTCTTGCCCTGCAACGGCTCGCCGGTGGCCTCGCCGCTCAATCGCATGTCTTCGAGCTGATAGCGTTTGAGGGCGTTCTGGATGCGCAGGTTGCCGGTGAGCTCGGTCTTGACGCGCATCAGCGGTTGGCTGGTGCCCAGGAATGCGGTGAGTTTCAGCGGGATGCTGGCGCCTTCGTGGACGGCGCCGGCACTCAGTTGGATGCTTTCGGCGCTGAACTGCTTGCCGGTCTGCTCGTCGTTGTATTCAACGCGGGCGTTGTTGATGGTCAGGCTGTCGATGTCCAGGCGGATCGGCTTCGGCGGTTTTTCAGGCTCCGGCTCGGCAGGTGCTTGCACGGGAGCGGGAACCGGGGCGTCGGCGCTCGCCACAGGCACGTTCTTGCCGATGTCTTCCCAGTCACCGTGGCCTTGCTTGTCGCGGTTCAGGCGCAGGTTGAGGCCCTCGACGCGCACGTCGCTCATCTGCACTTCACGACGCAGCAGCGGCAACACGCGCACCGACAGGCCGAGCATCTGCAGGTCGGCGAATGGCTTGGTCGGGTTGGTCAGGGTGGCGACGCTGGCTTCGTGCAGCTCCAGGCCCAGCCAGGGGAACAGGCTCCAGCCGATGTCGCCATTGAGCGTCAGCTCGATGTGGGCCTTGTCGCGGGCAATCTGGCGAATCTCGTCTTTGTAGTCGTTGGGATCGAAGAGGTGGGTCAGGGCGAAGCCCAGGGCCACAATGATCAGCAACAGCCCGAGAAGTACCAGACCCAGGATTTTGCCGAACGCTTTCATGGGCGAGTCCTTGTATGTCGAATTCAAAATTTAGCCGAAGAGTATAACGCCCGCAGGCTCTCGTCAGTTCACGGATCGTTACATTGTATCTAGACCCTGTGAAACGGGATTTTGGCGCCAAAAAATACAGTTATTGCGAAAAAGGTGATATCAGTTTGGTTTTTCTGTCATCCGCAGGTGCTAATCTGCGCGGGTTCGTCTGCCTTCTGCGACACTGCGTCGCGCCCTTAAGGAGCTTCTCCTCAACAAAAACGGCCATCGCTTTGCGTGTAAGGCCGAGTGAGAGAGCGCCCGACGAACAACAATCAATAACTGGGGGAAACACCAATGAGCACTAGCACTGCGACGAGTAGTACTGTCGCGCAGCCTGCGTTCCTGTCCAAGGAACGCATCATCGCCAAGCCCGGGTTCAACCGCTGGCTGGTTCCGCCGGCCGCCCTGGCCATTCACTTGTGCATCGGCATGGCCTACGGTTTCTCGGTGTTCTGGCTGCCGCTGTCCAAGGCGCTGGGCATCACCGCGCCGGTCGCCTGCGCGCCGGACATGAGCTTTATTGCCCAAGTTTTCTCATCCCAATGTGACTGGCCCATCTCCATGCTGGGCTGGATCTACACACTGTTCTTCATCTTCCTGGGTTGCTCGGCAGCGATCTGGGGTGGCTGGCTGGAACACGCCGGGCCACGCAAGGCGGGCGTTGTATCGGCTCTGTGCTGGTGCGGCGGCCTGTTGATCTCGGCGTTGGGTATCTATACCCACCAGATCTGGCTGATGTGGATCGGCTCCGGGGTCATTGGCGGCATTGGCCTGGGCCTGGGCTACATCTCGCCGGTATCGACCCTGATCAAGTGGTTCCCGGACAAACGCGGCATGGCGACCGGCATGGCAATCATGGGCTTCGGCGGCGGCGCGATGGTCGGTGCACCGCTGGCCGCGGCGCTGATGGGCCACTTTGCGTCGCCAACCAGCGTAGGCGTCTGGCAGAGCTTCCTGGTGATGGCGGCGATTTACTTCGTGTTCATGATTGGTGGCGCCTTGTCGTACCGCGTCCCGCCGACCGGCTGGAAGCCTGAGGGCTGGACCGCTCCGGCGAAAAAAGCCAGCAATGCGATGATCACTCACCGTCATGTCCATGTGAACGTGGCCTGGAAAACCCCGCAGTTCCGCCTGGTATGGCTGGTGCTGTGCCTGAACGTTTCCGCCGGTATCGGCATCCTCGGCATGGCTTCGCCGCTGTTGCAGGAAGTGTTTGGCGGCAAGTTGCTGGGTGTCGATGTGCCGTTCGGTCAGTTGGATGCGGGGCAGTTGGCTTCCATTGCGGCGATCGCGGCCGGTTTCACGGGGCTGTTGAGCTTGTTCAACATTGGTGGCCGGTTCTTCTGGGCGTCGTTCTCCGACTACCTGGGCCGCAAGAACACCTACTTTGTGTTCTTCGCCCTGGGCTTTGCCCTGTATGCGCTGATTCCGAACCTGGGGCACCTGGGTAACGTGGCGCTGTTCGTGGCGGCGTTCTGCATCATCCTGTCGATGTACGGCGGTGGTTTCGCGACGGTTCCGGCTTACCTGGCCGACCTGTTCGGCACCCAGATGGTCGGCGCGATCCACGGTCGCCTGCTGACCGCCTGGGCCGCGGCGGGCGTGTTGGGTCCGGTGCTGGTGAACTACCTGCGTGAGTATCAGTTGAGCATCGGTGTTGAGCGAGCTGCGGCCTACGACATCACCCTGTACATCCTCGCCGGGCTATTGGTGCTGGGCTTTATCTGCAACATGCTGGTACGTCCGGTGGCCGACAAGTACTTCATGACCGACGCCGAATTGGCCGCCGAACAGGCGCTGGGCCATGACAAGGGCGCGGATGCCACCACTTCCCTGGAGTGGAAGGCAGCGTCCGGTAGCGTGCCGTTGGCCATCGCCGCATGGCTGGTAGTGGGCATTCCGTTGGCGTGGGGTGTGTGGGTGACCCTGCAGAAAACCGCAGTCCTGTTCCACTGATACAGCCTTGTAGTGAGCGGGCTTGCCCCGCGCTGGGTGGCGTAGCCGCCCCAACGAGAACGCGCCGCGGTGTTTCAGGAAAACCGCGGTGCCCGCATTTGGGGCGGCTGCGCCACCCAGCGCGGGGCGAGCCCGCTCACTACAGGCTTTCACATGTATGCACATGTCTATCCTCGCTTCAACTCGTCAGTCTTGTCCCCTTCGATGTTTCTGTTTAGCGCCCGCACCCCTATAATGGCTGCCTTTTTCGCCCAATGATTTTGCGGAGTTGGTGATGGCCGAACGTAAGGCGTCCGTCGAGCGCGATACTCTGGAAACCCAGATCAAAGCCTCGATCAACCTGGATGGCACCGGAAAGGCCCGATTTGATATCGGCGTCCCTTTTCTTGAGCACATGCTGGACCAGATCGCCCGTCATGGGTTGATCGACCTGGATATCGTCAGCAAGGGCGACCTGCATATCGACGACCACCACACAGTGGAAGACGTGGGCATCACGCTGGGCCAGGCTTTTGCCAAAGCCATCGGCGACAAAAAAGGCATCCGTCGCTACGGTCACGCCTATGTGCCGCTGGATGAAGCGCTGTCGCGCGTGGTCATCGACTTCTCCGGTCGCCCAGGCCTGCAGATGCACGTGCCCTACACCCGCGCCACCGTGGGCGGCTTCGATGTCGACCTGTTCCAGGAATTCTTCCAGGGCTTCGTCAACCACGCATTGGTCAGCCTGCACATCGACAACCTGCGCGGCACCAACACCCACCACCAGATCGAAACCGTGTTCAAGGCTTTCGGCCGCGCCCTGCGCATGGCCGTGGAGCTGGATGAGCGCATGGCCGGGCAAATGCCCTCGACCAAGGGCGTCCTGTAATGCAGACGGTCGCGGTTATCGATTACGGCATGGGTAACCTGCACTCGGTGGCCAAGGCCCTCGAACATGTAGGTGCCGGCAAGGTACTGATCACCAGCGATGCCGACGTGATTCGCGAAGCTGACCGGGTGGTGTTCCCTGGTGTGGGCGCGATCCGCGATTGCATGGCTGAGATCCGCCGCTTGGGCTTTGACAGCCTGGTGCGTGAAGTCAGCCAGGATCGCCCGTTCCTCGGCATCTGCGTGGGCATGCAAGCCTTGCTCGATCGCAGTGAAGAGAACGATGGCGTTGACTGCATCGGCTTGTTCCCCGGCCAGGTAAAGTTCTTCGGCAAGGACCTGCACGAAGACGGCGCCCACCTGAAAGTCCCGCACATGGGCTGGAATGAAGTCAGCCAGACAGTGGAACACCCGCTGTGGCACAACATTCCGGATCTGGCGCGCTTCTACTTTGTGCACAGCTACTACATTGCCGCCGGTGACCCGCGCCAGGTGGTGGGTGGCGGGCATTACGGCGTCGACTTCGCCGCAGCGCTGGCCGAAGGTTCGCGCTTTGCCGTGCAGTTCCACCCGGAGAAGAGCCACACCCATGGCCTGCAATTGCTGCAGAACTTCGCCGCGTGGGATGGTCGCTGGTAAATGGCCAAGAAGCCCAGGCCGCCGATCCTGAACCTCACGCCCGAACAGGAGCGTGAGGCTACCCACAAGATCAAGGTCTTCATGGAGGACCGCTTCGAGCTCACGCTGGGCTCGTTCGAGGTGGCCGAGATTCTTGAGCTGTTCACCACCGAAGTAGCGCCGCACTATTACAACCGGGCGATTTTCGACACGCAGACGCTCCTTAAAGAAAGGTTCGAAAGCATCGAAAGCGACCTGTGGTCGCTTGAGAAGCCCTGACTTCCCAAGCATTGCTGAATATCGAATAAGGTTTGCCAGATGCTGATTATCCCCGCTATCGATCTCAAGGACGGCGCCTGCGTACGTCTGCGCCAAGGCCGCATGGAAGACTCCACCGTGTTCTCCGATGACCCGGTGAGCATGGCCGCCAAATGGGTGGAAGGGGGTTGCCGTCGCCTGCATCTGGTGGACCTGAACGGCGCCTTCGAAGGCCAGCCGGTCAACGGCGAGGTGGTGACCGCCATTGCCAAGCGCTACCCGAACCTGCCGATCCAGATCGGCGGCGGCATCCGCTCCCTGGAAACCATCGAGCACTACGTCAAGGCTGGCGTGAGCTACGTGATCATCGGCACCAAGGCCGTGAAAGACCCGGCGTTCGTGGCTGAAGCCTGCCGTGCATTTCCAGGCAAAGTGATCGTGGGCCTGGACGCCAAGGACGGTTTCGTCGCCACCGACGGTTGGGCTGAGATCAGCACCGTGCAGGTGATCGACCTGGCCAAGCAGTTCGAAGCCGACGGCGTGTCTGCCATCGTTTATACCGACATCGCCAAAGACGGCATGATGCAGGGCTGCAACGTACCGTTTACCGCAGCGCTGGCGGCGGCAACCCGAATTCCGGTGATCGCATCCGGCGGCATTCACAACCTGGGTGACATCAAGTCGCTGCTGGACGCCAAGGCGCCTGGCATCATCGGCGCCATTACCGGCCGCGCGATCTACGAAGGTACCCTGGACGTCGCCGAAGCCCAGGCTTACTGCGATGCCTACAACGGCTGAGGACTGACCATGGCGCTGGCCAAACGCATCATCCCTTGCCTGGACGTCGACAATGGTCGCGTGGTCAAGGGCGTCAAGTTCGAGAACATCCGTGACGCCGGTGACCCGGTGGAAATCGCCCGTCGCTACGATGAGCAAGGTGCCGACGAGATTACCTTTCTCGACATCACCGCCAGCGTCGACGGCCGCGACACCACGTTGCATACCGTGGAGCGCATGGCCAGCCAGGTATTTATCCCGCTGACCGTGGGCGGTGGCGTGCGCACCGTGCAAGACATCCGCAACCTGCTCAACGCGGGGGCGGACAAGGTCTCGATCAATACCGCTGCCGTGTTCAACCCGGAGTTCGTCGGTGAAGCGGCGCAACACTTCGGTTCGCAGTGCATCGTCGTCGCCATCGACGCCAAGAAGGTTTCCGGCCCGGGTGAGACCCCGCGTTGGGAGATCTTCACCCACGGTGGTCGCAAGCCCACCGGCCTGGACGCAGTAGAGTGGGCGATGAAGATGGAGGGCCTGGGGGCTGGTGAAATCCTGCTGACCAGCATGGACCAGGACGGCATGAAAAACGGCTTCGACCTGGGCGTTACCCGTGCCATCAGTGATGCGTTGGGCATTCCGGTGATCGCCTCCGGTGGTGTCGGCAACCTGCAGCACCTGGCCGACGGCGTGATCGAAGGCCACGCCAGCGCCGTGCTGGCGGCGAGTATTTTCCACTTCGGCGAATACACCGTTCCCGAAGCCAAGGCGTACATGGCGGCGCGCGGTATCATCGTTCGCTAAACGCTGCTGGACACCCTGGCAGGCGCGGGGCACTCTCTGCGCTTGCCATGGATTCCGGTAACCTTCATGTTCAGACACCTGCTGCTCGCCCTCGCCAGTTCTTACGCCGTGCTGGCCGGCTCGGCGAATGCCGAAGCGCCGTCCGACGCCTCCCTGGTGTTGCTGACGGAAAACTTCCCGCCCTACAACATGGCGAAAAACGGCAAGAACTTCGCCAAGGACGAGAACATCGAAGGCATCGCCGTGGACATCGTGCGTGAAACCTTCAAGCGTGCCGGCATTTCCTACAACCTAACCCTGCGTTTCCCCTGGGAACGAATCTACAAACTCGCCCTGGAGAAACCCGGCTACGGCGTGTTCGTGATGGCGCGCCTGCCGGACCGTGAAGGCTTGTTCAAATGGGTCGGCCCCATCGGCCCGGACGACTGGGTGATGCTGGCCAAGGCTGACAGCACTATCCAGCTGCCGGACCTGGAGCACGCCCGGCATTACAAGGTAGGCGCCTACAAGGGCGACGCGATTGCCGAGACCCTGGAAAAACAGGGTCTCAAGCCGTTAGTCGTACTGCGCGACCAGGACAATGCGCAGAAGCTGCTGGATGGCCAGATCGACCTGTGGGCCACCGGTGATCCCGCCGGGCGTTACCTGGCGCGCCAGGTCGGTGTGACCGGGCTCAAGACGGTACTGCGCTTTAACAGTGCCCAACTGTACCTGGCGCTGAACAAGGATGTGCCCGACGACGTGGTAGCCAAGCTCCAGGCCGCGCTCGATCAGTTACGGGGCGATGGTTTCATTGACGAGATCATGGCCCGCTATCTCTAGCGCCGGTTCTGTCTGTGCAGCGGCGTGCTCCAGCGCCACCTCGGTTGTGGGTAGGGGCTCGGGCAACTCAGTCTTGCTGACGTCGGGTGCCGGCTGATCCTTGGGATACTCACTCATGTAAATGTGATCGCCGTTGATGTAAGTGACGGTCGCCGCCACCTGGCTGCCGTCCTGGCGCAGCAAGCGGTATTCGCTTTGGATCAGGTAAGCCGCCACGGCTTTTTGGGCCGGAATGTAGGTGATGATTTCCAGGGGCGAGGCATAGTTCCAACCTTTGGCGGACCGCTGGGTATGAGTGAAGGCCGGCTCCAGGTTCGCCGAGAAGCTCAACTGGAACGGGCGCAGGCTCGCCGACCATTTGCGCCACATCGAAACGCGAGAGATGGCTGACAGAGCGAGCGAGTAATCGCCGATCTCGCCTTTGGTCGCTGTCCACATGAACGGTTGGCTGGTGACGCTGGTGTTGTGCCCGAAACCGGCAAACTGATGGCGGTCTGTGCGCTCCAGTCGGTAGGTCGGCGACGATAGCAACTGCTCGTTTGTGCTCAGTTCCGGGTCCTTCACGCAGAACCAGGGCAGTTCACAGACCAGCGGCGGAGCAGGAGTTTCTTCTGTTGCAGGTGGTTCATAACCCGTCAGTGCCGGTGGGGATAATGGTTCGCCCGGTTGCGCGGTCAGGTCCAGGCGCAATGCGTAGGTCGGCAGATCAGGCTTGGCGTAGCGTGCATTGCCGATAAAGGTGCCAGGTGCCAGGTAGATCTCTCCAGGCTCTGCGTCCGGAGGCGTGATCGACCAGGCGCTGAAGTCCTTGGAGGCGCCACTGCCGTAATCATTCCAGATCAAGTCACCGGGTTTTGCATTGACGACCAAGTCGGCGCGGACACAGCGTACGGCGTTGCGCGAAGGCTTTTCATAGCCCACGCCGCACACCAGGCCCATGGCGACATAGCCTTCGGGCGCCAGCGGCCGCCATATGGAAAAGTCAGTGCGTGCGCCTGAATCCGTGTCTTTCCAGACCAGTTGGTAGTCTTCCGGCGAACGCAGGGCGGTGCCGTCGACTTTATTCGCGTCACTGACCACCGCGACGATCTTGCGCTGGTTGATATTGCGATAGCTGTCGGTGGCGATATCGCCCACGGGGAAAAACTGGCCCAGGGCGTCGGCGGAGGTGCTGGGGCGCCACAGGCTGACCGCTTTGTGAGCGCCGGACCCGAGGTCATTCCAGAGCGGCAGGAATTCGCTGGTGAAGCTGATGAGCAGGTCTTTGAACTGTAGATGGGGCATTCGAAAGCTCTCCGATGAATGGGAGGAGCGACTATCGAAGAATGCTGCAAGGGCGGGGCAGTACTTATCTACGCGCGGGTGAATAGGTGCCGTTTTTTCCGTGGCCGGCCATCGCTTGATTGCTGCGCACGCTGATCATCAACTTGATATCGATCCACTCCACACCCTGCGCCTTGAGCTTGGGCAACTCCCGCTCCAGCACCGCCAGGGTTTGCGGGTAGGGATGGCCGATCATCACCGCCGAGCCCTGCTTGTGGGCCAGCTTGATCGCGGTTTGCAGTTGCGTGGTGATTGCGCCTTCGGTGCGTTCGTCATCGAGAAACACGTCCCGCGAGACGCTGGCCAGGCCGATCTTCTGCGCTTCGGCAGCGGCGACGGTCTGCGCGCTGGTGCGGCTGTCGACAAAGAACTTGTTGCGCCGTTGCAACTCAGCCATCAACCAGGCCATCGCGGCCGGTTGCGCGGTCATGCGGCTGCCCATGTGGTTGTTGATGCCGGCGGTGTAGGGCACCGCCTGGAAGGCGGCATCCAGGCGTTTGCCCAGTTCTTCGATCGGCAGGTCGGGGTGCCAGGCGAACGGGCCGGTGGCCGGGTCCATGGGCATGTGCAGGATCACGATCTTGCCGGCCTTGTGGGCCTCGCGGGCGAATTCGGCGGCGTGGGGCGTGTCGGGCATGATCGCCGTGGTCACCGGCCCAGGCAGGGCCAGCACGCGGCGATCCCTCGGCAGGTTTTGCCCAAGGTCGTCGATGATCAGGGTCAGGTAGGCTTTTTGTGGCTCGCCGCCAGGGGTCGCGTGGGCGACCCCTGCCAGGCTGCACAGTACAGCGATGATCAGGGCAAAACGCATATCAACGGCTGCGGGTGATGCTCAAGCCCTTGAGCAGGCTCAGCGCCTGGGCGAGTTGATAGTCGTCGTCCTGCGGCATCGGCTTGGCTTTCGCGCCACTGCCGGTAGGCTGGTCGGCACCGCCGTTGCCATTGCCCAGGTGACCCTGCAGGTCAGCTTCCTTGTAGAACTCGCTATCGGTCTCGTTGGTGATCTTGGCGCGGCGCACCTCGATGTCCGGGACGATGCCCTGGGCCTGGATCGAGCGGCCATTGGGCGTGTAATACAGCGCCGTAGTGATCTTCAGGGCCCGTTCGTTGTTCAGCGGCAACACGGTTTGCACCGAGCCTTTGCCGAAGCTGGTAGTGCCCATCAGCACGCCACGCTTCTGGTCCTGCAGGGCACCGGCGACGATTTCCGAGGCCGAGGCGCTACCGCCGTTGATCAATACCGCCAGCGGCACGCCTTCGCTCAGGTCATTGCCGGTTGCCGAGAAGCGCAACTCGGAGTTGGCGATCCGGCCTTTGGTGTAGACGATCAGGCCTTTGGTGATGAAGTGGTCGACCACCTCCACCGCCGCCTGCAGCACACCGCCCGGGTTGTTGCGCAGGTCGAGCACGATGCCGTTGAGCTTCTTGCCGTTGTCTTTGCGCAGCTTGGCCAGGGCCTTGGCCACTTCGTCGCCGGTCTTGACCTGGAACTGGGTGATACGGATGTAACCGTAGCCCGACTCCAGCAACTGGCTCTTCACGCTCTTGACCGTGATGGTCGCGCGGGCCAGGGTCACGTCAAACGGAGCACCGCCGTCGCGTACCAGGGTCAGGGTGATTTTCTGGCCGAGCTTGCCGCGCATCTTGTCGACGGCTTCGGTCATGGTCTGGCCGCGAGTGGGCTGGCCGTTGATCTTCACGATCAGGTCGCCGGCCTGGATACCGGCTTTGGACGCCGGGGTGTCGTCGATCGGCGACACCACTTTGATCTGGCCATCTTCGGAGCCCACTTCGATGCCCAGGCCACCGAATTCGCCGCTGGTGCTTTCCTGCAGCTCAGCGAAATCTTCCGGGCCGAGGTAGGCGGAGTGCGGGTCGAGGTTGCTGAGCATGCCCTTGATGGCATTTTCCAGCAGGGTCTTGTCGTCTACGGGTTCGACATAGGCCGCCTTGATCCGGTCCATCACCTCGGCAAAGGTACGCAGCTCTTCCAGCGGCAACGGCGCCTTGGTGGTCACTGCGGAGGTCGCGGCGGGTGCAGCCGGTGCGGCCTGGTCGGCAAAAGCCAGAGGCGCGCCGATCACCAGGGCGATCGTCAGGGCCAGCGAAGTGAGGCGGGACAAATGCAGCATGTCGAACGAACTCCTAATGTAGGCGCGACCCTTATCCTTGGGTTCTGCACCATTGTGCGGGATCGCTCGGGCGACCCTGCTGACGAATAGCGAAATACAGCGCCGGGGTGTCCTGGCCACCACTGTTACCGACAGTGGAGATGGATTCACCGGCTTTTACAACATCACCTGCCGACTTGAGTAAAGTCTGATTGTGGCCGTAAAGGCTCAAATAGCCATTACCGTGGTCAAGAATCACCAGCAAACCGGCACCGCGCAGCCAGTCGGCGAACACCACACGCCCGCCGTGGACGGCGTGGACCTGGCTGCCGGCAGCGGCGCTGATCATCACGCCATCCCACTTGGCGCGGGTGTCATCGCCACGGGTTTCCCCAAAACGAGCCAACAATCGACCATCAACAGGCCATGGAAGTTTTCCGCGAGCTGAAGCAAAAGGGCCGCCGAACGATTCTCCCGCACTGGAAACCAGCGGGCCAGGTGCGGAATGCGCGGGTTTGCGGGGCGCCGGGGCATCCGTCGTGGCAGCCAGTTCGGCCTCACGCTGGCGCTTTTTTTCCGCTTCCTGCTGGGCGATCAGCGCTTTTTGCCGCGCTTCTTCTGCCTCGCGAGCCTGGCGGGCCAGGGTTTCCTCGATGGTCTTGAGCACTTTGGCCAGGTCGGCCTGGTCTTGCTCACGGGCCTGGAGCTTGGCGTCGCGGGCTTTGACATCGTCGTTGAGCTTGGCCAGCGCCAGCTGGCGTTCCTTGCGGACCTTGTCCAACTGGTCACGCTGGGTGTCGAGGGCGCTTTTCTGGTCGAGCAACTGCGACTGTTGGTCGGCGATTTCCTGCTCCACGTTGGCCAATTGGCGCAAGGTTTCGTTGAAACCCTTCAATTGCTCCAGGCGGGCCTTGCTCAGGTAGTCGTAATAGGTGAGGGTGCGCGCGAATTTCTCCGGGTTCTGCTGGTTGAGCAGCAGCTTGAGATACTCCTGGCGGCCGCTCTGGTAGGCGGCGCGGGCCTGGATCGCGATCAGGCGTTGTTGCTCAACGCGGGCGCCCTGGAGTTTTTTTTTCTCAGCGTCGAGTCGCTCCAGTTCCGACTCGCTCTTCTTTAGTTCTTTTTGCAGCTCCTGGACCTGCTTCTCCAGCTTGCCCATCTCGGTTTCCGTGCTGCGCAGGTCTTTCTGCACGCCGGATTTTTCTTCCTGGAGCTTGCCGAGCAGTTTTTTCAACTCGGTAATGTCCTGACGCGTTGCGTCCAACTGTTGTTGGGTTTGTGCGCGCTCATCGGCAAAAGCCGGTTGGAGCAGGCAGACGAGAGCGAGGGTAATCAAGGCGCGAAGCATAGAGGCGGGCGACACCAGGGAAAGGGACGGCCTAGTATGCCCGCCAAGCGCTGCAAAAAAAACGCCCAATTGGGGCGGGATGCCAAGATAGGTGCCGAGTGGCAGCGGTATGGCATAAAGACATTACCTTCTTCCCACGCAGAGCGTCACCAATACGCAGAATAGCGGTGGGACGCGGAGCGTCCCTGGCGGCATTCCCACGCAGAGCGTGGGAACGATCGTGGTGAGTCAGGCCTGGATTGAGGTGGCTGTCATTTCCACTGGTTTCTCCAGGCCGGTCAGTTTCAACAGGCGAATACGCAGCCACACGTACTTCGATCGTTCCCACGCTCCGCGTGGGAATGCATCCCGTGACGCTCCGCGTCACCCAAACGCAGAATAGTGGGACGCGGAGCGTCCTCGGCGGCATTCCCACGCAGAGTGTGGGAACGATCAGGGTGAGTCAGACCAGAATCGAGGTGCCGGTCATCTCTTTCGGCTTCTCCAGGCCCATCAGCTTGAGCATGGTGGGCGCCACATCCGCCAATACGCCGCCTTCACGCACTTTCAGGTCGCGTTTGCCAACATAGATGAACGGCACTGGCTCGGTGGTGTGGGCAGTGTGGGCCTGGCCGGTCGATTCGTCGGACATCTGCTCGCAGTTGCCGTGGTCGGCGGTGATCAGTGCTTCGCCGCCGACTTTTTCCAGAGCGTCGACGATGCGGCCGACACAGGTGTCCAGGCATTCCACAGCCTTGATCGCCGCTTCCAGGTTGCCGCTGTGGCCAACCATGTCGCCATTGGCGTAGTTGACCACGATCACGTCGTAACGCTGGTGGTCGATGGCATCGACGATCTTGTCGGTCACTTCCGGTGCGCTCATTTCCGGCTGCAGGTCGTAGGTGGCGACTTTCGGCGACGGGATCAGGATGCGTTCTTCGCCCGGGAACGGCTCTTCGCGGCCACCGGAGAAGAAGAACGTCACGTGGGCGTATTTCTCGGTTTCGGCGATGCGCAGCTGGGTCTTGCCGTTTTTCGCCAGATAGTCGCCCAGCACGTTGTCCAGGCTGCCCGGGGCAAATGCCGAAGGGGCCGGGATGTTGGCGGCGTATTGGGTCAGCATCACGAACTCGACCTTCGGCTGGCGCGAGCGCTCGAAATCCTTGAAGCCGTCGTCGACGAACACGTGGCTCAGCTCGCGGGCGCGGTCGGCGCGGAAGTTCATGAACACCACGGCGTCGCCGTCTTCCACTTTCACCGGCTCACCGATGGTGGTGGCTTTGACGAACTCATCGCTCTCGCCACGCTCGTAGGCAGCTTGCAGGCCGT
This sequence comes from Pseudomonas palleroniana, assembly GCF_022836895.1. Lineage (NCBI taxonomy): Bacteria > Pseudomonadati > Pseudomonadota > Gammaproteobacteria > Pseudomonadales > Pseudomonadaceae > Pseudomonas > Pseudomonas palleroniana. Next base: position 102,691 of record NZ_CP092411.1, on the reverse strand, counting down.
CCTGTGCGGTGGCGGCGTTGAAGTCGGCCTGGCCGTTGACGATCAGGTTGTAAGCCTGGGACACGCGGTCCCAACGGTTGTCGCGGTCCATGGCGAAGTAACGACCCACCAGGCTGGCGATGCGGCCCTTGCCGAGGGCGGCGAAGGTGGCGTCCAGCAGTTCGATGGACGATTGCGCGCTTTTCGGCGGAGTGTCGCGGCCGTCGAGGAAGGCGTGCAGGTAGATCTTGTCGGCGCCGCGCTTGAAGGCCAGTTCGGCCATGGCGACCAGGTGATCCTGGTGGCTGTGAACGCCACCGTCGGAGAGCAGGCCCATGAAGTGCACGGCCTTGCCGGCTGCGACTGCCTTATCTACCGCCGCGCAGATAGTCGGGTTCTCGAAGAACTCGCCGTCGCGGATCGCTTTGGTCACACGGGTGAAGTCTTGGTATACCACTCGTCCGGCGCCGAGGTTCATGTGGCCGACTTCCGAGTTGCCCATCTGGCCGTCCGGCAAACCCACGTCCATGCCGGAACCGGAGATCAGGCCATTGGGAACGGTAGCGGTCAGGCGGTCCAGCACGGGCTTGTTGGCCGAATACACGGCGTTGTCGTGGTGGCTTTCACTGTGTCCGAAGCCATCGAGAATTATCAGGACCAAAGGTTTAGGCGTGGTAGTCATAGATCCTCTCGCGGCGCTAATAAGGAAGAGAATTGAAAAGTGAGTGGCAGTTTAAAGCGAAGTTCCCACCACGTCACCGCTTTACGGGGGTTGGCCCCCCCGGACGGCTGTGTATACTTACCGCCATTTTAACGCCCTGGAACCTCCTTGATGGTTGATCACCTGATTGCATTTGCCACTGCCCACTACCTGCTCGCGGGTGCCTTTGTCATCCTGCTGGCGCTGCTGATCGCTCATGAAATGAGCCGCGGTGGCCGCAGCCTGAGCACGTCGGAGCTGACCGCGCTGGTCAACAAGGATGAAGCCGTTGTCGTGGATATTCGCCCGGCCAAGGAATTTGCCGGCGGCCACATTGTTGGCGCCCTGAACATTCCGCAGGACAAGCTGATCGCACGCCTGGCCGAGCTGGAAAAATACAAAGCCAAGACCATCATCCTGGTCGACGCCCAAGGCCAGCACGCCGGCACCCACGCCCGCGAAATGCTCAAGACCGGTTTCACCGCCGCCAAACTGTCCGGCGGTATCGGCAGCTGGAAGGCCGATAATCTGCCGCTGGTGAAGTGATATGAGCCAGGTTGTCGTGTATTCCAGCGATTGGTGCCCTTACTGCATGCGGGCCAAGGCCTTGCTGGAGAAAAAGGGCATTGCCTTCGAAGAGATCAAGGTCGACGGCAAACCCCAGGTGCGTGCCGAAATGGCTCAGAAAGCGGGGCGCACGTCCGTGCCGCAGATCTGGATCGGCACCCGGCACGTCGGTGGCTGCGATGACCTGTTCGCCCTGGAGCGCGCCGGTAAACTCGATGCGCTGCTGCTCGTCTGACTCCTAAACCCTAAAGACCCCAAGATTAAGAAGGATCTGTGATGACTGACCAACAGAATACCGAAGCAGCAGAAGCCCAAGGCCCACAATTTTCGCTGCAGCGCATCTACGTTCGCGACCTGTCGTTCGAAGCGCCGAAAAGCCCGGCCATCTTCCGCCAGGAGTGGACCCCAAGCGTTGCCCTGGACCTGAACACCCGCCAGAAATCCTTGGAAGGCGACTTCCACGAAGTGGTACTGACCCTGTCGGTAACCGTCAAGAATGGCGAGGAAGTGGCCTTCATCGCTGAAGTGCAACAGGCCGGTATTTTCCTGATCCAGGGCCTGGACGAAGCGTCCATGAGCCACACCCTGGGCGCGTTCTGCCCGAACATCCTGTTCCCGTATGCCCGCGAGACCCTGGACAGCCTGGTCACCCGCGGCTCGTTCCCGGCGCTGATGCTGGCTCCGGTGAACTTCGATGCCCTGTACGCTCAAGAGCTGCAGCGCATGCAACAGGAAGGTTCGTCGACGGTTCAGTAATCTCGAACCCCGACGCAGAACCCAATGTGGGAGGGGGCTTGCCCCCGATGGCGGTGTATCAGTCACATAGATGTCGACTGACACTCCGCCATCGGGAGCAAGCCTCCTCCCACATTTGTTATGGGGGTTACTTGAAGCCCAGCTGGCGCCAGCCTTCGTAGACGGCAACGGCTACGGTGTTGGACAGGTTCAGGCTGCGGCAGCCCTCACGCATCGGCAGGCGCAGGCGGTGGCCGTCGGGCAGGGCGTCGAGCACCTCGGCCGGCAGGCCGCGGCTTTCCGGGCCGAACAGGAAGGCGTCGCCTTCGGCAAAACTGGCATCATGAAACGGCCGCGAGCCTTTGGTGGTGAACGCGAACAGGCGCGGGTGGCCCAGGCTTTCCAGGCAGCTGGCAAGGTCGGCGTGGCGCTTGAGGGTGGCGTACTCGTGGTAGTCCAACCCGGCGCGACGCAGGCGCTTGTCGTCCATGTCGAAGCCCAGCGGCTCGATCAAATGCAGGTGGCAGCCACTATTGGCGCACAGCCTGATAACGTTGCCGGTATTCGGCGGAATTTCTGGTTGAAAAAGGATGACGTGAAACATGCACGGCTCCGAAGGCAAAGATGCGTTGCATTCTACCCCTGAAGACGACCCAAGGCCGAAGCTATTGCCACGGGTCATGGGCTCTTTGGCGATTGTCGGCCTGATGATCGGCTTGATGATCGGCCGCCTGACCACACCCGACCCGGTCGAGTTGCAGCAGGTCGAGACCCGCGCGGATGGCATGGTGGTGTGGTTCAACAGCGAACCCAAGCTGCACGGCGAGCATATCGACGGCGCGGTGGCGTTGCTGTTCGACGCCCAGGGCAAGGCTGGCGGTGGGCAACTCAAGGTCAACGACAAGGATGTGAACTGGCGCGTGCGCAAGACCGATCGCGGCTTGCTGCTCAACCTGGTGGCCGCGCGACCGTTGCGTGGAGAGTGGAACGGGGGAAAAACCGACGGCCGCTGGCGGCTGGAGATCCATCTCCGGGAGGAATAAAAGAGGGAGTTCCCGGCCTGCCTGTACCAGGGCTCCCAAAACGGGTGTGGGGCACGATGCTGTTAGCATCAAGCGCCCCGGTGTAAAGAGGGGATTCTCGGCCTGCCTGTACCAACGTCCCCGAAACTGGGTTGTACAAGGGGTAATGCAGGGCGCGTGCCAGAACTTGTAATTTGTACCGAAAAAAGTCTCCAGAAAGCGAAAAGCCCCGAAATACGGGGCTTTGGTGTTTTTGGTTTTCAGATTTTTCTCAGCTTGGCTGAGATTTTAAGCATTGCATCTGTGCGCGATGACGGTTCGTGGTGCATTGAAGCGGTGCACGAAGATCGGGTTTGATCGTTCCCACGCTCCGCGTGGGAATGCATCCTGTGACGCTCCGCGTCATGACTCTAAAAGCGGACGCAGAGCGTCCAGGGCGGCATTCCCAGGCAGAGCGTGGGAACGATCAGAGACCTGATACTCAGCCTTCATCACCCTCATCATCATCCCCGCCATCGACCTTCATCCCCAGTTCCTTGATCTTGCGAGTCAGGGTATTGCGGCCCCAGCCCAGTAGCACGGCGGCGTCGCGGCGGCGGCCGGCGGTGTGCTTCAGGGCGGTTTCGATCATGATTCGCTCGAAGGCCGGCACAGCGCTGTCCAGCAGGTTCGACTGGCCACGTGCCAGGGCCTGATCAGCCCATTGGCGCAGCGCCTGCTCCCAGTTGGTCACGGGGGCCGAATCTTGCGGCAGGCTCAACAGCTCCGGCGGCAGATCACTGATATGCACTTCGCGTCCGGACGCCATCACGGTGATCCAGCGGCAGGTGTTCTCCAGCTGGCGCACGTTGCCGGGCCACGGCAGGTTCTTCAGGTATTCCTCGGTCTCGCTCTTGAGCAGCTTCGGTTCGACGGCCAGTTCCTGGGCTGCACGGCTGAGGAAGTGGCGGGCAAGGGTCGGGATGTCTTCACGGCGATCCGACATGCGTGGGATGTGGATACGGATGACGTTCAAGCGGTGGAACAAGTCCTCACGGAATTTGCCCGCGTGCACCAGGGTTTCCAGGTTCTGGTGGGTCGCGGCGATGATGCGCACGTCCACTTTGACGGGGGTATGCCCGCCGACACGGTAGAACTCACCATCGGCCAGCACGCGCAGCAAGCGCGTCTGGGTGTCGGCCGGCATGTCGCCGATTTCGTCGAGGAACAACGTGCCGCCATCGGCTTGTTCAAAGCGGCCACGGCGCAGGTTGGCGGCACCGGTGAAGGCACCTTTTTCATGGCCGAACAACTCGGACTCCATCAAGTCCTTCGGGATCGCCGCCATGTTCAGGGCGATGAACGGCGAGGCTGCCCGTGGGCTGTGACGGTGCAGGGCATGGGCCACCAGTTCTTTACCGGTGCCCGATTCGCCGTTGATCAGCACGGTGATGTTGGAATGGCTCAAGCGCCCGATGGCACGAAAGACTTCCTGCATCGCCGGCGCTTCACCGATGATTTCCGGAGTGCGGGTCAGGGTCGGCGGGGCTTCCTGGTTTTGCTGTTCCTGGGCGTGTTGGTTGGCGCGCTTGACCAGCGCCACCGCTTCGTCCACGTCGAACGGCTTGGGCAGATATTCAAAGGCGCCGCCCTGATAGGACGCGACAGCGCTGTCCAGGTCGGAGTGCGCCGTCATGATGATCACCGGCAAGCGCGGGTGCTGCTCGCGGATGCGTGCCAGCAAGTCCAGGCCACTGGCGCCGGGCATGCGGATGTCGGAGATGATCACGTCCGGCTGTTGGCGGGCCAGGCGGCTCATCACGCCGTCGGCGCTGTCGAAGCTCTGGGTGGCCATGCCTTCCTGTTGCAAGGCTTTTTCGAGGACCCAGCGGATAGAACGGTCGTCATCGACGATCCACACAGTTTCACTACGGCTCATGTCGATGGGGCTCCTTGTTCCAGTGGTAGAAAGATCGAGAAGGTGGTGTGGCCAGGATGGCTCTCACATTCGATCAGACCCTGGTGCTGGCTGATGATGTTCTGGGTAATGGCCAGGCCCAGCCCGGTACCGTCCGGGCGGCCGCTGACCATGGGAAAGAAGATGGTTTCCTGAAGTTCCGCCGGAATTCCGGGGCCGTTGTCGATGATTTCGACTTTGGTCACCAGGCGATGGCGCACATGCCCGATGGTGAACTGGCGCAGGGCACGGGTGCGCAGGCTGATGCGGCCCAGGCGCAGTTCGTTCTGGCTGCTGATGGCCTGCATGGCGTTGCGCACGATATTGAGCACCGCCTGGATCATCTGTTCGCGGTCGATCAATACGTCGGGAATGCTCGGGTCGTAGTCGCGTACCAGGGTGATACAGCCTTGGCTTTCGGCTTCCACGAGCTGGCAGACGCGCTCCAGGACTTCATGCACGTTGGTCAGCGCCAGCGACGGCAGCTTGTTGGAGCCGAGCATGCGGTCCACAAGGTTACGCAGGCGGTCGGCTTCTTCGATGATGACGTTGGTGTAGTCCTTGAGATGCTCCTCCGGCAACTCGCGGGCCAGCAACTGCGCCGCGCCGCGAATGCCGCCCAGCGGGTTCTTGATCTCATGGGCGAGGCCGCGCACCAGCATTTTGCTGGTTTCCTGCTTGGACAGTTGGGCCTCTTCCTTGGTGATGCGCAGCAGGCGGTCGCGAGGGTGTACTTCCAGCAGCAGCAAGGTGGCGCCGTTGCTCAGGATCGGGGTCACGGCGTAGTCGACGGTCAGCGTCTGGCCGGTGAGGGCGGTCAGCATCGCCTCGCGCTTGGTGAACGGGTGTGCCTGCTCCACTGCCTGGCGCAACGAGCTCAGGGCCTCGGCCGACTCGGTGAACAATTCGCTGATGAACTGCCCATGGCTGCGCTGGCCACTGATAGCCAGGAGCATCTCCGCCGCCGGGTTCATGTACTCAAGGCGCAGGTCGTCATTGAGCAGAATGGTTGCGGTGGTCAGGTTGTCGAGTAACAAACGGTGCAGTGCATCGCTGATGGTCATCAGGACCTCTTTTGGAGCAAGGCGCGGGCTTGAGGCACACGCTGATACCAGGAAAATGCAAAAACCAAACCAAGGCTCCGAAAAGAAGCGCGAAACCTCTGGAATGGGGGGTTAAGGCGCGAAACTGTGGCGTTCTGCCAGCTTGATCGTGAAGTTTCGAACCAAAATGGGCTGGACAGAGGGGAAGAGTGCAACCTGACGCACCAATATAGTGCTGTTTTGAAAGGTCCGTTCAGGAAAGCCAGGCGGCTTTCCTGGCGGTCAGCCTTTGAAGATGCACAGCTCAGCCGTGGCGCGAATCATCGCCAGTTGCCGCATTGGGTCGTTCAGTGGTTCATGGACGGCCTGTGCCAGCCATTGCGGGCACTGCGGGTCGGTGCGTTGCGGAGTGAAATCCGCCAGTTGCTGGAGCATGCGCTTTTGCAGTTCGTCCAGTCGTGGGCGAATCTGCTTTACCAGATCCGGGCGTGGCTCGTCGGGCGCCTTGCCCTGGAACTGCCAGTCGGACAGCAGGGTGTATTGCACCAGTTTGTTGGCTTCGATCTGCGCCGAGAAGAATTGCTCCGCCGCGTCAGGTGCCAGTTTGTAGGTCGGTGCCTGGGCGGCGACGCTGGCGATCACCTCTTGTTCGCGCTTCTTGTCTTCCACTGGCTTGTGGCTGTCCCATTTGCTCAGGGCGACCTGGTCAGCGATCTCCAGGCGTTCGGCGATGCTGTTGAGCAGTGGTTCCAGGGTGGGCGGCGCGGCGCTCGCACTGACACTGACGAATAACAGGGCTGACAAAAGTCTATGTTTCAACGCAGATCTCCTTGTGGGGGGGGGCTTGCTCCCGATGGGGCCTGTGAATACAGGTGCTGGCTGACACTCTGCCATCGGGAGCAGGCCCCCTCCCACATTTTTAATAAAACCGAGGCAAAAAAAGACCTCCCGAAGGAGGTCTTTTTCGTCATCACGCTACGTCAAGCAGCGCTACTGGATCAGCAGCTGTAGTACAGCTCGTATTCCAGTGGGTGTACGAAGGTGCGTACTTTGATTTCTTCTTCGCTTTTCAGCTCGATGTAGGCATCGATGAAGTCGTCGCTGAATACGCCGCCTTTGGTCAGGAACGCACGACCTTTGTCCAGCTCTTCCAGGGCTTCTTTCAGGCTGCCGCACACTTGTGGGATCTCTTTGGCCTCTTCAGGCGGCAGGTCGTACAAGTTTTTGTCGGCGGCATCGCCAGGGTGGATCTTGTTCTGGATACCGTCCAGGCCAGCCATTACCAGGGCAGCGAAGGCCAGGTATGGGTTGGCTGCCGGATCCGGGAAGCGGGCTTCGATACGGCGAGCGCGAGGGCTGGACACGTAAGGAATACGGATCGAAGCGGAACGGTTACGCGCCGAGTAGGCCAGCATCACCGGAGCTTCGAAGCCTGGGACCAGACGCTTGTAGGAGTTGGTCGACGGGTTGGTGAAGCCGTTCAGGGCCTTACCGTGCTTGATGATACCGCCGATGAAGTACAGGGCAGTGTCGGACAGGCCGGCATAACCTTCGCCGGCGAAGGTGTTCTTGCCTTCTTTGGCGATGGACAGGTGAACGTGCATACCCGAACCGTTATCGCCGTACAGTGGCTTAGGCATGAAGGTTGCGGTACGGCCGTAGGCGTCAGCCACGTTGTGTACGCAGTACTTCAGGGTCTGAACTTCGTCAGCCTTGGCAACCAGGGTGTTGAACTTCACACCGATTTCGTTCTGGCCGGCAGTCGCCACTTCGTGGTGGTGAACTTCGATGACCAGGCCCATTTCTTCCATGGCGTTGCACATGGAGGTACGGATTTCGTGGTCGTGGTCGAACGGCGGAACTGGGAAGTAGCCACCTTTGATACCTGGACGGTGGCCTTTGTTGCCGCCTTCCACGTCCTGGTCGGACATCCACGAACCTTGCTCGGAGAAGATCTTGAACATGGAGCCGGAGATGTCGGACTTGAACTTGACCGAATCAAAGATGAAGAATTCTGGCTCAGGGCCTACGAATACGGTGTCGCCGATACCGGTCGACTTCAGGTATTCCTCGGCACGCTTGGCGATCGCACGTGGGTCGCGGTCGTAGCCTTGCATGGTCGAAGGCTCGATCACATCGCAAACGAGGATCAGGGTTGGGTCTTCGGTGAACGGGTCGAGAACGGCAGTGCTGTCGTCCGGCATCAGGATCATGTCGGAGGCTTCGATGCCTTTCCAGCCGGCGATGGAGGAACCGTCGAACATTTTGCCTTCTTCGAAGAAAGCATCATCCAGCGCATCACGCGCCGGCATGGTCACGTGGTGCTGAGTACCTTTGGTGTCCGTGAAGCGCAGATCAATCCATTTAACGTCATGATCTTTGATGAGTTGAACCGACTTCGACATAGTGTCCTCCGGGTGGCTTCGGGCTGGGTAGTGGAGTTAGCCCTTAGAATGTGGGTGATGCCGGCGCGGATAGTCCGCCAAGGCAACCTGCCTCACAAGAGAGCAAATTGCATGCCAGTGCGCCAACATGGGTTTTCCGCTCCAAAAACGCCCCTATAAAGGTGCATTGCGACAAAAGCCTAGAAATTGCGCACCTCAATGTAGCGCAGAGGAGCGAAAATGCACCTTATTAGTGCATTGTGTGTGCTGTGTATATTAACTGGTTAAACCTTGAGCGATTTCCGCTATAATCCGCGCCCCCCTTTTTCAGCAGGCCCGGCGCGCGCTGTTTCCATGAAATTAATCGTTAAAGTCTTCCCCGAGATCACCATTAAAAGCCGACCGGTACGGACGCGTTTCATCCGTCAGTTGGCCAAGAACATCCGTGCCGTGCTCCGTGACCTGGACCCGGCTGTGGTGGTGAATGGCGTGTGGGACAATCTCGAGCTGGAAACCCGTGTCACCGACGCCAAGGCCTTGAAGGACATGACCGAGCGCCTGAGCTGCATGCCGGGCATCGCGCATTTCCTGCAGGTGGATGAATACCCGCTGGGCGACTTCGACGACATCACCGAAAAGTGCAAGCAGCACTACGGCAGTTCGCTTGAAGGCAAGATCTTTTCTGTGCGTTGCAAGCGTGCCGGCAAGCATCCGTTCAGCTCCATGGATGTCGAGAAATATGTCGGCAGCAAGCTGCGTCGTGAGTGCGGCGCAGCGGGAATTTCGCTGAAAACGCCGGAAATCGAAGTCCGAATCGAAATTCGCGACCAACGGTTGTTTGTCATCCACAGCCAGCACAACAGCATCGGCGGCTACCCGCTGGGCGCCCTGGAACAGACCCTGGTATTGATGTCCGGCGGTTTCGATTCCACGGTGGCGGCCTACCAGATCATGCGCCGCGGCCTGATGAGCCACTTCTGCTTCTTTAACCTGGGCGGGCGTGCACACGAATTGGGCGTGATGGAAGTTGCGCACTTTATCTGGAAGAAATACGGCAGCTCCCAACGCGTGCTATTTGTGAGCGTACCGTTCGAGGAAGTGCTGGGCGAAATTCTCGGCAAAGTCGATAACAGTCATATGGGCGTGGTATTGAAGCGTATGATGTTGCGCGCCGCGTCGAGCATTGCCGACCGTCTGCATATCGACGCGCTGGTGACCGGCGAGGCGATCTCCCAGGTTTCGAGCCAGACGCTGCCGAACCTGTCGCTGATCGATTGCGTGACCGAAAAGCTGGTATTGCGCCCGCTGATCGCCAGCCACAAGCAGGACATCATCGACCTGGCGCAAGAAATCGGCACCGCCGACTTTGCCAGGCACATGCCCGAGTACTGCGGGGTCATCTCGGTGAACCCCAAGACCCATGCCAAGCGCCACCGCGTGGAGCATGAAGAGAAAGAATTCGATATGGCCGTTCTGGAGCGTGCGCTCGAGAACGCCAAACTGGTGCCGATTGATCGCGTAATCGATGAATTGGGCCAGGATGTACAGATCGAAGAAGTCAGCGAGGCTCTGGCCGGCCAGATCGTCATCGACATCCGTCACCCGGATGCCGCTGAAGATGAACCGCTGGAAATTGCTGGCATCGACGTGCAAACGCTGCCGTTCTACGCACTGAACGCGCGTTTCAAGGAACTGGATGACAGCCGTCAGTACCTGCTGTATTGCGACAAAGGCGTGATGAGTCGCCTGCATGCCCACCATTTGCTCAGTGAGGGGCATGCCAATGTGCGCGTTTATCGACCGAGCTAAGAGCCCGGGGCTGTTTGCCTGTGGCCTGCGTCACCGGCCCCCCGACTCTGCCGTCAAGCTGTAACGGCAAGGCCTGACTCTATTGTTAATCGCTGCCACGACCTGTCAGCACACCGAATCCTCTGATCGAGATACACAAGTGATCGAAAATCTACGTAACATCGCCATCATTGCTCACGTTGACCATGGTAAAACCACCCTGGTAGACAAACTCCTGCGTCAATCCGGCACCCTGGAGCGCAACGAGCTCAACGACGAGCGCGTGATGGACTCCAACGACCAGGAAAAAGAGCGCGGTATTACCATCCTGGCAAAAAACACCGCCATCAACTGGAACGGCTACCACATCAACATCGTGGACACCCCGGGCCACGCCGACTTCGGCGGCGAAGTAGAACGCGTAATGTCGATGGTCGACTCCGTTCTGCTGCTGGTTGACGCTCAAGACGGCCCTATGCCGCAAACCCGTTTCGTGACCAAGAAGGCGTTCGAAGCCGGCCTGCGTCCGATCGTGTGCATCAACAAGGTTGACCGTCCAGGCGCGCGTCCGGACTGGGTTCTGGACCAGATCTTCGACCTGTTCGACAACCTGGGTGCCACCGAAGAACAGCTGGACTTCAAAGTCGTCTACGCCTCGGCCCTGAACGGTATTGCCGGTCTGGACCACAACGACATGGCTGAAGACATGACCCCGCTGTACCAGTCGATCGTCGACAACGTACCAGCGCCGGCTGTTGACCGTGACGGTCCGTTCCAGATGCAGATCTCCGCACTGGACTACAACAGCTTCCTGGGTGTTATCGGCGTTGGCCGTATCGCTCGTGGTCGCGTCAAGCCGAACACCCCGGTTGTGGCTATCAGCGCCGACGGCAAGAAGCGCAACGGTCGTATCCTGAAGCTGATGGGTCACCACGGCCTGCACCGCATCGACGTTGAAGAAGCGGCAGCCGGTGACATCGTGTGCATCAGCGGTATGGACTCGCTGTTCATCTCTGACACCTTGTGCCACCCGGATACTCCGGAGGCGATGAAGCCTCTGACCGTTGACGAGCCAACCGTTTCCATGACCTTCCAGGTAAACGACTCGCCTTTCTGCGGTAAAGAAGGCAAGTTCGTGACCTCCCGTAACATCAAGGAGCGTCTGGACAAAGAGCTGCTGTACAACGTTGCACTGCGCGTTGAAGAAGGCGACTCGGCTGACAAGTTCAAGGTTTCCGGCCGTGGTGAGCTGCACCTCTCGGTACTGATCGAAACCATGCGTCGCGAAGGCTTCGAAATGGGTGTTGGTCGTCCTGAAGTGATCATCCGTCAGGTTGACGGCGTGAAGCAGGAACCGTTCGAAAACGTCACCATCGACACCCCTGAAGAATCCCAGGGCAAGGTCATGGAAGAGATGGGCCTGCGTAAGGGCGACCTGACCAACATGGTGCCGGATGGCAAAGGCCGTGTGCGTCTGGAATACAACATCCCTGCTCGTGGTCTGATCGGTTTCCGTAACCAGTTCCTGACCCTGACCAACGGTGCTGGCATCCTGACCTCGATCTTCGATCGCTACGACACCATGAAGTCCGGCGACATGTCCGGCCGTCAGAACGGTGTTCTGGTATCGGTAGAAACCGGCAAGGCGCTGACCTACTCCCTGGAAACCCTCCAGGCACGTGGCAAGCTGTTCGTTGAACACGGTCAAGAGATCTACAACGGCCAGATCGTTGGTCTGAACAGCCGTGACAACGACATGGGCGTCAACCCAACCAAAGGCAAGAAGCTCGACAACATGCGTGCTTCGGGTAAAGACGAAACCATCGCCCTGGTTCCACCTGTTCGCTTCACCCTGGAACAGGCTCTGGAATTCATCCAGGACGACGAGCTGTGCGAAGTTACACCTAAGTCGATCCGTCTGCGCAAGAAGATCCTGGACGAAGGCGAGCGTACCCGCGCTGCCAAGAAAGCCAAGAACTGAGTTAGCTCAGGCTGAATAAAAACGCCCCCGGTCGAAAGGCCGGGGGCGTTTTTTTATGCCTGATCGTTCCCACGCTCTGCGTGGGAATGCCTCTTGGGACGCTCTGCGTCCCATCAAGAGCGGACGCAGAGCGTCCAGGGATGCGTTCCCACGCAGAGCGTGGGAACGATCATCACGATCATCAGAACTTGTCGAGAGTCTTGAAGTTGGTCTCGCGCACCACTTCTTTCGGCTTGTATGCGCAATAACCCGGCCGCGGCCCGATCTTCGGGTGGTTGCGGCAGGTATCCGGGCGCTTGTCATAAATAGTGCAGAAGCGCGTCTTACGATCCAGGTACAGGCAGTCGTTGTTGCTCATACGCTGCAGGGTAAAAATTTCCGACTTGGAATTGAAGCGCTCGACAATGCCTTCCTTCTGCAACCGCTTGGCGATGTTCTTCGGCGGGTCGCCGCGCTCGAATTCATCGACGATACCAATGCGGATCAGGTCCTTGATCTTCACTTCGACCGGCAGCGTGCAGCAGCTGGACACGCAGCCGCCGCACATGTGGGCGGAATATTTCTGCCAGGTCTCAAGACGGTCGAGTTCCGCGGCGGCGATCAGTTGAGGCTTCATCAGGGTTCCAAAAGGTGGGGCTGTATCCGGGCGCGCGATCATACCGGGATTGGTGGTTTTTTGAACAATATTTTGCGGGTTTCAGCTCAAAGGCTGATCGGCACGACCCCTGCATTAAATTCGCGCATAGGTGAATGAGTAAAAAAACTGCCGAACCAGCACGTCTACCGTCTGTCAGACCGACTAGGCTCTAGCAACTCCTTCAATCTCGCCCGAGGTCGCACCGATGTCTCAGGAACCGCTTGCACGAGAAGCAGAGGTAGCCGCATTTCGCGATGCCGTCTTGACCAAACTCACCTACGCGGTGGGCAAGGACCCGGATCACGCCTTCGACCATGACTGGTTCGAAGCCATTGCCCTGGCCGCCCGCGACCAGATGGTCGATCATTGGATGGACCACACCCGGCGCATTTATCGCAAAGGTCAGAAGCGGGTGTATTACCTCTCTCTGGAATTTCTTATCGGGCGCTTGCTTTACGACAGCCTGAGCAATCTTGGCGTGCTGGAAATTGCCCGCGAAGCCCTGGCGGAGCTGGGCGTGGACCTGGAGCGCATCCGCCTGCTGGAGCCCGACGCGGCGCTGGGCAACGGGGGGCTGGGGCGCCTGGCGGCGTGCTTCATGGAAAGCATGTCGACCTTGGGCATTGCCGGCCACGGTTATGGCATTCGCTACGAGCACGGCTTGTTCCGCCAGGCGATTGTGGATGGCTGGCAGCAGGAACAGACCGAGCGCTGGCTGGATTTCGGTAACCCATGGGAATTCGAGCGGGCCGAAGTGATTTACCCGATTGGCTTTGGCGGCAGCGTCGAAACCCTGCCGGATGCTTCCGGCAAGATGATCCAGGTGTGGACGCCCAACGAAACCGTGCGCGCGGTGGCCTATGACACGCCGGTGGTCGGCTGGCGTGGCGCGAGCGTCAACACCTTGCGCCTGTGGCGTGCGCGTGCGGTGGAAGACCTGCACCTGGAGCGCTTCAACGCCGGCGACCACTTGGGCGCGGTGGCCGAAGTCGCCCGTGCGGAGAGCATCTCGCGCGTGCTTTACCCGGCCGATAGCACCGAAGCGGGGCAGGAACTGCGCCTGCGCCAGGAGTACTTCTTCGTCGCGGCTTCGTTGCAAGACCTGCTGCGCCGCCACAAGAATATGCATGGCTCGGTGCTGAGCCTGGGTGAGCACGCCGCCATCCAACTCAACGACACCCACCCGTCCATCGCCGTGGCCGAATTGATGCGCCAACTGGTCGACCTGCACGATCTTCCATGGGATGCGGCGTGGGACGTCACCGTGGAAACGCTTTCGTACACCAACCACACCCTGTTGCCCGAAGCCCTGGAAACCTGGCCGGTCGGCCTGATGGAGCGCATGTTGCCGCGGCACATGCAGATCATCTACCTGATCAACGCACAGCACATTGACTCGCTGCGTGCCAAAGGCATCCACGATTTCGACGTGCTGCGTTCGGTGTCGCTGATCGAAGAGGACAACGGCCGCCGCGTGCGCATGGGCAACCTGGCGTTCCTCGGCTCCCATAGCGTCAACGGCGTGTCCGGCCTGCACACTCAACTGATGCGCAGCACGGTGTTTTCCGAGCTGCACAAGCTGTACCCGGAGCGCATCAACAATAAAACCAACGGCATCACCTTCCGCCGCTGGCTGTACCAGGCCAACCCCAAGCTGACCGCGATGCTGGTAGAGGCGCTGGGGTCCGATATCCTCGACAAGCCTGAAGAGCGCCTGGTCGAGCTGGAACCGTTTGCCGAGAAGCAGACGTTCCGCAAAGCCTTCGCCGAACAACGCCTGCACAGCAAGCGCGCACTGGCCGAGATCATTCACGAGCGGCTGGGCATCGCCGTCAACCCGGCGGCGATGTTCGACGTGCAGGTCAAGCGCATCCACGAGTACAAGCGCCAACTGCTCAACCTGTTGCACACCGTCGCGCTGTACCAGGCGATCCGCGCCGAGCCGGAAACCGACTGGGTGCCCCGTGTGAAAATTTTCTCGGGCAAGGCGGCGGCCAGTTATCACCAGGCCAAGCTGATCATCAAACTGACCAACGACATCGCCCGCACCGTCAACAACGACCCGACCGTACGGGGCTTGCTCAAAGTGGTGTTCCTGCCCAACTACAACGTCAGTCTGGCGGAAAGCATCATTCCGGCGGCGGACTTGTCGGAGCAGATTTCCACCGCCGGCTTCGAAGCCTCAGGCACCAGCAACATGAAGTTCGGCCTCAACGGTGCGTTGACCATCGGCACCATGGACGGCGCCAACGTGGAGATGCACGAGCGCGTCGGTGCCGAGCACATGTTTATCTTCGGCCTCAGTGCGCAGCAGGTGGAGGCGCGCAAGCATGCCGGTGAGTTCCACGCAGGCCCCGATATTGCGGCGTCCCATCGCCTCAATGACGTGCTGCAGGCGATTCGCGGCGGGGTGTTCTCTCCGGATGACCCGGGGCGCTATGTGGGGTTGATCGACGGGTTGGTCAGTTACGACCGCTTCCTGGTGTGTGCCGACTTCGACTCCTACTGGTACGCCCAGGAGCGGGTCGAGGCGCATTGGCATGACTCCAAGGCATGGTGGCGTTCGGCGGTGCTGAATACGGCGCGGATGGGCTGGTTCTCCTCGGATCGCACCATCAGGGAGTACGCCACCGAGATCTGGAAAGCCCTCGACTAAACACAACTGTCCAAAATGTGGGGGGCTTGCTCCCGGTGACGGTATTCAGTTAGCAAATATGTGGACTGATACACCGCTATCGGGGGCAGGCCCCCTCCCACATTAAATCCTGGTCGATATACTGAGCGCCGGTTTGCCCGCCTCGGGCTAATTAGGGATATCGACCATGCAATGGATTTTCATGCTGATTGGCCTGGTGCTCGGCTGGACACTCGACGAGTCGTTCAGTGATGCCGGCATCGGTGCGCTGCTGGGCTTGGGCATTGGCCAGGCGATTCGCCTGGCGCAGCTGGCGGCCCAGGCGCAACAGCAGGCGGGTCAGTTGGAAACCACGCAGAAGGCGCTGATCGCACTGGGTGAGCGCCTGCGGCAACTGGAAGTCCCTGCGCCGACGAACAATGTGAGCGTCGAACCGCTTGCGCCTGAGCCGGCACCGGTTATAAAGGCGCCCGAGCTGGTCTGGGAACTGCCTGCCGAAATCGCCCCCATGGTCGTGGTCGCCGAAGCGAGCCAACCGCTGCCGGATGACGTCTGGGCACCAACGCCGGCGCCTCGCCCTGCGGAGCCTGCCATTCCCCGTGGCCCCAATCTGATCGAACGCGCCCTCAGCGGTGCGCGCAATTGGCTGTTCGGCGGTAATACCGTATTGCGCGTCGGCGTGGTGCTGCTGTTTCTCGGCCTGGCGTTCCTGCTGCGCTACGCCACAGAAGGCATGGTGGTGCCGATCGAGCTGCGTTACGCCGGTGTTGCCGCTGCCGCCGTCGGCCTGCTGGGCCTGGGCTGGTGGCTGCGGCTGCGCAATAGCAATTACGGTTTGATGCTGCAAGGCACCGGGATCGCGGTGCTGTACCTGACCGTCTTTGCGGCGATGCGTCTGCACCCGCTGATTGACCCGGGTGCGGCCTTGGGCCTGCTGGTGGCGGTCACCGTGTTCTCGGCGATCCTGGCGGTTACCCAGGACGCCCTCGGCTTGGCTTGCGCGGCGGCGTTGGGTGGTTTTGCCGCGCCGATCCTCACCTCTACCGGTGCCGGTAACCATGTGGCGCTGTTCAGCTATTTCGCCTTGCTGAATGCCGGCATCCTCGCCATCGCCTGGTTCAAGGCTTGGCGCTTGCTGGATCTGATCGGGTTTGTCGGCACCTTCGGTATCGGTTTTGCCTGGGGCATGCGCTCCTATACGCCGGAGCTGCTATGGAGCACCGAGCCGTTCCTGATTCTGTTCTTCCTGATGTACCTGGTGATCGGCCTGTTGTTCGCCCGCCGCAAATTGCTGGAGATGAGCGACTCCCCCGAGGACGACAGCCGGGGTGCCTTGTTGCGCTGGTCGGCGGCCAAGGGCAACTACGTTGATGGCAGCCTGTTGTTCGGCCCGCCGCTGGTGGGGTTTGGCTTGCAGTTCGCGCTGGTGCAGCATCTGGAGTTTGCCGCTGCTTTCAGCGCATTGGGCCTGGGCATCATCTACATGGGCCTGGCCCGGTGGCTCAGTGGCGGGCGTGCCTTGTTACTGTCGGAAACCTGCCTGGCGCTGGGGGTAATCTTCGCCAGCCTGGCGATACCCTTGGGCCTGGATGCGCGCTGGACGGCCGCAGCCTGGGCGGTGGAAGGCGCCGGGATCGTCTGGCTTGGCCTGCGTCAGCAGCGACCGTTGGCGCGGGCGTTTGGCCTGTTGCTGCAGTTGGGGTCGGCGCTGGCGTTCCTCAGTGAACTACGGGTGGGCGACCTGACCTTGCTTGAGGGCGCGCCGCTGGGGGCATTGCTGCTGGGCGCCGCGTTGCTGTTCAGCTTTGATCAATTGCGCAAGGCATCGACCGAGCAGACGGCGGTTTGGGAGCGCAAAGGCTTGCCGGTGCTGGCGAGCCTGGGCTTGAGTGCTTTGTACCTGCTTGCACCGTTGTTTTTGCTGACCCAAGGCACGGCCATCAGTTGGGCAATGGCCGGTCTGGTCACGTTGTGGATTGGGTTGCGCATCGGCTCGCGTACTTTCCTGTTCACCGCCTTCGCCGTGCAGTTGCTGGGCGGCGCGTTGTTCCTGTTGCGCCTGCAGGGGGGTGACGGGGCGGCGGTATTCAGTGCGGGCTGGAGCGGCCTGATGAGCGCGTCGCTGATCGGCCTGGCCTTGGTGGGCGGCATGTTGCTGGCTGCGCGCGATGACCAGGTGCGCAGCGATGTGCGGCTGCTGCGTGGATTGTCGGTGGTATTGCTGGCGGGGCTGGTGCTGATCAACCTGGCGGTGTTGTTCGTACTGCCCTGGGAAAGTGCCAGCGGTGTGTGGGCGGCCAGTGGTTTGTTGATCATCTGGTTGAGCCTGCACCTGCAACAGCGCGTCAGCTTCGTGTTTGGCTTGCTGTTGCAACTGGTCGGTGGCGCCTCTTTCCTGCTGGCGGTGCCGGAGCTGCTCGGGCCCATGACCGGCGACGGCTTGCGGCCGTTGGCCCACAGTGGGTTCTGGACACCGATGGTGCTGGGCCTTGCTGCTCTGGTCGGCGCCTGGCGCTTGCAGCGTGAACCCCAGGCGCCGGTATTTACCGTGTTGAAGCTGCAACGCCTGTCGGACCTGTTGCTGGTGTGGGGCGCTGCCTGGTGGGCACTGGCATTGATCGGTGAAGTGTTGCGGTTTATCCCCGAGGAACTGCAAGGCCCTTTCCTGCTGGCGATTGCCGCGGTGAGCGTGGCGATTTGGGCGCTGTTGGCCGAACGCCTGCGCTGGGCCTCGCTGGGCATGCTGTGCACCTTGCTGATGCCGGCGGCGGGCCTGGTATTGCTGGTGTCCGCCCATGCCTATTACCACCCGGCGGCCCACTACGGTTGGCTGGCCTGGCTGGCGGTGTTCGCGGTGCATTTCATTGCGCTGCGCCGCTTGGCTGCGGTGGTGCCAGGCAAGGTGTTGAGCATTGCTCATGTGCTTGGCTGCTGGATGTTTATCGGCGTGCTGGACCTGGAATTGCGCTACGGCTTGTTGTTGCTGTCGAGTGAGTACAACGCCTGGCGCTGGTTGGGTTGGGCCGTTCTGCCGAGCCTGTATCTGGTGCTGGCGGCCGCGCCACGCGGTTGGCCGTGGCCGGTGGCGGCTTATCCGCGTGAATATCGCGTGCTGGCGGCATTGCCGTTGGCGGTGTTGATGCTCGGCTGGTTCTGGCTGGCGAATATCTTCAGCGACGGCACGGCCAGGCCGCTGCCTTATGTGCCGCTGCTCAACCCGTTGGATCTGGGGCTGTTGTTCGCGCTGTTGGGGGTGTACCTGTGGTCGCGCAGCGTGGCGCCGCAACGCGGGCCGCAGGCTGAGCTGATCGCCCAGGGTGTCGCGGGTGTTTCGCTGTTTGCGTTCTTGACGGCATTGGTGATGCGCACCGCCCACCATTGGGGCGGCGTGCCGTTTCACTGGGATGCGCTGCTGGAGTCGATGCTGGTGCAGGCCGGACTGTCGATCGTCTGGACCCTGATCGCCCTCGGCCTGATGATCGGCGGTCACCTGCGCCATCGTCGCGAAGTGTGGCTGATCGGCGCGGCGCTGATTGCGGTGGTGGTGGCCAAGCTGTTCTTTGTCGAACTGAGTAACCGCGGCGGTCTGGCGCGGATCGTGTCGTTTATCGGCGTCGGCGGGCTGTTGCTGGTGGTGGGCTACTTTGCACCGCTGCCGCCCAAGCGCGCCGAACCTGTGATTCAAACCGAAGGAGCGTCTTCTTGATGGGCAAGCTGAGTCTGGCTGGGTGGATGGTAGGGCTGCTGTGTTCGGCGGTTTACGCGCAGGAAGGGCCGGCTGACTTCACCACGCAGGTGCCGCTGGCCGTGAGCGGCAATGGCCCCTGGTATCGCCTGGAGCTGCCGCTGGCGGTGCAGTTGAGTGCGCGGCAGGCTGATCTCAGTGATGTGCGGGTGTTCAACGCCGCAGGGGAGCCGCAGGCTTATGCGTTGTCGCGTCAATCGGCGCAGCGTACTGAAAGCCGCGACGTTGCCGATGTGAAGTGGTTTCCGCTGTACGCCGCTGACGCGCAGCAAGCGTTGCCCGGCGTGGTGATGAAATCCACCACCGAGGGCACCTTGCTGGAGGTGCGCCCTGCCATCAAGACGGACAAACAGGTGCTGCGCGGCTGGGTGCTGGACGCCAGTGCGATCAAGGCGCCGTTGCAGCAACTGAGCCTTGACTGGAGTCGCGAGCAGGATGGCTTCCAGCGTTTCAGCATTGAAGCCAGTGATGACCTGCAACACTGGCAAGCCTGGGGTGATGGCCAAGTGGCGCGCTTGTCGTTTGCCGACGAGCGGGTCGAGCAGCATGACGTGAGTCTGCCGGGGCAGTCGGCACGCTATCTGCGTCTGGTCTGGCAGGGCCAAGCCGCGCCGCAGTTGACCTCGGCCAAGCTGGTCAGCGCGACCAGCAGCAGCCTGCCGCTGCCGTTGGTGTGGTCGCAGCCGTTGTCGGGCACGCGGCTCAACGCCGGCGAATACAGCTGGCAGTTGCCGACGGGGCTGCATGTCGAGCGCTTGCGCGTCGAGTTGAAGCAACCCAACACGTTGGCCCCCGTGACCTTGGCCGGGCGCCTTGAGGCCAATCAAGCGTGGCAGCCGCTGAGTAACGGTTTGTTGTATCGCCTGACCCGTAATGGCCAGGACGTGGTGCAGGATGAGTTGCAATTGCCGGGCGTGGCCGTTGCGCAGCTCAAGTTGCAGGTGGATGAGCGGGGCGGCGGTCTGGGGGTCGAAGCACCGGCCCTGCGGTTTGCCGTGCGCTCCACGCAATTGGTGTTCCTGGCGCGGGGTGAGCCGCCGTTTACTCTTGCGCTCGGCAATGCTTCGG
This sequence comes from Pseudomonas palleroniana, assembly GCF_022836895.1. Classification (NCBI taxonomy): domain Bacteria; kingdom Pseudomonadati; phylum Pseudomonadota; class Gammaproteobacteria; order Pseudomonadales; family Pseudomonadaceae; genus Pseudomonas; species Pseudomonas palleroniana. The sequence continues at coordinate 82,471 of NZ_CP092411.1, read as the reverse complement.
TGAAGGCGGCGAATTTGCCGTTATCCACGTTGATTCCCGACTACAGTGCCGAACGGCTCAAGGCATTGGGCCAGGCCAGCGTCACGGGAGAGGTTGTGGTCAAGCCCGCCGCCGTGGCCGTTTCGCCTGAGGTAGGTAGCGACTGGAAGAAGTTGGGCCTGTGGGCTGTGCTCCTGTTGGGCGTGGCGGCACTGGGCGCCATGGCCTACAGTTTGTTGCGCAAGCCTCAGGGTACCCCCTGAACTCTATTGGCTTTAAATCCTCTGATTAGAGGATTTAAGCCTCGACTCGCGTTAAACTGCGCGGGTTTTTAAGCCCCCCATTCTTCGGAGCCTTCCATGTCCCGCGTTACCTTGAGTCGCTATTTGATCGAGCAGACCCGCAGCAACAACACGCCTGCCGATCTGCGCTTCCTTATCGAAGTGGTGGCGCGTGCTTGCAAGGAGATCAGCCACGCCGTTTCCAAGGGCGCACTGGGTGGTGTTCTGGGCAGCATGGGCACTGAAAACGTCCAGGGCGAAGTGCAGAAGAAACTCGACGTACTGTCCAACGAGATCCTGCTCGAAGCCAACGAATGGGGCGGTCACCTGGCCGGCATGGCGTCCGAAGAAATGGACAATGCCTACCAGATCCCGGGCAAATACCCGAAAGGCGCGTACCTGTTGGTGTTCGACCCACTGGACGGTTCGTCCAACATCGACATCAACGCTCCGGTCGGCACCATCTTCTCGGTACTGCGTTGCCCGAATGAATACCTGAGCCAGAACGAAGCCCTGAACGAAAAGGCTTTCCTGCAGCCAGGCACCGAGCAGGTCGCTGCCGGCTACGCGATCTACGGCCCGCAGACCATGCTGGTGCTGACCCTGGGCGACGGCGTCAAAGGTTTCACCCTGGACCGCGAAATGGGCAGCTTCGTACTGACCCACGAAGACATCTCCATCCCGGCGTCCACCCAGGAATTCGCCATCAACATGTCCAACCAGCGCCACTGGGAAGCTCCCGTGCAGCGTTATGTGAACGAGTTGATGGAAGGCGAAGAAGGCCCGTTGAAGAAGAACTTCAACATGCGTTGGGTCGCTGCGATGGTGGCTGACGTGCACCGTATCCTGACCCGTGGTGGCCTGTTCATGTACCCACGTGACAGCCGCGAACCCTCCAAGCCGGGCAAACTGCGCCTGATGTACGAGGCCAACCCGATGTCCTTCCTGGTTGAACAGGCGGGCGGTGCGTCTACCGACGGCCACCAGCGTATCCTCGACATCCAGCCTGAAGGCCTGCATCAGCGCGTGGCGGTATTCCTGGGTTCGAAGGAAGAAGTTGAGCGTGTGACGGCTTACCACAAGCAGTAAGTTGCAGCGACCGGTTATCCGCGTTGTTGTGAGCCGGATCACCCTTGAAGAAGCCCCGAAACGTTTCAGCGTTTCGGGGCTTTTTTTGTTTTTGCCTATCGGGAACCAGACACCTGTTTTCCCTTCTAAGCTTCTGGCAGATACCCCAGCTGCTTTGTCTCTCCAGGAGCTTTTCCATGTCTCTACGCCGTCTCGCCTTGTTGGCTTTTTGCGTGCTCTTAGCCGCTTGCAGCAAGGTCACTCAAGAAAACTACGCGAAGCTGTCGGCCGGCATGGCCAAGGCCGAGGTTGAGTCGTTGCTGGGCAAGCCGACCGATTGCTCCGGTGCACTGGGTATGTCCAGTTGCACGTGGGGTGATAAAAACAGCTTTATCAGCGTGCAGTACGCCGGTGACAAAGTTTTGATGTTTTCCGGGCAAGGCCTGAAGTAAACCGGGGCGCGAGCCTGCGGGAGAAGAAGAATGATGCGTTTTGTTTTATGCCTTTGCGCCAGCCTGTTTTTGGCGGGCTGTGCCAGCCATTCTGGCGACGATCTGCAACCCAAGACCGCGAGCAACGTCAATCTCAAGCGTTACCAGGGCACCTGGTATGAGTTGGCCCGATTGCCGATGTACTTCCAGCGCAACTGCGCACAGTCCGAAGCCCGCTACACCCTGCTGCCGGATGGTGACATGTCGGTGTTCAACCGCTGCCTGACGAGCGAGTGGAAGTGGGAAGAAGCCAAGGGCACGGCCACGCCGCAAGTGCCGGGCAAGACCGACAAGCTCTGGGTCGAATTCAATAACTGGTTCACGTCGCTGCTGCCGGGCGTCGCCAAGGGCGACTACTGGGTGCTGTACGTCAGCGATGACTACAAGACGGCTATCGTCGGCAGCCCGAGCCGGCGTTACATGTGGATCTTGTCGCGCACGCCGACGGTGAGTGCCGACACCCGCGAAGACTTGCTGAGCAGGGCGCGCCAGCAGGGGTATGACACCACGCGGTTGATCTGGCGTACGTCAGACAAACAGATGGCCAAGACCTCGCAATAAAACTGAGAGTATCGCTAAACAAAATGTGGGAGCGGGCTTGCTCGCGAATACGGTGTATCAGTATCAGATGTTCTGACTGAACCACAGCATTCGCGAGCAAGCCCGCTCCCACATTTGTCATATGTCGCCAGTTAGCTCAGTAAATCCTTCAAGACTTGCGTGAACGCCCGGCTGCTTTCTTCCTCGCCGGCATGATGACCATCGCGCACCACCCACTTGCCGTTCACCAGCACATCCCGCACCTGTCGATCACCACCGGCAAACAGCCAGCGGTTGAGAATGCCGTCTTCTACCGCCGTCGCCAGATACGGATCACTGCCGTCCAGCACAATCCAATCCGCACGCTTGCCCACTTCCAGGCGGCCAATCGGCTGCCCCAGCGCCTGGGTGCCGCCATCCAGTGCCGCATCAAACAGCGTGCGGCCAACCATCGGCTGATCACTGCGATACAAACGATTACGCCGCTGGTCACGCAGGCGTTGACCATATTCCAGCCAACGCAACTCTTCCACCACGCTCAGCGAGACATGGCTGTCGGAACCGATGCCCATGCGCCCGCCCTGGGCGAGGAAATCTACGGCTGGGAAAATGCCGTCACCCAGGTTGGCTTCAGTCGTCAGGCACAAACCGGCAATCGCGCGGCTCTGTGCCATGCGTTTCACTTCGTCGGCATCCGCATGGGTGGCGTGCACCAGGCACCAGCGCTCATCGACCTCGACGTTGTCATACAGCCACTGGAGTGGGCGCTTGCCGCTCCAGGCCAGGCAGTCGTCGACTTCTTTCTGCTGTTCGGCGATATGGATATGCACCGGGCAGGCCTTGTCGCTGGCGGCCAGGACAGCACTGATCTGCTGTGGCGTGACGGCACGCAGGGAGTGAAAGCACAGGCCCAGCGCCTGCGCCGGTTGCGTTGCAAGAATCGGTTTGAGCCGCGCCTGCAGGTCGAGGTAATTTTCGGTGCTGTTGATAAAGCGTCGCTGGCCGTCATTCGGTGCCTGGCCGCCAAAGCCTGCGTGGGTGTACAGCACCGGCAGCAACGTCAGGCCGATGCCGCTGCTCGCTGCCGCCTGGCTGATCTGCCGCGAAAGCTCCGTGCGGTCGGCGTATGGCTGGCCGCTGGCGTCATGGTGCACATAATGAAACTCGGCCACCGAGGTGTAACCGGCCTTGAGCATTTCGATGTACAGCTGGCGGGCGATAACGTGCAGTTGGTCCGGGTTGATCTTGCCGACCATGCGGTACATCAAGTCACGCCAGGTCCAGAAACTGTCATTCGGGTTGCCTGCCACTTCCGCCAAGCCGGCCATCGCGCGCTGAAACGCATGGGAGTGCAGATTCGGCATACCGGCCAGCACCGGGCCTCTCAGCCGTTCGGCAGCATCCGCACTGGCATTGACCTCAACTTTCGTCAGCAGCCCATCGGCGCCGACTTCAAGACGTACATCATTGGCCCATCCATTAGGCAGCAGTGCGCGTTCGGCAAAGAAAGCGGACATGATCAAGGCACCCCGGTCGTGTGTTTATTTGTATATACATATACAGACGTTTGCCTGCTCGGTAAACTCCGGCAATCTATGCATCTTTTCCCCCTGCAAGGATTCCCTGTGCCGACTCCGCCCGCCAACTCTTCGCTGGCTGCCCACATGGACGAAAGTCCGGCGCCCTTGTATGCCCGCGTCAAACAGATGATCAGCCAGCAAATCCTCACCGGCAACTGGCCGCCGCATTACCGTGTGCCCTCGGAGAGTGAATTGGTCAGCGAGCTGGGCTTCAGCCGCATGACCATCAACCGCGCCCTGCGTGAACTGACCGCCGAAGGTTTGCTGGTACGCATGCAAGGCGTCGGCACTTTCGTTGCCGAGCCCAAGAGCCAATCGGCGCTGTTTGAAGTGCACAACATTGCCGATGAGATCGCCTCGCGTGGTCATCGGCATACGTGCAAGGTCATCCACCTGGGCGAAGAAGCGGCCGGCTCCGAACGCGCCGTTGCCCTGGAAATGCGCGAAGGCGGGCGGGTGTTCCACTCGCTGATCGTGCATTTCGAAAACGATATTCCCGTGCAAATCGAAGACCGTTTCGTCAACGCCCTGGTCGCACCGGAATACCTGCAACAGGATTTCACCCTGCAAACGCCCTACGCGTATTTGAACCAGGTCGCGCCGCTCACCGAGGGCGAGCACGTGGTCGAGGCGATCCTCGCTGACGCCGAGGAGTGCAAGCTGTTGCAGATCGAACCGAGCGAGCCGTGCCTGTTGATTCGCAGGCGTACCTGGTCGGGCCGTCAGCCGGTAACGGCGGCGCGGTTGATCCACCCCGGTTCCCGTCACAGCCTGGAAGGACGTTTCAGCAAATGAGTGCAGTGAAAGTCTGGCGCGCCACCGATTACGTGCGCATGCCGTGGAAAAACGGCGGTGGCAGCACCGAAGAAATCACCCGCGACTCAGGCACTGGCTTGGATGGTTTTGGCTGGCGCCTGTCGATTGCCGATATCGGCGAATCCGGTGGCTTCTCCACCTTCTCCGGCTACCAGCGCGTGATCACGGTGATCAAAGGTGCAGGCATGGTGCTGACGGTGGATGGTGAAGAGCAGCGCGGGTTGTTGCCGTTGCAGCCGTTCGCGTTCAAGGGTGAAAGCGAGGTGTCATGCCGCCTGATCACCGGGCCCATCCGTGACTTCAACCTGATCTATTCGCCGCAGCGTTACCACGCAAGGTTGCAGTGGGTGGATGGCGTGCAACGTTTTTTCAGTACGGCGCAGACGGTGTTGGTGTTCAGCGTCGCCGATGAGGTAAAGGTGCTGGACCAGACGCTGGGCCATCACGATTGCCTGCAAATCGACGGTAACACCGGCCTGCTGGATATGGCTGTAACAGGCCGCTGCTGTCTGATCGAACTGACGCCACTCGGTTAAAACTGTGGGAGGGGGCTTGCTCCCGATAGCGGTGGATCAGTCAGTTCATCTGTAGCTGACCCACTGCAATCGGGGGCAAGCCCCCTCCCACATTTGTTTCCCATTGCTCTCAAGATCTGTTTCCAACCCGCGCACCAGTTTGTTACCGAACGCCCCAGCGTGGCGCAAAGCCACGCCGTCGTGACAAAACCCCCTCCCTGTAAAACGTCGTCGTAAGAAATTTCACCATGTCTCGAAGCCTTGATTTTCAAGGCTTGCGCACGCCTTCAAAAAAACCTGCAGCGCATCTTCAAAAAGTTGGCCGCTTGATTGCATATGCTTGTATGTACAAGTAAAGATGTGTGCGTAAGACTCTCCTTCGCACCATCCCAGTTCGCGCATCATGCCGAGGAGTCCAGTCGTGACCGATTTTTCTAAAGCCAAGCCTACAAAATACCGTGACGTCGAAATCCGCGCGGCCCGCGGTAACACACTCACCGCCAAAAGCTGGCTGACAGAAGCGCCACTGCGCATGCTGATGAACAACCTCGACCCACAAGTGGCCGAAAACCCGAAAGAATTGGTGGTGTACGGCGGTATCGGTCGTGCGGCGCGCAACTGGGAATGCTACGACCAGATCGTCGAGAGCCTCACTCGACTCAATGACGATGAAACCCTGCTGGTGCAATCCGGCAAGCCGGTCGGCGTGTTCAAGACCCACAGCAATGCCCCGCGTGTGCTGATCGCCAACTCCAACCTGGTGCCGCACTGGGCCAGTTGGGAACACTTCAACGAACTGGATGCCAAGGGCCTGGCCATGTATGGCCAGATGACCGCCGGCAGCTGGATCTACATCGGCAGCCAGGGCATCGTCCAGGGCACCTACGAAACCTTCGTCGAAGCCGGTCGCCAGCACTACAACAGCGACCTTACCGGCCGCTGGGTTCTCACTGCCGGCCTCGGCGGCATGGGCGGCGCGCAACCCCTGGCTGCCACCTTGGCCGGCGCGTGCTCGCTGAACATTGAATGCCAGCAGGTCAGCATCGACTTCCGCCTCAACAGCCGTTATGTCGACGAGCAGGCCACCGACCTCGACGACGCCCTGGCCCGCATCGCCAAATACACCAAGGAAGGCAAAGCCATCTCTATCGCCTTGCTGGGTAACGCTGCGGAAATCCTGCCGGAGCTGGTCAAGCGTGGCGTGCGCCCGGATATGGTCACCGACCAGACCAGCGCCCACGACCCACTCAACGGCTACCTGCCGGCCGGCTGGACCTGGGACGAATACCGCGCCCGCGCCAAGACCGAACCGGCTGCCGTGATCAAGGCCGCCAAGCAGTCGATGGCCGTGCATGTCAAAGCCATGCTGGAATTCCAGAAGCAAGGCATCCCGACGTTCGACTACGGTAACAACATCCGCCAGATGGCCCAGGAAGAAGGCGTGGAAAACGCATTCGACTTCCCAGGTTTCGTACCGGCCTACATCCGCCCACTGTTCTGCCGTGGCATCGGCCCGTTCCGTTGGGCGGCGCTGTCCGGCGACCCGCAAGACATCTACAAGACCGACGCCAAAGTCAAAGAGCTGATCCCGGACGATGCCCACCTGCACAACTGGCTGGACATGGCCCGCGAGCGCATCAGCTTCCAGGGCTTGCCGGCCCGTATCTGCTGGGTTGGCCTGGGCCAGCGCGCCAAGCTGGGCCTGGCGTTCAACGAAATGGTGCGCAGCGGCGAGCTGTCGGCACCGGTGGTGATCGGCCGTGACCATCTGGACTCCGGCTCGGTATCCAGCCCGAACCGCGAGACCGAATCGATGCAGGATGGGTCCGACGCCGTTTCCGACTGGCCGCTGCTCAACGCCTTGCTCAACACCGCCAGCGGCGCGACGTGGGTTTCGCTGCACCACGGCGGCGGCGTGGGCATGGGCTTCTCCCAGCACTCCGGCATGGTGATCGTCTGCGACGGTACCGATGAAGCGGCCGAGCGCATTGCTCGCGTGCTGCACAACGACCCGGCAACCGGCGTGATGCGTCACGCGGATGCCGGTTACCAGATCGCGATCGACTGCGCCAAGGAACAGGGCCTCAATCTCCCGATGATCAAATAACCCCATTTGACGGGCAATCAACCAGAAAACAATCCATCAGAGGTTGAACACACATGGCTGCAAATGACGCACGTGCAAGCACCACCCCGTTGATCGAAAGGCGTTCGATCGACTACATCCCGGAAGCGGAAAGACACGGTCGTCTATTTAGCCAGTTCACCCTGTGGATGGGTGCCAACCTGCAAATCACCGCGATTGTCACCGGGGCCCTGGCCGTGGTGCTGGGCGGTGATGTGTTCTGGTCGTTGATCGGTCTGTTGATCGGCCAACTGATCGGCGGGGGCGTCATGGCGTTGCATGCGGCGCAGGGGCCCAAGCTTGGCCTGCCGCAGATGATCTCCAGCCGGGTGCAGTTCGGCGTGTATGGCGCAGCCATCCCGATCGTGCTGGTCTGTCTGATGTACCTCGGCTTCACCGCCACCGGGACGGTGTTGTCCGGTCAGGCGCTGGGCCAGTTGTTCGGGGTCAGCGACAGCGTCGGCATCCTGCTCTTTGCCAGTGTCATCGTGCTGGTCACGGTCCTGGGTTACCGCGTGATCCACTTCATCGGCCGTGTCGCCAGCGTGATTGGGGTGATCGCCTTTGTGTACCTGTTCAGTCGCCTGATGAGCCAGACCGACATTGGCGCTCTGCTGCAGATCCGCCACTTCAGCTGGAGCAGTTTTCTGCTGGCGGTGTCGCTCGCGGCCTCCTGGCAGATCGCCTTCGGCCCTTACGTGGCGGACTACTCGCGTTATCTGCCGAGCAAGACGTCATCGGTGAAAACCTTTTTCGCCGCCGGCGCAGGTTCGGTCGTCGGCGCACAGGTGGCGATGATCCTCGGCGTGTTCGCGGCAGCCATGTCCAACGGGCAGTTCGCCGGTCACGAAGTGGCCTACATCGTTGGCTTGAGCGGTACGGGGGCCACCGCTGCGTTGCTGTATTTCAGCATCGCGTTCGGCAAGGTCACCATTTCTACGCTGAACTCCTACGGCAGTTTCATGTGCATTGCGACCATCATCAGCGGCTTTCGCGGTCGCCTGGAGGTCACGCGCCTGCAGCGCCTGGTGTTCGTGCTGGTCATTGTCGGCACCGCAACCCTGATCGCGTTGCTCGGCCAGCATTCGTTCCTCGGGGCGTTCAAGTCTTTCATCCTGTTCCTGCTGGCGTTCTTTACGCCCTGGAGTGCGATCAACCTGGTGGACTACTACTGCATTACCCGCGAGCGCTATGACGTGCCGGCGCTGGCCGACCCGAACGGTCGTTACGGTCGCTGGAACCTGCTCGGTATCAGCGTCTATGTCTTCGGCGTGCTGGTGCAGTTGCCGTTTATCTCCACCAAGTTCTACACCGGTCCCCTGGTCGCCGCCCTGGGTGACGTGGACATTTCCTGGATCATCGGCTTGGTACTGCCGGCGGCCCTGTATTACGTGTGTGCGAAAAAATGGCACGGCACGGTACCCGACCACCTGATCCTGCCGGTAGAGCAGGGCGCTACACCAACAACGACAAACGGGCTGGCTGCACAAGCCTGATGGGACGTGGACAGGGCAGGATGCCTACTGACTGCCGTAATCCATTTCAAGTTTGGGAGCGTTACAACAATGAAAATGAATAAGACCCTGCTGGCCAGCGTGCTCTGTGCCGGTTTACTCGCCAGCGCTGGTGCCCAGGCAGCAGGTTGGTGCGAATCCGGTAAACCGGTGAAGTTTGCCGGCCTGAACTGGGAAAGCGGCATGTTGCTCACCGACATCCTGCAAACCGTGCTTGAAAAAGGCTACGGCTGCAAAACCGACAGCCTGCCGGGCAACTCCATCACCATGGAAAACGCCCTGAGCAGCAATGACATCCAAGTGTTTGCCGAAGAGTGGGTCGGCCGCAGCGAAGTCTGGAACAAAGCCGAGAAGGCCGGCAAAGTCGTCGGCGTCGGTGCGCCTGTGGTCGGCGCTATCGAAGGCTGGTATGTGCCGCGCTATGTGATCGAGGGCGACGCCAAGCGCAAGCTGGAACCCAAGGCACCGGGCCTGAAGAACATCGCCGACCTCGCCCAATACGCCGCGGTCTTCAAGGACCCGGAAGAGCCGTCCAAAGGCCGTTTCTATAACTGCCCGGCCGGTTGGACCTGTGAGCTGGACAACAGCGAAATGCTCAAAAGCTACGGCCTGGAAAGCACCTACACCAACTTCCGTCCGGGCACTGGCCCCGCGCTGGATGCGGCGGTGCTGTCGAGCTACAAGCGTGGCGAGCCGATCCTGTTCTACTACTGGTCGCCGACGCCGCTGATGGGCCAGGTCGACCTGGTCAAGCTGGAAGAAAAACCGGGTGTGGATAAAAGCGTGAGCATCAAGGTCGGCTTGTCCAAGACCTTCCACGAGCAGGCGCCGGAACTGGTGGCCGTGCTGGAGAAGGTCAACCTGCCGATCGACTTGCTGAACCAGAACCTGGGCCGCATGGCCAAAGAGCGAATTGAGTCGCCAAAACTGGCGAAACTGTTCCTCAAGGAACATCCTGAAGTCTGGCACGCATGGGTGAGCGACGACGCAGCCAAGAAAATCGACGCGGCCTTGTAGGTCAAGCGTACCCGGCTACCCTGAGGGGCGAGCCGGGTGCCTGCCCACAACCCACTGGATCGAGAGCACGCTATGTTTCCTGAGAGTTTTACGTTTTCCATTGCCGACTGGGTCAACGGTTGGGTGGACTCGCTCGTCACCAACTACGGCGATGTGTTCCGGCACATTTCCGACACCCTGCTATGGGCCATCGTCAACCTGGAAGGCTTGCTGCGCGCAGCCCCCTGGTGGCTGATGCTGGTCATCGTCGGTGGCGTCGCGTGGCACGCCACCCGCAAAGTGGTCACCACTGCCGTCATCGTTGGCCTGCTGTTCCTGGTGGGCGCGGTTGGCCTGTGGGACAAACTGATGCAAACCCTGGCGCTGATGATGGTCGCCACAGTGATTTCGGTGCTGATTGGCATTCCCTTGGGCATTCTGTCGGCGCGCAGCAACCGCTTGCGTTCGGTATTGATGCCGTTGCTGGACATCATGCAGACCATGCCCAGCTTCGTGTACCTGATCCCGGTGCTGATGTTGTTCGGCCTGGGCAAGGTGCCGGCGATCTTCGCCACGGTGATCTACGCCGCACCGCCGCTGATTCGTCTCACCGACCTGGGGATTCGCCAGGTCGACGGCGAAGTCATGGAGGCCATCAACGCGTTTGGCGCCAACCGCTGGCAACAACTGTTCGGTGTGCAACTGCCGCTGGCCCTGCCGAGCATCATGGCCGGGATCAATCAGACCACCATGATGGCGTTGTCCATGGTGGTGATCGCTTCGATGATCGGCGCCCGTGGCTTGGGTGAAGATGTGCTGGTCGGCATCCAGACTCTCAACGTCGGCCGTGGCCTTGAAGCGGGCCTCGCGATCGTGATTCTTGCAGTGGTCATTGACCGCATTACCCAGGCCTATGGGCGTCCACGGCATGAGGCGAGCAAATGACTACCGTCAGCAAAATCGAAGTTAAAAACGTCTTCAAGATTTTCGGCAACCGCGCCCAGGAAGCCCTGGCGCTGGTGGGCCAGGGCAAGACCAAGGACCAGGTGCTGGCCGAGACCGGTTGTGTGGTCGGCGTGAACGATTTGTCCCTGAGCATCGCCACCGGCGAGATCTTCGTGATCATGGGCCTGTCCGGCTCCGGCAAGTCCACGCTGGTACGCCACTTCAACCGCCTGATCGACCCTACCAGCGGCGCGATCCTGGTGGACGGCGAAGACATACTGCAACTGGACATGGAGGCCCTGCGCCAATTCCGTCGACACAAGATCAGCATGGTCTTCCAAAGCTTCGGCCTGCTGCCCCACAAGAGTGTGCTCGACAATGTCGCCTATGGCCTGAAAGTGCGCGGTGAAAGCAAGCAGGTCTGCGCCGAACGTGCCCAACACTGGGTCGAAACCGTGGGCCTCAAAGGCTACGAAAAAAAATATCCGCACCAGCTCTCCGGTGGCATGCGCCAGCGCGTGGGCCTGGCGCGTGCGTTGGCGGCCGACACCGACATCATCCTGATGGACGAAGCCTTCAGCGCCCTCGACCCGCTGATCCGCGCCGAGATGCAGGACCAATTGCTGGAGCTGCAGAAGACCCTGCACAAAACCATCGTGTTCATCACCCATGATCTCGATGAGGCCGTGCGCATCGGCAACCGCATTGCGATCCTCAAGGACGGCAAGCTGATCCAGGTCGGTACGCCGCGGGAGATCCTGCACTCACCTGCGGATGAGTATGTGGACCGGTTTGTTCAGCGGCGGGCGGCGGTGGTCTAGATGATGATTGTTCCCACGCTCTGCGTGGGAATGCATCCCGTGACGCTCTGCGTCACTCCCTACAGCGGGACGCGTAGCGTCCCAGGCGGCATTCCCACGCAGAGCGTGGGAGCGATCAAAAGGTATGAAGATGTCCCAGCCTGCAAAAATCATCATCGCCGACGCCCCGCTGCGTTGGCAGGACGTGGTCGCCGTGGCCCGTCACGGCGCGGTACTCGAGCTTTCGGGGCAGGCCTGGGCGCGGATCGACAATGCCCAGGCCATCGTGCAGCGCATCGTCGCCAGCGGTGAGCGCGCCTATGGCGTGAACACTGGCCTGGGCGCGCTGTGCAATGTGTCGCTCAAGGGTGAGCAGCTCAGCCAACTGTCGCGCAATACGCTGTTGAGCCATGCCTGTGGCGTCGGCCCGGTGCTGAGTGACGAACAGACCCGCGCAATCATTTGCGCGGCCGTGATCAATTACAGCCATGGCAAATCCGGCCTGCACCCGCAGGTGGTGCATTCGCTGCTGGCGCTGCTCAACCACGGCATCACGCCGCAAGTACCGTCCCAGGGTTCGGTGGGCTACCTGACCCACATGGCCCATGTCGGCGTGGCCTTGCTGGGGGTTGGCAACGTGAGCTATCGCGGTCGGATCGTCACGGCGCAACAGGCCCTGGATGCGGAAGGTCTGCAGCCGGTGGCGCTTGGCGCCAAGGACGGCCTGTGCCTGGTCAACGGCACGCCGTGCATGACCGGCCTGAGCTGCCTGGCCCTGGCCGATGCCCACCATCTGCTGCAATGGGCCGATGTGATCGGGGCCATGAGCTTCGAGGCGCAGCGCGGGCAAATGGATGCGTTCGACGAAGCAATCATCGCGCTTAAACCGCACCCCGGCATGCAACAGGTCGGCATCAACCTGCGCGCCTTGCTCGACGGCAGCGAGGTGATCGCCAGCAGCAAAGGCATCCGCACCCAGGACGCGCTGAGCATCCGTTCGATCCCCCAGATCCACGGCGCGGCGCGTGATCAAGTGGAACATGCTACCCGCCAGATCGAAACCGAACTCAACAGTGCCACTGACAACCCGTTGCTGCTCGGCACGCCGGACGACTACCGCGTTGTGTCCCAGGCCAATCCTCACGGCCAGTCCGTCGCCTTGGCGGCCGACCTGCTGGGGATTGCCATGGCCGAAATCGGCTCGGTGGCCGAACGTCGCCTGGACCGCCTGATCAACCCTCATGTCAGCGGGTTGCCGGCATTCCTGGTCAGCAACCCCGGCGTCAACTCCGGGATGATGATCGTGCAGTACGTGGCCGCTTCCCTGTGCGGGCAGAACCGTCAGTTGGCGCAACCGGCGGTGCTCGACAATTTCGTCACCTCGGGCCTGCAGGAAGACCACCTGAGCATGGGCACCAACGCTGCGCTCAAACTGCATCAGCTATTGGCCAACGTCACCCAGATCCTGGCCATCGAGTACCTGCTGGCGGCCCAGGCATTTGAATTCCTCAAAGATCAGCGCTTCGGCGCAGGCACCGACAAAGCCTGGCGTTTGCTGCGTGAAGTGGTCCCCGCGTACGAGCAGGATCGCTGGCTGGCGCCGGATATTGCAGCCGCCGCCCAGTTGCTCAAAGACACTGCACTACCGAATTTGCACTGAACCCCTATCCCGTATTCAAAAGAATAATTCACAAGGAGTATGAATGTGACTGCGCTAAATCTGATTCCAGGCCAACTGAGTCTTGCCCAACTGCGGGCCATCTACCAACAGCCGGTAACCCTCAGCCTGGATGACAGCGCCACGGCGCAGATCGATGCCAGCGTCGCCTGCGTGGAGCAGATTCTCGCCGAGAACCGCACCGCCTACGGCATCAACACCGGTTTCGGCTTGCTGGCCTCGACCCGTATCGCCAGCGAAGACCTGGAAAACCTGCAGCGTTCCCTGGTGCTGTCGCACGCCGCCGGCGTCGGCGAGCCGATCAGCGATGCGCTGGTGCGGCTGATCATGGTGCTCAAGGTCAACAGCCTGAGCCGTGGCTTCTCCGGGATTCGCCGCCAGGTCATCAACGCGCTCATCGCGCTGATCAACGCCGAGGTGTACCCGCACATTCCGCTTAAAGGCTCGGTGGGTGCCTCCGGTGACTTGGCGCCATTGGCCCATATGTCGCTGGTGCTGCTCGGCGAAGGCAAGGCGCGTTACAAGGGCCAATGGCTGGAAGCCACCGAAGCGCTGAAAATCGCCGGCCTGACGCCACTGACCCTGGCCGCCAAAGAAGGTCTGGCGCTACTCAACGGTACCCAGGTGTCCACGGCCTATGCCCTGCGTGGCCTGTTCGAAGGCGAAGACCTGTTCGCCGGCGCCCTGGCGTGCGGTGGCCTTACCGTGGAAGCCGTGCTCGGCTCGCGCTCGCCGTTCGATGCGCGCATTCACGCGGCACGCGGCCAGCGTGGGCAGATCGATTCGGCAGCGGCCTATCGTGACCTGCTGGGCGACAGCAGCGAAGTGTCCAAGTCGCACCAGAACTGCGACAAGGTGCAAGACCCGTACTCCCTGCGCTGCCAGCCGCAAGTCATGGGCGCCTGCCTGACCCAGTTCCGCCAGGCTGCCGAAGTGCTGGTGGTGGAAGCCAATGCCGTGTCGGACAACCCATTGGTATTTGCTGCCGAAGGCGACGTGATCTCCGGCGGTAACTTCCACGCCGAACCAGTGGCCATGGCTGCTGACAATATCGCCCTGGCCATCGCCGAAATCGGCTCCCTGAGCGAGCGTCGGATCTCGTTGATGATGGACAAGCACATGTCGCAACTGCCGCCGTTCCTGGTGGGCAATGGCGGGGTGAACTCCGGCTTCATGATCGCCCAGGTGACGGCGGCGGCGCTTGCCAGTGAGAACAAGGCGTTGGCCCATCCCCATAGTGTCGACAGCCTGCCGACGTCCGCCAACCAGGAAGACCATGTGTCGATGGCTCCAGCTGCCGGCAAGCGTTTGTGGGAAATGGCTGAAAACACTCGTGGCATCCTGGCAGTGGAATGGCTGGCTGCCTGCCAGGGCCTGGATCTGCGCGATGGCTTGAAAACCTCGACGAAACTGGAAAAAGCCCGCGGCCTGTTGCGCGCTAAAGTCGGTTTCTACGACAAGGACCGCTTCTTCGCCCCGGACATCAATGCCGCCAGCGAACTGCTCGCCAGCCGCTGCCTGAATGAACTGGTGCCGGCCAAGTTGTTGCCAAGCCTCTAACCGCAAACTTGTAGTGAGCGGGCTTGCCCCGCGCTGGGTGGCGAAGCCGCCCCGATACCAGGCACCTCGGTCTATCTGAAGAACCGCGGTGCCCTTGTTGGGGCGGCTTTGCCACCCAGCGCGGGGCAAGCCCGCTCACTACAGGCTCGGTTTTTCTCGGGATAAGAATAATTAGGGAAGAGAAATGCACCAGCAAGAAAAGGGTTTGAAACGCGGGCTTTCAGCTCGACATATTCGCTTCATGGCACTCGGCTCGGCCATCGGCACCGGGTTGTTCTACGGTTCCGCCTCCGCCATCCAGATGGCCGGTCCTGCCGTGCTCCTGGCCTACCTGATCGGCGGCGCCGCCGTGTTCATGGTAATGCGCGCCCTCGGCGAGATGGCGGTGCACAACCCGGTGGCCGGCTCTTTTGGCCAATACGCCAGTACTTACCTGGGGCCTATGGCCGGCTTCATCCTCGGTTGGACCTACGCGTTTGAAATGATCATCGTCTGCCTCGCCGACGTCACCGCCTTCGGCATCTATATGGGCTTCTGGTTTCCGGAAGTTGCGCGCTGGGTCTGGGTGCTGGGCATCGTGTTTCTGATCGGCGGCCTGAACCTGTGCAACGTCAAAGTCTTTGGCGAGATGGAGTTCTGGCTGTCGCTGCTCAAGGTCGGCGCCATTGTCGCGATGATCCTCGGCGGCTTGGGCATCATGTTCTTGGGCATTCACTCGGCCGGTGAAACCCAGGCCAGTGGCCTGAGCAACCTCTGGGCCCATGGCGGTTTTATGCCTAACGGCGTCGGTGGCTTGATCGCTTCGTTCGCGGTGGTGATGTTTGCCTTCGGCGGCATTGAAATCATCGGCATCACCGCCGGTGAAGCCAAAGACCCGCAACGCGTGATCCCCAAGGCGATCAACGCCGTGCCGTTGCGCATCCTGTTGTTCTACGTGCTGACGTTGTTTGTATTGATGGCGATCTACCCATGGCCGCAGATCGGCAGCCAGGGCAGTCCGTTTGTGCAGATATTCAGCAACCTCGGCATCGGCTCGGCAGCGACCCTGCTCAATATCGTGGTGATTTCGGCGGCGGTATCGGCCATCAACAGTGACATCTTCGGCGCCGGTCGCATGATGTACGGCCTGGCCCAGCAAGGGCAGGCGCCCAAGGGGTTTGCCCGGTTGTCCCGGCAGGGCGTGCCATGGATGACCGTGGTGGTGATGGGCGCGGCGTTGCTCGGCGGTGTGGTGCTCAACTACCTGATCCCGGAAAACGTGTTCCTGCTGATCGCCTCGATTGCCACGTTTGCCACCGTGTGGGTGTGGCTGATGATCCTGTTCACCCAGGTGGCCATGCGCCGTTCCATGACCCGGGAGCAAGTGGCCGAGTTGAAATTTCCGGTGCCGTTCTGGCCCTATGCGCCGGCTGCGGCCATCGTCTTCATGCTGTTCGTGTTTGGCGTGCTGGGGTACTTCCCGGACACCCAGGCCGCTTTGCTGGTCGGGGCTGTATGGATCGTGTTGTTGGTGGTGGCTTACCTGCTGTGGGTCAAGCCCGCTGCCGGACAAGCGGCCAAGGTCCATTACGAGTCGGTTCTGTCTCATCGTTAACTTAGGGAGGCGTTGATGAAAATGCTTTGGCAACACTGCCACGTCGCAACCATGGCTCATGGCAAGTACTCGATCATCGAGGATGCCGCCATGGTCACCGCAGGTTCGCTCATCGAGTGGATCGGCCCCCGCAGCCAGGCGCCGACGGCGGACTACGCCCAGGTGCATGACCTGCAAGGCGCGTGGGTTACCCCCGGGCTGATCGACTGCCACACCCACACGGTGTTCGGCGGCAATCGAAGCGGCGAATTCGAGCAGCGCCTGGAAGGCGTCAGCTATGCCGAAATCGCGGCCAAGGGTGGCGGTATTGCTAGCACCGTGCGCGCCACCCGTGCCGCCACCGAAGACGAACTGTTCGAAAGCAGCCGCAAGCGCCTGTGCAGTTTGTTGCGTGACGGCGTGACCACGGTAGAGATCAAGTCCGGTTACGGCCTGGACCTGATCAACGAACGCAAGATGCTGCGGGTTGCGCGGCGCCTCGGCGAAGCTCTCCCGGTCAGCGTGCGTGCGACATGCCTGGCTGCCCACGCATTGCCGCCGGAATACAAGGATCGTGCCGACGCTTACATCGAACACATCTGTACCGAGATGCTGCCCGCCCTGGCAGCCGAAGGACTGGTGGATGCGGTGGATGCCTTCTGCGAATACCTGGCGTTTTCCCCGGAGCAGGTGGAGCGTGTCTTCCAAGTCGCCCAGCAACTGGGCCTGCCGGTGAAGCTGCACGCCGAGCAACTGTCATCGTTGCATGGCTCCAGCCTGGCGGCGCGCTATCACGCGTTGTCGGCGGACCATCTGGAATTCATGACCGAAGCCGACGCCATCGCCATGGCCGCCTCCGGCACCGTCGCCGTCTTGCTGCCGGGCGCGTTCTACTTCCTGCGCGAAACCCAACTGCCGCCAATGGACGCCCTGCGCAAGCACGGGGTGAAGATCGCCATCGCCAGCGACCTCAACCCCGGCACTTCGCCGGCGCTGTCGGTGCGCCTGATGCTGAACATGGCCTGCACCCTGTTCCGCATGACCCCGGAAGAAGCCCTGGCCGGCGCCACCCAACATGCGGCCACCGCCCTGGGGATGGGGGACACCCATGGTTCGCTGGAAGTGGGCAAGGTTGCGGATTTTGTCGCATGGCAGATCGATCGTCCCGCCGATCTGGCCTACTGGCTGGGCGGGGAGTTGGATAAACGCGTTGTGCGCCATGGCGTCGACGTCACTGTTTGAGGAGTGTTGTTGTGGATAAGGTTCTGACATTCAAGCAAGGCCGCGTGCCCCTGTTGATCAGCATGCCCCACGCCGGTGTGCGCCTGACGCCGGCCGTCGAAGCCGGTTTGATCCCCGAGGCGCAAAGCCTGCCGGACACCGACTGGCACATCCCTACGTTGTATGACTTTGCCGAAGAACTGGGCGCCAGCACCCTGGCGGCCGAGTACTCGCGGTTTGTGATCGACCTTAACCGCCCGTCTGACGATAAGCCGTTGTATGTCGGTGCAACCACCGGCCTGTACCCGGCGACCTTGTTCGACGGCGTGCCGTTGTTCCGTGAAGGGCTGGAACCTGACGAGAGCGAGCGCGCCAGCTACCTGCAAAAGGTCTGGGGGCCGTATCACCGCACGCTGCAAGAGGAGCTGGCACGGCTCAAGGCCGAGTTCGGCTATGCCTTGCTGTTCGATGCGCACTCGATCCGTTCGGTCATCCCGCACCTGTTCGACGGGAAATTGCCGGACTTCAACCTCGGCACGTTCAACGGCGCCGCCTGCGACCCGGAGTTGGCCAGTCAGCTCGAGGCTATCTGCGCCAGCCATCCGCAGTACACCCATGTGCTGAACGGGCGCTTCAAGGGTGGGCATATCACCCGGCACTACGGTAACCCGGCCCAGGACATCCATGCCGTGCAACTGGAATTGGGGCAGTGCACTTATATGGAAGAGTTCGAACCGTTCCGTTATCGCGCGGACCTGGCCGAGCCGACACGCGTGGTGTTGAAGCAGTTGCTGGAGGCGTTTTTGGCCTGGGGGCAAAAGCGCTACGGCTGAACTGTCATCGGGAGCAATGCCCCTAGCTGTGTGAACCCGATCAAAGGTGGGAGGGGGCTTGCCCCCGATGACGCGTGTACAGTCGCCACAGTGCAACTGTCGGTCGCCACCGTTCGTGTTGGGCGCATCCCTGCTGGGTAAGGTTGTTGAATAAAAACAGCCGAGTGAGCCCGCATCCATGAAAAAACTGTTGTTGTCCCTCACGGGCGCCGTGCTGCTCAGCGCGAATGCCATGGCCGCCGAGCCAAGTTCCTGCAAAAACATCCGTATGGGCGTGGTCAGCTGGACCGATGTGATCGCCACCTCCGGCATGGCCGACGTATTGCTCAACGGCCTGGGCTACGACAGCAAGCAGACCAGCGCCGTGCAGCAGATCATCTTTGCCGGGATTCGCGACAAGCGCCTGGATATCTTCCTGGGTTACTGGAAGCCGGCGATGGACAACAACATCGCGCCGTTCCTGGCGGCCAAGCAGGTCAAGGTCTTCGACAAACCCAGCCTCGCCGACGCCCAGGCGACCCTGGCCGTGCCGCAATACGTTGCGGATGCGGGCCTGAAAACCTTCGCCGATATCACCCGCTTCAAGGACAAGCTGGGCGGCAAGATCTATGGCATCGAGCCCGGCAGCGGGGCCAACACCGATATCCAGAAAATGATCGACACCGACCACTTCGGCCTCGGCGGTTTCAAGCTGGTCGCTTCGGGGGAGGCCGGCATGCTGGCGGCGGTGCAGCGCGCAGTGAATCGCAAGGAGTTCGTGGTGTTTGTGGGTTGGACCCCGCACCCGATGAACATCAATATGAAGATGACCTACCTTACCGGCAGTGACGATGTGTTTGGCCCTGACGAAGGCCGCGCCACGGTCTCCACCGTCACCGCGCCGGACTTCGCCGAGCGCTGCCCCAATGCGAACCGGCTGCTGGAAAACCTGACTTTCACTGCCGCCCAGGAAAGCCAGTTGATGGTACCGATCATGGAACGCCAGTCGCCCCAGGATGTGGCCAGGCAGTGGCTGCGTGATCACCCCGAGGATTTGCAGCGCTGGCTGGCCGGGGTCCAAGCGTTTGATGGCAGTGATGGCACGGCAGCGGTTCAGGCCAGCCTCAAGCCCTGAGGCAATCACAAATCCAAATGTGGGAGCAAGGTTGCTCCCACAGTTTGATCTTCATTGCTAAGGATATGCGCGCATGTATCCAATTTCTCCGCAGCTTGCTGCTTTCATCGCCAAAACCGAATCTTTCACCAGTGACGACTCATCCCTGGCCAGTTTGCGCCAGAACTACGACCGCATGTGCCAGGCATTCACCCCGCCAAAACCAGCGGGCTTGCAGGTCGGTGACTTCACCCTGGCCGGCGTGCGCGTGCGCAGTTATCTGCCGACTGCGTCCACTCCACCTGATGGCTGGCCATGTCTTTTTTATATACATGGCGGTGGCTGGGTAGTCGGTGGGTTGGATTCCCATGATTTCATCTGCTTCGAACTGGCCAGCACGCTGCAAGTGCTGGTCATCGCCATCGACTACCGCTTGGCGCCGGAGCATCCGTTCCCGGCAGCTTATGACGATTGCCGCGACGTGTGGCAGGCGGTCCAGGCAGGGCAGGCGCCCCACGCTATCAACCTGCAACGTCTGGTGGTGATCGGCGACAGTGCCGGCGGCAACCTGGCAGCGGCGTTGTGCCAGGGTCTGCGGGATGCTGGCCAAGCGTTGCCCAAGGCTCAGGTGCTGATTTACCCAGGCTTGGGTGGCCCGGCCGATTTGCCGTCGCGTCGTGATTGCAGGGACGCGCCGCTGCTCAGTACCGACGACACCGATTATTACGCGCGGCTTTACCTGCAAGGTGCAGGCAAGCCATCGGCTTATGCCATGCCGCTGTTGGCCGAGGACTTGCGCCGTTTGCCCAGCGCCCTGGTCGTGGTGGCCCAATTCGACCCGCTACGCGACGACGGCATGTTGTATGCCGAGCGCTTGCAAGCGGCGGGTGTCAATGCCGTGCTGTACCCGGGCAAAGGTTTGATCCATGGCTGTTTGCGCGCACGCGGCCAAGTGCCGGAGGTGGATCGGCTGTATGACTATCTGCTGCAGTTCCTGAGGAGCGAAGTGCTGACACAGGTCTAATTGCTCAAGGACATGCTCATTGCACAATTCGGGTTTATGATGCCAGACGGCAAAATAATAGACGTCCCCCCAGGGATGAACCCGACACCCTACGGAGCGCGCAATGCAGACTTGGTACCCGCAGATCAAACCCTACGCCCGGCACGATCTGGCTGTCGATGACGTCCACACGCTGTATGTCGATGAAAGTGGCTCTCCCGAAGGCTTGCCGGTTATTTTCATCCATGGTGGCCCCGGTGCCGGTTGCGACGCCAACAGCCGCTGCTACTTTGATCCGAACCTGTACCGCATCGTCACCTTCGACCAGCGCGGCTGCGGGCGCTCCACTCCTCGCGCCAACCTGGAAAACAACACCACCTGGGATCTGGTCGCCGATATGGAGCGCATCCGCGAACACCTGGGCATCGATAAATGGGTGCTGTTCGGTGGCTCCTGGGGCTCGACCCTGGCCCTGGCCTACGCGCAAACCCACCCGGAGCGCGTGCATGGCCTGATCGTGCGCGGCATTTTCCTGGCTCGTCCCAAGGACATCCACTGGTTTTACCAGGAGGGCGCCAGCCGCATGTTCCCGGATTACTGGCAGGATTACCTCGCGCCTATCCCGCAGGATGAACGCCACGATCTGCTCGGCGCCTACCACAAGCGGCTGACCGGCAACGACCAGATCGCCCAGATGCACGCGGCCAAGGCGTGGTCGACCTGGGAAGGGCGCATGCTGGGCTTGTGCCCCAACCCTGCGCAGGTGGAGCGGTTTGCCGAGCCGCAGCGTGCGCTGTCCATCGCTCGCATCGAGTGCCATTACTTCACTAACAACTCATTCCTCGAGCCCGACCAGCTGATTCGCGACATGCACAAGATCGCCCATCTGCCTGGCGTAATCATCCATGGCCGCTACGATATGATCTGCCCACTGGATAACGCCTGGGAACTGCATCAGGCGTGGCCCAACAGTGAGCTGCAGGTTATTCGCGAGGCTGGCCATGCCGCATCCGAACCCGGCATCACCGATGCTTTGGTGCGTGCCACCGGGGAAATGGCCCGCAACCTGCTTGACTTGCCGCCTGAAGAAGCATGAAGGGCTTGTTGCAACGGGTGCGCGGCGCCCGGGTCGAGGTGGCGGGCGATGTCGTAGGGGCGATCGACCAGGGTTTACTGGTGCTGGTCGCCGTCGAGCCTTCAGATACGCCCGAGAGCGCCGACAAACTTTTGCACAAGCTGCTTAACTATCGAGTGTTCAGCGATGATGAGGGCAAGATGAACTTGTCTTTGAAGGACATCGACGGTGGTTTGCTGCTGGTGTCGCAATTCACCCTGGCAGCGGATACCAAGAGCGGGCTGCGGCCGAGCTTCTCCACGGCGGCCCCTCCGGCGCTGGGAGCGGCGCTTTTTGAACACTTGCTGTTACAAGCGCAACAATTGCATGGCAAGGTAGCGTCAGGGCGTTTTGGCGCTGATATGCAGGTGCATTTGGTCAATGATGGCCCTGTGACCTTCCTCTTACAGACATGAATGTATTAAAAACGACTTTAATGCCTAAAAACGCAGGGTTTCACTACAAATACTTCGTTGTCCCTGATGCGTTGTTTCGCGGGCTACTAGATAATCGCGCGCTACGGGGATCAGCGTTGTTTGGTCCATTTTTGACTTAGGTAGAGACTTGTCCGATAGCCTTTTGGGGAATCATTTTGACCCAGGGGAGTCGGAACAATGCTCGCCAACCTGGCATATAGATAGCTGGCCGTTGGTTTTTTGATCTGTTTTCGGCGAGGGTTGCTCGTGATTGTTAGTCCCTGTAATGCACCAAAATTGTCTGCCAAACGGTTACGAAACGCACTGGTGACGGGCTCTGCCCTGTTTTGCCTGTTCGGCGCGGGTCAACTGTGGGCATTCAGTCTGGATGATGTGTCGGCCAAGGCAAAAGAGCTGGCCGGGCAAAAATACGAAGCTCCGCGCAGCAATTTGCCAAACGAATTCCGCGAAATGAAATTCGCTGACTACCAGAAGATTCGTTTCCGCAACGAAAAAGCCGAGTGGGCTGATCAGAACACCCCGTTCAAACTGTCCTTCTATCACCAGGGTATGCATTTCGATACACCGGTGAAAATCAACGAAGTGACCGCCGACAGCGTCCAGGAAATCAAGTACGACCCGACTCGTTTCGATTTCGGCGACGTGAAGTTTGACCCTAAAGCCACCGAACAGCTGGGTTATGCCGGTTTCCGTGTGCTGTACCCGATCAACAAGGCCGACAAGCAAGACGAAATCATGACCATGCTGGGCGCGAGCTATTTCCGCGTTGTCGGCAAGGGTCAGACGTATGGCTTGTCCGCCCGTGGCATGGCGATCGACACTGCCTTGCCGTCCGGCGAGGAGTTCCCGCGTTTCACCGAGTTCTGGATCGAGCGTCCGAAACCGGGCGAGAAACAACTGGTGATCTTTGCCTTGCTCGACTCTCCACGGGCCACCGGCGCGTATCGCCTGACCCTGCGTCCGGGCGCCGACACCATTGTCGACGTCAAGTCCCAGATGTTCCTGCGCGACAAGGTCAGCAAGCTGGGCGTTGCCCCGCTGACCAGCATGTACCTGTTCGGCGCCAACCAGCCGTCCAAGGTGCTCAACTACCGTCGTGAGCTGCACGACTCCAGCGGCCTGTCGATCCATGCCGGTAACGGCGAGTGGATCTGGCGCCCGCTGAACAACCCTAAACACCTGTCGGTCAGCAGCTTCGCCGTGGAAAACCCGAAAGGTTTCGGCCTGCTGCAACGCGGTCGCGACTTCAGCCACTACGAAGACCTGGACGACAACTACGACAAGCGCCCAAGCGCCTGGATCGAGCCCGAGGGCGACTGGGGCAAAGGCACCGTCAGCCTGGTGGAAATTCCGACCGCCGATGAAACCAACGACAACATCGTTGCCTTCTGGAGCCCGGAAAACCTGCCTGAAGTCGGCCAGCCGCTGGACGTTTCCTACCGCTTGCACTGGACCATGGACGAGAAAGCCCTGCACCCTAGCGATAGCGCCTGGGTCAAGCAGACCCTGCGTTCCACCGGTGACGTGAAGCAGTCGAACCTGATTCGCCAGCCCGACGGCAGCGTGGCCTACCTGGTGGACTTCGAGGGCCCGTCCCTCAAGGCACTGCCTGCGGACGCCCCGGTGCGCAGCCAGGTGAGTGTCGGCGACAACGCCGAACTGGTTGAAAACAGCGTGCGTTACAACGAGCACACCAAAGGCTGGCGCCTGACCCTGCGAATGAAGATCAAGGACGCAGGCAAGCCGACCGAAATGCGTGCGGCGCTGGTGCAAGATGTTCCTCCTCCGGCGCCTGAGCAGGACTCGAGCCACGTGCTCAAGGCCGACAAGGTCCTGGCCAAGCAGCACGAGAAACAGGCCAAGAAAGACGCCAAGGATGCGAAAGACAAGGAAGCCAAACAGCCCGAAGCTGCCCCTGCCACCCCAGAGCCGGCCAAGACCGAACAAGTCCTGACCGAGACCTGGAGCTACCAGTTGCCTGCCGATGAGTAATTCACAAGCCAAACCAGAAACTCTGTCCGAGTACCTGGCGCATCTCCCGTTGACTGCCGAGCAGCGCGCCGAACTGGCGGGCTGCACCTCCTTCAGCGAATTGCACGAACGCCTGTCGTCGAAGACGTTCGACGCACCGACCGACGCCGCCCAGGCGTCGGTTGGCACGCGCTTGACCCTCAGTACCGCCGAGGAACTGCAAGACGCCGAAATGCTCGCGCTCGACGCCAGCGGCCGGGTCAGCCTGAAGGCCACGCCGCCGATCCGTCGGACCAAGGTGGTGCCTGAGCCATGGCGTACCAACATCCTGGTACGTGGCTGGCGCCGCTTGACCGGTCGCACCAACCCACCCAAGCCGCCGAAAGACGAGCGTGTATTGCCCGCTGCGCGCTGGCGTACCGTCGGTTCGATCCGCCGCTATATCCTGCTGATCTTGATGCTTGGCCAGACCATCGTGGCCGGCTGGTACATGAAGGGCATCATGCCGTACCAGGGCTGGTCGCTGGTCGACTTCGACGAGATCCGCAACCAGACCCTGCTGCAAACCGCCACGCAGGTACTGCCTTACGCTCTGCAAACCAGCATTCTGATCATGTTCGGGATCTTGTTCTGCTGGGTCTCGGCGGGTTTCTGGACTGCGCTGATGGGCTTCCTGGAACTGCTTACGGGGCACGATAAATACCGCATCTCCGGTAAAAGTGCCGGTGACGAGCCGATTCCGAAGGACGCCCGTACCGCGCTGGTCATGCCGATCTGCAACGAAGACGTGCCCCGGGTATTTGCCGGTTTGCGCGCTACCTTCGAGTCGGTG
The DNA here is from genome assembly GCF_022836895.1 of Pseudomonas palleroniana. NCBI lineage: Bacteria > Pseudomonadati > Pseudomonadota > Gammaproteobacteria > Pseudomonadales > Pseudomonadaceae > Pseudomonas > Pseudomonas palleroniana. The sequence goes on along the minus strand of NZ_CP092411.1, from coordinate 57,506 downwards.
GCCGCCACGGGCGACCTGGACCGCTTCGATTTCTTCGTGCTCAGCGACAGTAACGACGCCGATATCTGCATCGCCGAACAACAGGCCTGGCTGGACGTGTGCCGCGAAGCCGGTGGCTTCGGCAAGATCTTCTACCGCCGCCGTCGCCGCCGCGTTAAGCGTAAAAGCGGCAACCTCGACGACTTCTGCCGTCGCTGGGGCGGTGACTACAAGTACATGGTGGTGCTCGACGCCGACAGCGTGATGAGCGGCGAATGTCTGACCAGCCTGGTACGCCTGATGGAAGCCACGCCGGACGCGGGGATTATCCAGACCGCGCCGCGTGCGTCGGGCATGGACACGCTGTATGCGCGCATGCAGCAGTTCGCCACCCGCGTGTACGGCCCGTTGTTTACTGCCGGCCTGCACTTCTGGCAGTTGGGTGAATCCCACTATTGGGGCCACAACGCAATCATCCGCATGAAGCCGTTCATCGAGCACTGCGCCTTGGCGCCGTTGCCAGGCAAAGGCGCATTCGCCGGTGCGATTCTGTCCCACGACTTCGTCGAAGCTGCGCTGATGCGTCGTGCCGGCTGGGGCGTGTGGATCGCCTACGATTTGCCGGGCAGCTACGAAGAACTGCCGCCCAACCTGCTGGATGAACTCAAGCGTGACCGTCGCTGGTGCCACGGCAACCTGATGAACTTCCGCCTGTTCCTGGTCAAGGGCATGCACCCGGTGCACCGTGCGGTGTTCCTCACCGGCGTGATGTCCTACCTGTCGGCGCCGTTGTGGTTCTTCTTCCTGGTGTTGTCGACCGCGCTGCTGGCGGTCAATACCCTGATGGAGCCGCAGTACTTCATGGCGCCGCGCCAGTTGTACCCGCTGTGGCCGCAATGGCATCCGGACAAGGCGGTGGCGCTGTTCTCCACCACCATCGTGCTGCTGTTCCTGCCTAAACTGCTGAGCATCATCCTGATCTGGGCCAAGGGCGCGAAAGAGTTCGGTGGCAAGTTCAAGGTGACGCTGTCGATGCTGCTGGAGATGCTGTTCTCCATGCTGCTGGCGCCGGTGCGGATGATCTTCCACACCCGCTTCGTACTGGCCGCGTTCCTCGGTTGGGCTGCGACCTGGAATTCGCCGCAACGTGACGACGATTCCACGCCATGGAGCGAGGCGGTCAAGCGCCACGGTCCGCAAACCGTGCTGGGCTTTTTGTGGGCATTGTTAGTGGTGTGGTTGAATCCAAGCTTCCTGTGGTGGCTGATCCCGATCGTCGGCTCGCTGATGTTGTCGATCCCGGTGTCGGTGATCTCCAGCCGGGTCAAGTTGGGCCTCAAGTCCCGCGACGAGAGCCTGTTCCTGATCCCCGAGGAGTACAACCCGCCGCAAGCGCTGTTGTCGACCGAGCAGTACACCCACGAAAACCGTTGGCACGCCCTGCATGACGGGTTTGTGCGCTCGGTGGTCGACCCGCAGCAGAACGCCCTGGCCTGCGCCCTGGCGACTTCGCGCCACCGTCAGGCGGAGCCGATCGAGCACCTGCGTGCCGAGCGGGTGCGTCATGCGTTGAAAGTCGGCCCGGCCGCCCTCAACAACGCTGAACGCCTGGCCCTGCTCAGCGATCCGGTAGCCCTGGCCCGCCTGCACCAGCAGGTCTGGAGTGAAGGTCACGCCGAATGGCTGGGCGCCTGGCGTGCCTCGATCAAGGCTGATCCGCACGCGCCGTTGCTGCCGCTGCAACCGCTGTCGTCCCAGGCCCAACCGGCCTGATTCAGACGCCCCCGAAGGCTCACTTCGGGGGCGCTTGAAACGCTGGTCCTACGGCGTTTCGTGTCTCTTCCTTTTTGTTCTAACTCCTTGTTATTTCGAAACAAAAGACCTCGATTCGAGGCGTATTGCCGTGCCTGTGGCTGGGGTAGCATCGCCCCCCAGATTTGACTTGCCACGGGGGTATTCATGTTCAAGAGGTACGGTTCAGTATGGCTGATCGGCGTTGTCGCAGGCATCTACGCAGGTTGGTTGAATGCCGGTGCCCTCGATGATGCGGTTCGACGGGGAGTGCTGAAGGTCGGCACGACGCCCACCTACATCCCCTTTGAAATGACGGATAAGCAGGGGCGCATCGTCGGCTTCGAGATCGACCTGCTGCAGACCATGAGCCGTGCATTGGGGGTCGAGCTCGAGTTGGTGGCGGTACCCTATACCGAGTTGCTGCCTGGCCTGATGACCAAGCAGTTTGACCTGATCGGCAGTGGCATGACGGTGACCCAGGAGCGCAACCTGAAACTGAATTTCAGCGACTCCTTTATCGTGGTCGGCCAAACCATCCTGCTGCACCCAAGCCTGGCCGGTAGGGTTTCCAGTATTGAAGACCTGGACAGTGCCGAGTACCGCGTCGCCGCCACTGCAGGTACCACCGGGCTGGCGGCGGCGCAGCGCTTTCTGGGCGCGGCGCGCCTGAGCAGTTTCGCAACCCCTGAAGAAGGTGTGCGTCAGGTCGTGGAGGGCAAGGCGGATGCCTTTGTGCACGATGCGCCCTACAACCTGATTGCAATGACCCGCCCCGAGAACAGTGCGTTGCTGGTGCTCGAACAACCCTTCACCTTCGAACCGCTGGCCTTCGGCCTGAAGAAGGGCGACTACGATAGCCTCAACTGGATCAACCACTTCCTCAATCAGGTGGCCCAGGACGGGACCTATGATCGCCTGCACGACAAGTGGTTCAAGGACACTGCCTGGATGGCGGAAATCGACTGAAAGTCATAACTGTTTACACATAACCCAATGGACGAGTGACGAGGGCAATGTGTCTACGCCCATGCTTCGCTGCACCCATGTGGGGCATTTCCGACATACGCCGATAACATTTACCCGTGAAACCTTTGTGACGGGCAACGAGTGGGTTAGGATCGCACCCCGAAATGGTGCAGCCCTTTTGCGCGCCGCTCTTATAAGAACCGTCCAGGGGACTTGATGATGAAAAAGTATCTTTCGATGCTGATGCTCGGCGTCACGGCGTGGGTCGCCGCCACTGCGGCCCAGGCCGGTGCCATCGATGATGCGGTCAAGCGCGGCACGCTCAAAGTCGGCATGGACCCGACCTACATGCCGTTCGAAATGACAGACAAGCGCGGTGAAATCATCGGCTTCGAAGTCGACATCCTCAAGGCGCTGGCCAAGTCCATGGGCGTCAAGCTGGAACTGGTCTCCACCGGTTATGACGGGATCATCCCGGCGTTCCTGACCGGTAAATTCGACATGATCGGCAGCGGCATGACCCTGACCCAGGAACGTAACCTGCGCCTGAACTTCAGCGAACCCTTCATCGTCGTCGGCCAGACCCTGCTGATACGTAAAGACCTGGAAGGCACCATCAAGTCCTACAAAGACCTGAACGACGAGAAGTTCCGCCTGACCTCCAAGCTCGGCACCACCGGTGAGATGGTCGCCAAAAAACTGATTTCCAAAGCCAAATACCATGGCTATGACAATGAACAGGAAGGTGTACTGGACGTGGTCAACGGCAAGGCCGATGCCTTTGTGTATGACGCGCCTTACAACGTGGTCGCCGAGAAAAAAGTCGGTAACGGCAAGCTGGTGTTCCTGGAAGAACCGTTCACGTTCGAACCCTTGGCGTTCGGTTTGAAGAAAGGCGATTACGACAGCCTCAACTACATCAACAACTTCCTGCACCAGATCCGCAACGACGGCACCTACGATCGTATCCATGACAAGTGGTTCAAGAGCTCCGAGTGGCTCAAGGACATGGAATAAGGCTTAAGACCGAGTCGCGTCCTTCGCGAGCAAGCCCGCTCCCACATTTGACCGAGTTCCAGCATGAGCATGCGGTCGAGTGTGGGAGCGGGCTTGCTCGCGAAGGCGGTCTCACAGGCGACACATATCCCGGAAAGTGAAATGAAACAGAAAAAAGCCCAATGGCCCTGGCACCTGCTGACCGTGGTCGTGCTGGTCGGCCTGGCTGGCGCCTTGTACTACGCCACTTCGCTGATGTCCTACGAGTGGCGCTGGAACCGCGTACCGCAGTACTTCGCCTACCAGGCCGAGACCTCCCAGCGTGCCGCCGATATCTCCACCGTCGTTGAACTGGTGCGCAAGGGCGATGTGGCTGAAGTCACCCTGCGCAACGACGCCGGTGTGGAGCAGAAGCTGAGCGTGGCCGACAACAGCCTGCAAGTGGCACGTGGCGATGACGTAGCCGAAGGCGATGTGGTCGGCGTGACCCGCCATTGGGCGTTGGGGCCGCTGATGTGGGGCTTGTGGACCACCTTGTGGTTATCGGTGGTCTCCGGGGTGCTTGGGTTGGCGATCGGCTTGGCGACCGGCTTGTGCCGTCTCTCCAGCAACCCGACGTTGCGTGATCTGTCGACGATCTATGTCGAACTGGTACGCGGCACGCCGTTGTTGGTGCAGATCTTCATTTTCTATTTCTTCATTGGCACCGTGCTCAACCTGTCCCGGGAGTTCGCCGGGGTGGCTGCGTTATCACTGTTTACCGGCGCCTATGTGGCGGAAATCGTTCGTGCGGGTGTGCAATCCATTGCCCGCGGTCAGAACGAAGCTGCGCGCTCCCTGGGGTTGAGTGTCAGCCAGTCGATGCGGCATGTGGTATTGCCGCAAGCCTTCAAGCGCGTGTTGCCGCCCCTGGCCGGGCAGTTTATCAGCCTGGTGAAGGACACCTCGCTGGTGTCGGTGATTGCGATTACCGAATTGCTCAAAAGCGGCCGGGAGGTGATCACCACCTCGTTCTCGCCATTTGAAATCCTGTTCTGTGTGGCAGGCTTGTACCTGCTGATCAACCTGCCGCTGTCGAAAATGGCCAGCCGGCTTGAGCGGAGGCTCGCGCAAAGTGATTGAAGTCCGCGATCTGGTAAAAGTCTTCGATACCCGTGGCCAGGTCGTGCGCGCGGTGGACCACGTGACCACCCAAGTGGCCAAGGGCGAAGTGCTGGTGGTGATCGGCCCGTCGGGCTCCGGCAAGTCCACCTTCCTGCGCTGTCTCAATGGCCTGGAAACGTTCGATTCGGGCTCGGTGAGCATCGACGGCCTGCAGCTGGCTGATCCGAAAACCGATGTGAACGCCTATCGCCGTGAAGTCGGCATGGTGTTCCAGCACTTCAACCTGTTCCCTCATATGACCGTGCTGGAAAACCTCTGCCTGGCGCAAAAAGTCGTACGCAAGCGCGCCAAGAAAGAGCGCGAGGCCAAGGCCCTGGCACTGCTGGAAAAAGTCGGTATTGCGCAAAAGGCCAACGAGTTTCCATCACGGTTGTCCGGCGGCCAACAGCAGCGCGTCGCAATTGCTCGCGCCCTGGCGATGGAGCCCAAGGTGATGTTGTTCGATGAGCCCACTTCGGCGCTTGACCCGGAAATGGTCGGTGAAGTGCTCGACGTGATGAAGACCCTGGCCCTGGAAGGCATGACCATGGTCTGCGTCACCCACGAGATGGGGTTTGCCCGCGAAGTCGCCGACCGCGTGCTGTTCTTCGATCACGGCAAGTTGCTCGAAGACGCGTCCCCGGCCGAGTTCTTCGATGCCCCCAAAGACCCGCGGGCCCAAGCGTTTTTACGCCAGGTCCTGTAAGCGTCAGAGCCTGAATTTGCCAATCAGCGTCTGCAAATCCAGGCTCAGCCGCGTCAACTGAACACTGGCGGCCGCCGTTTCCTCGCTGGCGGTCGCCGTCTGTTCCGATACATCCCGCACCTTCAACACACTGCGATTGATCTCCTCGGCCACCGCGCTTTGCTGCTCGGCGGCGGCGGCAATCTGCGGGTTCATGTCCTGGATGATCGATACCGTGCGCGCAATCGCCGCCAATGCTTGACCGGCATCGCGGGTCAGGCCGACGCTGGTGTCGGTCAGGTTTCGGCTGCTGTCCAGAATCTGCGCCACCTGCTCGGTGCCCTTGTTCAGGTCCAGAATCAGCCCTTCGATCTCTTCCGCCGATTCCTGGGTGCGTTGCGCCAGGCTGCGTACCTCATCGGCGACCACGGCAAACCCTTCTCCGGCACTCCCGGCGCGCGCCGCTTCGATGGCGGCGTTCAACGCCAGCAGGTTGGTTTGCTGGGACACGGATTTGATCACATCCAGCACGCTGCCGATTTTCTGGCTCTCCTGCTGCAAGGCGAGCATGGCGCGACTGGACAATGCCATTTCACTCGCCAGGTGACCAATCTGCTCCACCGCCTGCGCGACCACCTGTTCTCCGGCGCTGGCCTGTTGGTCTGCTTCCTGGGCGGCGGCCGACGCCTGTTCGGCGTGTCGCGAGACTTCCTGGGCGGTCGCGAGCATTTCATTCATGGCCGTGGCCACCTGGTCGGTTTCGTCTTTCTGGTTGTTCACGCCCGTGCGGGTTTGCAAGGTGACGGCGGACAATTGGGTGGCCGCACTGGCGATCTGCCGGGCACTGTCGCCGATGCGGCTGATCAGGTTGCGCAGGTTGCGGGTCATTTGCCCGATGCTCTGTTGCAATTGGCCCAGTTCATCATGGCGATCAGTCTGGGGGGCTTGGCTCAGGTCGCCGTCGGCGACGCGATGGGCAGCGGTGAGGATTGCGCGTAGCGGTATGGCAATCTGCCGGGCGATCCACCACGCGGCCAGGCCGCCGAGCAGCAAGGCCGCCACGGTGACGCTGATCAGCAGGAAACGTGTGTGGCTCGCGGCGTCATCACCCTGGGCGTTCTGGCCTTCAATCAGCGCAAGGTTTTGCTCGCGCAGCTGGTTGAGTTGCTGTTCAAAGCGGTTTTGCACGGTTTCAGTGTTGAGCTGCGCGTCCTTGAGCCGGGTGAGCTGCTCGCGATAGGTGGCCAGGTCGGTTTTGAGCTGCGCCGAGTCGACAGGCAAGGTGGTGACTGCGGCCTGGGCGACTTCCAGCGCGTCGAGCGTCTTGGCAATGGCCTCGGCGTAGGCTTGCAACGATTGTGCGGCCCATGCCGGGCTTTGCACGCGCTCCTCGGCCTGCTCCATGGCCTGGCGCAACTGCTCGATGGCGCCATGGGCGTTGCCGTCTTCTGGGTCGGGTAATGCGCCGGCGAGCTGGACGAGCGTCTCACTGGCTTGCAGCGCCGTTCTTTTGAGCGCGGGCCGAATGCTCTCGCGTTGCTCGATCAAGGGCGGCAATTGCACCAGGGCGGCCTTGAAATCCGCGACCCAGCGCGTTGCCTCCTGCAAGCGCTGCAGGTCGGCGGGGTCTTTCAAGCGGCTTGAAAGGTCGGCCAGGTGTGCGTCGATTTGTTCGATGCTCGTGGCCATCTTGGCCAGGCTGTCGGCGTCCGTCAGGGTGCGGTAAACGATACGATCAGCGCGCATGGCTTCTGTGTCGACGGCCAATCGCCCTAGCACCGTCAGGCTGCTGGTGTGATACAGCGCGGTGTTCAAGGCTTGCCAGCCGGTCATGGCGATCAGGAGACTGAGGATCAGCACTTGGCCGAATCCCAGGATGAGCTTGAGACGGACGCTGGCATTGACCAGCACGTGGGTCAGCCGAGAAAACATGATGAGCCTCCAATCAGAAAAAGCGTTCGGTTAAAACGCTAAAACGATTCGAGGTGTTGGCGGGCTGATAACTACGTAGGACGTTTCACAAATTGCGGCGGCCTTGATCGACCGCCGCAGCAAAGGGTCAGACGCGGAAGCGCCCGACCAAGGTCTGCAAGTAGATCCCAAGGCGCGCCAGTTCTGCGCTGGAGGTGGCGGTCTCTTCACTGGCCGACGACGTTTGCTCCGACACGTCGCGCACATTCAGCACACTACGGTTGATCTCTTCGGCGACGGCGCTCTGTTGCTCGGCGGCGGTAGCGATCTGCGAGTTCATCGCCTGGATGGTCGAGACCGTGCGGGTGATGCTCGCCAACGCACTGCCGGCGCGACGGGTCAGTTCGACGCTGCTGTCGGTCAGGCCACGGCTGTTGTCCAGGATAGTGGCCACCTGCTGGGTGCCGCTTTGCAGGCCGACGATCAGTTCTTCGATCTCTTCGGTGGATTTCTGGGTGCGTTGGGCCAGGCTGCGCACTTCATCGGCCACCACCGCGAAACCGCGTCCGGCTTCACCAGCGCGCGCCGCTTCAATTGCCGCGTTCAGCGCCAACAGGTTGGTTTGCTGGGCGACCGACTTGATCACGTCGAGCACGCTGCCGATCTTGTCGCTTTCGCGTTTCAGGTCGCCCATGGCGGTAGTGGAGTGGCCGACTTCGGTGGCCAGGCGCTCGATCTGGTCGATGGCTTCACTGACCACCTTGTCACCTTCACGCGCCTGTTGGTCGGCCGCCACGGCGGCTTCGGACGCTTCCTCGGCGTTGCGCGCCACCTCCTGCACGGTGGCAGCCATTTCGTTCATGGCGGTGGCCACCTGGTCGGTTTCGACTTTCTGGCTGTTGACCCCGGCGCTGGTTTGTTCGGTCACGGCCGACAGTTGTTCGGCGGCGCTGGCGATTTGCGTGACGCCGTCGCTGATGCCGCCGATCAGTTCACGCAGGCCCACGGTCATGCTTTGCATGGCGCGTTGCAACTGGCCCAGTTCATCCTGGCGCATCGAGTCCAGGTTGTGGCTCAGGTCGCCCGAGGCTACGCGCTCTGCGACTTTAAGCGTCTGGTTCAGTGGGATGACGATTTGGCGGGTGATGGCCATGGCGGCGATGATGCCGAAGATCAGCGCCAGCACGGTGGCCAGCAGTAACAGCTGTTTGGCCTGTACGACGTCAGCGTCACGCACTGCCGTTTGCGAGGTGGTGAGCTTTTCGCTATGGCCCAACAGGATATCGCCTTGGGCCTTCATGGTCGCCATGGCCGCCGCGCTGGCAACCTGGGCGTCGCGATACTGGCTGACGGCAGCGCGATAGGCTTGCAGCGACACGCCTGCTTCTTGCAGGTTGGCCTGATACGGCTCCGGCAATTGGCCTTGCAGTTGGTTGATTTTTTTCAGGGCGTTGTCGATGGCATCCAGGGCCGGCTGTTCGGCCTCGGTCTTGCCGCTGTAGGTGTAGCCGCGAACCTGGAAGCGCGATTGCTGGATCAGCTTGCTCAAGTCCACCACGCTATTGAACTGGGTGACGCTGTCGCCTTGCAGCAGGGCTTTTTCGATTTCATTGATCTTGGCCACGGCGTTGTCAGCGGTGTCGCCCAATTGGCTGCGGGCGCCTTCACGCTTCAGACCGGCCTGGACCATGGCGGCGAAGGCTTTTTTGTATTGATTCAGGGCCTCCAGTTGCTGCTCGACCAGCGCCTTGTCGTTAGGCTGTTCGATCAGATCCAGAGCGGTTTTCAGGCCGCTGTCCAACTGCGTGAGCAAGCCATTGACCGCATCCGTACCTTGTTCACCACGACGCATCTCGAAGTCCAGGCGTGCCAGCCGCAGGTCTTTGGTCAGGCTGTTGAGGCTGGAAATAAAGCCAAGTTTGTCGCCACGGCTGGTCACGTTGCTCAGGCCGGTCCAGCCGGTGAAGGTGATCAGTAGCGTCAGGATCAACACCAAGCCGAAGCCTACGCCCAGCTTGCGATTGACGCTCACATTCCCCAGTTTTTCGGCTAACCAACGATACATGCTGCGATCTCCTTTGGAACAAGGCTTGGACTTATTCAAAGGCTATCGGCCGGCCGGGCTATACCTGTAGGAAAACTGGAGTTTGTAGTGAGCGTTGTTAGAACAGGCGGGCGAGCAGAGCGGTGACCGCCGTTTCGACGCGCAGGATACGTGCGCCGAGTTGCACCGGTTGCAAGCCGGCCTGGGTCAGCAAGTCCACTTCATAGGGAATCCAGCCGCCCTCGGGGCCGATGGCCAGCGTCACCGGCTCATCCAACCCGCGCGGGCAGGCCGGGTAATCGCCGGGGTGGCCGATCAGGCCCAGGGTGCCTGCGGTCATGGCGGGCAAGCGGTCTTCAACGAACGGCTTGAAGCGCTTTTCGATAATGATCTCGGGCAACACCGTATCCCGCGCCTGTTCCAGCCCCAGGATCAATTGCTCACGGATCGCTTCAGGTTCCAGGAACGGCGTCTGCCAGAAGCTTTTCTCTACGCGGTAGCTGTTGACCAGCACGACCTTCGGCACGCCCATGGCGGCCACGGTTTGCAGCACCCTGCGCAGCATTTTCGGGCGCGGCAGGGCCAGCAGCAGGGTCAGGGGCAGTTTGGCCGGCGGGGGCTGGTCGAAGCTGACTTGCAGCTCGGCCTCGCGGGTTTCCAGGCGCAACAGCCGGGCGTTGCCCATCAGGCCGCCAATGCGCCCCACGCGCAGGCTGTCGCCCACCGCAGCGCGGTGGACTTCCTGCATATGCACCAGGCGCCGATCACGCAGCACTACCCGGTCGGCCGCGATAAAGTCGGCCTCTTCCAGCAACAGCAGGTTCATGGCTGGGTGGCTGGCGGCTGGTCGTTGTCGACGGGCGGGTCATCCGGCTGGTCTTCGCGCTTGCTGATCAGGCTGCCGAACAGGATGCCGATCTCGAACAGCATCCACATGGGCACGGCCAGCAAGGTCTGGGAGAAGATGTCCGGCGGCGTGAGAATCATGCCGACCACGAAGCAGCCGATGATCACGTACGGGCGGATCTTCTTCAGGTATTTGACGTCGACCACGCCGATCCATACCAGCAGCACCACGGCCACCGGAATTTCGAAGGCCACGCCAAAGGCGAAGAACAGCGTCATCACGAAATCAAGGTAGCTGGTGATGTCGGTCATCATCTCCACGCCGGCCGGCGTGGCTGCGGCGAAGAATTTGAAGATCAGCGGGAACACCAGGAAATACGCGAACGCCATGCCGGTGTAGAACAACAGGATGCTCGACACCAGCAACGGAACGGCGATGCGCTTCTCATGCTTGTACAGGCCCGGCGCGATGAAGCCCCAGATCTGGTGCAGGATCACCGGGATCGCAAGGAACAACGACACCATCATGGTCAGCTTCAATGGCGTGAGGAACGGCGACGACACATCGGTGGCGATCATCGTTGCTCCAGCCGGCAGGTACTGGCGCAGAGGCGTGGAGACGAAGGTGTAGATTTGCTGGGTAAAGGCGAACAGCCCGGCAAAGATGATGAAAATGGCCGCTACACAACGCAGCAGGCGGGTGCGCAACTCGGTGAGGTGCGAGACCAGCGGCATGTGCTGGTCGTTTTCCGGTTTATCAGCGCTCATGGGGCTCGCGGCGGCAATGTAGGGTCATGGGGCGCGGGCGACGCAACGGGCGTCGGCGCAGGCTCGGTTGGCGCGGCGGGCGTGGCTTGTGCAACGGGTGCGGGCGCGATGCTGTTCGGGGCCGCAGGCTCCTCCGGCTTGGCCGGCTCCTGTACCGGCGACAGGATTTTCCGGGCTTCCTGCTCCAACGACAGAATGTGTTCGTTGTGCAGTTGGCGGCGGATCTCGTCGGCGCCGATTTCCCGTTCAACTTCCTGTTTGATGGCGTTGAAACTGCGTTTCAGGCGCCCGATCCACAGGCCGGCCGTGCGTGCGGCACCGGGCAGGCGCTCAGGCCCCAATACCAGTAACGCCACGAGGCCGACGAGTAGCAGTTCAGAGAAGCTGATACCAAACATTAGTCAGTGCTCACGAGTCTTTGCGGGTCGGCTCTTCGACTTTTTCAGCCTGCACGTCGAAGGTCCGACGCTCGGTGATCGGCTGGGTGGCCTGCGGATGTACCGGCTGGGCCGGCGGCACCGGAGTGGCGACCGGGTCGGTCGGTTTTTCGTCGTCGTTCATGGCTTTGCGAAAGCCCTTGATCGACTCGCCCACGTCGGTGCCCAGGTTCTTGAGTTTCTTGGTGCCGAACACCAGTACCACCACCACCAGAATGACGATCCAGTGTTTCCAGTCAAAAATGCCCATGCTGCAATTCCTCTGTGAAAGTTATTCAGGCGGACGGGCGCGAGGCCTTTTCGACGTGCCCGGACAAGCCGAAGCGACGGTCCAGTTCATCCAGTACGGCCTGCGGATGCTGCCCCAGTTGGGCGAGCATGACCAGGCTATGGAACCACAAGTCGGCGGTTTCATAGATTACATCGCTGTAATCACCGCTGATCTGCGCGTCCTTGGCGGCGATGATCGTTTCGATGGACTCCTCGCCGAGCTTCTCCAGGATCTTGTTCAATCCCTTGTGGTACAGGCTGGCGACATAGGAGCTGTCGGCATCCGCGCCCTTGCGGTCTTCCAGTACCTGGGCCACGCGGTTCAGGGTATCGCTCATGTTCAGTGTCCTGGGGAATAAATGGCGTGCGGGTCTTTGAGCACCGGCTCGACAATTTTCCATTCGCCGTCTTCGAACACGCGATAGAAGCAACTGTGACGACCGGTGTGGCAGGCGATGTTGCCGATCTGCTCGACCATCAGGATCACCACGTCGGCGTCACAGTCGAGGCGTATCTCGTGCAGGGTTTGCACATGGCCGGACTCTTCGCCCTTACGCCACAGTTTGCCACGCGAACGTGACCAGTAAATAGCGCGCTGCTCAGCGGCGGTGAGGCTCAGGGCCTCGCGGTTCATCCAGGCCATCATCAGCACGCGCCCGGTCTTGTAGTCCTGGGCGATGGCCGGTACCAGGCCGTCATTGTCCCACTTGATCTCGTCCAACCAGTCTTTCATGTTCGGCTCCGGCAATTTGCGACAGTGTATAACCGGATCGGCTATCGACGCACGATCAGATACACACCCACGGCGACCATGATGCCGGCTGGCCAGTGGCCCAACTCATTCAGTGGCCCGCCAATGGCCAGTATCACGCCTCCCACCAGGTGCGCGGCGCCCAACAGGCGCAGGAACCAGTCGTCCTTGCGCTTCTGCCAGGGTGGCGCCGGGTCATGGGCGTGGGGCTGGGACATGCGCTCCAGCAGGTCACGGGTCATGTTGGCCAGGTGCGGCAGTTGTTCGAACTGGCTGTGCAGGTTGCCGATCAGGGTTTTCGGGCTGACGCGCTCACGCATCCAGCGTTCCAGGAACGGTTGGGCGGTGTTCCACAGGTCAAGGTCTGGGTACAGCTGGCGCCCCAGCCCTTCAATGTTCAACAGGGTTTTTTGCAGCAACACCAGCTGCGGCTGCACTTCCATGTTGAAGCGCCGCGCGGTCTGGAACAGGCGCATCAGCACCTGGCCGAAAGAGATATCTTTCAGCGGTTTTTCAAAGATCGGTTCGCAGACGGTACGGATCGCCGCTTCGAATTCGTTGAGCTTGGTTTCCGCCGGTACCCAGCCCGAATCGATGTGCAGTTGCGCCACGCGGCGGTAGTCACGCTTGAAGAAGGCAAACAGGTTGCGCGCCAGGTAGTCCTGGTCTTCCGGGGTCAGGCTGCCGACGATGCCGCAGTCGATCGCAATGTACTGTGGGTTCCACGGGTTCACGGTGCTGACGAAGATGTTGCCCGGGTGCATGTCGGCGTGAAAGAAGCTGTCACGGAATACTTGGGTGAAGAATATCTTCACACCGCGTTCAGCGAGCATCTTCATGTCGGTGCGCTGGTCCGCCAGGGTCGCGAGGTCGGTGACCTGCACACCGTAGATACGCTCCATCACCAGTACTTTGGGACGGCACCAGTCCCAATACACTTGCGGCACATACAGCAAGGGCGAGCCTTCGAAGTTGCGCTTGAGTTGACTGGCGTTGGCGGCTTCACGCAGCAGGTCGAGTTCGTCGTAGATGGTTTTTTCGTAATCGGCGACCACGTCTACCGGGTGCAGCAGGCGTGCATCGGCGGAGAAACGCTCGGCGGCGCGGGCGAGGATGAACAGCCATGCCAGGTCCTGGCCAATGATCGGCTTGAGGCCGGGGCGAATCACCTTCACCACCACTTCTTCACCGGTCTTGAGCTGTGCGGCGTGTACCTGCGCCACCGAGGCCGATGCCAGCGGCTCGATGTCGAAGCGCCTGAACACTTCGCTGATCTTTTTGCCGAGCTGTTCTTCGATCAGCTTGACCGATTGCTGCGAGTCGAACGGCGGGACGCGGTCCTGCAGCAGCATCAGTTCGTCGGCGATGTCTTCCGGCAGCAGGTCGCGGCGGGTGGAGAGGATCTGCCCGAACTTGATGAAGATCGGCCCCAGGTCCTGCAGCGCCAGGCGCAGGCGTGCACCACGGCTCAGTTCCAGCTGCTTGCGCGGCAGCCAGCGCCACGGCAGCACATAGCGTACTGCCAGAAGAAACCACGGCAGGGGCAGGGCAAACAGCAGGTCATCGAGGCGGTAGCGGGCTACGACGCGCTGGATACGAAACAGACGGCGGACGGCGAGCAGCTTCATGCGTTATCGCTTGGATCAAGGGAACGGCTCAGGCGCTCGAAGCGGGCCTCGAGGCGTTCCAGGTCGATTTTGGCCTTGTCGAGTTCACGAAAGCGCGCTTGCGCTTCCCGTTGCCCGACCAGGGTGCGCGATTCTTCGCTCAGGTATTCGGCAAGGTTCTGGTTGAGGCTGGCGAACCCTTGCTGGTACCAGCGCGAGCGGCTGCGCAGGTGCCCGCTGATCAACTGGGTGGCGACGGGGCCGATCCAGCGCGACAGCTCGTATTCCCAGTCCAGTTCCAGGTCTTGCAGCACGGCGGCCAAGTCCATCAGCACCGCACTGTCGCCTTCCAGTTCCACTTCGGCACTGTGGAGGATGGCGGTCTTGTTGCGGCTCAAGGCCAGGTGCAACAGGCTCGACGCCGGCGCCCGCAGGGTGCAGTCGGCCTCGGCGGCCCAGTGGCTGGCGAGCAGCAAGCCTTCATCGCCGGGCAGGATAAACAACTGCAAGGCGGGGCTGCGGCAGTCGACGGCAATGATCTTGCCGTTGAGGTGCGCGAGCCGCGCCAGGGCGGTGCTGTCCAGGCGCAAGACACGGTTGATGCCGTGTTCCACGCTGGCGAGAAGACCGGCGAACAACATCAGGGCTTGATGCCGCGGTGCAGGGCGACGATACCCGAGGTCATGTTGTGGTAGGTCACGCGGTCGAAACCGGCCTCCACCATCATCGACTTCAGGGTTTCCTGGTCGGGGTGCATGCGGATCGATTCGGCCAGGTAACGATAACTCTCGGCGTCATTGGTGATCAGCTTGCCCATCAACGGCATGAAGGCGAAGGAGTAGGTGTCGTAGACCTTGGACATCAGCGCGTTGGTCGGCTTGGAGAACTCCAGCACCAACAGGCGACCACCCGGCTTGAGCACGCGCAGCATGGAGCGGATCGCGTCCTCCTTGTGGGTGACGTTGCGCAGGCCGAAGGCGATGGTCACGCAGTCGAAATGGTTATCCGGGAACGGCAGTTTTTCGGCGTCGGCCTGGACGAATTCGATATTTCCGGCCACGCCTTTATCCAGCAGGCGATCGCGACCGACCTTGAGCATCGAACCGTTGATGTCCGCCAGTACCACCTGGCCGGTGGGGCCGACGAGCTTGGAGAACTTGGCCGCCAGGTCGCCCGTGCCGCCGGCGATGTCCAGCACACGGTTGCCGGCGCGTACGCCCGACAGTTCGATGGTGAAGCGTTTCCACAGGCGGTGCATGCCGCCCGACAACACGTCGTTCATCAGGTCGTACTTGGCGGCCACGGAGTGGAACACCTCAGCGACTTTTTCCGCTTTCTGGCTTTCCGGGACGTTCTTGAAACCGAAGTGAGTGGTGGGTTCGGCATCGCTGCCTTTGCGCTGATCAGTCATATCGCTGTCACCAAAAGAGAATGCGGGACATGATAATCCCCATGACCTGCTTTGTCTTGGCAAGGCTGAAGGTAAGATAGGCGGTCACCGAGACCTTTTGCCGCATGGCAGGTGTTCCACTCGCTATAAAGAGGAGTCATTGCAATGGCCCGTATTACCGTTGAACGTGCCCACACCTTGGGTAAAGAGGGCGCGCGGGCGAAGGCCGAGAAGTTGGCGCACAAGCTCAAGGAGCAATATGGCCTGGAACCTTCATGGTCCGGCGATACCTTGAACCTCAAGCGCTCGGGGGTTAAAGGCACTGTATTAGTGGCTGATGAATCGCTGCGCATTGATGTGGAACTGGGCCTGTTGATGTCCGCCATGAGTGGCACTATCAAGTCCGAAATCGAGAAGGCGCTGGATAAGGCGCTGGCTTGATTCACCGCGCTTAGGGTGCCGATTCTAATTTTTCTCCCTACTTTGTGCCCAGGCCCTCAACTCCTGTGGGCTGTTCCTCCACCCTATTTTGCGTGAGGTGCACCATGGCCAAAGTTATTTTGAAGAAAAAAAACGACGTACAGTCCACTGCCCTGAGTGACGTTAAAAGCTATGCCCGCAAGATCTGGCTGGCGGGTCTTGGTGCGTATGCCAAGGTCGGCAGCGAGGGCAGCGAGTACTTCAAAGAGCTGGTTAAGACCGGTCAACATGTTGAAAGTAAAGGCAAAAAAGTTGTGGTTGAACAACTTGATGCTGCCAACAGTCAGATTGACCAAGTAAAGAGTAATGTCTCCAGCGTCAAAGGCCTGGTGGAAGTTCAACTGGATAAAGTTGAAAAAGCCTTTGACACGCGTGTTGCAAGTGCCTTGAATCGGATTGGCATTGCGTCTAAACATGACGTTGAGACACTCTCTGCTAAGCTCGAAGAGCTGACGGCATTGCTCGAACGTGTCGCGCGTAAACATTAAGGAGACAACGGGATGGCTGTTCAAAAGAAAACTCAGAAAGAAGGCAGCTCGTGGATCGGGGAGGTTGAAAAATATTCCCGTAAGATCTGGCTTGCTGGTTTAGGCGTGTACTCGAAGGTTAGCAGTGACGGCGGTAAATACTTCGAGACCCTGGTTAAAGACGGCGAGAAGGCCGAGAAGTTGACCAAGACCACCGTAGGTAAGAAAGTCGAGGCGGCCAAGGCCACTGCCGGCTCCGCCAAGTCCAGTATTTCTGATACTTGGGGCAAGTTGGAAGAAACGTTCGACAAGCGTCTGAACAGTGCCATTTCTCGGCTGGGTGTCCCCAGCAAAGCAGAACTGAAGACGCTGCACAGCAAGGTCGATACCCTGACCAAGCAAATCGAAAAACTCACCGGCGCGAAAGTGGCTCCGGCGAAAACCGCAGCCGCCAAACCGGCTGCCAAGCCTGTCGCTAAAACTGCAGCGGCCAAGCCTGCGGCGAAAACGGCCGCCAAGCCTCTGGTAAAAGCCGCCGCCAAACCTGCCGCCAAGGCCCCGGTAAAAGCAGCGGCCAAACCCGCCGCCAAAACCGCCGCGGCAAAACCAGCCACCAAGCCTGCCGCCAAGCCCGTGGCCGCTAAAGCCGCTGCCAAGCCTGCCGCTAAACCCGCCGCCAAGGCCGCCGCAAAACCGGCCGCCAAGCCCGCGACTAAAACCGCTGCCGCCAAACCTGCCGCCAAACCGGCAGCCGTCAAACCCGCTGCCAAGCCGGCGGCCAAACCCGCCGCCGCTAAAAAGCCGGCCGTAGCGAAGAAACCAGCAGCGCCCAAGCCGGCAGTCGCGGCCAAGCCTGCCACGGCACCAGCGTCAACCGCCTCCACCGCCAACTCGGTTTCCGCGCCGGCGTCTGCTGCTACAACTACGACTGCAACGCCGGCCACGCCGACGCCATCCAGTCAGTCCTGATTTTACCGGGACCTGAAAATGCCCGGCCTGAAAAGGTCGGGCATTTTTTATGCGCGCTCAAACTTCATCAGTCGTAAGCGATGGAAACGATTGCGGTACTGACCAGGGTTCCTGGAGTGATCGCGGCCCCGGTTTTGTGATACTCCGCGTTCATGGGTAACACCGCTCTCGCGCCGCTTGTCGGGATCTGGCGGGTGCGTTGGGCCGCAGACCCATTGGCGGGAATGTACGCGACGTTGCGGTGGGACAGCGAGAGCGCCGTTCCTCTTGAGGTTCCCATATTGGCGAACAGCGCGCCGTTCCCGGTTGACGGCGTACCCGAGAACAGGAAGCTCACATTCCTGATCCCAGGTTCGCAGTGGGCGGTCAGTTCGAAGGGATGCACTCCGGTGGAGTTGGCGTGGTTGAAGTCGGAAACCCTGACGGTGGGCAAGATTATCGTGCGATTCACATCGCCAACGGCCAGGTCGCAGGTAGACGCGGGATTGACGAAGCGTATGGAGGTATTGAGGATCATCCGGTAATGGCCTCTGCCTCCATCCCAGTTGTTATGCTGGATTTCACCGCTAGGCAAAGTGCCGGTTGTCACCGGCCCCAGCTTGTAAAACTGTGCAACCAGCCGGGTAGCCCCCCATAGAATCCTTCCAGGAGCCGAGACGAGGCTTTCGGTCATGAGCTTGGCGGAATAGGGCGCGCCGGAGGTCAGCGTGACCATGACGCGCATGCCGATGCCAGGAACATTCGTGTGATAAATGAGCCCTCCCGGCGCCGAGATTGCGGACGTGAACCGCCCTGTGAGAAACGTCGGGGTCGGCGAGTGGCAATTCATATAAAACGTCGGGTAGGGCCCTGTAAATGTCTGGCTGGTGATCAGTTGGCCGATGCCAAGGCTTTCCGGCACGGTAATGGTACTGGGAAAGGTCACACTGTGTTGCGTGTTGGGGTAGCGATCGCAGGCCGCCTGGGCGGCGACTGGCAAACCGAGGCCCAGCAATACGCAAAGAGATTTGAAACCGTGCTTCATCTTCTGTTCTCGTGACGAAATAGGCGTCGGCACTGGTGGTCCACAGTTCACGCAGTGCCGTGATCAAGGTTGGAGGGATGCCAGACCTTCGTCAGTTGTAAGTGATGGACACCGTCACGGCGCTGACCAGGGTGCCTTGGGTGATAGGCACACCGGTTTTATGGTAGGCGACCTGAAGTGGCAGAACCGCTTTGTTGCCGCTGGTCGGTATCGTTCGGCTGCGTTGGGCGGGAGTGCCGTTGGCGGGGATTGTGGTGTGGGGGGCGGCGCGGTGTGCAAGCCACAAAGCCGTCCCGGCTGAAGTGCCGGTGTTGGCAAACAACAGCCCGTTGCCGGCGGAAACGGTGCCGGCAAACAGGAAAACTACGTTGCGAATGTCCGATTCGCAGTCGGCGGAAATTTCAAAGTTGTGCGCTCCTGTGAAATTGACCGAATCAAAGTCAGATATTTTGACCGTTGGCAGGGTAATGGTGCGGTTCACATCGCCAGCGGCGAGGTTGCAGGTACCGGCGTTGACCTGGCCCCGGAAGTTGAGGGTGCCCGTGGTCGCGGCGTGTGCGGCATTGGCAGCCAGGCTTGCGGTGATTGCCAGTGCTATGGGCAGGGTTCGAAAGCTCATCAGGTAGTCCTTGTTATTTCAGTTGTAGGTGATGTTGACGGTGGCAGTACTGGCGAGCGTGCCCGAACTGACCGTGCCGTTTTTGTGGTAAGCCGCACCGAGCGGCAGGATTGCGCGATTGCCGGTAACCACCAGCGTGCGCGTGCCATGGTTGCTAAGGGTCTGTGGGACGCCGTTGATGCGTGAGTACAGCCACAGCGCTACACCCGCGGCGGTGCCGGTGTTGGCGAACAGCAAGTCGTTCCCGGGGGCGGGAGTGCCGGTGATACTGAACGTGACGTTGCCTGCATCGGTGCAGTTGGCTGTCAGGTCGAAGTTCTGTGCGCCGGCGTAGACCTCGTCTTTCAAGGCACTGACTTGGATGGACGGAAGCGTGATGGTGCGGTTGACGTCGCCGGCTGCCAGGTCGCAAGTGGCCGCAGGCCTGACGAAGCGGACCGGGCTGGCGAGTTGCAGTTGAAACCGCTCTGGAGTGATGACCCAGTGTTTTTCCCAGAACCTTCCGCTGGGGATTGTCCCGGTGGTCACCGCGCCGATTTTGTAGAAGGTGGCCTCCGCTGAGGTGAAGCTGGGGATCTTCCCGTACACCTGTTGGTAGCCTTGGTCATAAAGTGCAAAGGCTGCCGGGCCTCCGCCGCCGGCCCAGGTCATCGTGATACGCAGGCCTACCCCTGCAACTTCTGTGTGGTAAGCGTCAGTCCCCGGGTGTTGCAGCCGGGTATATCGACCCCAGACCCCGCTATGGGTGGCAACGCTGCACTCGGCAAAGTAGTCGGGTGCCGTACCATTGAAAGCCACGCGAGTGATGACGCTGCCAACCGGCAGGCTGTCCGGCACGGTGATGGTCGCCGGCAGGTTCAAGGTAAACGTATCGTTCTGGAATCGGTCACACCTCGCCTGGGCGGCGACCGGTATGCCAAGGGCCAGCAGTGTCGAAACCAGCAGGGTAGGGTGTTTCATCGTCAGTCCCGTCCTCGGAAATAGAGCGTTTGGGCGCGACATGCGCGCTCGCCGGATCAACCGCTTGTATTGGCCGTGCAAGTGCCGGCATCCAGATGGCGCAACCGCTGCGTGGCGCTCCCTCCCGATGCCTTGTCCAGGCCGTATTGCAGCCGGCAAGACGCTTCGTCACGGCTCCCCCACTTGACGGTCAACAGCCCCTGGTCACGCGCTACGCGTACAAACGCCTTGCCGCCCTGGCCGACGATCCCCACGCTGGCACCGTCTTCATCGAACACATCCGAGCCGAACGGCAGCAGGCTGCCATCCTCTCGCAACGCTGTGATCAGCACGGCTTGGCCGCTGACTGTGTCGAACTGCAGCTTCACCACCGAGCCTGCACGGGGCGCTACGTTTTGCGCGGCGGTCTTGAGTTCCACGTCGACCGACAGGTCCTTGGGGTCCAGCTCGACCACGTTCTGGCGATAGGGCGTGAGGTGGGGCACCACGGCAAAACCCTGCTTGCCGACCTGGGCGCCATGGTTGCCGTTGATCCGCGCTCCCTGGGCGTCCGCTGCCTGGACGATGCCGATGGTGTCGCCCAGCTCCGGAGCGAAGGTCACGCCGTCTGCGTGGGCGACGACGCCACCGGTCATGCCCAGTGACATGGCGCGGTAGGTGTTGCTCTGGCCATAACCTGCGGACAGCACGCCGTGGCTGGCCTGGTACTTCACGTCGGCGGTCACGGAGTTACCGCTGCCTTGGGTGCGGCTGCCTCCCACGCCGTAGGTGAATTCGCTACGCTCGCCCAGTGTGCCGCCAAGGTTCACGCGTTCGCCGCTGCTTTGATTGCCGCGAAAGGCCGTCGTGGTCAAGGTCGGTGAGCGAGGGTCGCTGCCCAGTGGCAGGCTCACGGTCAGTTCCAGTTGCTTGTCGACCCTGTCACTCAGCAAATCCTTGGTGCGCTGGGCACTGACGGTGTAGTGCAGGCCCTTCCAGCTATTGGTGTAACCGGCAGTAAAGGTCAGGTTGCCGCTGGCGCGGTTCCAGTAGTTTTGCGAGGAACCGGTGAGGTACACCGAGCCGTTGCCCAGGCTCTGGTTAAGGCTGATGTCCATCCTGTCGCGCAGGCGCGACAGGTTGTCCAGGCTGCGCCCGTCGATGGCGAGGTCACGCACCCGTGCCGCGTCGGCGATGCTCAGGAAACCTTCGGTGGAGTAACGGTAGGCGCCGAGGGCAAAGTGCGTTCCGGTGTCGGTGAAATTCTTGCTGTAGCGTAACTGCAAGCTTTGTCCGCCACGCGGTTCATGGCCCGGCAGGGCGGCTCTCGATGTGGTCAGGTCAAGCGACAGTGCGCCAACCGGCGTGTTGAACGCTGCGCCCAACAACTGCGACAGATAGTCCTCGCTGACGACCGCGCCCATGTAGGCGGTGAGCAGGTTGTTGAGCCCGTTCTGGTAGGTGGCCTGGGCCAGGGTCGGTGGATGGCGCAGGCCGATTTCATCCAGCACGCCGACACTCAGCGAGTAGCGAGTGTGGCCCGCGCGCAGCAGGTTGGCATTGGCGGCAAAGGGCACGATGAATTCGCGCTGACGGCCGTCGGCTTCGGTCACCGTGACGGTCAGGTCGCCGCCATAACCGGTGGGGAACAGGTCGTTGAGGACAAATGGGCCGGGAGCGACAGACACCTCATCGAGCAGCACGCCGCGCTGGCGCACCGTGACCCGGGCGTTGGTCTGGGCGATGCCGCGTACCACCGGTGCAAAACCGGTCATGGAGTCCGGCAGCATGCGGTCATCGCTGAACAGGCTGGCACCGCGCAGGCGTACGCTGTCGAACAGCTCGCCTGGGGTGTAGATCTCGCCCAGCATCAGCTGTGAACGCAGTGGGTTGAGTTCGCGTTGCACATAGGTGCTGCTGCTTTGATAGCCCGAGGCGGTGTCGGTCTGGCTGAAGCTGCCGTTGTGACGCCAGTGCCAGTCACCCAGGTTGAGCCCGGTGTTCAGGCCAAGGTAATGGGAGTTGAGCGAGCGACCGTTGGTGCGGGTGGCAAAGGTGTTGGCGTTGTAGCGCGCAAAGGCCGCATCGACCCCACTGTCCCAATGCTTGGGGTCAACATAGCCACGCGCCTTACGCGCCAGATAGATCTGTGGCACCTGCAGCGTCAGGCGGTTTTCGCCCGAATCGAATTGACTGGTGCTGCCCGGCAGGTAGGCGGAAATGTCGGCACAGCGAGCAAATGTCGGGGTGGGCGTCTGACCGGCTTCGGCCGGTTGCTTCTGCGGCGCGTCCAGGTCGATACCAAACCTGAGCAGCGCGTCTCGCTCCAGGCACATATGCGCAGAGTCCTGGCCCTTGACCGCGATGAAGTCCAGGGTTTCACGGCCTATCCACTGGCCGTTGAGGTAGACGTCGCTGCGGTAGCTGCCGGGGAGTACAACGTTGCCCTGGCTGAATTTTGAAATATCAACTTGCTGGCCGCCCGCGCCATCCGGGAAGAAGGCCGGATTGAACTCGACATTCTCGACCGCGTGGGCGTTGAGGGCTTGGGCACCGCTCAGCAGTAACAGGCAACGCGCCGTGTGCGTCAACCAATGACGTGTCAGGGACCTGGGTCTTGCGCTGACAGGCGTGTTCAAACTCATCTTTACCATTTCCAAAAATAGGTGCTGTCCGAATTCGGGCAAGGGGAAGCCCTGCCCTGAAAAATGGGCATCAAACGGGTGTGTTCAGTGAGGTGAGGAGCGGGTCGGGCGGCTACGGTGCTCGGCAGGCTTCGTCGCTCACATCAGGAGCTTGGCGCGATGAGAGGTCTTTACCCCAAAGTCGTCGAGCGTCTGGAATTCCACGGTTGTTGCGCGGCCCGGTGCTGACTTGAGACTGGGCACTTCAAAGCGGTTGCGAGCGCCAGGGGCCACCATGTTCTCGGCGCCGGATGTCGAGGCCTTGCGTGCATGACGCAGGTTTGACTCCAGCACTTCAATCTCCTCGAACGTCACGTGATAAGGGGTGGGGTTGTAGACTTCCAGAACCTGGCCCTGCTCGGTGGATTCGCGCCGCCATTGCAGTTTGCCCGGCGCAGCGTCGACGCCATAAGGCAGGTTCGGCGGGCGGAAAAACAGCTTGATCCGCGACCGGAAGGCGAGCTGCAGCTGGTTGCCCTGCTGGGCGTCCCGTGTTTGTGCGGGTACTTCCAGCAGGTTGAACCAGAACAGGCTTTCCTGTTTCGCCGGCAAGCTTTCGCCGGTGTAGGCCAGGCGCAGAACCTGTTGCTTTCCGGGTTCCATGCGGAAGATCGGCGGCGTGGCGATAAAGGGGATGCCGGCAAGGTCCGGCGTGGAGTGTTCGTCGCCGCTGTCCAGCCAGGCCTGAATCAACACCGGTGCCTGGTTTTTGCTTTCAAGCCTGACCGTCACCTCTTTGTCGTTCTGCGGGTAGATGATCCGCGTGTTGTTGATGACAACGCTGGCGTGCGCGAGGGCGGTGCCCAGCAGTGCGAATGCCAATACCATGAGCTGCAAGAGCCGCTGTGAAATAGAGGTTAGGTTCATGGGGTGAGTCATCGGGTAGTTGAAGGGGCAAGGTTTGCCGAGTGACGTACTCGGGCACCGAAGTCGCTGACGGTGGTGAACTCGACCTTGGCGGCACTACGGGGACGCTCATGCAGTTGCGGCAGCGCAAACAGTTTCACGTCTCCGGCCGGCAGCAGCAGGCCATCGTTGGCTGCCTGGTTCGGCGCTTTGCTGAAGCGTTTACCCTCGCTGAGCAAGTCAACGGTGGTCAGGGAAATATGGTACGGCGTCGGGTTGGTCGCTTGCAGCGCATAGCCCTGGTCCCGGGCTACCAGCTTCCACTGCAGTTTTGCCGGGGCACTGCCCACCGGATAGGGTAATGATTGGGGGCGCAGGAACACGCGCAGGCGAGTACGGAACGCCAGTTCGATCTGGTTGTTTTGCTCGGCACCGGCGCTCACCGGGGGCACTTCCAGCACGTTCAGCCAGTACAGGCTTTCGCGGTCGGTGGGCGGTGTGTCGCCGGAGTAGCGCAGGCGCAATGCCTGCTGTTGATGAGGCTCAATGCGGAAGATCGGCGGTGACAAGGTAAACGGTGTTTGTGCCGTCGCCGGTGTCGAGCGCAGATCGCCCGTGTCCAGCCAGGTTTGCACCAGCGCCGGGCGATCGCCTTTGTTCTCGAGGCGCACGACAACCTCCTGCTGTTCGGCGGGGAAGATCACGCGAGTGCCATAAATAATCACCCCTGCATGGGCGGGAATCGCTTGCAGCGATAACCATCCAACAGCACAGGTGGCCAGCGCGAGGCGAGCCATTGTTTTCATAGTGTCCAACGTCTCTTCGAATCCAGGGAGGGACCTGCAGGGGCGCTGCAAGTCCGTTACCTACTTGGCCTGCCGGCTCCTTAATCGGCGTACACGACCATAAAGCCGACGCGTGTCTTGACCGTACCTTCGGTGGCCGGGGCGGTGGCGTACATTTGCGCGGCCAGCGGGATGACGGCCTGGTTATCGGCGATGACGACGCCCTCCGATTTTTCGGTGTAAACGTTAATGGGCGTGCCATTCCGGTTGGTCACTTCAACCTGTACGTTCTTGGCGTTGGCGGAGTCTTCAGGGTTGTCGTAGCCATCGATGTTCAAGCGCCCGGTCGCCACGTCGATGGCCGGGCTGGTGGGGTCGAACGCAACCATGGCGGTGCGGCCGTTGGTGCAACTGCCTTCGCCGGGTGCGCCAATACGGATGGTGAAGCCGGTCAGGTTGGCGCGATCACCCGGTCGCGCCAGGCGTGCAGCAGAAACACCCCCCAGGTTTACGTCCTTGACCACGGCACCGGTACCCGGCGCCGCGCCTTCGATGGTGCACGTCGTGTCGTTCACCAGTCCGGTGAAATTGATGGTGCCGTCATTGGCGGCGTAGGCGGTTTGCGATACGGCGGCAGCCAATGCAAGGGCAGTTGCAGCGGAAGAGAGAGCGTTGAATTTCATAGTATTTCCAAGCATGAATTATCTGGGATTGGCCTCGCACACTTGGGCTTTGTTTAAAAACGCTCCAAGTTGGCGAGGCCTACAAATAATCGGCCGGAACCGTCGATGCTGCCTATAGAGAAGTAACGATATTGGCCTCGTGATTGTTCGAAATTTTGTATTTAGAATCCAAATAGTTGTATTGACGGCTACTTGTAAGATTGCGCTGTAAGTTGGGAATGTAAGAGAAATCCTTATTATTGTTATTGATTGAACCTGCGGTGCGGCTGGGATATACCGTGATCATAATGACCGGCGAGTTTTTGTAATGAGCAGTACTCACAAGATCGGGTTTTTCGATGCCTACATCAACTTCCAGTACGTACACCATCATGTTGCTTGATGATCATGAGATGGTTAGGCAGGGGATCGAGCTGGGCCTGAGCAAGGAAGTCGACCTTGAGGTCATCGGTTCCTTCGGCACAGGCAAGGAATTATTGGAGGCGCTTGCCCGGCGGCCTGCTGATGTGGTGGTGATGGATTTTATCCTGGGGCCTTCAGACATCGATGGCCTCAGCCTGATCCAGACCCTGAGCCGACGTTTCAAGCAGTGCAAACCCATCGTCTTGTCATCCCACTACACACCGGCAACGGTGTTAATGACGTTGAAGGCCGGAAGTTGGGGAGTATTGGGCAAAACCCAGAAGTTGACGGAGTTGGTTGCAGCGATTCGAACAGTCGCCCAAGGGCGAATTTACCTGCAGCCCTGCATGTTGCCGGAACAGCAAGGCGCCCAACTTATTTTTGATGGGGGCGATATATCATCAACGCTGGGCGGGGGCGGTTCGCTCCCGACTAATGCCAGCCTCACACCCAAAGAACAGGAGGTGCTGCGTTGCTTTCTCGATGGCATGTCGGTGAGTTCAATTGCGGCAAAGTTTTCGCGCAGCGCCAGTACTATCAGTACGCAAAAACAATCGGCCTATCGGAAATTGGGCATCAAGACCGATAGCGAACTTTTCAAGTTCACTCAACAGTTTGGCAAGCCAGGATAGGCCGTGGCTGCCCAGCCTTAACCCGGGTTGTCCAGATAGCGCAGAGCGAACTGTTCCGTCGCCTGGCGGGCCGGTGCCAACAAGTGTGGCGCCACCAGCATCATGATCTGGTAGACCACCACCTGCACTTCACCTTCGCGATCGAGAACTCGCTGGTAATCGAGGGAAAACAACAGGGTCAGGGTGATTTGTTCCACCAACTGGCCCAGCGCCTGGGTACTGCTGACCAACTGTCCCGCCGCTTTCAACCGTGCCAGCAGTGAAGCCAGGGTGCGCTTGAGTGCCGTAAGCAGGCTGCGAATGCCCTTGGCCAGCTTCGGCAGGCGCCCGGCGAGGTTCGACAGGTCCTGGAACAGAAAGCGGTAGTGCGCCATGCGCTCGACGATCAGGTGCAGGAACAGCCAGTAATCTTCGGCCTCCAGTTGCGCGTTCGCGGGTGGATCGAGCAGCGGCGCCAGCTCACACTGAAAGCGTTCGAACAGCCCGAGCACCAGCGGCTCCTTGCCGTGGAAGTGGTAGTAGAGGTTGCCGGGGCTGATCCCCATTTCATTGGCCACCTCCATGGTCGACACGTTGGGCTCGCCCTTGCGGTTGAACAATTGCAGGGCACATTCAAGGATACGGTCGCGGGTCTTCATCCAGTCTTCTTAATGAGTTCGTAGAGCTCAGCGCACCCGCACATAAGTGCCCGGCGCCGCTTCCATCGGTGGGTAGTTCTGGTTGCCCAGGGCCGTGAGGGTTTCGTGTTGCACGCCCGAACGCTGCGTAATCCACTCCAGCCATTGCGGCCACCAACTGCCTTCGACGTGGTTGGCGTCGTAATACCAGGCGCGTGGGTCGCTGCTCAGCTTGGCGTTCTCGACGTAGTTGGCCTTGGGGTTGCCCGGCGGGTTGAGGATGCTCTGGATATGCCCGCTGTTGGACAGTACGAAGCGTCGCTCGCCGCCCAGCAATTGAGTCGAGCGATACACCGCGTCCCAGGGGGTGATGTGGTCGTTGATCCCGGCCACGCTGAAGCTGTCCACCGTGACCTTCTGTAAATCGATCGGCGTGCCACACACTTCCAGGCCGCCGGGGTGGCTCAACGGGTTGTGCTTGAAGAAATCCAGCAGGTCGCCGTGCAGCGCCGCAGGCAGGCGCGTGTTGTCGTTGTTCCAGTACAGGATGTCGAAGGCCGGTGGCTCCTTGCCCAGCAGGTAGTTGTTGATCCAGTAGTTCCAGATCAGATCGTTGGGGCGCATCCAGGCGAACACCTTGGCCATGTCACGACCGTCCAGCACGCCCTGTTGATAGGAGTGGCGTTTGGCGGCCTCCAGGGTTTGCTCATCGACAAACAGGGTAGCGGGACTATCGATCTGGCTGTCGAGCAGGCTGACCAGGTAAGTGGCGCTGGAGATGCGCCGTAGCTGGCGCTTGGCCTGCAAGTGGCCTTGCAGGGCGGCAATGGTCAGGCCACCGGCGCAGGCACCCATCAGGTTGACCTCTCGGGCCCCGGTGATTGCCCGGCACACATTGAGCGCTTCCTCCAGGGCCGCCACGTAGGTGGACAGGCCCCATTCGCGATGGCGCACATCCGGGTTGCGCCAGCTGATCATGAACGTCTGCAAACCGTTCTTCAGGGCGTACTGCACAAAGCTGTTGCCGGGGCTCAAGTCGAAGATGTAGTACTTGTTGATCTGCGGCGGCACGATCAACAGCGGCCTGGCGTACTGTTTTTCGCTCAAGGGCTTGTACTGGATCAGCTCCAGCAGCTCGTTGCGAAACACCACCGAGCCCGGCGTAGTGGCCACCGTCTTGCCCACTTCGAAGGCGTGCTTGCTCACCTGGCGCGGCAGGCCATTGTTGTGCAGCAGGTCTTCGAACAGGTTGCTCACACCGCGCACCACACTGTTGCCTCCGGAGTTCAGCAGTTCCTTGACGGCCAGTGGGTTGAGCAGGGTGTTGGAGGGTGAAACGGCGTCATTGATCAAGGAAAAGGCAAAGTGCGCGCGGGCGCGGTCATCGGCACTCAGGTGGCTGTCATCGATCCAGTGGCGCGTCTGCTGTTGCCAGCTCAGGTAGGCTTGCAGGCTGCGCCGGTAGAGCGGGTTGAGCTTCCAGGTGGGGTCGATGAAGCGGCTGTCGTTGGGGTTGGGCTCGTGCACGGTTTCGCCCAGCAGCACGCGCCCCAACTGGCCACCCAATGCCAGGGCATGACGGGCGGTATGCAGCGGGTTGCGCAAGCTGTGGGCCGCCACGCTGCGCAAGGTCGACAGCAGGTCTCGTCCCCTGAGACCGGTGATCGCATTTTGCGCGTTAATGAACGCAGCGGGGGTGGGCGCCGGGTTCGACACGGGTCTTTCTCGCATGAGCCAACACTCCTTGGTCAAGTCATCAAGCAGGCACGCCAATTCAGAACCATAGTCGGTTCCTGGGAAGTTGCGCGGCGGTGTGGTCCTTACACCGCGGGGCGCGGATGAATCACCGCGCGCAGGCGCTCCTCCTCGAGAAACTTCATGATGATTGGCGCCACGGCTTCGGCCCGAGTGATCAGGAACAGATGGCCGTCATCGATGATGTGCAACTGTGCGTTGGGGATGCGCCAGGCCAGCAGGCGCATATTGACCAGCGGGATCAGCGGGTCGTCGTCCCCCGCCAGTACCAGGGTCGGTTGGCGGATCTTGTGCAGCCAATGGATGCTGGTCCAACCCAGGCCGGCGAACAGCTGCCAGTAGTAACCCAGTTTGCCGGCCGAGCGCACTTTGCTGGCATGTTCGGCGGCGAGTTTGGCGTCGCGACGGAATGAACCGCCATAAATCATTGGCGCGATGCGTACTACGTGGGATGGCTGGATGTAACGGCGCGGGCTGGCCATCAGCCACAACACTTTTGGCTTACCCGGCACCATGACCGCACCCGCCGCCGTGGCCGCCAGGATCAGTTTCTTGCAGCGCTCCGGGTAGTCGTAGGCAAATTGCTGCGCCAGCGCCCCGCCCCAGGACACACCCACCACATTGACCTGGCCATAGTCGAGGTAATCGAGCATTCGTGCGGTGAGCTTGGCCAGGCCGGGAAAGCGATAGGGCACGCTGGGCGTTGAAGACCCTCCCACTCCAGGCACGTCGAAGGCGATCACTTCCAGGTCCGGGTCCAGCGCCTGGGCGAACGGAAACACCAGCTCGAGGTTGGCGCCGATGCCATTGAAGATCAGCAGCGGCGTCAAGTGAGGCTTGCCCGGGCGTACCGCCGTGCGGATGGTCTGGCCGTCCAGGTCGATGGTACGGAAGATGAACGGTTGCGGCATGCTCAAGCCCTGTGAAGTGGTGTCTCTGGAGTGCAGCCAATGTGGGGGGCAAGCGCCCTCCCACATTTGATCTCATTTCAATCTAGCGTTCATGTACGTAGGTGCCCGGCGCCGCTTCCGCCGCGGCGTAGGTTTTATTTCCGAGCGCTGTCGGGGCCTTCTTCAGTTTGCCTGCCCGGTCTGCCAGCCAACCCTGCCAATGCAGCCACCAGGAGTCGGTGTGCTTGGTCGCATTCTCCTGCCAGTCCAGAGCCTTGCCGGTCAGGCTGTCGCTGGTCTGGTAGCGCGCCTTGGGGTTGCCCGGCGGGTTGAGGATGCTCTGGATATGCCCGCTGCTGGACAGCACAAATTCGACTTTGCCACCAAACAGCTGCGCCGACTTGTAGCACGACTGCCACGGTGTGATGTGGTCGTTGGTGCCGGCCAGTGCGTAGATATCCGCGGTGACCTGCTTGAGGTCAATCGGCGTGCCGCACACTTCCAGTGCGTTGGCGCGCACCAGTGGGTTGTTCTTGAACAGTTCGATCAAGTCGCCGTGGAACGCGGCGGGCAAGCGCGTGGTGTCGTTGTTCCAGAACAGGATGTCGAACACGGGAGGCTCGTTGCCCAGCAGGTAGTTGTTGACCCAGTAATTCCAGATCAGGTCATTGGGGCGCATCCAGGCGAACACCTTGGCCATGTCGCGGCCTTCCAGCACGCCGGCCTGGTAGGAGTGGCGTTTGGCCGCTTCCAGGGTCTGTTCGTCGACGAACAGCGCCACCTGGGTGTCCAGGGCGGTGTCCAGCACGCTCACCAACAGGGTCAGGGCGTTGACCTTCTTCTCCCCCAGTGCCGCGTAATGGCCGAGCAGGGCGGTGCAGGTGATGCCGCCGGAGCAGGCGCCCAGCATGTTGACGTCCTTGCTGCCGGTGATCGCCGTAACCACATCCACCGCTTCCTTGAGCGCCTCGATGTAGGTGGACAGGCCCCATTCGCGCTGGGCCTTGGTCGGGTTGCGCCAACTGACGATGAACGTCTGCTGGCCATTGCGCAGGCAAAAGCGCGCCAGGCTCTTATCCGGGCTCAAGTCGAAGACATAGAATTTGTTGATCTGCGGCGGCACCACCAACAGAGGGCGCTCGTGCACTTGCTCGGTGATCGGCTTGTATTGGATCAGCTCCAGCACATCGTTGCGAAACACCACCGCGCCTTCACTGGTGCCCAGGGTCTTGCCCACTTCGAAAGCGCCCATATTGACCTGGCTCGGCATGCCGCCGTTGTGCACCAGGTCTTTGGCGAGATGGGAAAGACCGTCGAGCAGGCTTTTGCCGCCGGTTTCAAAGAAGCGTTTGACCGCCGCCGGGTTGGCCGCGCTGTTGGTGGGGGCCATGGCTTCGGTCATCAGGTTGATCACGAAGTGGCCGCGGCTGATGTCCTGTTCGGACAGGTTGCTGTCGCCGATCCAGTCGTGCAGTTCCTTGCGCCACGCCAGGTAGGTTTGCAGGTAGCGTTTATAGAGTGGGTTCTGGCTCCAGGCCGGGTCGTTGAAGCGACGGTCGTCGCTCTCGGGCGCCAGTTGGGATTTGCCGAACATCACGTTTTTCAATTCAACGCCGAAATGGGCGACGTGTTTGACGCTGTGCAACGGTTGCTTGATGGCTTGGGTCAACACCATCTTCGCCGAGGCCAATAAATCCTTTTTGCGTAACGCGATGATCGGGTTCAGCCCCAAGGTGTTTTCCGAGGCCTGGCGTTTCAAGTCATCGTTGTTCTTGTTACTCATCTACGACGCTCCATTGTCCGAAAGACGAGTACCGGGTACCGCTGTGCACCAGGTTTCGATACACAACACAAGCCAGGTACGCGACTCGGGTGACCGTTGATACCGCATCGTCAAATGCAGGGAACTTGCCAGTTCCATTGGTTACCCGAGTTTAATTTTTTTCGCAAGCGGGCCAATCGTTGGCCACGAGACAGGGCATTCAAGCAGATGGAATTAGAAAATGCTCTCTAAAGAGCCGCAGGCCTGAGCTAGAGCATCAGCCGCACGACCGACTCACTCGGGTCGCGGGTTTTCCCGGCGGCTTTGAGTTCCGCCAGATAATCGGCCCACAGTGCTTCCTGGCGTACAGCCAGTTGGTAGAGGTAGTCCCAAGTGAACAGTCCGCTGTCATGGCCGTCATCGAAGGTCAATTTCAGTGCGTACTGCCCGGCCGGCTCTACCTTGATCAGGCGCACGTTGAGTTTGCCGAATTGCAGGATGGGTTTGCCGTGGCCCTGGACCTCTGCGGAAGGCGAGTGGGTACGCAGCAGTTCGGCGGGCAACTGATAGACCTCATCGGGCCCGTAGGTGAGGCCGAGGGTGTTGGAGGTCTTGTGCAGGTTTACAGCAGTCGGGAATTTGGACATGGAAGATGATCCTGAATGAACCGGCCTCAAAATGTGGGAGGGGGCTTGCTCCCGATAGCGGTGCCTCAGTCAGTTTATCTGATACTGATACACCGCTATCGGGAGCAAGCCCCCTCCCACAATAAAGCAAAGCAGTCCTGAGCTGGGTCTACAGGATGTAGCGCGACAAGTCTTCGTTCTGCGCCAGTTCGCCCAAGTGGCTGTTGACGTAGTCGGCGTCGATCTTGATCAGCTCGCCGTTCTGCGCACCGGCCAGGTCACCCGCACTGAAGGACACTTCTTCCAGCAAACGCTCCAGCAGCGTATGCAGGCGGCGCGCACCGATGTTCTCGGTCTTCTCGTTGACCTGCCAGGCGATTTCGGCCAGGCGCTTGATGCCGTCCGGCTGGAACTCGATCCCCAGGCCCTCGGTTTTCAGCAACTCACGGTACTGCTCGGTGAGCGAGGCATGCGGCTCGCTGAGAATGCGTTCGAAGTCGCCCGGCGTCAGTGCCTTGAGTTCCACGCGAATCGGCAGGCGGCCTTGCAGCTCCGGCACCAGGTCGCTGGGTTTGCTCAGGTGGAAAGCACCGGAAGCGATAAACAGGATGTGGTCGGTCTTGACCATCCCCAGCTTGGTGTTCACGGTGCAGCCTTCGATCAGCGGCAGCAGGTCGCGCTGTACACCTTCGCGGGATACATCGACACCGCCCGCGTTACCGCGCTTGGCCACCTTGTCGATCTCATCGATAAACACGATACCGTGCTGCTCGACGGCTTCCAGGGCCTTGGCCTTGAGTTCTTCCTCGTTCACCAGGCGACCGGCTTCTTCGTCGCGCACCAGTTTCAGTGCTTCCTTCACCTTGAGCTTGCGGCTTTTCTTCTTGCCCTTGCCCATATTGGCGAACAGGTTCTGCAACTGGCTGGTCATTTCTTCCATGCCAGGCGGGGCCGAGATGTCGACGCCGGAGATTTCGGCGACTTCGATCTCGATTTCCTTGTCGTCCAGTTGGCCTTCACGCAGGCGCTTGCGGAACAGCTGGCGCGTGTTGGAGTCCGAGGCCGGTGCGGCGTCTTCGTTGAAACCCATGCGTGCCGGCGGCAGCAGCGCGTCGAGGATGCGCTCTTCGGCGGCGTCTTCGGCACGATGGCTGACCTTGGTCATCTCCTGCTCGCGCAGCAGCTTCAAGGCCGCGTCGGCCAGGTCACGAATGATCGACTCGACGTCGCGGCCCACATAGCCCACTTCGGTGAACTTGGTGG
The DNA here is from genome assembly GCF_022836895.1 of Pseudomonas palleroniana. NCBI lineage: Bacteria > Pseudomonadati > Pseudomonadota > Gammaproteobacteria > Pseudomonadales > Pseudomonadaceae > Pseudomonas > Pseudomonas palleroniana. The sequence goes on along the minus strand of NZ_CP092411.1, from coordinate 24,476 downwards.
CTTCGACCTTGATGAAGGGGGCGTTGGCCAACTTGGCCAGGCGACGGGCGATCTCGGTTTTACCGACGCCGGTCGGGCCGATCATCAGGATGTTCTTCGGCGTTACTTCAACGCGCAGTTCTTCGGGCAGTTGCATCCGGCGCCAGCGGTTACGCAGCGCAATGGCAACGGCGCGCTTGGCATCGTCCTGGCCGATGATATGGCGGTTAAGTTCATGGACGATTTCGCGGGGAGTCATGGACATAGTGTTTGGCGGCCTCAAGCGCAAGTAAGCCTGCGGCTTACTCGGCGAGGTCCTGCTCCTCAATGGTCTGGTTGTGGTTGGTGAACACGCAGATATCGCCGGCGATACCCAGGGCGGTTTCGACGATTTCCCGGGCCGACAGGTCGGTTTTCTTCAGCAGTGCGCTGGCTGCCGCCTGGGCGTAGCCGCCACCGGAACCCATGGCGATCAGGCCATGTTCAGGCTCAACCACATCGCCGTTACCGGTGATGATCAGGGACGCGTCTTTGTTGGCAACGGCCAGCATGGCTTCCAGGCGGCTGAGGGAGCGGTCGGTGCGCCATTCTTTGGCGAGTTCGACGGCGGCGCGAACGAGATGGCCCTGGTGTTTTTCCAGCTGGCCTTCGAAGCGCTCGAAGAGGGTGAAGGCATCGGCGGTAGCGCCGGCAAAGCCTGCGAGAACCTGGCCGTGGTACAGGCGGCGCACTTTCTTCGCGTTGCCTTTCATCACGGTATTACCCAGGGAAACCTGGCCGTCGCCGCCCATGACGACTTTGCCGTGGCGACGTACTGAAACGATGGTGGTCAAGGGGAGAGTCTCCACGCAGCGGGGCGAAAATGCCCTGATGGAAACTCATATGGGGGTGACGAGGAGGATTTCAACCGTAGGGGGGTGTGGCGGACGAGTGGTGTTTATTGGTCTGACGCACACTCGAGAACACTGCAAAAGCAAATGTGGGAGGGGGCTTGCCCCCGATGGCAATGGATCAGCCAGCAAATCTGGTACTGATACACCGCTATCGGGAGCAAGCCCCCTCCCACATTCTTGATCAGCGGCTCTGGCGTTGTTGTAACAGCAGGTTACTAAACCCGGCGCCAGCCAATTGCTTCTGTGCCACGGTCAGTTGCTCACGGTTGCTGAACGGGCCTACCAGCACGCGATACCAGGTCGCATCCTTCACCGTGCCGGACTCTACCGTCACCGCCTGGCCCAACAGAATGATCTGTGCACGCACGCGATCGGCATCCGCCTGTTTCGGGAACGAGCCCGCCTGCAGGAAGAACTTGGTCACCGGCGCGGCCTTGGTGGTGGCGACCGGTGGCGGCGGTGGCGGGGTGATGCCGGCCAGCGCGGCCTGGGCGCGTGCGGTGTCGATCTTCGCCGCTTCCGCAGGCGTTACCGGGGTGGTCGGCACTTGTGGCGTCGGCAGGGTTTTCTCCGGCACGGCGTCGGGCGGCACGATCACTTCCGATTCCGGCAGCAGCGTGTAGAAGTCGTACTTTGGCTTCACCGGTGCGGTCGGGCTCGGCGCCGTCTTGTTGGCTTCGGCTATTTTCGTGGCCTTCTGCTGCTCTTGCTTGACGCGTTTTACGTCATCGCCTTTGCCCGGCTCCAGCTTCATCAGGATCACGACAAACGCACCGACCGCCAGGCCGATGGCCATCCACAGCCAACCCGGAATAGGTTTCTTCGCCGGAGCCTGGTAGCGGCTGGCGCCGCGCTTGGGGGCGGGTTTTTTCTTGGCAGCCAACTTACATACGCTCCAGAGTTTCCAGGCCCAAGAGTTCCAGGCCTTGCTTGAGGGTCCGTCCAGCCAGTGCGGCGAGGCGCAGGCGGCTTTGCTTTTGAGCTTCGTCGTCGGCGCTCAGGATCGGGCAATTCTCATAGAAGCTGGAGAACAGGCCGGCCACTTCGTACAAGTAAGTGCAGAGGATGTGGGGCGTGCCTTTTTCGCCAACGCTGTTGAGCACTTCACCGAATTGCGCAAGCTTGGCCGCCAGCTCTTGTTCCTGCGGTGCGGCGAGCACGATCTGGCCTTCGACTTCGCTGAAGTCCTTGCCCAGCTTGCGGAATACGCCGGCTACGCGAGTGTAGGCATACAGCAGGTAAGGGGCGGTGTTGCCTTCGAAGTTGAGCATCAGATCGAAGTTGAAGCTGTAGTCGCTGGTGCGGTGCTTGGACAGGTCGGCGTACTTCACCGCCCCGATGCCCACCACGCGGGCGATGTTGCGCAGGTCGGCCTCGGCCAGTTCCGGGTTCTTTTCTTTCACCAGGTTGTAGGCACGCTCCTGGGCTTCGGTCAGCAGGTCGATCAGCTTCACGGTGCCGCCGTCGCGGGTCTTGAACGGGCGGCCATCGGCGCCGTTCATGGTGCCGAAGCCCATGTGTTCCATTTCCATCGGGTGCGTCACGAACCCGGCCTTGCGCGCCACCGCGAAGACCTGCTGGAAGTGCAGGGCCTGGCGCTGGTCGACGAAGTACAGCGCACGGTCAGCCTTGAGCTTGCCGCTGCGGTAGCGTACGGCAGCCAGGTCGGTGGTGGCGTAGAGGTAGCCACCATCGGCCTTGACGATGATCACCGGCAGCGGCTCGCCTTCGGCGTTTTTGAATTCGTCGAGGAACACGCATTGGGCACCGTTGCTTTCGACCAGCATGCCTGCGGCCTTCAAGTCGTTGACCACGTTGATCAGGTCATCGTTGTAGGCGCTTTCGCCCATCACGTCGGCCATCGTCAACTTGACGTTGAGCAGTTCGTAGATCTTCTGGCAGTGGGACAGCGAGATGTCCTTGAACCGGGTCCACAGTGCCAGGCACTCGGCGTCGCCGGCTTGCAGCTTGACTACCAGGCCGCGGGCGCGGTCGGCGAACTCTTCGGATTCGTCGAAGCGCTTCTTGGCGGCGCGGTAAAAGTTTTCCAGGTCCGACAGTTCGTCGCTGGTGATCGGGTTTTCCTGCAGGTAAGCCATCAGCATGCCGAACTGGGTGCCCCAGTCGCCGACGTGGTTCTGGCGAATCACTTCATCACCGAGAAACTCCAGGACCCGCGCTACGCCGTCGCCGATGATGGTCGAGCGCAAGTGGCCGACGTGCATCTCTTTGGCCAGGTTGGGGGCCGACAGATCGACCACGGTGCGCTGCGCCGGGCCGGCCTTGCGTGCGCCCACGTGAGCATCGGCCAGTGCCGCGTCGAGACGACTGGCCAGGGCCTGGGTGTTCTGGAAGAAGTTGATGAAGCCAGGGCCTGCGATTTCGGCCTTGGTGACACTCTCGTCGGCAGGCAGCGCGGCGATGATCTTTTCTGCCAGGTCGCGTGGTTTCATGCCCGCAGGCTTGGACAGCATCATCGCGATGTTGCTGGCGAAGTCGCCGTGGGTCTTGTCGCGGGTGTTCTCCACCTGGATCGCCGGCGTCAAGCCTTCAGGCAACACACCTTCGTCGACGAGTTGGGTGAGGGCTTGTTGGATCAGCTGGCGAATGGTGTCTTTCATGGTGTTCTCTTTCGACCGCAAGCGGCGGCGCGCGAAGCGCAGGTGGAAAAACTGGGCATTATCCGTGGCGAGGGCGGGCTTGCCAACCTTCGAAGGTCCTTCACGGACGATTAACCTGTGGCAGGGGCTTCAATACAAATCTACCGGGTCCACATCCAACGACCATCGCACCTGCCGGCCACTGGGCATTTGCTCCAGGGCAAGCAACCAGCTACTTAATAGCCGATGCAGGGGCGCGCGGGACGTCGCCTGCAAGAGTAGCTGGGCGCGATAGCGCCCGGCGCGGCGCTCCATGGGGGCAGGCACCGGGCCGAGCAATTCGATGCCGGTCAGACCCAGTTCGCCCAATAAACGTTCGGCGAGGCTGCACGCCTCATCGAGAAAACCTTCGGCCTGGCCCGGTTTGTGTGCTTCAGCCCGCAACAAGGCCAGGTGGGCGAACGGCGGCAGACCGGCGGCGCGGCGTTCGCTGAGCGCCTGTTCGGCGAAGGCAAAGTAACCTTCTTCCGTCAGCTGGATCAGCAGCGGATGGTCGGCCAAGTGGGTCTGGATAATCACCTTGCCTGGCTCTTCGGCGCGCCCGGCCCGGCCTGCGACTTGTACGATCAACTGCGCCATGCGCTCACTGGCGCGGAAGTCGCCGGAGAACAGTCCGCCATCGGCATCCAGGATCGACACCAGCGTCACCCGTGGAAAGTGATGCCCCTTGGCGAGCATCTGAGTGCCGATCAGGATGCACGGCTGGCCCTTCTGGATGGTGGCGAACAGCTGGTTCATGGCGTCTTTACGCGAGGTGCTGTCGCGGTCGACCCGCAGCACCGGGTAATCCGGGAACAGAATCCCCAGGCGTTCCTCGGCGCGCTCGGTGCCGGCGCCCACCGGGCGCAGGTCCACCTTGCCGCACTGGGGGCAGTGGCGCGGCACCCGTTCCACGTGGCCACAGTGGTGGCAGCGCAGCTCGCCGTAGCGCTGGTGCACGGTCATGCGCGCATCGCAGCGCTCGCACTCGGACATCCAGCCGCAATCGTGGCACAGCAGCGTCGGCGCAAAGCCCCGACGGTTGAGAAATACCAGAACCTGTTGGCCGGCGGCGAGTGTCTGTCCGATGGCTTGTTGCATCGGCCCGGAAATGCCGCTGTCCAGTGGCCGGCTTTTTACGTCCAGGCGCAGGAAGCGCGGTTGTTTGGCGCCACCGGCGCGCTCGTTGAGGCGCAGCAGGCCGTAACGGCCGGTGTAAGCGTTGTGCAGGCTCTCCAGTGAGGGCGTGGCGGAACCCAGCACGATAGGAATGTCTTCCTGGCGCGCTCGCACCAGCGCGAGGTCGCGGGCGTGATAGCGCAAGCCTTCCTGCTGTTTATAGGAGCCGTCATGCTCCTCGTCGACGATGATCAACCCGGGGTTCTTCATCGGCGTGAACAGCGCCGAGCGGGTGCCGATAATGATGTCGGCCTCGCCGTCGCACGCAGCCAGCCAGGACTCCAGGCGCTCACGGTCATTGACTGCCGAGTGCACTAGGGCGATACGGGCGTTGAAGCGCTGTTCGAAACGCGCCAGGGTTTGCGGGCCGAGGTTGATCTCGGGGATCAACACCAGGGCCTGTTTGCCGGCTTGCAGGGTTTCGCGGATCAACTGCAAATAGACTTCGGTCTTGCCGCTGCCGGTGACGCCGGCCAGCAGGAACGCGTGGAAGCTATCGAAGCCTGCCCGAATGGCTTCATAAGCCGCCCGTTGTTCAGTGTTCAGCGGCAGTTCGGGCTGGGCCAGCCAGTGTTCATGGCGTGGATCGGGGGCGTGCTTGCGGATTTCCACCTGCACCAGGCCCTTGGCCAGCAGCAGGTCGAGGCTGTCTTTGCTGAGCATCAGCTTGCTCAGTAACGGATGCGCCACCCCATGGGGATGCTGGGCCAACGTGGCCAGGGCTTCACGCTGACGCGGCGCGCGGGCGATGCGCGGGTCGTCGAGGCGTGCGCCGGGGACTATCGACCAGAAGCGCTCCTGGCGAGCCTCCGCCAGTTCGCCTTGGCGCAGCAACACCGGCAGTGCCCAGCTCAAGGTATCGCCGAGGCTGTGTTGGTAGTACTGGGCGGTCCACAGGCACAGCTTGAACAGCGCGGGCGGCAGTGGGGCAGTGGCGTCGAGGATGGCCAGGGCCGGCTTGAGCTTTTCGGCGGGGACTTCGCTGTGGTCGGCGATTTCCACCAGGATCCCGATCATTTCCCGCCGCCCGAACGGTACGCGCACGCGCATGCCTGGCTGCAACTGCGCACGTGATACGCCGGCCGGGGCCCGGTAGTCGAACAGGCGGCGCAGGGGCGAGGGCAGGGCTAGGCGCAAAATGGCGTCGGGCACGCGGGGAGTCTCATATAAAGGCAGGCGGTGGCGCAGGTGCGGGAGCCTAGCAGACAGGCGAGGGCTTGGGGTAGCCGATGGTTTTCTGATGAAAGGCCGGCTTGCGCCACCGGCACCGCTTGCGCGATTAAAAAGGTCTGGTACAATCCGCGGCCTAATTACGTGCGGTATTCGACAATAGTGTCGAGTGGCGGCACGCTAGCCCGAGGAAGTGCCATGAAAGCCGATATCCATCCAGCGTACGAAACCATCGAAGTTACCTGCAGCTGCGGCAACAAGTTCGAAACCCGTTCGAACCTGTGCAAGCCACTGGGTACTGACGTATGCAACGAGTGCCACCCGTTCTACACCGGTAAGCAGAAGACTCTGGACACCGGCGGCCGTGTACAGCGCTTCGCAGATCGCTTTGGTGCTTTCGGTGCCAAAAAGGCCTAAGGCCGATCAACTTGGGAGGCCGTTACGGTTTTTCCATGCTGATGAAAAAGGCGTCCCTTGTGGGCGCCTTTTTTGTGCCCGGGATTTGGCTGTCGGCCGCGCAGGCCGAGGCCTACTGCCCGGCGCCGACGTCGCTGGCCCAAGTCGAAGTGCAACGCGTGGTGGATGGCGATACGGTGCACCTCAAGGATGGTCGCCGTGTACGCATGATCGGCCTCAATACGCCGGAGACCGGCAAGCGAGGCCGCACCGACGAACCTCTTGCCGTCGCCGCGCGCCAGCGCTTGCAGGCATTGGTGACGGCCAGTGGCGGGCGAGTCGGTCTGGTGGCGGGGCGCGAGAGCAAAGACCGTTATGGACGGACCCTGGCTCACCTCTATGGTGCCGACGGTGAGAACCTGGAGGCGCAGTTACTAGCCGAGGGGCTTGGGTTTCAAGTCGGTGTGGCGCCCAACACCGATCTGGTCGCTTGCCAGCAAGCCGCCGAAGACGCCGCCCGCCGGGCGCGGCTGGGCCTATGGCGGCAATCACCCGTGCAATCGGTAACGCAACTCACGCGATCCGGCTTTGCCCTGGTCAGCGGCCGGGTGAGCAAGATTGAGCGCAATCGCGGCGGAATCTGGATTGAATTACAGGGCGCACTGGTATTACGCATTGCACCTGATCAAGCCCATCAGTTCGATAGCGCCCTGCTCAATGGTCTGCAAGGCCGGACCATCGAGGCGCGAGGCTGGTTGCAGGATCGCTCCAGGCGCGGCGCTGTGAAAAGCAGTCAGGCGCGCTGGCTTCTACCCTTGACTGACCCCAGCATGTTCAAATTGGCATCTTGAGAAAAAATTGTAGACATTTTTAATGTCGATTGTGAACAGTTAAGCCCTTGTATCCCGTGGCTCTTGGCCGAAAGTCGTAGCGTACGGCCCTTGACACCTGTGACTGCCCAGTCTTGTAGGGGCTTTACGACACGAGTATCCTCGGCGGTCCGTCGACCAACAGTAAAAGCGGAATGCCGATATGTCTGATTTGAAAACTGCCGCTCTCGAATATCATGCCCATCCTCGTCCAGGAAAGCTGAGTGTAGAGCTCACCAAAGCCACTGCCACCGCCCGCGACCTGTCGCTGGCCTACAGCCCAGGTGTTGCCGAGCCCGTACGTGAAATCGCCCGCGATCCCGAACTGGCGTACAAGTACACCGGCAAAGGCAACCTGGTTGCAGTGATTTCCGATGGCACCGCGATTCTTGGCCTGGGTAACCTCGGCCCATTGGCGTCCAAGCCAGTCATGGAAGGTAAGGGCGTGTTGTTCAAGCGCTTCGCCGGCATCGACGTTTTCGACATCGAAGTCGATTCCGAAAGCCCGCAGGCTTTCATCGACACCGTTAAGCGCATTTCCATCACGTTCGGTGGCATCAACCTGGAAGACATCAAGGCACCTGAGTGCTTTGAGATCGAAAAGGCCTTGATCGAACAATGTGATATCCCGGTATTCCACGATGACCAGCACGGCACCGCGATCGTTACCGCGGCCGGTATGATCAACGCCCTGGAAATCGCCGGCAAGACCCTGGCTGATGCCAAGATCGTTTGCCTGGGCGCCGGCGCTGCGGCCATCTCCTGCATGAAGTTGCTGGTGAGCATGGGCGCCAAGCTGGAAAACATCTTCATGGTCGACAGCAAGGGCGTCGTTCAGTCCGAGCGTACCGACCTGAACCAGTACAAGGCGATGTTTGCCCACGCTACCGACAAACGTACCCTGGCTGACGCCCTGAACGGTGCAGACGTGTTTGTTGGCCTGTCCGGCCCGAACCTGCTGAGCGCCGAAGGCCTGAAGTCCATGGCGGCCAACCCGATCGTGTTCGCCTGCTCCAACCCGGACCCGGAAATCTCCCCGGAACTGGCGCACGCCACCCGTAACGACGTGATCATGGCTACCGGTCGTTCGGACTACCCGAACCAGGTCAACAACGTACTGGGCTTCCCGTTCATCTTCCGTGGTGCCCTGGACGTTCGCGCCAAGCGCATCAACGAAGAGATGAAAGTGGCTGCTGCCAACGCCCTGCGTGAACTGGCCAAGCTGCCGGTACCTCAGGAAGTGTGTGACGCCTACGGCGGCATCAAGTTGGAATTCGGCCGTGAGTACATCATTCCCAAGCCAATGGATAAGCGCCTGATCACCCTGATCTCCGATGCCGTGGCCAAGGCCGCCATCGAGACTGGCGTGGCAACCCTGCCGTATCCGAAGCACTACCCGCTCAAAAGCGTGGATGATGTGTTCAACGGCTAAGCCGTTGTAGCGCATCAACAAAAAGCCCCGGCTCTCGCGAGTCGGGGCTTTTTTGTGGCTCAAAGGTGGAGTTGTAAGTCGCCGTTTGTAGGAGCGAGCTTGCTCGCGAAAAACGTCAACGATTACGCGTGTTGCCTGAATAAACGCGGCGTCTATGAGTTTTTCGCGAGCAAGCTCGCTCCTACAAAGTCTTCATGGCCAGCCCCTCATGGGTTAGAACAGATCGATCGGCGCGCCTTCATCCGCCGGCAGTGGGCTGCCTGGGGCGACGCCATTACCCAGCTCGTTGACCGACGGCGGCGTGTCTTCGCTCTTGAACAGTTCGAAGTACGCATTCGGCGTGCTAGGCGAGGCCGCACGGCCGCTGATCGGATCGATCCGCAGGCTGAGGATACCTTCTGGTTCGGCTTGAGTGTGCAACGGCTTGTCCTTCAAGGCGGCGCCCATGTAGCTCATCCAGATCGGCAGCGCCACGGTACCGCCGAATTCACGGCGGCCCAGGCTTTCCGGCTGGTCATAGCCCGTCCACACGGTGGTCACGTAATCAGCGTTGTAGCCTGAGAACCAGGCGTCCTTGGATTCGTTGGTGGTACCGGTCTTGCCCGCAAGATCCGCACGGCCCAAGGCCAGCGCACGACGGCCGGTGCCCTTCTTGATCACGTCCTCAAGGATGCTGTTGAGGATGTAAGTGGTGCGGCCATCCACCACGCGCGGCGCAACGGCAGGTGCCTGAGGTTCGGCCGGTGCCGCAGTGCTGGCGACGGGCGCAGCACCTGGGGTTGGCTCGATGGTGATACCGCCATTGCCGGGGGCCGCGATGCCGTCCGGGGCGGCCACGCCATTGACGACATCACCCGGCACGCGTGGCGGGTTGGCAGTGAACAGGGTGTCGCCATTGCGGCTTTCGACCTTGTCGATCAGGTATGGCGTGATCTTGTAGCCACCGTTGGCAAAGGTGCTCCAGCCGGTAGCGATCTCCATTGGCGTAAGCGTGGCGGTGCCCAGGGCCAGGGACAGGTTCGGTGGCAGGTCCGACTTGTTGAAGCCAAAGCGCGTGATGTAGTCGATCGTCTTGCCGACGCCCATTGCCTGCAGCAGGCGGATCGACACCAGGTTACGCGACTTGTACAACGCCTCGCGCACGCGGATCGGGCCGAGGAAGGTATTGGTGTCGTTCTTCGGGCGCCAGACCTTGTCCAGGTACTCGTCGACGAACACGATCGGTGCATCGTTGACCAGGCTGGCGGCGGTGTAGCCGTTGTCCAGCGCGGCGCTGTAGATAAATGGCTTGAAGCTCGAACCCGGCTGGCGCTTGGCCTGAGTGGCGCGGTTGTAGTTGCTCTGCTCGAAGGCAAAGCCGCCGACCAGGGCGCGGATTGCACCGTTCTGCGGGTCCAGGGATACCAGCGCGCCTTGCGCCACCGGCACCTGGCTGAACTTGAGGCTGTCATCCTTCTGGCGTTGCACGCGGATCAAGTCACCCACCTGAGCCACGTCCGACGGTTGCTTGGGCATCGGGCCCATGCTGTTGGTGTTCAGGAACGGGCGCGCCCACTTCATGCTGTCCCACGCCACATGTGCTTCGCCGGTGCGCGTCAGGACTTGCACGCCATCTTTCTTCACCTGGGTGACGATGGCCGGCTCCAGGCCGCTGATCGTGCGTTGCTTGCCCAATTCTGCGGTCCAGGCGCTCAGGGTCTTGCCGGGCAGGCGCGACTCGGGGCCACGGTAGCCGTGACGTTGATCGTAGGTGATCAGGCCCTCATGTACCGACTGGTTGGCGATTTCCTGCAGGTTGCTCGGCACGGTCGTGGTGACGCGGAAACCTTCGGTATACGCGTCGCTGCCATAACGGCCGACCATTTCGGCACGGGCCATTTCGGCGATGTACGGAGCGTTCACTTCCGGCGTCGGCACGTGGTAACTGGCGTTCAGCGGCTCGGCCACGGCACTTTCGTAAGCGGCCTGGTCGATCTTGCCCAGCTTGTACATGCGGCCCAGGATCCAGTCGCGACGCTCTTTGCTGCGCGCCGGGTTGGCCAGAGGGTTGAAGCGCGACGGGGCCTTCGGCAGGCCGGCGATCATGGCCATCTGCGCCAGGCTGGCGTCACGAATCGACTTGCCGTAGTAGACCTGGGAAGCCGCCTCGATCCCGTAGGCACGATTGCCCAGGTAGATCTTGTTGACGTACAGCTCGAGGATCTCATCCTTGGTCAACTGACGTTCGATTTGCAGGGCCAGCAGGATCTCGGTGGCCTTGCGCGAAAAACTGCGCTCGCTGGTAAGGAAGAAGTTCTTCGCCACCTGCATGGTGATGGTGCTGCCACCGGATTGAATGTGTCCGCTTTTGACTAGCTGTGTGGCCGCACGTACCAGGCTGCTGGGGTCGACACCGTAGTGGTTGGCGAAATTATCGTCTTCCGCCGACAGCAGCGCGCTGATGAAATTGGGTGGAATGTCGGCGAAACGGATAGGGGTGCGGCGCATTTCGCCGAACTCCGCGATCAGTTTTTCATCGCTGCTGTAGACCCGCAAAGGAATCTGCAACTGGATACTTCTGAGCGCCTCTACGGAGGGCAAACCCGGACTAAGGTAGAGGTAGGCACCGCTGAGTACGAGCAGCAGCCCGCAGACGATCGCGACAATGGAGTACCCGAAAAACTTCAGCAGACGAATCAAGGCTTTTGGATTTCCAGAGAAAAGAATGGGTTACGCGTCGGGGCATGCATGGCAAACGATGGATCGACCCGAGCTGCAGATAAAAAGCGGGAAAAAACGCTGGGCATTAAAGCATTTTCGGCTTGGGGCGTCATTCGCGCCACTCAAACAAGTCGACCGAATGCATGAACGCCGGCGGTAACCAGAGGGTATGACTGCCGGTATGACCGGCAAAGTTTTGGGGAGTTTTATGAAAAAGGGATTTTTCAGGCGAAAAGTCGACACCGTCCTCGGCGTCGATATTCATGACAGCGGCATCAAGCTGGTCGAGCTGGGCCGTTCAAGCGCCGGCTATACCGTCGAGGGCTACGCCACGCAGGCACTGCCGGCGCATGCGGTGGTCGACGGCACATTGCTCGACCTTGAGGGCATAGGGCAGGCGCTGCGCCAGGCTCTGGTGCGGTTGCGGACATCGGTGCGCCAGGCTGCGGTCGCCGTGGTTGGACCTTCGGTGATCACGCGGGTGATCGAAATGGACGCGGGGCTCAGTGATGAGGAGATGGTCTGGATGATCCAGATGGAGGCCGACCAATACATTCCTTACCCATTGGACGACGTGGCTATCGACTTTCAGGTGCGTGGCCCTTCGGCGCAAGACCCGCACAGGGTCGAGGTGTTGTTGGCGGCCTGTCTCAAGGAACAGGTCAAGGCGCGCGAAGAGGTCCTGGCCCTTGCCGGGCTTGTGCCGCGGGTGGTGGATATCGAGGGATTTGCATTGGAGCGTGCGAGCCGTCAGGATTTCGCCAGCTTCATGCCGGGTCATCGAGTCGATGGTGCACAATGGGCCGTGGATGCCCAGGCGCTGGGAGTGGCTTGCGGATTGGCCCTGAGGAGTTTCGCTGAATGACACGAATCAATCTTTTGCCTTGGCGCCAGGCGCTGGCACAGCGGCGGCGCAAGTATTTGCTGGTGCTGCTGCTGGCGTTCGCCTGTGTGGCATTCGCTGCGGTGTGGTTGGCCGATCAGGTGATCGACCGGGCGATAGACCGGCAAGTGACGCGCAATCAACATTTGGGCAGGGAAATCGTCGCTCAGGACGCGCGTATCAAGACCATCGACGAGTTGCAGGAGCGAAGCCAGCAATTGGCGGAGCGCATGAAGGTTGTGCAGGATCTGCATGACGCTCGATCTACCAGCGCCCAGCTGTTTGACCAGTTGGCCCGTGCAGTGCCGGATGGCGTCCGGCTGCATGAAGTGCTGGCGAACGGCGATACCATCAGCGTCAGCGGCAGCGCAGAAACCAGTGAAGACATCGCCCAGTTGATGCGTCGCCTGGAAGCCTCCCAGGGTACTCATGCCACGCGGCTCCAGCGGGTACGTGCGGATGCCGGGAGCGGCGACAATGAGTTCCAATTGATGGTGCGTCAGGGGGAAACCACCGAGGCGCAACCATGAGCCTGCCCAGGCTCGACTTTTACGCACTCACTCACAACGTTGCAACATGGCCCTGGCCTGGCAAAGCCCTGCTCGCCTGCGCATTGGCTGGCCTGCTGCTGGTGGTGGGAGACGCCTGGCTCCTGAGCCCCTCGCGGGAGCGATTGCGCGTACTTGAAACGCGGGAAACGGCGCTGCAACAACAGCTGGCGCAACGGGCGGACCTGGCTGCGGGCCTGGAGGTAAGCGCCCAACAATTCAGCGCGATGGAGCACAAGGCAGCGGCGGTACTGGGGGCGATTCCCGGCCAGCCCGAGGTGCCTGGCTTGCTTGAAGACATCACTCGCCTGGCGGCGAGCAATGGCTTGGTGGTGGAGGGCATCACGGTCCTGGATGAGCAGCCGCGCGCGTTTCTGATTGAGCAACCCGTGCAGATCGGCGCCAGTGGGGCTTACCACGACCTGGCGATGTTCGTGGCGGCCTTGGGTGGGCTGTCGAGGATCGTGACTGTGCATGATGTAGCGCTTCGCCCGGATGGCGCCTTGCTGCATCTCGAGCTGCTGGCCAGAGCCTATCGCGGCGAATCGCGCGGCGAACGGTCGCTCGATTCTGAGGCGAGTCTTGCCTATGACTCATCAGCCCGGCGCGATCCGTTCCTGCCTCCCGCCTCGCAGAACGATTGGATCTCCGGTCAGCCGGCGCTCGCGCCTGATCCCGCTCGTAGCAGGGGGAAGCTGGAAGGGTTGGCCACCGATCAGTTCGAAATGGTCGGCACGCTGTCCCGTGGTGGACAGGTCTTTGCCTTGCTACGGGCCGCGTCAGAGGTCTATCGACTGGCGGTGGGCGACTACCTGGGGCAGAACCATGGCCGGGTCAGGGCTATTCATGAGGGGCATATCGAACTTGTCGAGCTATTCCCCGATGGGCAGGGTGCATGGCTGGAGCGTCCACGAACCTTGAAGCTGAACGTCAACTCATAACGGAATCAATCAATGAAAAGGACTTTCTTGTCCTTCGGTGTGGCGCTATGGATAGCGTTCACGACACCGATGGCTGCTGCTGTGCCCAATCGCCTGGACTTGATCCAGTTGCCCCCTCCCGGGGAGATCGCTTCGGATGCGTATTCCGGCGAGAAACTGAACCTCAATTTCCAGAACATCGAACTGCGCGCAGTGCTGCAACAAATTGCCGACATTGCCGGCCTCAATCTTGTGGCCAGCGACGAAGTGCAAGGCTCGATCACCTTGCGGCTCAAGGACGTGCCCTGGGATCAGGCGCTCGACCTGGTATTGCACAGCAAAGGCTTGGATAAACGGCTGAAGGCCGGCGTATTGCTGGTCGCTCCTGCCGATGAGTTGGCTGCTCGCGAGCTGCTGACGCTGGAGTCGCGCAGGCAGATGGCTGAACTGGCACCGTTGCGTCGAGAGTTGTTGCAGGTCAACTACGCCAAGGCGGCAGACCTGGCCAAGCTGTTCCAATCCGTCAACGGGCTCGAAGGCACTACCGATGAGCGTGGTTCGGTTGCGGTGGATGACCGCACCAACAACATCATTGCCTACCAGACCGGGGAGCGGCTGGAGGAGTTGCGGCGCATTGTGGCGCAACTCGATGTTCCGGTGCGGCAGGTCATGATCGAGGCGCGGATCGTCGAGGCCAATGTCGATTATGACAAAAGCCTGGGCGCGCGTTGGGGCGGTGGGCTCAGCCGGGGGAACTGGGGCGCCGGCGGTATTCGCAAACCGCTGCCTGAAGGTACCGAGCCGCCGCAAGAGCCACCCACGTCGCCCTTTGTCGACCTGGGCTCGCTGACGGGGACGTCAGGCTTGGGTATCGCTTACATCACCGACAACCTGTTGCTGGATCTTGAGCTGACGGCCATGGAGAAAACCGGCAACGGTGAAATCGTCTCTCAGCCCAAAGTGGTGACCGCCGACAAGGAAACTGCGCGCATCCTCAAAGGCACCGAGATTCCCTATCAGGAGTCCAGCTCCAGCGGCGCCACCTCGGTGTCGTTCAAGGAGGCTTCGTTGTCCCTGGAAGTGACCCCGCAAATCACTCCGGACGACCGGGTCATCATGGAGGTCAAGGTCACCAAGGATGAGCCGGACTATCTGAACAAACTCAACGATGTGCCGCCGATCAAGAAAAACGAGGTCAATGCCAAGGTGTTGGTCAAGGATGGCGAGACCATCGTGATTGGCGGGGTTTTCTCCAATACCCAAAGCAAAGTGGTAGATAAAGTGCCATTTTTGGGCGATGTGCCGTATCTTGGCCGCCTTTTCCGGCGCGATGTGCTGGCGGAGAAAAAATCCGAGCTGCTGGTATTCCTGACTCCGCGTATTATGAATAACCAGGCGATTGCTGTGAGTCGTTGATTCTGTGCGAAATTTGATTCTTGTAGGACCGATGGGGGCTGGAAAAAGCACCATCGGCCGTTTGCTGGCCAAAGAGCTGCGCCTGCCATTCAAAGATTCCGACAAGGAAATTGAATTGCGCACGGGTGCCAATATCCCATGGATCTTCGATAAGGAAGGCGAGCTGGGCTTTCGCGACCGCGAGCAGGCGATGATCGCCGAACTGTGCGGCTGCGACGGCGTAGTATTGGCCACCGGTGGTGGCGCCGTGATGCGCGATGAAAACCGCCGTGCGCTGCATGCCGGGGGCCGGGTGGTCTACCTGCATGCCTCGGTGGAGCAGCAAGTAGGCCGCACCGCTCGCGACCGCAATCGCCCGTTGCTGCGCACAGCCGACCCGGCAAAAACCCTGCGGGATTTGCTGGCGTTGCGCGATCCGCTGTATCGGGAAATCGCCGATCTGGTGGTGGAAACCGATGAACGGCCGCCCCGGATGGTGGTGCTCGACATTCTTGAGCGCTTGCAACGGCTGCCACCCCGTTAAAGCCAGGCCCGAAATGCGCTATTCTCGGCGGCGCGTCATTTCCTTCCAGGGTGTGGCGTAGAGCCATCAGTCGACGTCGGATCTTGACATCAGCGGACGTCAATACATCTTCAACGCGGGGACACATGCAGACACTTAAGGTCGATCTAGGCGAGCGCAGCTACCCGATCCATATTGGCGAAGGTCTGTTGGACCAGCCGGAGTTGCTCGCACCGCATATTGCCGGGCGGCAAGTGGCGATCATCTCCAATGAAACGGTCGCGCCGTTGTATCTTGAGCGTCTGAGCCGCAGCCTGGCGGCGTACTCGGTGATCTCCGTGATTTTGCCTGACGGCGAAGCCCACAAGAACTGGGAAACCCTGCAGTTGATCTTCGATGGCCTGCTCACTGCACGCCATGACCGGCGCACCACTGTTATCGCCCTGGGCGGTGGCGTCATCGGCGACATGGCCGGCTTTGCAGCCGCCTGCTACCAGCGTGGCGTGGATTTTATCCAGGTGCCGACCACCTTGCTGTCCCAGGTCGATTCGTCGGTGGGTGGCAAGACCGGCATCAATCATCCGCTGGGCAAGAACATGGTCGGCGCGTTCTACCAGCCGAATGCCGTGCTGATCGACACGGCGACGCTGAACACCTTGCCGCCGCGAGAACTATCGGCCGGCCTGGCGGAGGTCATCAAATACGGGCTGATCTGCGACGAACCGTTCCTCACCTGGCTGGAAGAACACGTCGATGCCTTGCGCAATCTTGACCAGGTGGCATTGACCGAAGCGATATCCCGCTCCTGCGCCGCCAAGGCGCTGGTAGTCAATGCCGATGAGCGCGAGTCCGGTGTGCGTGCCACGTTGAACCTGGGCCACACCTTCGGCCATGCGATCGAGACACACATGGGCTATGGTGTGTGGTTGCATGGGGAAGCCGTAGCGGCTGGCACAGTGATGGCGTTGGAAATGTCGCAACGCCTGGGCTGGATCAGTGCCCAGGAGCGTGATCGTGGCATCCGCCTGTTCCAGCGTGCGGGTTTGCCGGTCATCCCGCCTGAGGAGATGACCGAGGCGGACTTCCTCGAACATATGGCGATAGACAAGAAAGTGATCGACGGTCGACTGCGACTGGTATTGCTGCGCCACATGGGCGAAGCGGTGGTGACCGACGATTATCCGAAAGAGATTTTACAGGCCACGCTGGGAGCGGATTACCGCGCCCTGGCCCAGCTGAAAGGTTAATAAGATCCCGATGACTAGTTTGCATGCCGACGAGGCGTTCCTCGGCCATTACCATCTAAGCCATGACCCTTTTGCTCCACGGGTGCCTGGTTTCAAATTCTTCCCGGCGCAGCGCAAGCCGGTGCTTGGTCAGTTGCATCACCTGGCACGCTACAGCCAGCTGTTGCTGGTAGTGACGGGCCCGTTGGGCAGCGGCAAGACCTTGCTGCGCCAGGCGCTGGTAGCCAGCACCAACAAGCAGACGGTGCAGAGCGTGGTGGTGTCGGCCCGTGGAGCCGGTGATGCGGCGGGCGTGCTGCGCCAGGTGGCCCAGGCGCTGGACGTGCCCACCGCCGAGCCGAACGCGATCCTCAAGCAGGTGGTGCAACTGGGCCTGACCGGTCAGGAAGTCTACCTGTTGGTGGATGACGCCGAGCAGCTCGACGAGTCCGCCCTGGAGGCGCTGCTGGCGCTGGCCGCGGGGACACCCGAAGGTCGTCCCCATGTGTTCCTGTTTGGTGAGTCGTCGTTGATCGCCGATCTGGAGCAGATCAGTGGCGATCAGGAACTGTTCCACGTCATCGAATTGCAGCCCTACGAGGAAGAGGAAACCCGCGAATACCTGGCTCAACGTCTCGAAGGCGCCGGGGCCGGTATCGAACTTTTCTCCGCTCAACAGATCTCTGATATTCACGAAAGCTCCGACGGCTGGCCAGGCACCATCAACCAGGTCGCCCGGGATGCCATGATCGAAGCCATGATTGCCAGCCGCTCTGCGGTTAAGCGTCCAAAGATGGGGTTCACTATGCCTAAGAAGCACGTATTGGCTATTTCCGCCGTTGTGGTGGTCGCCGTAGCCGCCGCCTGGTTGATTCCAGGCCGTAGCAAGGCCCCCGCCACTGCCGGCGCGCCAACTGAGCAGGCGCAACTGCCACTGGGCAAGCCCACGCCAAACGTCGAGTTCGCCAACTCTGGCCAACCGACCAATCTGCCGATGGTTGGCCAGCCAGTGATGCGCGGGCCACTTGCCGAAGAGGCCGGTGGTATCTCCGAAGGCGACGACGGCGTGCCGGTGGAAGGTTCCAGCGCCACACCACCGACCGTGACCACCACTGCGCCGCCGGCGGGCGTGCCAGCGGGCCAGCCGGCTGCGGTTGCCAAGCCGACACCGACCCCGGCTCCGACCGTGGCCACGGCCAAGCCAGCCCCCGTGGCCAAGCCTGTAGCACCAACTCCGGCTGCCAAGTCTGCTCCAGCGGCCAAGCCGGTCGAGAAACCTGCTGCCACCGTTGCCAAGGCAGCCCCGGCCGCAGCCGGCAGCAGTTGGTACACCAGCCAGCCTGCTGGCCACTTCGTGGTACAGATCCTGGGCACCAGTTCCGAAGCCAACGCCCAGGCGTTCGTGAAGGAGCAGGGCGGCGAGTACCGTTATTTCAAGAAAGTGCTCAACGGCAAGCCTCTCTATGTGATCACCTACGGCAGCTTCCCAAGCCGCGCCGCAGCTGATTCTGCTATCAAAGCCTTGCCAGCGAAGGTTCAGGCTGGTAAACCTTGGCCTCGCACTGTTGCCAGCGTCCAACAGGAACTGGCGGCAACTCGCTGAAGATCCGGTGGCCTTACCCAGGCCGCCCTCCCGGCACCTCAAAAAATAACCGCAAGTGCGTGCAGTTCCTCCCGGGACCGCGCGCTTTGTGGTGTCTGCGTCACAGTAGCTTTTGAGTCGTAGCGGTCAGAATTAAAAAAGTTTTGACTAGCACAGCATATCGCTTTAAACCTTTCATAAATGCGACATAGATTTGCGACATTTCGTCGCTAAATTTGTGAGCGTCTGTGTCGGTGTGTACAATGACCTCCCTTTTGCCCCCGCTAAGTCGGCGTACGTTCGACGTGGAAGGTAACCGGTTGAATTGAAAAGAAATTTGTCTCGATATAAGAGGCAGCCTGGTGAGAAAGTGTCTATGAAAGCAGGTCTGTACCAACCCGATGAATTCAAGGATAACTGCGGTTTCGGCCTGATAGCCCATATGCAGGGCGAGCCCAGTCATACCCTTCTGCAAACGGCCATCGAGGCCCTGACCTGCATGACCCACCGCGGTGGGATCAACGCCGACGGTAAAACCGGTGACGGTTGCGGCCTGCTGATTCAAAAGCCCGACCAGTTCCTGCGCGCCGTCGCCAAAGAGCAATTTGCAGTCGACCTGCCCAAGCAATACGCCGTGGGCATGGTGTTCTTCAACCAGGACCCGGTCAAAGCCGAAGCCGCTCGCGAGAACATGAACCGCGAGATCCTGGCTGCCGGCCTGCAACTCGTCGGCTGGCGCAAGGTGCCGATCGACACCAGCGTACTCGGCCGACTGGCCCTGGAGCGCCTGCCACAGATCGAACAAGTGTTCATCGCAGGCGATGGCCTGAGCGACCAGGACATGGCGATCAAGCTGTTTACCTCGCGTCGTCGCTCGTCGGTGGCCAACGCCGCCGACACCGATCACTACATCTGCAGCTTTTCCCACAAGACCATCATTTATAAAGGCCTGATGATGCCGGCGGACTTGACCGCCTTCTATCCGGACCTGAGTGATGAGCGCCTGCAAACCGCAATCTGCGTGTTCCACCAGCGCTTCTCTACCAACACCCTGCCGAAATGGCCGCTGGCCCAGCCATTCCGCTTCCTCGCCCACAACGGCGAGATCAACACCATCACCGGCAACCGCAACTGGGCCGTGGCCCGTCGCACCAAGTTCGCCAACGATCTGATGGACCTGGAAGAGCTCGGCCCGCTGGTCAACCGCGTGGGCTCCGACTCCTCGAGCATGGACAACATGCTCGAACTGATGGTCACCGGCGGCATCGACCTGTTCCGTGGCGTGCGCATGATCATTCCGCCTGCGTGGCAGAACGTCGAGACCATGGACCCGGACCTGCGTGCGTTCTACGAGTACAACTCGATGCACATGGAACCGTGGGACGGCCCGGCCGGCGTGGTCATGACCGACGGTCGCTACGCGGTGTGCCTGCTCGACCGTAACGGTCTGCGCCCGGCGCGCTGGGTCACCACCACCAACGGTTTCATCACCCTGGCGTCGGAAATCGGCGTGTGGGACTACAAGCCGGAAGACGTTATCGCCAAGGGCCGCGTAGGTCCTGGCCAGATCCTGGCCGTGGACACCGAAACCGGGCAGATCCTCGACACCGACGCCATCGATAACCGCTTGAAGTCTCGTCACCCGTACAAGCAATGGCTGCGCAAGAACGCCCTGCGCATCCAGGCGACCATGGAAGACAACGACCACGGTTCGGCTTTCTACGACATCGACCAGCTCAAGCAGTACATGAAGATGTACCAGGTCACGTTCGAAGAGCGCGACCAGGTGCTGCGCCCGCTCGGTGAGCAAGGCTACGAGGCCGTTGGCTCCATGGGCGACGACACGCCGATGGCCGTGCTGTCGCAACGTGTGCGCACGCCGTACGACTATTTCCGCCAGCAGTTCGCCCAGGTGACCAACCCACCGATCGACCCGCTGCGCGAAGCCATCGTGATGTCCCTGGAAGTGTGCCTCGGGGCCGAGCGCAATATCTTCCAGGAATCGCCGGAGCACGCCTCCCGCGTCATCCTCAGTTCGCCTGTGGTGTCCCCGGCCAAGTGGCGCTCGTTGATGACCCTGGACCGTCCGGGTTTCGACCGCCAGATCATCGACCTGAACTACGACGAGAGCCTCGGCCTTGAAGCCGCCGTGCGCAACGTTGCCGACCAGGCCGAAGAGGCTGTGCGCGCCGGTCGCACCCAGATCGTACTGACCGACCGCCACATTGCGCCGGGCAAACTGCCGATCCACGCTTCGCTGGCTACCGGTGCGGTACACCACCGCCTGACCGAAAAAGGCCTGCGCTGCGACTCCAACATCCTCGTGGAAACCGCCACAGCCCGCGACCCGCATCACTTCGCGGTGTTGATCGGTTTCGGCGCCTCGGCGGTGTATCCGTTCCTGGCCTACGAAGTGCTGGGCGACCTGATCCGCACCGGTGAAGTACTGGGCGACCTCTATGAGGTGTTCAAGAACTACCGTAAGGGCATCACCAAGGGCCTGCTGAAGATCCTGTCGAAGATGGGCATCTCCACCGTCACCTCGTACCGCGGCGCTCAATTGTTCGAAGCCATCGGTTTGTCCGAAGAAGTCTGCGAACTGAGCTTCCGTGGCGTGCCAAGTCGTATCAAGGGCGCGCGCTTCGTCGACATCGAGGCTGAACAGAAGGCCCTGGCCACCGAAGCCTGGAGTGCGCGCAAGCCGATCCAGCAAGGCGGCCTGCTCAAGTTCGTGCACGGTGGCGAATACCACGCCTACAACCCGGACGTGGTCAACACCCTGCAAGCCGCCGTGCAGCAGGGCGACTACGCCAAGTTCAAGGAATACACCGCGCTGGTGGACAACCGCCCGGTGTCGATGATCCGCGACCTGTTCAAGGTGAAAACCCTGGACACGGCGATGGACATCAACGAAGTCGAGCCACTGGAATCGATCCTCAAGCGCTTCGACTCCGCCGGTATTTCCCTGGGCGCCTTGTCGCCTGAGGCTCACGAAGCCCTGGCCGAGGCCATGAACCGCCTGGGTGCGCGTTCCAACTCCGGCGAAGGCGGTGAGGACCCGGCGCGCTACGGCACGATCAAGAGCTCGAAAATCAAGCAGGTGGCAACCGGCCGTTTCGGCGTGACCCCGGAATACCTGGTCAACGCCGAAGTGCTGCAGATCAAGGTAGCCCAGGGCGCCAAGCCCGGTGAGGGCGGCCAGCTGCCGGGCGGCAAGGTCAACGGTCTGATTGCCAAGCTGCGTTATGCGGTGCCGGGCGTCACGCTGATTTCGCCTCCGCCGCACCATGACATTTATTCAATCGAAGACTTGTCGCAGCTGATTTTCGACCTGAAACAAGTCAACCCGCAGGCCCTGGTCTCGGTGAAACTGGTGGCAGAAGCCGGCGTGGGCACCATCGCCGCGGGTGTGGCCAAGGCCTATGCCGACCTGATCACCATCTCCGGCTACGACGGCGGTACCGGTGCTTCGCCGTTGACTTCCATCAAGTATGCGGGCGCTCCGTGGGAACTCGGCCTGGCTGAAACCCACCAGACCCTGCGCGGCAACGACCTGCGCGGCAAGGTGCGGGTACAGACCGACGGTGGCCTGAAGACCGGCCTTGATGTGATCAAGGCGGCGATCCTCGGCGCCGAAAGCTTCGGCTTCGGTACCGCGCCGATGATTGCCCTTGGCTGCAAATACCTGCGCATCTGCCACCTGAACAACTGCGCCACCGGCGTGGCGACGCAGAACGAGAAGCTGCGCAAGGATCACTACATCGGCACCGTCGACATGGTGGTGAACTTCTTCACCTATGTGGCCGAAGAGACCCGTGAGTGGCTGGCCAAGCTGGGCGTGCGTTCGCTGGAGGAACTGATCGGGCGTACCGACCTGCTGGAAATCCTCGAAGGCCAGACCGCCAAGCAGCATCACCTGGACCTGACGCCGCTGTTGGGCAGCGATCACATCCCGGCCGACAAGCCGCAGTTCTGCGGTGTGGACCGCAACCCGCCGTTCGACAAGGGCCTGCTGGCCGAGAAGATGGTCGAGCTGGCCGCTTCGTCGATCAATGACGCCAGCGGTGGTGAGTTCGCGCTGGATATCTGCAACTGCGACCGTTCCATCGGCGCACGCATCTCCGGCGAAATCGCGCGCAAGCACGGCAACCAGGGTATGGCGAAAGCGCCGATCACCTTCCGCTTCAAGGGCACGGCAGGCCAGAGCTTTGGCGTGTGGAACGCCGGCGGCCTGCATATGTACCTGGAAGGCGACGCCAACGACTACGTGGGCAAGGGCATGACCGGCGGCAAGCTGGTGATCGTTCCGCCCAAAGGCAGCGTCTACAAGACCCAGGACAGTGCCATTGTCGGCAACACCTGCTTGTACGGTGCCACGGGTGGCAAGCTGTTTGCCGCCGGTACCGCCGGCGAGCGTTTTGCTGTGCGTAACTCGGGTGCCCACACCGTGGTGGAAGGCACTGGCGATCACTGCTGCGAGTACATGACCGGGGGCTTCGTCGCGGTATTGGGCAAGACCGGTTACAACTTCGGTTCGGGCATGACCGGCGGCTTCGCCTACGTGCTCGACCAGGACAACACCTTCGTCGACAAGGTCAACCACGAGTTGGTCGAGATCCAGCGGATCAGCGGCGAAGCCATGGAGTCCTACCGGAACCACTTGCAACACGTGCTGGACGAGTACGTTGAGGAAACCGGCAGCGAATGGGGTCGTAACCTCGCCGAGAACCTCGATGACTACCTGCGTCGTTTCTGGCTGGTCAAGCCCAAGGCTGCCAACCTGAAATCGTTGCTTTCCAGCATCCGTGCCAACCCGCAGTGATATGCGCCTGAAGAGTTTGATGAGGTTTTAACATGGCTGAACGTCTGAATAACGACTTCCAGTTCATCGATGTCGGGCGCAAAGATCCGAAGAAGAAACTGTTGCGTCAACGCAAGAAAGAGTTCGTGGAAATCTACGAACCCTTCAAACCCCAGCACTCGGCCGACCAGGCCCATCGCTGCCTGGGTTGCGGTAACCCGTATTGCGAATGGAAGTGCCCGGTGCACAACTTCATTCCCAACTGGCTCAAGTTGGTGGCCGAGGGCAACATCCTCGCCGCCGCCGAGCTGTCGCACCAGACCAACACCCTGCCGGAAGTGTGTGGCCGGGTGTGCCCGCAAGACCGTCTGTGCGAGGGCGCGTGCACCCTTAACGATGGCTTCGGCGCAGTCACTATCGGTTCGGTGGAGAAGTACATCACCGACACCGCGTTCGCCATGGGCTGGCGTCCGGACATGTCCAAGGTCAAGCCGACCGGCAAGCGTGTCGCCATCATCGGTGCCGGCCCTGCTGGCCTGGGCTGCGCCGACGTGCTGGTGCGTGGTGGCGTGACCCCGGTGGTGTTCGACAAAAACCCGGAAATCGGCGGCCTGCTGACCTTCGGTATTCCCGAGTTCAAGCTGGAAAAAACCGTACTGAGCAACCGTCGCGAAGTGTTCACCGGCATGGGCATTGAGTTCCGTCTCAATACCGAAGTCGGCAAAGACGTGACCATGGAGCAGCTGCTCGAAGAATACGATGCCGTGTTCATGGGCATGGGCACCTACACCTACATGAAGGGCGGCTTTGCCGGTGAGGACCTGCCAGGCGTTTACGACGCTCTGGACTTCCTGATCGCCAACGTCAACCGCAACCTGGGCTTTGAAAAGTCGCCGGAAGATTTCGTCGACATGAAAGGCAAGAAGGTCGTAGTGCTGGGCGGTGGCGACACTGCGATGGACTGCAACCGTACGTCGATCCGCCAGGGCGCCAAGTCGGTGACCTGTGCCTATCGCCGTGACGAAGCCAACATGCCGGGCTCGCGCAAAGAGGTGAAGAACGCCAAGGAAGAAGGCGTGAAGTTCCTCTACAACCGCCAGCCGATTGCGATTGTCGGTGAAGATCGCGTCGAAGGCGTGAAGGTGGTCGAGACGCGTCTTGGCGAACCGGACGCCCGTGGCCGTCGCAGTCCCGAGCCGATCCCGGGTTCCGAAGAAATCATCCCGGCCGACGCCGTGGTCATCGCCTTCGGTTTCCGTCCAAGCCCGGCGCCGTGGTTCGAGCAGTTCCAGATCCAGACCGACAGCCAGGGCCGCGTCGTAGCCCCGGAGCAGGGCCAGT